>CAVZAJ010000007.1:0-683514 GCA_963773295.1 uncultured Alphaproteobacteria bacterium
TCGCGGCGATCTCGGCTGGTCGTTCCTGGAGTGGAGCGGCGGTGATGACGACAGCGCGCTTAACGTGAGTGGCGGCGTGGGCTATCAGTTCAACGAAAATTTCCGCGCTGACGTGACGGCTGACTGGGCCGGTGACTACAACGTTGCTCCCGGCGCCGACATGAGCACCACGACGGTTTTGGGCAATCTCTATTTTGACTGGGCCAATGATTCGGCTTTCACCCCCTACGTCGGCGCCGGGCTTGGCTATGGCTGGGTGGATGATGCGCCGGGCAACGACAGCGGCATTGCCTATGGCCTTGCCGCCGGCGTTTCCATGGGCCTCACCGACAATATCGACCTCGATGTCGGCTACAAATTCCGCGATATCATGATCTCGGGCTCGGATCCGCAGGAGCACGTGGTTTCCGCGGGCGTACGCTTCAACTTCTGATCCGCAATCGCGCGTGATCACTACAGCAAGCGGCGGCAGAGCAATCTGCCGCCGTTTTCCCTTGTAAAAGAGCCGCAGTTGACCTCCAGGCATTGCTGCCGCATAAGCGTGCCGGGCTAACCCTCCCCAACGAGGGCCAGTCCATCTGCAAGGATGGAGATAAACATGACGACAGCTAAACCGGCATTGCGGCCGGCAAACCCGCATTTTTCGTCCGGCCCCTGCGCCAAGATTCCGGGCTGGACGCCGGATCACCTCAAGACTGCATTGATAGGCCGTTCGCACCGTTCCAGCGAAGGCAAAGCGCGCCTCAAGGAAGCCGTCACGCTCACCCGCGAGGTGCTTGAGGTTCCAGCGGCGCATCGCATAGGCATTGTCCCGGCGTCGGACACGGGGGCGGTTGAGATGGCGCTGTGGTCGCTATTGGGGGCGCGCGGTGTCGATATCCTGGCCTGGGAAAGCTTTGGCGAAGGCTGGGTGAGCGATGTCCTCAAGCAGTTGAAGCTCAAGGAGGTTACCAAGCATATTGCGCCCTACGGCGAACTGCCAGATCTGAAGAAAGTCAATTTCTCCAATGACGTGGTCTTCACCTGGAACGGCACGACATCCGGGGTGCGGGTTCCCAATGCGGAGTGGATTCCGGCCGACCGGGAGGGATTGACGATTTGCGATGCGACGTCAGCCGCCTTCGCGCAGGACATGGATTTTTCCAAGCTCGATGTGGTGACCTTCTCGTGGCAGAAGGTTCTGGGCGGGGAGGGAGCCCACGGGGTTATCATCCTTTCGCCCCGTGCGGTGGAACGGCTTGAGACCTATGTGCCGCCATGGCCCCTGCCGAAAATCTTCCGCATGACCTCGGGCGGGAAATTGAACGCCGGAATCTTTGAAGGCGAAACCATCAACACGCCCTCCATGCTCTGCGTTGAAGACTATCTGGTGGCGCTGAAATGGGCGAAAGGCCTGGGCGGCCTGAAAGCCCTGCAGGCAAGGGCCGATGCCAATGCGGCGGTGCTTGAGGGCTGGATCGCGGCTTCGCCGTTTGCGAAAAACCTTTCCCGGCGGCCCGAGACGCGGTCCAATACATCGGTCTGTTTTTCGCTGGCGGGCGATGAGGCGGTGCCAAAGAAAATGGCGAAGCTGCTGGAGGCGGAAGGCGTTGCCTTTGACATCGGCGGCTACCGGGACGCGCCGCCGGGCCTTCGCATCTGGTGCGGGGCCACGGTTGAAACCTCCGATCTCAAGGCGCTCTTGCCCTGGCTCGACTGGGCCTACGCAACGGCCACGGCATAATTCATTTCATTCAGGAGAAGCCTCATGGCTCCACGGGTTCTCGTTTCCGACAAACTGTCAGAAACCGCGGTTCAGATTTTCAGGGACCGCGGCATTGACGTGGACTACATGCCGGACTTGGGCAAGGACAAGGAGGCGCTGCTGGCGGCAATCCCGCTTTATGACGGGCTTGCCATCCGCTCCGCCACAAAAGTCACGCCAAAGATTTTGGAAGCCGCCAGGAATTTGAAAGTGATCGGGAGGGCGGGCATCGGGGTGGATAATGTGGATATTCCGGCGGCTTCGGCACGCGGCATCGTGGTGATGAACACACCCTTTGGAAACGCGGTCACTACGGCGGAACATGCACTCTCCATGATGATGGCGCTGGCGCGGCAGATCCCCGAGGCCAATGCTTCGACCCATGCGGGCAAGTGGGAGAAGAACCGCTTCATGGGGGTTGAGCTTTTCAACAAGACGCTCGGCATTATCGGCTGCGGCAATATCGGCTCCATCGTGGCGGACCGGGCCATTGGCCTGAAGATGAAGGTCATTGCCTTTGACCCCTTCCTGTCGCCGGAGCGCGCCATTGCCATCGGGGTGGAGAAAGTGGAGCTGGACGATATTTTCAAGCGCTCGGATTTCATCACGCTGCATACGCCGCTCACCGACAAGACGCGCCATGTCATTGACGCGGCGGCGTTGGCGAAATGCAAGAAGGGCGTGCGTATCATCAATTGCGCCCGCGGCGGTTTGATTGTCGAGGATGCGCTTTATGACGCGATTGAATCCGGAAAAGTGGCAGGAGCGGCACTGGATGTTTTTGAAACGGAACCTGCCGTTGCACACAAACTGTTCGGCCATGAAAATGTCGTTGTGACGCCGCACCTCGGGGCCTCGACGGGAGAGGCGCAGGAAAATGTGGCCCTTCAGGTGGCTGAGCAGATGGCCGACTATCTGATTTCCGGGGCGGTTACCAATGCGCTCAACATGCCGTCAATTTCCGCCGACGAAGCGCCGCGTCTGAAGCCCTTCGTGGTTCTGGCGGAAAGGCTTGGCAGCTTTGCCGGGCAATTGACCGATGGGCCGATCACCAGCGTGGTGATTGAATATGCCGGTGATGTGGGTGAAATGAATACGCGGGCCCTGACTTCCGCCGCGCTGGCGGGGGTGCTCCAGCCCATGCTTGGCACGGTAAATATGGTATCCGCTCCCATTGTGGCGCGCGAGCGCGGCATGAAGGTCGACGAGGTGCGCCAGAGCCAGCGGGGCGCCTATGAAACCTATATCCGGCTTACGGTGCATACCGAAAACCTGGAGCGTTCGGTGGCGGGAACGGTGTTCTCGGATGGCAAACCGCGCATCATCCAGATCAAGGGGATTGAGCTTGAGGCGGATTTTGGCCCGCACATGCTCTATGTCACAAACCGCGACAAGCCGGGCTTCATCGGGGCCCTGGGCACGTTGCTTGGCAACGCCAACGTCAATATCGCGTCCTTCCATCTGGGACGGCTGGCGGAAGGCAGCGATGCGATTTGCCTGGTGCAACTGGATGAGCCCATTCCGCCGTCGGTTCTGGCGGCAGTGCAAAAGTTAACGCAGGTGCGGCAGGCCAAGCCGCTGGCTTTTTGACGCAATCCGGTCGTGAATTCGCCTTGGACCGGGCGTTTCCTCCCGCCATCTTAACCGGAGGAAATTCCCATGCGCCTGCGCTTAGCCGCCTTCATTCTTGTCACCACCTGCCTTTCCCCTGCCTTTGCCGCCGATCTTAAAGCCCTTTCCCATGTGGATGCAGTCACGGTTTACCCCTCTGGGGCGGAGGTTACGCGGGTGACGGAAGCCCGGCTCCTGGCCGGGGAGACAACCCTCATTCTGGAAGACCTGCCGGGTGAACTCGAGGCCCAATCGATCCGGGTGGAAGGGGCCGGCGGTGATGGCCTTGAAATTGGCTCGGTTGATTCCAAACTGGTTTATCTTTCAACCGCGGCCCAGGATGCTGAACGCAAGAGCCTGGAGAAGGAAATTGAAACGCTGGGCGATGAACGCCAGGCCCTGGACCAGACGCTGTCGGATGCGGATTACCAGAAAAGGCTGTTGCTCTCCCTAGCCGACAAGCAGCTTGTTCCCTCTTCGGATGAAAAATCCAAGGCGGTTGATGCCTCTCAGCTCGGCTCGCTGCTTGATCTTGTCAGCGCAAAATTAAGTGCGATTTCAAAAACCATTCACGAGGCGCAAATCCGCCAGCGCGACATCGACAAGCAGGTGGGTGAGCTCCATAACAGGCTGGCAGGCGTTGCTCCCGCGCAGGTCGCCCGCATGCAGGTGGCGGTGCATTTGACCGCTCCGGCGGAAACCAATGGCACCTTCAAGGTGAAATACCGGGTGGGCAATGCGGGCTGGGCGCCTTTCTATGACGCGCGGCTGACAACGCCGGAGAAAAACCAGAAATCCAGGCTTGAACTGGTGCGCCGGGCTGAGGTGATGCAGTCAACCGGCGAAAGCTGGGACAATGTGGCGCTGACGCTTTCAACGGCGCGGCCACTTGGAGCAACCTCGGCCCCGGACATGTGGGAAGAAGAAATACAGATCTATGAGCCGCTGGCCGAGAAAATGAAGAAGGAAAGCGATGGGCTGGCGCGAAATGCCCTCAACCTCAATGTTCCAGCGACGGCTGGCGCATTGCAAGATTTGAGGGGTGATGATGTGGCGGCACCGGCGCCGGCTGAACAAAAACAAGCCATTGTTGAGATGGCGGGCTTCCAGGCGCTTTACGGCATTCAGGGCCGGGTGAGTGTCGATAACTCCGGCACCTCCAAGAAGGTGCGTATTGCGACGGATGGCTATGACGCTACGCTGAATGCACTGGTGGTGCCGAAGCTGGATGCTGCGGCCTATCTCACCGCCGCCTTCACCATCAAGGGCGAAGCGCCGATGCTGCCGGGAACGGTCAATCTCTACCGCGACGGCGTGTTCATGGGGCAGGGCGCCCTGCCGCTTCTGAGCCCTGATGAGGAAGCCAAGCTTGGTTTCGGGGCCGACGACCTGATCAAGGTGAAGCGCGCCGAGGTGAAACGCAAGAAGGGCGAGGAAGGCCTGATCTCGACCTCAAATGTGGAGGAGCGGGCCTGGGATATTGTGGTGAAGAACCTTCATGCCGCGACCATTCCAGTGACGGTCATTGACCAGCTTCCGTTCTCTACCAATGAGAAGGTCACGGTTGAGCCGATGGCCCAAATGACGCCGCCCACGGAGAAGGATCTGAACAAGCGCCGCGGAGTCATGGCCTGGCGGTTTGACCTTGAAAGCAAGGCGGAAAACACCATCAAGTTCGGCTACAAAGTGGCCTGGCCGCAAAACATGCAGGTGGGGATGAATTTGGAGTAGCATTTGCTCTGGCCAGACTTTCGTGTATGACCTCGCAACGGCTCCGGAGAGAATCTCCCCGGGGCCGTTCGCATGTCTGACAGGAGTTCGGAATGGCCAATGTGGCGGTGGTCGGGGCGCAATGGGGCGACGAGGGCAAGGGCAAGCTGGTGGACTGGCTGTCGGAACGGGCCGATGTGGTGGTGCGTTTCCAGGGCGGCCACAATGCGGGCCACACGCTCGTCATAGATGGCGTCACCTACAAGCTTTCGCTTCTGCCTTCGGGCATTGTGCGGCCGGGCAAGCTTTCGGTTATCGGCAATGGCGTGGTCATCGACCCCTGGGCGCTTATTTCCGAGATCGAGAAACTTTCATCGCAAGGCATTTCCGTGAACCGCGCGAACTTGCGCATCGCCGGAAACGCCACGCTCATTTTGCCGCTGCATGGCGAACTCGACCGCATCCGCGAGGAAGCGGCCGGGGCTGCCAAGATCGGGACCACGGGACGCGGCATTGGCCCGGCCTATGAAGACAAGGTTGGCCGGCGCGCCATCCGGGTGAACGACCTTGCCGATCTTTCAATCCTTGGGCCCAAGATCGAGCGCCTGCTTGCGCATCACAACGCGCTTCGGCGCGGGCTTGGCCAGGCCGAAATTCCGGCGGCGGACCTGTTCAAGCAGCTCAGCGAAATCGCGCCCAAGATCCTGGTTTATTCCGATGCCGTGTGGTCACTGCTTGATGAGGTGAAGCGGGAGGGCAAGCGCATCCTGTTTGAGGGCGCGCAGGGCGTTCTGCTTGATATCGATCATGGCACTTACCCCTATGTCACCTCTTCCAACACGGTTGCCGGGCAGGCGGCGGCGGGTTCTGGCCTTGGGCCTTCGAGCATCGGCTATGTCTTGGGAATCGCCAAGGCCTATACCACGCGCGTAGGTTCCGGGCCGTTTCCGACGGAACAGGAAAACGAGGTCGGCGAATATATCGGCCAGAGGGGCCGCGAATTCGGCACGGTCACGGGGCGCAAGCGGCGCTGCGGCTGGTTCGATGCGGTGCTGGTGCGGCAGGCGATCAAGACATCGGGCATCCACGGCATTGCATTGACAAAGCTCGATGTGCTCGACGGATTGCCGGAAATCAAGGTGGGCGTGGGCTACATGCTTGACGGCAAGCGCATCGAGCGGTTTCCCGCGGCGGAAGAGGCACAAAAACGGGTTGAGCCGATCTATGAAAATTTTGAAGGCTGGAAGGATACCACCGCCGGGGCCCGCTCATGGGCCCAGCTGCCGGCGCAGGCCATCAAGTACGTGAAGTACCTTGAAGAGCTGATCGAATGCCCCGTGGCGCTTCTTTCGACGTCGCCTGAGCGCGAGGATACAATCCTGATGCGCGATCCATTCGAGGATTGATCAAAACTTCCGCTGTTCGACGAAGAAACCGTACAGCGAGCTCAGCAGGCTGACGCTGAAGAGCGAGAGAAAAAGATTCACCGGGACACTGAGGACTACGGCGAGAACCTTGGCGGCCGCCATATTGGCGCTGCCCACAATGGACAGGACGATGCCAAGCGCCAGAAACGTGGCGAAAAGGATGAGCCCGTTCAGCGCCAGAAGCGCGGCAAATTGCAGATTGTTGCCCTGGGTGACCTGCAAAGCCGCTGCGATGCCGAAATCCTTGCGCTCAAGGGCGATGGCCGGCAGGGCAACGGACATGCGCATGATATATATGCCGGCCACGAAGAAGGGGATGGCGAGCAGAGCGCTGAAGCTTGGCAGCGCACTCAGGAAAATGGTGGAGAGAATGAGGACCGGGACAAGCGTTATGAGCATAATCAACACGGTGCGGCCCGCGTAATGCCAAACGGGCCGGTCAAGCCGGAAGATTTTTTCAGATGCAGTGATTTCATCGAGCAGGATATAGCGGTGCCAGTTCACGGCGATGGAGGAAAAGATCACCAGGCTGAAAGCTGCGATGACAAGTTCCATGGGGCCCGGCAGAATCATGTTTGCGGCACCGCTTGCGGGATCGGGGGCAGTTGAAAACATGCGGTCGATGAGGCTGATTCCGGCGAGCACCAAAACCCAGGGCAGGCCGATCCTGGCTCCGTCATTGCGGAACTGAAAAACTGCCTTCAGGGCATGTTTGATGGTTTGAAACGCGGGCAGCTTATGCATGGGATGCGGACACTCTTTGCTGCGAGGGTCTTAGCGAATAACTCTTACCTTTGAAAGCGCGGCATTCTCTTGCCCCAAAGTGTCGGAAAAATTCTTGAGAATAAGGGCGGCCAGGTTCGCTTTGGCTGTCGGCCTGCCGCAGAGGTAGCCTTGCAGGTAATCACAGTTCAAGTTGCGCAAGGTCACCATCTGCTCGACTGTCTCAATGCCTTCGGCGGTCACTTCGATGCCGAGGTTGCGGCTGAGGTCGACGATGGATTTGAGGATGCTGGGGGCTTTTGGCGTGGTATCGAGCGCGTGAATGAAGGAGCGGTCGATCTTGAGTTTCGAGAACGGAAATTGCCAGAGATAGCTGAGGCTTGAATAACCGGTGCCAAAATCATCAAGGGCGATGGAACAGCCAATGCCGCGCAGGGCGTTGAGCTGCGAGAGAACCAGTTCCTGATCCTTCAGGAAGGTGCCTTCGGTAATTTCGATATCGAGCCGGTAGGCGGGAAACTGGGCGCGCTTGAGGGCGGAGTTGACCTCCGCCAGCAGGGTTCCCGTGTAGAACTGGGCTGGCGAGAAATTGACGGCCACCACCAGGTGCGAAGGCCACTGAGCCGCCGTGCGGCAGACATCTTCAATGCACCAGGCGCCAAGCCTTGAGATAAGGCCGGTTTCTTCGGCGATGGGGATAAATTCGCTGGGCGCGATATTGCCCAGCTCGGGATGCTTCAAGCGCATCAGGGCTTCGAAACCCACCAGCTTGCCGGAATTGAAGGCAAAGAAAGGCTGATACACCATCTCAAAGTGGTTCTGCTCAACTGCCTGGGCGACGATGGCAACGAGGTCGTTGCGGCGCTTTGCGGCGTGGGCTTCCGCCGGATCAAAGAACGCATATCCGGGGCTGCCATTTTCGGACGCGGCGCGCAGGGCAAGCCCGGCGTGATGCAGCAGGGTTGCGCCATCCTGAACCGTGTCATTGGTCAAGACAACGCCGGCGATGGCCTCGATGTTCAGCAGGCGATCGCCCCAGGGGACGGGCCTGGAGCACAGGGCGACCAGTTGCTTGGCGGTTTGCAGGGCGAGCACCGGATCGCTGACATCGTAAAGAAAGACCCCGAAGCTCTTGTGGTCTATCCGGCCAATGATGCGGTTCTTGACAGGGGCGCGTTCAAGCCGTTCGGCCAATTGGCGGATCACCGAACCAATGGTTTTGCGGCCATAGGCCTCGCCTATTCTGGAAAGGCCCTTGATCCTGATTTCAATGAACGTTGCACCCAGCGGCTGGGGGCCAGCCTTGGTGATTTCGGCATTGATGTCATTTAGCAAGGCTTCATGATTCGGGAGGCCCGTATCCTGGTCATAGCTCGAAAGCTGCTGCAAATGCTTGCGCAGGGAGCTCGTTTCTTGCACGCCCGGGGCGTGCTCCAAGGGGTCGGAATGATTCATTTATGACAATTGGCCCAGGCTTCGGTTCGGGCCATAATGGTTAGGAAGAATGAAATAATGTGTAAAATTTCTGGGTTTGGCTGAGGGCCGTATGGATTATTTTACCCGCAATGCGGGAACCTTTTGGCTCCGGGGGATAATTGCAACCCTATGTAAGTACGCCACGACCTGGCTTGTGATGAGCCTGTTTTTACTCCCGGGGACCGCCTTCCAGGCCCATTCAAAAACCTACCTGGAAATAGCCCGCGGCTCATTGAAGAACCTGCCTGGCGATGCGCGCATCCGTGATGACCTGGAGGCTGAAATCGTGGCGCGAGCCAATGCCTACCGGCAGTCCAAAGGCGTGGCAAGCCTGCAAGCAAGCCCCAGAATGCGCGATGCGGCCCGCGCGCAGGCCGTGGACATGATGCTCAATGGCTATGTGGGCCACAAGTCGAGCTCTGGCCATGACTTTGACTCGCGCATGCGGGCTTTCCTGGGAGGAGGTTCGGTGATGATGATGCCGCGCATGGCCGAGAATGCCGCACGCGACACGCAAAAAGGCGAAGCCGATGCCAGCAAGGCGCGGCGGCTTTTCCAGCAATGGGTGGAAAGCCCGCCGCACCGCAAAACCTTGCTCAACGGCGGCTACAGGTTCGTTTCCACCGGGGTGGTGCAGCGGGGCAACAGGATCTGGGCTGTGCAGATCTTTTTTGCACCGCTGCCGGAGGGCGTAAAAGTTTTGGGCGGCAGTGGGCTCTACTGAAGGTTCAGGTCAGTAGCTGAGCGCCGCCGTCGGCGCGGCTTTCGGCGCAAGAGCCTTTTGGGCCGCGTTTTTGACGGCTTTCTGGACCTTTTCGAAAGCCCGCACTTCAATCTGCCGAATGCGCTCACGCGAGACGTCGAATTCCTTCGAGAGGTCTTCAAGCGTCATCGGGTCGTCCTGCAGTTTGCGGGCTTCGAACACCCGGCGCTCACGGTCCGTCAGCTTGTCCATGGCCTTGGCCAGCATTTCCTTGCGCATGGTGGCTTCTTCATTGTCGGCCAGAATGTCTTCCTGGCTGTCGCCGTCATCAACCAGCCAATCCTGCCATTCGCCTTCGGCGTCGGCGCTGACATGGGCGTTGAGCGAGGCATCGCCGCCAAGCCTGCGGTTCATGTTGATGACTTCCTGTTCGTCAACACCAAGCCGCGTGGCAATCAGCTTTACTTGATCGGGCTTCAAATCGCCTTCTTCAAGGGCCTGAATCTGGCCCTTCATCTTGCGCAGGTTGAAGAACAGCTTCTTCTGGCTGGCGGTGGTGCCCATTTTCACAAGCGACCACGAGCGCAGACACGTATTCCTGGATGGAGGCCTTGATCCACCACATGGCATAGGTGGCCAGCCGGAAGCCCTTGTCGGGCTCGAAGCGCTTAACGGCCTGCATCAGGCCCACGTTGCCTTCCGAGATCACTTCGCCGATGGGCAGGCCATAGCCGCGGTAGCCCATGGCTATCTTGGCCACGAGGCGCAAATGGCTGGTGATCATGCGTTCAGCCGCTTTGCTGTCGGCGTGTTCTTTCCAGCGCTTGGCCAGCATGAATTCTTCTTCCGGGGCGAGCATCGGAAACAGGCGGATCTCCTGCAGGTAGCGGTTGAGACCGCCTTCGCCTGAGGCAATCGCCGGTAATGATGTGGTGCGCGCCATAATTCTTTCCCTTCCTCGGTTTCCTGAGCTTTCCAATCAGGTACAGCAACAATATAGGGGTGATTGCGACAAAAATAAGATACTAAACAAGTTACCGTTTAACTTTATTTTGATCAACGCGTGAACGCGGCCAAAAGTTGCACCATGTCGGAAGGCAAGGGGCTTTCAAAGCGCAGGGCCTTGCCGGTGCGGGGGTGCTCAAAACCCAGCAGGCTGGCATGAAGAGCCTGTCTATTCAATGTGTTAACGGCATTTCTTGCGGCTTCACTCAAGGTGGCGAGGGAGGCTTTGAAGCTGGCTCCATAGAGCCGGTCGCCGAGAAGCGGATGGCCGATATGGGTCATGTGCACGCGGATTTGATGGGTGCGCCCGGTTTCCAGCACGCAGCGGAGCAGGCTGGCCAAGGGCGGCTTGCCCAAATTCTCCAAAACTTCGTAATGGGTGACGGCTTCGCGCGACATGGCCGATTTGGAAACGGCCATTTTCTGGCGGTTGCTGCTGCTGCGGGCGATATTGGCCGAAACCGTGCCGCGGTTGCGTTCGGGGAGGCCCCAGACGACCGCCTTGTAGGCCCGTTCCAGCCTGCCATCGCGCCCGTGGGCGGCGAACTGCTCGGACAGGCCCTGGTGGGCCGCGTCATTCTTGGCGACGGCCAGCAGGCCACTGGTGTCCTTATCAAGCCTATGTACGATTCCGGGGCGTTTCACCCCGCCAATGCCGGAGAGGCTGTCGCCGCAATGGGCGATAAGGGCGTTGACCAGGGTTCCCGTCTCGTTGCCGGCTCCGGGATGAACCACAAGACCCGCCGGCTTGTCGATGATGATCAGGTCCTTGTCTTCGTAAACCACGGTGAGCGGTATGGTTTCGGCCCTTGGTTCGGCCGCCAAGGCCGGCGGAATAACCGCTTTCACGCGCTGGCCGGCCTTCAGCTTGTGGCGGGTTTCAGTTGCGGGAACACCCTCGACAGAGACTTGGCCTTCCGCGATAAGCCTTTGAAAGCGGGCGCGGCTGACCTCAGGAAAGGCCAGCGCCAGAAAGCGGTCAAGCCGGTCCGGGGCTTCGACGGTTGCATTGAGGGTTCGGGAGGATTGCGGCGTCATGGATGATCAGAACTCAAATTTGGGCGAGGCCCCGCCGGTCAACCGGTTTCTGGTATTTGCGGTGTATTTCATGGGGGCGGCTCTCGTGCTGCTGTTCCTAGGCCTTATTGGCGGCATTATCTACAAGATCAAGAACCGTGTTGCGCTGCCGTCAGGAACCGGGCTGGTGGAACTTGGCCTGCCTGCCGGCGCCCAGGTTCGCGAGGCCATCCTTACGGGCGACAAGCTCACGATCAACACAGGCACGGAAGTTTTCATCGTCGAGGTGAGCAGCCGGAAGGTGCTGCTCCGGGTCAAGGCCACGTCCCCCTAGCGCTTGCGCTCACACCATCGGCCCGATATAGGAAAGCCGCTGGTGACCGGGTCCCTTCGTCTATCGGTTAGGACGACAGCCTCTCACGTTGTAAAGGCGGGTTCGACTCCCGCAGGGATCACCAGCTTTTCGTAATTTCTGAATATTCATTTCATTTCAGCGCTCTGCAACGGTTCCCCATTCTGGCTTTGGGGTGCGCAAAACTCGCGCTGCAGCTTTTTCTTGCCACAGGGGCGTGACACATTTATGGAGTTTACTGCCAAGGGGGCTCGGGCCAAGCACATCATCTGTAAGTCATTCGCCCGAACTCCCACGCAAAACATCAAAATGCCCGCCATCTGGGCAAGAGAGGTTATCATGGACAAGAAGAACACCGTCATCGGCATCGTCGTTGTCGTCATCGTGCTGGCGATCATTGGATGGGCCAGCGGATGGTTTGGAGGTCAGGCCCCACAGGATGCCATGGCTCCTGCTCCGGCGACGGAACAGCCCGCCGCTCCAGCGACTACCCCGGAACCACCTGCGGCCCCGGCACCCGCTACGCCGCCTGCCACGACTACCCAGTGATGACTGGCTTCCGAGGACACCACGCGGCTTAGGCCCGTGGGCCACCGGGAGCCGTTTCGGACGTCGCTAGGACCATGGGGCCTTCAGTGCAACAACCCCATGGACCCCAGCTTGCTCAGAAACCTGTCATCCCGGCGGGCGCCGGGATGACAGCTTTTATTGGAAACGCGAACGCCCTCAGCTCTTCACTTCCTTATGCAGCGACCGGATACGCTGGGCCAAGGAAATCACATTGGTAATGGCGCTCTTTGGTTTTTCTTCTTCGACCGGCGCGGGCGCTTCGGCAGCAGGCCCAGGTGATTCTTCTGGCGCGGTCTCCGCCGCTGACCAGGCCTGATCAAGGCGCTTGAGCTCATCCTGCAGTTGTTCGGCAGCCCGTTCGGTGTCGACAATCTTCCCCTCAAGAACTTCGGATTGCGCCACGAATTCCAGGGTGCTGCTGTCGGCGGGCTTCACGATGACTTCGTTCTCGGCCATCGCCACCGGCTGCTCCAATTCCAGCGGAGCACCTTTCTTTTGTTTTGAAATTTGCTTGGTTATTTTAACCAGATCCTTGATCCGGTTTTTCAAGCGATCTTCGGTGGGCACGGGCGGCGCTTCGCCTGTTGCCTCCTTGGCGTCGACAATTTCAACTTCCTCGACCTCGACCAGAGACTCGTTCAAGGCCTGGATCTCGCCGTCTCTTTCCTCGACCTGGGTTTCCAGCTCACTCACCGTATCGCGCAGGGTGACGATTTCGGCGTTGCGCTCGAGCAATTCTGCATCGCGCCTGGCGAGATCCTGCTTGAGGATTTCAAAACGGTTGCGATGGCGCGAAACTTCCGCCGTCTGCTCGGCCATCCGCATTCGTATGTCGCTCAGGCGCAGCTCGAGTTTTTTCGCCATCATGGCGTGTTCGGCGCGCATGCGGTCGCGGTCGGTTTGAAGTTCGATCATGGTCGAGGGCATGTTGCGCTGGGTGTGGCGGGCACCCAGGCGAAAGGCCAGCTTCCAGGCGATCCGCCCGCCGATCAGGCCCAGGAAAGCGGCTACGGCAAAGCCCAGGATGAGCAGCATAAGGGTCTCGGATTGAGACATGGCGGTCCTCGAAAAACACTAAATCCAATTCAGCGCATGGTTTTAGTGCGGAACGAGGGCAGAGGCGAATGAAAAATTAGAAGGGGTTCCAGGTGGGATTCCTGGAGTATTTCAGGTAGCCCACATTGGCGCCGAAGCGCGCGCCAACGCCGGTCCTGATGGGGGCCAGGGTGATGTTGCGGTATTTTTGCAGGTTCACGCCGATGCCGCCGACGAGGTAGGCCGAGCCTTCAACCCCGATGAAGCGCGTGTAGAGTTCCCTTGGGGAGTTAGAATTGTAGACCAGAACCATGGTGCGCGAGCCATTGCCGCCGAAATCAAATCCAACGGACGGGCCTTGCCAGTAAATGCGCTGGGTGGTGCCGTCCTTGTAATAGATCGTGCCTTCGCCGAAACGCAGGCCGCCGATCACGGCGCCGGACCCTTCCTCACCGACGATATAGGCGGTGGGCTCGCCCTGGCTCTGGAAAAGATATTCAATAGCTTCACTGATGCCGCGGCTGGCCTTGCCGAAGAATTGATGACCCTTGGTGACAATTTCTTCCGTCGTAAAGGTGGCCTTGGGCTTGGCAATGCTGCCGGTGGTTTGCGCCAGCGCCGTGGATGAGGCGGTGGCAAGGCAGAGGACAAGAGCCAGGCCCAGGGATTTCAGGAATTTGCTGCACATGTTACTTACCACCTCACGCATGGGCCATCCGCGACGGCGGGGCCAGGACCAGTCACTCTTGAAAGTAGCGGAGAGGGCTTACGAGATGGTTAATTTACCGCAAATTATGCGGCGCTGGCGATGAACCCAGGATTGTCAAAACCGCGGTCGCGCTTGCCATAGCACAGGGGCTGGCCATCGCTGTTCAGCACCTTGCCGCCGGCGGCCAGCAGCACCGCATGGCCAGCCGCCGTATCCCATTCCATGGTGCGGCCAAAGCGCGGATAGAGATCGGCTTCGCCCGCCGCGATCAGGCAGAATTTGAGGGAGGAGCCGGCGGAGACCAGCTTGGCCACTTTCACGGTCTTGAGGTAATCATCGGTGGCGCTGTCGCGATGGCTGCGGCTTGCCACCACAATGGCGCCATCGCCGGGGCAGGGGCGGACCAGCAGCTTTTTCCAGGTGATGGTTTCATCGGCGGCGATCCTGCCTTCGGCGGCGCCTTTGGCGCTGTCGCCCCAGAAGATGCGCCCTTTGGCTGGGGCATAGACCACGCCGATTACCGGAACGCCATTTTCGATCCTGGCGATGTTCACCGTGAACTCGCCATTGCGCGAGACAAATTCCTTGGTGCCGTCCAGGGGATCCACGAGATAGAAGCTGGCTCCCACCTGGGGAACGCGGCCGGCGGCCGCGGCCTCTTCGGAAATGACCGGGGTCTGCGGATCAAGCCTTGCCAGGCCTTCGAGGATGATGCGTTCGGCCGCTTCGTCGGCCTCGGTCACCGGCGTCAGGTCGCTTTTGGCGCGAGCATGGAAATCAGTGGCATAGATCGCCATAATTTCGCGCCCCGCCAGAAGGGCAAGGTTTACCAATGATTTCGTCAGGCTCGCGGGGGCTAGGGTCATGGGGATTCCGGGTGTTTTCGAGGCGTCTCTATGGGCGTGCCGGGGTGTGATCGTCAATGCAGAAATTTTCACGGGGCTTTGCTAAAAGAAACCTCCACGAATCACTTTTTATGGGGCCCCCATGTCAGACGCGTCACGCATTTCCGATCTCGATCTCGCGGCCCTTCTGTGCAGCCGCGTCTGCCATGACGTGATTTCACCGGTTGGCGCCATTGCCAACGGCCTCGAACTGTTCGACGATCCGGAAATGGACGAAGAAACCAAGGCCACCGCCCTGGACATGATCCGCTCATCGGCCAGGACGGCGGGCGCCAAGCTGAAATTCTGCCGCATTGCCTTCGGCGCGGCGGGAACGGCGGGGGCGCTGATTGACTTGAGCGAGGCGGGCGAGGTGGCGCGCGGCTTTGTGGGCGATGAAAAAGTCAAACTGGACTGGCAGGCGCCGCGCGAGAACCGCCCCAAGCAACAGGTGAAGCTGCTGCTCAACATGCTGCTTCTGGCCATTGCCGGAATTCCGCGCGGCGGGGTTGTGACGGTGGCAACCGAGGGCGATACGCTTACGGTGCGGGCTGCGGGCGAACGGGCCAAGATTTCAGAACCGCTTGCCGAAGTCCTGGCGGGAACCGCCGATCTCTCCCTGCTCGATGCGCGGTTGGTGCAGCCCTATTATTCAAAACAGCTGGCGGCTTCTGCCGGCCTCAAATTGACCATGGCCATGAGCGGCGATGATGTGCTGGTGCAGGCCCAGGCCGCCTAGATCGCTGCAGCGAGGCGTTTTACCGTGGGAACCGGATTATGCGAAAGCCAATGCCGATGAGCCTGACTTTAAACCGTTCATAGCTGAAACAGTGCACCGCGTAGCGTTTTGCGCGTGGGGGCTCGGCCTTTTCCGGCATGAACAGCAGATGTGGAAGCGATTTTTCACGTCAAAGCGCGCGACAGACGATGTCACGCGCTATCTCAATGACCGCTTTGAAGGGAGCGTTTAGGCGGTTTCGCGGAAGTCTTCCTGGCCGGACATGGGCGGCGCGCCTTCGCGCAGGACGTAACCGCGGCCCCAGACGGTTTCAATGAAGTTCTTGCCTTCCGCGGCGGTTGCCAGTTTCTTGCGCAGCTTGCAGATAAACACGTCGATGATTTTCAGTTCGGGCTCGTCCATGCCGCCGTAGAGGTGGTTGAGGAACATTTCCTTGGTGAGCGTCGTGCCCTTGCGCAGCGAGAGCAGCTCGAGCATCTGGTATTCCTTGCCCGTGAGGTGGACGCGCTGGCCACCCACTTCGACGGTTTTGGTGTCGAGGTTCACCAGCAATTCGCCGGTGAGGATAACCGATTGGGCATGGCCCTTGGAGCGGCGCACCACCGCGTGGATGCGGGCGACGAGCTCGTCCTTGTGGAATGGCTTGGTCATGTAGTCATCGGCGCCGAAGCCCAGGCCCTTGACCTTGTCTTCAATGCCGGCAAGACCGGAGAGAATGAGAATGGGCGTGCCGACTTTCGACACGCGGAGCGATTTCAACACTTCATAGCCCGACATGTCGGGCAGGTTGAGATCGAGCAATATGATGTCGTAGTCATAGAGCTTGCCGAGGTCCACGCCTTCCTCACCGAGATCGGTGGTGTAAACGTTGAAGCCTTCGGACTTCAGCATCAGCTCAATGCTTTGGGCCGTTGCGGTGTCGTCCTCGATCAGCAGTACTCTCATCTCGAAACCCCTTTTATGCGGCTCCCTGGTGGAGCCTTTTCAGCCGCGCAGTCTGGCAAGGCAACCGGCCTTAAACGCGCAACTATCCATTAACTCTGAATGTTAAGATAAGCTTAGAAAGGTTAACAAAACCTAATCTCTGAGCGGGACACTTTTACTTATTTTATGCTATATCTAGTGCTTCGACGCGCAAAGCATACCACATGTAGCTTCCGCATCTTAAATTGACGGGCCACGAGAGAGTTTTAATTACAGCACCCGCGCAGTTTACCCAGCCTTAAGCTTACCCGTTCATGATGTTGGGTGAAGCACGCGAATCTTCTGGTTAGTTGATTCGGCGAATCGTGCCTAGGGGCTGCGTTTTAGGCCCAGTTTGTTTTGAGTTTGTGAGGACTTCCATGCGTTCACGTGAGACCCTTCTGCGCCTGCACCGCTTCCGTACCGAGGATCGCCGTCGTCAGGCCGCCGACATCGATGGGATGATCCAGGACCTTACCAGGAAATATGACGAACTCGACTCGCATGTCCGGTTTGAAGAAAGCCGCAACGGCGTCACCGATCCGGCCAACGTGAACTATTCGATGGCCGCCAAGGCCACGCGCGGACGGCGCGACAATCTTCTGAAATCAATTTCCGACCTTAAGGACCAGAAAGCCGCAGTCCTGGCCCAGCTCGGAGACGAGGAAGTCGAATTGCGCAAAGTCGAAATGCTGGTCGAAAAAGAGAGCGGCGCATCGTCGCCAGCCGCCGGCTCCGCCGGCCTGGTAGTGGCCCACGCCCACTAGCCTTACTCCGCCTCCCTCTCATCATGGCCGTGCTCGACGCGGCCATTTTTTTGCGGAGATGCCCCGCGTCAAGCGCTCGAATTGTGAGAAGCCGGGAAGCAATCCGTCTCAGCCCTTTATGCTGCATGCCTTCAAGCGCAGGTAAGGCCCGCGCGCTTCGTCGGCGATTTTCGCCAGGTGCGAGGGCAGTGCAAAGGGTTTTTCCGCGGGCGCCGCAAAGCCCGTGGACTCCCACACGGTGTTGTACCAATGGGGGGCCCAGACGCCATCGAAGATTTTTGGCCCCTTGGGCCATTTCAACATGGCTTCATCAAACGGAATTCCACACGCCTCGCAAAGCGCGGTGAGCACTCCGCGCGGATTCTTCAGCACATCGTCGGCATCGATGACGGGCGGGGCGCTTCCCCGCTTTTGCGCCACGGCATCAAAAATTTCCGCCTGCTCGACAAATCCGATATCGCGGAGTGAAACGGCCGCCCATTTTTTGGTGTAGCTGGCGAGCACCTGTTCGGGCGCGCGGATGAGGAAAGCATTGGTCACGCCGTGGATCCAGCTGCGGTTAAACCCCGGCAGCATGTGGTGGGTCATATGCTTCTGGTAGAATACGGGCTTTGCCGAAGGCCTGGTGCATTTCGCAACAAGAGCCTGCCAATCGCTTTCATTGGCCGCGATGATTTCGTCGCGCATGGGATGGTCATTGCCGTGATTGACCAGCGAAAAGGCATAGAAGGGTTCATCCCAGACCGCGCAATCGGCGCGGTTGCCAAAAGAATACATCATCGCGGTCGAAATATTGCGCGGGCCGGACCACATGGCGATGGTGACACTCATGATTTCAATTCCGTTGCAAAAAAGAACCAGACAGCAACTGCGGCGAGGAGCACGGCAAATATGCGGCCTAGCCGCCTGGACCAGACGGGATCGGCGAAAAATCTTGTAAAGCTTGCGGCCAGCAGGGCAATGGCCGCATGGACAGCGGTTGCGACGCCGACATAGAGGGCCGTGAGCGTGATGAGTTGGGCGAGCAAGGGCTGTGCCGGATCAACGAATTGCGGGAGGACTGCGGCAAAGACCAGATAGGCCTTGGGATTGAGCATATTGCTCAAAAGTCCTTGGCCGAAATAGCGCAGAGGCGTTCCGTCAAATTGCGTTTCCTTCGGCGACGTCGAATCGCGCCAGGAATCCCAGGCGAGGTAGAGCAGATAAAGCGATCCGGCCCAGCGCAGAGCTTGGAACAGCCACGGAGTTGTGCCGATCAGGGTGGAAACGCCCAGGGCCGCCGCCGTTCCCGCTATGCTCAAACCCAAGGCAACACCGGCAACGGCGGCAAGCGCCGCCAGCGCGTCCGCGCGAGGCGCCGAGCAGGGCCAGCCAGGCCATGTTTGGACCGGGGGTGAGTTCGATGAGCAGGGAGGCCGCCAGGAATTCCAGCACCATCAGAGGCTGCGGGTTTTTTCGCTGATGCAAAGCGCTTTATAGAGGCGCGAGAGATTCTGCGAAATGGGGCCAGCACCCTTCCACTCCGCGGTTGACATGGGATGCCTCACGGGGCGGCCATCAATCTCGCGCACCGGAGCCAGCCCCGCGAAGGTTCCAGTGACAAAGGCTTCTTCGGCGCCATAGACATCGTAGAGCGAGAACTGCTTTTCGAAAACGGGGATGCCATTGTCCTTGCAGAGGCGGATCATGTTGCCTCGGGTGATGCCGGGAATGCAATATTGCCCGGAGGAGGTCCAGACTTCGCCGCGCCGCACGATGAAGAAGTGGGTGGAGTTGCAGGTGGCGACAAAACCAAGGGGATCGAGCATGAGCGCCTCGTCTGCTCCGGCGTTCATGGCCTGCACACAGGCGGTGATGCAGTTGAGTTTTGAATGCGAGTTGAGTTTCTGATCCTGGACATCGGGAGCACCGCGCCGCACATTCACCGTGTGCAGGGTCATGCCGCGCGCGAATTTTTCCGGGCTTGGCGCCTTGTATTCGGGGATGATGACGATTGTCGCCGGTGAGATCGTCGCGCGCGGATCCTGATAGGGCGTCGCCTTGACGCCGCGCGTCACCATCAGGCGGACGTGCACGCCATCATGCATCTTGTTTGCATCGATGCAGGCGAACAGGCGCTTCACCAGTTCTTCCGGTGTTATGCCCACCTCCATGAAAATGGCCTTGGCTCCTTCATAGAGCCGCTCCACGTGGGCGTGGAGAAACGGCACGCCACCATCGACCAGGCGCAGCCCTTCCCACACGCCATCGCCGAGGATGAAGCCGGAGTCGAATACCGAGACCATAGCCTTGTCGCGGGGATAAAGCGTTCCGTTGATGGAAATGAGGATATCCGCATTGCGCGGATCAATCTTGATGTCGTGGAGGGATTGGGGCATGGCGGGCAATCCTTATCGCAGGTTTTGCGGGGCGGCAAGCAGACTAGAATACGAGCCAAAAGCCGATCCATGCGATCAGCGCGAGTTTAGCGGCCGCGGCGTGAATGGAACTGCCGGTGTAACTGTCGGCACTGCGCCAGGCACCGGTTGCCGCAAAAAGGGAGTAGGGCAGGGGCAGGAAATGCACCACAGCCGCATTGGCGATGGGCGCTTCCGCCAGTATGAAGGCAAGGGCTCCGAGCGTGGCGGCAATGTTCAGCACCAGGTCGTAGGTAATGGCATAGCGCCAGAAGGCCTCATGCAACGGCAAATGGCCAAGCCAGAGCTGCCTGAATGATGTTGATATTTTCATGGCATGCTAGCTTTTGCCATCGTTGTCTGCCGGCCCCCGGTCACCGCTTAATGGCGAGACGGCTCGGTCGCCGGCCAGCACACGTGAAAGCTCGGCGCGGCTATTGCGGACGATATCGACCATCTTTTCATTGTCGCCGGCATGGCGGGCTTGCTCGCGCATAATATTCTCATCAAAATTCTTGAAGGCCTTGGCGGCGCGGTGGGCCTCAAGCGGGTCTTGTCCCAGGGCGATCAGCACCTGTTCACCCATGTCCAGCGATGCCGAGAAAACTTCGCGGTAGACGTCGTCGACGCCGGCATTGAGGATCTCGTAGGCGTGGACCCGGTCAAAGGCCCGGGCGAAGATCCGCAAATTGGGAAAATGCTTCCTGGCGGTGGCGATAATTTCGGAAATTTTTTCGCGCTCATCAACGGCTATGACAAGTACTTCCGCGGTGCGCGCCCCCGCGGCCTCCAGCAGGTCCACCCGTGAGGCGTCGCCATAGAACAGCTTGAAGCCAAACCGGCGCAGCGCATCAATCTGTTCCGCGTCGTGGTCGAGCACCACCGCCTTGTAGCCCTTGCCTTGCAGCATGCGGCCGACGGTCATGCCGAAACGGCCGTGGCCGGCGATGATCACCCTGGCGGTTTCATCAATGACGTCGGCATCCCGGATCTGCCCGCCGCGCGCAAAGAGCGGTTGGATAAAATTTTCATTGGCGATGAAGAGGAGCGGCGCCAGGGCCATGGAAATTGCGACAATCGCCACGAGCACGGCGGCCTGAGCGGCAAGCAGAAGGCCAAGGCCGAGGCAGAATGAAATCAGCACAAAGGCGAACTCGCCGCCTTGCGCCAGCGAGAAGGCAAAGTGGGCACTGTCGGCGCCTTTCATGCGGTAGACGCGGGCAATGACATAGAGGACCACGAGCTTGAGAATGACAAAGCCCAGGACAAGGCCGAGAATGCGCAAGGGATTGGCCATGAGCAGGTTGAAATCGATACCGGCGCCCACCGCCATGAAGAAGACCGCCAGCAAGAGGCCCTTGAAGGGATCGAGATCCATTTCGAGTTCATGGCGGTATTCGCTTTCGGCCAGGACCACGCCCGCGAGAAAGGTGCCGAGGGCGGCTGAGAGGCCCACGAACTGCATCATCAGGGTGATGCCGACGACGATCAGAAGGGCAAAGGCCACAAAAATTTCACGGATGCCGGATTGGGCGACAAAGCGGAACAGCGGCCGCATGAGATAGCGGCCGGCCAGCACAATTGCCGCAACGGCAGCGAGCACGCTGAGGGTTTGGGCCCAGGCGGGTAGCCCGGCGATGAGGCTGGTCGTTTCATGGGCTGCCGCTTGCTGAACCGCCAGCAAAGGCAAAAGCGCCAGCATGGGGATGATGGCGATATCCTGGAACAGCAGAACCGAGAACGAGGATTGGCCGGCGGAGGTCTTGAGCAGGCCGCGCTCGTTCAGGCTTTGGATGACGATTGCGGTGGACGACATGGCGAGAATGAGGCCTGCGGCAACCGCCGCTTTCCAATCCAGGCCGATGAAATAGGCGGCAAGCGCTATCGATGCGGAGGTGCCCAGGACCTGCAGTCCGCCTAATCCGAGAATGGGTTTGCGCAGCGACCAAAGTTTTGATGGCTGCAGTTCAAGGCCAACAATGAACAACATCATGATGACGCCGAATTCGGCGAAATGCAGCACGTCCTGACCCTCGCTGCCGACGAGGCCAAGAACGGCGGGGCCAATAAGGATGCCCGCGACGAGATAGCCCAGTACGGAACCGAGACCAAGGCGTGCGGCAATGGGAGCGGCAACCACGGCGGCGGCGAGATAGACAAAGGCACCGACGAGAAAATCCGGGAGGTGCATCAACACGCTTTCTTGAAGGCAAAATTGACGGGCACTATGGCGTGTGGTCCCCAGAATGAAAAGGGCCGGAAACTTTCGTTTCCGGCCCGGTTACTCATCACGCAACAGACCTATTGGCGGTATTTCTGAATCTTTGTGGTGCGAAGGCCGGCCAAGCCATGGCGGTCAATCGACCTCTGCCAGCCCAGATATTCCTCAACGGTAAGAACGTAGCGGTCACAGGCCTCTTCCAAACTCAGCAAGCCACCGCGCACAGCCGCTACCACTTCCGCCTTGCGGCGAATGACCCAGCGATGGCTGCCGGGAGCCGGCAGATCGGTGATTGTTAAGGGGCTGCCATCGGGGCCGATGACGTAATTAACCCGTGGACGCAACTGACCGTTCATACTGAAACTCACAAACCTAAAACGCAGGTACTCAAGAGATGCCAAGCTATGACAGGTCGCTTAAGAATGAGCTAAACGCTTATGAATAAATCGCAAATTCCGGGCTGCAAGTGCTTCAATTCAGGACAGATTTGCAGGGATTATTGCGTTTTGAGGAATTTGCGCCCATCTAGGCCCGATGCAGCTCGATAATGCCGTTCTCGAAGCCGTTCATGCGGCCATGGGCCTTGGGGGAAACCCCGGGGAGCACCGGGTTGTGGTGGCCATGTCGGGCGGGGTCGACTCTTCAGTGGTTGCCGCCATGCTGAAGGTTGCGGGTTATGATGTGGTTGGCATCACCTTGCAGCTCTATGACCATGGGGAGGCGCTGCGCCGGAAAGGGGCCTGCTGCGCCGGCCAGGATATTCATGATGCCCGGCGGGTGGCGGCGGCCTTCGATATTCCCCACTATGTGCTCGATTTTGAAAGCCGGTTTAAGGATGCGGTCATAAATGATTTCGTTGCGGGCTATCTGGCCGGGGAAACGCCAATTCCTTGCGTGAGGTGTAACCAGACCGTTAAATTCGCCGACCTTCTGCAGCGGGCCAAGGACCTGGACGCGGCGGCCCTAGTGACCGGGCATTATATTGAGAGCCGGGCGCGGGGCGATGGTTCGCGGCATCGCGATCTTTTCACCCCCGCCGACATGGGGCGCGACCAGAGCTATTTCCTGTTCGCCACAACGCAGGAGCAGGTTGATTTTCTGCGCTTCCCCCTCGGGGCGCTTGCCCAAGGCTGAAACACGGCGCATTGCGACTGAACTCGGGCTGGTGGTGGCGGACAAGCCGGACAGCCAGGACATTTGCTTCGTGCCGCAGGGGCGCTATGCCGAGGTGATCTTGCGGCTGCGGCCCGATGCAGCGGAGCCCGGAGACATTCTGCACCTGGATGGGCGGGTGCTTGGCCGCCATGACGGCATCATCCATTATACGATAGGACAGCGGCGCGGCCTTGGCATCGCGGAGGCGGAGCCGCTCTATGTGGTGAAGGTCGATGCCGCGGCAAAGCAAGTGGTGGTTGGCCCGCGGGAAGCCCTGAGGCAAAACGACATCCGCTTGGCCAATCTCAACTGGCTGGGACAGAAGGCGCTGAACGAAAAAGCCCAGCCGGTTTTTGCAAAGATCAGGTCAACGCGCCCGGCGGTCGAGGCGGCCTTGCGGAAGGGGCCCGATGGTTCAATCGTCACAATCGCCGAGGGCGAGTATGGCGTCTCGCCGGGCCAGGCTTGCGTGCTCTATGACGGGCAGGGCCCCGGCGCACGGGTTCTGGGCGGCGGCTTTATTGCATCTGCCGCGGACCAGTGTAATGTCATCTGATGAATGCGAATCTGAAAACGTCCAGCAAGGCAAACAGGCGTTCAAAACTTTTTTTCCTGAAGCAATACCTGCGCAACCCCTTCGGCACGGGCGGCGTAGCGCCGAGCGGGCGCCAATTGGCGAAACTCATGGTTTCGAGAATTGCTCCTGAGCCGTCAGAAACGATTGTGGAGCTGGGACCGGGAACGGGCGTGTTCACGCGCGAACTCCTGGCGCAAGGCGTTCAACCTGCCAACCTGATTTTGGTGGAGTTCAACAGGGAGTTTGTAAAATTCCTGAAACGTGAATTTCCACACCTGCGCATTGTCAAGGGTGCGGCACAGGAACTGCCGCAGCTTCTGCAAACGCTGGGGCAGACTTCGGTGAAAAAAATTATTTCCGGCATCCCCCTGCGCAGCATGAAGCCGGCGGAGTGCCGGCAAATCGCCATGGCGGTGGCGGCGGTGCTTGAACCCGGCGGTATTTTTGTCCAGTTCAGTTATTTCAAAGCCTCGCCCGTGCCGAAAGAGGTTGCGGCGGAAGCGGGGCTGGCCGGAGAATGTGTCGGTGGCGTATTGAACAATGTGCCGCCAGCCTTTGTCTGGCAATACACGAAGTCCGCATAGGCTCCTTGCCCCGCCCTTGACGCCCCCCTATAGTTTGAATTGCAGGGGAGAAGCTGTCTCGTGGCCAAGCGGATAATCAAAAAGCCAAACATTGACCTGGAAGTGAAGAAGGGCATCGCCTGGGCGGTGCATGTCTTTACCACATGCGGAATCGTCGCAGGCTTCCTGGCGCTTGTGGAAGTGCTGAACAATGATCCGGTCAAAGCCTTCATGTGGCTGGGCATTGCGCTGTTTGTTGACGGCATTGACGGCTCGCTGGCGCGGCGGGCGAAGGTCAGCGAATACACGCCCAATTTTGATGGCGGCTCGCTTGATTACGTCATTGATTTTTTCACCTATGTCGCCGTCCCGGCGGTCATGGTCTATTGGTTTGAAATGGTGCCGCTTGACTGGATTTTTGCGGGAAGCACCTGGAGCCTCGTGGCGGCCGCCACCATCATGGCGGTGTCGTGTTATACGTTCGCCAATGTCGGCATGAAGTCCGAGGATTATTATTTTGTCGGCTTCCCGGCGATCTGGAATGTGGTGGTGCTTTATTTCTACGTTCTCGACACGGGCTGGCTGGTCAATGGCCTCACCATCATCATCCTGTCGATCCTCACCTTCATTCCCGTCAAATTCGTGCATCCCTTGCGCGTGACCCATTGGCGCAACATCACCATTCCCATGACAGTCCTGTGGGCGGCCATGACGCTTTCGCTGGTGATCAGCAGCAAGGACAAGGGCCCGACCGACGCAATCTACAAGATCGAACTCTGGATATGGATTATAGCCTCGCTCTATTTTGCCTGGATTTCCCTGTGGCGGACCTTTGTTCAGGGCGACCCGGGCCACGGTCAGAATGGCAACGACCGCGCAACTTGACTTCCGGTCGGATAACTTCCTATAAGCCGACGCAGATTTGGCGAGGTAGCTCAGTTGGTTAGAGCACGGGAATCATAATCCTGGGGTCGGGGGTTCAAGTCCCTCTCTCGCTACCACTTCTGGGACACTGGAATTTTCTGACGCTTCGCGTGTGACTTGAGTTGCAGGATGCGTATTTAGAAGTTGCCGCCACCGGATCAGCGAGGCTGATTATGACCTCACGAAGCAGGCGTTGCACGGCACTGAATGCCTCGCGTTTTTCTTTCCGCGCCAGCGGTTTTCGTTTTGCATGAGAATGACCATTTTTTCCAAATCAGGCTAGATTTGTGAAAGCGCCTAAATCCCGTTCGCCTAGCCGAGTAAACTTCCCCTTGACAACGTCAGAATTTGGGATTGCATTACGTAAATCTATTTAACCCTGGGTTGAAAATAGATCTCGGAGGGATCATGGCAAACGCACTTGAAGAGACGATTGCTGCTGCTGGATTTGCAAAGGCCCTTGTAACGCTTAGACCCGAGGTTGCTGCAGCGTCTGCAGATACGCTTGAGAATGAACTCGGCGTGTATTTCGATCCAATCGACGGATCCCAAGGCCGGGACCTCGCGGCTGCCGCCAAACGCACTTCTCCCAAGCGGGCCAAGTCCCTGCTTCCGGACCTGCCTCCCCGAATGAGAGTTTTTCCGCGGCTTGGCCTTGCTATTGGCATGGTGCGGTTAGAGCAAGCAGAGGCGTTGCGGAGCGATCCGCGCGTCCAGAAAGTTCAACTGGCCCCGGAACTCAGTTTAATCAGGCCCGTTGCCAGTTCGGAGGCACACGCTTTACCTGGTGCAACTTGGGGGATCGAGCGCCTCCGTGTTCCGTCTGCATGGAATGCGGGATACGACGGCAAGGGTGTGATAGTGGGGCATCTTGATACGGGCATTGATGCCAGTCATCCGGCGTTGAAGGGCGCGTTGCATGCGTTTGCCGAGTTTGATCTTACCGGCGAGTTTGTTCCGGGCGCACGCGCTCACGACAGTGACGATCATGGAACTCACACGGCAGGAACAATCGCCGGACGTCCAACTGGAGGCGGCATGATCGGAGTTGCTCCGGGATGCAAGCTTGCCAGCGCGCTGGTGATCGAAGGGGGCGACGTCATCAGCAGAATTCTCGGCGGACTGGAGTGGATCGTCGTCCAAGGATCGAAAGTGCTAAGCATGTCGCTCGGCCTGCGCGGTTATACGCCCGCATTTCAGAGCGTTATTGACGCGCTCTGGGCGAACGATGTGCTGCCAGTTATCGCCGTCGGCAACGAGTTTGCCAATTCGAGCCGCTCGCCCGGCAACTACGTCAATGTTCTATCCGTAGGTGCGATGGACAAAAGCTCTAGAGTTGCCGACTTTTCCAGCAGTCAAAAATTTGAACGCTCCAACGAACCGCTCGTTCCCGACTTGGTGGCGCCAGGCGTTGGCGTATTGTCTTGCATTCCGGGAGGGCAGTACAAGGAAAACAATGGTTCATCGATGGCAACGCCCCATATTGGGGGGCTTGCCGCTATCCTGCGGCAAGCGGCACCCACGGCTTCGGCGGGGGACATTGAAACGGCCATTCTACAGTCATGCAGAAGGCCTGCCAGCATGCCATCCGAGCGCTCAAATCGCGGTGTGCCCGATGCGGTGCTGGCGCTAGCCCATCTCGGCATAACAGTTCAGCCAGCGGCACGCCCCGCCGCCTCCAGGAACTCTCGCAAGCCCAAAAAAACAGCCCGTAAGGTTGCAGCGGTATCAAAATCAAAAAGGAAACCTGGGAGCAAACCCAAGAAGAAAGCGAACTAAAAATTGAAGCCCTTGGCTTTTCCTAGATCGAGATCAGTTGAGAGGCAATGAAACAAACTCTTGATCAGTTGGAGAATGCAAGATTTCAAGGTATGATCGAAACTGGTTCAATGTTGATGAAGGATGACAAGCGATGAGCATTCCCCCGTCTCGAGAGTGGTCCGTTGAGGGGGTTTTGCAGAGGCTGAGGAACTCCGCTCCTGGCCAGAAAGCAAGCATTCAGGTGTTTTTAAGAGACGGCGTCGAGGCATCGGAAGTTCAAAAAAAGTCCAGAGATATAGTGGATTCCGCCGATCCAATTCATTCGGCCAAAATGGGGCGAGTCCGCTCCTTTTCCAAATCGTTTTCCATAGAGGGCGAAGTCGAAATTCTGGAGCGGATAGCGCATCATCCGGATGTTAAATCCATCCTGCCCTCAGAAGCAGAAGATATCTTTCCCAAGCCGGTCAACAAGGGAAAATCCGCCGAAGGGTGAGAGCCAGTCTGCCTGGGACAGCAGCCAGGCTATCAAACGCAGCTAAGCAAGCCGCGGCCCATGGAGTCATTCGGGCAACGGGGAGTGCCGTTTGCAAGCAACGCCCGTTGAGGGTGAATTATCTCGGAGGTTCTGATGAAAACTTTCGGTCCGCCTGACGACAGTACTTCACTGAGGGTCGTGGATAGCGTCTTAAAGCCTGAATCTTATTCGAACAGGGATGGATACTCATCAACTTTCGTGGACAGGCGACAGGCGCTGCCCCTGCCCAAACCGGGCCGCCTTTCAAGCGACCTTGCACCCGTCACAAACAGCGGCAATATTGCGAGCCAAAACGGTTTTGAACTCAAATACACCCACTTTTCCGTTTTGCAGTCCAAATCCCGCCGAATGCCGATTTGCAGCGCCGTCAACATCGACGGAGAGCAGCGCATTCCCGGCGTAGCGAGAACCGACATTTGGCGCCGCGATCCCCGGATCGAACTTCGCTATCAGAATCATCGAGATGCCTATGGCAACCAAAACCAAGGGCTATTTAGCCGCGGGCATATGACGCGTCGTGAAGACCCCAATTGGGGTGACCAAGCGACTGCTGAATTGGCAGATAAGGATACATTTCACGTAACGAACGCGGCACCCCAGCAACAGGGATTTAACGCGGGAGTTTGGCTGAGTCTTGAAGATTATGTTTTGGAGAATACCGACGAAGCTGACATGAAGGTTTCGGTGCTCACGGGCCCGATTTTTGACGATGGGGATCCCGAATATTTTGGCGTTAAGGTACCAGTATCATTCTTCAAAATAGTAGCTTTCAAGCACTTTCGAACCAAGAAACTCACTACGATCGGCTATCGGAGATCGCAAAGTTCATATCTCTCGACAAAAGCCCGCTCACGGTTTGTGTTCGGTGACTTTGATGACACGCAAGTGAGTATCGCCGGTCTGGCAGCGGATACCGGATTAGGCCTTTCCGAGTGGCAATCACATGACGTGATGGCGCAAGCTGGCGCCAACCTGGAAATCAGGCTGCAAAGTGCAAATGACCTGTACCTCTCAAGGTGATTGCATTTACGTCTTCAAATGGCAGCCAGCGATGCGTTGGCCTGCGAGATATTCCTCGATGAGTTGGTGATAGCGCGTTGCGCCGAAGCTCGGGAAGTGGCCGCCGTGGATGACTGATACGGGCAAGCGCCGGAGGCTGTCCATCGTTGCCACGTAATCTTCGCGGTTTGAATGATAGGCGTCGTCGATCAGCGGGCCATCATAGACGATGTCGCCGGACAGGAATATGCCGCTGGTTTTCTCGAACAGGCCGATGCCGCCGGGCGAGTGCCCCGGGGTGTGGATGACTTCGAAATGCCGGTTGCCGAGGTCCACGACATCGCCGTGGGCGAGCAGGCGCTGGGCCGGAGCGGGTTGTATCCGGTAGCGTGATGTGTCCCAGCCTTCGGGCAGGCGGTCAAACATGTCGTCGGTGGCGTAGCGGTCGGCGAGAGTCCATTCGTTGCGCGGGTCGGCGAGAATGTCCGCCTCGGCCTGGTGCACGCAGCGATCGGGAAATTCATGGTGGCAGCCGATGTGATCGAAATGGGTGTGGCTTGCCACGCAGAGCAGGGGCCGCTCGCCGACCAGCCTCACGTGCCGGCGCAGGCTGAAATGGCCGAGGCCCGTGTCGAAGAGAAGGTCGCGGTCGCGGCCCCGGACATGCCACATGTTGCAGCGGAAGAAGGGCTTGATCCAGGGCTCGTGGATGAGCGTCACGCCGTCGGCC
Organism: uncultured Alphaproteobacteria bacterium; assembly: GCA_963773295.1. GTDB lineage: Bacteria > Pseudomonadota > Alphaproteobacteria > Rhizobiales > Aestuariivirgaceae > Aestuariivirga. Next base: position 29,297 of record CAVZAJ010000007.1, read on the forward strand.
ATGCGGATGGTTTCATACCAATCCCCGGCCGCGACTGGAGAGGCAGGCATCATGGCTATTTCGTCAGCATGATCAGGTCTTCGATATGGCAGCAGGGGGTGACGGTGTCGCCAATGGCGACGTCCTGCTCCGCCGGAATTTTGGCGATGAAGACCGAACCCGACCGGCTGGTGGATTCCGCCAGCACGCGCTTGAAGCTGCCCTGGAATATGACAGCGGTGACTTGGGCGCTGCCAAAGGTGACGCTGCGCGAGTCGCGGATAAGCCGCATGTGCTCGGGCCGGATCGCCAAAGTGACCTGCGCGCCTTGCTCGGCGGCGGCAATGATGGGGAGCGAGCCGAAGGCGGTGTTCACGGAAATTGCATTGTTCATCACACTTGCCACTTCGCCGGGAATGAGCGTGCTCTCGCCCATGAAGGTGGCGCTGAAGCGCGTGGCGGGCTGGGCATAGACCCGCTCCGGAGTTCCTTCATCTTCGATGCGGCCGTGGTTCATGACCACGCAATGGTCGGCGAGCGCCATGGCCTCTTCCTGATCATGGGTGACATGGACGAAAGCGGTGCCCACCTGCTTCTGGATGGCCTTCAACTCATCCTGCATCTGGCGGCGGAGCTTGAGATCAAGCGCTCCCAGCGGCTCGTCGAGAAGCAGCACGGCGGGCTTCACCACAAGGGCGCGGGCCAGGGCGACGCGCTGCCGCTGGCCGCCGGAAAGCTGGTGCGGTTTTTTCTTAAAGGCTTCGGGCAGGCCGACAATGACCAGCGCCTCATGGGCCAGGCGGTCACGCTCGCTTTTGATGACGCCCTTCATGCGCAGGCCAAAGCCCACGTTGTTGCCTACGCTCATGTGGGGAAACAGGGCGTAATCCTGGAATACGGTGGTGGTCGGGCGCTTGGCGGGCGCCATCATGGTGCAGTTAAGCCCTCTAATCAGCACGCTGCCTTTTCGGGGCACGAGAAAGCCGCCGAGGATAGAGAGCAACGTGGTTTTGCCCGAGCCCGAGGGTCCGAGGAGCACCGTGTAGCTGCCGGGATTGATAGTGAGCGATACGTCATTCAGCACGCTCACCCGCCCGAAGCTGTGGGAGATATTCTTCATCTCGACGAGGGCTTCGGTCATGCGGGTCTCCGGCGCAGCAAAAGGAGTTCAAGGATGATGGCCAACACCACGGAGACGGCAAAAACCAACGAACCCACGGCATTGGTTTTGGGATTGAGGCCGGAGCGCAACAGGTTCCAGATTTCAACCGGCAGCGTCGTGTCGAAACGGGTGAGCAGAAAGGAGATCACGAATTCATCCCATGAAAAGGTCATCGAGAGGAAGAGGCTGGCGAAGATGGCGGGCCACATAATCGGCAGGGTGACCAGCCACAACACGTTCCATTCGGTGGCGCCCAAGTCCCGCGCGGCGCGCTCGATGTTGATCTGGTGGTCGCCCATCTGGCTGTAGATGATGGCAAAGCACAGGGGAAGATTGATCACCACATGGCCGATGCCGGCGGCGAGCAAGTTTTTCGGCAGGCCGATCATGTTGAAGATGACAAGCAGGCCCATGCCGATGATGAGGTAACTCACGGTGAGCGGCAGGGTGATGAGGCCGCGCATGACAGCGGAGCCCGGCAGCACGAAGCGGGCAAAGCCCCAGGCGCTGACGAAGCCGAGGGCCACGGCCACCAACGACGAAATGATCGCCACGGCGAGAGAATTGAAGAGGGCCGAGGTCAGCCGCGGATCATTGAGCACCGCCTCGTACCAGCGGAGCGACGGGCCGGTGAAAGGCGGGATGGGGAAGGCGGTGGATTGCAACGAGAACACCACCAGCACGACAACAGGCAGGAAAATGAAACCGTAAATCGCCAGGGCATAGGCTGCGGACAGAAATTTCACGAAGGCGCGCATGCTAGGAGGCCCGCTCGATCTTCAGCCAGCGGGCGCAGGCGATATAGGCAATGGTGACCACCGCCATCAGGATAAGGGCGAGGGCCGAGGCTGAGGCGAAATCGCCGCGGCGGCCGATCTGCATCATGATAAGCTGCGGCATGAGGAGCTCATTGTTGCCGCCCAGGATCTGCGGCGTGATGTAATCGCCGATGGCGAGCACGAAGGTGAGAAAGGCCCCCACCACCACGCCCGGAATGGTGAGCGGGAGAACAACATGGATAAAGGTGCGGATAGGGCCGGCGCCGAGATCGGCGGCTGCCTTGCGGTAGCTCGGGTTCAATTGCTTGAGGCTGGCAAAGATCGTGAGGGTGAGCAGCATCACAAAGAAGTGGACAAAGCCGATAATCGTCGCGGCACGGGTGTTGGCAAGCTGCAGGGGCTCGGCCACCAGGCCCGCACGCAGCAGCGTGTCATTGACCACACCGTTCTGCGCCAGCACCAGGAGCCAGGAATAGGAGCGCACCACATAGGAGGTCCAGAACGGCAGGATAGCCGAGCAGCAGCGCCAGCCTTTGCAAACGCGGGGGAATTTGCTCGGCCAGAATCCAGGCAAAGGGATAGGCGAGCAGCACGGAGATGAGCGTGACCAGGCCGGTCACCTCCAGCGAATTGAGCATGGCGCGGTAATAGCTGGGGTTGGTGAAGAACTGGCTGTAGTTCGACAGCGTCATGCCGCCTTCGGCCTGAAAATTCAAACTCAGCAGGGCCATGGCGATAAAGGGCGCCACGAAAAACAAAAGTGTCCAGAGGATTGCCGGGGTTACCAGCATCCATGGCAAGGCACGCTCAGTCTTCGAGATTTCGTTCACAACCACTCTTTATTGTGATTGCAGCATCTCCGTCCAGAGGTCTTGCATCTTCTTGTCGAGTTCAGCACTTGGCGCTGGGTAGGGCTGCGAACGCTTGAGGAATTCCGGCTGTTCGTCAAAGCGCAGGATTTTCTTTTGCGCATCATCGAGGGCCGCCGCCTTGCTGGCGGGCATGCCCCAATAGCAGGATGAGGTGGCAAGCCGCGCCTGGCCTTCCGGGCTCATCACATACTGGATGAACTTGAGGGCCATGTCCTTGTTCTTGCTGGCCGAAAACATGGCCAGCGACTGTGACCAGAGGATTGCGCCTTCCTTGGGAACGGAGAAATCCAGGGCCGGGTTTTCCTTGGCGAGGCCCGCCGTTACCCATTCGCCGCCGCCCACCAGAATATCAACTTCGCCGGTGGCAAGGGCGGTTTGACTCGCGGTCACTTCGCCCACCAGCTTGGCGTTGGCCTTCATCTTGAGCAGCACTTCCTTGATTGCCGGAAGGTCGGCTTCGGTCAGCTCCGCGGTTTTCTTGCCGATGGCGAGAGCGGCCATGCCGATGACCGGCAGGTAATAATCATAGATGGCGATGCGGCCCTTGTATTTTGCATCGAGCAGGGCGTTCATCGATTGCATGTCGGCGGGGTCAACCTTGCTGTTGTTGTAGCCGATGGTGTTGTAGCCGAATTTCTCGGTAATGCCGTAGCGCTTGCCGTCCACCTTGGTGGAACCGTCCATGGTGACTTCAGCATAGAGATCGGCCAAGCGGCAGCTTGTCCTCGGGCAGGGGCTCGAACAGGCCCTTTTCAACGCCACGCGGAATGTCGATGGAATCGATCACCATGACATCCCAGTCGCCGGGCTGGGACTGGTCGACAATGGCGAAGCCGGCGCCGGTGCCTTCAAATTCCTTGACGTTGACCTTGATGCCGTTGGCATCCTCGAAGGGCTTGAGCAGGGCGGGGTCGGCGTGATCGCACCAGATCAAGGCGTTGAGGTCGGCGGCGGCGGCCGGCGAAACGGCGGCGATGCCGGCAATTGCCGCGGCGCAGGCACCGCGCTTCAGGGACGATATGAATGAATTCAGCATGATGACTCCTCCGGAATTTTGTTGCTTGCCAAAAAAATGAACCAATTCTAAATTTGAGTCAATTCAAATTGTGGAAAGACGGTTCACGCCATGGCGGGCCTCAGGGCAAAGAACAGGATCGACCGGAATTCACGGATCGTGGATGCGGCTGCCAGTCTGTTCCGCAAGGAGGGTTATGAGGGGGCGCGGATCGAGGAGATTGCCGCCAAGGCGGAGGTGTCGGTCGGTACTATCTACAATTACTACCGCAACAAGGGCGACATTCTGGTGGCCATCGTTTCACTCGAAGTCCATGAGGTTCTGGCCGCCGGCCAAAAGATAATCCAGAAGCCGCCGAGGAACGTCGAAAAGGCGATCGATGCGCTGCTGGCCAGCTATATCGAGCATTCCCTCGTCTATCTGAGCAAGGAGATGTGGCGGCAGGCCATGGCAACCTCGACCCAGCAGCCGGACAGTCCCTTCGGCAAGACCTATACGGCGCTTGACCGGGATTTGGCGGACCAGACCTGCGCCCTTATTGCCAAGCTGCAAGAGATCGGACTGGTGCGGGGCGACATTGAGGGGCGGGGCGTGGGCGAGATGATTTTCAACAGTATGAACATGATGTTCATCGAGTTCATCAAGCGCGAGGACATGCCGCTCGGGAACTTCGCGCCAACATCCGGCGGCAGAACCGGACGCTGGTGCAAGCCATCTCGGCTTGAGTTTCCACAATCCAGCCATACAAGAATGTGATGGCGGGCCGAAGATCGCTTGGCTAGGGTGGCGGCCGGAAAGCGGAGGATCCATGCGCGCGAAATCGAAAGTCATCATCACTTGTGCCATCACGGGGTCCATCCATACGCCCTCCATGTCGCCGCATCTGCCGGTGACGGCCAATGACATCGCCACCCAGGCGGTGGAAGCGGCGGCGGCGGGCGCGTCGATCCTGCATCTTCACGCGCGCGACCCTGTAGATGGCCGGCCGGCCGCTTCGCCCGATGTTTACAATGAGTTCCTGCCGCGCATCAAACAGGCCACCGATGCGGTGATCAACATCACCACCGGCGGCGGGCAGGGCATGTCGATTGACGAGCGCCTCGCTGCGGCGGAGCGGTTCTCGCCGGAAATGACCTCGCTCAACATGGGCTCGATGAATTTCGGGCTCTATCCCATGCTGGCGCGCTATGGGGACTTGAAGCACGAGTGGGAGCGCAAGCATCTCGAGGGCTCGAAGGATTTCATTTTCCGCAACACTTTCGGCGACATCGAGAAAATCCTTCAACGCCTTGGCGAGGGCCACGGCACGCGCTTTGAATTTGAATGCTATGATGTGGGCCACCTTTATACGCTGGCGCATTTCCTTGAGCGCAAGCTGGTGAAGCCGCCGCTGTTCGTGCAAACGATCTTCGGCATTCTCGGCGGCATCGGCCCGGATCCGCAAAATGTCATGTTCATGCGTGAAACCGCGGAGCGGCTGTTCGGCGACCAGTATCACTGGTCGGTGCTGGCTGCTGGGCGTTTTCAGTTTCCGCTATGCACGATGGCGGCCACCATGGGGGCCAATGTGAGGGTCGGCTTGGAAGACAACCTCTATATCGGCAAGGGAAAGCTGGCCAAATCCAACGCCGAACTGGTCGCCAAGATGCGCCGCATCCTAGATGAGCTTTCGATAGAAACCGCAACGCCGGCGGAAGCCCGCAAGATGCTGGAGCTCAAGGGGGCGGAAAAGGTCAAGATCTAGTCGTCGTCGGACAGCTTTTCGAGATTCTCATTGGCGCGGCGGGTGGCGGCTTCAAAGCGCTCCTCGAACGTCGCCATATTCCGTTTCGGCTCCTGGTAATAGGCCGTGAGCTTGAGCAGGCGCACGAAGGTGCTGTTGACCAGGCGCCCCCAGAAACGCATGGGCCGGTCGAAATCAAAGAGCAGGATAACGCGCTCGTCTTTGGTGTCATTCCAGACTTCGTGCTCGTAGGTGTCGTCGAACACAAAGATTTCGCCGGGGCGCCAGACATTGATGGTGTCACCGACGCGCATGCGACATTTTTCCGCGTCTTTGGGAATGATCAATCCGAGATGGGCGCGGAGGATTCCCTTGCTCACGCCGCGGTGGGCGGGAATATGATAGCCAGGGCCCAGAATTGAGAACCATGCGGTTTGCAGGTTGGGCACGGCTTCCAGAAGGCGCGTGGTAACAGGGGCCTGTTTGCAGTTTTTCTCCAGCTTCTCGCCGAAGCCAAACAGGATGAAGGTGCGCCAGTTGTTGCCCTTGGAAATCTTCATCTGGTCGACGGAGACGTCCTGGAAAAGAGGAATCGCTTCCCGGTGTTTGAGGATTTCCGTCACCTCGGCTTTAATCGTTGTCCAGTCGCCGGTGAAGGTTTTCAGGAATGGAAAATGCGCGGGGTCCAGTACCGGCGCATCGCCCACCAGGGATTGCCGGCCCAGAAAATTCGCCAGCCGCCGAATCAATTTCTTGCCGGAATTCTTGACGCGCTTGCGCCGCGCCTTCTTGAAGCGCTTTTGCCAGGTGCTGGACGTGGGGTTGGCGGTATCTGTCATTTCTATGCCTATATACGAAGGTGCTGCCGATCTCAACCGGGCTTGAAACCATGCCTGCCATGGCTGGTCAAGAACGGGTTTTGCAGCTAACTCAGTCGGAAATAAGGATTTGTCGCATGTGGGTTCGGACGCAGTTGAAAATTGATTGGGGCGACCTGTTGGCGGGGCTGGCGGCGAGTTTCACGGCCACCGGAAGACCCAACGAAGTCCGGCAGGCAGAGGCGTATTTTTCCGGTTCCGGCGATACCATCGCCGCCTATTCGGTGCGCTCGGGATTTGATCTTCTGCTGCAGGCCCTCGACCTGAAGCCGGGAGATGAAGTCATATTCTCGGCGCTCAACGTCAGGGGCATGGTGAAGATCGTGAAGGATGCCGGGCTGGTTCCGGTTCCGGTTGACCTTGATCTCGCCCACATGGGTCCAAGCGTTGAACGCTTGCGGGCTGTGATAACGCCACGCTCCAGGGTGTTCGTCGTGGCGCATCTCTTCGGCACGCGGCTCGATCTGGATCCAATCTTCGCGTCGGCGAAGGCCCACGGGCTGGTGACCGTGGAAGACTGCGCCCAGGCCTTCAATGGCCGGGCCTATCCGGGTTCGGCCGCGGCGGACCTCAACCTGTTTTCCTTTGGCCCGATCAAGACGGCCACCGCCCTTGGCGGCGCCTTGATCCGCGTCAAGGACCCTGCTCTTCGCGACCGCATGCGGGGCATCCAGTCGCACTATCCGGTGCAGCCGGAAGCAAAGCACCGCAAGCGCATCCTGCAGTTCATGGGACTGAAACTCATTACGGCACGGCCCGTGCTGGCCGCCATCTACCGCTTTTACAACGCGAGGGGCGAGGATTATGAAGACAAGCTCGCGGACCGGGTGCGCGACGTGGCGCCGCTCAAGACCGCCAAGAACATGCGGTTCCAGCCATCGGCGACGATGCTGCATTTGATGAACCGCAGGCTGGCGCGATTCGACATGGATCGGGTCTCGGCCCGTCAGCGCAAGGGCGAACGGCTGAGCGGGTTGATCGGAACCTCGGTTGTGCAGCCAGCGCAGGCCAATGGCCACCATGACTATTGGGTTTTCCCGTTGCTGGTAAGCGAGCCGAGAAAGTTCATTGAAGCGCTGCGGCAGGAGGGCTTTGACGCGGCCGATCTCCCGCGCTCGCAGCATATTGCAGCGCCCCCGGACCGGCCGGGGCTTGACCCCAAAACAGCTGCCGCGGTGATGCGCGATTTGATCGTGGTGCCGTGCTACGAAACGATGCCGGACGGCGAACTGGTGCGGCAGGCGGCCGTAATCAAACGCATTGCGGCGGAGGTTCCGGCGCGAAAGGAACAATCTTGACAAAGCGGATTATCGTCGTCGGAGCAGGCATCATCGGGGCCTCAATCGCCTGGCATCTGGCCAAGGCGGGGGCCGATGTCACGGTGATTGAGGCGGGCGAGCCCGGCGGTGTTGCCACGCGCAATTCCTGGGCCTGGATCAACGCCAGCTGGGGCAATCCGGAAAGCTATTTTAAATTGCGCACCCGCTCCATGGCGGAGTGGCGTCGCGTTGACACAGACGTGCCGGGATTGGAAGTCGATTGGTGTGGCGGATTGCTGTGGGACTTGCCGCCTGATCAACTTAAAGCGTTTGCGGCTGAGCATAGTTCGTGGGGCTATGCCATTCGGGGTGTCGACGCGGAAGAAGCCCTGCGCATTGAGCCAAATATCAAGAAGCCGCCAGACTACGCCTTGCATGCCATGAATGAAGGCAAAGTGGAGCCCCTGACCGCGGCCCTGGCCTTTCTGGCCGGCGCCGAGGCGAAGGGTGTAAAAATCCTGCGAAATTCACATGCCAAATGGCTTGAGGAGAAGAATGGACGCATTACCGGCGTTTGCATCAATGAAGGCGTGCTGCATGCCGATGAAGTGGTCATCGCTGCGGGCGCCGGCGCTGCCACATTGCTAAAGAGCATCGGCCTTTCCTACGATATTGCGGCCCCGGCGGGGCTCCTGGTCCACTCGAAACCTGCGGGTGAAATCCTGCACACGCTGCTGATGACCCCCGACCTGCATGTGCGGCAGACGTCCGACGGGAGGCTTGTGGCGGGAGCCGATTTTTCCGGCAGCGATCCCGCCGATGATCCGCGCGGCGCGGCGGCCGCGCTTTATCAGAAAGTACAGGACTTGGTCAAAGGGGCGGAACACGTGGAAATGGATTTTCACACGGTTGGATTCAGGCCAACGCCAGGAGACGGCTTTCCGATGATTGGCCGTCCGCAGAGCCGCGAGGGACTTTATATTACGGTCATGCATTCGGGCATCACGCTGGCTCCCGCCGTGGGACTGTTCGCCGCCGCCGAACTTTTGGAAGCAAAGCGGGATGCGCTGATTGCGCCCTATCATCCAGACCGTCTCTTGAAGGTAAAATGATCCTGCGGCTCGCTCTGAATCGGAAGCTTTCTACGGAACGCCTTGATTGGAGATCCGAAATTTGGGCCGGCGAGATCGCATGATCAGCGTGATCCGGGCCCTTGCGGTTGGCGCAATTGGCGGCGCGCTCGCTTTTGCGGCTGGGGTTCCCGCGCCCTGGCTGGCGGGAAGCCTGGTTGCCACGATCATTGCCGTCTATTCCAATCAGATTCTGGAACTCCCGGATTGGCTGCGGACACTGGCCTTCATCCTGCTGGGCATCCAGACCGGAACGGCGGTCAATGCCGATACGCTGTACCGGGCGGCGCAATGGCCATTGAGCATTGCGTGCATGACCGTCACCGTGGTGGTCATCGTTTGGGCCTGTATGCTGTATTACGAGCGCCTGCGGAAATGGGACAGGGCCACGGCGTTTTTTTCCAGCCTGCCGGGAGCACTATCCATGGTCATATTGCTGGCGAGCGCTTCGCGCGCGGATATGCGCCGGGTTACCATTTCGCAAAGCGTGCGGCTGTTCTTCCTGATTGCCGCCTTGCCGGTGGTTATTGTGTTCATTTCGCCCACCGCAGAGGTGGCAACGGCAACGCCGGTGGCTGCCAGTGTTTTGGAAATCATAGTCCTCGTTATTACGTCGGCGGCCGCGGGCTTGCTGTTTGAACGGCTGAGGGTTCCGGCAGGGCTCATTTTGGGGTCTGCGCTCGCCAGCGCCGCCCTGGGGCTCGGTGACGTGATTCATGGCGGTGCGCCTGATTCCATCCTTATCCCGGCCAATGTCATTCTGGGTGTCATGATTGGCCTGCGCTTCACGGGCATTTCCGTGGCGGAGCTGCGCACGGTGCTTGGCGACGGGTTTGCCGGATTTGCCATCGCCATGGCCATTGCCGTGGCGGGAGCCCTCTTCACCAGCGTTGTTGCCGGCTTGCCCTTTGCCCTCACGCTTCTTGCTTTCGCGCCCGGTGGCCTTGAAGCCATGACCATCATGGCATTTGCGCTCAACCTCGATCCGGCTTACGTAGCGGCCCATCAGGTCGCCCGCTACATTGGCCTGGTGCTGCTCATGCCGGCGGTTACCAGTTTTGTGCTGCACCGGAATGTGCCGGCCGTTCAACCGGCGCATGTGGAAGAAGATTGATGGGAGACGTTTAATGACCGTAACGGTAAGGCCCTGGCGTGAAATGGCGGTGCAATTGCTGGCAACCGTGATGATTCCCGTCTCGGTGGCGGGTACCGGGCTTTATTACACGCGCTGGCAGCAAAACCTGAATGACCTCAAGACCATGATCGACCTGGTCAGCGACCAGAATCCGGAACGGCGCAAGTATGGCGTGGCGATGTTTGAATATCTGTTGAAGAATGACAAAGTGCCGGTGGAATTTGTGGCGGCGCAATTGTCTTATGCAAATTCCTCCGCCGACAAGGAACTGCTGCCGTTGATGGAGCAGGCGCTGCTCAAGGCATCGGTTGAAAACGCGAAAGTGGCCGACACTTTCCGCCAGGCGCTGGAGCGGATGCCGAGCCGCATCTTCGTCTATGCGATGAACGACAAGCAGCGGGCCTGCATGAGCGTGCTGATGGCAAAAGTGAAGGATACGGACCGCACCAATATCGTTGTTCCGGGCTTCTCGCGGGCCACATGGAATGGCGATGGCCATGAGCTGCGGGTTTTCCGTTCCTCGGACGTCGAGCGCGGCAATAGTTTGGTGAAGATATTCAGCGATGTGGGCCTGCCCGTGGTCCTGAAGGATCTTTCCGGCGTTGAAGGTAGCGCCGCCAAGGCCCGGGCCAACACGTTCGAACTGTGGTTCGGGCTGGCGAGGCTGCCGGCCTCCTGCGGCGTGTAGCCCTTTCGACTGGCACCCTTTCTGCACCTCATCTTGAAAGCGGACAGTGCCTCGCGCTACTGTCCCGTTTTGATACAGTTTGTGAGTATGGGGAGCCAGCACAGTGGCCGAGCACGACGATCTGAGTGGGGACTTGCGCAAGGCACGCCTGGCGGAAGCGGCCCATTTCGAGGCGGTTCTGGGCATAAAGGATTCCAAATCGCTCCGTCTCCAAGTGCTGAAGGACGAATTGATCCCGGTCATCGCGGCAACCGCGGAAGCGGCCCATGTCTTTGATCTTGCCCTGGTGCCCGGCGAGCCGCCGCGGCTTTGGATTGACCTCATATCCTTTGTCGAGATGGAGCCGGACTACCGGACCTACCGCCTCCAGCAAGACAACCAGGGAGGCCGCGAGGCGCTCTTTGAAACCGCCGACCGGGCGGAAATGATGAGCTACCTCAAATCCTATCTGGCGCACCGGATAATTGCCCGGGAACGGCAAATCATGCGTGCCGCGCCGGTTTCCCAGCCCGCCGCACGCTATACCACCGGGGCTGTGGTTTACGCCTGGTTCAATGGCCTTATCCTGGGCATCCTGGCCCTGATAGTTGCTGCTATCTCATTGGGAAAGCTCAAGTTTTAGACTTTCATCCGACCGTTACAATCTGAAACACCATTTGATTTCACCTCGCTGCTGGGCCTTGTTACCTAAAGACAGGGGCTAACGCGGATTCGCTCGGATTCGCCGGGACTAGTGGATGCAACAAAGACTCCCAGAGGTGCGCGGAATATGACTGCGAAGGCAGCAAAACAGGACGTTGCAGCGGTGGTGGCTAAGTTGGCCAGAACCCCGCGCGCAAACCGTGACCTGGAGCAGAAGCTCGCCGGGTTCAAGACAATTTCCGAAGGCCTGGACTATGCGGCGCGCGGGTTGACCGGATTCAATTTCTATTCGGCCAAGGGCCTCTTGAGCCATGTCCTGACCTTCGCGGAGTTGCGCAGGCGGGCTTTGGCCACGGCGCGGAAGCTGGTGTCGGCCGGCCTGAAGCGCGGCGACCGGGTGGCGGTCATCGCCGAAACCGGGCCGGAGTTCATGGCGGTGTTTTTCGGCTGCCAGTATGCCGGACTGGTTCCCTGTCCCATGCCTTACACCATGTATATCGGGGGGCGGGATGCCTATGTCGAACGGGTCACCGGCATGCTGCGCGCTGCAGCGGCCTGTGCCGTTGTCACCTCGTCGGATCTCGAAGGGCATATCCGGGCGGGCGCCGCGGGCGCCGGGGTTGAAACGGTTTTGACCCATGAGGCGCTTCAGGCGCTGCCCGAGTCGCTCATCAAGCTCGAGGCCTTTGGGCCCGACGATGTAGCCTATATCCAGTATTCCTCCGGTTCCACCTCCGAGCCCAAGGGCGTTCTGATCACGCAAAAAGCCATCATGGCGAACACCCAGGGCATTCTGCGCGACGGCTTGCGCGTCACCAAGAGCGACCGGGCATTTTCATGGCTGCCGCTTTATCACGACATGGGACTGGTCGGATTTTGCCTGGCGCCGATGATGGGGCAGGTGTCGGTCGATTACATCTCAACGCCTTCATTTGCCCGCAGGCCTGCCCTGTGGCTGCGGCTGATGTCGGAAAACCGCTCGACGGTTTCCTATTCGCCGAGCTTCGGCTACGACCTTGCGGCACGGCGCATCAACGGCGAAGCGGTAACCCTTGATCTCAGCAACTGGCGGGCGGCCGGCATCGGCGGCGACATGGTGCGCGCCGACGTGCTCAAGCAATTCAGCGACACACTTTCGATTTCAGGCTTTGACCGGAATGCCTTCATGCCGAGCTACGGCATGGCGGAATCAACCCTGGCAGTTTCCTTCAGCGACGTTTCGCAGCCCATCCGCGTGGATACGATTGACAAACTGACGTTCAAGCTTTCAGGACGCGCGGTTCCCGCCTTGGAAACCCAGGACAAGGATGCGGTGCGCAGCTTTGTCGTCTGCGGCAAGCCGCTGCCGGGCCACGAAATGGTGGTTCGCGACGAGATGGGCGGGCTGCTCAGGGACCGCGAGATTGGCCATATCTTCGTGAAAGGCCCAAGCCTGATGTCCGGTTACTACCACAATGCGCAGGCCACCGACGCGGTGATTGCCGCCGACGGATTTTTGGCGACCGGCGATATGGGCTATATGCTGGATGGGGAAATCGTCGTCACCGGCCGCGCCAAGGACCTGATCCTGCACAATGGCCGCAATATCTGGCCGCAGGATATCGAGTGGGCAGCCGAGCAGGTAGAGCCCCTCAAGTCGGGCGATGTGGCGGCATTTGCGGTCGAAGGCGATGATGGCCAGGACGACGTGGTGGTGCTGGTCCAGTGCCGGGTCACCACCGACACCGAGATTGAAAAATTGCGGCGCGAGGTATCGGCCGTGGTGCATCACAGCGCAGGCGTTGAATGCGCCATTGTTCTGGTGCCGCCAAAAAGTCTGCCGTTCACCTCTTCCGGAAAACTTTCACGGGCCGGCGCCAAGCAGAGATACATGTCCGGTGAATTGGTGGAGATTACCGAACGGGCACCGCAGGCGGCTGAATTTCTGGCCGCTGCCCAGTAAACGCAGACGAAGCCTGTCATGCCCTTGAAAATTGCCCTCACTGGAGCCACGGGATTTGTTGGCCGTGCCGCGGTTTCGGCTTTTCTGGCCAAGTCCTGCCGGGTGTCGGCCCTGGTGCGCGATCCGGCGCGGGCTGCGATGAATTCAAACGTGCGGCAGGTTCAGGGCGATTTACAGAACAATGCCGCCCTTGACGATCTCACCAGGAATGCCGATGCCGTCGTTCATATCGCGGGTGTCATCGGGGCGCTCAGACGTCAAGATTTCTTCCTTGCCAATGAACAGGGTTCGCTGGCGGTTGCGGAAGCGGCAGCGCGCAATGGCGTTGCGCGCTTCGTGCATATTTCTTCGCTTGCGGCCCGGGAACCGGAGCTTTCCATGTATGGGGCAAGCAAGCGCGCCGGGGAAGTTGCGGTGGAAAAGTTCAAGGCGCAGATGTCGGTCGTCATCCTGCGGCCACCCGCCGTGTATGGCCCCGGCGACAGGGGAACCCTGCCGCTGCTGCGATCGCTCACCCAATCATTCGCCGTGATTCCAGGCAGCAGCGCCTCACGCTTTTCGCTCATCTATGTGGACGATTTAGCCCGCATCATCGTGGAGGCCGCCGAGGCCAGCAGAACCGGAACGGTTGAACTGGATGACGGGCAGCGGCAGGGCTATGGCTGGAAAGACCTGGCGCAAATTGCCTCCGCCACCGAACAAAAGAGCATAAAACCCATTTTTCTGCCCAAGTCTGTTGCGATGGCTGTTGGCGGTGGTGTTGAAGCCTTTGCGAAACTGAGGGGCGAGCTGCCCTTTGTGTCTCCCGACAAGATCCAGCAGCTCTATTTCGGCGATTGGGTTGCGCGCGGCGAGGGCTGGCCCCTGAAAGAGCCGGTCGGTTTTGCGCAAGGGTTCAAGGCGACCGTGAACTGGTACCGCAAGGCGCAGTGGCTGCCCGCTGCGCGCAAAGTTGTAATGCAAGAGAGATCATGACTGCCTCACCTGAAACCATCGACCAGATCTGCAAATTGCTGGAACCGTTCAATTCCACCGGCAAGGTGCTTACGCCGGATACGGAAATCTCGGCTGACCTCAATATCGATTCGGTTGCGGTGATGGACTTTGTCATGGAAGTCGAGGATCATTTTGACATCGAAATTCCGCTGAATGTCGTGTCGGAAACGCACAGCATCAGCGATCTTGCCGCTGTTGTTGATGCCCGTGTAAAGAAGGCGTGACGCCCATGATTGACTTGCTGGACAAGCACAAGACCATTGCCGAACGCCACGCCCGCATGATGGCCATGGGGGTGAATGCGGTCGGGCTCACCAATGACAGGATCCTGTCGCCGACGCGGGCCATGATCAATGGCCGCGAGACAATTCTTGCCGGCACGAACAATTACATGGGGATTACCTTTGACGCCGATTGCGTCAAGGCGGGCCAGGAGGCCATGGCGGAATTCGGCACGGGCACCACGGGTTCGCGCATCGCCAATGGCAGCTACGCCCTGCACAGGGAGCTTGAAGCGGAGCTCGCGAAGTTCCTGAAGCGCAAGCATTGCATTGTCTTCACTACTGGCTATCAGGCCAACCTGGGCATGATGTCGGGCCTTGCGGGGCCCAAGGACACGATTTTTCTCGATGCCGATTCCCATTCCTCCATCTATGACGGCTGCACGCTGTCGGGCGCCAAGCTGGTGCGTTTCCGCCACAATGATGCAACGGACTTGGACAAGCGGCTGACGCGCTCCGAAGGCGAAGAGGGCGGGCGCCTTGTGGTCGTCGAGGGCATTTATTCGATGCTCGGTGACCGCGCGCCGCTGGCGGATTTCGTTGAAGTCAAGAAGAAGCATGGCTTCCAGCTTCTTGCCGATGAGGCCCATTCCTTCGGTGTGCTCGGCCCCCATGGCCGCGGCCTTGCCGACGAGGTTGGGCTTGAGGATGACATCGATTTCATCGTCGGCACGTTCTCCAAGAGCGTTGGCGCCATCGGCGGTTTCGGGGCGGGCAACCACCCGCTGTTTGAAACGCTGCGCTATGCCATGCGGCCCTATATGTTCACCGCCTCGTCATCGCCGGCCTCCATTGCGACGTCGCTTGCGGCCATCCGGAAGCTCGCCGCCGAGCCGGAACGGCGGGACCGTCTGCGGGCCAATTCGGCCCGGCTCTTTGCCGGCTTCAAGGGGCTGGGCCTTGACATGGGTTGTGACACGGTAAGCCCGGTCATTGCGGTGAAATGCGCCGATGAAGTTTCGACAATCGGCATGTGGAATGCCCTGCTGGAAGCAGGCGTCTATGTGAACATTGCCCTGCCGCCAGGCACGCCGAACAAATTGTTCCTGCTCCGCTGTTCGGTGTCGGCGGCACACAGCTTTGATGACATCGACAAGATCATCGCGCTGTTTGGAAAAGTCGTGGCGAGCCGTGCGGCGGCCTAACGAATTGCGCCCCGGCGCAGCAGTGCCGGAAGCAGCAGCAGCCCGGCAATGATGGGGTGCCTTCGCTGCCAGTCGGTGAGAATGATTTTTTCTCCCGAGTGCCGCGCGATTTTCCAGGCGATGTAATCGGCCCCGCCCTGAAAGGTGAAGGCGGCCTTGATCAGGCGCAGAACTGACCAGGCTTTGCCCGTCAGCCGGCGCAGGGTCTGGTTGGCATAAATAGGTGTTTCCGAAGCCAGGAGCTTTGCCGCTTCCCTGTAATAACCAGGCTCCGCGGACACAATGCCGGCGGCGCGGCTAGATTTCTCGGAGCGAAACTCGGATTGGTAAGTCGCGTCGAAGCCGACTGTCCAGATGGCCAGCGGCTCGGTTCCGGCAGTCAAGGCCTTGGCATTGGCAAAGCCGGTTCGCAATGCTTGGGAAATGCTGGCGACGACGCCGTCTTTCGCCGTGTCATCACGCACGTAGACAAGGGCTGAGGGTTGCGCAAAGCGGGCCCAGAAATAGGGGTTGCCGGTTTCCCGCGTCATCCATTTGGCGAAGAGCCGCAAGGGGAGGAGCGCATATTTGGCGCGCAGGCGCTGGCCACTCAATTCGGCCTCGGCATAGTAGACGTTCGGTGGAACAATACAGCAGGCAACGCGGCTGAAGATGTTCGAGCTGACAGCGGAAAAACTTTCAGTCAGGACGTAAAAATCCATCAGCGTGTCCGCCGCCGCAACTCCCCTGAGACAGGAGCCGTAGGCCAGAATGGCCACCGCTCGCGGGTGCCGCAGGCGCAGGGCAAGCGCCATCGCGTTAATCTCCGGCGAGACTTCGCGGGCAAGCGAAGCCTTGCAGAATTCCTTCACGTTTTCTGGCGTGGTCATCAGCCGCAGAGATAGGTGAAAACCGCGCCGGTTTCCACCTTCAAGGGCTCATTTTCCGCCGCATCAAAGAATTCGCCGTCAATGACGAAGCTGATCGGGCAGGCAATTTCGAGCCTGGCGCTGGAAAAACTCACCGCCCCTTCCGGCATCTTGCGGTTTTCGCCGGCATACATGATGGGCAGAAGCCAGCGGGGAATGCTGGGAACCGGATAGGGAAAAACCGAGGTGCGGATCGGACCCAGTTTCGGGCCCCAGAAAGGCCTTGCCCCGAGAATGAGTTTTTCGAGGGTGGTGGAGAACATCAGAAGCTGGGTTCCGCTGCTGAATTCCCGGCCATCACTGGTCACCTGAATGGGAAATGGACGGTCAAAGCGGGTGACGTCGTGCGGGTTTGGTTTGGTGAACATGGTGCGGCCGGCGGCGCTTGCAAGGGTGGCGAAGGTTGCCCAGCTTCCCTTAACCCCCTTGGCATTGAAAACGCGCTGGCAAAACAGCGTGGCTTCCGCCGCCGCCCCGGTTCCCAAGAACATGCCGTGGCGCGGCCTGCCATCGCGGGGATTGACGACCCGCAGGGTAGGGCGTTCGCGCAGCTGCTTTGCCTCCAGCCGCGTGATGTAATCGGCCTGCGCCTGCAGCCCCCTGTAGGCAAAGCCGAGATCGGCGGCAGTCATGTTAGTGGTGCCGTGGGGCAATAGGCTAAGGCGCGGAATGACCTTGAAGGGTTTGCGCTCCGCCAGGTCCGTTTGCACGGCGTGAATGGTGCCATCGCCGGAGCTGATGAACAGATCGGTTACGCCGTCGCTGGCGAATTCATCGAGAAAGCCCTTCAGCTGTTCAAATTTCTCAAGCACGCGGATAGAAACCGACGTGTTGCTTTTCAGCATATCGACAAGGCTCAGGCCCTTGCCGCTGGATTTTCCGGAACTGGGATTGATCAGCAGGCCGGCGCGTTTCATGGCTTGGTCATCCACGAAGTGAGCGGGCCGGTGCGGCGTTTTGCGGCAAAGGCCTGGAGCAATTGCAACACATGCAGGCCGAGGCAAATTACCGTCCAGGCCGCCACAGCCAGCAGGCCCCAATCGGGCCTTGCAAGGACGGTGAAAAGCGTCAGTAAAATGAGATTGGGATTCCGCCGCGCCGTGATCTGGCGGAAGTGAGTGTCGATCGAGCGCCAGATGTGAATCTCAAGGCCCAGCCATTTGATGGCGATGCCCTCAATCACCCGCTGCAGAATGTAGCCCCCGAGAATGGCCGCCATCACGCTCCAGAAAACCTCGCTGCTCCATTGGGTTCCGGTGGCCAAAAGGCCATAGCCCCAGGCCACGTACCAGAAGGGCGGATGGATGAGATCAATGCCGTGATCAAAATAATCGCCCCATTTGCTGGAGGTGAGCGTGGTGCGGGCAAGCTTGCCATCGACGGTATCAAGGAAAGTCATGGCCCAGGCGGCGATGAGGCCTGGAATGAACAGGCCTTTCAGGAAGAGCCAGAATGCCAGGACTGTCATAAGGGCGGCGAGCGTCGTCACCAGGTTCGGCGTCACGCCCCGCGGGGCCAGAAAGCGCGTGGCATGGAATGCGGGAACGGGCCACAGGTGTTTGGTGATGACATCGGTGGCACCCTTGTATGTTCCCATGAACATGCGCCATTCAACGGCGCTCCGGTTTTGGTCCGTGACAATCATGGCATAGGGCGTTTCGCGCTTGCGCAGTGATTTCCAGAATTCCATGTCGAGCTGCGCGGGGGCCCGCGCCAGCAGCTTTGCCGCGCTATATGGCTTGGTTCCCTGCAGGATTTCGATGGCCAATGAAACGTCGCTGCCGCGCACGCTGGCGGCAATGGGCATCGGGCTTTCCATTGCATCGCCGAGCAACAGGAAATTTGGCCGCTTGAGCAGAACGGGAATCAGAGGCTGGTCAATCACCGCATCGCCGCGCACCAGGATGACCGGTCCGTTGTGGGTGATTGCCTCTGCCTCACTCACGGTTTGGGAAAGGCCTGCCGCGGCGAATTGTTTTTTCAGCCGGTGCGCCAGGGACAGCGACCACAATTTTTGTTCCGGGGCGTTTATGATGCACAGGACGGGGTTGAAATGAATGGGCGGCTTTGGCTCCGCCTGTGGCGCACTCGCCACTTCCGGCGCGGGTTTTTCCGGCCGCTTTTTGACCGGTGATTTTTTGATGGGTTTGGCCCCTGCTTTTGCCGTCATGCTACACCCGGTCGATGCGAAGGCTAAGGGCTGTCGCCAACGCGCCAAAGGTCAGAATGGGCATCCACGCCGCCATCCAGGGGCTCACAAATCCCAGTTCCCCCATGGTGAGCGACAATCCATCCGCCACGAAATAAAGAAATCCAAGTCCTACGCCGGTTGCAAAGAGCAGGCCAAGGCCGCCGCCGCGGCGGAAACGGGTGGCAATCGGAATGCAGATGGCGATCATCACGAGCGTTGCGAAAAACAGGGAAACGCGTTTTTGCCACCAGGTTTCATAGACCCAGACAGGGCGAATTCCAAAACCGGAATTGGCGATGAAATAATTGAGATCGGAAATGGTCATCTCCTCCGGATCACCGGAGCGCGCGCCCGCCGCGGCGGGTTTCATGGCGCCGGAATAGACCATGCGGTCAAGCCTGCTGGCGGGCAGGTTTTCGCGGTAGTAGACGATCACGTTTTTCAAATTCCAGCGATCGCCCTGCAACTCTGCCTCCTTGGCGATAATCTGTTCGCGCAGGATGCCGTTTGGATCCCGGCGGAAAATGATGACATCCTCCAGCAAGGTAGATTGCGGGTTTGACGAGGCCGCCCGCAGGATGTCGTCACCTGATCTCATCCAAATGGGATCGCGCTCACCCAGCTTCAGTTTCTTCTCGCCATAGTCGGCCACGCCCCATTCCTTCAATTGCGGGGCGGCCGCCGGAATAGCCTGGTCATTGAGGAGGAAGTTGATGCCGCCGGTGACAAAGGCCAGCGGCAACAGCATGATGATGAGGCGGCGCGGCGAAGCGCCCGATGCCCAAATGGCGGTAATCTCGTTGCGGTAGCTGAGTTCCATGAGCGTGAGAAGGAGGGCCAGCAGGACGCTCATGGGCAGGAATGTTGCCAGCGTCGAAGGGGCGCGCATCAACATATACTTGAACATGATGCTCGAACTGCCCCGGTCAAGGGCCAGAATCTCATTGGCGTAGGAGATGATTTCGAGAGTCAGCACAAAAATGGTAATCCCGAACAGAATGCCGAGAAAGCGGATCACGATCATGCGGGTGAGCATCCAGCCAATGGTCGTCATGGCCGGACTCCCAAACCAATTCGCCGTGCCAGGGGAAGCCACAGGCGGTTGACGCCCGCGCCAAACGTGTCAATGACGCTGCCGATGCGATCAGGCTTCAAGGTGAAACAGGCGGTGTAGAAACGCCAAATCGCAAAGGCGGTGATCAGCCCGAAAGCCAGCCACATGCTCAGCCAGGGGGAAAGCCCGCTTACCCGGGTGGCCACGGCTCCCTGTTCAATGATTTCGTGGAAGGCCACAACAATGACCAGGGCAATGCCGAAGCGATAGCCGCGCTGGCTGCGCTGGCGGCCAATTGCAAAGGGCACCGCCAGCAAAGGCAACATGAAGAAGGTGACCACATTGACAATGCGCTTATGAAATTCCGCCACCATGGAATTGCGGGTGGATCCCTTCGGCGGCGCGTCAAGCTGCGTATAAAGTTCAGGCAGGGTGAGTTCGCGTTCATCTTCGCCACGCGGCCGGAATATGCTGTCGGAAACTTTTCCAAGCGGCGTATCGGTGGTTGCAAATTCGGCGATGCTGGCCTGCGGGATTTCACCATTGCTGCCCAAGGTGGGCCAGCGGTCGAGTTTCAGCCGATGGCCGTTATCAAGCCTCAGAACGGGGCGGCGCTGGCCTTCAAGGGGAATCAGCACACCCGACGAAGCGGTGAGGGTTTCCAGCCCGGATGGGCCCCGGTAATCAAACAGAAAGACATGGTCGAAGGTATTGCTGGCGCGGTTCAGTTTATCCAGGATGAAGGTGCGGGTGCCGGCCTGCATGAACACGCCTTCCTCGGCGAGATAGAAGACCTCCACATTCTTGACGTCGAACAGGACCGAGCGATAGGCGTAACGGGTTTGCGGCTGCAGCCAGCCAACAATGAAAAGCGAGAGGGCGCCCAGGGCCACCGACAGCAGGATGACGGGCCGGGTCAGCCGGTGCAGGCCCGTTCCGGTGGCCATCATAGCGTCAATCTCACTGTCCTTCGACAGCTTGCTGAAGCCAAAGAGCAGGCCCAGGAAAAGCGCTGCCGGAATGGCGGTTCCCAAATAATGCGGCACGAGATAGGCGAGGAGTTCAAAGACCACGCCAAAGGAATTTTTCTTGCCGAGGGTCGTATCCAGCAGGCGCACCAGCCTTTCGGCCAGCAGCATGAGCAGGCCAATTGCCATGGCTGTCGCCAACGGCTTTGCCACCTGCCTGAGGACATACCGGTCGATAATGGTCAGCACAGGCCTATGATTCTCCAGACATCCGCAACTGCAAGGTCCATAACAGGTTTTTGCGGAGCTTGTCAGTCAGCGTGGGGGCGGATTTCAGGTCGGGAGGGCCGGGCCAGCCGGCATCGGCAAACTCAGTGGCGTCAAAGAACTGCGGCTTGGCATAACGCGGCAGGACGTGCATGTGAACATGCGGATCGACCATCATCAGCATGAGGTAATTGATTTTATCATAGGGGCTAAACCGCCGGAGGCTCTGCTCAATTTCGGTCACCACGATTGAAAGCTCGGCAAAAGCCGTCGGCGGCAGATCGGAGAAGGCGGTGGCGTCGGATTTTGCGGCAAGAATCAGGCTGCCAAGCGTTACCTGCTGCGGGCGCAACAACACGCACCAATGATGGTGCTCCTTCACCAGGCTGCCGGGATAGCCAAATTTCTGCATCGTGGCGTTCATGGCCCATACTTACCCCGAAGCGGGCTCAGGAAGGAAGCGTGAATTGGTTTTGGGGCACCATCCGGCGGGATTTGGAATCCCACACCCGCGTCGAAACCCCGGTCACCCATGAGCCCTGATTCCGGCTGATTTCATAGAGGTTCCAGGCGGCGGGCTCGCTGTGGCCGGAGCCATTCATGGAGGCGGACGGAACGCCAATAATGGGGATATTGCCGTCGCGGCCTGCAAGGACATTCAGCATCTGCCGGTGATTGTGACCATGCAGCACCAGTTCCGCCCCTTCGCTTACCAATATGTCGCGCAAACGGGCGGCATCGCTGAGGGCTTTTCGCGGCGGCGCGAGGCCCGGCAGGGGAGGATGATGAATCATGACGACGCGGTAATAGCCCTTGGCCTTCAAATCATGCAGAATCCCGGGCAAGGCCTCGAGCTGTTTGTAGCCAAGGGAGCCTCCAGCCTTGACCAGGGACTGGGGGACGCCGGAATTCAAGCCAATGATGGCCAGGTTCCGGCGCAGGCGCACATAGGGAAACACGGATTGAAGACCTGAGGCGGCCATGTCTCCGGTCATGTAAGGGGCTAAGTGGGCCAGGCCATCTGTCCACGGCACGGGCACATAAGCGTCATGGTTTCCCGGCACATAGGATAGCCAGGCGGGATCACCGAAGCTTTGCAGCCAGCGTGCGGCCCGGGGGAATTCAGCATAGGCCGATACGTTCATCAGGTCGCCGGTGAAGGCCACGTGATCGGGGGCTGCGGCTTTGACGTCGTCAACAAGGATGCTGGCTATGGCTGAATCATGCAGCTTGTGCCGTTTCAAATTCCAGTTCAGCGTGCCGATGAGGCGTTTCAGGGCAAAGTTGTCCCATGCGGCGCCCGGGGGCAGTGGACCTAAATGGACATCCGACAGATGAGCGAGCGTTAGGGCCAAATCTTAGCTTCCGTTGACTTCTGGGGAATCGGGTGCGAATGAGCAGTCCGTACTTACTCTTCTGTTGGACGTGGATTCAAGCATCGTGCGTATAGTTATTCTTGCAGCAGGACAGGGCAAACGGCTTTTGCCCCTCACCACTGAAGTTCCCAAGGCCCTCCTTGATATTGGGGGAAAGACCTTGATTGAACGGCAAATTGAGGCCTTCGCGGCGCAGGGCATCAAGGATTTCACGGTTGTCACGGGCTATGGCGCGCGCCGCATGGAAGAGGCCCTGGCTCAAACCGGACAGGGTCTGGGAGTTGCAATCACCACGGTCTTCAATCCCTTCTATGCGGTGGCCGATAATCTGGCGAGTTGCTGGATGGCGCGCGCCTCCATGACCGGCGACTTTATCCAGGTGAATGGCGACAATGTCTTTCGCAGCGATCTGGTCGAGAAGCTCCTTGCGGCGCCAGTTGTTCCGGTGGCTGTGGCCACCAATCTCAAGCAGGCTTATGACAGCGATGACATGAAGGTCATCCTTGACCGCGGCCGCCTGACAGAAATCGGCAAGACCCTGCCGGTTGATACGGTGGATGCGGAAGCCATCGGCTTTTATGTTTTCCGCGGCGCGGGTGCGCGGGCCTATGTCGAAACCCTGGAAAGCGCCATGCGGGATCCGCAAGCCCTGAAGCAATGGTTCCCCTCCGCCATCGGCTCGCTTGCCAAAAGAATCGAAATCCGCACCATACCGATCGGCGGATTGCAGTGGTGCGAGGTGGATTTTCCCATCGATCTGCAGCAGGCGCGGCAATTGGTTGCAAGTTGGGTTTAATCCCGCAGCTTTAGAATTGCCTCGGCCAATTCAAGGTCCGAGGGCTTGTCCACATCAATGGCGGCCTCGGCAAAGGGCATGAGGATTGGTTTGGCAGTGAGCCCAAGCCTGCTTGAAACAGTCTTGAAGGCGCCGTCGAGCGACAGGAGGCCCAAGGCGAAGCGGATAAGCGCAAGCGGGCCGAAAGCGGCCGCCAGACGCCACGGTTTTTTCCGCGCCTGTTCGAGATACTGCCATTTTTCGAGAATGCGCAGGCCGTTTTCAGTGGAAACGGCGAAGAGGTTGCAGCCTGAAACGCGGTCGTTGCCAAACCTGAAGAAGGTGCGGACGGACTGCGGATAGGCTTCCATGATGACCTCGGCGCGGGCGAGTCCGGCGGAAAAATCCGCTGAGTTGCGCTCCGCCTGTTCGCAGAAATAATCAACCATCTCCGGCGTCAGCAAGGCATGGTCCGCCGTGGTGAGCAGCACCGGGAATATCGGGCTCTGTTTGATGGCTGTTATGGCGGAGAGGGGAGCGGAGCTTTCCGAGGGGATGACGGCAATGCCGGCGCCTTTTTCAGCCAAGGCGTCGCCCACAATGGCCGGACTTTCAATGGAGATGGCGATGGAGGCGATCGATTGCGATTCCTGCAGGGCGTTAACAACCCGGCGCAGCATGGGCACGCCTTTCACGGGCAGGGCGCATTTATGGCTTACACCATAGGCTTTCGCCATCGGATCATTGGGGCCCCGCCCGGCGGCCAGGACAATCGCGGCCCAGCTTTGCGCCACTAGAGCGCCTTTTCATAAATGCGGTAGGTCTTGTAGGGGCGCGCTCCCAGCGCCTCCAGCATGTGGCGCATGGGCCGGTTGTCTTCCAGAATCCAGGAAAGTTCGCCGCTGGTGGTGCCCCGCGAGATATGATAGCGGCGCACAGTTTCAATGACCGCAAGTGCCAGCGAAGAGCCGGTCAATGTCCCCTGGAATTCCTTGCGTACCCCCATGAGCGGCATGCGAACCGAATTGGGGGCGCGACTAAAAAGATGCCATGCCAGTTTTGCCCAGCCAAACGGCAACAGCCTGCCATTCAATCCGGAGATCCATTCGTTGATGTTTGGAAGCGTGACCGAAAAGGCCGTGGGCACGCCCTTATAAGTGGCAATGGCGATATATTCCTTGTTCACGAGAATTTTCAAATTGTCGCCTAGGACTTTGATTTCCTCTGGCGTAAAGGGAATGAAACCCCAATTGTCGGACCAGGCGTCACTGTGGATGGACAGGATAATATCCAAGTCGCGCGCCAGGTTTTTCTTGTCGAGAGGGCGGACCTTTATATGGGGTGACCGCATGGCCCGGTCATAAGCCACGGAAAGCGATTTCGGCAGGGGGTTCGTGTCGCCATAATGATAGGCGATAACATCCTTGGCCTTACTGAAGCCAGCGCCTTCAATGCGAGCCGCGTAATAAGGCAAGGCGTGGCCCATCATCATGTTGGGCGGACGGTCAAAGCCATCGACAAGCAGGCCCATTTCATCATTGATCGAAAAGCTGAAGGGCCCACGTGCAGTTTTCATGCCGCGTGACTTCAACCAGCTCCCGGCTGCGCCAAACAGGGCGGAAAATACGGCCGGATCATCGGGCGCTTCGAGAAAACCGAATTGCCCCATGGCATCATTGTGACGCTCAAGGTGCAGGCGGTCGATTTGAGCGGAAATGCGGCCAACGGGCTTGCCGTCAACTTCCGCCAGGAAGAGCTGGGTCTCAGCATGCTGGAAATAGGGGTTTTTTTTCGGATCGAGATGCTCAAAGCGCTCAAAATAAAGCGGCGCCACCCAGTTCGAACCCTTGCCGTAAAGCGCGAACGGCACATCGAGAAACAGTTTTTTATCCTGCTTTGAAATTACCGACCTGATACTGATGCTCATCGCTTTGTACCCTTGGACCGCGACGGGGACTTCGGCGAGGAAACATGGCCCTTGGAAATGGTGTAAAGCCTGTCGGCAATTTTTGTCCAGGCGGGCCGGTGGGTGATGGCAATAATCGTATAGCGCCCGCGCAGCGCTGCGATGTTGCTGACGATCTCGGCCTCGGTTTCCGGATCGAGAGCGCTGGTGACTTCATCAAGAATGAGGATTTTGGGTTTTGTCACAAGGGCGCGGGCAAGCGCAATGCGCTGGCGCTGGCCGCCGGAAAGCCTGCCGCCCATTTCGCCGACGTCGGTTTCAAGGCCTTCCGGCAGGGCATCGATGAATTCCCTGGCGCCGGCCTGGTCCAGGGCGGCAAGGATGGCCCCGGCCGAAATATCCGGGTTTGAAAGGCTGATATTTTCATGGATGGTATCGTGAAACAGCATGAGTTCCTGGGGCACGTAGCCAATGCTTTGGCGCCAAGCCTTGATATCAATGCTCTCAATGGGCTGCTTTCCAATGAGAATTTTGCCGCTTTGCGCCGTATTCAAGCCGATGAGCAAATCTATCAGCGTGGTTTTTCCGGAACCGGAGGGCCCTTGCAGCACAGTGATCTTGTTTGCCGGTATGTCAAAGGTGGCATTTGAAACGACGGGAGCCTTGCCATGGGCAAAAGTCACGCCTTCAAATTTGCAGCCAGCCCCGAGGTCAGGCGCGATACTCCCGGTATGGGTTTCCCGCTGCGTCTCTGCCTTCTTGATAAGCTCGACGGTGCGGACATAGGCTCCCTCAATGACCACCGCGGCTTGCAATTGCTTTTGGAGCTTTGTGATATTGTTGACAATCTGGAAAAATACGATGCCGGTCACCAGTATTTCCGGCAGGCTTGCGCCCAAAAGCGTGTAGGCCAAATAGGCAACCGCGCCGGTCAACATGCTCACAAGCGCATCACTGCCCTGGTTAACGCCTTGCTTTGCAAGTTGTATGGTAACGAGGCTTCGCTTGATGCGCTTCAGGAGTCCGGAAAGCCCTCGCACCAGCGGCCCATAGCGGTCCATCGATTTCAGCGCCTTTATATTACTCAGCATGTCCACCATATCGACGGTCAAGCTTGAGACGCGATCAGTCTGCTTGTAGCCTGCCCGCTTGGAAATCCGGATCAGCGTGTCTCATGGCAAGGATGAGGAAATACGCCGGCAATGCCGCCCAGCAGGGCAATGCGCCAGTCAACGAGGATGGCTACGGCGGAATAGGCGGCAAGCTGCAGAATGCCTGCCACGACGGTCGCGGAATATTGGTAGGCATCTCCGGCACGGGTGGCATCATTGCTGATCGCATTGGCGAAGCGGCCGCTGCTTTGATCGGCATAAAAACTCCAGCGCGCCTCGAATATGGCGTTGATGAGTTTGCGCCGCAGATTGATTGCGACCCGCGCCCCGGTTATCCCGGCATAGGACAGCGCGGCGAAGGAAATTACCGCCTTCAAGACCAGCAGGGCGACGATTATGAGAAGAAGATTTCCGAGGGTTGGGTAAATGCCGAGAGATTCGATGAAATTCCGCAAGACAAGGCCGAACCCGGTGTCGCTTTGCTGGCCGCTACCGAGGATGGCGTTTGTGGCGGGCAAGAGGGTGCCGACGCCCAGCGCCTCGGACATGCTGGCAAGCAAAAGACAGGCAAGCACCAGCCAGGGCCTGGTGCCTTCGGCTGTGAAGAATATATTCAGCAGTTGTTTCATGAATGGTGTGGCGCCACGCGGTAAGGTTTGCGTGCGGAGCAATAGAGCCTAAGCCTTGCGAACTCAAGCTTGGCGCGTTTAACTGCTGCCGATGATCAAACAAAGCCTCCTCAGAATATCCTCAAAGCTTGTCTTGCAGCCCCTCTACCGGCAAACGCGGGGCCTCACCCTGGGCACGCGAACGGCGGTTTTTGATGGGGAAAACCGTGTCCTTCTCATCCGGCATTCCTATGGGCCGGGCTGGCTTTTGCCCGGCGGCGGGGTGGAGCGGGGCGAGACTATTTTTGATTCGGCCAAACGCGAAATCCGGGAAGAAGCCGGAATCATCGCGGAGGAGGAGCCGGTCCTGAAAGGCATTTGCCTGAACGACGGCCAGTTTCCCGGCGATCACGTGGCGGTGCTGACCCTGGGCAAATTTACCCAAGCGCCGTGGCAGCCGTCACTTGAAATATCCCATATGCGGTTTTTTGCAGTTGACCAGTTGCCTGAGGGCACAACAGCCGGGACCCGTCGGCGGCTTGAAGAGATAATCACCAATCGCGCTATTGCCCGCCTCTGGTAGGGCCCTTGACCTTAACGCCTTTGCCTTGTATGCGGCCTTCCATGATCCTTCCGGCACCCCATTGTTTGCGACGACGAGCCAGCGCTGCTGCAGCCTTTTCGCCTGCCTGGACCGCATAGGATTCCTTCACCTTTATTCGTGATCCTGTGAATTGGGGCCAGGCTCCCCAAACAATTGACATGGAATTCATCACGATGGCCGCCTCGTTTTCCGTCGAAAATACAAAAACAACAGACCAGCCCCTGATTGAGCAACTGCTCGATATTGCCTTTGGCATCGAGCGCCGGGTCAAAACTTCCTATCGCCTGCGGGAAGGAAGCGCGCCCGCCGATGGCCTGTCATTGGTGGTCCGCGATGCCGAGGTTGGCGTGGCGGGCTCCATAAGTTTTTGGCCGCTTGCCATCGGCAGCGCCGGAACGGCAGCCCTGCTGCTTGGCCCGCTGGTGGTGCATCCCTTGCGGCAAAATCTCGGCGTCGGATTGAGCCTCATGCGGGAAGGCTTGGCCCGCGCCAAGGCGCAGGGCCACAGCTTTGTGATTCTGGTGGGTGACGCGCCTTATTACGGGCGCGCTGGTTTCGAGAAATTGCCCGAGGGCCGGTTGCTGATGCCCGGGCCGGTCGACCCGCAGCGCTTTCTTTATGCTGAACTTGTCCAGGGCGCTTTGGCAGGGATGCGGGGGTTAGTCTTGCCACCCCATCGCTTTGCGGAAATATCAGTGCCCTTCGCGGTACCACATCAGGCAGAACGCCAGAAGCAAAGCGCCGAGTGCCAATAGGGAGGCGAACAGGGGAACCTCGCTGACGGCGGTGACGCGGTAGGCCCCATTGGCTTTCAGGCCCAGCCAGCCGGCGCCGGCCATTTGCCTGTCGCCTGAAATTTTGATGAGGCGCGGCAGGCCGTCTTCAAGCCAGGCTACGCCGCCGCCGGTTGCTGCCGTAACCGCTGCGAGCCTGGTTGGCGTTGCAAGAATATCCTGTGCCTCGCGCGCATCCCCGGCAGCGGTTGCCGCCACGGCCTGCAGCTTGCCGTCGTTCAGGGCATACATGCCGGCCTCATCGACCTTCATGCTGCCCTGCCACAGGCCAGGGGTTTTCTCGGTGAGGGCGACGGCCGATACAGCGCCAGCTGGCGATGTGACGGTTACCGGCTGGGCCGAGTCGGCCATGGTGCGGCGGGTGATGGTGAGTTCGCGGCCCATTTGCCTGCCGCTCAGGGCTTCTTCCTCCAGGTCAGGCTCCTTCATCAGCCAGTGGGCGAGGCGGCGCAGCAACTCGGTTTGCGGCCCCCCGCCGTCATAGCCCCGGGCCCAGAGCCAGCTTTGGTCGGACAGAAGCTGGGCGGCCCGGCCCTCGCCCCGGCGCGAAAGCACCAGCAGCGGCTTGTCGGCAAGGCCGGACATAAGCGTTTCAGTTTCCGGGGCGGTGGTTTCAACGACGCGAAACCATTTGCCCCAGGCCGGCGTTGCGGCGTCACCGCCGGGCAGGCCGCCGGTCACCGGGTGGCGCGTGCCGGGTTTGGTCACCTTGGGTCGGAACGCCCCGTCGAGAACCTCGCCGGTAGGGGAGGCGGTCAGAACATCGGCCATGGGTGTGCTGTAGAGCCCATCGTTCATGGCGAACTCGGGGCCCGCCGCCACAAGGAGTGCACCGCCCTCATTCACGTAGCGGGCGATCTGCATGATATAGGCTTCGGGCAGAACCGCCTCGCGGTGATAGCGGTCAAAGATCACCAGATCGAACTGATCGAGCTTCTCGACAAACAGTTCGCGGGTCGGGAAGGCGATCAGGGCGAGCTCGTTGATCGGCGTGCCATCCTGTTTTTCCGGCGGGCGCAAAATGGTGAAATGCACGAGGTCAACCGAGGCATCGGCCTTCAACAGGTTACGCCAGGTGCGCTCGCCGGGGTGGGGTTCGCCGGAGACCAGCAACACCCGCAGGCGGTCGCGGATGCCTTCGACCACGGCAATGGCGCGATTGTTTTCCAGCGATATTTCATCGGGCATGGGAGGCGCCACGATCTCAGCGACGTTCTGCCCGCCGTGATCGAGTGTAATGGGAACCTCGGCACTCACGCCCGGCGTCACCGCCAGGCTTTGCGGCGCGCCGGTGCCCAGCTTGATGGTCACATCAATGGGCTGGCCGCCGCCGCCCACGTCATCCACGCGAAAGCGCAGGATCTGCGCGTTGCCGACAATGCCAAAGCGCGGGGCCTGTTCGATCACCACGCGGCGGTCGCGTTCCGTCCGGCTGCCGGTAAGCAGGCCGTGCACCGGGCCGTTGATGCCGCTCTTGGCCGCATCGGGGGGAACGTCATGCACCTGGCCGTCAGTCACCATGAGGGCGCCGGCAAAGCGCTCGGGCGGAATATCGCTCAGCGCCCGATTGAGCGCGGTGAACAGCCGGGTGCCATCTTCTTGCGGGTTCAGGCCGGACTGCACGGTGACCACGCGCAATTCCGTATTGCTCAAGGTCGACGCCGCCGACTTGAGGGCAGCTTCCGCCTCATCGGCCTGCTTCATGCGTTCGCCGGCCAATTGGCTCTGGCTGCGGTCAATGACGGCAACGGCGATGTCATTAAGGGCTTCCCGGTCTTCGTGGCGCAGGCTGGGGTTTGACAGGCTCGCCAGCAGGAGAGCCAGGGCCAGTCCCCTCAGCCACCAGCCACGGGTCCGCGCGAAAGCCGAAATGGCAATCAGGACAAGGCCCGCCGTGGCGAATATGGAAAGCCAAAGCAGGGGAAGCAGGGGGGCGAAGGACAGGGTGAAATTCATGCTATTGCCCCAGCCTTTCCAGCAGGGCGGGAACATGAACCTGGTCGGCCTTGTAGTTTCCGGTCAGCGCATACATCACGATGTTGATGCCGGTGCGGAAGGCCATTTCGCGCTGGCGGTCATTGCCGGGGATCACGGCGTAGAGCGGATTGCTGTTGTCATCCATGGCCCAGGCGGCGGCATAGTCGTTGCTGCCGATGATGATGGAGCTCACGCCATCAACATTGTTGGTTGTTGAAGCATCGGTGCGTTCCACCCACAATTGCCCGCGCGCATAGCGGCCCGGAAAATCGCGCAGGAGATAGAAGGCCTTGGTGATCACATGGTTTTCCGGCACCGGCTCAAGCGGCGGAATATCGAGCTTCGCCAGGATGCGGCGCGAGCGCTTCGGTTGCGCCGCCGGCGTGCCCGACAGGCTCTCGAATCCCATGGCATCGTCGCGGAGATCGAAGAAAATGGTGCCGCCGTTTTTCATGTAGGCATCCATCTTGGCAAGGGCGGCGGGGGTGGGCACGGCAGCGCTGTCCAGCACGGGCCAATAGACCAGCGGGAAAAACACGATTTCATCGCTCTCGATGTTGACGCCGATGGGGCTGCCCGGAATGACCGATGTCCGGTCGCTCAGGATGAGGCCAAGGCCCTTCAATCCCTCTTCGCTGATGGTGTCCACCGTGCCATCGCCGGTGCGGACATAGGCCAGGCGGGTTTCCTGGGTGGCTTTCTGGGCATAATCATCGGCGGCTTGCGCCATGGCGTGATCGCTGGGCATGACGAGAAAAATGAGAAGGGCGGTGGCCATGCCGCGCAGGCGGTGCCAGCCGCCGCCGAGAAAAAGGGCGGCCAAGGTATCGCCCAGGAACAGCAGGAACGCGAGGCTGAACAGAAGGGGCGCCAGGGGCTGGCGCGGCGCGCGTGGCGAAGGAACGAAGCGCCACATTATTTGGAAGTGCGGTGATCGCCATCATGGCTTGCGTATCGGGCAGGAGATTGATGGCACGTTCGGCGCTGGCGCGATTGTAAAGGCCGGCAGGGGTTTGCGGCGTGGGCTTTGCCTTTTCGATGTCGGCGGGTGAAATCGGTTTGGAATCGGGCAGGGGCTCGATGAGTTCGCCTGCCGCCGAAAGGGCAAGGCGCGGGATAAAGGCCGTCGCGGTGTCATCGCTGCTTGTGGCGCCCGCCGCAGCGCCGCCGCCCGCACCGGGGGCAAGGTCATTGATCCGGCGCAGCATTTCGACAAAGAGCCCGGAGAGCGGCAGGTTCGACCAGTCGGCATTGGCGGTCACATGGAAGAGCACGATGAGGCCCTTGCCCTGGCGCTTGGCGGTGACGAGCGGCGTGCCATCGGCAAGGCTTGCCCAGACCTTGCCGGACAAATCCATGTCCGGTTCGGCCAGCACCTGGCGCGATACGGTGACATTCTGATCAATGGGCAAACCGGCAAAGGGCCCATTGTCGGGGAAGGCCTGCAGGGTCTGCGGTTCCTCCCAGCTCAGGGCGGAGCCCAGGGCACGGCCACCGCTGCGCAAAGTCACGGGCACGAGTTCATCCTGGGCGCCCGCCATGCGGGGGCCGGCAAAGCGCAGCAGCACACCGCCGCGCTCCAGCCATGGATTGATGGCGTCCGCCGTTTCGGCGGGAATAACCCCGATGTCGGCCAGCACCAGCATGGAGAGGCCCGCCTCAAGCTGCTCCTTCAATTGCGCCGCCGCTTCCGGCTCGGAAATTTGCGCATAGGGTTCAAGGGCGCGGGAGACATAATAGAGCGGCGAGAGCAGGGGCTGGGCATCTTCCAGCGAACTGCCGGATTGCAGGGCGATGGTCTTGCGCCGCCAGCGGTCATCGAAAAGGAAAGTTGCCGCCGCATTGCGTTCGCCCAGAAGTTCCAGGCGCTGGACCTCGTTGCGGAGCTCGATGGGCAGATCAAGCGTTGCTTCGGCTTGTGCGGAATTTGCAGCAAACGCCACTTTGACCTCGGCAAGACTCCGGCCATTGGCGGCAACGGCACGGATACTCGTTTCGCGCGAAGCAGTGCTCGACGAAGGCCGCAAGAGATGGGCCCTGAACTGGCCGCCCTCAACTGTCGGCGCCGCAAAGGCCAGCGGCAGCGCGGTGGCATTGGGCATGACGGCATCAACCTCGGCATTGCCGCCGGCGAGGCCGGTGAGGCCTTCGGCAAAGGCCGTGGCGGAGGCCTGGTCCAGGCCATCGCTGAGCCACACGACATGCAAGGAGGAGGCTGCATTAAAACTGGTTTTAAGGCGTGCCAGAAGTTTTGCGCGGTCGGGCCCCAAGGCCTTGGGCTCGAGCGCTGCAATCTGTTTCAGCATGGCATCGGCATCGCGGGGCACAATGTCGGCCTCACGGGCCGCGGGGGCGGTTGCAGCCAGTGTGAGGGTGACATCGCTCCCGCGCGCTTCCTCCACAATTTCATTCAGCATGGTGCGGCGCAGGGCCCAGTCCTTTGCCGCAGCCCAAGTATCGTCCACGACAATCAGGAGCGGCGCGCTGCTCCCCGCCGGTGTTTGCCCCGGCGCGTAGAAGGGATGGGAGACGCCGAGAATGAGCAGGGCCGCTATGGCCAGGCGCAGCAGCATCAGCCACCAGGGCGTCTTGTCGGGCTGCTCGTGCTTGCTCACCAGTTCAAGGAGCAGGCGCAGCGGCGGGAATTTTATGGTCTGGGGCTTGGGCGGGGTAAAGCGCAGCAGCCACCAGATGACGGGCAGCAGCAGAAGCCCCGCGAGCGCTACGGGCGTGGTGAAGGTGAGTGCCTGCAGGAAGGCCATCATGCGATGCCGCCCAGGTCAAAGGCCCGGCTCTTTGCCCCGCCGACCAGGCCATGCAGCATCATCAGGAGCCTGGCCGGCGATTGATCGGTGTGGTGCAGGGTGAAGGTCCAGCTCACGCCGTGGGCAATCCGGCGTACGGCTTCGCGCTGGGTGGCAAATTTTTCGATATAGGCCTCGCGCAGCAGTTCGGTTTTGCCGGCGAGATATTTGAGCGGGCCGTCCATGTCGCGGAATTCAATGCGGCCGCCATAGGGCAGCGTCTCTTCGGCCGGGTCGACGATCTGCACAAGGTGGCCGGAGACGCCGCGGGCGGCAAGGCTTCGCACGGTCGCCGCGATGTCTTCGGGTTTCTCGAGGAAGTCACCGAGCAGGACGACGCTGGAAAATTTTTGCAGATGCTGGGATTGCGGCAGGCTTGCCCCCTCATGGCGCAACAGCCAGGTGGCCATGGGGACAAGGGCGCCGCGCGCGTGGCTTGGCTTGTGGGGGCTGCCGATCAAGCCCACGCGCTCTTGCGCCCGGAGCGCCAGGCTGGCCAGAGCAAGGGCTGCGAGATAGGCGCGGTCGCGCTTGGTTGTCTTGCTGAGATGAGATTTGAAATCCATGGATTTTGAGGGCGACGCCCAAAGCCACAGGGTGTTGGCGGCTTCCCATTCATTTTCGCGGATGAAGACATGGGACGAGCGTGCCGATTTCCGCCAGTCAATGCGGCTGGTCGAGTCGCCAAAGCCATAAGCGCGGTATTGCCAAAAGCTTTCGCCGGGACCCGAGCGCTTGCGTCCGTGAATGCCTTGCATGACGGTTGCGGCGATGCGCTCGGCCTCCACCAGCAGGGGCGGCAAGGTGTGCGACGCCGCGTTGGCGCGCTCATTCAAGGCCAGTTCGGGAATGGCCTTCATAAGCGGGGCTCGCTAGGCGAGAAGATTTTTTTGCCGGGCAATGATGGCCTCAATGGTTTCGCCCTCGGCGCGGGCAGTGAAATTCAGAGCCATGCGGTGTTTGAAGACAGGGCCGATGAGTTCCGCCACATCATCGATCGACGGGCTCAGGCGGCCTTGCAGCAGGGCGCGGGCGCGAATGCCCAGCATCAGGGCCTGGCTGGCGCGGGGCGATGGCCCCCAAGCGACGCCATGGTTGATTTCCTTGCTCGCGTCTTCACCGGGCCGTGCGGCGCGCACGACGCGCAGGATGGCATCGGTCACCTGTTCGCCCACCGGGATCAGCCGGGTGAGGCGCTGGGCGCTCACCAGCTCCGCTGTTTTGAGGACTTTGGCTGCCACATCATCTTCTTCGCCGGTGGTGGCAAAAAGCATGCGGCGCTCGGCTTCGAGCGATGGATAGGGCACATCGATCTGGAACATGAAGCGGTCAAGCTGGGCTTCGGGCAGCGGATAGGTGCCCTCCTGCTCGATGGGATTTTGCGTGGCCAGCACGTGGAATGGCTTTGGCAGATCATGGCGCACGCCGGCCACCGTCACATGGTGTTCCTGCATGGCCTGCAGAAGGGCCGACTGGGTGCGCGGGCTGGCGCGGTTGATTTCGTCGGCCATCAGCAACTGGCAGAAAACGGGGCCTGGCACAAAGCGGAATTGCCGGCGGCCCTTTTCAGTTTCGTCGAGAACTTCGGATCCCAAAATATCGGCGGGCATCAAATCGGGGGTGAACTGCACGCGCTTTTCGTCAAGGCCAAGCACCCGGCCAAGGTTGGTGGCGAGCTTGGTTTTCGCCAGGCCGGGGGCGCCGACCAGAAGGGCATGGCCGCCCGCCAGAATGGCGGTCAACGCCAATTCGACAACTTCATTCTGGCCGAAGATCACCTTGCCGATTTCAGCCCGCACATTCTCAAGGCGCTCGCCGGTGGCCTCCAGTTCCTTAAGGATTTCCTTGTTCGCTTCTTTGATGTTTGCCATGGGCCCTACTATAGTTTGCCATACCCCTGATATGGCAGGGGAAATGAATTGTTGTTAATGACATCCTCGTGAAGGAGAATGGCTTAATAAAGACGGCAATTTGCGACTCAATTATGGTTTGAACGGGTGCATGATGACGACGATTGCGAGGGATGCAAGCAATCCATTGCAGGGCCTGAAGGAGGCAACGGCCAAGAGCAAGGGCCTGCCGCCGGTTCACCTGTGGAATCCGCCGTTTTGTGGCGATCTCGACATGCGAATTGCCGCCGACGGCACGTGGTTTTACATGAATTCACCGATTGGCCGCAAACCCCTGTTCAAGCTCTTTGCCTCGGTCCTGCGCCATGATGATGACGGAAAGTATTATCTCGTCACCCCGGTGGAAAAATGCGGCATCCGGGTGGACGATGCGCCGTTTCTGGCCATCCGGATGAACACCGAGGGGGAGGGCAAGTCGCAGGTCATTTCCTTTGAAACCAATGTGGATGATGAGGTGACTGTCAGCAAGGAGCATCAGCTGCGCTTTGAAACGGAAGCCGGAACCTCCGGCCTCAAGCCCTATGTCAGGGTGCGGGCGCGGCTTGAGGCGCTGGTGTCGCGCGCCCTGTTTTATGATTTGGTGGCCAGGGGCACGGTCGAAGGCGAATGGTTCGGCGTATGGTCTTCAGGCGAATTTTTTCCAATGCAGCGCGCCGATGAAATTTAGCGAGGCGGAAATTCGCAAGCGCGCGGTGAAGGGCCTGTTGCATGAGGTTCCGCTGAAGCATGAACGCAGCGACGATGACATGAACAAGGTCGCGCCGATCATTCCGGCTGGCGTTAAGGCAAAGCCTGCCGCCGTATTGGTGCCCATCGTGCTTCGGGAACCGGAGGTAACGGTTCTGCTGACGCAGCGCACCGATCATCTCTCAAGCCATGGCGGGCAGGTGGCCTTTCCCGGCGGCCGTATTGATGCGGATGATGCGGACGCAATTGCCGCGGCGCTGCGCGAGGCGGAGGAAGAAACTGGATTGGCGCGGGCCTTTGTGGAGCCGCTGGGATTTCTCGACAGCTACCTCACGGGCACTGCCTATCAGGTGGTGCCGGTGGTGGCGCTGGTGCGACCGGGGTTTACGGTCACGCCGCAGGAAAGCGAAGTTTCTGCCGTGTTCGAAGTGCCGTTGCGCTTTCTGATGACGCCGGAAAACCATGAGACCCATTCGCGCGAATGGCAGGGCAGGCAGCGCTTCTTCTATGCCATGCCCTATGAGGAGCGCTATATCTGGGGGGCAACGGCGGGGATGATCCGCAATCTTTATGATCGGCTTTACGCATGAGCAAGCTGCCCTCGCTCGCCCGTGCCCGCTGGCTGAAGGAACCAGGCCTGCAGCGCGTCTTTGCCCTCGTGGCCGGGGCCGGCGGTGCAGCGCGGGTGGCCGGAGGGGCAGTGCGCAACGCGCTGCTCGCTGAACCTATCGGCGACATCGATATTGCAACCACATTGACGCCGCAGGAGGTGATGGCGGCTTTCAAGGCGGCTGGCATTTCGGTTCATCCCACCGGCATCGAGCATGGCACGGTGACGGTGGTGGTCGATCACATACCCTATGAAATCACCACGCTGCGCCGGGATGTCGAGACCGATGGCAGGCGGGCGGTTGTAGCCTTTACCGATGACTGGAAGGGCGATGCGCTGCGCCGCGACT
Organism: uncultured Alphaproteobacteria bacterium; assembly: GCA_963773295.1. Lineage (GTDB taxonomy): Bacteria > Pseudomonadota > Alphaproteobacteria > Rhizobiales > Aestuariivirgaceae > Aestuariivirga. The sequence continues at coordinate 65,823 of CAVZAJ010000007.1, forward strand.
TCACCATCAATGCGCTGTACTGCGATGCTTCGGGGAAAATCCATGACTATGTAGAAGGTTATGCGGACATTCAGAGAAAAAGAATCATCTTTGTGGGGGCGCCCGCCGCCCGCATCAAGGAAGATTACCTGCGCATCCTGCGCTTTTTCCGCTTCCTTGCGGCTTATGAGAAGATGACGCCAGACCGGGCCAGCCTTACGGCCTGCGTGCGCCTGAAAAAAGGCCTCCTGGGGCTTTCGGCCGAGCGCATCGCGCGGGAAATGTTCAAGCTCCTGGCGGGGCCGAAGGCGGTGCCGGTTCTCAAGCTGATGGCGAAGCACAAGGTGCTGAAGAACATTCTTGCACATTCCGATGACTTCCGGGTGATCCAGCGCCTGCCGTCCGACCCGCTGCTCCGGGCTTTCGCGCTGACGAAAAAACCGGATGGTTTGCGGGAGGCATGGCGGCTTTCAAACATTCAGGCCCGTCGCATTGACGCGCTCTTGGAGGGCACGGTGCTTACGCCCAAGCTGCGCGAGAACGAGCAGCAGAAACTGCTCTATGCCATGGGCGCAGAGACGTGGCGCGACAGCGTTCATCTGGCCTGGGCAAAATCACGGGCATCGCTCACCGACCGGGCATGGCAGCGCATGTTGACATTGCCGGGACGCTGGGTTGTTCCCAACTTTTCCATCACCGGGCGCGATCTGCTTGCGCTTGGTTTTCCGCCGGGCCCGGAGCTTGGCCGCGAACTCAAGCGGCTGGAGGATTATTGGATCGCCTCGAATTTCAGGTCCACACGAGAAGAATTACTGCAAAGCACAAGGGGAAACTGAATGGCCGACATCATCGTCATGAAAACCAGCGGCAAGGCCGCGCCGAAACTCGATCTCGGCACGCCGGATCCGGCAAAGCTGATCAAGGGCAAATACAAGACCAAGACCTGGAATCATTTTACCGGCGAGGACGGCAGGCTCTATTGCGGCATCTGGGAATCGACGCCCGGCAAAGTTCCGATTGATTATGTGGAATGGGAGTTCTGCCATTTCATCGAGGGCAAGGCCATCCTGACCAATGAAAAGGGCAAGAAGTGGACCTTGAAGAAGGGCGATGGCTTCATTATCCCGGCGGGTTTCAAGGGCACCTGGGAAACCGTCGAAAAGGTGCGCAAGCACTATGTCATCCTGATGCCCAAGGGGAAATGAATGAGCGTTACGACCAAAATCAGCCATCACGTGTCCAACGCCGCGGCGGGCTTGCGCCATGTCTTTGTTCGCGACCTGGAAGTGATGGCGACGCTTGGCATCCATGAGCATGAGAAGCTCAAGCCGCAGCGGATCATCGTGAGCATTGACCTCTCGGTGCGTGAAGGCAGCGACCCGGTCCATGACGACATCAGCAATGTGGTGAGCTACGAGATCATCGTCAAAAAAGTGGAAGCGATCATTGCCCGGGGCCATGTGAACCTGGTTGAAACCCTGGCGGAACTTTTCGCGGCGGCCTGCCTCAAGGACAAGCGGGTGATGGCCGCACGGGTGCGGATTGAGAAACCAGACATTATTCCCAATGCGAAAAGTGTTGGCATTGAAATTGAGAGGATCAAATCGTGAGCAGAGCCTTCAGCATACCCCCCATCACAAATCACACGCGCGACAAACTCGTGCCTTACACTCTCGAAGGTTACACGGCAGAGAATAAATGCCAGTGGCTGCCGGTGAGTTACAATGCGGAAACCCGGTGCGGCAGTTATTATTTTCAATTGCTGCCGGGCGCCGTCACGGTTCCCCATGTCCATCCGGGCTATGAGGAGTTCTATCTGCTTGAAGGCGAGGCGGTTGAAAGCGATGGCACGGTCATCAAGGCTGGTGACTTCATCTCCTTTCCACCCGGGTCCTATCACTTCACCCGTAGTGACAAGGGCTGTCTTGCCCTTGTGTTTGAATGGCGGCCCTAATTCGTTTCTGAGGCAAGACAGCCTATATAAAGCCCATGAATGATGAGTCTGACCAGTCTTTGGATGATCTCACGGGTCCGGAGGTTATCCGCGATTTTGTGAAGCGCCTGCCGGGGAAACCCGGGGTCTACCGCATGTTCAACGCGGAGGGCGACGCCATCTATGTGGGAAAGGCGCGGAACCTCAGGAACCGGGTGTCGAATTACGCGCGGGGGCAGGGCCACAACAACCGCATCGCGCTGATGATTTCGCTTACCACCACCATGGAATTCGTGACCACGGCGACGGAAGCCGAAGCCCTGCTGCTGGAAGCCAATCTGATCAAGAAGCTGAAGCCGCGCTTCAACGTCATCCTGCGCGACGACAAGTCATTTCCCTATATCCTGATCGCTAAGGACCACCCGGTGGCCCAACTGGTGAAGCACCGGGGGGCGCGGGCCCGAAAAGGCAGCTATTACGGCCCCTTCGCCTCGGCCGGGGCGGTCAACCAGTCGCTTAACACCTTGCAGAAGGCGTTCCTTCTAAGATCCTGTAATGACAGTGTTTATGCCAATCGCACGCGGCCCTGCCTGCTCTACCAGATCAAGCGCTGTTCGGCCCCTTGCGTGAACTACATCGCGCTTCCCGCCTATAATGAGTTGGTGCGCGAGGCAGAAAGCTTTCTGGACGGCAAAAGCCAGACGGTGAAAGCAGAGCTTGCCACGGCCATGGAAGCCGCCTCGGAAGCCCTGGATTTTGAACTTGCGGCGCGGCTGCGGGACCGTATCCAGGCCATGAGCTTTGTCACCCAGACGCAGGGCATAAACCCGCAAAACACTGATGAAGCTGATGTTTTTGGCCTCGCCCAGGAGGGCGGGCAGGCTTGTGTCCAGGTGTTCTTTTTCCGCTCGGGGCAGAACTGGGGGACACGCGCCTATTTCCCGAGGACCGACAAGTCCATGGAGGCGTCGGAAATTCTCGGCTCCTTCGTCAGCCAGTTTTATGACGACAAGCCCATTCCCAAACTGGTGCTGCTGTCGCACGAAATCGAGGATTTGGACCTCCTGGCCGAGGCGTTGTCCAGCCACGCGGGCCATAAGGTGGAGGTGCTGGTGCCCCAGCGGGGCGAAAAGCGCGCCCTGGTGGAGCATGCGGTCACCAACGCGCGGGAAGCCTCCGGCCGCAAGATCGCCGAATCCTCCTCCCAGGCCAAGCTGCTGGCCGGGGTGGCCGAGGCCTTCGGCCTCGCCGAGCCGCCAAAACGCATTGAAATCTATGATAATTCGCATATTTCCGGCAGCAATCCGGTAGGCGGAATGGTGGTAGCTGGGCCCGAGGGCCTAATGAAATCACAATACCGCAAATTCAATATCCGGTCGGAAGACCTGACCGGCGGAGATGATTTCGGCATGATGCGCGAAATGCTGACGCGGCGGTTCTCGCGGCTTTTGAAAGAGGAGGGCGAGCGCGTGCAAGACTCCGAGACTTCCACCTGGCCTGATCTCCTGCTTATTGATGGCGGGCAGGGGCAGCTTTCCGCGGTGCGCGGGGTTCTGGCTGACCTGGGGCTTGGCGACATGCCGGTTGTGGGCGTGGCCAAGGGGCCGGACCGGGATGCGGGCCGCGAACACTTCTTCGTTTCGGGCAAGCCCTCCTTCATGCTGGCGGCGCGCGATCCGGTGCTCTACTATATCCAGCGTCTCAGGGATGAGGCGCATCGTTTTGCCATTGGCAGCCACAGGGCGCGGCGCAGCAAGGCAATGGGGGTGAGCCCTTTGGACGAGATCGCGGGCATAGGACCTTTGCGCAAGAAGGCCTTGCTCCAGAGCTTTGGATCGGCCAAAGCGGTTTCACGGGCCAGCGTGGGCGACCTGGCGTCGGTTGAGGGTGTGAGTAGCGCGTTGGCGCAGGCTATTTATGACCACTTTCATGAGGGTGCGGGATGAGCGATATCATGGCAACGGGCAGATCACGCAAGACAAAATTCTCCGAGATTTGGAATCTTCCGAATGTCCTCACCTATGGCCGGATCGCTGCCGTGCCTTTGGTGGCGGGCCTTCTCATGTACGGCGGAAATGCGGCCCGCTGGTTCGCGCTGGCGATTTTTGTGGCGGCGGCGATCACCGATTTCTTCGACGGTTACCTGGCGCGGAAATGGCAGCAGCAATCCTCGCTGGGCGTCATGCTCGATCCCATTGCCGACAAGGTTCTGGTGGCGGTGGTGCTGCTGGTGCTTTCGGCTGACGGCATCCTGTTTGGCGGCCACATCTGGGCCGCGATCATCATTCTGGCGCGCGAGGTTCTCGTCTCGGGCCTGCGCGAATATCTGGGCGAGTTGCAGGTGTCGGTTCCGGTCACGCAGATCGCCAAGTGGAAAACCACGGTGCAACTGCTGGCCATCGGCTTCCTGATTGCCGGGCCGGCGGGCGACCTGATCGTGCCCGGGATAACCCGGATCGGCATTGCCGGATTGTGGATCGCGGCGGGCCTCACCCTCTACACAGGCTATGATTATTTCCGTGCCGGCATGCGGCATGTCGTGGATGAGGAATGAAGATCCTATACTTCGCGCGGTTGCGTCAAATCATCGGGCGTGGGCAGGACGACATCAACGTTCCCGCCGAGGTGAAAACTGTCGGTGCACTGGTTGACTATCTCAAGGGCCGGGATGAAGGCATCGCCGCGGCTTTCGCCGACCTGCGCACCTTGAAGGTGGCCGTCAACCAATCGCATGCCTCGCTTGACGCGTCGCTCGCCGGCGCGACAGAAGTGGCTTTTTTCCCGCCTGTCACAGGCGGCTAATGCGTCTCAATGTATTTCTGCAGAAGGCCGGGGTTGGGAGCCGGCGCGAGGCCGAGCGCATGGTGGCCGAGGGCCGGGTGAAGATCAACGGCATCGCAGCCCTTGCAACAACGCCTGCCGAAGAGGGGGATGTGGTCACCCTTGATGGCAAGCCGGTAGCACCGTCAACGAAACCGCTGCCGCGCCTGTTCGTTCTCAACAAGCCGTTGGATGTTCTGGTTACGCACCGGGATCACAAGGGCCGCCGGACGATTTTTGATTTGACCTCGATGAATGCGCCGGGGCTGCCGCGCCTGATGAATGTCGGCCGCCTTGATGTGAACAGCGAGGGGCTTTTGCTGCTGTCGTCCGATGGGCCATTGGCGCAGGCGTTGATGAGCCCGGAAACGGCGCTGTCACGCATCTACCGGGTGCGGGTGCGGGGTCATCTGAAACCGGAAGACATTGCTGCACTCGCCGACGGCATCGTGGTGGACGGGGTGAATTACCGCGGGGCGGAATTTGTCGAAGAGTATGACGGCAGCGGGCGCAGCAACACCTGGTACCGGGTGGTGCTCACCGAAGGCAAGAACCGCGAAATCCGCAAACTGATGGAGCATTTCGGCTGCGTGGTGAACCGGCTGATCCGGGTGCAGTACGGGCCATTCTATCTGGGCAAGCTGCAGAGCGGGGCGCTGGAGGAGATCGCGCCGGCGCGGGTCGCGGAGCTGTTGACGTATCTCAAAGAGCGCGGCGTGAATCTCTAACTCATATTTCCGTCATTCCGGCGAAAGCCGGAATCCGGTTGACGTCCATGGGACTCCGGCTTTCGCCGGAGTGACGAAACTAAAAGCAGGTTATGCGAGCACCAAATCCGCCGCCTTCTCCGCTGCCATCATCACGGCGCAGTTGATGTTGGTGGTGATCAGGCTTGGGAAAATCGAAGCATCGGCGACGATGAGATTGCCGATGCCTTTCACGCGCAGGTCTGGCGTTACCACGCGGCCGATGCTGGCGGTGCCGCAGGGGTGATAGACGGTTTCGCACACGCTTTTGATGTAGGCTTCCCATTCGTCATCGCTTTGCACATCGGGGCCGGGGTGGACTTCGGCCTTGCACAGCGTTCGGAAGGATGGGGTTTCCAGCAGCCTGCGGGTGAAACGCATGGCCTTCATCAGGACGCGCATGTCATAGGGGTCAGAGAAATAATTCAACTCGATGATGGGTGCCGCGCGATAATCGGCGCTGGCCAAGCCGCACGCGGCCTTCGCTTCTGGCGCGGGTGACATTGGGCGAGGCCTTCACGGCGGGGCCATTCACCGAAAGCCGCGGATCCTCGCCGTATTTCTCGCGCACGCGCAGGCCGAAATGGAACAGCACATCGGGGGCCGGCGCCTCATCTTCGAGCTTCAGCATCATGGTGGCTTCGAAGGGGCAGATCTCCCAGGGTGCGATGGGGCCGTGGGTTTCCCAGACGATGGGTGCGCCCACATGGTCGCGGAGGTGTTCGCCCACTTCCGGCATATCGGCCACAAGGGGAATCCCAAGTTCGCGCAGATGCTGCGGCGGGACCAAGGCCGGAGAGCAGCATGAGCTGCGGGGTCTGGATCGCGCCGCAGGCGAGGATCACGGCGCGGCTGGCGTGAATGGTCCCGCGCGTTGTTTCAGCGCCGATGGCCTTGCCGTTCTCGACAAGAATTTTCATGGCCTGGGTTTCGGTCCAGACCTCCAGATGTTTCGGCAGTTTGGACAGGGGATGCAGATAGGTGACAGAGGAGGATTGGCGCAGGCGTCCCTTGGCATTAAGGGGAAAGTAGCCCACGCCTTCGGCGATCTGTTTCTGGAAATCGATTTTCTTGAGGCCCAGCTCGGTGCCTGCCTTCACGAAGACCTGGCTGGCGGGATGATGCGGCGCTTCCTCGACAATGGTGTTTTCCATCACGCGATTGAAATAGGGGGCCATGTCAGCCGCACCCCAGCCTTTCGCGCCCAGGCCTTCCCATTCGGCGAAATCTGAATCGGGCGGGCGCAGAAAGGCGCAATCATTATGGTTGGCGCAGCCGCCCAGAATTCTGGCGCGGGCGTAATTCAGTTCGGGCTTTGCGCCGGCAAGGGTTGCGGCCTTGAAGCCCCAGTCATAGTCCTCGGTCTGCTCATCGAGGCGGAAGAGATCGACGGCAGCCGCATCGCCCTCGTCTTTCTTTCCCGCCTCCAGCAAAATGATGCGGCCCGCTGATTTCCCGGCGAGCCGCTTGGCGATGATGCAGCCGGCGGAGCCGCCGCCGATAATGAGAAAATCGCAAGTCTCGGTCACGTCCGCCAGCCCCATGTCTCGGCCAGTGCCAGGCAGTCTCTCCACGGCAGAACGGCTTCGGTGGTCGAGGCGGAGCGCAGGCTGGAAGCCGCGCTGGCATGGGCGAGCCTGAGTGATTTTTCCAGGCTCCAGCCTTCATGGTGGCCGAAGAGCATGCCCGCGGCGAAGCAATCGCCGGCGCCGTTGCTGCCGGCAATGGCGCTTTGCGGCACATTCACCGAGGGTTGTTCAACGACCGTTCCATTGCGGGCCATGGCGACGCCACCTTTGGGAAAATGGATGGCCACAAGCGAGAGTTTGGTTATCTCCATCAGGCGTCCAGCCGCGGCGCGGCAGGCGCTTGCATCGGCAACGCCGTTTTTCACGGTTTCAATGTTGACGAGGGCTCCTGCCTCATAGTCATTGACGATCAGGGTATCGAGCCATGGCAGCATCGGCAACGCCGCGGCGCGAATGACTTCGGGGGAAACGGAGACGAGTTCGATATTGGCTTTCAATCCGGCGGCGCGGGCCTTTTTCAGAATGGCAACCCAGCCGGACACATCGTCCTTCCAGGGCGCGTCAAGTTTCGCGTGCAATCCCGGCAGGCCCAGATGGGCAATGCGGGCCGATGTCGTGGTGAAGTCAAAATCATCGGGGGTTTGCGCGTCATGGGCCCCGGCGGAATAAAAAAACGTGCGCTTGCCGGTCGGGATCGAGCTCATGGCAATGGTGCGCGCGGTTCTGACGGAGGCGCGGATTTCCAGGCGCCGAGCGCCCAATGCCCATGGTCGTCGCAGATCTCCGTCAGGAAATGGCCGTCGGCGTCGTCACCCAGAAGCCCCATGCCTTCAACCGGGAAGGGGGCGCCCAGGCGCTTCAAGGCGCTGGACATGTTGTGGCCGGGGCAGCCGCCGTGGCGCTTTTCGGAGGCAACTTTCGCTACGGTTTCCTCGGCGGGCCAATGGTCGATGCTGAAGGTGTGGTCAACGCACCAGGCGCCGCCACAGATAATTCCGCTTCGTTCCATCGGGCAGCAGGCTCCAGCACAACACCAAGAGGCTCATTGTGGATTGAGCCCCGGTTATCCGCAACAGTCTTGTTGCTTCAGGCGGCCTTGGCCGGCAGGCGCACGGCGTTCGAATAGGCATCCATCAGGCTGCGCGAAATATTGCCCGGCTTGAATTTATAGGGGCCGATTTCGGAAATGGGGGTGACTTCCGCCGCCGAGCCCACGATGAAGCATTCATTATAGCTCGGCAGGTCGTCCGGCATGATGCGGCTTTCGATCACTTCCATGCCCTGCTGCTTGGCAATGGCAATCACCGTCTGGCGGGTCAGGCCGTTCAGGAAGCAATCGGCGATGGGCGTGTGAATGGCGCCGTCGCGGGTGAAGAAAATATTGGCGCCGGTGCATTCGGCCACGCGGCCCTGCCAGTCCAGCATCATGGCATCGGCATAGCCCTTCTTCTCCGCCTTGTGCTTGGAGATGGTGCAGATCATGTAAAGCCCTGCCGCCTTGGCGTGGACGGGCGCGCAGGCGGGATCGGGCCGGCGGATAATCGGCGATGTCGAGCTTGATGCCCTTCATCTTGGTTTCGGGATCAAACATGGAAGGCCATGTCCAGCTGGCAATGGCCACGTGGATTTTGCTGTGCTGGGCGGAAACCGCCATCATTTCGGAGCCGCGCCAGGCCACGGGCCGCACATACTGGTCGCCGCCGCCGTTCAGTTCCACAACCTTGGCCTTGGCGGCATCGAGCTGCTCGACCGAATAGGGGATGGTGAAATCCATGATCCCGGCGGACTTGTGCAGGCGCTGGGAATGTTCGCGCGATTTGAAAATCGTCGCCGGCATAGGCGCGCTCGCCTTCGAAAATGGAGGAGCCATAATGCAGGCCGTGGGTGAGCACATGGACCTTGGCCTCTTTCCAGGGGACGATTTCGCCGTCAAACCAGATGGCGCCGTCGCGTTGGTCAAAAGGCAGGATGGACATCGGAACTCTCCCAATTCGATTTTTATAGAACTTCAGCCTATATTGCTGTCAAACACGCCCAATCAGCGGTTTGCGCAATAACATTGCGTGCTATTGGGCTGCAAAGTAACAAAAATGGAATAATATGTCAATATGACTGACATAAATTTTGATGACAAATTGGGCGAAGACGAAACCGTGGCTTTGATCGAGCTGATGTTCTTCGCCTACCGGGATTTCGTCTCGGACCCGGATACGCTTTTGGAGCAACTGGGCTTTGGCCGGGCGCACCACCGGGTGGTGCATTTTGTCGGCCGCGACCCCGGCATGACCGTGGCCCAGCTTCTCGATATTCTGCGCATCACCAAGCAGAGCCTTGGCCGGGTGCTGAAGGACCTGATCGACAAGGGCTATGTCTTCCAGAAAGAAGGCGAGACGGACCGGCGCCAGCGGCTGCTGCATCTCACGGCGGCGGGCGAGGAGCTGCGACAGCGCCTGATGGCGCCGCAGATGTCGCGCATCCGCCGGGCGGTCACAGAAACCTCGGGCAACGGGCGCCCGTCCATGCGCGAAATTCTCTATCACCTCGTCAGCCCGGAAAACCGCGAAGGAGTCAAAGAGTGGATTGATGGGGCAGGCAAGCCCGGAGCGAAGCCCGGTGATTGAGGCCCGCCATATTCTGGTGGTGGACGATGACCGGCGCATCCGTGAGCTGATCAAATCCTACCTGATGGACAATGGCTTTCTGGTCTCGGTGGCGGGAACGGCGGCGGAAGCGCGCGAGCGCATGCGGGGCCTCACCTTTGATCTCCTCGTTCTCGATATCATGATGCCCGGTGAAACCGGCCTCACCTTCACGACATCGCTGCGCAGCGAAAGCCGTGACGTTCCCATCCTCATGCTTTCGGCCCTTGCGGATACGGATGACCGCATCGCGGGGCTGGCCACGGGCAGCGATGATTACCTGGCCAAGCCGTTTGAGCCGCGCGAACTGCTGCTGCGCATCAAGAATCTGCTGCGCCGGGCGGGCATCGCCGCGCCCGCCAAGACCGAGGTTCGCTTCGGCGGATTTCAGTTCAATGTGCCGCGGGGCGAGCTTCGCAAAAATGGCGACCTGGTGCGCCTCACCTCCGGCGAAAAGGACCTGCTGCGCCTGCTGTGCCATAAATCCGGAACGCCGCTCAGCCGGCTGGAGCTTTCGCAGCCGGGATCCGAGGAGAGTGCGCGCAGCGTGGATGTGCAAATCAACCGGCTGCGCCAGAAGATCGAGGGCGATCCGGCCAATCCGGTGTACCTGCAAACCGTGCGCGGGGCGGGCTACGCCCTCTATGTCGATGAAGAGATGGCGGGATGAGCGGCTTGTATTTTCGCTTCAACCGGTTTCTCGAGCGCCATCTGCCGACGGGGCTCTACTCGCGTTCGCTGATCATCGTCATCGCGCCCATCGTGCTGCTGCAAACCATCATGGCAGGGATCATTCTTGAGCGTCACTGGGACAATGTCACCAAGGTCCTTGGCCGGTCGCTGGCCCGCGAGATTGGCCTGGTCACCGATCTCTATGACCGCTCAGACAAATCGGCGGCGGCCATCAGGGAAATCGAACTTGTCGCCAACAAGCGATTGGATCTCGGGCTCGAAATCACCCGCGGCGATGCGTTGCCTCCGCCCATTGACCGCACGCTTTATTCCCTGGTTGACGACAAGATGACGAAATATCTTGAACGTGAAACCGGGCGGCCTTTTTGGATCAACAGCACGGCGCGGAACGGCAAGGTCGAAATCCGGGTTGAGGTCGAAAAAGGCCTGATCTTCCGCATTCTCACGGACGAGGACAGGGCCTATGCCGCCAACACCGGCGTCCTGTTGATCGTGATGCTGCTGTCATCGCTGGTGCTCCTGCTGATCGCCGTTGTCTTCCTGCGGAAGCAAATCACCCCCATCGTCGAGCTGGCCAAGGCCGCCAAGAGCTTTGGCATGGGGCGCGAGGTCACGGAGTTCCGCCCGCGCGGCGCCACCGAAGTGCGTGAAGCCGGCCTTGCCTTTGTCGACATGAAGAGCCGCATTGCCCGCCATGTCGAGCAGCGCACCGCCATGCTGGCCGGGGTTTCGCATGATCTCCGCACCATCCTTACGCGCTTCAAGCTGGAGCTGGCCTTTCTCGGCGACGGGCCGAAGATAAAGCCGCTCAAGGAAGACGTGGAGGAAATGCAGCGCATGCTGGAGGCCTACATGGCCTTTGTGCGCGGTGACGGCGGCGAGAAAACCGAAGCGGTCAATCTGGCGCAGATGTTCGGCTCGGTCGCCTCCGCCGTGGCGCGGGGAAAGTCCCATGTCGCGCTCGATGTGCAGGATGTGGACGTCAGCATCAAGCCCAATGCCTTCCGGCGCCTGATCTCAAACCTCCTGGGCAATGCGGTGCGCTATGCAAACAATGTCAAGGTGAAGGGCGGCGTCGAAAACCGGCTGCTCACCATCCTCGTTGACGATGACGGACCCGGCATTCCGGCTGAAAACCGCGAGGATGCGTTCAGGCCCTTTGTGCGGCTCGACAATGCCCGCAACCTCGATGAAACGGGAACCGGGCTGGGCCTCGCCATTGCCCTCGATATCGCCCACGCCCATGGCGGTGAAATCAAGCTGGATGAAAGCCCGGCCGGCGGCCTCCGCGCCGTGGTGCAGATCCCGGTCTAATACATCCGTCCGCCGTTTGGCACGGGCCGCTCGACCGCCAGCAGCACCACGTCGCCTTCGGGGTCGGGGAACCCAAGGGTCAGGACTTCCGACATGAAGGGGCCGATCTGGCGCGGCGGGAAATTGACCACGGCGGCCACCTGGCGGCCCAGCAGGGTTTCCGGCGTGTAGTATTTGGTCACCTGGGCGGACGATTTCTTCACCCCAATCTCTGGGCCGAAATCAATGCGCAGCCTGAAGGCCGGCTTGCGGGCTTCGGGGAAAGGGTCCACCGCCACGATGGTGCCCACGCGGATGTCGACTTTCTGAAAATCGGAGAATGCTAATTCTGCCATGTGTTCCCTTTTGAGCTTTATCGCACCGGTGGCTTGAGCGGTGTCCTGTAGCTCAGCGTCCGCAGGCTTGCCGCATACCGGTTGTGTTTCATTTCTATCGGAATATCGAATGACACTAAAAAGTCAGCCTTGCCCTTCACCAGCGCGTCCTCCCGCAAGGCGCGGAGAAACTGGAACAGCGCTTTGCGTCTTTCCAGCTCAATTTCCGTGCCCGTAAGGTTCCAGGAATCTCGTTTGATCATCCGATAGAGCTGATTCATCGACAAGGTTTCGCGCTTCGTCCCGAAACCACCCGCGTCCTTGCCCAGTTGGCGCAACTCGTCGCCATGCGAAATCGACACCAGTGAATCCGCCGGCATCAGGGATTTTGAGAAGCCAGCCCTGGCGAGACGTTCATCCAAATCAATGTCCTCTCCGCCCCAACCCCTGAATGCCTCATCATAACCACTGACCTTTTGAAATTGCTCCCGGGTGAGGATGATAAATCCGGCGAGTTCAGCCGCATTCTGCGACGGGTAGACAAAATAACTTCCGGGTTGCCAGTTGGACTCCAGCCATTTGCCCAATTCCATGTGCAATTCGACATCGGCATCGACAAAGCAGAAAAACTCGTGCGCGGCGTTTTTAGCGCCGATATTTCGCGCTCTCGCAGCGGCAAAGACCGGATCATCGTTCACTTGAACAAGCTTTGCCGCGGGGTGGTGTTCTTGCACCCAGGCGGACGTGCCCTGTTCACATCCGTAATCAACCACGATGACTTCGGCGCGCGGCTGCCGGAGCATCAAAGGCAGTGTCTGCTTGAGATGGGGCAATCTGTTCTTGCAGGTGGTGATCAAAGACAGCCTTGGTCGCATATCAGGTTCCCATTGTCCTGCCCGAGGTTTAGCCCAGGGGCAGGCAAGAACTCAACCTAGCTCGCCAGCTCCCTCGACCGGTCGGCCGCCGCCTTTACAGCCTTTTCAAGCAGGGGCTGCAAGCCGTCTCCGGCCATGAGAACCTGGAGGGCCGCATGGGTTGTGCCCTTGGGCGAGGTGACGTTCTGCCTGAGAATTGCCGCCTCGGTGCCCGTGACCCGCATCAGTTCACCCGAGCCTGCCACGGTGGCGCGGGCCAGCTGCATGGCAAGGGCAGGGGGCAGGCCCAGTTTTTCCGCCGCCGCCGCGAGGCATTCGGTCATGTAGAAAACATAAGCCGGGCCGGAGCCGGAAACCGCCGTCACGCTGTCAATCAGCTCTTCGCGGTCAACGGTCACCACCTCGCCAATCGCCGCGAGAAGATCCTTGGCCAACTTCAATTGCGCTGCCGAGACATTGGCATTGGCCGACATCGCGGTAATGCCGCGGCCAATGCTTGCGGGTGTATTGGGAATGGTGCGGATAATGGCGGCGGACTTTCCAAAATGGCGCTCGAAAGAGGCAATGGTCTTTCCGGCCGCCACGGAAAGAATCAACGGCTTTGAGCTGCCCAGGCCCACAACCGTGGGAAGAACCTCTTCCATCATTTGTGGCTTTACTGCGATCAGGACAACTTCGGCATTCGTGATGCCGGCAATGGCGGGGTTGAGAGACACCTTGTGCCTAGCCAGCAGGGCTTTCATTTCATCCGAGGCAAAGGGATCAAGGACCACAATTTTTTTTGGATCAGCGCCGGACTTGAGCCAGCCCTCCAGCATGGCCCCGCCCATCTTGCCGGCGCCCACGAGAACCAGGGTTCCCTTGAGCGCCAGGCTCATGCCTCACCCATGGTTTCGAGCAGGCTGCTTTCGAGGGCGGCGTCGGCGGCCTGGCCCGCCCAGCAGACATATTGCACGGCGGGGTAATAGCGCTCGCAGGATTCGATCCCGACGCGGATGAGGGTTTCACACTGGGCATCATTGGCCACCGCGCCGCCCGCGAGAACGAGATTGTTGCGGAACACGACGCTGCCGTCGCCGTGCCACATGTCGAAGTGGCCATGAAACAGCTGCCCGTTGATGAGCGCCAGGAGGCGGGCCACCTCGTCCTTGCGGGCCGGCGGCACCTTCATCCCATAGGTGCAGGCGACGAGCAGCGATTCCAGATCGTCGCGCCAGTTGAGCGAGACATAGAGATCGCTCCAGCCGCCGCCCATCACCATGGTCACTTCGCAATCATTGGTCCGGTCAACGGACCAGTCGCGGCGTTCCGCCAGGCGCTCGATGAGATCAAGCGGATTGGTGGTTTCGTTCAAATATGACTGCACTGCGCCCATAGGCAAAGCCCTCACATGCCCGGCGAATCATGCCGGGCCATCCGGGAGAAAATGCCCCTGTGATTGAGTCGCCACAAGAGTCAGCGGGCATTTGTAATTGATTCCTCCACATGTAATTAGGGGGCGGAGGCGGGGCCAATCCTCGCTTCGAGCGCGGCAAGCCGCTTGGCGAGCGCCTCATTCTCTTCGCGGGCCTTTTGCGCCATGTCGCGGATCACGTCCAATTCCTCGCGCTTGACCAGTTCCAGGTTGTTCAAAACCCGTTCAACCTGGGCCTGGACCAGCGTGTCGACTTCCTTGCGCAGGCCCTGGGCAGCGCCGGTGGCATTGGTCATCAGCTTGGCAAGCTCGTCAAAAAAACGGGACGATGTGGTGGTCATGGCAGCAATCCTCTTCTTGTCCTGTAACTATGGATTCAACAAGGGATTTTCAAGGGCCGTAGTGCCACGGGCCCCTCAATCTCACCCATGCCACCCTTTGCGTCGACAGCGCGCGCCGATGAGCTGTTTAAGGTCTTCGCTGCCAAACCATCGATTTTTTTCGATGCGCAATCTGACGTAAGCAACAAACTTCAACGGGGTCATCGGCATCTTGCGCCGATGCCGACGCCAATTGCATATCGAATGTGCCGCGGCGATGTTGGTCGTACAATCCTCACCGCCATCTCGGCGCGCTTGAAGATGTTCGGCGGTTACCGAGAGAGATTTCTTTGAAAGAACTTCTGCATATGGTGATTGTCGGCCGCCCATTGGCAACCCACAGTAAAAGCAGTGCCACTTCTGACTCTGCGCAGCAGCGAAGCGATAAAAGGAAATTTTGTTGGTCATTGACGGCTCCAAACATATGAAAACGCAAAATCGCGCGACACATGCTGGATCAACCGTTCTATAGGCTATTCGGTTGCTGGCCTAAAACCCGCAACAACCCCGGCGATCCGCCAACTTATTGGAGGCGTTTCAGCGAAGATGAACCTAACACCGTGAGTTTGGCATTTTCAAGAACTCATGAGTTTTTGGGTTAATTTGGTCAATTAAATGACTGCCGTCTCAAAGCGGGAGCAGAGCTGACAGCGGTTCGGCTAAAGCCGGATTGGTGGCAAGTATCGGGTTGCCCTGGCGGAAAACATCGCCGGCCATAAAGTCATTTGTCCACCCCCCTGCTTCGCTGACGATGCAGAGTCCGGCAGCGACGTCCCAGATGTTGATATGGGCTTCCCAATAGCCGTCCAAACGGCCATCGGCGGTAAAAGCCATGCCCAGCGCCCCGGAGCCCAAGCGGCTGTATTCACAATGGGCTTCAAGCAGCGCCGCGATGGCGCGGACGTGGGGAGCGACAGGCCGGCGGTAACTGAAGCCAATGCCCATGCGGGCCTCGTTAAGCTTTGCGACAGCGCTGACTTTTATCGGTGCGCGGTTGAGCGTTGCCCCGGCTCCGCGCTTGGCCGCATAAAGTTCATCGGTTTCCGGGTTGTAGATGATTCCAAGTATCGGCTGATTCCTGTAAACCAGCCCGAGCGAGACGCACCAAAGCGGAATGCCGCGGAGAAAGTTTGCCGTGCCGTCAATCGGGTCGATCACCCAAGTGGCATCACCGCCGGAATTTTGCAGCCCGCGCTCCTCGCCGAGAAAGGCATCGCCGGGAAACATCCGGGTGAGGGCCGAGACAATTTCGTCTTCGCAAGCGCGGTCAGTTTCGCTCACCAGGTCCTGCAGGCCCTTGGTTTCAACCGCCAAGCTGCCGCGGCGGCGGTACTGCCGGCTCGCTTCCTGGCCGACCTCGCGCACCAGGTCCAGGCCCGCGTGAAAACGCCGGTCAAGTTCACCTTCGTCCATCCCCAATCTCCCGGAAAATCCATGCTGGCCAACAGCAATTTCTTCTGCCATGTTGTCACAAAACTGTCACAAACAAAAGTCTGAACCGGGAGGAATGCGATGACCAAGATGACTCGAAAACTCTTCAATTCCGCCGCCGCGATGGCATTTGCCGCCCTGGTTTTTGGCTCACCGGCGCAGGCCGATGGCAATCTCACGGTTTACTGCTCGGTCCAGGAAGAGTGGTGCCAGAGCATGGTCAACGAGTTCCAGAAAGCAACCGGCATTTCGGTGGCGATGACGCGGAAAAGTTCCGGTGAAACCTTTGCGCAGGTGAAGGCGGAATCGGCCAATCCCAAGGGCGACATCTGGTGGGGCGGAACGGGCGATCCGCATTTGCAGGCGGCCGAAGAAGGGCTGACGGAAGCCTATGAGTCGCCCATGCTTGCCAAGCTTCATCCGTGGGCGGTCAAGCAGCATGAAACCGGCAAGGGCGCCACCGTCGGCGTTTACCTCGGAGCGTTGGGTTACGGCTACAATACCGAATTGCTCGAGCAGAAGAAGGTTACGGCGCCAGCCTGCTGGGCCGACCTGATCAAGCCGGAATTCAAGGGCGAAGTGCAGATCGCAAACCCAAACTCATCGGGCACGGCCTATACCTTCCTTGCCACGATGGTGCAGATTCTCGGCGAAGAAGAAGCCTTCAAATACATGAAAGCGCTCGACGGCAACATCAACCAGTACACGAAATCGGGAGCGGCGCCGGCCCAGGCCGTGGCGCGAGGCGAGACGCTGGTTGGCATCGCCTTCCAGCATGATGTGATCACGCCCACCATTACCTCGAACGCGCCGATCAAGAATGTGAGCCCGTGCGAGGGAACCGGATTTGAAATCGGCTCAATGAGCATCATCAAGGGCGCGCCCAACCTGGACAACGCCAAGAAATGGTATGACTGGGCACTCACGCCTGAAGCCCAGAAACTGGGTGCGGCCTCGAACAGCTATCAGAATCCATCCAATATGGAGGCGCCGATTCCGGATGCGGCTCCAAAAATGGCAGACATCAAGCTGATCGACTATGATTTCGCCAAGTTCGGCGCTTCCGCCGAACGCAAGCGGCTGCTGTCGCGCTGGGACGCTGAAATCGGAGCAAAATGACACTGGATAGGGATCGAGCGGCAGCCCGCCGCCGGATCCCATAAGCATGCCAGAGCTTTCCAAACAGTCGCGCCACATTTTCCTGCTGGCCATGACCGGCCTGATAGGAGCGGTTGTGTTGCCGTGGTATGTCGTTCCTTCCGGCTTCTGGGATTTTGCCTGGATTGGGCGGTTTGGCGAAGCCAATGCCGCGCCCTTGTTTCTGCAGGCCGTTTTGCATGGCCGGTGGCAGCTTCTGCCCGTCGGCCTTTGCCTGCTCATTCCCCTCATCGAGGTCTTCCGGCGCGGAGGCCCGCGCGGCTCGGTGATTGCCGGGGCGGGGGGCCTAGGCCTGTTCTGGATGTTTGCGCAGGGCTTTCTCATCGGGTTGAAGGGCTGGAATGTGTCCTGGCTTGAACTGGCTTTTGGCCCCGTTGCCGCGCAGAGCGGATTTGGGGTGGGCGCGGTCGTTTGCGGCGGCGCCTTGCTTCTTCTCTTTTCATCTGGTCTTGCACTCAATGGGTTGATGCGCGGTGACGGCTTTCTGGTCGGGTCGATCACCGTTGTCGCCTCCTGCATTGCGCTCTTTGTTTTTTATCCCGTCCTTCTCATCCTGATTGAGTCAGCGGTCACGCCGGAGGGTGGATACGCGCTGAGCGCCATATTTGCCCGGGTGTTTTCCGCCGATGTGGGGCAGGTCACCCTGAACAGTCTTGTTCTTGGGGTTGCCACGGGGCTGGCCACCACCTTGCTGGGCCTCGGCCTGGCGCTGCTCCACAAGCGCACCAATTTCCGCGCCAAGGGCCTGCTGCGATTGCTCGCCATCCTGCCCATCATCACGCCGCCTTTCGTGATCGGCCTTGGCATCATACTCCTGTTCGGGCGAAACGGCGTGGCGACATGGCTGATGAGCGAGCTCTTCGGCATTCCGCCAAGCCGCTGGATATACGGCTTCTTCGGCCTGCTGCTGGTCCAGACGCTGGCCTTTGCGCCCATCGCCTATCTGGTGATCATCGGGGTTGTCGAAGGCATTAGCCCTTCCATGGAGGAAGCCTCGCAAACCCTGCGGGCCAACCGCTGGCAAACCTTCGCCAACGTGACCTGGCCGCTGATGCGGCCGGGGCTTGCCAATGCCTTTCTGATCGGTTTCGTCGAGAGCCTCGCCGACTTCGGCAATCCCCTGGTGCTTGGCGGCAACTATGATGTGCTTTCCACCGATATCTTCTTTGCCATCGTCGGCTCGCAGAATGATCCGGGCCGGGCGGCGGCGCTTTCAATTGCGCTTCTTGCCCTGACGCTCTCGGCCTTCTATCTCCAGCGCCGGTGGTTGGGCCGGCGTTCCTATACGACGATTGCCGGGAAAGGCGATTCAGGACTTCCGGCAAAGCTTCCCGACGGCGTGCGGCGGCTGATCTACATGACGGCGGTGCCGTGGCTCGCCTTCACGGTCCTGCTCTACGGCATCATTCTCATCGGCGGCTTTGTCAAATCGCTTGGCATCGACAATACATTGACCTTCCAGCACTACATCACCGCTTTCGGCATTGAATGGACCGAGCGTGGGCTGCAATGGACGGGCCGGGCGTGGCCCTCTTTCTTCACCACCATCGGGGTTTCCGCCGCCGCGGCGCCATTCACGGCGGCAATCGGCCTGCTCACTGCCTATCTGCTCAACCGCCAGCGCTTCATCGGCCAGTCCACCTTCGAGTTCATCACCATGCTGAGCTTTGCCATTCCGGGAACGGTGATCGGGGTGAGCTATATTCTTGCCTTTAACGTGCCGCCCATCGAAATCACCGGGACCGGGCTCATCCTCATTATATGCTTTGTTTTCCGCAACATGCCGGTTTCGATCCGGGCCGGCATTGCCGCCATGAGTCAGATCGACCGGAGCCTTGATGAGTGCTCGCTGATGCTGCGCCACGGAAGCTTTGCAACAATCCGCCGGGTGATCCTGCCACTGCTGAGGCCTGCCATTATCGCGTCGCTGGTTTATGCCTTCGTGCGGGCCATCACCTCGGTGAGCGCGGTGATCTTCCTGGTCAGCGCCCAGTACAATCTCGCCACGGCCTATATTGTCGGGCGGGTTGAGGTTTCGGATTTCGGCGTCGCCATCGCCTACAGCTCGGTGCTCATCCTGTTCATGCTGGGGGCGATCGGGGCCATTCAGCTTGGGGTGGGCGAGCAGCGGCGCGCCAACCGGGGCATTCAGCCATTGGCGGTTCGTGGGGGTGTTGCATGAAAATTGCCAGCCGGTCGGCGGCCGTGAAACTTGATGGCGTGACCAAGGCATTCGGCAAGACAATTGCCGTCGATGCCATCACGCTCGACATCGAAGCCGGCACGCTGGTGACCTTGCTGGGCCCTTCGGGCTGCGGCAAGACCACGACGCTTCGGATGATTGCCGGACTTGAAACGCAAACCTCGGGGCATGTGCTGATCGGCGGCAAGGACGTGACGCTGCTTCCGCCGAACGAGCGCGATGTCAGCATGGTGTTCCAGTCCTATGCCCTGTTCCCGCACATGAGCGTCATCGAAAACGTGTCCTATGGGTTGCGGCAATCGCAGCTTTCGCGCTCTGCCCAGCGTGACAAGGCGCGCGAGGGACTTAAGATGGTGGGGCTTGAGGGTTATGATGAGCGCCTGCCTTCGGAACTGTCCGGCGGCCAGCAGCAGCGCGTGGCGGTTGCCCGGGCGCTGGTGCTGGAGCCGCAGGTGCTGCTGTTTGACGAGCCGCTCTCCAATCTGGATGCGAAACTCCGGCGGCGGATGCGCGAGGAGATCAGGGATTTGCAGCAGACCTTGGGGCTCACCAGCGTCTATGTCACCCATGACCAGGAAGAAGCGCTGGCGGTTTCAGACAAGATTGTTGTCATGAACAAGGGCCGCATCGCCCAGGTGGGAACGCCGCATGATCTTTATGAACGGCCGGCGGACGCATTCGTGGCGGATTTCATCGGCAGCGCCAATCTTATTCCCGGCAGCATCAAGAGGCGCGACAGAAAGGGAAAGACCATCAAGATTGACCTGGGCAACTTGATCGTCACCGTGCCGGACCGCGGCTATGAGGGCGACGAGATCTATCTTGTGGTGCGCCCGAGCGGCGTCAGCCTCGACGCCAAAGGCTCGAAGGTTGCCTCGCTGCCGGCGAAGATCGAGAAAGCCACCTATCTCGGATCGCACTGGGAATATACGATCTCCACGGCCAACAGCTCGATGTTTGTGGTCCAGCCAACCCACAAGATTTTCAAGCCTGGAGCGCGGGTGTTTGCCACGCTCGATCCGGATCATGTCACGGTGGTCGGGCGCGGCTGAAGATCTTGCCCCGCCGGTCATCTTCCAGTCCATGAACGCGGCCTGAACACGGCATTCACAGCCACTTCAGGGCGCCCGTGTCAGCTTCGCGGCATCAACCCATGAACGCCTGCTGAATTGGGAGGGACCTGCAGGCGATCAAACACAGGAGCATTCCATGTCGCGCGCCGCATCGTTTTCCCGTACCAGCCTCGCCCTTCTGGGCGTGGCGCTTTTCGCGCCTGCCGCCCTCGCATCGGTTACTGTCGACATCGAACAGGACGGCTTTGGGTCGGGCAGGATTGAAGTCACCTCCAAGGATGGCAAGTCATGGACCGATATCAGCCCCGGCACGTTCGGCATGGGCGTAAAGGTCGGCATGGGAATTTCGAATGGCAAGCTCGTGAGCTACAAGATCAAGCAGCCGGCAGCGGAAATCTATTACAGCGGCGAATACATCAAGCCGCCCGATTTTGTCCAAGAAACCAGAAGCCTGACCGGGTCGACGCAGAATCTCATTCTTGAACGCATGCAGATCCTCAATGCCTGCAACAGCGCCGGAACTCCTTCGAAGAAGCAAGAGTTTTGGCATTTCGTAAATCTCACCCTGGAAGCGCAGTTCGCTCATAAGAACGGGACGAACTATCCGGCCTACGAAGGTTATGGCTCGGTGCCGGTGAAAGTCGTCTGCAAGGCCTCGCTCATCGATCCCGATGCCGGGCTTGCCGCAGACCTGGGGAATTTCAAGGTCGAGTCGGTCAAGATGTTTCTCACGACATATTCCTTCAACAAGCTGCCCGGGGCAAATCCGGGTACCGTCTGCCCGGCGCTGAAAGTTACCTCGCGTGCCGAGACCAGCAAGGCCGGACCGGTGAAAATGCGCATCTGGCGGCAAAAGAATGGCGGCGCCATCACCTCGGTTCTAAAGAACGCAGACGCGAAATATGATGCCGCCAAAAACGGCTATTTCGCCAATGTCGAAAGCATCGAGAATGCCGGGGTCACCTCAACCTTCAATTTCATGACCGAGATCGAAGGCAACGGGGCATTCTCGCCGTCTACGCCGTGGAAAGACATCACCGTGCATTGCACGGGCGCCGGCGGCGGTGGCCTTGCATCCGAACCGCAGGCCAATCCCGATTTGCCCAAGCCCCAGGCCCTTTGGCAGGGCGAGGCCACCGTGGCCGACAGCGCCGGGGCCAAAAAATTCTGCCCGCGCAAGGGCCAGGTCTTCTTTTCGGTCCTGCGTGGCGGGCCCGGCGACTTCAAGTATCGCATTCAATGTTCCAATGGCGCCTTCTTCTCCAGCACGGCCACGGGCTTTAACCAGGGCGGCCCGAACTATGAGGCTTATGGCGCCCACGATCTCAGCATCAACCGCACCCGCAAAATCTCGTGCACGATCCAGGAGATACTGGACAATGGCACGCCGGTGACGGTGGCCACCGCGGCGAAGGATTTCACCTGCAGCAATCCGGCGGTCGAGCCTGGCGCCGATGACCTGGCGTCCGATCCGCCGGCCGTGCCGAACAGCCAAGGCAGCAGTTCGGCAGGCAAAATCAAAGTGCTGGATCCGATTTGCACGCGTGGAGAAAAGCTGCAAAACGGCGCGTGCGTGAAGAAGCCTGACGTGAGCATTCTCTGCAAGCCCGGCTTCGTCCTGAAGGGCAAGGCCTGCATCCGTAAACTCCCGCTCGTCATCGCCTGCAGGGCGGACCAGATGCGGCTGAACGGCAAATGCGTCAAGAAGCCGGTCATCAGCATCTTCTGCAAACCCGGATTTACCCTCAAAGGCAAGAAATGCGTGCGTGTGCCGGTGGCCAGGGTCGTCTGTGCCAGGGGCGAGAAGCCCGCCGGCGGAAGGTGCGTCAAGATCAAACGCTTGTAGATTTTGCGACCTGAAGAGCCTGTCCAAACTGAAATCGAACACCCAAAGGAGAAAGTCATGTTGTTATCATTTCAGACAAAACGGAAGCCTGGCCTTTTTACGGCAACCCTCTTGGCGGTAGTTGTGTCCGGCGCGGCCAACGCCCAGGCCTACCAATGTAAAGCTGCCTACAAGCACGCCGAAGCGATTGCGCCAACCAAGGCCCAGAGCACGGCAGGTGTCAAAGCCATCTGGCATACTACCGTGGAAGATATTTATGGCCTGCAATGGTCCGCTTGGGACATCGCAAAATCGAAGCGCATCATCTGCAACTACACCGGAAACAACTATTACTGCCGGGGAAGCGCCAAACCCTGCCTCTACGTGATAAATTAACGTTTCTGGCGGGGGCGGGAGGTTAGGGTTAACTGGCATAGGGCTTGCCTTGTCATGGTCAAGCGGCCGCCTTTGGGGGCCGCGCCGTTTCACCTGTTCGAGGCCCAGAACTGTGCAAAATCCTTCCTACTCTCATATGCTTGCGAAACCGATTGGCCTTCCGGGGCTGAAATCCGCCGTTAACCCTGCGGCGCGGGCGCGGGTTGAGGTCCTGACCCAAATCGGGAAGGCTGAGCCCCTGTGGCGCGAATTGGTACAGCAAGGGGCCTTCTGCAGCCGCTACCAGCATCATTCCTGGATGGCACAGTGGTGGGAGCATATTGGCAGTATTGCCAAGGCTTCGCCTCATATCACGGTGCTGCGCGATGACGCGGGCATGCCCATCCTCCTGCTGCCGCTGGTCCGCAAACAGGTCGGTCCCCTCCAGGTGGGATTTTTCATGGGCGGCAAGCACACGAATTTCAACCTGCCGGTCTGGCGTCCGGAATACCTGGCGCAGCCTGACGCCGCCCGCAATGCATTGCTCAATGGGCTGCGCCACAACGGCCCGCGCCTCGATCTCCTCGTTCTGCTCAACCAGCCCGCGGCCTGGCGGGGCACGGCCAACCCCTTGCTCCAGGCGCCGCTCAGGGATGCTGCCGGCCCGGCCTATGCTGGCGCCCTGCAAAGTGATTTCGAGGCCCTGCTCAAGGATCGCATGGGCGGCAACTCGCGCAAGAAGCTCCGGCAAAAGGAGCGCCAGCTTGCAGCCCTTGGGCCTGTCGCCTTCGGGCGGGCGAGGACTCCGGCCGAGATCGACCGGGTGCTGGAGACTTTCTTTCAGCAGAAAAGCGCGCGCATGCGCGAACAGGGCCTGAGCAATGCCTTCGATGCGGCGGGCGTGAAGGAATTCACCAGAGCCGGGGCGCATGACATTGACCCCGATACGGGCGAACCGGTGATCGAGCTCTACGCCGCCTCGGCCGGAGATACGATCATCGCCACCTTCGGGGGCATCGTGGCCGACGGGCGCTTCAGCGGCATGTTCAATTCCATCGCCGGGGCGGAGTTCAGAAATTACAGCCCGGGCGAATTGCTGCTCGCCAATGTCATCCGGATGTGCTGCGAGCGCGGCCTGAACACATTTGATCTCGGCATCGGCGATGCGGCCTACAAGCAGGTCTATTGCAAGGATGCCGAAGCGCTTTACGATTCGGTCATCCCGGTTACGGCAGCGGGCCAGGCGGCGGCGCCGCTCTGGCGCGCAGGCCTTGCCCTGAAAGGCAAAATCAAAAAATCCGACACGCTGCTGCGGGCGGTGCGGTCCATCGCCCAGGTTGTGGCATGAACAGGTTGACCACAGATGTGGCCATTATCGGCGGCGGGCTGGCCGGAGCCACTGCTGCCGCCATGCTTGGCAAGGCCGGGCATGATACGCTGCTCATTGAACCCCACATGGCGCAGCGCCCGGAATTCCGCTGCGAGAAGCTGGACGATACCCAGTTGGAGTTGCTGCGTCTCACCGGACTTGCCGATGAGGTGCTGCCGAAGGCCTGCGTCGACGGCCAGGTCTGGGTGGTGCGCTATGGCCGGCTGGTTGACCGCAAGCCGAGCGGACGGGCGGGCATCATGTACCACGATCTGGTGAATGCGGTGCGGCAGCAGATTCCGGCAAATGTCCGTCATGTTGCAACGAAAGTCGCGGCGATTGACGGTGAAGCTGGACGGCAGCATATCACGCTTGCCACGGGAGATGAGATTGAAGCCCGGCTGGTGGTCATGGCCACGGGATTGAACCCGGGCTTGCGCGACACGCTTGAGATCAAGCGCGAAGTGCTCAGCCCGTGCCATTCGATCAGTATCGGCTTTGACATGAAGCCGGAAGGCGAACAGCCCTTCCTGTTTCCGGCGCTGACGGTTTTTCCGGAAAGACCGGACCAGTGCATGGCCTATCTCACGGTGTTCCCGGTGACAGGCGGCATGCGCGCCAACCTCTTCGTCTATTGGGGCATGGAGGACATGCGCCTGCGGAAATTCCGCCATCACCCCAGGGAAGCACTGCTCGATCTTATCCCGACGCTCACGCAATTTACCGGGCCTTTCAGCATCGACGGGCAGGTGAGCATCCGGCCGGTCGATCTTTTCCGGGTCAACGAGCCGCAAAGGCCCGGCATAGTGCTGGTCGGCGACGCCTATTCCACCTCCTGCCCGGCAGCGGGAACCGGAGCCAACAAGGTTTTGACCGATGTTCAGCGCCTGTGCGCGGCCTATGTGCCGGAGTGGCTCGCCAGGGATACGATCGAAGCGGCTGATGTGGCGGATTTCTATGCCGATCCGGTGAAGGTCCAGTGTGAAGCGGAGTCCCTGCAGAAAGCCATGTGGCTGCGCCGGGTTTCGACGGGGACGTCGCTGGGCCTGCGCTCATGGCGCGGGGCACGTTTCGTTGCGCAAGCGGCACTCGGGCGTTGGCGCAGCCGCAAGCACCTGGGCGTCGCCGGCAAGGACGCGGCTGACCTTCTGCGCGGGACATGATCCAGCCCGCTCGGCGGGCTTGACGGCAAGCCGCGACGCAGACACTGTCCGCCGCCATGTTCACATTTGCGGTGCTGACATTCCCGGATATTGATCCCGTGCTCTTTTCCATCGGGCCGTTCGCGGTGCGCTGGTATGCGCTGGCTTACATCGTGGGGCTCATCTTCGGCATCTGGTACATGAAGCGGCTGGTTTCCAATCCGAAACTTTGGGCCGGAACCACGCCATCGGCCACGGCAAAACAGATCGATGATTTTTTTCTCCTGGCCATGATTGGCGTGGTGCTGGGCGGGCGCATTGGTTACCTGCTGTTTTACGGCTGGACGCAGATCCAATCCGATCCGCTTTATATTTTCCGCGTCTGGGAAGGCGGCATGTCGTTCCACGGGGGTTTTTTCGGGGTGATCCTTGTCTCTTATATTTATGCCAGGCGGCAGGGCATTGGCCTTGACCGGCTGCTGGATTTGGGGGCGGCGGCAACGCCGGTCGGGCTTGGCCTCGGGCGGCTGGCCAATTTCGTCAATGGCGAACTCTATGGCCGTGAAACTTATTTGCCCTGGGCCTTCGTGTTTCCCAACGATCTGACAGGACTGCCGCGCCATCCCAGCCAGCTTTATGAATTCCTCCTTGAAGGGGTGCTCCTGTTCGTGGTCATCAACTATGCCATTTACCGCTACAATATTTTGACCAAGCCTGGCCGCGCGGCGGGCATGTATGCCCTGATCTATGGCTTGTCGCGGATCGTGGTTGAGTTCGTGCGCGAGCCCGATGCGCAATTGGGTTACTTCGGCGGCTTTGTGACGATGGGCATGATCCTGTCGGTGCCGCTTCTGGCCATCGGCCTCTGGCTGCTGCTGCGCTCGCGGCATTCCACATGACGCCGCTGGAAAAAATCATCGGCGAGATCATTGCCGCCGAAGGCCCGATGCCGCTTGACCGCTACATGGGCCTTTGCCTCGGCCATCCGCTGCACGGCTATTACATGAGCCGGGATCCCTTTGGGGCGCAGGGAGATTTCCTGACGGCGCCGGAGATTTCGCAGATCTTTGGCGAATTGATCGGCGTGTGGTGCGCGGCGGCATGGGATGCAATGGGAAAGCCGGCACAATTCAATCTTGTCGAACTGGGCCCGGGCAGGGGAACCCTGATGGCCGATATCCTGAAAGCCGCAAAAGTCATGCCGGGTTTCCGCGAGGCGGCGCATATTCATCTGGTTGAAATGAGTCCGATCCTGCGCAAACTGCAGAAGGAAAAACTTGGGGACGATGCGACATGGCATGACTCGTTTGCGGATGTACCCGACGGCCCCCTGCTTCTGATCGCCAATGAATTCTTTGACGCCATTCCCGTCCGGCAGTTTGAAAAGCGCCATGGCAAATGGCTGGAGCGCTGCGTGGGAGCGGCAGGCCCGGGCTTCATGCCTGCCGCCTTGGACAATGTGCAGGGCGCCGATGGCGAGGTGATCGAATTTGCGCCGCAGCGGCTGGAGATTGCGAAGGATGTCGGCCGGCGCCTTGCGAAGCACACGGGCTGCGCCCTCATTATCGATTACGGCCATCTGCAAACCGCGCCTGGCGATACCTTGCAGGCGGTGCGGGGCCATGAATATGTCGCCATCACGGACCGGCCGGGGGAGAGCGACATCACCTCGCATGTGGATTTTGAGGGGCTCGCCAAGGCATTCAGCCAGGGCGGCGCTTTGGTTCATCTGGCCATAACGCAGAGGGCCTTTCTTCTCGCCATGGGGCTGGAGCAGCGGGCCGCCATTCTTTCGTCAAAAGCCGATGCGAACAGCAGGGGCATCCTGGCCCGGGGCGTTGCAAGGCTGGCCGGCGAAACGGAAATGGGCAATCTCTTCAAAGTCATGGTAGCAACATCGGCAGACCTTCCAATGCCCTATCCGTTCGGGACACCATGATAGTCACCCGCGAACTCAAGCAACCCGGCATCGCCCATGGCTTCTTCGGACGGCAGGGCGGCCATTCCACCGGCATTTTCGCCTCGCTCAATTGCGGGCTGGGGTCGGGCGATGACCGCGCCACCGTGGTGCGCAACCGCAGCGTGGTCGCAAAGGCGCTGGGCGGAAGCGAGGCGCAGATCGCCACCACCTTCCAGGTGCACAGCGCGGATGCCCTGATCGTCAGAAAGCCGTGGCCCCATGATGACCGCCCGAAGGTCGACGGCATGGTGACCAATGTCCCCGGGCTGATCCTCGGAACCCTCACCGCCGATTGCGGCCCGGTGCTTTTTGCCGATGAGAGGGCCGGCGTCATCGGCTGCGCCCATGCGGGCTGGAAGGGGGCCCTTGCCGGCATCACCGATGCCACGGTTGTGAAAATGGAAGAGCTGGGCGCCAAGCGGGCAAATATCGTTGCGGTGCTGGGCCCCACCATATCGAAGGCTGCCTATGAAGTCGGGCCGGAGTTCACCGCGCGTTTTGTCGAGGCCGCGGACGGCAACAGAATTTACTTCACCGACTCGGTGAAGAAGGGACATTATATGTTTGATTTGCCTGCATACTTGATGGCCCGCATGAAAACTTTCGGCATCGGCACGGTCATCGACAGCGGGCTTTGCACGTATAAGCGCGAGGCGGAGTATTTCTCCTACCGCCGCGCCACGCATGCACGCGAAAAGGATTACGGGCGGCAGATTGCCGCCATTACGCTTACCTAGGGGCATTCATGGCACTACATTTTGAACCATCCGAATACCGTCAGCGCATCGCGGCGGCGATTGCTGCCATTCAGAAAGCCAATCTCGACGGCCTGCTGATGTTCCAGCAGGAGAGCATGTACTACCTCACGGGCTATGACACTTTCGGCTTCTGCTTTTTCCAGTGCCTTTATCTGGGGGCAGATGGCAAGCTGGCGCTGCTCACCCGTTCGGCCGATTTGCGCCAGGCGCAGCATACCTCCAACATCGAGGACATCCGCATCTGGACCGATCAGGCGGGCGCCCAGCCCGCCACGCAACTCCGCGACATGCTGGAAAGCCTGGGGGCGCGCGGCAAGCGGCTTGGCATTGAAACCAATTCCTATGGCCTCACCCATTTCAATGGCAAGGCGGTGGATGCGGCGCTGGATGGCTTCGGCACGCTGGTTGAAGCCACCAATCTCATCAACGTGCTGCGCCTGGTCAAATCGCCCGCCGAACTCAAATATGTGCGCAAGGCCGGTAAGCTTGGCGATGAGGCTTTGAAGGCCGGAATCAAGAAAACCAAGGCCGGGGCTGATGAGGGCGATATTCTCGCCGCCCAGCATTCCGCCATCTTTTCTGGCGGCGGTGATTACCCGGGCAATGAATTCATCATTGGATCGGACCGCGATGCGCTGCTCTGCCGCTACAAGTCGGGCCGCCGCAAACTATCCAAGCGCGACCAGCTCACGCTGGAATTCGCCGGGGTCTACCGTCATTACCATGCAGCCTTCATGCGCACGCTGATCATCGGCAAGCCGAGCAAGGAGCATCTGAAAATGGATGAGGCCTGCCGCACGGCGCTCGCTGAGGTTGAAGCTGTCCTGCGGCCGGGAAAAACCGCTGCCGATGTGTT
Source organism: uncultured Alphaproteobacteria bacterium (assembly GCA_963773295.1). GTDB lineage: Bacteria > Pseudomonadota > Alphaproteobacteria > Rhizobiales > Aestuariivirgaceae > Aestuariivirga. The sequence continues at coordinate 94,609 of CAVZAJ010000007.1, forward strand.
TGACGCCCATGCCCGGGTGATGGATGCCCACGGTATGCAAAAGCATAGGCTCAATGCCTGCGGCTATTCGCTGGGGGCGAAGTTCACCCCGAGCTGGATGGATTTCCCCATGTTCTACCGCGGCAATGAGGTTCAGCTTTCCGAAGGCATGGTGTTTTTTGCCCACATGATCCTAATGAATTCTGAAGCAGAGGCGGCCTATTGCCTGGGGCGCACCTATATTATCGGCGCCAGGAAGCCCGAACCCGTTTCAAAATATCCGCTCACGATGATTGTGCGATGACACGGCTGCTGCCCATTGTTTTTTTGCTTCTGCTCGCCGCCTGCGGGGGCGGCAGCCAGCCCTTCGGCAAGCTTGAGCCGGCGGAGCGGACACCGGCCATTATCTCCCCGCCCTGGGAGGCGATGATTGCGGCGGGGCCGGGAGCCTCCAAGGAGATCGATCTTGAAACCCTGAACGGGCCGGGCAAGCAGCAGGCGGTCGCGGCGACGCCGGAGGAAATCGCGGCCGACGCAAAGAGCGGACGCCTGGTGATCCGGGCGGTGGCGGTCGTTCCGGTCAAGGGGGCAAAGGGCAAGGGCAACGACGAATTGACCCGCGCCATGCGCCAGACCCTGACGACGGCGGGCTGGACGGTGCTGCATGCGCCGGCCAAAAATGCGCTGACGATTTCGGGCCGGGTCGAGATGGCGGACGTTTCCGGCGACATGCAGATGGTGGCGCTCAAATGGGCGGTGCAGGCGCCGGATGGCGGCAAGCTCGGCGATGTGAACCAGGCCAATAATGTGCCTGCCGGGTCGCTTGACACGGGTTGGGGCGACATCGCCGGATTTGCGGTGGAAGCCGCCGCCACCGGGATATTCGAGCTGATCAACAAGTTCAGGTGAAGCCCAAGCGTCTTCTCCCGTGAAACGGGAGAAGAAGGGGCCCGTCCTGCAAAGCAGGATGGGATAGATGAGGGCGCTTTGCCAGCTAAGTGCCCTCACCTCCCCAATCGCTTTGCGATTGGGTCCCTTCCTCTCCCGCTGCGCGGGGGAGGACTAGGAGGATGGCCATTGGCCGCGTAGGGGAGGTTAAGAGTGTCCACAACCGCCATTTGCGCTTGTGTCACACCCTTGTTATAGAGCGCCCACAGCGAAGCGCGGCGAGGGGTAAGCATGATGAAAATTGTGGCGGGTAACAGCAACCGGCCCTTGGCGGAAGCCATCTGCTCGTATCTCCACCTGCCGCAAACCAAGGCCGTGGTGAAGCGCTTCAACGACATGGAAGTATTCGTCGAAATCCAGGAAAATGTCCGCGGCCAGGACATGTTCGTGGTGCAGTCCACCAGCTTTCCCGCCAACGACCACCTGATGGAACTGCTGATCATCATCGACGCCCTGAAGCGCGCTTCCGCCAAGCGCATCACCGCCGTCATTCCCTATTTCGGCTACGCCCGGCAAGACCGCAAGTCCGGGTCGCGCACCCCTATTTCGGCCAAGCTCGTGGCCAATCTCATCACCAGGGCCGGGGCGGACCGGGTATTGACCATGGATCTCCATGCCGACCAGATCCAGGGCTTCTTCGACATCCCGACCGACAACCTCTTCGCCGGGCCGGTCATGGTGCGCGACATCAAGCAGCACATGGATGTGGCCAACACCGTGGTGGTATCGCCGGACGTGGGCGGCGTGGTGCGGGCCAGGGCGCTGGCCAAGCGTCTCGCCACGCCGCTCGCCATCGTCGACAAGCGCCGCGAGAAGGCGGGCGAGTCGGAAGTCATGAACATCATCGGCGAAGTGGCGGGCAAATCCTGCATCCTGATCGACGACATCGTCGATTCCGGGGGCACGCTGTGCAACGCCGCGGAGGCTCTGATGGCGCAGGGCGCCAAGGACGTAAGCGCCTATATCACCCATGGCGTGCTGTCAGGCGGGGCCGTGGCGCGGGTCACCTCGTCGAAGCTCAAGCACCTGGTGATCTCCGACTCGATCCAGCCCACGGAAGCGGTGAAGGCCGCGCGCAATATCCGCGTGATCGGCATTGCCTCGCTGATCGGCGAGGCGATCGGCCGCACGTCGCGCGAGGAGTCGGTGTCGAGCCTTTTTGAGTAGGCGGGCCCGTTACCTGCCGGCGCGCGCCAGCACGTCCATGATTTCGGAAACTTTCTTGCGCTGGTCGTTTTTATTGCCGCTGGCTATGGCGTGCTCGACGCAATGGCCCACGTGATCGCGGAGGATTTCCTCCTCGGCGCGGCGAAGCGCGGCGCGCACAGCCGAGATTTGGGTGACAACGTCAATGCAGTAGCGGTCTTCCTCAACCATGCGGAGGATGCCGCGGACCTGGCCCTCGATGCGGCCCAATCTTTTCAAAACCGGAATTTTCGTATCTTTTCGCATTCTTGACTAATACCCTATGGGGGTATATCTGTCAAATCCGGAATATACCCCAGAGGGGTTTGCAGGAATTGGGAAGAGCATGACTACGGAGCAGCACGGGCAGGGGGCCATCGATCCGGTTTGCGGCATGACGGTCGATCCGGCGACGGCCAAGCACAAGGCTGCTCACAGGGGGCACGACTATTATTTCTGCTCGGCGGGCTGCCGGACAAAATTTGTGGCCGATCCGGCAAAATATCTGGAGGCGAATGCCAAGGCGGCTGAGCCCGTTGCGGCGGGCACCATCTATACCTGCCCGATGCATCCGGAAATCCGGCAGGAGGGGCCGGGGTCCTGCCCGATCTGCGGCATGGCGCTAGAGCCATTGATGGCGACCGCCGAAAGCGGCCCCAATCACGAACTTGCCGACATGACGCGGCGCTTCTGGATCGGGCTGGCGCTGGCCGTTCCGGTTGTCGTTCTGGAGATGGGCGGGCATTTGACGGGCCTCGCCATGCTGCTGGGCCAGCAGCTTTCCAACTGGCTCCAGCTTCTGTCCGCAACCCCGGTTGTCCTCTGGGCGGGGTGGCCGTTTTTCGTGCGCGGGCTTCAGTCGCTGCTGACACGCAATCTCAACATGTTCACGCTCATTGCTCTCGGCACGGGTGTTGCCTGGGGTTACAGCGTGGTCGCAACTTTTATCCCGCAGATATTCCCTGCCGCTTTCCGCCAGATGGATGGCGCGGTGCCGGTTTATTTCGAAGCGGCGGCGGTCATCACGGTTCTTGTCCTGCTGGGGCAGGTGCTTGAGCTCGGGGCCCGTGACCGGACCTCGGGCGCAATCAGGGCGCTTCTCGGCCTTGCGCCGAAATCGGCGCGGCGGGTGCGTCCCGACGGCAATGATGAAGATGTAGCGCTTGAGCATATCGCGGCGGGCGATCTCTTACGGGTGCGGCCCGGCGAGAAGGTGCCGGTTGACGGCGAGATCATCGAAGGCCGCTCGTCGCTCGATGAATCCATGGTGACGGGCGAATCCATGCCGGTTACTAAAGAGGCGGGCGCCAAGGTGATCGGCGGCACGCTGAATGCCAGCGGCGGCTTTGTGATGCGGGCGGAAAAGATCGGCAGCGAAACCATGCTGGCGCGGATTGTGCAAATGGTTGCCGAGGCGCAGCGGAGCCGGGCGCCCATCCAGCGATTGGCGGACCAGGTGTCCGGCTGGTTTGTTCCCGCCGTCATTGCCGTTGCGCTTTTGGCTTTTGCCGCCTGGTCAATGTGGGGGCCGGAGCCGCGCCTGGCCTATGGCCTGGTGGCCGCGGTGGCGGTCCTCATCATCGCCTGTCCCTGTGCGCTGGGGCTGGCAACGCCCATGTCGATCATGGTGGGGGTCGGCCGCGGGGCGCAGGCCGGGGTTCTCATTCGCGACGCGGAGGCGCTGGAGCGCATGGAGAAGGTCGATACGCTGGTGGTCGACAAGACCGGAACCCTCACGGAAGGCAGGCCCTCGGTCACCGCCATCGCCACGGTCAAAGGCGGCGATGAAAATGCTTTGCTGGCGCTGGCGGCCTCGGTCGAGAAGGCGAGCGAGCATCCGCTGGCGGCAGCCATTGTCGCCGCGGCCGAACAGCGTGGTTTGGCTTTGGCCAAGGTGATGGGCTTTGACTCGCCCGCGGGCAAGGGCGCCATCGGCATGGTGGACAGGAAGCGCATTGTCATCGGCAATGGCAAATTTCTGGCGGAATTGAAAATTGCCACGGATGCTCTTGACGACAGGGCCGATGCGATGCGGCGCGATGGCGCCACCGCCGTATTCGTGGCGGTCAATGGCAAGGTAGCAGGAGTGATCGGCATTGCGGACGCGGTGAAGGCTTCAACACCGCAAGCGCTGGCCGCGCTGCGCGAGGCCGGCCTGCGCATCGTGATGCTGACGGGCGACAATAAAATCACGGCAGACGCGGTGGCCAGGCGCCTTGGCATTAGCGAAGTCGAAGCCGACGTGTTGCCCGACCGGAAGGCCGATATTGTTGCCAGGCTCAAGTCGCAGGGCCGGGTGGTGGCCATGGCGGGCGATGGAGTGAATGACGCGCCGGCCCTTGCCGCGGCGGATGTCGGCATCGCGATGGGAACGGGAACCGATGTGGCCATGGAAAGTGCCGGGGTGACCCTGCTCAAGGGCGACCTTATGGGCATCGTCCGGGCGCGGCTTCTGTCGAAGGCGGTGATGAACAATATCCGGCAGAACCTGTTCTTTGCCTTCATCTACAACGCGGCGGGCGTTCCCATTGCGGCGGGCGTGCTCTATCCGACGTTCGGCATTCTGCTGTCGCCGGTGATTGCGGCGGCCGCCATGGCGCTGTCCTCGGTCAGCGTCATCGGCAATGCTCTTCGGTTGCGGGCGATTAAGGTATAGAATCAATTCCAACAGGAGACAGCCCATGAACCGCCGCACCACATTACTTTCCTTTTTTGCCTCAGCTTCGGTCCTGCTTGCGCCGCGATCGGGCGGGGCGGCAGCGTTCCCTCCGGTCGTGGTCTATCGCAATCCGGGCTGCGGATGCTGCGAAGGCTGGGTGAAGCACATGACCGCGGCGGGTTTCAAAGTGACGATGGAAGATGATCCCAACCTCAGCGCCCGGCGGGAGAGCCTGAAGATTCCGGCCGGCCTGGCGAGCTGCCATATTGCGGTTGCGGACGGCTATGCCTTCGAAGGCCATATACCGGTGGCAGACGTCGTGAAGTTTCTTAAGGAACGGCCGGCCGGCGCCATTGCTCTGGTCGTGCCCGGCATGCCGATGGAATCGCCGGGGATGGAATTGGGCGGGGCTCGCGAAGCTTTCAATGTGCTGCTGATATCGGCGAATGCCGTGCCCGCCGTGTACGCCAGCCACTGAAAGGTCATATTTTTGCCTGTTTGAGCGATAGGTTGGGGGCGCACGGTTCATTCGAAACAACCAAGGGAGAACGCCATGATCAAGTCATTACTCGCAGCGGGAACAATTCTTGTGGCACTTGCCGGCCCGGCTTTTGCCCATCAGTGCCCATCGCTTGCGGCGAAAGCCGAAGAGGCTTTGAAAACGACAACGGTGGATGATGCCACCAAGGCCAAGGTGACGGAGCTGATCGCCACCGGCATGTCCCAGCATGAGGCAGGCAAGCATGATGAATCGGAAGCAACGCTCGGTGAGGCGCTGAAGCTTCTCGGCATTTAGCCTAGGCAACAGGTGCAATTTTGCGGCCCGGGCCTGAGCCCGGGCCGTTCCATTCGAAAGTTATATTTCCATATTTCCGGAAATATAGATTGACAACTAGGGTTTGCCGCGATAACTTCCGTCCATGCTGCGAAACATTACTGTTGCCACCCGTATCGAAGATGCCGCCGCGCGGCTGGAGGCGCTGGGCAATCCCACGCGGCTTGCGGTGTTCCGGCTTCTGGTGCGGGCGGGCGAGGATGGCCTGGCCGTCGGACAATTACAGAAACGCCTGAAGATTGCGGGCTCTACCCTGTCGCATCATTTGCGGGCCCTCATCACCGTCGATTTGGTATCGCAGGAACGGCAGGGAACGACGCTTACCTGCCGGGCCAACTACAAAATCATGGAAACATTGGTTTCATTTCTGGTTGATGAATGCTGTGCCGATGCCGCCTGCGCGCCAGCGGAGAAGGTCGCATGAATTTTTCCGCGCAACCCGGATTGCCCGTGGCCGTCATCGGGGCAGGACCGGTAGGCCTGGCAGCGGCGGCGCACCTGGCCGAGCGCGGGCTGCCGTTTGTGGTGCTTGAGGCGGGTGCTGGCGCTGCCGCCGCGGTGCGCCAATGGGGCCATGTCACTTTCTTTTCACCGTGGCGCTTCAATGTAGATAGGGCGGCTGGGCGGCTGCTGAAACAAACGGGATGGGCCATGCCCGATCCGAACCGCGATCCCAACGGGCAGGAATTGATCGACAATTATCTCGCGCCGCTTGCCGCGCTGCCTGCCATTGCGCCGCACATCCGTTTTGGCGCGCGTGTTGCAGCGGTGACGCGGCAGGGCATGGACCGGGTTCCCTCAAAAGGGCGCGAGCAGCGGCCCTTTGAAATTTCAGTTGAGCTTGGCAACGGCAGTCGTGAACGAATATTGGCGCGGGCGGTGATTGATGCCTCGGGCACTTGGTCGGCGCCAAATCCGGCCGGGGCGAATGGGATTCCGGCGCTGGGTGAACAGGAGAGCGCGTCCCGCATGGTTAAGGGAATTCCCGATGTCGGCGGGAAGGAACGCAAACGCTATGCCGGAAAGCGCGTGGTGGTGATCGGCTCCGGCCATTCGGCGATGGATTCGATTCTGAATCTGGTTGGTTTGCAGAAGCAGGAGTCGGCGACGGAAATCATCTGGGCCATGCGGTCGCAGCCCACGGACAAAACCTTTGGCGGCGGGCCCGAGGATCAACTGGCAAATCGCGGAGCCTTGGGGACGCGGGCCAAGGCGGCGATTTCCACCGGCAATGTTTCGGTGGAGGCGCCATTCCGCGTGCGGAGCTTTGCGCTTACGCAAAAAGCAATTGAGATCAGCGATGAAACGGGGAAGAAAATCGTTGCCGATGAGGTGATCGTCGCCACGGGCTTCCGCCCGGATTTTTCCATGCTCAGCGAAATCCGGCTTGACCTGCATCCCTGGCTGGAATGCACCCGAACTTTGGGACCGCTGATTGATCCCAATGAACATAGCTGCGGGGATGTTCCACCCCACGGCGTGAAGGAGTTGACGCAGCCTGAAAACGATTTTTTCATTGTGGGCATGAAGAGCTATGGCCGCGCCCCGACATTCCTCATGGCCACCGGCTATGAGCAGGTGCGTTCGGTGGTGGCCGCTCTGGCCGGCGACATGGCGGCAGCGCTCGATACAAAACTTGTTCTGCCGCAAACCGGGGTGTGCGAAGGCCCGGGCTATGCGGAGGCGGGCGGCTGTTGCGGCGGGCCGTCGCTGACGCGGGCAGATGCCTGTTGCACGGTCGATGCCATTGTGAAAGATGGGGGCAAGTCCGGCTGCGGCTGCGAAGCCGCGGGCCGCTGTTGATGGGCTTTCGCTGGGGCTTTGTATTGCCCCTGGCCTTTGCACAATTGGTTTCCTGGGGATCGCTTTACTATGCCTTCGCGGTCATCGCCGGGCCCATGGCGGCAGAAATGGGCTGGTCCAGCCCGGCGATCAATGGCGCCTTATCCGCGGGACTCGCGGCCACGGGTGTCGCCTCGTTCTTCGCGGGCCGCGCCATCGATGTCTACGGCGGGCGGGTGCTGATGACGGCGGGATCGACCGCCGCCACCGTGTTGCTCCTTGCCTGGTCGCAGGTCACGGCGCTCTGGCAGCTTTATGCCGTGTGGATTGCCATGGGGGCGGTGTTTTCAACGGTCCTTTATGAGCCCGTGTTTGCCGTGATGGCGCGGGAACTCAAGGATGATTACCGGCGCGGCATCATCACCATCACCCTGCTCGGCGGGCTTGCCAGCACCGTCTTCATTCCGCTCACGCAATTCCTGGTCAATGGTTCGGATTGGCGTCAGGCCCTCATGGTCCTTGCGGTAATTCAAATTCCTTTTGGCATTTTTATTCACTGGTTTGTGCTGGGAGGGTCCAGCGAAAAAGTTGTGGTCAACAAAGCGATTGTGCCCAAGGGCCGGGTGCGCCGGGCGCTGGCCGCGCCGGTTTTCTGGCTGCTGGCGCTGAGTTACGGGGCCCATGCCTTCATGTTCACCGGCCTCACCTTCCACATCATCCCGCTGCTTATCGAGCGCGGCTTCGCGCTGCCCATGATCATTGCCGCCTATACCTTGGTGGGGCCGTTTCAGGTCATCGGGCGCATGGTGGTGTTTGCGCTTGAAAAACGCATTGATGTGAGGCTTGCAGGCATAGTGGGAACGTCCCTGCCGGTGGTGGGCCTCGGACTGCTCATGCTGGCAACGCCGGGGTCGCCGCTGCTTTATACCTTTGCGATTTTCTATGGCGGCGGCATGGGCATCAAAACCATCGTGCAGGCCACCGCGGGCCCCGAGTTCCTGGGGCGGGAAGGTTATGGCGCCCTGCAGGGGACTTTCGCCGGCATCAATTTTACAATCCAGGCGGTAACGCCGTTCGCGCTGGCGGTGCTATGGTCGCTTATGGGCGGCTATGACCAGGTGATCTGGGTTCTGTTCGCCGGGGCGGCCTTGTCGGCGCTGGCCTTTGCCGGCGCGCTTATGGTGCGGCCTCGAACGCCAGTTTCATCCGCTTGATCGCTTCGTGCAGGACTTCATTGCCGCTGGCATCGCCGAGCTCGAGCGCCCGGGCGCGCAGGCGGAGGCGCTCGTCGTCTGGAAGAACCTTGGCGATAGCGGGGTAATGCAGGGAGATGGCGTCGGCCATGAGGATGCTCTGGGCGGGGGAGTAGAGTTCGCGGTCGCCAACCGAGATGATGACGCCCTCAATCAGCGTGGCCCAGGCAGTGGCGGCACCATCGCCGCCGGCTGTCATGCGCATCAGTCTGGCGACGGCGGCGGCGACCTCCAGGGTATGGATCTGCACCAGGGTCAGTTCCTGCTGGAGCGGTTCACCGACGATCACCGCCACATTATAGGCGGCGCGGTAGGACCCGAGGATGGCCAGGATGATGCGCAGCTGGCGGAGCTTCTCGTCATTGGAAACGGGGGCCTGTTCAATGCGGCTGATGTTGCCGGGATCGATGAGATGGCTGAACAGGGCTTTCTGCTTTGCGTCGCGCAGATGCGGCAGCGGCACATGGCCGTTGTAGTGGCGAAAATAGAAATCGACATAGTCGCGGCTGGTCCATTGGCTGCCGTCAGCCCTGGCGGCTGATATTGTCAGGGCAAGGCACAGCCAGGCACGCCATGAAGCACGCATGATCACCACTCCGATCACGGAGCGGCAGGATAGGGGAGTGCCGCCCAATCGTCCAGTTGACTCCGCCTGGCCAATCGTCTCCAGTCATGACATGGGCGTTTGGAGGCAGCATGGCGGCGTTTGATCTGGTGTTGAAGGGCGGGCATGTCGTCGATCCGGGGCAGAGCATCGACGCGAAGATGGATGTGGCCTTTCTGGCGGGCAAGGTGGCGGCCATTGCGAAAACCATTGCGGTTCCGGCTGGCGCCGAGGTGCGCGATGTTTCCGGCCTCACCGTCACCCCCGGCCTCATCGACATGCACACGCATGTCTATTGGGGCGGCACCTCGCTTGGCATCGATGCGGAGGAGTTCTGCCGCAAGAGCGCGGTGACCACGGCGATCGATACCGGGTCGGCGGGGCCGGGCAATTTCGCCGGCTTCCGCAAGCATGTGATCGAACCATCACAGGTCAGGATACTGGCCTATCTCCATATTTCGCATGCCGGGATTTTCGGCTTTTCCAACCGCATCATGGTGGGCGAAAGCGAAGAGCTGCGCCTGATGGACCCGGAAACCGCAGTCGAGGTGGCCACCGCCAACCGGGACCTGATTGTCGGCATCAAGGTCAGGCTGGGGCGCTGGGCGTCCGGCATCCATGGCATGGTTCCGTTTGAATATGCCCTGCAGGTGGCCGAAGCGGCCGGCATGCCGATGATGATCCATATCGACGATCCGCCGCCGTCCTATGCGCAGGTGGTTGAGCGGCTGCGCCAGGGCGATGTGCTCACCCACTGTTTCCGCCCGTTCCCCAATACGCCCACGACCAGCGACCAGCGGGTGCGCCCGGAGGTGCTTGCGGCCCGCCAGCGCGGGGTGCTCTTCGATGTGGGCCATGGCATGGGGTCGTTTTCCTTCAAGGTGGCGCGCATCATGCTGGAGAACGGCTTTTATCCCGACACCATCTCATCGGATGTCCACGCGCTCTGCATCAATGGCCCGGCCTTCGACCAGGTGACGACCCTGTCCAAGTTTCTCCACCTCGGAATGCCGTTTTCCGAAGTGATCAGGGCTTCGACCCAGAACGCGGCATTGGCGCTGTCCCGGCCAGAACTTGGCAGTTTAAGGCCGGGGGCGGTTGGCGATGCCGCCATCCTCAGCCTTGACGAGGGCCGGTTCGAGTTCGTCGATACGGTGGGCGAGAAGCTCACGGCTGAGCGGAAAATCAATGTGCGCGGCGTGGTCCTGGGCGGAAAGTGGTGGCATTCCGCCTGATCTCTTTTGGGCTGCTTCAAAAGATCATTTGTGCGCCGGGCTTTTTTGGCTTTAATTTGGCGCCACCGACGAAATGATCGGGCACAGGGAGAGAACCAATGACTGAATTAAATGCAAAACTGGAACAGGCCAAAAAGCTTGTTTCAAAGGGACGGATGTCACGGCGCGACTTCGTGCAACTGGCGCTGGCATCGGGGATCACCGCCGTTGCAGCCGACAAGCTGTTTGTCACGGCAGCCCGGGCCGAGCCCAAGAAGGGCGGCACCTTCAAGATCGGCATCGGCCATGGCGCGACAACCGACTCGATGGACCCGGGCCTTTATCCCGACCAGTTCACCGGAACGTCGCTTTGGGGAACGCTCTCCAACAGCCTGACCGAGATGGACCATACGGGCGCGGTCATCCCGGATTTGGCGCAAAGCTTCGAGCCCGACAAGGGTGCGGCGAAATGGGTGTTCAAGCTGCGCAAGGGCGCCACCTTCCACAACGGCAAGGACGTCACGGCGGACGACGTGGTGGCCTCCATGATGCACCACCGCGGCGAAAATTCGAAATCGGCGGCAAAGTCGCTGCTGGCGTCGGTCAAGGAAGTCAAGGCCGACGGGGCCGATACGGTGATCTTCGAACTCGACGGCGGCAACGCGGATTTCCCCTACACCGTGTCGGACTATCACATGCCGATCATGCCGAAGAACGATGACGGTTCGGTGGACTGGCAGTCGGGCATCCGCACCGGCGGCTACATCCCTGGAGAAGTTCGAACCCGGCGTGATCGCCACTTTCAAGCGGAACCCCAACTATTACAAGGAGGGCCGGGCCTGGTTTGATGCGGTCGAGTGCCTCTCGATCAAGGACTCGACGGCGCGCACCAACGCGCTGACCGCCGGCGAAATCCACTACATGGACCGCTGCGACCTGAAGACCCTCGACCTTCTGAAGCAGGATCCCAACCTCAATGTCACCGAGGTGACGGGCTATGGCCACAACATCTTCGTGATGAACGTGGGCGTGGCGCCCTTCGACAATGTCGATGTGCGATCGGCGCTCAAATACTCGATCGACCGCGAGAAGATCGTGCAGAACGTGTTCTTCGGGCATGGCAAGGCGGGCAACGACAACCCGATCCCGCTCAGCGTGAAATTCGGCATCGATCCAGAGCCGAAGCATGTTTATGATCCCGACAAGGTCAAGGCGCTGCTCAAGAAGGCCGGCATGGAAAATGTCGAGATCGAACTCCAGGTGGCCGATGCGGCTTTCTCGGGGGCGGTTGATTCAGCCCTGATCTGGCAGGAAAGCGCCAGGGCGGCAGGCCTCAATCTGAAAGTCACGCGGGCGCCCGATGACGGCTATTGGGACAATGTCTGGCTGCAGAAGCCTTTCGTGGCGTCCTACTGGAGCGGCAGGCCGACCTGCGACTGGATGTTCACCACGGCCTATGCGGCGGGGGCCGCGTGGAACGACACGTTCTGGAAGAACCCGCGCTTCAACGAGCTGCTGGTTGCGGCCCGCTCCGAGACCGATGAGGCCAAACGCGCCGCCATGTACGCCGAAATGCAGCAACTGGTGCATGACGATGGCGGCCTGATCAACATCATCTTCAACTCCTATGTCGAGGCCCATCAGAAAACCCTCGGCCATGGCGACGTTGCGAGCAACTGGCAACTGGACGGCCAGCGGATCGCCGAGCGCTGGTGGTTCGTGTAATAAGCATTGCGCGCCGGCGGAGCAGCAATGCTTCGCCGGTGTTTACTATTTGCTGAAGCAAGGGACAAAAATTGAAGGGCCTCAAATTTGTCATCTACCGGATAATTGGCAATTCGCTTCCGCCGCGCCATGGCCCCGATGACACCTATAACAACCTCCAATTTGCCCTCCTAAACGAGCCCGTTTTGCCTTCTTGTGAAAAAAGATGGTTGTTGAACCGGTTGGTTGATCCGGAGGTTGAAGCCACATGCATCAAGTTCATTCGCGCCCATGGCCAGAAGTATCACAGCATACCGCTCGATGAAGCGTTCTACAGTGCCGTATTCCTTGACGCGAGCGGCATGCCGAAGTCCTTGAATCCATTTGCACGCGAAAGCAGCAAGACCGATCCGGCATGGCACCTTTCTAAGGAGTGGATTTTCCGTCACAAGTCGCTGGCCGCAATCAACCTCAACGATGCGAGGAACAGGGCGATTGAACTGGGCCGGAAAGATGCCCTCTGGACATTGCCGCTTGACGGCTGGTGTTACTTCACCGCGGAGGCGTGGGACAGCTTCGTGGAAAGTGCTGCCCGCAACGAAGATGCGTTTTATGGCATTGTCCCGCTGGTGCGGCTCAACAGCAACACGCAACTTAAGACCCGGGCTGATCTCCTTGAAGCTGACGAGGAGCCGCAGATAGCCTTTCGTCGCGATGCGCCGGACCGATTTAACCAGAAAATGCGTTATGGCAATCAGAATAAGTCCGAGCTTCTGACCAGGCTGGGCGTGCCTGGCCCTTGGGGTCATTGGAAGCTGGCCTATTGGGATACAACACTGAAGGTTGAAGCCATTGCCCCGAAGATGTTTTTCCTTGGCGGGCGCGTCTATCGCCTTGCCTCTGGCGCCGGCGACAAGGTGGAGACCAGTTCTCAAAGCCGTTTTGCCGCGCGCTTCGAGGGTGTGCAGCGCTTTGTGGAACAGCTCGATACCGCCTTGATGCAAAAATTCATCGCCGAGAATCGATGGCAAGACTATTGCGTCCTTTATCCCGGGTCGAAACCTTTTCAACAGCGTCAAGTTCAAGCCCTGATGGACCTCGCCGAGGTGACGCTGGAAAAGCCAATCCGCACCGTGTTAGACAAAACAGAAATGCCGCTGAGCGGCAACCGTAACGATTATTTCAGCCTGCCCCGCTCGCATGGCAGCGGCGGTAAAAATATCGAGCTCGATAGGTATTCGGCTGAAGCGGCTGTTATCACATATGATCGCACGGCCTGGAATGAGTGCTTCGCCCAAGCGTCAGTACTCGCGGCTGCTGGTGTCCTGTCGCAACGGAAGGACTTCCTCGGGCGCGCAGCAGAGATCCTCGCGGCTTGGTTCATTAACGCAGAAACTTCAATGACTCCCAGCGCAAGATTTGCGCAATGGAGATCAGACTGGCCAGCGGCAGCGAATTTTGCCGGGTTGATTGACTTTCGTGAACTCTGGACACTGCCCTATTTGAGCCGGACACTTCTTGTCAACGGCGCTTTGCCGGAAGCGCAGTTTGAAGCCATCAATGAGTGGGCGAGAAATTTTCTTGGCAATACCGCGCAAACTGAGCAGGGCCAGCGGGCTTTCAAGGCCGAAAACAATATCGGTACGTGGACTCATCTGGTAGTGATCTCCCTGTGCCTCTTCACCGGTAATTTTGCAACGGCGGCAGCGCAGCTCAATAGCGCCAGCCTGCGGCTGGCAGCGCAATGCGATGTGATCGGCTTGCAGACGGCGGAACTCTCCCGGACGCGCCCGCTGCATTATTCTTTGTTCAATCTCACGGCCTGGACCCTGCTGGCAAATCTTGGCCGGTCGGTCGGCTTTGATCTTTGGAACTACCGGGGCGTTGAGGGGCAGTCCATTTGCCGGATGATGCATTTCGTTCAAACCAACATGGCGCAGTTTCCGGAATACCGGGATAGCCCGGCGAAATATGTGGAGTGGTTTGAGTCCCTGCTGCTGCTTGTGCCGCCTACGGCAGCGGACCGTTCACTCCTTATGCACCAAGACCAAGGCGCTCAACGAATCTCCATAGACGACGCGGATTTAGGTTTGCCTTCGCAATGGCCCTTTTTCCTACCGCTCTATCGCGGCTGAATTTGTCAGGCCGCGGCCTTCCGGACAAATGCAAAGGAAACCAGGGCCGCAAGCGTCGCCAGAACGATGCAGAGCCACACGCCGAGGAAATAGGCGTGTTCAAGCCCGCCAAGGCCCAGCAGGGCGATGACAATCAGCGGGCCGGCGGTGGCAAGGCCATTGTTGACGGCAGAGGCAGTGCCTGATTTCTCATCCGGGGCGGAGTTGAGCGCCGTTGCGGTCAGCGGCGCCACCGTAAGCACCAGGCCTGCGCCAAACAGCAAAACGCCGGGCAGCACGCCGCTGAGGTAGGCAGTTTGCGGTCCGAGGGACAGCAGCGTCAGCATGCCGGCCGCACAGAACAGGGGGCCCAGGGTCATCAGCCAGCGGGGGCCGGCGCGCGCGGCATAGTCGCCCACCCGGCCGGAGAAAAGTGCCAGCATGACGGAGACCGGCAGGAAGGCCGCCCCGGTGGCGGTGGTCGAGAAGTTGGCCCTGGTTTGCAGGAAATAGGAAAAGAGGAAGCCGAAGCCGCCGAAGGCCGCATAGAGCAGGAGCGTTGCGGCGTTGGTGGCGGAAAAATTCCGGTTGCGAAAGAGCGAGAGATCGACAAGCGGATGGGCGGTGCGGCTCTCCCACCAGACAAAGGCCACAAAGCACAGGACGCCCGCCACAAGCGCTGCGATGGTGATGGCCGGCCAGCCGTTCGGCGGGCCTTCGATAAGCCCGGAGGCGATGCCGCCGAGAAACAGGAAAGCAAGAACGGCGCCGGTCCAGTCTATGGGTATGCCGCGGCTTGCCGGGGCCTCCTTCAGCGCAACCAAAGCCAGGCCGATCGCGGCAAGGGCGAGCGGCACGTTGAAGAGGAATACCGCGCGCCAGGAAAACAGGTCGACGAGATAGCCGCCCACCAGCGGGCCAAGCGCCAGCATGATCGAGGTTGCCGCGGTCCAATAGCCGACGGCGCGGCTGCGCATGGCCTTGGGCAGTTGCGCATTGAGCACGGCGAGGCTCACCGGCGTGAGAAGCGCCCCGGCAACGCCGAGCAGGGCGCGGAACAGGATCAGGGTCGGGCCGCTCCAGGCCAGGGCGCATAAGAGCGATAGCAGCAGAAAAACGCAGGCACTCCAGAGATAAACCCGCCTGAGGCCGAAGAGGTCGCCGAGCGAGCCGCCCAGGAGAATAAACGCCGCCAATGTCAAATTATAACCATCGACCACCCACTGCAGGCTGGCAAACGGCACCTGCAAGGTTTGTCCGATGCTGGGCAGGGCGAGCGTCACCACGCTTTCACCCAGCATGACCACGCTGCTTCCGGTGATCGACGCGGCAATAATGAGAATGTCGCGGGAAATTGCTGGGCGGCGCATGGCTGGCCATTCTAGGCCCAATGCAATGCGAGATTCAACTCGCCCGATGGGATGAGCCCGTCTGGGGCTCAAACGCGGGGCCTAAGGCCTTCAATACGGTGCTTTTGATCAATCTGAAGAAAAGCGCATAGGGAAGGAGGCGCGCCAGCTTCATGATGAGGATAAAGCGCCGGGGATAGGAAATTTCAAACCGGCGGCGTGCTCAGCCCTTCGATTGTCAGGCGGGCCGCTTCCGTTGGCTGCATCAGGAAGGGCATGGTGAAATCATTCTGTGCGGTCATCGGCGTTTCAACGAAGCCGGGATTGACTACACTTACGGTCACCCCCCGCAATTCGAGGTCGACCTTCAGGCTTTCAGCGAGATTGATAAGAGCTGCCTTGGAAGGGCCATAGGCGGCGGCTTTGGGCAGGCCGACAAAACCCGCAACCGAAGCGATCCAGGCGACATGGCCGCGGCGGCGCGACAGCATGCGCGGCAGCAAGCCAGCCAGGCAATTCACCACGCCAAGATAATTTGTCGTGATTGCCGCCTCAAAAAGCAACGGATCGAATTCGCCGACATCAAGCGGGTTGTAGGTGCCTGCCGCCATGAGCGCCAGATCGATCTGGCCAAGTTCCTGCTCGATCTTTTCGAGCGTGGCAAGGATGGCTTGCCGGTCGGTGACATCGAGCGGATAGGACCTGATGCCTGGCCCGAGAGCAGCGAGCTTGTCCGCGCTGCGGGCTGAAGCGGCAACGGTTACGCCTTGGGCCGCGAGTTGCAGGGCAATCTCCCGGCCTATCCCGGTCGAAGCCCCGGTGATCCACACAACTTTCCACGGCAAGGGGGTGGCCCGGTTGGCAATTGGCAGCATGTTCCCACTCAAAATGATCACGGCAGCGGTCTCTGCCTATCACGGAACCTTACGGTCCGGAGACGAATTCGGTTCATGCCCTTCCGGCGAAGACAAATAAATATTGCGGGACGTGACCCATTTTCCCGTTGGCATCCGTAGGGTCAGTATCAACTCCTGTGGAAGGCCTGAACCGCTTGAAATCTCACCGAATTGCCGTCATTGGCTCCGGAATCGCAGGGCTTTCCGCCGCTTGGCTGCTGTCACAGCGCCATGATGTGACGCTCATCGAGGCGGAAAACCGTATCGGCGGCCATTCCAACACGGTTAACTGCGCCACCCCCGATGGTTCAATTGCCGTGGATACGGGCTTCATTGTCTACAATACCGCCACCTATCCAAATCTCATGGCGCTCTTCGACTACCTCAACGTGCCTACCACGCCCTCGTTGATGGGGTTTGGCGTTTCACTCGACGGCGGAGCCTGCGAATACTCGGGCGATACGCTTTTCCAGATGATGGGAAATCCCGGCAACTTCGTTTCGCCGGGGCATTGGCGCATGCTGTGGGATATCCTCCGCTTCTTCCGGACTGCACAGGCACAATCAGAGTGCCTTGATGAAGGCGTAAGCTTGGGCCAATTCCTGAAAAGCCATGGTTATTCGCAGGCCTTCATGGACCGGCATCTTCTGCCCATGGCCGGCGCAATATGGTCATCATCACCCAATCAGATGTTGGACTATCCGGCACTTTCATTCCTCAAATTCCTCGGCAACCATGGCCTGCTCCAATACAACAACCGGCCGCAATGGCGCACGGTCACGGGCGGTTCGCGCGAATATGTGGAAAGGCTTATAGGCGACAGCCGCTTCCGGGCTTTGACAGGCTATCCGGTGCATACGCTTGAGCGTTCCGATGCCGGCGTTGTGGTGCAGGCGGGTCTTGGTTACAGGGAACGGTTTGATCATGTGGTTATCGCAACCCACGCTGATCAGGCGCTGGCCATGCTGAAAGAACCCACGCCGCAGGAACGCCAGTGCCTGTCAACCTTTCGCTACGGGCGCAACCGGGCCGTACTGCACCGGGATCCAGCATTGATGCCGCGCCGGCGGCGCTTGTGGTCGAGCTGGAACTTCATGGCGGAAAGGGGGGCGCTTGGCCGGTCATCCGCCATCACCTACTGGATGAATGCCTTGCAGCCGCTGGCAACTTCAACGGATATTTTCGTCAGCCTCAATCCCCAGCGCGAGCCGGAAGCGGGGCTGGTTGAGCAGGAATTCTCCTACGAGCACCCGATTTTCACCGCCGAAGCCGGTCTCATGCAAAAACGCCTGTGGTCGCTTCAGGGCCAGCAGCGCACCTGGTTTTGCGGGGCGCATTTCGGCGCCGGTTTCCATGAGGACGGGCTGCAATCGGGACTGGCGGTTGCCGAACAATTGGGCGGCATGCTGCGGCCCTGGGACGTGCCCAGCCAATCCGGCCGCATTCACGTTATGCCGCAAAGGCGCGCAGCGGAATCCGCTCATCTTGAGGCCGCCGAATGAGCGGTATGAATTCATGCCTCTATGCGGGAGATGTCGTCCACCGGCGGTTAAAACCACTTCGCCATGAGCTGCGCTACCGGGTTTTCAACTTTTTTGCGGACGTGGATGAGTTGCCGCAACTGGCCGGGCGCCTTAAGCTGTTCAGCTACAACCGCTTCAATCTTTTCAGCATTGATGACCGCAAGCATGGGCCGGGCGATGGAACACCGATCCATGAATTTGTCTGGTCTCTTGTCAGGGCTGCCAATGCAGGCGACGTGGTCAAGAATGTTTTCATGTTTTGCTACCCCCGCGTGCTGGGATATGTGTTCAACCCCTTGACCGTCTATTATGGAGTTGATTCAACCGGTAAGCTTTGCCTCATGATCTATGAGGTGAACAACACCTTCGGTGAGCGCCACTGTTATGTGATTCCAGTGGACGAAAGCGGCACTCAATCCTGTGACAAAAAATTTTACGTTTCACCTTTCAACCCGGTTGCAGGGCACTATGATTTCAAGATACAGCCCCCGGATGATGAACTAAAACTTGGAATTACGCTCTCAGCGGAGCAGGGACCGTGCCTCAAGGCGTGGTTTTACGGCGCAAGGCTTCCCCTGACCGATGCCAACCTTCTACGCTCGTTTCTCAGCCTGCCAATGATGCCATTGAAAATAATCGGCGGCATTCATTGGGAAGCCATCAAGCTTTGGATCAAGGGCATGCGGCTCGTCAAACGCCCGCCGCCCCTCGAGCCCGCAATTTCCATTTCCAAAACGGCCAATGATTTGCCCAGGAGTTCACGATGACAAAGTGCATTTTCGCCTACGCGGCCACGCTGGTCACTTTCCTTGCCATAGATCTCGTCTGGCTGATGTGGCTGGCAAGGCCGACTTATGTGGCGGAGATGGGTAGCCTGTTGCGCAAAGACCCACAGTTGGCCGCAGCCGTAGCCTTCTATCTCCTCTATGCGGCGGGCCTCGTGTTTTTCGCGGTCTCTCCCGGCATCAAGGCGGGATCAGCCATGCACGCGATGATTCCTCGGCGCCGCACTTGGGCTTATTGCCTATGGCACTTATGATCTCACAAATCTTTCGGTGGTTGAGGGATTCACCTGGCGGATTGCCCTGATTGACCTTGCCTGGGGCACAGTTCTGTCCGGAACAACCGCGGGCATCGTGGTGGCGGCTCATAACAGATTCTTTGCCTGACAAACGCCCGCATCAGCGGCAGCAGCGGCGAGACGGCAATCAAATAAACGCGCCTGAGCCCCGAAGCGGTCGCCGCGGGAGCCGCCCAGGCAGGCTGGCAAGGAGGCGCATGGTTTCCGCCTCCGAAGGTCAGCTCTCAAGCCCGGCCATTTCAACCGGAACTTCCTGCCAGTCCTGGCCGGCGGCGATGATGCATGAGGTGCCGGCGGTGTCGGTGATCACCACGGTCCAGGTGCCTTGCGGCGACATGAAAACTTCCATAACCGCCTTGGCATTCACCACGCCCATGATGCGGCGGGCTTCCTTGAACTTGCTGGTGAGGGACTTGGCCACGGCATCGTGGCTGCCGCAGGGCGCGGCAGCCGAGGCGACGCCCATGCTGCCGGAAAGGGTTGCCGCAGCGAGGACTGCGGCGAATTTGAATGAGCGGATATGCGCTAACATCTGAATTCTCCTTCGCTGTTGCGGCATGATTGCCGCTTGCGTTAAGGAGAGGCTGCGCCAGCCCAACGGAACTGGTGCTGAACGGGC
This sequence comes from uncultured Alphaproteobacteria bacterium, assembly GCA_963773295.1. Lineage (GTDB taxonomy): Bacteria > Pseudomonadota > Alphaproteobacteria > Rhizobiales > Aestuariivirgaceae > Aestuariivirga. Next base: position 114,354 of record CAVZAJ010000007.1, read on the forward strand.
CATTCAGGTGGAGTTCACCGTAAATTTCAGGCGTTATTGCGCCGCGCGCCCCATTGCGCAGACTGTGCAAATCGGACAAAATAGCGTCCATGAGTGGGCGCGCCGGAGCAGTTTTCCGGCGTTTAACGTTGTCGTTTGAGAAAAAGGATTGCTGATGTCCATGATCAAATCGTTCGCTGCCGCGGCCGCTCTCATGTTGCTCGCCCCCGTTTCGGCCTTGGCGGCGGAGACCGTGAATTTCACCATGAAGGCCTCCATGCCGTCGCTGCGTGACAACACCAAGAAAGACAATTTCACCGTTGGCCTTGCCGACAGGCAGGTGGACACGACCCTGAAGATCATCTGCCAGGGGGCAACGGCGGGTCTCATCACCGGCCAGAATGAATCCTGCGCCGTCACCGGCAATGGCGCATTGGTCAATCCCGCCAACGGCCAGAAGCTGCAGCGCACGCAATATGCCGGCGGCTGGGTGGTGAAGTCCGACGGCTTCACCGATGGCACGTCGATGTCGGTGAATTACCTGGCGCTTGGCAAGGTTGCGGCATCCAACGGCAAATTCGCCGGCTCGCTGATGCTGAAGCCGGAAAACCCCAGCACCGGCGCCAGCCTGCTGCGCGACACGATCCTCAAGAAAATCAAGACCACCGAATCAGGCCTGATCGACGAGCGGGTGGACACCATCCAGCTTTCCAATTTCACCATTCCCTCGGCGGGGCTTCCCTCGGACAAGGGCTGCGTGTGGAACGGCAATTTCGTCTATTCCTACCAGACCGAATCCTGGTTCATCGAAGCCACCGCCAAGTGCAATGGCAAGGATTATCCCTTGAAAGGCAACATGCCCTTCACCGAAACGCCGAACGTCGGCAACCAGCACCAGTATGACCTGACGCTTACCCTGCCGTCGGCGGATGTGGGCACCGATGATGCGCTGTTTGCCAATGCGGAAGGCGACACCGACCTGTTTGCCCAGGCCGATGGCATCACCGGGCAGATCATCATGAAGGAAAGCGCCTATGTCGATGCCGAGGTGGACGGCGTGATGGACAAGCTCGCCACCGAGATTGACGCCAGCGGCACGCTCACCGGCCAGAATGTTCCGCTCGAGGCAGTGCGTTCGCTCGGTACGATGATCGGCATCCTGTCGCGGGCGTTTTTCGGAGCGTAATCATTGTCCTCTCCCGTTGCACGGGAGAAGACAGTTAAGCAGGCATCCGTCCATCGGGGGTCAGCTTATCGACCGCTTCCGGCAGGGTTTTCGACAGGCGCGAGAGCAGCTCGTCGCGGCTGAGGCCGGTCTGCTTCACCAGGCTGTCGATAAGGTCGGGGCCCAGGGTCTTTTCCATTTGTGAATCGGAAATCGGCGCGTTGGGACCTTTGCCCACCCAGGATTCAGCGGTTTTACCCTCGCCGTTCTTGGTGAAGTGGTCGACGAGCTCGCCGAGCCCGCCTTTCCGCACGCTGTCGATGATGCCGCCCGCGGCGCTGTTGGGATCGTTGGTGAGGCCCTTGACGAATTCGCTGATCTTGTCGCGGTTCTGGTAACCGGCCACGGCAACAAGTCCCAGTAGTGCCGCAAGTGAAGGCATGCCTCTAGCCATATCGATCTCCTGTTCTTTACGTCCGAAACCAGATAATTGGGAAGGAATGCGACATTTGCAAGACTCTTTTCGTTGATAAAGTGCGGCGCAATGATATGATGGGGGTCTTGAGGCAAAGCGGAGCTAGTTAATAATGAGCATTCTCTGGACCATCATCATCGGGTTTGTCGCGGGCGTCGTCGCCAAATTTCTCATGCCGGGCAAGAATGAGCCGTCGGGTTTCATACTGACGACAATTTTGGGCATCGTCGGCGCCTTCGTCGCCACCTTCCTCGGCCAAGCCCTGGGCCTTTATGCAGCGGGTGAAGGGGCTGGCTTTATTGGGGCCGTGGTGGGCGCCATCGTCGTGCTCGTGGTCTGGGGCATGTTCGCCAAGAGAAACACGGTCTGAATTATTGCCGGCGGCCGGTCCGCCAGACAATGACCATCAACATCAGCATGCCGAGCCAGACGCGGAGGGAGCCTCCAACGACCAGCGGCATGAGGCTTTCGCGTCCGGTGCCGATAAGCATGGCGAGGCCCGCCATCATCGCCAATAGCCCGCAACGCTTGCGGCTACCCGCAGCACGGCCAGGCGGCCTAAAGCCCCATGTAAATCCCCAGGCTCATTCCGGCCAGCGCGGTGGCGCTGGCCAGAAGAAAGCAGAATTGCGGAAGGCGCATCAGCCGAACCGGGTGAAGCGGGCCGGCGTGGCCGTGCGGGAGATCCGCTCAATCTCGCCGCGCGAAATGCCGATGTCTTTGAGCAGATGGTCATTCAGCGCCGAAAGTGCGCTGCGCGTGCGGCGCCGCAGCAGCAGGCCGGCCAGCATTTGCCAGGGCTGGGCGGCGATGGCCATGAGGCTTGCACGCCGCTGGCGGTGATTTGCGGCGCTTGAGGTATGGAAATACATGGTCGGTTCCTTGCAGGGGGATGGGGCGTAAAAAAACTGCGGCCGGGCGAGGGTCTTGCCCGGCCGCATCTCGAAGAAACGCGGGGCTTAGACTTTGGGTGCGCGTGCGTGATCGCGCCCGTTGTCCTCGGCGCCGTGCTCGTTTCCTTCCGAGGTCTCGTCCCGGCGCTCGAAGGTGGTCTTCTTCTTGCTGCCGTTGATGATGAGGGCGTTGCTGTCCGTGGCATAGCCGGTGGCCTGGGCGGAGGACTTGCCGAAGTGGGCATCGGAGTCACGGAAGGCGTCGCCGCCCGCAGCAAGGGCTGCGCTTGAAACCGCTGCGAGGGCCGCGAGGGATACGATAAGGGTCTTCATTTTTGGTCATCCTTGGGGTTTAGAGTTAAGTTTAAAGTGAACCGTCTGGCTGGGGCCGCCGTTATTTTTCTTAAGGCGTACCGGCCCGGTTCATGGCGCGGTGTGTAGACTCCGCGCCGCATCAAGACTTTGAGAGCGCCTTGATTTTCCCTTGAGAAGCCCTTGATTAACGCGGTAGAAGGCCCCCGGACGGCTGAGGAGGCCCGCTTGCGGTATGAATTCGATGACTTTGTGCTGGATACGGAGCGGGTCGAACTGCGCCGCGGGTCCAAACCTGTCGATATCGAGCCGCAGGTTTTCGACCTTCTGGTCCATCTCATCGCCAATCAGGACAGGGTGGTGAGCAACGACGAGCTGTTTGACGCCGTGTGGGCGGGCCGCATTGTCTCGCTCTCAACGCTTACCAGCCGGATCAACGCGGCGCGCAAGGCCCTTGGCGACAGCGGCGCCAGGCAGAAGCTGATCAAGACCATTCCGCGCCGGGGTTATCGTTTTACCGCCGAGATGACGACCGCTTCCGGCGAGGCAAATGCCGATCCGGAACATGAAACAACGCTGCGCCAGGAAATCGGTTTCTGCACCTCCGGCAACAACGTCCGCATCGCCTATGCCAAGGTGGGCAGCGGGCCGCCGCTGGTGAAGGCCGGCAATTGGCTGAACCACCTTGAGTATGACTGGGAAAGCCCGGTGTGGAGCCACCTGCTGAAATGGATGGCAAGCGGGCGCCAGCTCATCCGCTATGACGCGCGCGGCAATGGCCTGTCGGACTGGGACGTGCAGGATATTTCCTTCGATGCCTTCGTGCGCGATCTCGAGGCGGTCGTCGACGCGGCGGGGCTCAAGCGCTTTGCCCTGTTCGGCGCCTCGCAAGGTTGTGCCGTGAGCATTGCCTATGCGGTCAAGCATCCGGAGCGGGTGAGCAAGCTTGTCCTTTATGGCGGCTTTGCCCGCGGGCGGCGGTTGCGCGGCGATCCCGTCGATGTCGAACAGGCGGATGCCATGATCACCCTCATGCGCACCGGATGGGGCGAGGAGAATCCGGCCTTCCGCCAGATGTTCACCTCGCTTTTCGTGCCGGGCGGCACGCCGGAACAGATGGCCTGGTTCAATGACCTGCAGCGCAACACCACCTCGCCGGACAACGCGGTGCGCATCCGGCTGGTGTCGGACTACATGGACGTGCTCAAGCTCCTGCCCCAGGTGAAAGCCCCGACGCTGGTTCTTCATTGCAACGGCGACGCGGTGCAGCCCTTCGAGGAGGGCCGGATCCTGGCGGCAGGCATTCCCGGGGCGCGCTTTGTGGGGCTGGAAGGGCGGAACCACTTGATCCTCGAAACCGATCCGGGCTGGGGCCGGTTCCAGGAAGAAGTCGCGGCGTTTTTGGCGGCGTAAACTTCCCACGCCCTCTCCTGCGAAGCGGGAGAGGAAGGGACCCGTTGCAAAGCAACGGGGAGGTGAGGGGAACGAGGTGGAAGTGCCCTCATCTATCCCATGTCACTTCGTGACACGGGCCCCTTTCTTCTCCCGCCTTGCGGGAGAAGACGTGACGGCCTTTGCTTCTTCTTGAAATCGGGGCAGGGTGATCCCATCTGCATTGCCGTCCAGGAGGGCAACTGACATGCTGATCTTCATCCTCAACATTCTGTGGTTCGTGCTCGGCGGGTTTTTTGCGGGCCTCGGCTGGATCCTCGCCGGGGTGCTCATGGCGATCACCATCATCGGCATTCCCTGGGCGCGCTCCTGCTTCGTGCTGGCGCGCTACACCTTCTGGCCCTTCGGCTACGACATCGTCTCGCGCGAGCAGCTTTACGGCGCGCCTGACATCGGCACGGGGGCGCTCGGCACCATCGGCAACATCGTCTGGTTCGTGCTGGCGGGCTGGTGGCTGGCCCTCATGCACATCACCGCGGCGGCAGCCCTTGCCATCACCATCATCGGCATTCCCTTTGCCTGGGCGCATGTGAAGCTGGCGCTGGCCTCGCTGTTTCCGATCGGGAAAACCGTGGTGGATGCCGATGAGTTCAGATGGCTTCCCGGGGCAGGAACCAGCCTGAAGGTTTGACAGCCCTATTGGTCTGAAAGTTCGCGCGCCGCGTCCACCAGCCGGTCGAGCAATTCGCGTTTGCGTTCCGCGGCCGAGTCAACCGGCACGATGAAACACAAGGTGGCCACGGCTATGCCGCGCCGGTCGCGGATGGGGGCGGCGAGGCAGCAGGTGAAACGGTCGGAGAGGCCGTTGGTCATGCAGCTTCCTTCGGCGCGGGCCCTGGCAATATCGGCCACGAAAGTGCTGGCCTCGACCACGCGGCCATCGGGCAGCTTGAAATCTTCCTCCGGAATGAAGCCGAGAATTTCCGCCGCCGACATGTGGTCGAGCAGCAGGCGTCCCGAGGCGGTCCAGGGAATGGGCACCTCGACGCCGATGTCGGTGGTGATCCGGAACACGCCCGAGCCGTCACGGGTATCGACCACCACATATTTATTGCCGCGCAGGGCGCAGAGCTGCGCCGTCGCGGCGGTCTGCAAGGCGAGCCGGTCAAGCGCTTCGCGGCAGCGGCGGTGCAGGGGATTGGCATCGGCATAGGCGCGGCCATAGAGATGGGCCGCCTGGCCAAAGTAAACCGTGCCCTCGTCGCCCGCCTGCTCAAGGATGCCCGCCTCGATCAGGCGGTTGGCGATGGAATAAAGGGTGGAGCGGGGTGCGCCGATCTGTTTGGCGAGATCGCCAATCTTGGTCGGCGTGTGGGTGCGCAACAGGGCGTCGAGAATTTCGATCGCCCGGTCGATGCCGTTCTGTCTTTCGCGCGCCGGCTTGGTGCTGCGCCTGTTTACGACCTGGTCCATGAATTCCTCGTTGAGTCTCTCGGATAGCACTTGCGTGGCTGCCGAGTCTCGTATAGCGTTCAATTGTCCTTTATAAAGGAACTATGTCCACTATAAAGGACAAAAGCGACAAACACAATTCACCTGGGAGGGTGTCATGAACAGACGGAAATTCACGTTATTGGCAGGCCTGTGTGCGGCAACACTGGTCACAGGATTTGGCAACGCGGCAGTTGCGGGCAAGCTTGAGGATATCATGGCGCGAGGCAAGCTCATCGTCGGAACGGGGCTTACCAATCCGCCCTGGCACTTCCGCGACGAGAAGGGCGACATGGCAGGCTACGATGTGGACATGGCCAAGATTCTGGCCAAAGGCCTGTTCGGCGATGAAACAAAAATTGAATTTGTGAACCAGGCGTCGGACGCGCGCATCCCCAATCTCGTTACCGACAAAGTGGATATTACATGCCAGGGCATGACGGTGACAGCCGAACGCGCCCAGCAGGTGAACTTCACCATTCCCTATTACCGTGAAGGCGTTGGCCTGATGATGACCTCCGGCGGAAAGTATAAATCCCGCGATGAGATGAAGGCAGCTGGCGCTGCGGTCACGGTTTCGGTCCTGCAAAACGTCTATGCCGAAGAAATGGTGCATTATGCCCTGCCGGAAGCAAAGGTTGACCAGTATGAGAGCTTCGACCTGATGTATCAGGCCTTGAATTCGGGCCGGTCGGACGCAGCGGCAACCGACATGTCATCACTGCAGTGGTTCATGATCCAAAACCCGGGCAAGTATGTGGACGGCGGCTATGGCTGGAATCCGCAAACCTATTCCTGCGCCGTCAAGCGCGGCGAGCAGGATTGGCTGAACTTCGTCAACATCGCCTTCCGCGAGGGCATGACGGGTGTCGAGTTCGCAACCTTCTCCAAATCGTTTGAGACGTGGTTTGGCGTGAAGCCGCCGGAGCCAAAGGTGGGCTTCCCCGAAGAATTGCGTTAACCGCCACGCGATAGGACGCGGGAGCCATGGGGTATTCCTTCCAGTTTGGAGTTATCGAAGCCAACTTCGATAACTTCCTCTACGGGTTGGCGTTGGGCCTGGCTCTCGCGGTCGCCGCGATCTTTATCGGAATGCTCATTGGCCTGGCGTGCGCCTTCGCCACCACGGCGAAAGCGCCGCTGCCGTCGCGCCTTGTCGGCATCTATGTTTCGGCAATCCGCAATACGCCCCTGCTCGTCATTGTCCTGTTTGTCTATTTCGCCCTGCCGCATACCGGCATCCGGCTGGGCAAGCTCGAGAGTTTTGTTTTTTCCCTGGCGATTTATTCGGGCGCCTATCTGACGGAGGTTTTCCGCGCCGGGCTGACGGGTGTTCCACGTGGCGTCGTCGATGCGGGCCGCGCCATTGGCCTCACCGGATTTCAACTGGCGCTCTATGTCATCTCCCCCATCATGTGGCGCAATTGCCTGCCCGCACTTGGCACCACTTTCATTTCCCTGTTCAAAGATACATCGCTTGCCGCGGTGATCGCCGTCCCCGAACTCACCTACCAGGCGCGCAAGCTGAACACCGAGACCTTCCGCGTGGCGGAAGCCTGGGCCACGGCAAGCGTGCTCTACCTCGCCACCTGCCTGCTGATTGCCGCAGGGCTGCGGCAGCTCGAACGCCGCTTCCCGAAGTTTTGAGGCGAAGCGAGATGGAACATTTCCTCCACGAGTTATGGATCGCCCGCTGGGCCCTGGCGCAGGGCGTGCTGCTGACAGTGGAAATCTCCGCGGCCTCCATCGTGCTCGGCAGCATCATCGGCCTCTTTGCCGGGATTGGCCTTACCTATGGCAAGTGGCCGCTGCGCCTGCCGATCCGGGCGGTCGTCGATTGCATCCGGGGAATTCCGGTCCTGGTCTTGATCCTCGCCTCCTTCTATCTCCTGACCTTCGCCGGGATCAATCTGACGGCGGTTGAATCCGGCCTCTTGGCGCTGTCGATCTTTTGCGGGGCGCACATGGGCGAGATTATCCGCGGCGCCCTGCAATCCATTCCGCAAACCCAGATCGATGCGGGCCGCGCCATCGGGCTGACGTTTCCGCGAATTCTCATCTATGTCCTCATCCCCCAGGCGATGCGGCAGATCATGCCGGTGTGGGTCAACACGGGGGCGGAACTGGTCAAGGCCTCGACGCTGCTTTCGGTCATCGGCACGGGCGAGCTGCTGCTCCGCACCCAGGAAATCGTCGGGCGCAATTTCATGACCCTGGAATTCTACGGCCTCTGCGGCCTTCTCTATTTTCTGATCAATTCGGTGATCGAGCGCCTCGGCAAATTTGCCGGCCGGCGCTTCGCGCTGCAGTGAGGGCCCCATGACACTTCTTGCCATTCGCGGGCTCAGGAAGAATTTCGGGCCCAATGAAATCCTGAAGGGCGTTGACCTTGAGGTTAACCAGGGCGAGGTGGTGTCGATCATCGGGGCCAGCGGCTCGGGCAAGACCACGCTTTTGCGCTGCGTCAACCTGCTGGAGGATTTTGGCGGCGGGGAAATCGTGCTCGACGGCGTGGCCATTGGCTACACGGGAATTGGCAGTGCACGCCGCCGCCTTGGCGAGCGCGAACTGGCGCGGCAGCGGGCCATGACGGGCATGGTGTTCCAGAGCTTCAACCTGTTTCCGCATCTCACCGCACTTGGCAATGTCATGCTCGGGCTGACGAAGGTCCGGCACATGGCCAGGCGCGAGGCCCATCAGCTTGCCATGAACTGGCTCTCCCGCGTCGGCCTCGCTGACCGCGCCGCGCATCTTCCCGGCCAGCTTTCGGGCGGGCAGCAGCAGCGCGTCGCCATTGCCCGGGCCCTGGCGATGGATCCCAAGCTGGTTCTGCTCGATGAAATCACCTCGGCGCTTGATCCGGAACTGGTGGGCGAAGTGCTCAGCACCATCAAGCTTCTGGCCAAGGAGGGCACCACCATGCTGATCGTCACCCATGAAATGCGTTTTGCCCGTGACGTGGCCCACCGCACCATCTTCATGGAGGGCGGCCTGATCGCGGAGCAGGGGCCTTCGGCCAAGCTTTTCAGCAAACCCCAAAACGCGCGGCTGAAGGAGTTTCTCAAGCGCGCCAACATGTGAACAGGAGTGATGATGACGATTGAAAGATTTGGCGCAGCGCCAACGGGCCCCGGCGGCCGCAGCCTGCCCTTCACCAAGGCGGTGCGGGCGGGCGACTTCATTTTTGTCTCGGGGCAAGTGCCGATGGGAGCGGACGGCGAGATCGTCGCGGGCAATATCGTCACACAGACGCGGCAGACCATCGAGAACGTCAAGGCCATCCTGAAGGAGCAGGGGCTTGGCCTTGAGCAGGTGGTGAAGGCCACCGTGTGGCTTGCGGACACGCGCGATTTCTGGCCCTTCAACAAGGTCTATCTGGAATATTTCGGCGCGGCGCTGCCGGCGCGCTCCTGCGTGCGGGCCGACATGATGGTGGACTGCAAGGTGGAAATCGAGGTGGTGGCCTATGATCCGAAGTAAGTGCCGGGCACCCGGAACCAATCCGCGCCTGTCCCGTTGCCATCCGGTCCGCATGAAAAGGCAGTTTCAAATGGCAACCAACCCCCGGCCCAACCCAATTCCGCACCCCAATCCAAATCCCGATCCCAGCCCGGTTCCAAATCCCACCGGCCCCATTCCACGGCTGTGACGGCATATCCGGAGGGCGCTGGCCCTCGTTGTCGGCGTGTTTCCCTGCTTTTCGAACCCTGACGAAGGAAGCCCCGCGCGTGCGAGCAACGGGGCTTCCGATTGCCGGGCGAGGGGACCCAAGTCCAACAATCACACGGCGTCATGCCGTGCGTTCGGTGAAACACCTGCGGCAGAAAATGGTTCCCGCCGATGACCGCCCGGGTCAGTGGCGGTAGTGCGCCACGACGCGGCGGGCGTAGGTCATCAACAGGGTCTCGTATTCGGGCGTGTCACCGACCGTCACCCCAGCAGTGAGAAGCTTCTCGGCCAGCTCATTGCGCTCGCTCTTGGCGCTCTCGGGAATGGCCGCTTCCTCGCACACCGCATCAAAGACGCGGCGCAAGGCCTCAAGCTTCTCGGGGTTCATGTTGCGGCTTGCCAGGTCATCCAATGTGAATGGCGCGTTCATGGGGCACTCCTTTCGCCATGCGGTTCAAGACCGGCAACGCCGCAGGTTGGGGATAGTTCCTAAATGAAAAATTTGTCACGCCGGCTTTTTCCCCACGGCCTGTTCCAGTGTTTCTCGGATAAAGCGTTGATAGGGGATGCCACTGTTCTTGGCGCTTGCCTTGACAGCGGCCAGCAGTTTCGAGGGCAGGCGCATGTTGATCTGGGCGTCCTTTGCCTGGAATTCAAAGCGGGCAGGCTTGAACTGCGAGAAATCCAGTCCGGACAAATCCTTTTCAAGGAAAGCCTCCGCTGCGGCATCGGTCTTAAGTTTTGGAAGGCGTTTCATGGGCTCTGCTCTCCTATTCGTGGATGTAGCGGGCGCTGATATTGCCATCGTCCCAATCGAAGCCTGCGATCATTCCGGGCCATCGACCACAATATACATTTGTCTATACAAATGTCAATATTCTGGTGGACGCCCTCTTGACAATCTATTCCTATCGATCTATGTTCCTGTTTTGTTCTTTATGAGGGATAGGAACCACATGGACTGGAAGATGGACTGGGAGTTGGCCGTCAAGCGCAACAGCGAAGCGCTCAACGGTATCGTTGCGGCCCTTTTCGCCATGCTCGGGCTTACGGGCGAGGCCGCGGTTTCGCGGATTCCGCATTCTCTGCACCGCGCCGTGCTGCGGGTGCTGCGGCCCGCCGAATCCGCGGTGCGCCGCCTTATCGTCATCGCGGCACGTGGCCTTGTGGTGAAGGTGGTGCCTTCGCGTCCGATGCCCAAGGGACACATCATCGGAAAGGGCAGCACACCGCGCCTCTTCTTCCAGCTCTATGATACGCGCAAATACTTTCCTGAGCTAAGCCAGCGCCGGGTAAAATACACGAAGAACCCACCCCGCATCCATGTCTTCCCCTATGACACCCTGGTGCCAAGCCCCCAACCCGTCGCCCCTCCCGCTCCGCCGCCCGATGGCCTGGTGAACGCCGCACGCCTCAGCCGCAGGCTCCAGGCCCTCAAGCTCGCCCTTGATGATTTGCCGCGCCAGGCCCGGCGCATGGCGCGCTGGCGGGTGAGGCGCGAGGCCATGAAAAGCCCCAAGTTCAAGTCGCCGCTCCGGCCGGGTCCGCCGCCCGGCCGCCGCAAGCGGCGCATTCACGAAGTCGATGAAATTCTCGCCGAATGCCATGGCCTTGCCTGCTGGGCCATGGAACCCGACACAAGCTGACGCGAAGTTCACCCTTCAATCAAGGTGAAAAAGGCCCGGAATCCCGGGCAAACCCGGCACCTTTCAGGGGCGGGGTTGCAACGCCTTTGCCCCTCATCTATACCCCGCCGATCACGGCACAGGCAGCGGACACCCCTGGAGGCAGGCCCGGGCCGTGGTTCATTCATTCAGGAGTTTAAAATGTCTAAGATCGTTCAGCTTAAGGCCACGCAGCGTGGCCGGGCAGGCAAGGGGGCCTCCCGCGCAGTACGTCGCGAAGGTCTCGTTCCCGGTGTCGTTTACGGCGACAAGCAGGGAGCCCAAATGGTTTCGCTCAATTACCGCGAACTCGAGCCCCATATCCAGACCGGCCGCTTCCTGTCGACGCTTGTCGACCTCGAAGTGGAAGGCAAGACCATCCGCGCCATCCCGCGCGACGTGCAGTTCGAGCCCATCCGCGATTTCATCGTGCATGTAGATTTCCTCCGGCTCGGCAAGGCCTCGCGCATTGCCGTTGATATTCCGGTGCATTTCAAGGGCCAGGAAGCCTCTCCCGGGATCAAGGCCGGCGGCTCGCTCAACATCGTGTCGCATACCTTGAGCCTTTACTGCTCGGCGGATTTCATCCCCGATGAAATCACCGTCGATGTGACCGGCATGAACATCGGCCAATCCGTCCACATGTCCGACATCACATTGCCGGAAGGTGTGACCGCGGTTTCGCGCGATGACTTGACGCTGTGCACGATCGCCGCCCAGGCCAAGGAAGAGGTGGTGGAAGAAGTTGCGGCTCCGGTTGACGTTCCGGCCACGGCTCAGAAAGCTCCCGCGGAAGGCGAGGCAGCTGCCGCGCCTGCGGCCGGTGCCAAGGGTGCGGCTCCTGCTGCCGGCGCCAAGGGTGCGGCGCCTGCCGCAGCCCCTGCCAAGGGTGCAGCGCCTGCCGCTGCCGCTCCGGCGCCGAAGAAGAAGTGATCATCTTCGTCTGACAGGAGACGGGCATGTTTCTTCTTGTGGGTCTCGGCAATCCGGGAGCCAAGTATGCCGGAAACAGGCACAATATCGGCTTCATGGCGGTGGACGAAATCGTCCGCCGCCATGGCTTTTCGCCCTGGCGCAAGAAATTTCACGGCGAAATTTCGGAAGGCCTCATGGCGATGCAGAAAACGCTCGTGCTCAAGCCTTCGACCTATATGAATGAATCGGGCCAGGCGGTGGGCGAAGCCATCCGCTTTCTCAACATGGAGCCGGAACAGGTGATCGTCATCTATGACGAGATCGATCTGCTGGCGGGAAAAGTCCGTGTGAAGCTTGGCGGCGGGGCGGCGGGCCACAACGGCATCCGCTCGATCACCGCCCATATCGGCCCGCATTACACGCGGGTGCGTCTGGGCGTCGGCCATCCGGGTGACAAGACGCTGGTTCATCCCCATGTGCTCAGTGATTTCGCCAAGGCCGACAAGGCCTGGCTCACGCCCCTGCTGGATGCGGTCGCCGAATACGCGCCGCTGCTGGTGGAAGGCGACACGGCAACATTTCAGAACAAGGTGCATCTGGCGCTCAAACCAGCGCCGGAAAAGGAATAGGTTTTATGGGTTTCAAATGCGGCATCGTCGGCCTGCCGAATGTCGGCAAATCAACGCTTTTCAACGCGCTCACGCAGACTTCGGCGGCGCAGGCGGCGAATTATCCGTTCTGCACCATCGAGCCCAATGTGGGCGATGTCGGCGTGCCGGATCCGCGCCTTGATGATCTCGCAAGGATCGCAAACAGCGCCCAGATTATCCCGACGCGCCTCACCTTCGTGGATATCGCCGGCCTGGTGAAAGGCGCTTCCAAGGGCGAAGGCCTGGGCAACCAGTTCCTCGCCAATATCCGCGAGACGGATGCCATCGCGCATGTGGTGCGCTGCTTCGAGGATGGCGACATCACCCATGTTTCAAACAAGATCGACCCGATCGCCGATATCGAAACGATCGAAACCGAGCTGATGCTGGCCGACATGGAGAGCCTCGAAAAGCGCGTTGTCGGCATCGAGAAGAAGGGCAAGCAGGGCGACAAGGAAGCCAAGGAAACGGCTGACCTGATGAACCGCGCCCTGGTGCTGTTGCGGGAAGGCAAGCCCGCAAGATTGGTTGAACGCACTGTCGATGAAGAAAAAACTTTCCGCGGCCTCGGATTGCTCTCGTCCAAGCCGGTGCTTTATGTCTGCAATGTCGAGGAAGCTTCCGCCGACAAGGGCAATGAATTTTCAGCCCGGGTGAAAGAGTTCGCCGCCAAAGAAGGCAACAGCGCCGTTGTCGTCTCGGCCAAGATCGAAAGCGAAATTGCCATCCTGCCAGTGGCCGACCAGAAGGATTATCTCGATGCGGTCGGCCTTGAAGAACCGGGCCTCAACCGCGTCATCCGCGCCGGCTACGACCTGTTGCATCTCGTCACCTATTTCACCGTCGGCCCCAAGGAAGCCCGCGCCTGGACCATCACCAGGGGCACCAAGGCACCGGCCGCCGCCGGCGTCATTCACACGGATTTCGAGAAGGGCTTCATCCGCTCCGAGACCATCGGCTATGCGGACTACGTCAAAAACAACGGCGAAACGGGCGCCAAGGAAGCCGGCAAGTTCCGCCTGGAGGGCAAGGACTATGTGGTCCTCGATGGCGATGTGATGCATTTCCGTTTCGCGACTTAGCCATGGCGGAACTCCTGCATTTTGAGGATTTTGCCGTGGGGCAGGTGATCGCCCTTGGCTCGCACGCGGTGACCGCCGCCGACATCCGCGAATTCGCCAGTGAATTTGATCCGCAGCCGTTTCATCTCGATGAGGCGGCGGGCAAAGCCTCCATTCTTGGCGGGCTGTCCGCCAGCGGCTGGCACGTTTGTTCCATGCTGATGCGGATGATCGCCGTAGGCTGGCTCAACAAATCGGCCAGCATGGGGTCGAACGGCGTTTCGGAAGTCAAATGGCTCAAGCCGGTCCTGGCGGGCGAAACCCTTTCCGGCCGGGTGACCATTCTTGTCCAAGCGGGTATCATCCAAGCGCCCGGAGATGGGGATTTTCGAATGCCTGTTTGAGCTCTTCAATGAAACCGGCGTGAAGAAAACCGAGATGGCTGCCGTGGTATTCATGCGAGTCAAATCAGCATGATGGGGCTTTTCCTTGAGGAGATGGATGAGGGCCTGACGGTTGATCTCGGCAGCTACCATTTCACCCGGGACGACATTGTCAAGATTTGCCCGGAAATATGATCCGCAGCCGTTTCACCTGAGCGAGGAAGGCGGCCTCCGCGGCCCCTTCGGCGGGCTTTCCGCCAGCGGCTGGCATACGGCGGCGGGCTGGATGCGATGTTTTGTGGACGTCAACGATGCGGCCCGGGCGAAATTGCAGGCGGCCGGCAAAACCCTGCCGGAAGTCGGGCCCGGCCCGGGTTTCACAAACCTCAAATGGCTGAAGCCGGTGTATCCCGGCGATACAATTCGCTATTCCTGCAGGGTCACGGGAAAACGTGATCTGGCTTCCAAGCCCAAATGGGGCATCGTGTTTTCGACTGAATGAGGGCATCAACCAGAAAGGCGAACTGGTTTTCAGCTTTGAAGGCAAGGTGCTGACCGCCCGCCGCTAGTGGCCCTCGAAGCTTACCAGCGTATGGACCTTCACGTTCTTGCGGCGAAGCTTGGCGGCGCCGCCCAGTTCGGGAAGGTCAATGACAAAGGCGGCGGCCACCACTTCGCCGCCGGATTTGCGGATGAGATCGATGGCGGCACCGGCCGTTCCACCGGTGGCAATGAGATCGTCGATCAAGAGAATGCGGTCGCCCTGCTTGATGGCGTCGGCATGAATCTCGATGGTATCGACGCCGTATTCGAGGGCGTATTCCTGGCCGATGGTGCGTGATGGCAGCTTGCCCTTCTTGCGGATGGGAATGAAGCCGCGCCCGAGGCTCGCCGCCACAGCGCCGCCAAGAATGAAGCCGCGCGCTTCTATTCCTGCCACATAGTCGATGTCGCCACGCAGGAAGGGCCAGACAAGCTCGTCGATGGCGGCGCGAAAGCCGTGCAGGTCGGCGAGCAGGGTGGTGATGTCGCGGAACATGATGCCCGGCTTGGGATAATCCGGGATGGTGCGGATATAGCGCTTGATGTCGAAGCCGTTGCGAAGGTCCATGTGTTGTCTTTCTCTAAGGCCATTTCACTTGTGGCGGCATGGATGACAGAATCGAGTCCACGTTGCCGCCGGTTTTCAGGCCAAACAAGGTGCCGCGGTCATAGAGCAGGTTGAACTCCACATAGCGGCCGCGGCGGATGAGTTGCTCTTCGCGGTCGGCTTCGGTCCAGGGCGTGTTCATGTTGCGGCGGACGATGTCCGGGAAAACCTGCAGAAAGGTTTCGCCAACATTTTTGACGAAGGCGAGGTCGGCGGTGAAATTTCCGCTATCGAGGTAATCGAAGAAAATGCCGCCAATGCCGCGCGGCTCTTTCCGGTGGGGCAGATAGAAATACTCGTCGCACCATGTCCGGAATTTTTCATAGTCGGCAACGGCATGGGCCTGGCAGCAGGCCTTGAAGGCGGCGTGAAAGCTTCTTGAATCGGCGTCATCCTGATTGCGCCGGCGATCCAGAACCGGCGTCAGGTCCGCCCCGCCGCCGAACCAGGATTTGGAAGTGACGACATGGCGGGTGTTCAAGTGAACGGCGGGTATGTTGGGATTCCAGAAATGCGCGATGAGCGAAATGCCCGAAGCCCAGAAGTTCGGGTCGTCCTCAGCTCCGGGAATCTGTTTTCTGAATTCCGGTGAAAACTCGCCATGAACAGACGAACAATGCACGCCCACCTTCTCAAAGAGCCTGCCGTGCAGCATGGACATGATGCCGCCGCCGCCATCGCCTTCGCGGGTCCATGGCGTCTGCTCGAAGCGGCCTGCCGGTGCCGAACCGGGCAGCTCGCTTTCAAGCTTTTCAAATGCTGCAACAATCCGGTCGCGCAAGGTTTCAAACCAGTGGCGGGCGGTTTCTTTTTGGCTTTCGGTGGCGGACATTGCGGCTGATTTCATAAGGCTCGAGGGGCTGGAAAGCCAGCGGTTTGGCGCAGCGCTTCGCCGGTCGCCATGGCGCAGGCGAGGCTGACATTGAGGGAGCGTTCGCCCGGCATCATGGGGATCAAAATGCGGGCTTCCACCGCCTCATGGACGTCCGGCGGCACGCCGGCGCTTTCCTGTCCCATCAGGATGATGTCGGTTTGGGTAAATCCAAATTGGCTATAAGGGAGAGCCGCCTTGGTCGAAAGCAGGACCAGCCGACGCCCCCGGGTTTCGGTGCGGAAGGACTGCCAGGACGGCGACCGATGCACCACGGCACGGTCCAGATAGTCCAATCCGGCCCGTTTGAAGGAAGAATCAGTCCAGGCAAAGCCCGCCGGTTCGATAATTGTGACTTTGAGGCCAAGGCAGGCGGCCATGCGGATGATGGTTGCGGCATTGGGGGCGATGTCGGGCTGGAAAAGGGCGATTTCAATCATGATCTTGGCGTTTTAGCCAATCCTGCGGAAACGATCAAAGCGGCGCTGCGCTGCGACAACACATGGCTAGACAACTTTCCTTGCCAATGCCAAAACCGCCAGAGTTTATATGCCAAATGGGGTTTTCCTCCTTGGGCGCCAGCGGCAACACGAGGGAACAAAAACGTGTCCACAGCGGTACATGCGGATGTAAATCGGCGGGATTTTCTTTTCATTGCCACGGGGGCGGTAACGGCGGTAGGGGCGGCGCTTACGGCCTGGCCTTTCATCAACCAGATGAATCCCGACGCTTCGGTCCTGGCCCTGGCTACGGTTGAAGTCGACCTGGCGCCGATCGCCGAAGGCCAGGAGATTACCCTGAAGTGGCGGGGCAATCCGGTGTTCATCCGCCACCGCACGGCGAAGGAAATCGAACTGGCGAAGGCGGTGAAGCCGGAAGAGCTGATCGACAACAATGCCCGCAGCGCCAATGTGAAAGACGGCGATCCGGCCACCGACGAAAACCGCGTGGTGGGCGGCAAGGAAGGCTTTATCGTGATGATGGGGGTTTGCACCCACCTGGGTTGCGTGCCCATCGGCAATTCGGGCGACTACGGCGTGGTTGAAGGCAATGCCAAGTCCGGCGGCTGGTTCTGCCCCTGCCATGGCTCGCAATATGATACGGCGGGGCGGGTGCGCAAGGGCCCGGCCGGGGAAAACCTGCATGTGCCGAAATACGAATATCTCAGCGACACAAGAATTCTCATCGGTTAATCAGGGGCAAGATTTATGAGCGGTCCGTCGAACTACCAACCGAAGAGCGCCTTTGGCAAGTGGATGCACGAGCGGCTTCCGATCATGGAGATGGTTCAAGGCCAGGCCCTGGATTTCCCCACGCCGAAGAACCTCAATTACTGGTGGACCTTTGGCGGCATTCTGGCCGTGATGCTCGTGGCCCAGCTCATCACCGGCATCATCCTCGCGATGCACTATACGCCCCATGTCAGCATGGCGTTCGACTCGGTCGAGCACATCATGCGGGATGTGAATTCCGGCTGGCTGCTGCGTTACCTGCACTCAAACGGCGCCTCGATGTTCTTCATCGCCGTCTACATCCATATTTTCCGCGGCATGTATTACGGCTCCTACAAGGCGCCGCGCGAGGTGTTGTGGATGATCGGCGTGCTGATTTATCTGGTGATGATGGCAACCGCCTTCATGGGCTATGTTCTGCCGTGGGGCCAGATGAGCTTCTGGGGCGCCAAGGTCATCACCAACCTGTTCTCCGCCATTCCCTTTGTGGGCGAGTCGGTGACGACGTGGCTGTGGGGCGGCTACTCGGTGGACAACCCCACGCTCAACCGCTTCTTCTCGCTGCATTACCTGCTGCCCTTTGTCCTGGCCGGCCTTGTGGGCCTTCACATCTGGGCGCTGCATGTGCCGGGAAATGGCAATCCCACCGGCGTCAACATCAGGGGCTCGCAGGACACGGTGCCGTTCCATCCCTATTACACGATGAAGGATGGCTTCGCGATTGTCGTGTTCATGATCCTGTTCTCGGCGTTCACGTTTTTTGCGCCGAATTATCTGGGCCATGCGATCAATTATTTGCCGGCAAATCCGCTGGCGACACCCGCCCATATCGTTCCGGAATGGTATTACCTGCCGTTCTACGCCATCCTGCGGGCCATCCCCAACAAGCTGGGCGGCGTGGTTGCCATGTTTGGCTCGATCCTGATCCTGTTCGTGTTGCCGTGGCTCGACACATCGCGGGTGCGGTCGGGCACGTACCGGCCGATCTTCAAGCAATTCTTCTGGCTGTTCGCCATCGTTTGCGTTGCCCTGGGCTATCTGGGCTCCAAGCCGGCGGAAGGGGCATATGTGTTCTGGTCGCGCATTCTCACGGCCTACTACTTCCTGCACTTCATTGTGATCCTGCCCCTGCTCGGGTTGCTGGAGAGCCCGAAGCCCTTGCCGCCCTCCATCTCGGATGCGGTGCTGGCGAAGAAAAAGCCTTTGGCGCCAGCTGAGTGATTTGGGGAACAAGATGAAAAAAATGCTCAAGACACTCGCCATCGCCGCCTCCGGTTTCCTGCTTCTTGCCGGGGCTGCTTCCGCGGCCGAAGGGCAAAAGGACGCCAAGGCCATTTCCTATTCCTTCGAGGGGCCGTTCGGCACCTTCGACAAGGCGCAGCTGCAGCGCGGCTACAAGGTTTACAAGGAAGTGTGCGCCAACTGCCATTCCATGCGGCTGGTTTCCTTCCGCAATTTGAGCGAGCATGGCGGACCCGGCTTCACGCCTGAGCAGGTCAAGGCCTTGGCCGCGACCTTCACGGTGAATGACGGGCCAGGCAATGATGGCGAGATGTTTGACCGGCCGGGATTGCCGTCCGACCGTTTTCCCTCGCCTTTTGCCAATGAGCAGGCGGCCGGGGCGGCAAACGGCGGTGCGGTGCCTCCGGACCTTTCGCTCATCACCAAATTCCGCCCGGGCTGGTATGGCACTTTCAATCAGCTTCTGAATGGCATTGGCGGCCCGCAGTATGTCTATTCCGTCCTCACGGGTTACGAAGAGCCGACGGCAGAAATCAAGGCGGAAATGCCGGAGGGCAAGCACTACAATCCCTATTTCGCCAACGGCCATTTCATCTCGATGGTGCCGCCGCTGGTTGACGGCCAGGTGGCTTTTGATGATGGCGCCCCCAATACGGTTGATGACATGGCGCGCGACGTGTCGGCATTCCTCGCCTGGACGGCGGAACCCAAGATGGAAGAACGCAAAAGCCTCGGCTTCATGGTTCTGATCTATTTGGCGGTTCTTGCCCTGCTTCTGTATTTCGTGAAAAAGAAGATTTGGGCCGACCAGCATTGATTGTCACCGGAATGTAATAAATAAATGGCCCGGCTTTACGCCGGGCCTTTTTGTTTTGGGGGAATGACATGGGCAAGTCCGTATTGGGAATAATCGGCGGTTCCGGCATATATGACCTGCCGCTCGAAAAGGCGGCGTGGAAAACGGTGGAAAGCCCGTGGGGCCTGCCATCGGACCAGCTGCGCTGCGGCGCGCTTCATGGCTTGCCGGTGGTGTTTCTGCCCCGCCACGGCAGGGGGCACGTCTACTCGCCCACCTCCATCAACTACCGCGCCAATATCGATGTGATGAAGCGCATGGGCGTCACGGATATTGTGTCGCTGTCGGCGGTGGGTTCGCTCAAAGAAGAATTGCCGCCGGGCATGTTTGTGCTGGTTGACCAGTTTATCGACCGGACGTTTGCGCGGGAAAAGTCGTTCTTTGGCACGGGCTGCGTTGGCCATGTGCCATTTTCCCATCCCATTTCCCCGGTGTTGCAGGATTGCGTGGCGGCGGCCCTTGCGGCGGAGAGCCTGCCCTTCAGCAGAGGCGGCACCTATGTGGTGATGGAAGGCCCGCAGTTTTCAACCCTGGCGGAATCCTGGCTTTACCGGTCATGGAGCGCCAGTGTCATCGGCATGACGAACATGCCGGAAGCGAAGCTCGCGCGGGAGGCCGAGATTTGCTACTGCACGGTGGCGATGGTGACGGATTATGACTCCTGGCATGAGGACCATGGAACGGTGGATGTGGCCAAGGTCGTGGCAGTCCTGAAAGCAAATTCCGACCATGCAAAAAAATTGATTTTACGGTTAGCCAGGGATTTTCCCCGCGAACATCCGCCTTGCCCCATCGGATCGGACCGCGCCCTCGAACATGCCCTGATGACGGCAAAGGACTACCGCGATGCAAATGTCCTGAAAAAACTCGACGCGATAGCCGGGCGGGTGCTCTGACGGGCCCTATTTTTTCTTGGGAATTGCCAGCGCGGTGGAGGTTCGCGCACCTTGCGACATGACCAGCCTTACAAAGGGATGGCGCAGGAGGCGGGCCTGCTCGGCCACATCAAAGGCATCCTGTTTCTTGGCGCAGGAGACCCGCATCTGCTCCCACAGCTTGGTGGATTTTTCATTCAGCTCCGCACATGAGGTTGTCTGAATCGCCTTGACCTTGGTTTCCAGCGCTACGGCGCAGGCGAGCCAGATGCTGCGGTGGGTTTCCTCGTGGATTTTGAGAAAGCTTGCAAACTTTTTCCAGTCGCCCCGGGTGGCGCCCTTGAGGGCCGCTTCATTCTTCAGCTTGGGCAGCTTGATGGTGAAGTCGATCTTAAACGCGTAGTCTTCCAGGCTGCAGAACTTGCCGGGAATCAGCTGGCCCGACTGGGACGACACGGCGGTTGTCGCGGCGTAGGCCTTGACGCCGCCGACACGCGGGCCGCGCTTGACGAGGGTACTGTAAATGGCTGCCGGCGTGTCGCCGGAGATCGTGTAATAGGTGTATTTGGTGGTTTGGCGTGGCTTGCCGAGGGCGCTTTCGCTGATGAAACCGGCTGCCAGAACGGAGCCTAAAACAAGCACTGCTCTTTTATTCAACTGAGCCTCCCAAGGACACGCGCCCCAACTTGTGAGAAGGACGGACAAAAATCAAGTGACAAACGCCGCCTTCACTCACCCCTTGCTGCAAAACCGCTGGTGACGCATATTCGGGCCGGACGGTGAACAGGGTGGGAGCCTTCTTTCATGCGCAGGAATGGCACGGTAAAATTCTTCAATCAGGCCAAAGGATATGGCTTTGTTACTCCCGAGGGGGGCGGCAAGGATATTTTTGTCCATATCACAGCCGTACAGAAGTCGGGAATTCCGGAGCTGAACGAAGGCACGAAAATCAGCTTTGACGTTCAGGACGACGCCCAGGGCCGGGGACCCCAGGCGATTGAACTGCAGCTTATCTGAGCGGGCTTTCCGTTCGCCCGGCGATGGGCTAGACTGGGGGCAATGGGATAAGGTTTCTGCATATTGCACTTTTGGTGCCACTCATTGGGGGCAGCGCCCATGCGGCTGGCCAAGCCCACAAGAACTGCTACTGCCGCGCCAATAATGTTCAATATGAACAGGGGCAGGTGCTGTGCCTCTATGGCAAGCTGGCCCGCTGCGAAATGAACCTCAACAACCCAAGCTGGAAGATAGTCGCCCCGATATGCCCCAAATCGCGCTCCACTTCGCCGCCAACCCATTTCGCGCAATCCTTGCTTCCGGCAAAATAGCCTTTTTTCTGTTTATCGTGAGCTTCGGCCTGACCGGCGCTGCTGCCAAAGGGCCGGCGCCCGGCCAATTCGACTACTATGTCCTGGCGCTGTCCTGGTCGCCCAGCTATTGCGCCGGCGAGGCCGGCCGGAATGATCCCCAGCAATGCGCGCCGGGACGCCGCTTTGCTTTCGTGGTCCACGGACTCTGGCCGCAATACAGCAAGGGCTGGCCGGAATTCTGCAGGACCAAGGAAAACTGGATACCGCAGGAGCTTATCAACGGCGTGCTGGACGTCATGCCGTCCAAACGGCTTATTATCCACGAGTGGAAAAAACACGGAAGCTGCTCGGGGCTTTCGCAGGCGGCTTATTTCGCCACGGTGGAAACGCTGTTTGGGCGGTTGCGGATCCCGGCGCGCTATCTATCCCCGCAGGCTCCGGTCATGGTAACGCCCGGGCAACTGGTAACGGATTTCGTGAAATCGAACGCGGCATTGACGGCGGATATGGTGTCGGTGCAATGCGGCAATGCGACGGGACAGGCGCGCCTGTCGGAGCTTCGCGTCTGTGTTAACAAAGCAGGGAGTTTCAGGGCTTGCGGCTTGAATGAAGCGAGGCAGTGCCGGGCCAAGTCGCTTGTGCTGCTTCCGGTGAAATAGGGTTTGCATGAAGCGCGCGCTTGTCTTTCAGCATATGGACCATGACCATCCGGGGCGGTTCCTGGATTTCTTCGCCGAGGATGGCATCGTCCCGGAGATGGTGCGGTTGTGGGAAGGACAAGGGATCCCGCCGCTTGCGCCCTATGATTTTCTTTTTGTGCTCGGTGGCGCCCAGGACACCTGGCAGGAAGAGCACGCCTGGATGCCGGCGGAGAAAGCGGCCATCCGCGAATGGGTGTGGGACCGCGCCAAGCCCTATTTCGGGGTTTGCCTGGGGCACCAATTGCTGTGCGATGCGCTGGGGGGCGAAGTGGCCCTTGCCGCTGAAGCCGAAGTCGGCGTGTTTGATGTTTCACTCACGCCGGATGGGCGGCAACACAAGCTTTTTGCGGGCGTGGATAGCAGCAACAAGGTGATGCAGTGGCATTGGGCCGAGGTGACGCGGGCGCCGCAGGAGGCCAGGGTACTCGCCGCGTCGCCAAAGTCTGCTATCCAGGCCGTTGCCATTGACGATCATGCGGTCAGCACGCAATTCCACTGCGAGTTCACGCCGCAGACCATGGCGGCCTGGTCCTCGCTGCCCGGCTATCTGGCTTCGCTGGAAAAACAGAATGGGGCGGGCGCCTATCGCAGGCTTGTCGATGAAGCAACCCCGCTCATGCCGCAAATGGCAAGAATGACCCGGCGGATCTACGACAACCTGATGCTGGCCACCGGGCTCAGAAAGTAAGCCAGAAGACCTCGCCGGTGCTTTCTTCCGTATCGAGCCAGAAGAAATTCAAATTCGGAAACTCACGTTCGAGGATGTCGCGGCCGGTGCCGATTTCACACAGAAGGCCGCCGCCACTTTTCAGATGCTTCGGGGCTTCGGCCAGAATGCGGCGGACAAGGCCGAGGCCGTCGGGCCCGCCGAGATGGGCCATGGCCGGTTCATGGGAGTATTCCCTGGGGAAGGCCGCTACTTCCGCCGCGGCCACATAGGGCGGGTTGGTCATGATGAAATCATATTTGTTTTTGGCCACCGGAGCGAAGAGATCACCTTGATGAAGGGTGATGCGCTGCTTGAGACCATGATCGTCCACATTGATGCGGGCCACGGCAAGAGCATCGGCCGAGAGATCGACGGCATCAAAGCCGGCGTTGGGGAATACGCGGGCGGCGAGAATGGCCAGGCAGCCGGAGCCGGTACAGAGATCCAGCACGGAATCGATCTTTCCGGGATGCCTGATCAAATTGTGGCCATCGCCGCCAAACAGGCCGCTGAACAGAAGCTCGCCGAGGTATGACCTCGGCACGATGACGCGTTCATCGACATAGAAGGGGACGCCATGAATGTAGGTGCGCTTCGTCAGATAGGCGGCGGGCTTTCGCGTGGCGATGCGGGCCTCAATGATGCCGGCGAGTTTTTTCCGTTCGGCGGGCAGAAGCTTCGCATCGAGCCAGGGGTTGATGTCGTCCACCGGCAGGTTCAGGGTTTCAAGGATGAGAAAGGCCGCTTCATCCAGGGCGTTGGACGCGCCGTGGCCATGTTCCAGCTTTGCCGCGCGGAAGCGGCTTACGGCAAGGCGCAGGTAGTCGCGAATGGTGACGAGATGGGTGGTGGTCATGGGTTTTTTCTGACTTCTCGGGTCACCATGACGAGGAGGAATAGAGCAAATATTAGGGCCATGGAATAGGGCAGGCCGTCGGGCCCGAAGCTTTGCATGGACCAGCCGGCGATGAGTGACCCAAGCAGGGCTCCGAGCCCCCAGGTGGTCGAAAAAGACGCCGTGCCGGTCACCAGCTCGTGGCCGGAGAATCGATCTCCCAGTTCCGCCAGTGACACTGTGTAAATGCCGGCCGAGGCTGCACCGGCAATGGTCAGCAAAGGCCAGAAAGTCCAGGTGTCGAAGGACAGGGGAAGCAAGGCGCTGGCGCAGGCCGTGACCACGCCGCAGCCCGCCATGACCCAGCGCTTCTTGAAATGGTCGGCGAGCCAGCCGATGGGGAATTGCAGAACCGTATTGCCGACGATAAAGGCGGTCAAGGCGAGCGAAGCGGTTGCCTGGTCCAGGCCTTTTTTCACGCCATACACCGGCAGAAAACTGAGATTGGCCGCATCAATGACGGCGAACATGCCCACCGCGATGAGCAGGATAGGGGCCTTCCTGATAAAACCGATGACCGAAAGCGGGTCTTCGTCCTCCCCGTCGATGCTTTCGTCTTTCACGAAGAAGATGGGAATGGTGGCAATGGCGAGCACTGCTGCGCCGATGACAAACGGCAAGGCCGTGTCTATTCCGGTAAAACTGATCAGGGCAGGGCCGCCGCCAAAACTTGCCGCCAGCACGCTGGTATAAAGCGCCAGTATTCTCGAGCGGTAAGGGCCCGAGGCGAATTTCACGATCCAGGCCTCGCTGATGGCGAAAAGCGTTGAAACAAAAAATCCGTGGAGAATGCGCAGCGCGAACCACCACCAGAAAATTGGCAGGAAGGGGTAAAACAGGATGACGGCGCCGGTGGCAAACGCGGCACCGATGGTTGCCCGCTTTGCCCCGAACCTGCGCACCAGGATGGGCGTGGTGAAGACCGACAGCATGATGCCCAGGGGCTGCATGGCGGTGTTGTAGCCGATGACATCGGGGTCGATGCCGCGCTTCTCCATGATGAGGGCAAGGAGCGGAAACATCAGGCCAAGGGCGAAACCGAATACGGTGATCGTGCTGATGGCGGCGAAGAGATTGATGAGGCGCTGCCTATGCATCGGACGGCGCCCGGATGAATTGCCCGCGGCTTATCGCCAGGCCAACCAGCAGCATGACATAGAATGCGGCCAGCAGCAGCGGCATGGAGTTCACGCCGAATGCGTCGATTGCCGCGCCCGCGATGGGAGGACCCACAAGGCCGCCCACGCCCCACATGGCGGCAATCGCGGAAGAACCGGCAACCAGATCGGCCCCCTTGAACGTATCGCCGAGGACGGCGAGGGCTACGACGTAAACGGCGAAGGCGGCCGTCGCCATGATGA
The DNA here is from genome assembly GCA_963773295.1 of uncultured Alphaproteobacteria bacterium. GTDB lineage: Bacteria > Pseudomonadota > Alphaproteobacteria > Rhizobiales > Aestuariivirgaceae > Aestuariivirga. The sequence continues at coordinate 139,605 of CAVZAJ010000007.1, forward strand.
TGACGGTGGGCCAGATGAGCCACGAATGGACGACAAATATCAAAGCGATGCATGTCACGATTGTTAGGATGGCGGACAAGACAACCACCCCGACGCGGGACCACTTGTCGGAAAGTATACCGATCAAATACTGAAAGCCGAGATTGCCGAGAATGCCGGCACCGAGCACCCAACTGGCGGTTTGCAGCGTGAGGCCCGAGCGCAAGCCGAAAATGGTGAAGAAGGAAATGAACACGCTGTCGAAGAGCGTGGCCGTGCAAACGGCAAAGAGGAGCAGCGGCGCCCGTTTGACAACGCGCAGGAAATTTCCGCCCTTCTCGTCGTGAAAAATGTCATTGCTGACATTCACCAGCGTCAAGGGAAGAATGCTCAGGCCGAGACAGGATATTCCGATAAGCCAGGGCAGCCAGCCCTCCGTGCCTGTAAACGGCAGCATAAACGGGCCCAGCGAAAACGAGATTGCCATGACGCTGGTGTAAACGCCCATGATTCGGCCGCGGCTGCCGGCGCCGGCAAAGGTCAAAATCCAGGCTTCGCTGATGGTGAACAGCGCCCCTGTCGCAATGCCCAGGGCAAAGCGCAGGGGGAACCAGATGTAGAGACTGGGCAAGGCCTTGAAGAGAAAGAGCGCCGACATGATGAAGGCCACCGAGAAATAGGCGATCCGCTTGGCGCCCATGCGGCTGATGATCCGGGGAAGAATGGGGCCCGCGAGCAGAATGCCGATGGGGCCCATGGCGGTGTTGAGGCCAATGATCCAGGCGGGGATGTGCTCCATTTCCATGAGGATGGGCAGCAACTGGAAGGTAAAGCCGAGCGCAATATCGCAACTGGCCACGGTTGCAATTGCTGCAACAAGATTGCCGTAGCGCCAGGGTGTGGCAGCGGTTGCGGACATGGGCATTGCCTCGGGTGAATGGTTTTACCCGGCTCTAGCCGTTGCCCCATTTTTAGGCAAGCGAAGCGGGCACTTGCAGGCATTCCGCAGGATCGCTATGCAACGCCATCATGGCTAAGCTCAAAGTTCTTATCATTCCCGTCACGCCCTTTCAGCAGAACTGTTCGCTGGTTTTTGATGAGGCAAGTAAACGGGGCGCCATCGTGGATCCGGGGGGCGATGTGCCGAATATCCTCAAGGCCATCGAACAATCCGGCGTGAAGATCGAGAAAATTTTGCTCACGCATGGCCACATCGATCATGCCGGAGGCGCTTCGGAACTTCGCGATGCGCTGGGCGTGCAGATCGAGGGCCCGCATCGGGATGACCTGTTCCTGCTGAAGGACCTGCCAACGAACGGGGCCAAATTTGGCATGGCCGATTCGCGCAGCGTCGTGCCGGACCGCTGGCTGGACGACGGCGATGAGGTTGACGTTGCGGACCTGAAATTTTCGGTGCTGCACGCTCCGGGGCATTCGCCGGGGTCAGTTGTCTTCTTCAACGATGCGAACCGCTTTGCGCTCATGGGCGATGTGCTGTTTCAGGGTTCGGTGGGGCGCACGGACTTTCCCTACGGCAGCCATGAGACCCTGATGACTTCCATCAAGGAGAAGGTGCTGCCGCTTGGCGATGACGTGGCGTTTCTGCCGGGGCATGGCCGCGCCAGCCAGATCGGCATCGAGCGCAAGACCAATCCGTTCATTCAGGGTCTTTGAAACCAGACCGTCATGTAAGATCAGGCTCTACCTGCGGCAAAGAAGTTGATTGTCGCTGGCACACTTATGCCTTTCCCGGTTTCAAATTTCGAGAACCCTTCCGCGATAGCGGCCTCAATGGCGGCGGCATCTGCTTCCGTGCCTGAAAATTCCCTCATGATCCTCACCGCTGGGCCTATCCTGATTGCGGTTTTGGCGGCTTTTCCCGCATTCACGTGGGGCGTCAACTGCACAATTTCCATCTCCCCGCGAACGCCCTTCAAACCAGCCTTCTCCATGAGCTTTGTCACACGTTCAATGTCCTGAAATGCAAACGGACCGGGGGCGAAAGGGTCGCCGGGAACTGGTTTGCCGAGGCGGGCCATTGCGGCGTCGCGAGGAATAGTGAACCACGGATTTCCAGCAGCGGTTCCCCATGCGGCAAAGACCAGCCTTCCGTGCTGCTTCAGTCCGCGTGCCATGTTGGCAAAGGCCGCGACCGGATTTTCAAAGAACATAAGTCCGAAACGGGAAATAACTGCGTCAAAGCTTTCAGGGTCAAATGGGTGTGTCTGTGCGTCCGCCAGAATAAAACTTGTGTTTCTGAGCCCCGCCGTCATCCGACCGTTTGTCGTGCGCGATTGAGCAACTGCTCGGCGATGTCGAGTCCGGTGACGTGGCCCGCGGGCCCAGTCTTGATTGCAGCAGCAAGAGTGCTGGCGCCCGTGCCGCAGCCAATGTCCAGAACATTCTCTTTTGGGCGAATGTCTGCGCGCTCCAGAAGGCGGTCGAGTATCGCCGCCATCGTTGCGTCCAAGAACGTTTCCTGTGCAATCCATTGATGGCCAGGTTCAGAATTCCAATAATCAGCTTCTATTGAATTGGCTTGCGACATTTTGAGCCTCCTTTTCTGGAAAGACAGTGGACAGAAAGAGAAGGTGGGCGAAGGCCGAATGATTATAGCTTGATCTGTGAAAGCCAGATTGCTTCAGCTCTTCATTTCCACGAGGCGGGACTTGGCGGCGAAATAGGCGTCACCGGTGCTTTTGAATTCGCCGCATTCCTGAATGGCCTTGGCGCCAAAAATCTCGCAGAACAGGCTGTTGCTGGTTTCCCATTTGCCGGTGCCCTCGCCCTTGGTGTCATCCTGGTAGTTGAAGGTGCCGTCGGCGTTGTAGGTGACAAAGCCATTGCCGTCGCTGCGGGTGTACTGAAATGTCTTGCCGACGATGGCCGTTTGAATCTCCGATGCGCTGAATTGCCGGATGGGCTCGGCCACGGCTTTCGAACCGGCGCCGCCGTCGCCGTCAATAAAGCGGACGCCCTTGGGGCCGGTGGCGCAGCCCGCAAGCATGGCCATGCCGATGATGCTCAATACTCTGCTACCTGGTTTCACGATCAGCTTCCGTCCCCAACTTCACGCCATGTGCCACAGCTTTGCTGCTGCATCAAGCGTTATACCCCTTGTGAAGGCAGCACGACAACCTTGGACCCGACGGGGACGCGCAAATAGAGATCGGCTATATCCTGGTTTAGCATGCGGACGCAGCCGGACGAGAGGGCCTTGCCAATCGAGGAGGGATCATTGGTGCCGTGAATGCGGTAAAGCGTGTCGGCACCGTTCGCATAGAGATAAAGGGCGCGGGCGCCCAAGGGATTTTGCGGCCCGCCCGGCATGCCATTGGCCCATTTCGCCGCATTCTCGTCACGAACCACCATTTCTTCCGGCGGCAGCCAGCGCGGCCAGCGGCGCTTCATGCCGATTTTAGCCTCGCCGGCCCAGGCAAAACCTGCGCGGCCGACGCCGACGCCGTAGCGGATGGCCTGGTTGCTTTCGAGGACGTGGTAGAGGTGGCGGTGCTCGGGATCGACGATGAGAGTTCCGGGAAATTCGCCGCCGGAATATTCGACGAGCTGCTTGCGGAAGGTGTTGGGAATCTTCTTCAGGTTGGCCGGGATGATCTCGAAGTCAACGGGTGATTCGGGCGGCGGCAACAGGCTCGGGTCGCGGGCAAAGCCATCGCTTTCACCGCCATAGAGCAGATTTGTTTGGGCAAATGCCGGTGTGGCAAGGGTTAACAGCGAGAGGGAGCCAAGCACAAGGTTACGGCGCGAAACGGCAACAGACATGGCTTTCCTCCTTCCCAGATGTAAACGGAGAAACCTTATGAAAGTTCCACGCGGCGGGAGGGTGAAAAAGCTGTGGCAATAATGGGGCTGGGGCTCACGCCAGCGTGAAGGTGGCCTGACCCACCTGATAGACATTGCCGGAGCCGGTCATTGGCTGGCAATTCAGGGCCACGCCCTTTGGCAGGAAGGGAGCCGGGGCGAAAGCTTCGCAAAGCTGGCCATCCTTGGCGCTCCAGGTGCCAGTGGTTGTGCCTTTTCCGGTGACTTCCACAAGGGACGTGCCATCGGAGGCATAGAGCGTGACGCCGCTGTTGTTGGGGCCGGACCAGCGCCAGCTTTTGCCGGAAAGGATGTTGTTGATGTCGGCCTGGCTCAGGCCGGTGGGTGCGCGGGGGCGGCGTAAAGGATTGATCCTGCTGGCTGGCGCAGGCGGCCAAGCCCAATGAAATCAATATAATAGCTGCGCAGTCACGATAAGTCATAGGTAGCTCCGCCGAAGTGCCCCTTGGTAAACGCTTAGCATATGGCGACAATGTGGAGAAGGCGTTAACTCTCTCGCAAGCGGGCTTTGCTGAGAGTTATGATGCAAAACGCAAGACAAAGCCGAGCGTCATGGACTAAAGGAAGGAGAGGAGATTATTCGTACTAACATGTTAGCAGGAATAGTGGCCGTCACGATTTCGCGGCATTCCCGCCATAGTTTTTTCTCCCGACGCAAGATGGGAGAGCAGCATGAAATTCATTTCCAGACTTCTCATGGCCGGACTTCTGAGCACGTGGCATTTGCCCCGGCGCAGGCGGAGGTGGTGAAGATCACGCTTCTGGGGGTGGGCGACGTATACAATTTCGCCGGCGGCAAGACGCGGGGCGGCCTGGCGCGGCTCAATGCGGTGGCGCGCGCCGAACGCGCCGCCAATCCGAATTTCCTTTACCTGTTTGACGGCGACCTGCTCTCGCCGTCGCTGCTCTCCGGCCTCGACCGCGGCATGAACATGATCACGCTCACCAATGTGGTGCCCTTCGACCTGGCCGTGCCCGGCAACCATGAATATGATTTCGGGGTGGAGAATTTCGACGAGAAACTTAAGGCTTCCAAGTATCCGTGGGCGGCCATCAACATCACCCATGCCGACGGCTCCGCCGTCAAGGGCCTTGGCGGGGTGATGATGAAGGAGGTGGCGGGCGTGAAGGTGGGGCTCATCCCGGTGGCGCAAGATACCTCGCCGCAAGTGGCTTCCACCGGCGAACTGAAATTCGCGCCGACGGCGGAGACCGCCATCGAGGCGGCCAAGCAGGCGCGGAAAGACGGGGCCGAGCTGGTGGTGGGGGTGGTGCAGGCGCCGCATTCCGACGACCAGAAGATGTTTGCCTCCAAGGCCTTCGACGTGATCCTGTCGGGCGACGACCACGACCTGGTGGTGCAATACAACGGCATCACGGCCTATGTGGACACCTCGACCGAGGCCAATCATCTGGTGCCCATCGACCTCACCGTGAACATCGAAGAAAAGGACGGCAAGCGCACGGTGAAATGGGAGCCGAATTTCCGCTTCATCGACACGGCGAGCGTAACGCCTGATCCGGAAACGCAGAAACTGGTGGACGGCTTTGCCGCCGAGCTCGACAAGGAGCTTAACGTGGTGATCGGCAAGACCACCGGGCCGCTGGACAGCCGGCGCAACATCGTGCGGACCCAGGAGGCGGCTATCGGCAACCTGATCGCCGACGCGATGAAGGACGCGGTGAAAGCCGACATCGCCATCACCAATGGCGGCGGTATCCGCGCCGACAAGGAATATGCGGCGGGCAGCGACATCACCAGGCGGGATGTCCTGAGCGAGCTGCCCTTCGGCAATGTGACGGTTCTGACCGAGGTGACGGGCAAGCAGATCTGGGAGGCGCTGGAAAACGGCTTCAGTCTTTATGAAGACGGGGCAGGGCGCTTCCCGCAGGTGTCGGGCCTCAAGGTTGTGGCCGATGTGAAGCAGCCGAAGGGTTCGCGCCTCGTCTCGGTGATGGCAGGCAGCGAGCCGCTGGACCTCACGGCCACCTACAAGCTGGCCACCAACGACTATATGCTCGAGGGCGGCGACGGCTACACGGCGCTGAAGGGCGGGAAGGTGACGGTGGATGCGCGCGGCGGCAAGCTGATCGCCAATGACGTGATGGTGCTGTTGAAGAAGCTGGGGACAGTGAATGCAAAAGTGGAGGGGAGGATAGTGATTCAGTAGCGAGTCATTGGCGGAGTTGGGGCCAGCATCCGCATGAGACAACAGGCCGGAATTGTCCGGATGAGTACAGCAGACGCGAAGGTTGACCCCGCCGCAGTCCGGAACTGATGTGATCTGCCGGCGTTTATGAACGTACATGAAAGAAGCCCCATGCGGCAAGCCGCAAGGGAGTGAAGCTTTTGAGCCCCAGCACTGAAGAGGAGGACAATCATGTTCCGCAAAGCCTTTATCTCACTTGCCGCCGCCGCAACTCTGGCAGTTGGCAGCATTGCGATGACCTCAGCCGCCGATGCAAAACATCGCCATCACCGACACCACCATGGCCATGTCAGCCTGGGCTTTTTCCCTTTCATGGGTTATCCCGGTTACGGCTATGGGTATGGGTATGGCTACCCCGCCTATTACGATAATTACTATGCCTACGAGGACTGCGGCTACCGGCGGGTTAAAGTCAAAAAATGGAACAAGGCACACACGCGCCGCATCATTGTCTACAAGAAGCGGTGGATCTGCTACTGAACCATTGGGCCTATCCGTTTCGCGTCAGGCCGGGCGTCTTTCCTGGATAGGGATTAGCCGCCGCCAGGAAGAACGATGGCCTTGCCCGGATCAAGCTGGGCGGACGATGACCTTGGTTCCGATCTCGACCTGCTCGAAGAGCTCGGCGACGTCCTCGTTCAGCATGCGGATGCAGCCGGAAGAGACCGACTTTCCAATGCTGCCGGGTTCGGTCGTGCCGTGGATCCGGTAAAGCGTGTCCTTGCCGCCGGCATACAAATACAGGGCGCGCGCGCCCAGAGGATTATCCGGCCCGCCGGGCTGGCCGTTGGCCCACTTCCGGGCTCGCTTATCGCGCGCCACCATTTCCTTGGGCGGCACCCAACGCGGCCAGCGGCGCTTCATCCTGATCTCCGCTTCCCCGGCCCAGGCGAAGCCATCGCGACCGACGCCCACGCCATAGCGCGTGGCCTGCCGGTTGCCGAGGACCCGATAAAGAAAGTGCGCCTTGGGATCGACGACGATGGTTCCCGGCTGCACGAAGTCATTGAATTCCACCACCTGACGCCGGTAGACCCTATCGATCAGGGAGGGGTCAACCGGTTCGACCGGGTAGTCAAATTCCGCTTCCGGCGGCGGCAGCAGTGCCGGATCGTATTCATCCTCACCGTAGTAAGGTTCATCATAGCCCTGGTCCCAAGGGTCATAGTCCTGGTTCCAAGGTTCGTCATAATCGGGAGCTTCGCGCTTTCGCTTGCCTCTCAGTTTTTCCAGTCTTTTTCGCTCAAGCAGCTCTTCACTGTCCTTGGCGGCGGCAAATGTGGAGCCAGCGATAAAAAGAAGTCCGCTTGTGACTAGCTTGCGGCGGGAGAGGCGGGGTGGCACGTTATAACCTGCATCGGGCTGATCGCTCATAGTGGCTTTTCTATACATGCTCACGTTAACAGGGAAGCAACGCTCTCAGCGCGATATGGTTCCATTCCGGGCCGGCGCCGATTGCGGGGAAATCCTCACAAGCCAGGCATCAGTCCGGGCCGCCAACACTAAAGGTGAACTGGTCCTTCATCACTTTTCCGGAAGAGGTGAGCACGTCAAATATCACGGTATAATCATCGGGTTCAAGCTGGCCCAAGGTCAGCTGGCAGGATAGGGCGTCGCAAAAACCCGCGCCTACGCCGGCCAGCCACAATTGGGTTCCGCCCTTGCGCAATTCCAAACCGGACAGGGTCGGGTCAATGGGCTCGCTGAACTCCACCCGCACCACATCAATATCGCCGGTGACGGTGCTTCCGTCGGAGGGAAAGGTGGCTTTCGGCGCATCCTGGGCCGAGACAGCAGGCGGAGCACCAAAAACAAGCAGGAGAACTACGGCAGCCAAACCGAACTTCCGAATTTTATGCATGGGCATCCCGACTCAGTATTTACAAATCCAATGCGGCTACAACGCTACGCGCCGCTTGGCGGGCATAGTGCGGGTCACAATCAATTTGTCAATCCTCCGGCCGTCCAGATCGACAATTTCGAAATGGAACTCGCGCTCCATGAAGGAATCGCCAGGCTTGGGAATGCGGCCGAGTCGGTCCAGGGCGAAACCGGCAACGGTCTGATACTCGCGGGTCGGTGGAATCGACATGCCAAGGCGGTCCGAGAGCTGGTCAATGGGCGTGCCGCCGGATACCAGCAAGGAACCATCGGCGCGTTCGTGCATGTCAGGCTCGGGCTCCGAATCGTCGTGGCGAAACACGCCGACGATTGCTTCGAGAATATCCGTGGTGGTGACCACCCCTTCAAGCCGGCCATATTCATCATAGACGAGACCAAAATGCACGTCGGATTCCTTGAGAAGGTTCACCACGTCAAGGGCATCAAGCGTCTCGGGAATGGCGGGCGCCTGTTTCACAAGTTTCCTTATGCTGGGAGCCCGGCGCCGCAGGAGTGCCGCGGCCACGTCCTTGGCCTGGAGGACGCCAATGATATTTTCCTTGCTCGCATCGTAGGCAATGAAGCGTGAGTGGCCGCTGTCAGTTATCTGCTTGCCGATTTTTGCCGGCGTTTCGTTGACGTCAATCATTTCCACATCGGTGGCCGGCGTCATGATGGTCCGCACCAGCCGGTCGCCAAGGCGCATGACGCCGGCAATCATCGTGCGCTCTTCCGGCTCGAGCACGCCTTCCGATTCGGCCTCGGCGATCAGGGCGTGGATCTCGGCATCGGTGACGGTACTGTCCTTGACCCGGTTTTGCCGGAGCAGGGCCAGGACCAAACGGCCCGAATGTTCCAGCAGCCAGACCAGCGGCGCGGAGACCTTCGCAAGCATGGTCATCGCCGGAGCGACCAGGCAGGCGATGCGCTCGGGATTGCGCAAGGCAATTTGCTTGGGCACCAGCTCGCCTATGATGAGCGAGAGGTAGGTGATCAGGCCGATCACCGCGCCGAAGCCAAGCGGTTCGGCCAGGTTCTCCGACAGGCCGAAGGTCAACAGCCAGTCGGACATCCGGCCGCCGAGAGTAGCTCCTGAGAACGCACCCGCCAGAATTCCGATCAGGGTGATGCCAATCTGAACCGTCGATAGAAACTTCCCGGGATTTGAGGCAAGGACCAGGGCGCGGCGCGCCCCTTGAATGTTTCGCTCGGCCATTGTCCGCAATTTACTCGCGCGCGACGAAGCGATCGCCAACTCGGACATGGCCAAGAGGCCGTTCAGCATGATGAGGAGCACGATAAGCGCGACTTCAATATAGGGCATGACTTAAATTACGGCAGGCAGGGCGGGTTTGCCACAACAAAGAAAAGGGGCTGCGCCAGGCCGTGCGTGCAGGTGGCGTCCGCCAGCGCGGCTTTCTCTGGCTTTCCGGCTTGGCTGTCATCCATCGCGATCTTGAAGCCCCGCCACTTCAGAGCGGTGGGGCCGTCGGTTGAAGGCTCAGAAGCGGGACCAAAGGGTACAACGCGTCTATTTGCCGGGGCCTCGCCGGGTTCGGGGCGGAACCGGTTCCGGTGTCTCCAAGTCGCCGCGGATCGTATCCACATCCGAATCGTGATTTTTCAACTTTTCAGATTCTTCATCAGGATCAGACCGCCTGGATTTCCGCGCCCCCTCCACAAGCATGGATTCGACATTCAGGGGAATGGCGCGCTTCGACCGCCGATCTGGCACGACGTCAATGTCCTTGTTGCTTTTGCGCATGGGAACCTCCGCGGGGATGACAGCCAGCCAAGGCCCAACGAAAGGCCGAGGGTATTGTTCCATTAGGCCGCTTGCAGGGAGCACGCCTCGAGAATCAGAGCCGGTCATTGCCGTTCAGCTTGGGCACCAGGGCACCCTTACGGCGGTTAGCGATTAGTCAAGGAAGTCGTCGCGGCGCGGGGTGAAGGCGTCGATCAGCAGGCCCTTCTCAAGGGCGACTACACCGTGCACGAGGTTTGGGGCGACGACGTAGTTGCCGCCCGCCGAGAGCCTGGTGGTGACACCGTCGATGGTGACGTCAAAGCTGCCTTCGGCCACGTAGCTCACCTGGCTGTGCGGATGGGAATGCAGCGCGCCCATGGCGCCTTTGTCGAAGCTGAAGGCGACGAGCATGAGTTCCGGGCGCTGGGCGAGGACGGCGCGGCGGTTGCCGGGGGCGACCTCGGTCCACACCGTATCATCTGCCATGCCAAAAGCTTTGCCAATTTCCGTTGCCATCGGGCCGTTATAGCTGCGAATGTGGGGCAAACCAATCTACCATCCGGAGCGCTCCATGACTGCCGACCATCCCGTTACCGACACGGCCATTATCGGCTGCGGCTTCATTGGCCGGGCCTGGGCCATCAGCTTTGCACGCGCCGGAGCGCGGGTGCGGCTTTGGGACCAGATGGAAAACCAGACGGCCGGGGCCTTGGCTTATATCAACGATGTTCTCGAAGACCTGGCGCGCCATGACCTGCTGAATGGCAAGACGCCCAAATCCGTGTTGAGCTTGATCACGGTTGCTGCGAGCCTGGCGGAGGCCCTGGCGGAGGCGACTTATGTGCAGGAGAATACGCCCGAAGTTCTAGCCACGAAGATAAAGGTTTTCGAGGGGCTCGACGGATTGGCACGGGCTGATGCGATACTGGCGAGTTCAACATCAGCGCTTTTGCCGTCGCGGTTTACTGAGAATTTGAAGGGCAGGGGGCGTTGCGTCGTGGTTCATCCGATCAATCCACCGTATCTGATCCCGGCGGCGGAAATCGTTCCTGCGCCGTGGACGACGCCCGCCACGGTTGAGCGGGCACGGCGGTTTCTGGTAACGGCGGGGCATGCGCCGCTGGTGATGAAGCGAGAGCTTGACGGGTTCATTATGAACCGGTTGCAGGGCGCACTTCTGGAAGAGGCCTTCCGGCTGGTTGCCGATGGCTATGCCACGGTGGAAGACATCGACATCGGGATCAGGGATGGGCTGGCGCTGCGGTGGTCGTTCATGGGGCCGTTTGAAACCATGGACCTCAATGCGCCGGGCGGGGTGCGCGATTACGCGGAGCGCTATCAGGGAGTTTATCAAAACCTGTTCGCGCAGATGCAGCGGCGGGTGGACTGGACAGGCGAGGTGATGGGCCAAGTGGAAGCGGCCCGGCGGGCGCTGCTTCCGGCGGAGCACTTGCAAAGGAGGCAGGTGTGGCGCGACAAGCGACTGATGGCGCTTCTCGCCCACAAGCGCGGACAAGCGAAAAACGAATTGGGTTAGCCGTGGGCCCGGCGGCGCGGAAGCCGTTCTGTACGGCTTGCTTTTTCAGCAGGGCGGACCCGGAATTCAACGACGTTCGAAGACAGGCGGGGCCTTTCGGCCACGCGCCTGTCCATCTTGATCTGTTCAAGTTCGATGAGCCTGGAGACCTGCGACAGCGAGAGGCTGGCGGGCGGCTCATCATTTTGGCCGTTCACTTTCATGTCAGGAGATTCCACCGGATCGATTCATTTGCAACGGCCATAGAATTTCGCAAATGAACGGAACATGAATGCCCGGCGCTAGGGGACCATATGCATGCCCCCCGAGCGCAGGCCCGGAAGATCCAAGGGGCGCGGATAGCGCTTATTCCATTTCCAGTGGTCTTTATTCTTCCAATGATCCTTCTTCCTGAAGTGGGGCTTGGACACGGGTGCTGCGAAGCCCGTCGTATACTGGTCGGATGTGTCGACGGGTGCCACGACGGGCTGGCCGATGTCGTCGCCCCGCAGGTAGATATAGGTGACCTGCGGCGGGGCCACGTCGCTGCCGCCGTAGAAGTAGTTCACGCCATCGCGGCTTTTCTGGATAATGCCGATCTGCCGCTGGCTGCAGACGTCCGGGGCGCTGCAATAATCGTTCTGCTGGGCATTGCGGCGACCGGCTTCGGCGGGTTGAGCCGCAAGGCCTATGACCATGGCGGCGGCGGCGCAGGTAAAACCTGCGGTAAGCATACTCTTGTGTACAAACATGACGTCCTCCATTATCCGCACTGAAACGCTAGGAACTGATCGAGTGCCTGTCAAGAGCATGCCATGAGCCCCACCCCCACCCCGGAAAGCCTGCACGCCCAATGGGTTGCGGCTTTCAACGCCCATGACCTGGACCGCCACATGGCGCTCTACATGGAGGATGCCATGCTTTTCGGGGCCGTCGATGAACTGAAGGATGGGCGGGACGCCATCCGGGCCTATTTCGGCGGGCGTGGCCCGGGCGTGCGGGTGAAAGCCTATCCGATGCCGAAGGTCCGGCAGGTGAGCGCCGATGTGGCGATTACCGCAGGCCATGTGGATTTTGCCGATGGCGACAATCCCGACCCCTACCGCATGACCTGGGTCCTGGTCAGGCGGGAGGGCAACTGGCGGATTGCCCAGCACCACGGTTCGCCGCGCCGGGGTGCGGGCGGCTGACGCCGGAGAGCTGGAGAAGACAGCACCGCTGGCGGTGCGAAAGCGTACACGGGGTGAAAATTCCGATTCAGCGGGAACCTTCCGTAGGCGGGCTGGTTAGGGCGTAGTCGCCGCCACTGACGATGCTTGCATTGCGATGTGACCGGTTGATTTGCCCTGGTTCGCGCCCGGGCAATGGTTATTGGGTTTGAGTTGCCCCTTTGACCGATAACCGAGCCCCGCCACTCCCCAGCGGCGGGGCTTTTTATTTTGCCGGAGCCCGGGAACCTCCCGGCCGCGAACCCGTTTTGCGCAAAGCGTTTCCACACGCTATGGGCTGACCTGAGCCCAGTTGCCTCGAACTCACCCCGTAGCCCCGCAAGGCCTGCGGGGATTTTTTCGCAGATCCACGATGCCTTGACGCTCGCCCAGCCGGAAACGTAAGTTCGCTGTCTAACTGGAGGTCGGCCGTGATCTTTCGCCAGCTCTTTGACAGCGTCTCGGGGACCTACAGCTATCTCATCGCCAGCCGCAAGGGGGCTGAGGCGCTGATCATCGATCCGGTGCTGGAGAAGGTCGACCGTTACCTGCAGCTGATGAACGAGCTTGATCTCCGGCTGGTGAAGGCGGTCGACACGCATATCCATGCGGATCATGTAACGGGGCTGGGGGCGCTGCGCGACCGGACACGCTGCACGACGGTGATGGGCGAGCATTCCAAGGCCGATGTGGTGTCGCTGCGCCTTGGCGACGGCGACAAGCTCGACATTGAAGGCGTGAGCCTCGATGTGATCTATACGCCGGGGCACACGGATGATTCCTATTCCTTCACCATGGACGACCGGGTTTTCACCGGCGACACGCTGCTGATCCGCGGCACGGGGCGGACCGATTTCCAGAATGGCGACGCGCGGGCGCAATATGACTCGATTTTCAACCGGCTGCTCAAGCTGCGCGACGATACGCTGGTCTATCCGGCGCATGACTACAAGGGCGACACGGTGAGCACCATCGGCGAGGAACGGCGGAGCAATCCGCGCCTGCAGGTGAAATCCGTCGACGAATATGTGGAGCTGATGGGCAATCTGAAGCTGCCCAACCCGAAGATGATGGATGTGGCGGTGCCGGCCAACATGAAAATCGGGCTGGCGCAGGACGCAGTGGCGCAGAAGGGCTGGGCCGTGCTGGCTGACGAGGCGCTGACACTAATCGGGCGGAAGGACGTGGCATTGATTGACCTGCGGGAAAAATCGGAACGCGAGCGGCATGGCACCATTCCCGGCGCGCTGCATGAACCCTATCCGAAGCTGCGCGACAATCTTGGCAGCGGCGGCCTGCTCCGGGCATTGGGGGCGACGCGGCGCGTGGTGTTTTTCTGCGCCTATGGCGAGCGCTCGGCCATGGCGGTGCAGGCGGCGCAGGAGGCGGGCATAACCTCCGCCTGCCACATCCAGGGCGGCATCGCCGCGTGGAAGGACGCGGGCGGGCCGGTGGAGCCAGCAGGCGTGGCGCGCAGCGGATTTTAGGCCGTCAGAAATAGCATTTCAGTTCATAAGCTTAGAATGATTCAACAGAAATCGGACACAATTGCGCCACAATTGCCACCTTAATTTTTTCTGAGGCCATTAATGCGGATAACTTGAGGTTATTCAATACAATGGTCGACGACTCACCGAATCCACGGCCCCATAGCGCTTTGCCCATGGCACCACGCTTGGAGCGATCCATGCGATTACGGCGGGTGTTACGTTCACAGCCACGGGCTAAGCAACCACCATCGCGCGCGGCGCGCGCCACGCGCCTGCGCATGAAGGGGAACTTCTTCGCGTTCGTTGCTGCCCAAGTGTTGATTGCCGTTGTCGCGTTCATTATTGTCACCGACTACGTCGCCGACGGACCGATCAGGCATCAGGTGTCAAATATTCTGACGCAGGTTGCTGGCTATGACGGGATCGCGAAATCAAACCAGGACGCGCCCATCGCCGCCACCCCGCCCTCGGCGCTCGATGAGGCCCTCAACCACGAAACGACCGCCATCCACGAGATCCCCACGACACCCGAATCCGTGGAAAAACCAGCCACCGAAATCGAGAAGCAAGTTGCATCAGTTGAGCCGTTGCCACCAGCCGAAGAGCCGCCCGCCGCCATGCTGGACGGGCCCACGGCTTCCGCGCCAGCGGAAACTCCGCCGGCGGAAATCCAGAAGCCGGTGATCACCGTTGAACCGTTGCCAAAGGTGGAAGAGCCGGCAGCAACTTCACCGGCGGAAAGCCAAAAGCCGGTGATCACCGCTGACCCGTTGCCGAAGGCGGAAGAACCGCTAGCAGCTCCACCCATTCAACCGCCGGCTGCCGAGAAAGCGGGCGAAGATATAGTGGCGCTGGCGCCCATTCCCGATCTTACGCCACAAGCAGATGCCCCAGGCGAAGCGCCACCCGCCGACACCCCCAAAGCAAAGCAAGCTGATGGACAGACCATCCGCGATTGCGCCACGTGCCCTGAACTGCTCCTGATCAATCCGGGGCGGTTTGCCATGGGTGCCGGAATGCGAAGGCTTGGGGCAACAGGCAAGCCTGACCGCCACGCAGGAGGTGGAAATCGCCGCGCCGTTTGCGATCGGGCGCTACGAAATCACCTTCGACGACTGGAGCGAATGCGCGGCAGACGGCGGCTGCACGAGCCAGCCCGCCGATGAAAACTGGGGACGTGGACGCCATCCGGTGATCAATGTTTCATTCAACGACATCACGCAGCAATATCTTCCCTGGCTGTCACGCAAAGCCGGGCACCCCTATCGCCTGCCGACCGAGGCCGAATGGGAATTTGCGGCGCGCGGCGGGGCTGCGGCACAGGCAGGCCTGGCCTATTCGTTCGGCGACGATGGGTCGCTTCTTTGCCAGTATGGCAATTCCGCTGACCTTGCGGGAACGGGCTGCAGCGACGGATTTGCCAACACGGCGCCGGCAGGCTCGCTGAAACCAAATGCGCTGGGCCTTTTCGACATGCATGGCAACGTGTGGGAATGGGTGGCCGATTGCTGGCAGCCGCAGTATTCCGCCAAAGCGGCGAAGCCGGCGGAGGATTGCACGACGCGGGTTTTGCGGGGCGGCTCGTGGGCAAGCAAAGCCGCAGCATTGCGTTCCGCCGCCCGGGGCTGGGAAAGCCAGGACAAGGGCAAGAACTCCATCGGATTTCGCGTGGCTAGAGGGCAGCCGTGAACACTAGATTCTGCAAAGGGGAATATACCGTGAAGAAAAGACTATTCGTTTCCTTCTCACTTATTTCGATTTCACTGGTGTTGTTTGCGCTTGTCCTGTCGGTTGCCAGTGCCGCGCCCGCAACCGCGCAAGGGATGATCTCGGCTCCTTCCGAGGAGGACAGCCTTGCCGAAGTTGAACTCGGCGATCTCGGCAAAATGACGGGGCAGGAAATTTCCACTGTTCAGCGCCTGCTGCTCCGGCTTGGCTATCTCAAGGACGACAACATGACCCGCGTCATGGACGCGCCAACCGTGGCGGCGGTTGTGGCCCATCTCAAGGCGGTGAATACTCCGCCCGCGGGACTGACCGCCGAAAAAATGCTGCGCTCGCTATTCACCGCGGCGTGGACCAAGGAAGGCTGGGGGAGCGGCACCGCCGATGGCCAGGATCTGGTTGTCGACAAGGCGGAAGTCAAATTGGCCCAGGAAGCGCTGAAGACACTGAAATATGAGCTGGGCCCGGTTGACGGGGTTTTTGGCCCGGCAACGTTTTCCGCGGTGCAACTATTCCAGGAAGACAATGGCCTGAATATTACCGGCCTTCTGAGCCGCAACACATTCCAGAACGTCACGCGGGCCTTGAACTTCGTGAACAAGAAACCCGTCAGCACGGTGCACATGCTGAACTGGCCGGACTACATGAACCCGGATACCCTGAGCAATTTCGAGAAAGAAACCAACATCCGCGTCATTCACGAGGTGTTCGAGAATTCCTCGGAGACCAAGGACCTGCTGCTGGCGGGCTCCCAGAAGTATGATGTGGTGGTGCAGGAAGGGGCGCAAATGCGCCAGGTCCTGGAAGATGAAGGCGCCGTTGAGATTCTCGACCGGGCGAAAATTCCCAACGCCGGAGCGCTTGATCCGGCGGCGCTCAAGTACACCGGGGTCCTCGATCCCGGCAACAAGCATTCGGTTCCCTACATGTGGGGCACCGTCGGGCTTGGGGTGAACAAGGAAAAAGTAATGGCGCTCAAGCCGGACGCGCCGCTCAACAGCTTGGCCCTGATCCTTGATCCGGCGATTGCCGCAGAAGTTTCGAAATGCGGCATCGCAATTATCGACGAGCCGATTGACGTGATCCCGGCCATGGTTTCCTACCTGGGCGGCGACATCAAGAACATCGGCATCACCGACCTTGAAGCGGTGGATGTGGCGCTGGCGAAAGTCTCCGACTACATCAAAGTGGTCTCGACCGACAGCTACATCAACAGCGTGTCCGAGGGCAAATACTGCGTTGCCTGGGGCTATTCCGGCGACAATTTCTTCGCGCGCGACCTGGCCAAGGAAAAGAACACCGGCACCATCGTCTACAATGTTCCGAAGGAAGGCAGCCAATTGTGGTTCGACCTGCTGGTCATTCCCAGCAAGGCGCAGAACAAGGCCGGGGCCTACCAATTGCTCAACTACATCCTGAAGCCGGAGGTGGCGGCGGCCAACACCAATTTCCTGCAATATGCCAACGCGGTTCTGGCCTCGGCGCCCTTCATCGAGCCGAAGCTGCTCAAGGATCCCGGGCTCTATCCGCCGAAAAACGTGCTGAAGCGGCTTACGGTGCAGCCGCCCATGGCGCTCAACGTCGAGGTGGAAATGAAGCGGATCTGGTCGCGGCTGACCAAGGAATAGCCAGGCCCATGCTTTACCGCGCCCGGGGAGCGGGGTAACTTCACGGCAACCGCGACTCAGCAGAGGATCAGCCATGAAAATTTCCCAGCGTTTTGCTTTCAGCCTGTTGATGTGCGCGGGCGTCATGTTCGCCGCGCCATTCGCCGCCGCCCAGGAAGGGATGCGGCCTGTCGGTCAGCTTACCTATACGCCGGAGCCGGCGGAGCCGCAGACAGGCGTGTTCCAGCTGCGGCCGGAAGACCGGGACATCCGCGCCATGCGCATCGAGGCGCGGGGCGGGACGGTTGATATCCAAAGCGTGCGTCTGGTGTCGCGCAACGGCGAGCAGGAGCGCTACCGCATCCGCGAGCGCCTGCGGCCGGGACAATCGACCGGCATTATCCGCAAGCAGAACCGCGGGCCCTTGCGCGCCGTTGAGGTGATCTACATTCCGCAGGGGCAGGTGACGCTGGTGCTGCGCGCCAGCGCGGGCGGCGGAGGCGGGGGCGGCGAGCCGCCGCCGGTTGCCACCTGGAACGAACTGGGCTGCAAGACGGTGGGCTTCCTCATCGACCGCGACGTGGTGAATGTGAGCTCGGAGAATTTCTACCGGGCGCTGCGGCTGCGCTCCTCAGGCGTTGACATCGAGATGCTCGACATGAACGTGCGCTTTGCCAACGGCCAGCGGGATTCCTACCGGGTGAATGCGGTGATCCGCTCGGGCGAGCGCTCGCGGCCCATCGACCTGCGCGGCGAACGCCGCCGCATCACGGGGATCGAGTTCATCTACCGGGCGCTGGGGATTTCGACCCAAAAGACAAGGCTGTGCGTCGATGGCCTGCAGTTTGAACGGGCCCGCACGGGCGCCGGAGCAGACGACGATCTCGAACTCGAAGCGGAGTGAGCCTGCGCTAGTGCAGCATGTCCGGCGTGCTGAGTTTTAAAATGTCGAGCAGGATGGCGATGCCGGTTCCCGCCAGCACGCCGGCCAGGCCCATGAGGAAGTGGTTCTTGGCGCGGAGGTAAACGTCGTGCTGGATTGACTCGGGCTTGAGCAGAATGGCAAAGGCCCAGATCTGGAAGGCGATTCCGACCAGCAGCGGCACCACGGCGAAGAGATCGATAACCTGCCAGGGCACCGGATTGGCGCCCCAGCTGGTGATGAAGCTCAGCGAAAAACCGAGCACGATGCC
The DNA here is from genome assembly GCA_963773295.1 of uncultured Alphaproteobacteria bacterium. GTDB lineage: Bacteria > Pseudomonadota > Alphaproteobacteria > Rhizobiales > Aestuariivirgaceae > Aestuariivirga. The sequence continues at coordinate 158,004 of CAVZAJ010000007.1, forward strand.
CACCGCCGTCATGGAGCCATTGCGGAACGTGGCGTCGATGCTGGCTGGCGGCTTGCTCATGGGCCGCCTATTTCAGTTCCGCCATGGAGGTGATCAGGTGGGTGGCGAGGCCATAGTCGATGGCCTCGGTGCCGGAGAGCCAGAAATCGCGGTCGGTGTCCTTCTCGATTTTCTTGATCGGCTGGCCGGTGGCTTCGGCGAAGAGCTTGTTGAGGCGGTCCTTCATCAGCAGCATCTCCTTGGCCTGGATGCCGATGTCGGTGACCTTGCCGCCGACGCCGCCGGAGGGCGCGTGCAGCAGGAAGCGGGTGTTGGGCAGGATGTAACGGTCCTTCTTGTCGGCGGCGATATAGATGAGGGCGCCGGCGCTGGCCACCCAGCCGGAGCCGAGCACGCGCACCCGCGGCTTGATGAACTTGATCATGTCATGGATCATGTCGCCGGATTCCACATGGCCGCCGGGCGACGAGATGATCACGGTGATGGGATCATTGCCGGCCTGGGCCAGGGCAAAGAGATTGACGCAGACGCGCTCGGCCAGGGTGTGGCTGATCTCGCCGGTGACCATGACGATGCGCGAGTCGAAATAATGCTTGTCGACCTGGCGGGAATTCTTGATGCCGCCGGGGGCCTCTTCCTTTTCTTCTTCATCGGCGAGGCGGGAGAGCGGGGAGATGTAGGACTTCGGAAATGTCATTATGGGTCTCGCTGGTTTTGAGGGAGGATTCGGAGAAGATATAGGGGCTGGCGGACGGGTTGTCATCCCATGGCCATAGCTCCGCCGGGGGTGAAAACGGTTATGCCGTTTCCGGGGCAGGCGAGAAGCGAAGGGTTGCGTGAGCGCAGCCTACGCAGAAATGCCGGTCGTGTGGTCCGGCGGTGTGACGCAAACTGCGCCCACGCTTTTGCGGCGGTTTTTGCCTCGGGGAAGATCTTGCAGAGCCCTAGATCGCACGGTGTCTGAGGTTTTCCGCTAGGGTTGTTTAGCCATTTAAGACGCATTGGGTCGTAATGCCCAAGGGCCCTCCCTCCGGCTCCCGAGTACCAAGCGTTCGTCTCGCTCAGATCCGCAGGCGCCACATCCACCCCATCTATGATCACCGTCGCGACCGAGACCCCTTCCGGGATGGACAGGAACATACCTAGTATCATAGGAATATACATGTCAAGGGATAAATTCATATTATTTTCCGTCGGTCCGGGCCGGCCGGTTATGGGGCTTTTCAGCCGGGGCCGGTGGGCCGCCCGATCAAACGGACGGCGAGGCGCTGCAGGGCGCCATGTTCCTTCCGCGAATAACTGAAATGGACGGGCGGGGCGGGCTCTTCGTGGAGGTGGCCGGCGGAGTCGAGGGCTTCAAGCATCAGATCATTTGCGTCCTGCTGAGAATGATCTCAGAGGTGCTAAATATTTGTGACAGGGTGATGAAGGGAGCGGTGTAAGGTTTCTAACTTATCGCCTTTCCATTGCCTATTTACCAGAAAATCAGTGCATATAGCGCATGAAGATTCTCTATCTTGATCAAAATAAATGGGTAGATCTTGCTAAAGCAAATTCATACCCACAGAACAACTATATGCATTCATGGCACTGGCTAGATTCGGCATCTGTAGAATCAGAAAAGCTAGTAATTCGATTGTCCGCTAGTAATATCTATGAAACTCAGAAAATTAATGACCGGTTGCGACGTGAAGCAATTGCCAAAGTACATAGCGACTTTGAGCAAGGGATATGTCTTCAGGTGTGGATCAAGCCGCCTTCGGCAGGAACTATCAAGATTTCCTTAGAAATTTACATGGTTCTACCTTGGCTAATTCGGCAGAGAAATGGTTCTTGTCGATTATTTCCTGGATGCATTTGCTGAACGATCCGCGCTGCGGAATCAAGCGCATCTTGTAAATTTCGAACTATCTCTCAATCAGATGAATCCCGTTATGGCCGTCTATAGCTATTTGACCGATCTCCCGGATGAAGAGCGAAAGCAGGCGGTAAGAGCTTATTCGGCAAGCAGTGCCGATCTCAAAAGACTTATCGAGCAGCGAAAGGAACGCTTAGAAGGACAAGGCTTCTCGATCCACAGGCGCGTTTATCAAGCGACGTTGATGATTGAGCATATTGAAGAAATTCTAATGATTGCCACGAACGAGGGCTTTAAATGGCTGTCGGTTTCGGATATTGGACCAAAAATTTTGAAGCGCCTAGCTAGCGAGCTACAATATTTTCCAGTTGAGACTGAACTCGCCGTTAAATTGAGCGATCGCATCATGCACTGAACGAGAATGACTTCCGCGATATGTTAAGTATCTGCGCGGTTGTGCCTTATTCAAATTTTGTCGTAATGGAGAAGGCATTCGCTAGTTTGGCAATTCAAGCAAAACTTGACAGCAAGTTTGAGACCAAAATTCTCACAAGCATCTCAGATTTGAATGCTATTTTGTAAATTTTAATTTCTAAAGCTAGAGAGATAATTTCTATAGCATTCAAGTTGTGCGGCGAACATAGTCGCCAATACAATCTAACTCGGAGTTCCTGATCCAAGAACTAAAATGTTTTACGAAAAGCCAAGGTCTACCAGATTTGTCCTTATAAGGCACAATGAGTCTCTGTCCTTTGTCATTTAGTATCGATTGGCCTTCTATAATCAAATTATAATGTAAGGCAATTTCTTCAATATAACTGATGCCCGTAAACATTACAGCTTTGGGATTGTGTATTTCAATTAGCTCTTTGTTTAATTCTACGCAGAAATCGCGGTGTTTTTTTGTATCCCATCTTTCGCTGAGCTTTTTAACATCTTTGGAGCTCCAGAAGAACGCTTCAGTTGATGCAATATCAAGTGTACCACAGGCGCGGCCACAGCGGTTTTTCCATCTTGTTGCAGGTTTTGATTTTTTATCATTGGCCAAGTAATCGTACTCGCTCGCCTCCTCAAGAAGATCGTTGACTCTCGGATATGTTATTTTTTCATTGCCAGGTTCGCCAGGATTTATTCCCATGACTACGTAATGAATTGTTTCAGATTCGGAGTACCTTTTGTCGTAGAGAAAATGATGCGCATGGTCCCAGATATCAGGATTTACTCTAGAATATTCTCTAATCTTCTGAAGTTTGCAGATATTTGAGGTTTTTTGCTCATCTTGTCTTGCCCCTGAACGTCCTGCTCGTGGCGTGCTGCCTCGAAGTCCTACCCGATGATCCTGTCGTATTCATCGTGTATGCCTATCCAGACCCATGAAAAACCGTCTTTTCCTTCAATTGCCAAAGCTCGGTAGTGCAGGCCAACCCGGGCGGACCATAAATCATCACGGATGCATTTGAAGCGCAGGGATGGGTGCTTGGGGTCCTTCTTGAGCAAGGCAAAATTTTTGTCGGCGAGGGCCTGAATTTCCGGCTTCAGTTTTTGATAGAGCTTCCAAAAAGTGGCGGTCGCCTGATGCTTCACAGGGGGCGGACTTTACCTGCCGCAATTTCCGCTCTTGCCTTTGCGGCAAATTTATCAAGCTTGCCAGCCTTTGCGTCCGCTTCAATCTGCTTGTCCCACAAATCGGCATGAAATTCAGCAAACCAATCAGCCAAGGCGACGATGTCGTCATGGGGCAGGGCGGCGATGGCCTTTTCGATTTGTTCGAGTTTAGTCATGGGGGGAGTATAGCAAAGTTTTGAGAGAAATCCATTGGGTCGGTTGGGGGTTCAATTCTACTGCCGACAGCCCCCTCTCCCGGCGCTTCGCGCCACCCTCTCCCTCAAGGGGCGAGGGCAGAAAAAGAAAGTTAGCGGGTTTTGCCCCTGAACGTTCTCGACCCCGCCTTCCCGCCCTTTGAACTTGCCCGTGGCCTTGGCGCGGGGGAGGGCCAGCAGGCGGTGGCGTCTTCGATTTTGGATTGTCTTGCCAGGGGATCGTCCATCACGGCGAGTTCCACCGCCTTCAGGCGCTTGACTTCGTCGCGCAGCCTGGCGGCTTCTTCGAATTCCAGGTTGGCGGCGGCTTCGCGCATGCGCTTTTCCATGTCGGCCAGAACCTTTTGCAGGTTGTGGCCGATGAGCGGGCCGGTGTCGCCGGCATCCACCGTCACATGGTCGCGCTCATACATGCTGTGCATGATGTCCGAGATGTTGCGCTTGATGCTTTGCGGGGTGATGCCGTTTTCGGTGTTGTAGGCCACCTGCTTTTCGCGCCTGCGTCTCATACATGCTGTGCATGATGTCCGAGATGTTGCGCTTGATGCTTTGCGGGGTGATGCCGTTTTCGGTGTTGTAGGCCACCTGCTTTTCGCGCCGGCGGTCGGTTTCCTTGATGGCGCGTTCCATTGATCCGGTGATCCGGTCGGCATAGAGAATGACCCTTCCATCGACATTTCTTGCGGCGCGGCCGATGGTTTGCACCAGCGAGGTTTCTGAGCGCAGGAAGCCTTCCTTGTCGGCATCGAGAATGGCCACGAGGGCGCATTCCGGAATATCCAGGCCTTCGCGCAGCAGGTTGATGCCGATCAGCACGTCAAAGGCGCCGAGGCGGAGATCGCGGATGATTTCGATGCGCTCCAGCGTATCAATGTCGCTGTGCATGTAGCGCACGCGCACGCCCTGCTCGTGCATGTATTCGGTGAGGTCCTCGGCCATGCGCTTGGTGAGCACGGTGACGAGGCTGCGGTAGCCCTTGAGCGCCACTTCCTTCACTTCGGCGATGAGATCATCGACCTGGGTTTTCACCGGGCGGATGATGACCGGCGGATCGATGAGGCCGGTGGGGCGGATCACCTGCTCGGCGAAGATGCCGCCGGTCTGGTTCATTTCCCAGGAGCCGGGGGTGGCCGAGACGCAGATGGTTTGCGGGCGCATGGCGTCCCACTCCTCAAAGCGCAGCGGGCGGTTGTCGATGCAGGAGGGCAGGCGGAAGCCATATTCGGCAAGCGTGGCCTTGCGGTTGAAGTCGCCGCGGAACATGCCGCCGATCTGCGGGAATGGCGACGTGGCTTTCATCGACGAAGACCAGGGCATTGTCCGGCAGGTATTCAAACAGGGTGGGCGGCGGCTCGCCGGGTTTGCGGCCGGTGAGATAGCGCGAATAGTTTTCGATGCCGGCGCAGGAGCCGGTGGCCATCATCATCTCGATATCGAAGTTGGTGCGCTGCTCGAGGCGCTGGGCTTCCAGCAGGCGGCCGGCGGAATTGAATTCGGCGAGGCGGATTTCAAGGTCGCGCTTGATGCGGTGCACGGCCTGCTCCAGCGTGGGCTTGGGCGTCACGTAATGCGAGTTGGAATAGATCTTCACCTGCTCAAGTTCGGCGGCCTTCTGGCCGGTGAGCGGATCGAATTCGGCAATGCTTTCGATCTCGTCGCCGAAGAAGGAGAAGCGCCAGGCGCGGTCCTCGAAATGCGAGGGGAAGAGCTCCACCGTATCGCCGCGCACCCGGAAGGCGCCGCGGACGAAATTTCCGTCATTGCGCTTGTAGTGGAGGCGGACGAAATCGGCGAGGAGCTGGCGCTGGGGAATGCGCTCGCCCTTCTTCACGCCGAAGGACATGGCGGAATAGGTTTCGACATCGCCGATGCCATAGATGCAGGAGACGGAGGCCACGACGATGACGTCATCGCGCTCGAGCAGGGCCCGGGTGGCGGAGTGGCGCATGCGGTCGATCTGCTCGTTGATGGAGCTTTCCTTCTCGATGAAGGTGTCGGTGCGGGCGACATAGGCTTCCGGCGTGTAGTAATCGTAATAGGAGACGAAATATTCCACGGCGTTTTCCGGGAAGAAGGAGGCGAATTCGCCATAGAGCTGGGCGGCCAGCGTCTTGTTGGGCGCCAGCACGAGGGCGGGGCGCTGGGTGGCCTCGACGATCTTGGCGACGGTGAAGGTTTTGCCCGAGCCGGTGACGCCGAGGAGGACCTGGTCGCGCTCATGGGCGTTGATGCCGTTCACCAGCTCGGCGATGGCGGTGGGCTGGTCGCCCTTGGGCTCGAAGGGCGAGACGATCCTGAAGGGGCGGCCGCCATCGGATTTGGGCGGCTTGGCGGGGCGGAAGGGGACAAAACCTTCGAGCGGATTGAATTCCGGACGGATTATTCCCGGGGTTGCCACGGGGATGTCGGGATAGCCCGAAACCGGCTTGGTGGGTGCTTCGGCGAATCCGCCGTCCTGTCGTGAATGGCCCATGGGGGGTATATAGGGGCTCGGGCCGGAATGGCAAAGGCGGGCTGCTGACACCTGCTGTCAGCAAGGGCTATTTTTCGAGGACGATGAGGCGGGCTTTCATGTTGGGGTGGAAGCGGCAGTAGTAGTCGATGGTGCCCGCCGTGGTCATTTGCATCGCCGCTGACTTGCCCGGGGGGATCATCACTTCCCAGGGCCCGCCCGGGGCATCGGCCTTGGCCGTTGCGGTGTGGGCGATTGCGTCGTTGTTCACCCAGGTGACGGTGTCGCCGACATGCAGCGTGATCTCGGCGGGCGCATAGACGAGCTTGGCGATGGTGACCTGCTGCGGCCCGTGGGCCATGGCCGGGCGGGCGGCGGCCATGGCCAGCAGCGCGGCAAGGGCGCCGCGCCGGGATAAAAGCTGGTGCATTACTTCAGGCCTTCAGCGACGTGTTCGGCATGCATCTGGTGGCCCTGGAAAAGCTTCAGGCCGGTTTCGAGCAGGGCCTTGAGTTCGGCATTGCCGGCCGAGGGGATCAGCAGATCGGCAAGCGCGCCGTTGACCGCCTTGTGATAGGCGACTTCATTGGCGATGTAGGCCTTGTCGAAATCGGCGCCGGAAAGCTTGGCGAGCTCAGCCGACTTCGCGTCGGCCTGGGCCGCGAGGCCCTTGCTGGTGTCGTTGTCTTCCGGGGTGACGCCGAGCTTGGCGACGAGGGCAAGGGCCTGGTCATTCACCGCCTTGTGGTCGGTGGCCATGCTGGTGGCGAATTCGCGGACCGCGTCGTTCTTGGAAATGCCGAGGGCCTGTTCGGCGGCCTTGATGTCGAGCACGCCGGCGGTGTAGGCGATGTGGGCGATCTGCGGATCGGTCGGCTTATCGGCGGCAAGAGCGCCGAAGGAACCGGCAAGGAAGAAGGCACCGGCAAACAGGCCGGCGCGGGAAAATATTTTCATGGAACTCTCCGCTGTTGCTGCCCGGCGGAGGTGCCGGGTCATGCCCATTGGATGCGGGCTGCGGGGAAAGGTTCCCGCTCAGGCTTGCGCCAGGCGCGCCACCACCGCATCGGCCATATGCTCGCAGCGCCGGCCAAGGAAGGGGAAGGCGCCGGTGAGCAGCGGGTCGATATGTTCATCGAGGGCGGCGCGCAGCAATTGCCGGGCGCGGAACAGGCGGGTCTTCACGGTTTCGGCCTTTACGCCCAGGAGCTCGGCGGTTTCCTCGACGCTCATGCCCTCAATGGTGCGGGCCACCAGCACGAGGCGGAAATCATCGGGCAGGGCATCGACGGCGGTTTCGACGAGGTGCAGCAGTTCACGCTGGGCCATGGATTTCTCCGGGTCACTGGCTTGCATCGCCGATTGCGGAAAGGGAATGATCTGCGCCTCGATGGCGGGTTCATAGGGAATGGTGGCGGGAATTTTGGCGCGGGCGCCGCGCCGCCGCTGGAGGCATTCGTTCATCACGATGCGCGACAGCCAGGTGGTGAGTTTCGCCTCGCCGCGAAAGTCCGCCAGCGCGGTGAAGGCCTTGAAATAGGCATTCTGCAACGCGTCCTCGGCCTCGCCATCGTCACGCAGGATGCCGCGCGCCAGGCGGAACAGGCGGCGGTTGTGCAGGGCGATGATGGCGCGGATGGCCGCCTCATCGCGGCGGACGGCGCGGGCAATCAGCTCGGTTTCAGCGGCGCTGTCGAACGGGGCCGTTTTCAGGGCAGACATCAGGACATTTCCTTGGCCGGTAACCATGCATCCTACATTAGATGCAGGCGGCTGGAAAAGGTTCCCGCCTTACTGGTGGGCCACGGCGTAATCGCGGAGTACGTTGGTTTCCAGCTCCATGTCCTCAAGCCGGCTTTTGACCACGTCGCCGATCGAGACGATGCCGCGCAGCACGCCGTTGTCGGCCACCGGCACATGGCGGATGCGGTGCAGGGTCATCAGCCGCATGACATCGCGGATGTCCGCATCGGGCCGGCAGGTGCGGACATTGCGCGACATCAGCGCCGAGACGGGGAGATCGATGACGTCGGCGCCATGCTCGGTGAGGCCATGGACAATGTCGCGCTCGGAGAGGATGCCTTCGATGCGGTCGCCGCTGGTGATGACGATGGCGCCGATATGCTCAAGGCGGAGCCGGTGCGCGGCGGTGCCAACCTTGGTGTCGGGGGCAATGGTGATGACCTTGCCGCCCTTGTGGTCAAGAATGCTCTGGATGCTCATGGAACACCTCGTGCTTATCCCGCGGCCCCGAGCATAGCACTTTCAAAGTGTCATTTCCACGGCAATGGGCGGAGGCTGGCGGAGCGTCTGGTAGACCACGCAGTAGCGCTCGGTGAGCTTGAGCAGGGTGGCGCGCTGCTCGGGGCTGACCGGGCCTTCGAGATCGAAGACCAGGCGGATGGCCTGAAAGCCCACGGGGGCTTCGCGGTCCACGCCGAGGGTGCCGCGGAAATCGAGATCGCCTTCGGCGCGGACGGTGGCGCCTTCGAGGGGAATTTCAAGGGCGGTGGCCACCGCATTGAGGGTGACGCCGGCGCAGGCGACGAGGGCCTGGAGCAGCATGTCGCCGGAGCAGGCGTGAAAGCCCGAACCGCCGGTGGCGGGATGGAGGCCCGCTTCCACCAGGGCCTTGGCGGTGGCGACGGAACAGGTCACACCTTCGCCGATGGAACCCTCGGCCTTCAGGGTGATCACCGCCTCCTTCGGCGCTTCCCGGTAACGCGCCTTGAGCGGGGCCTGGAGGGATTTCAGTTCGTCGCTGTCCATGATGTTTTCCTCAAGTTATGCACTTGTAAATGTTATAAATAACTCAATTTAGCATAAACCCAATTGCGAATCTGCCCTCGATTCAGTATCAGAAATTTTGCCTGTCTTAACGAATGTGTTATTGAGACTTCGATACATCGTTAATTTGGAAGCAGATTGTCATGAAATCCATTCATCCGTTTCCTGCTCGAATGGCCCCTGACATCATTGATCAGTTTTTGGAGCAAGCTTCGCCTGATACCCTTGTGCTTGATCCCATGTGCGGTTCTGGGACCGTCGTGCGTAAAGCTGCGCAGTTTGGCGTGCAATCAATTGGTCTGGATACGGACCCCTTGGCAATTTTGATGACTCAAGTTGCTACAAGGTCAGTTGATAGCAAGAAGGTACTCGAAGCGATGGGACGCGTTGTCGAGTATGGAAAGCGATATGGCCTACATGCAAATTTAATTTCCAGTATCGACGGGTGTGATAAGACAAAGGATTTTGTCAAATTCTGGTTTGCCAAGAAACAAATAAGAGAAATAAACGCGATCGTCAGAGGCATCGATAATCAACAGCTAAATTATCCTGCTTCTATTCTCGATCTGCTAAGTTTGGCAGTTAGCAAGATCATAATTACCAAGGGTGCCGGCGCATCATTGGCCGGCGACATCTCTCACAGTAGACCTCATCGCATTATGTCAAAAAATGATTATGACGCATTCGAAGGATTTGAGCGTGCTGTGAACTCAATTCTGAAAGTACTCTCAGCGGTTGTCATAAAGCGCCGGCCCCAAGTTAGAAATGGAGATGCTAGGCAGCTGAAGTCGATCAAGCGTCAACAGGTTGACATGATCGTAACTTCGCCGCCTTAGCAAGGAGATTCTTGGTACTAGGCTGCATTGTTCTCGAAAGTATTGCAAGCGCCATTATGCTCGCTCAAGTTGTTCTGAGTAAACAAAATTCAAAACTAGTAAATTAAAGCTCAACTGCGCCGGAGCGCCAGCCAATGGGTGAGCAAGGCTAGCATGCTGGCCGCGGCCATGAACCAGAAAACCGCGAGGGGCCAGGCGGATTGCGATGAGCCCACCAGTTGCGAGGCGATGGAGCCGAAGGCCATCTGGGTGAAGCCGGACCAGCCTGCCGCCGCGCCGGTCATGCGGCTATCCACCGAGATGGCGCCGGCGGTGCCGTTGGGAATGGTGAGGCCGTTGCCGAAGGCGGCGAGCGACATGGGGAGGAACAGCGTGGCGGGGGCGAGCAGGCCGGTGACGGCGGCGGCGAGGCAAAGCAAGCCGCCGCACAGGGTGATGGCGCAGCCCACCATGATCATCCGGTCGATGCCGAATTTTATGGTGTAGCGGCCGGAGAGAAAATTTCCCGCCATGTAGGCCACCGAGATGGTGAGGAACCACAGGCCGTATTCCAGCGGCGGGCGCTTCAGCACGTCCATCATGATATGCGGCGCGCCGCCGAGGAAGGCGAAGAACACGCAGGAGGTGAAGCCCAGGGTGAAGGTGTAGGCCCGGAACCTGCGCAGGGCGAAGAGATGGCCGGCGTTGCGGAAGAAATTCTGCGGGTCGGTGCCGCGGGCCACATGGGTTTCGGGCAGGGTGGCCCAGGCGGCGGTGAGCACGATGGCGCCGAAGCCTGCGAGAATCCAAAAGCCGCTGCGCCAGCTGGCGTATTGCTCGAGAAAGCCGCCGAGCACGGGTGCGATCATCGGGGCCACGACAAAGGCCATGGTGATGTAGGAGATCATGCTGGCGGATTGCTCCCTGGTGAAAACATCGCGCACCATGGCGCGGGCCAGCACAATGCCGGCCGAGCCGCCGATGGCCTGAATGAGTCTTGCGGCGATGAGGGCTTCGATCGTGGGGGCGATGGCGGCCAGCAGGCTGGCGATGAAGAAGAGCGACAGGCCGGCAAGCAGGAGCGGCCGCCTGCCGAACCTGTCGGACGCCGGGCCGTAGATCAACTGGCACACGGCCATGCCGATGAGATAGAGCGTGAGGGTGAGCTGCACGGTGCCGTAGGACACGGCAAAGGTTTTCTCCAATCCCGGCATGGAGGGGATCATCAGGTTGAGCGCCAACGGCCCGATGGCAGAGATGGCCACGAGGATGGCAAAGGAGGGGCGCGGCGGGACGGCAATTGCCGTTTCGGTGGCGGTCATGGGCGCCTTATAGGAGCTGCGCGCCAGGGGAGATAGCCAAGGCCCCGCAGTTCTGGCATGAGCAGCCAACATGAACTACCGCCACGCCTTTCATGCCGGAAGCCATGCGGATGTGCTGAAGCATATCGTGCTGGCGCGGATCATCGAGCACCTCAAGCGCAAGGACAAGCCGTTCCGCGTGTTCGACGCGCATGCAGGCATCGGGGTTTATGCGCTGGACGGGCCGGAAGCGCAGAAGACCGGCGAGTGGCAGGGCGGCGTCGGCAAAATCCAGGAGGCGTTTGCGCCGGAGGTCGAGGCGCTGATAGCACCCTATCGGCAGGTGCTGGCGGGGCTCAATCCCGATGGCGGCTTCCTGCGCTGCCCCGGGTCGCCGGAAGTCATCGCGCGGCTGCTGCGGCCCAAGGACCGGTTCACCCTCAACGAGCTGCATCCCGATGACCATGCGGCGCTGCGCGACAGGTATTACATCGATGCGCGCGCCGGGATCACCGGCATCGATGCCACGGTTTTGATGAAAGCCAACCTGCCGCCGCCGGAGCGGCGCGGGCTGGTGCTGATCGATCCGCCCTATGAGGTGAAGAACGAGCGGGAGCTGGCGCTCGATGCACTGCGCTTCGGCATAAGGCGATTTGCCACGGGCATTTTCATGATCTGGTATCCGGTGAAGGGGGATGATTTCGCCGAGCAGATTTGCGCGGCGTTCCAGAACCTCGGCCTTCCGGCGATGCTGAAGGCGGAACTGCGGGTGCGTGAATCATTCAAGGGCGGCGGGCTGGCGGGATCGGGGCTGATCATCGTCAATCCGCCGTGGGGGCTTGAGGCGGAACTGAAGGTGATTGTTCCGGCGCTGGCGGCGCGGCTTGGCATCGGAACCTGGGGGCAGGGCAACGTTGAATGGCTGACGGAAGCGAAGGGGTAAAGAGTTTTGAAAAGGGAGATACGGAATGCTGAAATCATTTAATCCGCCGGGCATGGTGCCGCCGGCCTCACGTTACAGTCAAGGCGTTGAAGTTGGAGCGAACGCGCGTTGGCTGCATATCTCCGGGCAGATCGGCGTTGCGCGCGGATGGCACTGTCGCCAAGGGGCTTGAAGCACAGTTCAAGCAGGCTTTTGAAAATATCGGCACGGTGCTTAAGGCGGCCGGAATGGCGAAAACCGACCTGGTGAAGGTGACGGTTTTTGTGACGGTGCCGGATCCTGAAACGGTCGGCATTTACCGCAAGGCGCGCGACCAGTGGATGGAAGGCCATGCGCCGGCTGCGACCTATCTGGTCGTGGCCGGCCTGGCGCACCGGGATTACCTGGTTGAAATTGAGGCCGTTGCGGCGCGCTAGACTTTCGTGCAGCGAGAAAAAGCCTCCGCGTACGGAGGCTTTTTCCTTCACGCGCCTTGCGCTAAAAAACTGCCTATCGCCAATCTATGGATTGGTAGCAGGAGCGCCGGAAGGCGGCGGAGTCGCGGGAGCCGGGTCAACGGTGGAATTGATGTCCGGCGAAGGCACTGTTTCCGCGATTGTCGGCAGCGGCATCGTGTTCCGGGAGCCGCCGAACAGCAGGTAACCGGCAACGGCCAGCAGCACGGCAGCAACGGCATAGACAACGGGACCGTTGAAACGCCGGGCCCGTGGCTGAACACGGCCCTGTTGGAAAGGCTTACGGTCCGCTTCGGCAGGGTTCACGGGCTTTCGGCCAGCAGCACTTGCCATGGCTTTATCCTTTTCGGAACTGATCATGGACACCTAACGCGGGACCGGTGCGGATGTTCCGCCGGGCGTTTGCGCGAAACGGAAACGCCGCCTCCGGATTCCGCCCGACACGGAGGTTTATAACTTGTCATTTCAAGGGTTTACTAGGCCGCCAAAGAGGTGTAATCTCTGCCGCGTGTCTGCCATAGTTCAGGAGGATAATTCCTGAACGGCAACCTGAGGTATTTTTGATATGCGCATGTTTTTAAGTGGCCTGGCATTGTGCGTCTGCGCGGCGCCCGCTTTCGCAGATGTGAAGTCCTATTGCGAAGTTTTCAGCCAGGACTTTGCCAGCGCCAAGACCTCCAACGTGGATGAATGGCAGGCCAGTTTCCGCAGCGCGCTTGGCGACTGCATGGCCCAATACGCGGCCGGTCCCAAGGCCGTGCCGCCGGGCAATAAGACGGCGGACAACCAGACGGCGGAGAAAAAGAAAGTTTCCAAGAAAGTTGTGGTGGCTCCGGCGACGTCAACATCCAAAAGTAAGCGGACACGAATCCTGGCGCCGGGATCAAACGCATGGGTTGCGGCGTGCGCGGCAAAATATGCCTCGTTCGACAGCGGAACGGGCAACTATAAATCCAAGGCCGGCAAGGAACGGCGCTGCAACGTTTAGCACCGCGAATTTAAAATCGCCGATGTTTGGGGCGCCGGCCGTCAGAGGGCCAGCGCCGCACGCTTGTCAATCCGCTGCAACCACGCCGGTGGCAATTGCCTTCGACAGGTCCTGATATTCTTCGCTGGCGGTGCCGGCGCGATTCTTGATCTCGTTGAGCTCGAGCCTTGCGAGGTCAATGCGGCCGGCGGCGACATAACCTTCACCCAGATATTCGCGGGCCAGCACGAAGTTCGGGTTGATGGCCAGCGCCTTGCGGTAATAGGTAATGCCGATTTCCAGGCGGCCAGCCTTGCGGTTGCTATAGCCGGTATAGTTCAGGACACGGGGGTCGTTCTGGTTTTGAATGGCGGCAAGAACCTCGAGCGCCCAATCATAGTGACCGGCCTTGGCCAGGACACGGCCCTGTTGATAAAGATCTTCGTCGGGCAGGATGCCTGACTCCACCTTCACGCATTTCTTTTTATTGCCGACCTTCTTGAGAACTTCGCCTTTCTTGCATTTGACCACCGGTTCGGCATCGTCCCCGCTGGGACTGCCGCCGCCGGCGGCAAACACCGTGGAACCGCCCGAAGCCATCAGAAAGGCAGCCAGGGAAAAATAGAGCAGTTTTTTCATGTCGATCTCCATTGAAAAGCGCGGCATTTTCTTAAGTTCCATCCTGTTACGAAGCTGCCAAAGCTTTGGATCGAAAATATGTCAATTTTTCTCAGGAGAGACGGGAAAACCGGCAAAGCAGCGCCTCAGGCGTTCGAAAGGCCTGATGCCGCGAAAAATCACCCTTCCGCCATTTTCCAATCATAGATCCATGATAGCCGGTTGATGAAGCGGGCCGGGGGCGTTGCCTTAAGCACGGCATTGCGCGCCGGCCTCAGGATGCCGGCGGCATGGTAAATCCTGCCGAGCTGGCGGGATTTTTTTTGAATTGCCGTGGCGCGCGCGAAGCGGGATTCGGCGAATTCCCGGAACGCCAAATCCAAGGCATGGGCATTTTGAACTGCGGTGGCCAGCACGCAGGCATCTTCGAGCGCCATGGCCGCACCCTGGGCGAGATAGGGCAGGCTGGCGTGGGCGGCATCGCCCACCAGCACGGTGCGATTTTTGCTCCAGAGCGGGGCGGGGACAAAATCGAGGGCGGGCCATTTGGTCCAATTTGTTTTCAGGGCAAGAATATCGGCGAGCGGCTTGCAGGCGCGCTGGAAGGCCGGGGATGAGGGAAATTACCGGATCTTCGACGGCGGCCACTATGTTGAAGTGCCGGCCGTTGCTCACCGCGTAGTGAACGACATGGCCGCCGGGATAGAGCCAGAGGGTTACGACATCGGCATTGGCGCTTGCGGGGATTGAAGCGACGGCAACAAGGCCGCGATGCAAGGTGTGGCCGCTTGGCTTCTTGTCAGACTGTTCCACCACGCGCTTTCGAATCGCTGAGTGCACGCCGTCGGCGGCGATGATGGCCTGGCCTGCATGGGTCTTGCCCGATGTCAGGGTCAGCGTGGATTGGGCGATTGAAACGTCCGCCACCTCGGCATTGGCTTGCAATGTGATGTCGGGTTTTGAACGCACCAATTCGAGCAGGGCGTTCTGCAAGTCGGCGCGGTGGGCGACGCGGTAGGGGGCGCCAAAGCGCTTTTCAAACCCGGTTCCGAGCGGAAGGCGCTGCAGGATGTTTCCCGATATGCCGTCGCGCACCTGGATTTCCGTGGGGGCCACGCAATGGGGGGCAACCGCATCCCAGGCGCCCAGCCATTGCAGGGCGCGCACCGCGTTGGGGCCCAATTGCAGGCCGGCGCCGATTTCATCAAAGGAGGGGGTTTTTTCAAAAATATGCGATGGCTTGCCGATGCGGGCCAGCCCCAATCCGGCGGCAAGGCCGGCTATTCCGCCGCCGGCAACGAGAAAGGGTGAATCAGCCATGGCGCATCATGGCATGACGCGGGGTTAATTCCATGGGGCGGATTGAGGCTTGCGGGCGAACGCAGTTCCGCCTAGATCACCGCCATCATCAACAGAGGAAACCGCCCCGTGGCTTTCATTTCCGACGCGCTGAACCGCATTCAACCCTCCGCCACCATTGCCATCTCCAACAAGGCCATGGCCCTGAAAGCGGAGGGCAAGGACGTGATCGGCCTGGCGGCGGGCGAGCCGGATTTCGACACGCCGGATAATATCAAGGAGGCGGCCATTGCCGCCATAAGGGCGGGCAAGACCAAATACACGGCGGTGGACGGCATTCCCGAACTGAAGGCGGCTATCTGCGCCAAGCTCAAGCGGGAGAACGGGCTGGACTACAAGCCGTCGCAGGTTTCGGTGGGAACCGGCGGCAAGCAGGTGCTGTTCAATGCGCTGATGGCCACGGTCAATCCGGGCGACGAAGTGATCATTCCGGCGCCCTATTGGGTGAGCTATCCCGACATCGTGATGCTGGCGGGCGGGCATCCGGTGGTGGTGCAGACGACGCTGGAAAACAATTTCAAGCTGAAGGGCGCGGACCTGGAGAAGGCGATTACGCCGAAGACCAAATGGCTGGTCCTGAATTCGCCGTCAAACCCCAGCGGGGCCGCCTATTCCAAGGCGGAGCTGAAGCAGCTTACCGATGTGCTGGTCAAGCATCCCCAGGTGTGGATCCTGACCGACGACATGTATGAGCATCTGGTTTATGACGACTTTGAATTTTTCACGCCGGCCCAGGTGGAGCCGAAGCTCTATGACCGGACCCTGACGATGAACGGGGTTTCGAAAGCCTATTGCATGACGGGCTGGCGCATCGGCTATGGGGCCGGGCCGGAAGTACTGATCAAGGCCATGTCCAAGCTGCAGTCGCAATCGACGTCGAACCCGTCATCGATTGCCCAGTGGGCGGCGGTCGAGGCGCTCAACGGGCAGCAGGATTTCATTGCGGCCAACAACAAGGTGTTCAAGGAGCGGCGCGACCTGGTGGTGTCCATGCTGAACCAGGCCAAGGGCCTTTCCTGCCCGACGCCCGAGGGGGCTTTCTATGTTTATCCGTCCTGTGCAGGCGCCATCGGCAAGGCGGCGCCTTCGGGGAACGTGATCAAGACGGACGAGGACTTCGTGACCGAGCTCTTGGCCGCCGAAGGCGTGGCCGCGGTGCATGGCGCCGCCTTCGGAAGCTCGCCCTTCTTCCGCATCTCCTATGCCACCGCCACGCCGGTGCTCGAAGATGCGTGCATGCGCATCCAGCGGTTTTGCGGCAACCTCAAATAAGGAAAAATAATCCATGTACGACAATTCCATCGCGCCGATGAGCCATTCGCTGAAGGCGCTGGCGGCAATCCTGAAAAAGGCCGAGGCCCATTGCGAAGCCAAAAAGATCGATCCCAACGCGCTGCTCACGGCGCGGCTTTTTCCGGACATGCTGCCGCTGATCCGCCAGGTGCTGATTGCCACCGATCACGTCAAGGGCTGCGGGGCGCGGCTGACGGGAACGGCCAATCCGAGTTTCCCGGACGAGGAAAAGACCTTTGCCGAATTGCAGGCGCGCATTGCCAAGACCCTGGATTTTGTCGGCGGACTGAAAAAGGAACAGTTTGACGGTGCGGCCGCCCGGGTGGTGACCATCAAGGTGGGCGGAAAGGATTTGGAGCTTACGGGGGCTGCCTATCTTGCAAGTTCGGCGCTGCCCAACTTCTATTTCCACGTGACCACCGCCTACAACATCCTGCGCCACAACGGCCTCGATATCGGCAAGGGCGATTTCCTGGGGCGGAATTTAAGTTAGTTCCTCAGCCTTGGGCTTCAAGAAGTAACCCGCCGCGACGACCAGGAGCAAACCGCAGGTGGCGGCCACGTAGTGGAGCTGATGCGGCACATTCACGCCGAGATGGGCGAAGGCGGCCGTGTCGCTGATGATCATTTCACCGGCGATCCAGCCGAGAAGCGCTGCACCGGCCCAGACGAATATGGGAAACCTCGCGATGATGCCGGAGATCAGCGAAGCGCCGACGACGATCAGCGGAATGGAGAGGAGCAAGTCCGAAAACAAACAGCGAATAATCATCACGCGCGATGGCCGCGATGGCCACGACATTGTCAAGGCTCATGACCGCATCGGCCATGGCGATGGTGCCCACGGCTTTCCAAAGCCGGTCGGAGGCAGGAATGTCCTGATCCTCGTGTTTTTCGCCGATGATGAGCTTGATGGCGATCCACATGAGCAGGACGCCGCCCAAGGCCTTGAGAAAGGGAATGCCCAGGATTTGGGTGATGACGAAGGCAAATGCGATGCGCAGGCCGACGGCGGCGCCGGCGCCGAGAAGGATGCCGATGCGGCGCTGCTTTTCAGGCAGGGAGCGGCAGGCCAGGGCTATAACCACGGCATTGTCGCCCGAAAGCAAAAGGTCAATCCAGATGATCTGGGTGATGGCCAGAAGATATGCGGGGCTAAAATCCATGAATTTTCCGAATTGTTTCAAGGGAGGTGGGGGCGCGGTTAACCTTGTGCAAGGGGCATGCTGCACTCTCTTAACGGGTTTCGCCCCGGCGTTGCACGCGGAAAATGCCTGTCCACAGGAACTTTTTGCCTTGCGGCGGGTTATAGAAATGCCAAGTTATGCCCAATTCGGGTCACAATCGGCTGTGAAAGCTCTTGGCGGTTATCAAAAGGAAAGTTTGACAAATGTACAAGTTTTTATCGATTGGACTATTGGCCCTCGTTACCATGGCCTCGGCGGCTGAAGCCAAATCAGGCGTGAAAATCGGCGTCCTTTCGTGCGAGGTCGAGGGCGGAGTTGGTTTCATCATCGGTTCCTCCAAGGGCATCGATTGTGTTTATAAGCCCTCAAGCGGCGCACGGCCCGAGCACTATTCCGGTTCGATCGGCAAGCTCGGCGTTGATATCGGCGTGACCGAGCGGGCGGTTTTGGCCTGGGCCGTATTCGCCCCGGGCAAGCTCAACAAGGGAGCGCTGAAGGGCTCCTATACGGGAGCTTCGGCTGAGGCGACGGTGGCTGTGGGAGTTGGCGCCAATGTGCTGGTGGGCGGATTCAAAAAGGGAATCAACCTGCAGCCGATCAGTGTCCAGGGCCAGACGGGCTTGAACATTGCGGCAGGGATTGGCAGCCTGCATCTTCGCTATGATCGTTAATTATTTATTTCATTAAGAAAAAGGGGCCGGATAGGCCCCTTTTTTTGTGGCCGCATGCAGTGTTGCAATTTGGCAGCAAGGGGCGGAAATCTGGGGACGGGGCGGTTTTGGCTTTGATGGCCGGGAAATTGTCGGCTATAAAGTTAGGGAATCGGGGGCTAACCTCGTTGCGTGGGCCAAGTTTTGCAGGGTGGGTTTGATGACTATTTCGATGAAAAGAGCGGCGTTTCTCCTTAGCGGAACGATCGCTGCCGGCATGTACGGCAGTGTTTCGTTAGCTGCGGATATTGAGGCAACTGGCCCGCTTCCGGCGGTTTCAGGGCCGAATGGCAAAGTGGAAATCGGCGGCGGCTGGACCGATATCGATGAGTTCAACAGCGATGAAGTGTTCCGCGGCGGGGCTGCCTTCAGCTTTCCGGTCGGCGACATGTTCGGCATCCAGGCTGATTTGACGGCTTTGGACGCCTATGGCGAAACGGCGGTGGGCGGGGCGCTGCACGCCTTTACGCGCGATCCCAATTCCTACCTCTTCGGGGCTTACGGCGGCTATGTCGACGCAGGCCCTGCCAATATCTGGTACATCGGCCCGGAAGCCGAGCTCTATCTCGACAACATCTCGCTCGAGGCGGTCGGCGGCGTCATGGATATCAGTGGCGGCGGCGGCACCGAATTTTATGCGATGGGCAAAGTGGCGCTCTATGCGACGGACAACCTGCGCCTGTCGGCGGGGGCGAGCACGGTTGCCGGATTTGAATCGGCCAATGCCGGACTTGAATGGTTCATGGGCGACACGGGGCTTCCGGTTTCCCTCACGGTTGAAGGGCAGCTTGGCGAGAACGGCTATAGCTCGGTTCTGGCCGGCCTCAGCCTCTACTTCGGCGGCGAGGACAAGAGCCTGATCCGGCGCCACCGCGAGGATGACCCGCGGCTGCACTTCTTCAACATCTTCAGCGCCGGCCTGATCGGCAGTGAGCTTTTGGGCGGCGGTCCGGATTGTCCTCCAGGTTACATATTCGTAGACGGTGAGGGCTGCCAGCCCGATTAATACTTAACGGAAATTGTGGACAAATATTATTGTTTAGGGGAGCCATCGGCTCCCCTTTTGCTTGGAACCTGGCCATCCAGCGTGCGGCGCAAACCCCAAGTTTTCAGGGATCAAATTGGCTAGAATACTCCTTGCATGGGAACTGGGCGGCGGCAACGGACATGTCGTCAGGTTCGAACGGCTAATAAGAGAATTCCAGAATAGGGGCCACACGATAATCGCTGCCATTCCCTATGCAAAACATGCCGACAGGTTAAGTCTCGCCCAGGACTGCATCAAGATCGTTCCGCAATGGCCCAGCTCCATCGTACGCCGCCGCGATCCCAGGGGGATTTCCTGGATCACTTACGGCGATATGCTCGCAAGCATTATCTTCACCGACGCCAACGAGATTGCCGAGCGCATATCGACGTGGCGCCGGGTTTATGACGAGACCAAAGCTGATGTGGTGATCGCCGACTATGCGCCCGGCGCCGTCCTGGCGGCACGCGACTTCATGGATTGCGTCAATATCGGTGATGGCTACACGCTTCCGCCACATGAGATGGACAATTTTCCGCTGCTTTGGCGTGCTGGCTCAACTCTGAAACATCAAGAGGCGGATGTAGCAGAGCGGATCAGCAATGCACTCATACGGTTCGGCGCAACACCGCTTGTAAACTACCCTGACATGAACGCGGCCACGGCCCATGCGACGATGACCGTTCCAGTTCTCGATGTGTATTCCGAATTCCGCACCGGCGGGTGGCTCGGCGCCGGGCCGTTCACCTTTCCCGAGTCGCGGCCCGAGAGCCGCGGCGGGCTATTCGCGTATTTCTATGAAACCAGGCAGTTCGACACAAACCTCATTGGCGGACTTGTCCAATCGCGCGTGGGCGGCACGATCATGATTCCAAATATCCTGCGGCGAAATCGCAAGGTTCTTTCAGAGGCGGGATTCCAAACGCCCAAGGAACTGCAGCCGCTGAACGAAGTGCTCGAAAATGCACGGGTGCTGGTGCATCATGGCGGGATGGGAACGGCAGTTGCGGGGATAGCAAAGGGCGTCCCCCAACTCATTATCCATGGCGATCTGGAGAAGTACCATATCGGCAAGGCCATCGCCGGAGCGGGCGCAGGTTTGGAATTAAAAGAGAAGACAGCCACCGCTCAGCAGATTTGCGAAGCAATCCAAACTTTGGTTCATGATCCCGCCTATCTGGACAGGGCGCTTCAACTCGCAGTTGACAACAGGGACCTGCTCAGCACTTCGTCAATTTCCGCTCTGGCGGATTTGACGGAACGCGTTGTCTAGCCATTTGCCGCTTCATATTCATTCACGTAGTCGATAAATTTCCCTGCCGCCGTAAGAGGCATTGCCTCGACCCGGCGATAAGTCACCTTCACGTCTCGATGGAATGAGCTTTGATACAGCCGCGTCAATGCCGGGAAATCGATCGTGTCATCGGTTGCCGCAGAAATGTAGCGGACCTCAATGGCGAGGGGGCCCGTCTGGGCAACCTGCCACCTGTCTGCCTTGAGAACATCCCTGTAGATTTCATAGCCCATAGCCGGCATAAACCGGTGGCCGCCGGTGAAGCGGAACTGGTTGCGGATGCGGCCCTCAACCCGCGCGATGACGGGGTGAGAGCGACCGCAGGAGCAGGGATCGCCCCAGGTGGCAAGATCGCCTTGTTCGTAGCGGATGAGGGGTTGCGCCGTGCTGAAGAACGGGGTGACGATAACGCGGCCCGTCACACCGGGGGGACAGGGATTTCCGCCCGCGTCGAGGATTTCAACAAACATCAATTCGCTGTTGACGTGAAGGCCCCGGGAGGCGGCGCATTCATGGGCGATCTTGTGGGCCTCCTTGGACGAATAGGCGCTGAAAGCCGGCGCATTGAAGGCGGCGCGGGTGAGGGTGCGGGCCCTTTCAGATAGGGCTGTCGATACGCCAACCACGAATTTCAGATCGACATTTGCATGCCGGGCCATTTGGGCCGTGGCTATATCCTCTATCGTCATCGAGAAACCGGAAAAACATTGGCTTCCATGTTGCTCCATCAGCGACAGAATTCGCTCTGCCGAGCATTTCTGGTTCACGGCGAGTTGGGTTGACTTGGTGTTGCCGGCAAGATTGCCTGACTCCCCTTCTCCTATTGCCCATATCGCCGGATCGATTGTTTCCAGTACTTTGGGTCCCACCGCCACGCAAAACCGGTCGCCCTTGCTGAAGCCATACCAGTCGCAAGCCCGGTTGAACGCGCCGGTGCCCGCCGCCAGCATCAGCATGGTGCTGCGAATGGTAATGGGAGCCGCGGTGCTGCCGGAACTCGCTGCCTCATAATGGGGGCCATGCCCCTCCGGAAGCGAGGCTGCCATCATGGCCCGGCCGTTTTCCCTGATATCGGCCCTGACGACAATTGGTATTTCCTGCCAGCGGCTCCAATCAATGTCGCCGTTCTTCCTGAAAATGGAGTCAAGGCGAGTTTTGTAGAAGGGGACATTTTCCCGCGCGTGCCTGAGCATTTGGGCGCACTGGCTGCGCTGGTAATCGAGCATCACGTCAGCGGGCCAATACTGGCTTTCCATCAGCATTTGATAGATGCGCTTTCGCAGCGACTGGGGGCTGTCCATGGGCCGCAAGTCTAAACTACAAAACTTGGCCCTTGCCAATGATCTTAATTAGAGCAAGCATGGGAGCGCCGGATGCGCCCAGAGACGGGGCCTCAACCCCGCACACGGACGGTCCTTGACAGTTTGGGAGGATCGCACATGGACACCAACCTCGGCAGAAGGTCCCAGGGCTCGCGTTGCGTGGCGCTCGTGGGCCCCTATCTCAGCGGCAAGACAACACTCCTCGAGGCCATTCTCTTTCGCACCGGCGCAACGCGGCGCCAAGGCAAAATCTCCGAAAAATCCACCATAGGCGATGCGTCCCCAGAAGCGCGCGGGCACGGCATGAGCGTCGAGCTCAATGTGGCCACGACCGAATACCTGGGCGAGCGCTATACATTCCTCGATTGCCCGGGCTCCATCGAATTCAACCAGGACATCGGCGCAGCACTCGCCGGCTGCGACGTGGCGGTAGTGGTGTGCGAGGCGGACGAGAAAAAGATTCCGGCCCTGCAGCTCATTCTCAAGCGGCTCGATGAAATCAGCCTGCCGCGCATCATTTTCATCAACAAGATCGATCATTCGAGCACGACGCCGCATACGGTGCTTGAATTCATGCAGCCCGCCAGCAGCAAGCCGCTGGTTTTGCGGCAACTGCCGATCTGGACCAACGGCATCGTGACCGGGTTTGTCGATCTGGCGCTGGAGCGGGCCTATGTTTACCGCGAACATGCGGAAAGCACGGTGATCGAGATACCAGCCGAGATGAAGCCGGCGGAAAAGAACGAACGCTTCGCCATGCTGGAAAAGCTCGCCGACCATGACGATGAACTGCTGGAGCAGCTGCTGGCCGACATGGAGCCGCCGCGCGACCGGGTGTTCGCCGATCTTTCGCGTGAGCTGGCGGAAGGGCAGGTAACACCGGTGTTCTTCGGTTCGGCCGAGCATGGCAACGGCATCGGCCGCTTGCTGAAGGCGCTTCGCCATGAAGCGCCCACGGTTGAAGCGACGGTGGCGCGATTGGGGCTAAAGGGCGGAGCTGGCGCCACGGCGCAGATTTTGAAGACGTTCCATACGGCCAGCGGCGGCAAGCTTTCCATCGCGCGGGTGCTTTCGGGTGAACTGCCCGATGGCGCAGTCCTCTATGGGGCCAGCGGCCAGGAAGCGCGGGCGGCGGGAGTGTTTTCCATGCTGGGCCCGACGCCCACCAAAATGCCCAAGGCGGCGATGGGCGACACGGTTGCCCTGGGCCGGCTGGAAAAAATCAACACGGGCGAGACCATTTCAACGACCAAGGGGGCGACCAAGCAACTGACGGCGCAGAAACCTGCGCCGGGGGTTTACGGCGTTGCGGTTTCGGTCACCGACCGCAAGGATGAAGTGAAGCTCACCTCATCCATCGCCAAGCTGATTGAAGAAGATCCGTCGCTATCACTTGAGCACAATGCCAATACCCACGAGATGGTGCTGTGGGGGCAGGGCGAAATGCATTTGCGGGTGGCGCTGGAACGGCTGCAGGGCAAGTTCGGGGTGCATGCGAAAACCCAGCCGCGGCGCATCGGCTATCTGGAAACGATCAAGAAATCGGTGCAGCTGCGCGGGCGGCACAAGAAGCAATCGGGCGGGCACGGCCAATATGGCGACGTGACGGTGGAAATAAAACCGCTGCCGCGCGGCTCGGGCTTTGTGTTCACCGATACGATCACGGGGGGCGTGGTGCCCAAGCAATATATTCCGGCGGTCGAGGCGGGGGTGCGCGAATGGATGGTGCAGGGGCCGCTGGGCTTCGCGGTGGTCGATTTCAACGTCAATCTTTCGGAAGGCTCCTACCATGACGTTGATTCATCGGAAATGGCCTTCAAGCTGGCGGCGCGGCTGGCGATGACCGAGGGCATGCCGCAATGTTCGCCGGTTCTTCTGGAACCTATCGTGGCGGTTCAAATCCATGTGCCGAGCGACGCCACGTCACGGGTCAACCAAATTGTCACCGGGCACCGCGGGCAGCTTCTGGGCTTTGACGGGCGCGAGAACTGGGCGGGATGGGATACGGTGAAGGCGCATCTGCCGGAATCGGAAATCGGCTCGCTCATCATCGAGCTGCGCTCGGCCACCTCCGGGGTGGGCACCTTCGTGTTCGCCCATGACCACATGGCCGAACTGGTGGGGCGCAGTGCTGAACAGGTAGTGGCGGCGCGGAAGGCGCAAATGGCCGGGTAAGGGAGATATTGCAGTTTCAGGCACCAAGGCGACTGTTACTGGGAATCCACCAGTCCCGGCCTCGCGCCGTCGTGACATATTCCGGCCAGCGGAAATGGATGGGCGGCTCATAGTCACAAAGCGGCGCGATCCATTTGGAGCCACCGACGCCACCGCCCGTCCGCTCGATAAATTCCTGCTTGGCGGCCCCACGCATTTCCCTGTCTTCCAGCAGCCGCAAGGCGGAGAGCGCCAAGGTCTTTGCCGCCGTGACCACCATGGGATCGATGGCCGCCGGAATCCCGCCCAGCGCGTTCATCACCCACGACGGATAGGTGTAGCCAGCCACGCCCTTGAGGGCGGGCCTTGCAATGTAAAAGCGGGCCGTCGGGGCATGCCAACACATGTCGGTGTAATCATCGGAGGTTGAATTGAGCTGGGAGGGCGGAAGATCGCGGCGCAAGATGGCTTCCGCCTCCCGGGGTTCGAGCAGCCGTTCACATGCCTCAAGAAAGGGTTGTGCCATGGACGTCAGGCCAAGATTCTCCTGAATTTTGCCAGCGACAGCACGCGCCGCATCATCCCAATGCGGGGGGCCAACCTGCCGCAATGAGTCCCAGACGATTGTTGCCATCGCATGATTGGCGAGGCCCGGGCGCGACTTCGACACCCAATGGCGCTCATAACGGCAACCGGTCATTGCGGCGGCAGCGGCGGCGTTGCGGTCAAGACAGGCGGTCACCTGTTCGGCCATGTCAATCGTCGGCACACGGATCATATACTGGATTTCGGCCAGTGCGGCCGCCAGATTGTCGGCGGTGGCCTGCCCGGCCGTGAGGATTGCCTCTGAAATGGACCATCCGCCCTGGTGCGGCAGCATGGAGTCGCGCAAGCCCTTGGAAGCCATGTACATCAGCATCAGGGCATCGTTCGCGCCCGGCGCCCGAACGGCTGAATGGGCTTGCGGGATGGGCGCTCCGTCACCCTTGATCCAGCCCTCCGGGTCGTCGCAAACAAAGCGGTAGATCATGGCATAGGCCGCGCCGCAGTGGGTGTCCCAGCGCACCGTGTTGCAGAGCGGCAGCATGTAAAAAGGATGAAACGACAGCATGGCATCGAGTCCGTCGTAATACCCGCGAGCCGCATGAATGGGTTTGGAACCGCGGACCTTTTCGGCGGGCTCCCCGGTAAAGCGCAATGTTCCGCCAATGCCGGCGTGTTTCATCGCGGCCTGCGTGGCGAGCAGCCCGCCAAGCCCGGAAATGCCAAGGCCGGAATGGGGGTCGGTGTGGCCGCCGGCTGCAAAACCCAGTCCGCTCCGCGGCTCGCGCCGGGTTGAGGCCGCCTGGCAGTTCCCCGGCACGGCATCGTATTCGGCATACATGCCTATGGCCGGGCCGGCTCCATTGCTCCAGTGGGCGCAGAAGGCGGTCGGCATTCCGCCGGAGCCTTCCTCCACGGTGAAACCTTCCGCTTTCAGGCGTTCGACATACCAGCTTGCCGAATTGTATTCGCGCCAGGCGGTTTCGCCAAAGTCAAAGATGGCGGCAGTCCAAGCGGAAAGATCGCCGCGGATCGCCTCGACATGCCGCGCGGCGTAAGTTTGTGCGCTCGATACAGGCATTGAAATCCTTCCCGCAAAGCATGACCAAGTTCAGTCCGGCCATAGCTATATCACGTGCGCCGCGGCACGGAAGAAGGGGACTGCAGCAATCTCTTTTAGACCAGTGAACAGATGACTTGAGTGTGAACGGGTGTGAATTGCGGGGTGGGCTATTACTGCCTATTGTGATGGGAGTGATAGGAGCGCGCCGCAGATGTTCATCAAGCAACTTAAAGGTTGGGAAATAGCCGAGTCACGGGTGACTCCCGAACACATGTTCCTTAACCGCCGGGCTTTCATGGGGACCGCGGCCAGCGCGGCCGCTTTATTGCCGGCAGGAGCAGCGCGGGCCGAGGATGATCCCTCCGCCGGACTTTATCCGGCCAAGCTGAACGCCACCTATGCGGAGGCGGGCCGCGCGGTGACGCCGCTGGAGATCAACCGGACCTATAACAATTATTACGAGTTTGGCACGTCAAAGCAGATTTCCGATGCGGCCGAGGCCTTGCCGATCAGGCCATGGAGCATTGTGATCGACGGCGAAGTGGAAGCGCCCACGACGCTGGCCATCGACGACCTATTGAAGAAGGTGCAATTGGAAGAACGCATCTACCGGCACCGCTGCGTTGAAGCCTGGTCGATGGTTGTGCCGTGGACCGGCTTTACGCTGAAGTCGCTGGTGGAACTGGCCAAGCCAAAGGCTGCGGCCAAGTTCGTGCGTTTTGAAACCTTCAATTTGCCGGAGGTGGCCGTGGGCCAGCAGCCGGGACTGTTCAGCAGCTATCCCTGGCCCTATGTGGAAGGCCTTACCATGGCGGAGGCGATGAACGACCTGAGCTTCATGGTGACGGGCGCCTATGGCAAGCCGCTGCCGAAAAGCATGGGTTCGCCCATCCGCCTGCACCTGCCGTGGAAATATGGCTTCAAGTCAATCAAGGGGATTGTGAAGATCAGTTTTGTGACGGAGCGGCCCATTGGCATGTGGGAGGCGATCCAGTCTTCCGAATACGGCTTCTGGGCGAATGTGAACCCGGAGGTTTCGCATCCGCGCTGGAGCCAGGCTATGGAGGAAGTTTTGGGGACCGGCGAGCGGGTGCCGACACAATTGTTCAACGGCTATGGAGCGTTCGTGGCCGGCCTTTACAGCGGCATGGAAAGCGAACCCCTTTACATGTAGGCCACAAAAAAAGACCGGAGGTAAATCCGGTCTTTATAAGTGAGGCTACCCTGGTCGGGTCCGGCCGCAAAAAGCGCCTGAGCGCCTCTTGAAACCGATTGCGGAAGGCACAAGGGGAGAGAGTATCTTCCGCATTTTGCATGCCCTTTGAATGAGCATCCGGGGCTGAGGATGCGCGGGAACGGCGGGTCCAACAAGCGGCGCTTGCTCATGGGTGCCATGTGAGCGTTTCATGCACATCCGCCATTCGTTTTTGCCATCCCCGGGGGCCATCGGCATGACAGGTCATGGCTATTGACCTATTTCTGGCCCGAATTCCCCAGCGGGACAAATACTCTGGCGATCAGGATTGGGGCCGTGTTTGGAACGGTCTTTAGCAGCGGGCCGTGCCTGCGAATGCACAACGCACACTTTTCATATCGTCTCAAATTTTAGCTAATTTCATAGAACATCGGAAGGAATTGCCGCGTAACTTCAGGAACGAGGAAGTGGCAAGTGTCTCAAGTAGCAACGGAAAAGTCCGCCATCGGGAGGCTCGCGCGGGGCCTGTTGAAGCGTTTTTTGAAGTCCAGCAGCGGCGGCATTACGGTCGGCATGGCGGTGGCTTCGCCGGCAATGCTGGCGGTGATTGGACTGGCCACCGATTACAGCGTCAGCCAACTGAAAGTGGGAGAACTCCAGGCCTCGGCAGATGCAGCTGTGGAGCGGGTAAGGTAATCATGGTTTTCTTTGTTGTTCCCCCAAACCAGCGGTCGCAATCGCGCCTTCAGGTGTCGACAGAGGCCAAGGTTATTTATCCTGACGAGCGCGGATTGGTCGATGTGGTCATCAAGGATCTGAGCGCTGGCGGGGCCCGCATTCAGTTGAAGAGTTCAACCGACTTGTCGGGGAAATTCCAGCTCTTCATTCCCCCGGAAAAGATCCGCTATACCGCCGCCGTCCGCTGGATGAAGGGAAACATGGCGGGCCTTCAATTCGTGAGCGAGCCGGGATAAGCGGCTCCTCCTGGCCTGTCTTAGAAGCTCCACTCCTTCGCCTTCGACACGATGAAATCGCGGAAGGCGGTGATGCGCTTGGTTTCCTTCAACTCCTCGGGATAGACGAAGTAGCTGTCGAACTCCGGGAGCTCGATGGGGAGATCAATCTGCACCAGGTTGTTGTCGGAGGTGACCATGTAATCGGCAATGGAGGCAATGCCGACTCCGGCCTGCACGGCGCGGCGGAGGCCGTAGGCATTGTTGACACGCAGCGCCACGGGGCGGGGATTGTCCTCGGAGCGGCCGGCGCGCTCCAGCCAATTGATGGTGGTGAGATAGCCGGGAGCCTGGCCGAAGGTCAGAATCTTGTGCTTGTCGAGATCCTCGATGGATTTCGGAATGCCGTATTTCTTGATGTAGTCCGGCGAGGCATAGACGTGGTGATGCACGACGAAGAGCTTGCGCTGGATGAGATCGGGCTGGGTCGGACGGCGCAACCTGATGGCCACATCGGCTTCGCGCATGGAGAGATCAAGTTCACGGTCCTCAAGCAAGAGGGTGACGCTGATTTGCGGATAGAGTTCGGTGAATTCCTTGATGCGCGGCGTGAGCCAGACGGAGCCCAGGCCAACGGTGGTGGTGATGCGCAATTCGCCGGAGGGCTTTTCCTTGGAATCCATCAGGCGGGTTTTTGCGGCGGCCAGCTTGGTGAACACATCATGGGCGGTGCGGTACAGCACTTCGCCCTGTTCGGTGAGGATGAGGCCACGGGCATGGCGGTGGAACAGCGGCACATTGAGATCAGTCTCAAGGGCGCTGATCTGGCGGCTGACAGCCGACTGCGACAGGGCGAGCTCATGGCCCGCATGAGTAAAACTTCCTGCATCGGCGACCGCGTGAAAAATCCTGAGCTTGTCCCAATCCATGGCTGCTACTCGGCAGCCTTGCGGACTTGCTCACTTGCATGGAGATATTTTTCCACTTCGAGGGCGGCGATGCAGCCCATGCCGGCAGCGGTGACCGCCTGGCGGTAAATATCGTCAGTCACATCGCCTGCCGCATAGACGCCGGGGATGCCGGTTGCCATGGAGTTGTTGCCGACGATGAGATAGCCGCCCTGCTTGAAGGGCAACTGGCCCTCGAACAATTCGGTGGCGGGCTTGTGGCCGATGGCAATGAAGACACCGTCGGCGGCAACGTCCTGGGTTGCCCCAGTCTTGACATTCTTGAGGCGGGCACCGGTGACGCCCTTGGGATTCGTGGCGCCAAGCACATCTTCCAACACTGTATCCCAGATGACCTTGATCTTGGGATGGGCGAAGAGGCGGTTCTGCAAAATACGCTCGGCCTTGAATTCATTGCGGCGGTGAACCACGGTGACTTCGCTGGCGAAATTGGTGAGGAACAACGCTTCTTCGACGGCGGTGTTGCCGCCGCCGATAACCAGCACTTTCTTGTCGCGGTAGAAGAAGCCATCGCAGGTGGCGCAAGCCGAAACGCCGAAGCCCTTGAAGTGGTGCTCGGAGGGCAGGTCCAGCCACTTGGCCTGGGCGCCGGTGCAGATGATCAGCGCATCGCAGGTATAGACCTGGCCGCTGTCGCCTTTGAGCCAGATGGGCTTGTCCTTCAGGCGGACTTCGGTGATGGTGTCGGAAATGACTTCGGTGCCGACATGCTCGGCCTGGGCCTTCATTTCCTCCATCAGCCAGGGGCCCTGGATGACCTTGGCAAAGCCCGGGTAATTCTCAACATCGGTGGTGATGGTGAGCTGGCCGCCGGGCTGGATGCCTTGAATAAGGACAGGCTTCAACATGGCGCGGGCGGCATAGATTGCAGCAGTATAACCCGCTGGACCTGAACCGAGGATCAGGACGCGGGCGTGGCGGGCGGACATTTTCGGGCTCCGGGTTGCTATGAGCTAGTAACATAGCTCATTTGGCCCCCAGAACAAGTCCGCAACGGCTGCTTCTTAACAGACCGCTTGCGGATTCACGCAATATTGTTGCACAAAAGGCCATGAAACGCGCCACAACCCTCGATTTAACCGATTGGAAGATACTGCGTGAGCTGCAACGGGACGGCCGGCTGACCAATGTGGAGCTGGCGTCGCGGATCGGCCTGTCGCCGCCGCCGTGCCTGAGGCGGGTGCAGGTGCTGGAGCAGAAGGGCTATATCGCGGGCTACCGGGCTTTGCTCGACGCGCAAAAGCTGGGCTTCGATGTGCAGCTCTTCGCCATGGTTGGGCTGAAGAGCCAGAACGAGGTTGAGCTCCGGGCCTTCGAGGCGAAGGTTGCGGAATGGCCGCTGGTGCGCGAGGCCTACGCCATTTCGGGCGAGGCGGATTTCATTCTGCGCTGCCTGGGAAGCGACTTGGCGGAGCTGCAGGATTTCATCATCAAGACTTTGACGGCGGATCCCAATGTGGACCAGGTGAAAACCACGATGATCATGCGGGTGTCGAAATACGAGCCGGGAGTTCCGCTGAAATGAGCGACGAGGCGGTTTCACGGAGCGGCTGGTTCAGCATCATTTCATCGACAGGCACCGCCGTGGTGGTGGGCTTTGCCTCCACCATCCTGCTCATCATGCAGGCGGCGCAGGCGGTGGGCGCCACGCCTTCGCAGCAGGCCTCATGGGCGGCGGCCCTGTGCTTCGGACAGGCGATCACCACGCTCTACCTGTCGTGGACCCACCGGATGCCGATCATCACCGCCTGGTCCACGCCCGGGGCGGCGCTCATTGCCACGGGTGCTGCCGGGATCGCTTACGAGAATGCGCTGGGAGCCTTTGTGGTGGCGGGGCTGCTGATGTGCCTCACGGCGCTGATCAGGCCGCTGGCGCGCGCCATCGCGCGGATACCGGCGCCCATCGCGGCGGCCATGCTGGCCGGGGTGCTGCTGAAATACACGCTGGGGGTTCCGGCGGCGGCTCTCTCCATGCCGCTGTTCGTGCTGCCGCTGATCATCGTGTTCTTCGGCTTGCGCTTGAGCTTTGCACTGTTTGCGGTGCCGGTCGTGGTGGTGCTGGGGGTTGCCATGGCGGCGTTTGCGGGATCATTCAGCGCGGACTGCTGCGTTGTCGCAATAACGCGGCTGGAATGGACCACGCCGCAATTTGACGGGGCGACGATCTTGAGTTTGGGCGTGCCCTTGTTTCTGGTGACGATGGCGTCGCAAAACCTCCCGGGCTTCGCCGTGCTGCGGGCGGCGGGCTACGAACCACCGGTCACCTCATGCCTGCTCACCACGGGATTTGCCTCGATGGTGGCGGCCCCCTTCGGCAGCCACGCCATCAACCTGGCGGCGATCACCGCGTCCCTGGTGACGGGGCCCGATACCCATGAAGACCCGGCCAAGCGCTGGCTGGTGGCCTGGCCCTATCTTGTTTTTTATGTGGCGGTTGGACTTGCCGCCGCCTTGCTGGTGCAGATTCTTGGAGCATTACCCGCGGCCCTGATCACAACGATTGTGGGGCTGGCGCTGTTCTCACCCTTGATGGGCAGCGTCGTAGCGATGCTGAAAGAGGCGCGCGACATCGAAAGCGCGCTGATTACGTTTCTGGTGACGGCGTCGGGCATAACGTTCTTCGGCGTGGGCTCGGCGTTTTGGGGACTTGTTGCGGGGCTGGTGCTGTTTGGGTCGCGGAATATGATAAAGCGTTAGGCCTTGCTTTTGGGGCCTGGTGGACTATTTATGAGGCAGGGGAAAACCCATGAAAATCAAGGCGATCGTGCATGAAGCGGAAGAGGGCGGCTTTTGGGCAGAAGTTCCTGCCATTCCCGGATGCGCCACGCAGGGTGAAACGATTGACGAGCTTCTGGCCAATTTGCGCGAAGCCATTGAAGGGTGCCTTTCGATCGATGTCGCACCATCAACGACAACGGAAAATCAACGTGGCTTTGAGATCGCTGTTTGAAGGAAGTTTCCGGCATAGCCTTTGCCCGCGCCGCCGAACGGCAGGGCTGGAAGCTTTTGCGGATTGCGGGTAGTCATCACATCTATGGAAAAGATGGAGCATTGTGCGGCTTTCCGTTCCAGTTCATGGCAACAAATCTTTGAAGACCGGCTTGCTGCGTCATCTAATGAAGCAGGCCGGAATTGCAGAATCGGATATTTGAGAGATTGCTATGACCACAGCAAATAAAACGCTTCACGATTTCACGCTGCAAGGCATTGACGGCAAGCCGCTGGCGCTTTCGCAGTTCAAGGGCAAGGTTGTCCTGCTGGTGAATACGGCTTCCGAATGCGGCTATACCGGGCAGTATGAGGGGCTTGAGCAGGTGTGGCTGGCCAACAGGGACAAGGGGCTGGTGGTCGTGGGCGTGCCGTCCAATGATTTTGGGGCGCAGGAGCCGGGGACGGCTGGCGAGATCGCTTCGTTCTGCAAGCTCAATTACGGCGTCACCTTTCCGCTTACGGAAAAACTGGTGGTGAAGGGCGAGGCGGCCCATCCGCTGTATCAATGGGCCGCGGCCAAGGCGGGCGACGCGGGCCGGCCCAAATGGAATTTTCACAAATTCCTGTTTGGGCGGGATGGCGAATTTATCAACTGGTTCAAGTCTCCGTCCAAGCCCACGGGACCGACAATTGCTGCCGCGGTGAAAAACGCGCTGGCGGGGGAGTGAGAGGCCCAATCCGCCCTAACGGGCAGCCCGGATCAAATCCGGGGCAGGCTCTTCTCCCATCCTGCTTCGCTTTGCTAAGCAGGACAGGAGCAGGCGATAATTTTCGGGCGATTTCGGAAGTTGAAAGTCTGGGGGTCGGGTCTTGCCCGACCATGGAGAGAGTTATATTAAGCCCACTTCACTTTCAGGATTTCATAGGACTTGCCGCCGCCGGGGGTGTTGACCTCCACGCTGTCGCCCTTTTTCTTGCCGATGATGGCCCGCGCAATGGGCGATGAAATCGAGATCTTGCCCTTCTTCACGTCGGCCTCGAATTCGCCGACGATCTGGTAAGACGACTCGTCTTCGCTGTCCTCATCGACCAAGGTGACCTTGGCGCCGAACTTCACGGTGTCGCCGGACAATTTGGTAATATCGATGATTTCGGCGCGGCTGATCTTGTCCTCAAGCTCGCTGACGCGTGCCTCGGTCCAGCCCTGCTGCTCCTTGGCGGCATGGTATTCGGAGTTCTCGGAGAGGTCGCCATGGGCGCGCGCTTCTTCGATCAAACGAATGATGCGGGGGCGCTCGACGGTTTTGAGATGCTTGATCTCATCCATCATCTTGGCATGGCCGTCCAGCGTCATCGGTACTTTTTCCATCGTCATCGTCCAGATTTCATTCAATTGGGTGAAAAACTAGACCCGGCCAAGCGCTGTGCGCGCTTGCGACCGGGTATGGGGTAAGATGGCCCAAAAACGCCGCAAATTCAAGGGGCGTGATCGGAATGGTCAGTACGATGATTATATTGGCTTTTTGGGCGGGAGGGCGCAGCGCTTGACCGCAGGCCACGGCAATCTTAACCTTTTCAGCATGCTGCAAGCCTGCCTCAACGGTTTCCGCGGGCATGATTATAGCCCGGCGGTGCCTTTGACGCCGGAGGCGCTGGGCCGCGATGCGGCGGCCTGCCTGGCTGCGGGCGCCAATGAATTTCATATCCATCCGCGCAATGGCGGCGGCCGGGAGAGTTTTGATGGGGACGACATAGGCGCCGCCCTCACGGCGGTTCGCGCCAGCGTGCCGGGGGTGCCGGTTGGCGTCTCGACGCGGGAGGGAATCATGGCGGATCCTGCCGCCCGCCAGCAGGCGTTCCAAGCCTGGAAGATTTTGCCGGATTATGTCTCGGTCAATCTCAGCGAGGCGGATGCGCCGGAAGTGATCCGGCTCATGCTGAAGCGGGGCATCGGGATTGAGGCGGGACTGGCCACGGTTGCCGATGCGGAGCGATACTTGACCTTGCCGGAAGCTGCTTCCTGCTTGCGGGTGCTGATCGAGATTGATGAGCAGGAACGCGCTGCCGCACTTCGCGTGGCGCATGGAATCATCGCCGTGCTGGACAAGATGGGCAGCAAGCTGCCGCGCCAGCTGCATGGCTTTGACGCCAGCAAATGGCTTATGCATGCGGAGGCATTGCGGCTGGGCCTCGACCAGCGCATCGGCTTTGAGGACGGCGGGTTTTTGCCGGATGGGCGCATTGCGGCAAGCAATGCGGAGCTGATTGCGGCGGCGGTGAAACGCGGCGTTACTTGAAGTAATCCTGCAGCGGGCGGACCTGGATGGTGTCGGCTTTTTGCGCGGCGATGGCCTTGGTGGCGGCGAGGATGCCGGGGAGGGTGGTGTAGTAGGGCACCTTTTGCAGCATGGCGGTCTGGCGGATGGATTTTGAATCCGACTCGGAAGCTTTCGATTCCGTCGTGTTCAGCACCAGCTGAATCTCGCCGTTCTTGATGGCGTCGACCACATGGGGGCGGCCTTCCAGCACCTTGTTGATCTTGGTTGAGGGGATGCCCTTGCTTTCGAAGAAATGCTGGGTGCCGCCGGTGGCCTTGATCACAAAACCAAGGTCCACCAGCCTGCGGATGGCGGGGAGGATTTTTGGCTTGTCGGGATCGTTGACCGAGACAAAGACGGTGCCGGACTGGGGAATGCGCATGCCGGCGCCGAGCTGGCTTTTGGCGAAGGCCATGTCGTAGGTTTTGTCCAGCCCCATGACCTCGCCGGTCGAGCGCATTTCGGGGCCGAGCAGAACATCGACACCGGGAAAGCGGTTGAAGGGGAAAACCGCTTCCTTCACCGCGACATGGGCGAGCTTCCTGTTGACCAGATTGAAGCTGGCGAGGCTTTCGCCCGCCATGACACGGGCGGCAATCTTGGCCACAGGGATTCCTACGACCTTGGCCACGAAGGGCACGGTGCGCGAGGCGCGGGGGTTCACTTCGAGGACGTAGACAAGGTCATCCTTGATGGCGAACTGGACATTCATCAGGCCCACGACATTCAGCGCCAACGCCATTTTCTTGGCCTGGGCTTCCATTTCGGCGATGACGGGAGCCTTGAGGGAATAGGGCGGCAGCGAACAGGCCGAGTCGCCGGAGTGGATGCCGGCCTCTTCGATGTGCTCCATGACGCCGGCAATGAACACATCCTTGCCATCGCAAATCGCATCGACATCGACTTCGACGGCGTCGGAGAGGTAGCTGTCGATCAGCACCGGGCTGTCGCCGGAGACGACGACGGCTTCGGTGATGTAGCGCTGGAGCTGGGCATCGTCGCGGACGATTTCCATGGCGCGGCCGCCCAGCACATAGGAGGGACGGATGACCACGGGGAAGCCGATTTTCCTGGCGATCTTCTTGGCTTCGGCGGCGGAGCGGGCGATGCCGTTTTCGGGCTGGCGCAGTTTCAGTTTTTTCAAAAGCCTGGAGAAGCGGTCGCGGTCCTCGGCGAGATCGATGGCATCGGGCGTGGTGCCGAGAATGGGAACGCCCAGTTCTTCGAGTTTGGCGGCGAGCTTCAGGGGCGTCTGGCCGCCGAACTGGACGATGACGCCCTTCAGCGTTCCCTTCGATTGCTCGACGTGAATGATTTCGAGCACGTCTTCGATGGTGAGGGATTCGAAATAGAGCCGGTCGGAGGTGTCGTAGTCGGTGGAGACGGTTTCCGGATTGCAATTGACCATGATCGATTCATAGCCCGCGTCATGGAGCGCGAAGCAGGCATGGCAGCAGCAGTAGTCAAACTCGATGCCCTGGCCGATGCGGTTCGGCCCGCCGCCGAGGATGATGACCTTCTGCTTGTCCGAGGGTTTTGCTTCATTGCCGCTGCGGCCGACGAAGCCCGTCTCATAGGTTGAATACATGTAGGCGGTGGGCGAGGCGAATTCCGCCGCGCAGGTATCGATGCGCTTGAAAACGGGGCGCACCTTGAGCTTGTGGCGATGCTTGCGGACCTTGTCTTCAACCACGCCAATCAATTTTGCCAGGCGCCTGTCGGAGAAACCCATGGCCTTGAGCTTCTGGAAATTCACCGCATCATTAGGCAAGCCGCTCGCGCGGATTTTTTCTTCGGTTTTCACCAGCTCCTCGATCTGGCGGAGGAACCAGGGCTCGTATTTGCAGGAGGCGAAAATCTGCTCGACGGTTGCGCCGTGGCGGAAGGCCTGGGCGATGATGAGCAGGCGGTCCGGCGTGGGCGTTCCCAGGGCGGCGCGGATGGCGTTCTTGTCGTCGCCTTCGCCAAGGCCCGGGATTTCAATTTCATCAAAACCGCTGAGGCCGGTTTCAAGGCCGCGCAACGCCTTCTGCACGCTTTCCTGGAAGGTGCGGCCGATGGCCATGACTTCGCCCACCGATTTCATGGCGGTGGACAGGATGGCCTGCGAGCCGGGGAATTTTTCAAAGGCAAAGCGCGGGATTTTGGTGACGACGTAATCTATCGTCGGCTCGAAGGCGGCGGGGGTGGCACCGCCGGTGATGTCATTGGCCAATTCATCCAGCGTATAACCCACCGCGAGCTTGGCGGCGATCTTGGCGATGGGGAAGCCGGTGGCTTTTGAGGCCAGCGCCGAGGAGCGCGAGACGCGGGGGTTCATTTCGATGACGACAAGGCGGCCATCGGCGGGGTTCACGCCGAACTGGACATTGGAGCCGCCGGTTTCAACGCCGATTTCACGCAGCACCGCGATAGAGGCGTTGCGCATGATCTGGTATTCCTTGTCGGTCAAGGTCAGGGCCGGGGCCACGGTGATGGAATCGCCGGTATGCACGCCCATGGGATCGACGTTCTCGATGGAGCAGACGATGATGCAGTTGTCGTTCCTGTCGCGAACGACCTCCATTTCATATTCCTTCCAGCCCAGCACCGATTCCTCGATCAGCACTTCGGCGGTGGGCGAGGCATCGAGGCCCGATTCGACGATGTCGAAAAATTCCTCGCGGTTATAGGCAATGCCGCCGCCGGTGCCGCCGAGGGTGAAGGAGGGACGGATGATGCAGGGCAGGCCGATGGTGAGCATGGCTTCGAAGGCTTCCACCATGGCGCGGTTGCGGTATTTTTTCAGGCGCACGGGTTCGCGGTCGGCCCAGGCGCGCTCGAAGGCCCCGACGTCAGCGCCTTCGGCTTTCAGCCGGCCGGTTTCGGCGATGAACAGGGCCTTGTCCTCATCCTTGGCGTCCGAGGCATTGGCCAGCATGGATTTCGGCGTTTCGAGGCCAATGCGTTTCATGGCTTCGCGGAACAATTCACGGTCTTCCGCCATATCGATGGCTTCGGCTTTGGCGCCGATGAGTTCGACGCCGAACTTTTCCAGGATGCCCATTTTATTCAGGGTAAGGGCGGTGTTCAGCGCGGTTTGCCCGCCCATGGTGGGGAGCAGGGCATCGGGGCGCTCCTTTTCGATGATCTTGGCCACGACTTCCGGGGTGATGGGTTCGATGTACGTGGCATCGGCCAAGTCCGGGTCGGTCATAATGGTGGCCGGATTGGAATTGATCAGGATGATGCGATAACCCTCGGCCTTGAGGGCCTTGCAGGCCTGGGTGCCGGAATAATCAAATTCGCAAGCCTGGCCAATAATGATGGGACCAGCCCCAATGATGAGAATGGATTTTATATCTGTCCGTTTTGGCATGTTTTGAGGAAACCCGATTTGAGGTTCCCTACACAATCACAGGGCGGATTCCAAGCTTTATCAGTTTGCCGTCAATGCGGCCGTTTCGGCCGGGCCGATGCACTTGATCCGCCTGAAACTTATGCAGCTTTCGCCTTCGCAAAGGGTGTCGGAGCCAAGCTGGCGGGTGGCGCCCGCGGCCTCGCGCTGGAAGAGGATGGATTCGGTGAAGCCTTCCTTCACGCAGAAGGCGTCGGCGGCGGGCTTGCCGCAATCGGCCTTGCCGCTCAGGCAGGTGTCAAGACGGGAGCCCTGGATAGCGGGGGCGAAGAAATTGCGCACCGCGGCTTCACCGGCGGTCGACGCCAGAAGCAGAATTCCCAGGGTTGCGGCAAAGGTCTTGAACATTTCAGGCTCCGGGGTTGAAAAGGTGGGACAGGAAGCAAATGAAGCGGCTTGAGAGGGGGCTGTTGATCCACCCCACCTGCCTCCTGTCCCTCAGCCCTCTTGCGAAGGTTGAGGGTGAAACTGGTTTAGGCGTCGAGGCAACGCCTGACCGAGCAGGCGTCCAAACTGGTTTGACCTTTCATCGGCCACTGGCCGTTCTTGGTGATGACGGTCACGTTGCTGATCTGGGACTTGGCAACAGTTGCCATCTGGATGCCGTTTCCGGCAAATGCGCCGGCCGACAGGAACATGATGGTGAGGGTTGCGGTGGCGATCAGGGTTTTCATTTTTGTCTCCTCCCGAGACTGTGTGCAGCGTTAAGAACAAATTACCCCACTGCTTTGGAACGGAGCCTGAATGGGCCGTTCATCTGGCGTTTAGATTCGGCTCAAAACCATGAGCCGCCCGGCATAGGAAAAGGCCCCGGTTTTGCCGGGGCCTTCGAGTTGCAAGCAGGACATTTGCAGGGGATCTTGCTTGGGGAAACTTTGGAACCGGGGTCTGATCCTGACCACTTTACGAGAGGGGAGGGATAAAAGTTGCCAATCCCAAACCCCGGTTCCGATGCCCAGCGGATTGCACTGGGCGATTCGGTCAGGCCTCCACGTCGGAGCAGTTCTCAACGGCGCATTGCTCAACAACGATGGGGCCGTAAACCGGGAAAGCCTGGTTCATTTCGATCACCGTGACATTCTTGGCGTTAGCCAGGGGCATGTCACTGGCAGGGGAGATGGCAGCAATTGCAGTTGCGGCCGATCCGAGGACTGTGAGTACGAAGAGCGTGTAGCGGATCATGATGTGGTTTCCTCTCGTGTTTCGATCTTGAACCCAACATACGCACGTAAACTCGAACCCAAGCTGAATGTTCCGTTCATCTGCCGTTTATCTACGGGGCGAAATATGCAACTATGGGGCGAAATGAGCCGTAGTTTGGGGTAATGAACAGCATTTCCGAGCCTATTGAGCGTGAATTGGATGGACTGCTACCTTTGGTTGCGGTCGGCGACAAGCTGGCTTTTGGCCGGCTTTATGACCTGACTTCGGGCAAGCTCTTCGCGGTTGTGCGCTGCGTTTTAAAGAAACCGGAGCTGGCCGAAGAGGCCCTCCAGGAGGCTTTTATCAAGGTTTGGCAAAGGGCTTCCTCCTATGAGGCGGGTTCGCTTCGGCCCACCGCCTGGCTGGCCGCCATCGCCCGCAATCAAGCCATCGATGTTAAACGACGATTTTCCGAGCGCATGGCGGCGCGGGCCGAGGAGCTGGAGGCCGCTGATTCGATGCCGGTGATGCCGGAGGCGGATTTGGCCATGGACCTCAGCCGGCTGAAGAAATGCCTGAAACTGCTTCCCGAGGAGCGTCAGGACATGGTGCTGCTGGCTTATTACCAGGGCTGGACCCGGGATGAGCTTGCGGCCCAGTACAAACGTCCGGCCACGACGATCAAAACCCTGCTGCGGCGGAGCCTTACGGTGCTGAAGGAGTGCCTCGATGGCTAAACCCGAAGAGATGGACGAACTGGCGGCCGAATTTGCCCTTGGCACGCTGCCACCTGCGGAACAGCAGGAAGCCCTATCGCTGATGGCCAGCGACGCCAGCTTTGCCGAGATGGTAAAGGCCTGGGAGCGGCGTCTTATACCGCTGGCTCTGGCGCTTGAGCCGGTGGAAGCGCCGCCGCGCATACGCGGCGCGGTGATGAAGGCCATCGCCGGGGATGCGGCAGGCTCAGAGACAGTTGTCGCCTGGAAGCGCAAAGCCTCGGCCTGGCGCCTTGCCACGGTTGGCGCCAGCGCCATTGCGGCATCATTGGCGGCCTTCATTGCGTTGGGCACCCCCGGGGGACCGCCCACCGAGCAGCGCTACGTGGCGGTGCTGCAGGCGGAAGGGCCGGGACCGGCGTTTCTCGCTTCCATCGATTTGGCCAACGGCAGCATCAGCGTGCGCACGGTTGGCGCACCGCCGCAGCCCGGGAAATCCTATGAGCTCTGGGCGGTCGGGGCAGGCCGTGACAAGCCGCAGTCGCTGGGCGTCATTGATGCCTCCTTCCGCATTCCGGCCAGCACGCTCGGAAAAATCGATCCGGCGGCTTTGAACGACACGGTGTTCGCCGTGAGCCTGGAACCGGAAGGCGGGTCGCCAACGGGCCAGGCCACGGGGCCGGTGTTGTTTACCGGCAAGCTGGTCGCCACGGAATAAGCTATCTAAATCCTCTGCCCCATTGCGGCCTTAAATTTTCCCTCTCATCGCCCAAGTGATTCGAGTGGGGCGGTTCATGGGTGGCTTGATTACGCGTCGGTCAGTGTTGCAGGTATTGACATTGCCGCTCGTAGGCTGTGCGGCCGAGGGCGCGCGCTATCTGCCCAATAGCCTTGAAGGCCCGACGAACAGCGGAACCATTTACGTCTACCGACCCTTGACCCAATTGGGCCGGCGGGGCGAAGATCCTTTTGTCTCCATGGCGCATAAATCCTATGGACGCATGCGGGCGGGTTCGTTTATCGCGGCGACATTCCCGGAGGGCGAGGTGGATGTCACGGTGCAGCAGAGCCTGCTGTTCCTGGTGCCGACGATCCCCAAAACGGTGACGGTGACGGTGGTGCGCGGCAGCCAGTCCTATATCAGGGTTGACCAGGTCATCGACGTGATCGGCGTCACCGAAGGCGCATCGGTCACCCAATCAATCGAAATCGAGGAAATGCCGTTCAATACCGGGCAAGCGGAACTGGCGCAGACGCGGCAAAATATCTAGAACACGTTTATGATTTTGACGGTTTGGTCAAAAATCATAAACGTGTTCGTCGATTCAATATGTTGGAGCAAATCCCTATCGGCGAAGTCGCGCAACTTCGCCGGGATTTGCTCTAGGCGGCGCAAACCCTTGCGATTATGACGCATTTGGGGAGAGGCAGTCAGGCGATCACCCATAGTAATGTCCCGGGAAACCCGGAGACAGACTGATGGCGAAGATCGATGACCTGAAAAACCAGCGTTCGGCGGCGCTCAAGGCGACGGCGGGCGGGCCGCCCAAGCGCACCTCCAACCAGTTCTTTGGCGTGGGCCCGATCACCGACGCCTCAGCCGACGAGGCGGCCTCGCGCCTGCTGCGCTTTGAATTCGAGGCATGGCTTGAGAAGAATTACCGCAAGCTGGACGACAAGGGGCGCGACCTGGGGCCTTTCACCGTGGCGGAAATTGCCCGCAGCATGCACCGGGGCTATCCGGCGGACAAGTTCCTGGCCGACATGATGCGCGAAATCCACCGCTACTTCGCGTTTCCGAAAGCCAACAAAATGGCGGTCGGGCTGGGCGGCGGGCACAGCGGCTTCACGGTGTGCCTGATGCACATGATGAACGCCACGGACGAGAGCCAGCATGTGTTTGTGGATACGCCCGAGCCGGAATCGGATCTGGCCAAAGCGGGCGGATTTTTCCGCCAATCCTGGGGGGCGCAGATCGTTGAACTGCAGCGCTATGCGCGCAGCGGAAATGAAAAGCGCATCCATTTCGCCAGGGACGAAGGCACCATTCCGTCCGCCGAGCAGCTTGAGAAAATGGGGATCAAGATTTTCGTGGGCGTGGGCCATGAGACAACGGGGGCCACAACCTATACGCTGCCGGACATCACCAACCTTTTGGAGTGGATTGAACGCAATCCGGCGGAGCATCATGCGGTGCTTGACGCCACCTCGATGCTGGGGGCAATGCCGTGGGGCGAGGCAATGGTGCGGCGGGTGGTGAGCGAATGCTGCCTGTTCATGCCGTTCCAGAAAGCCATTGGCGGCATTTCCGGCTACTATGTGGCTTCGTTCACGCCACAGGCCCTGGCGCTGATCGAGTCCAATCAGAAAAATCCGTCCTGGGCGATTCCGCGGCAATTGAAGATCGTGGCGCCGCTTGACGCGAAGCGCCCGCTAAGTGGCGCGCGCAGCGTGAATGCGGGGCCGATTTACGATCCGGCCCAGGACAAGATGCTGGGGGGCGTGATCAACACCTACAGCACGCTGGCTTTTGCCGAGACGACGTTCGGGCTGCTGCGTTCGGAACGGCGGCTGGGTTCGGTTTCCGATCTCAACCGGCGCTCCATGGCCAACCGGGCGGCGATCAATGACTGGGTGGCGGCCCACCCGCTGCTCGAGCTTGGGGTGGCCGAACCGGAGCGGCGGGGCGCGGCGGTGACACTTTTGAAAGTGAATGACAAGGACATCACGGACGCCGCCATTCATGCGCGGATCATTGCGCGCTCGAAGCAGATTTTGGGCTATGAAGGCCTGACCCATCCGGACGGCAGCCATGAGCCCGGGCTTGATGTGGCGCGCTATGTGAATGCCTTTCCCGGAACGCCCGGCGATTACCGGGCCTGGATTGGCGGCATCCGTGCGCCGGAGGATGTGACGGCGCTGCTTGATAATCTGCATTACGCCTATTTGCGCGCAAAAATCCTGGTGCTGGAAGAAGAGCTTGCGGCACTTGGCGAGAAGTTTCCGCCGCCCAATGATGCGGGCGGGCGGGCGCGCATGGATGACCCAGCAAGGGCTTACAAGATTCTGGTGTGCGATCTGGTTGGCCTCAAGGCGGGCAAAGACGGCAAGCCCGATCACAGCGCGGTGCGAAAGCATATTGAAGCAAAGGGCGGACTGTTCCATGAGGGCCCGCTGGGCGACGACGGAAAGCTTGCCAAGGGCAAGCTGCATTTCTTTTACCAGCCGCAGCTCGGCACCGAGGCTGAGCTTCTCCCGATCACCAATGCCGGCCAGTATGACGCGGTCATCGCGGCGGCAACGCATTTGCCCAAGGCTTCGGTGTTCAAACTCGGCGGGGTGCGGATTGGGGCAGGCACCGGCAATATGGCGTGCGCCACGTGGGGCGGCGGCAACGGCGAAGGCGGCGAGGCGGCGCTGATGAACACGCCGAGCTTCAACAGCCGCGCCACGGCGCAGATGGTGATGAAGGCCCTGCTGAAAGTGGCACCCGATCTGGCGGTTGATGAGCTGCATGCCCGGGTGGTGGCCGGTGATTTTGACACGGCGCGCA
Organism: uncultured Alphaproteobacteria bacterium; assembly: GCA_963773295.1. Classification (GTDB taxonomy): domain Bacteria; phylum Pseudomonadota; class Alphaproteobacteria; order Rhizobiales; family Aestuariivirgaceae; genus Aestuariivirga. The sequence continues at coordinate 201,146 of CAVZAJ010000007.1, forward strand.
ACCTCAAGGATTTTCCCACGGAAAAACTTGAAGGCAAGAAGATCGCCCTTATCGGCTATGGCAATATCGGGCGCGAGGTGGCCAAGCTTTGCAAGGCCTTCGGCATGAAGGTTTCCATTCATGCGCGGCCGCGGCACCAGGAATGGATTGAATCGGAAGGCTTTGAATTTGCCGCCACGGCGGAGGATGCGGCACGCGGCGCTGATTTCATCAGCCCGCACACGGGGCTTGGGGCGCTCAACGCGGCCACCGGAAAATATGTGAATGCCGGCGTGGTGGGCAGCGAAGTGCTGGCGGTGATGAATGACGGGGCGGTGGTGATCAACTACGACCGCGGCGAAGTGGTTGATGCCAAGGCGCTGGATGTGGCGTTGCAAAACGGCAAGGTGCGTTATGCCTGTATCGATGCGGACCTGTTCAAGGACGCCAAGACGGGCGCGTTGACGGGGCCCATGGTGCCCTACCGCGAGATGGAGGCACGGCACCGGGGCAAGATGGAATTGCTGCCGCATGCGGCGGCGGACACGGAGCACCTGTCGCGGGTTGAAGGAGCAAAACAGGCGGTGGACCAGATTTTTGCTCTTATCCAGTTCAAGGCGGTGTCCAATCTGAAAGGGCAGTTGCCGGCGGGTTACAGCAACGCGGGGGCGCGCACGGTAAATGGCGTTGGCGCGGTAACGGAGATTGATCTGACCCGGGCCACGGAGGATGCCGAGGCAGTGGCCCAGGCGCGCAAAACCGCCGAGGCCATGGCAGCGATCTGGGGGGCGCTGTCATCCACGCTCAATCCCGACCGCCGCCGCGAACTCATTGAGCGGCATGGGGCGGCTTTGGTCAAAGCCAGCAACCAGCATGCGGCGCTGCTGGAAAAGCTGGGGCTGCAGGGACCATGGTCGGCTAATCCGTGAACTCAATGGAATAAGCCAGTGAATAGGCGTCATGGATCGGCGAAAAAGTCCACACGTACAGTTTCTCCACTCCGAATGGATTGGTGTAAAATAGAAGGGGCTTTGCTGACTCAATCGCGTCGGTCTGGGAAAAACTCAACAAGTAAGCCTTGAGCGCACAGGAAGCGGCTGGGCCGTTGCACCCTGAAAGGCCCGAGATGTCCTTCTGCCAAAACTCCTTGCTTCTCCAAGAGCTGTGCATTCCGGATTGCGGTACGCCGTGGAAAGCCTCGCCATTCAAGAATTCGTCAATCTTCTCGGCAACCTCCTGTTTGTGAAGTTCAGCAAATTCGCTGCCGGCTTTCTTCAGAAATACCTCGGAAATACCTTTTTCGTTGAAACCCCTGCGGGTTTTTTTGCCCTCCCAGACCGGCACGTTTCGAGCCCAGTTCGCATTTCTGTACACAAACAGGCTCGGCCCGCCGGTAAAATCCGGCTGAAAAACGGCAACCAGCATTACAGACATGAAAGTATTGCGAAGTTCCGGATCGTCTCCGCCTCCCGCGCCTGTTTCAAAACGATGATTTACAACAAACCACCCCGCCTTGTTTCGCGGGAGTGTTATTGTCTGACCGGGACCAAGCAATTTGACATCTTTTAATGCCCTGGCCTGTGATTTGTTTTTTGCATTCCAAATTACCCCAAGCTGACCGGTTGCCGAGTGCTCAGCGAATTCGCCTTGGCCATGCAAGAAGCCATCCTGATCCTGCGCAGCCACCAAACATGGACCGACGATGCATCCCAACAATCCCAACAGCAGCGTGCGCATCATGGCTGGTTTCCTTTAACGACCAAAGGAATGACGAGGGTCCAAAGGATGAGAACGATTCCCAGTGTCACGCCGTTGAGAAATCCGATTTTCTCGCTCACGAGCATGGAGCTGACATTGGCTGCCCATATGGGAAAGGAAATGGAGCTGACGACCAACTGAGCGATGTCGCGGACCCCTTGGAGCCGCCACATATAAATGGGAACAAGCACCTGCAAAACAGCGTAGGTGACAGGCAACATCCACAGGTCATCATCGCCACGGTTTACCGGATCAATAAGGCTTGCAGCGGCTACATAGGCTGCCGTTAGCTCGGTGGGGATCAACTTGTAGAGCCTATCGAGATAGGCATTGGGCGCGCCGCCCGGGCCAGTGGTTATATCCCGCCCCATTTCAGCCTCCTGACTGCAATGTCTCAAGCGTCATTGTTTACTCAAGTTGTATTGCAGTCAAGATAAAATCTAAGGTTGTCATACCTGCTTGGAATTGGACGGCTGGTTGATGACTATGCCGCCGACTTCTGCCTAAGCTGGCGCCTTACAGGAGTGAACGATGGGTGAGTTGAATTGGTTGAGCGCGGCGAAGCTTTCCAGGGGCTATGCGCGGAAGAAGTTTTCGCCGGTTGAGGTGGCCAAGGCCTGCCTGGGGCAAATTGCCAGGCATGACCACGCGATCAACGCCATGTGCCGGGTGGAAGAGAAGGCGGCCCTGGCTCAAGCCGAGGCGAGTGCCGCACGCTGGAAAAAAGGCAAAGCGCTGGGGCCGCTGGACGGGGTGCCGGTTCTGATCAAGGATTTGCTGCTGACCAAGGGCTGGCCCACATTGCGGGGCTCAAAAACCGTTTCAAGGGAGCAGGCCTGGGACCAGGACGCGCCCTCGGTGGCGCGGCTGCGCGAAGCGGGCTGCGTGTTCTTGGGAGCAACCACGACACCGGAATTCGGCTGGAAGGGGGTGACCGATTCACCGCTCACCGGCATCACGCGCAACCCCTGGGATTTGAGCAAGACGCCGGGCGGCTCATCGGGCGGTTCGGCGGCGGCGGTGGCGGCGGGCTATGCGCCGCTTTCGCTGGGCACCGATGGCGGCGGGTCGATCCGCATTCCGGCGGGCTTCAGCGGCATCTACGGCCTGAAGCCTTCCTTCGGGCGGGTGCCGGCCTATCCGCTGTCGCCCTTCGGCACGGTGGCCCATGTGGGGCCGATGACGCGCACGGTTGAAGACTCGGCCCTGATGATGAACGAGATCGCCAAGCCCGATGCGCGCGACTGGACCTCGCTGCCCTATGAGACCCGCGATTATGCGAAGAAGCTGGGCAAGGGGGTGAAGGGCCTGAAGATCGCCTTCAGCCCGACGCTGGGTTATGCGGAGGTCGATCCGGAAATTGCCCGGGCGGTGAAAAAAGCCGTGAGGGTTCTGGCGGATCTGGGGGCTGTGGTCAAACAGGTTGATCCGGGTTTTGCCGATCCGGCGGCCTGCTTTCGCACCCTGTGGTGGTCAGGGGCGCGGGCGCTGCTCGGCAAATTGCCGGAGGAGAAGAAGGCGATGCTCGACCCGGCGCTGGCCGATGTGGTGGTGCAATCGATGGCGATCACCCCTGAGGAATATTTCGAGGCGGTGCGCGAGCGCGGGCTTTTGGGCTCGCAGATGCGGGTCTTCATGGAGAGCTATGATTTGCTGCTGACACCCACCTTGCCGATTGCGGCATTCGGCGCAGGCCTCCTGTCGCCCGCCGATGAGGGCAAATCCAAATGGGTGTACTGGACGCCGTTTTCCTATCCCTTCAACCTGACGCAGCAGCCCGCCGCGAGCGTGCCCTGCGGCTTCACCAAGGCGGGCCTGCCGATTGGCTTGCACATCGTGGGGAAAATGTTTGACGACCGGACGGTGCTGAGGGCGTCACGGGCCTATGAGGCCGCAACGGCGTGGGGCGAGACGCGGCCGAAGATGAAGTAAGTGCGCCGAAAGGGATTTCAAAAAATATGGCTTCAACCAAAGCGTTTGAACCGACTGACTCATCCAAGATTCCCCGCTATGCGGAAATCGCCAGCTTCATGCGGGCGGCGCGCGCCGATATAGCAAAGCCACTCGACATCGCGCTTGCCGGGGTGCCGCTTGATCTTGGGGCAACCTACCGTTCAGGGGCGCGGCAAGGCCCATCGGGGGTGCGCGAGGCATCGCGGCTGATCCGCCAGGTCAATCCCACGACGAAGGTGGCACCTTACCGCCTCTGCAATATCGCAGATGTGGGAGACGCGCCGACGCATCCCTTGAGTGTTGAACGCAGCGTTGAGCTTATCCAAGCTTTCTATGAGCGGATTCACGCCATTGATGCTACGCCGATTTCCATCGGCGGCGATCACACGGTGCCGCTGCCGATCCTACGGGCTATCGCCAGGGAGCGCCCGCTTGGCTTGATCCAGATCGACTCGCACACCGATACCTTTGACGAGTTCATGGGGACCAAGTGCAATCACGCGACATTTGTGCGGCGCGCGGTTGAAGAGGATCTGCTGGACCCGAAGCGCATTCTGCAGATCGGCCTGCGCGGCACACGCTATGGCGACGACGACATCACCTATGGCGACAAGTCCGGCATCCGCATGATCACGATGGATGAATTCGAAGAGATGGGGCGCGCTGCTGTGATCGCGGAAATTAGGCGGGTTGTCGGCGATGCGCCCACCTACATCACCATCGACATTGATGGCCTCGATCCGAGGGACGCGCCGGGAACCGGCGTGCCGGAACCCGGCGGTATTTCCATGCGCGATGCGCAGATGATTCTCCGGGCCTTGACCGGCATGAACATGGCGGGCGGCGATATTTGCGAGGTTGTCCCCTCGCTTGATCCCACCGGCATTACCTGCATAAACGCGGCAAACCTGATGTTTGAACTCACCTGCCTTGCGGCCGTTTCCCGCTCAGGCGGCGTAAAATAACGATTAAGCGGCTTGATGTTATCCGGGCACCTCGTCTTCGGAGCGGCCCGTGGCGTCACGATCGCGGTCATAGCGCCGCGTGAGCGGAAACGCCGGCAACCAGGACTCGCGGCGGACGGTCCAGAGTTCGTAGGTCGGCACCAGTTGATCGGGGGCATCCAGGGCTCCCAGGCTCACCTCGATTTCGTCGGCGGTGCGCCCGAATACGGACGAGCCGCAGCGGGGACAGAAATACCGTCCGGCGTAGTCACGCGTTTCGCCATCGATTGTCACCGCATCCTGGGGGAAAATCGCGGAAGCGTGAAAAAGCGCCCCATGATGCTTGCGGCAGTCGAGGCAGTGACAAAGGCCTACGCGGTAGGGGCGGCCCGCCGCCACAATGCGGACGTTGCCGCACAGGCAACCGCCAGTGAACCGGTCCATGGCTCGCGTCTCCTCTAAAATCAAGTGGCCGAAATGGTTACAACGAACAGAACCGGGATTGCAACCGCCCGCCGCTGGGGCTCCGCGAAATGGCATCGTAAGGTTTGCATTTTAGAATCTATCGGGAGTGGCTGGGGGACTAGGATTCGAACCTAGACAAACAGAGTCAGAGTCTGTGGGCCTACCGTTAGCCGATCCCCCAATGCGCCGGGAATGGCCGCTTCAATAGCGGCGGGGGGGCCTCAGTGCAAGGGTGGAATGATATGCCAATCGCAGAGTGCCCTCATCCGCCCTGTCGACTGAAGGCCGGATGAGGGATTCTTGATTACGTCCGGAACTGCTTGATGAGGTTGGCGAGGCTTGCCTGCTGGCCCACAGCCGGGGCCGGAGGAGGGGCCGCATTTGCCTGGGCGAGGTCGGCGCTGCGGCGCAATTGCGGCGCCGGGGCGTGCTGGCCGAAGCCCTGGGGAGCCGGCTGAATGCCGGGCCTTTGCAGAACTGCCGCCGGGTGCAAGGCATCACGCCTGATTGACGGCTGCGGCGGAACCGCCGCCTGGACGGCAGGCGCGGGCGCGGCCTCAACCGTATAGGTGGCGCTATCGGGATTGAACGTCTGGGCCCGCCAGCGGTTTACCACTTCATTGAGGAATGAATCGTCGGGCAGGTCCTTGGCCCAGTTGGTGGTAAACGAGGCGGTGTTGCTCCTGGGCATATCCTCGCCGGGCAGCAGGTCGAATTTGATGCGGGTGGGCAGCGCCACGCCCTCGCCAAAGGTGATGGCTTCACCGGTTCCCATGGTGGACATAAATTCGAGAAGGCTTGCGGCGGCATCCGAAATGCCGGCGCGCAAGATGTCCTGGTCGCGCTCGTTGGTCAGGCGCATGGAAAAGATCGTGTTGCACTGGGACAGGATGGTCGGATCCAGTTCCGCCGGGCGCTGGGTGATCATGCAGAGCGACACGCCGTATTTGCGGCCCTCCTTGGCAATGCGCGAGATGGCCTTCTTGGTGGGCTCAAAGCCAAGCGACTTGTCGATTGGAACGTAGCGGTGGGCCTCTTCGCAGACAAAGGTAATCGGAATGCGGCCAGCGCTCCACACGCCGAAGTCGAAGGCAAGGCGGGCCAGGACCGAAACCACGACATTGATGATTTCCGATGGCAGGCCGCCCAATTCCACAATCGCGATGGGCTTGCCATTGACCGGAATGCGGAAGAGGCGGGCAAGAACGGCGGACATGTTGTCCTGAACCGTGAGGCTGCCGAACATGAAGCCGTAGCGCGGATCGCGCGAGATGGTTTCGATGCGGGCCTTCAGGCGCTTGTAGGGAGCCAGTTCGCCGCGCAGTTCCAGCTTGCCGATGTATTCCTCGAGAATGCCGGTGAGGTCGGAGGTCCGGTAAGGGAGCGGCGTATCTACGCCGATGTTGGAACCCTCGTAATTTGTTCCGCGCGGGGTTGCGCCATTCTTGTCGCGGCGCTGATTGTTCATGTAGCGGGCCTTGGCGAGCGGAATGAGATCGCGGAGGATTTCCACGTCGGTTTCGCGGCCGGGCTGCTGGCCAATGAGAATTTCAACGGATTCGTCGAAATTCAAGAGCCAGAACGGCAGGATCATGTTGTCGGGGGTGATGACTTCCGACATGCCCTTGAAGGACTGGGCATATTCGCGATGGACATCGAGCAGCAGGATATGAGCCTGGGGATTTTTTTCCAGAATGCGGCGGAGAATGAGGGCCACGGTGCAGGATTTGCCGGTGCCGGTGGTGCCCAGCACGGCGAAATGCTTGCCCAGCATTTCATCGATCTTGATCATGGCGGGAATGGACGGGTCCTGCTGGATGTGGCCGACGCGAATGGACGTTTCGGAATCGCAGGCATAGGCTTTCGACAATTCGCTGCGGCTGGCGCGATAAACGGTGTCGCCGAGCGAGGGGTATGCGGAGATGCCGCGGCGGAAGGTTTTTGGCCGGCCATGCTCATCCTTGGGAAGCTCGCCGATGAATTCCACCTCGACAATGCGCAATTCCTGTTCGCCCCGGGCATGGGACGGCATGGGCGAACTCAGGGCGGAAACCAGCGCCAGGGAAATGGAGGCGGCGCAATCCACCTTCAGCAAGGTTCCAATTTCAGGGCTCCGTTCGGCATCGACATTGGGACGTTCCTCGACATCGAGCAGGATGATGGCGTGGGCGCCGGTCACGGCGACGATGCGGCCGACGCGGGCAACGGATTCAGCACGGGGAGCGACTGTCTCCTGGGGCATTGCATTTGTACGGTTCATGGACTCAAGACCCCTTAATGAAGACTGTGTTCGCGGGCGGTGGCCGGAGCCACCATGGGAAGATTCACGGTGACGCGCGTGCCAGCGCCCTTTTTGAATTCAATTTGCAGGTCGCCGCCATGGAGCCGGGCCAGGGCATAGGCGATGGGGAGGCCGAGGCCTGTGCCCTCATGGCGCTTGTTGAAACCCGCATCGACCTGGCCAAAGGGGCTCATGGCGGTTTCAATCTCCGCAAGCGACATGCCCAGGCCGGTGTCGCTGATGCTGATGCTGACGACAGCTTCCTGGCGGATTCCAACGTCAATGCGAATGCGGCCCTTGGCCGGCGTGAATTTCACCGCGTTGCTGAGAAGGTTGATGAGGATTTGCTTGAGGCGGAGCGGATCGGCCATCAGGTCGGGAAGGTTGGGCATGATATGGGTTTCAACAACCACCTCTTTCTCGCGGGCCTTGGCTTCGAGAATAAGGAGGCAGGATTGCAGGATGGCGGTGATGCTGACGGATTCGAGGTCGACGGACAATTTGCCAGCCTGGATCTTGGAGACATCGAGAATGCCGTTGATCAGGGCGAGGAGATGTTCGGCGGCCTGGCGGATGTAGGCCGAGTACTGCTCGATTTTTTCCGGGCCCGACACCGTCTTGGTGGCCAGCATGTCGGAAAATCCGATGATGGCGTTCAACGGGGTGCGCAATTCGTGGCTCATGTTGGCAATGAATTCGGATTTGGCCTTGGAGGCCAGTTCGGCATCGACCTTGGCCGCGGTAAGCGCCGTGGACTGCTTCTGGCGGGTGACGGCCTGGCCGAAATGCTCGGCGTATTCACCAATCAGCGAGCCGTCCTTGAACCAGCGATTTCCAAATGTACGCATAAAACTCCTGCCCCGATGGCCAAAGCTAGCCGCCATAGTCTCAATTAGTAGTTAATGCTGAAGCGGCATTTGGAGGGGATTCATTTGCTTTACGTGAGGTTTGAAGCTGTTAAGATGGCTCCAACGCAATGATTAAAAGATGGTTTCTGAGCTCCGGGGCGACCCGTCGAGAGCAGGCCATCTGGAAGGCTTAACGTGGACGCGACCAGCGGTGCGGGCAATGCCCGTGGCAGGCGCAGATTCGGGTTGCACGGCAGCAGGGGACGATCCAGGGACCGCTCCGAACCCGAAGTTGCAACACCCGACAAGGCCCCCGAAAGGGAGGCCTATTACGGGGCCCTGGACCTGGGAACCAATAATTGCAGGCTTTTGATCGCCGCCCCGGCCCAGCAGGGGTTTCACGTCAAGGACGCCTTTTCGCGGATTGTCAGGCTCGGCGAAGGGCTTGGCAAAACCGGGGCGCTCAACGCCTCTGGCCATGGACCGCACCATTGAAGCGCTGCGGGTCTGCTCCAACAAGCTTGTTTGGCATAAGGTTAAGAAACGCCGGCTGATTGCAACCGAGGCCTGCCGCATGGCTTCCAACGGGCCGGAATTCATTGCCCGCGTCACCAGCGAAACGGGCTTGGAACTCGAAATTATCGACCGGGAGACCGAGGCCCGGCTGGCGGCCACGGGGGCGGAACCGCTGATTGAGGCGGAGGCTGAAAGCGCCCTGATCTTTGATATTGGCGGGGGCTCCACCGAGGTCATGTGGGTGGAGCAGCGCGGCGGGAAAAAGGAGCTCCTGGCCTGGACCTCGCTGGCGGCCGGCGTGGTAACCATTTCCGAACAATTTGGCGGCGGCATTCAAGTGACCGCCCAATCCTTTGCCGCCATGCGGGATTATCTGCGGCCGCTTCTCGCGGAATTCGTGGCCCGGCTTCACCAGATTAAAGGAAGCGCGCCGCTGCCTTCGCATTTGCTGGGAACTTCCGGAACGGTGACGACCATTGCCGGGGTGCAGCTTGGGCTTCGCCGCTACGACCGGTCGAAGGTCGACGGCTGCTGGCTGCTCAGCGACGACGTGGGCAAGGTGACGGCGGACCTTTTGGCCATGAGCTATGAAGAGCGGATGATGAATGCCTGCATCGGGCGCGAGCGGGCCGACCTGGTGATGGCGGGCTGCGCCATCCTCGAGGAAATCCGGGTGGCTTTTCCGGCAAGCCGCATCCGCGTGGCGGACCGGGGGCTGCGCGAAGGCATTCTCACCCAGTTGATGAAGGATGACGGAACTTACGGGCAGGTGACATGAGCCGCCCCGGCAGCAGAAATGAACTCAGCGGGCGTAACCTCAAGGTCAAGGTGAAGACCGGCAAGGGCCGCACCGTTTCGCAGAAAATCTGGCTCGAGCGCCAGCTCAACGACCCTTACGTGATTGAAGCCAAAAAACTGGGCTACCGGGCACGCTCGGCGTTCAAGCTGGTCGAGATCGATGACAAGTACAGGTTCTTGAAGCCGGGGCTGGTGGTGGTGGATTTGGGTGCGGCGCCAGGCGGCTGGTGCCAGGTGGCTTCCAAGCGGGTGAAGGCGGAAGAGGGGCGGGGCAAGATCATCGCCATCGACATGCACGGCATTGAGCCCATTCCGGCGGTCACCATTTTCAAAAAGAATTTTCTCGACGATGACGCGCCGCAGCTTCTGTTCGATGCGCTGGGGGGGCGGAAAGCCGATGTGGTGCTCTCCGACATGGCGGCGCATGCCACGGGGCACCGCCAGACGGACCATATCCTGGTGATGACGCTGGCCGAGGCGGGGCTCGATTTTGCCCGCCAGGTGCTGGCGCCAGGCGGCACTTACCTGGCCAAGGTCCTGCGCGGCGGCACGGAAGGCGAGATGTTGAAGCAAATGAAAAAGGATTTTGCCAGCGTGCGCCATGTGAAGCCGATGTCGAGCCGCGACAACTCGGCGGAGCTGTTCGTACTGGCGATGGGATTCCGCGGCGCCTAGACGACGTTGTCGGACTCAAGGGCGCAGGCGGTGGCCGGATCGGTTTCGACCTGCAGGGTGACATGGCCGATGCCGTGGCGGCTGCGAAGTTCTTCGGCGACGTGCATCAGGAATGAATCGCCGGGGTGGCCGCCAGGGATGAGAAGATGGGCGGTCAGCGCAATGTCGGTTGTGCTCATGGGCCAAATATGAAGATCATGGACCGCCTTTACGCCGGGCAGTTTTTCGAGAAGGCCGCGTACCGCTGCGGGATCAATTCCCGGCGGCACGGCTTTCAATGACATGGCGAGGCTTTCGCGCAGCAGGCTCCAAGTGCCCCAGACAATGACGCCGACAATCAGCAGGCTGACAACCGGATCGAGCCATAGCCAGCCGGTGTACAGAATGGCGAGACCGGCAAGCACCACGCCCGCCGAGACGGCGGCGTCGCTTGCCATATGGAGGTAAGCACCGCGGATGTTGAGATCGCTTTTGCTGCCGGAGACAAAGAGCCAGGCGGTTATGCCATTGATCAGGATGCCGATTGCGGCGACGACGATCACGGTTTCGCCGGCAACTGCTTCCGGGCTGAAAAGGCGCAGGACGGCTTCCCAGCCGATGGCGCCCACGGCGACAAGCAGGAACACGGCATTGAAAAGTGCCGCAAGGATGGTCGAGCTTTTGAGGCCAAAGGTATAGCGCTGGGATGGCGGGCGTTTGGCGAGGACCGCGGCAAGCCAGGCGACGACGAGGCCCAGCACATCGGAGAGATTGTGACCGGCATCGGCGAGCAGGGCCATGGAGTTGGCCAAGATGCCGTAGCCGCCTTCGATCAGCACAAAGGCTGAATTAAGCGCGATGCCAATGGCGAAGGCCTTGCCGAAGGAAGCGGGCGCATGAAGATGGCCAGGGGCGTGATGATCGTGGTCATGGGCGTGGCCCATAGCGCTGCTCCGTTTGGGGGCTTTTGCCGCCTTAACCGGGGTTTGGCAATCATCGATTCTCTGCTTGCTGCGCGAGCCCTATCGTTACTCGCTACGGGCGATGCGCTTTGACCTTGCTTCGACCTCAAGCGCTACAAATCTCCGGCGAAGCTCATTGAAGAATTTGGGGGGCAGGAATCCGTAGGCCACGGAGCCATCGTCGCGACCGGCGATGCGGCGAAGGTCGGGGCCCGGCCAGTTGAAAAGATTGCTTTCGGAAAATACGACCCATGAGCGCTCCGTGTCGAGGCCCAAGTGCCGTTTCACGGTCGCCGGCAGCTCAAGTACTGCTGCGGGATTCTCTGGCGGGCTGTGGGTAACCGGAACGACAAGCACCTGTTCGCCATCTTCGTCGGTGTGGAGCGCAAGTATGATGGCACAGGGACGGTCCTTGCTGCCGTCCTCGCGGCCAGCGCGGTATTCGCGCAGCCAAAGATAGGAATACCGGATGACGAGGCCTGGTTCGGGCTTCGGAAGGCTCACGGAGTCCAGTCTTTGACGAGGTGGTCGAGATAGCGATGGCGCAGGTCCATGTCCGTTTTAGCGATAGCTTCGACAAGGGTTTCAGGCAATTCGCCGGTGGCGAAAACTCCCCTGTCCCGGCGCTTGAGCCGTTGATACTCTTCAGACGAGATCATCACCGTGCGGTCGCGTCCGTTGCGGGTGACGACCACGGGCTGCGTGAGGGCCGAGTCCTGATAGCGGCCGACCTCCTTGCTAAATTCAGTTGACGTAACACGGATCATAGCGATTATTCCTAAATTACGGATATTCCGTATTATACCTAAAATCCTTAACGGATCAATAACTATTGTTTTTGCTTGCCCCGCTTGCCTTCGTGGCCTTGCCGGTGTTAAGGGCAACCGCCAACTCAACGAATCCTGAAAGACCTGAAAGGTTGGCCCATGGCGCTCCGCCAAATTCCGGAATATCTGACTTTTGACGATGTGCTGATGAAGCCCGGCGCTTCGTCCGTATTGCCGGCTGAAGTTTCCACGACCACCCACATCACCCGCGACATCGAACTGTCCATTCCGATCATTTCGGCGGCCATGGACACGGTGACCGAATCGAAGCTGGCCATTGCCATGGCCCAGGCGGGCGGGCTCGGGGTCATTCACAAGAACCTGGAGCCCGATATGCAGGCCGAGCATGTGCGGCAGGTGAAACGCTTTGAATCCGGCATGGTGGTCAATCCGATCACCATTGCGCCCAATGCCACGCTTTCCGAAGTCATGCAGCTCAAGGAGCGCCACCGGATTTCCGGCATTCCGGTCGTGGAGGAAAACGGCAAGCTGGCGGGCATCATCACCAACCGCGACGTGCGCTTTGCCACGGACATGAACACCAGGGTTTCCGAACTGATGACGCGCAACCTGATCACGGTGAAGGCAGGCGTTGACCGGCTTGAAGCCAAGCGCCTTTTGCACAAGCACCGGATCGAAAAGCTTATCGTGGTGAATGAGGATTTTGAATGCGTTGGCCTCATTACCGTCAATGACATGGAGAAGGCGGCGGACCATCCCTTCGCGGCCAAGGACGAACACGAGCGGCTGCGCGTGGCGGCGGCCACGGGCACGGGCGAGAAGGGATTCCTGCGGGCGGAAATGCTGATCGATGCGGGCGTTGACATCATCGTGGTGGACACGGCGCATGGCCATTCCATTCACGTGATCAACCAGGTTGCCCGCATCAAGAAGCTTTCCAACAAGGTGCAGATCATTGCGGGCAATGTGGCAACCGGCGAAGCGGTGAAGGCGCTGATCGGGGCCGGGGCTGATTCCGTGAAGATCGGCATTGGGCCGGGCTCCATCTGCACGACACGGGTGGTGGCGGGCGTTGGCGTGCCGCAGTTCTCGGCCATCATGGAATGCGCCGAAGAGGGGGCCAAATCCGGGGTGCCGATCATTGCCGATGGCGGCATCAAGCAATCCGGCGATTTGGCAAAAGCCCTGGCGGCAGGAGCAGGCGTGGCGATGATCGGCTCGCTGCTGGCAGGCACCGATGAGAGCCCGGGCGACTCCTATCTGTTCAATGGCCGGTCATTCAAATCCTATCGCGGCATGGGCTCGGTGGGGGCCATGGCGCGGGGCTCGGCGGACCGTTACTTCCAGCAGGAGGTGAAGGACAGCTTGAAGCTTGTGCCGGAAGGGGTTGAGGGCCAGGTGCCCTACAAGGGGCCGGTGGCCAATGTGCTGCACCAGCTTACCGGCGGGCTTCGCGCTGCCATGGGCTATGTGGGGGCGGGATCGATCGCCGAGCTGCAGAAGCGGGCGGAGTTCATCCGCATCACTTCGGCCGGCATGCGCGAAAGCCATGTGCATGACGTGATGATTACGCGCGAAGCGCCGAACTACCAGGGGCGCGGCTAATTGTGACGTTCACCCAGCATCTGCTGCTGCCAGTTTTTGTTCAGGTTGCCCTAACTGTATATGTGCTTGCGCGCATGGGGCAGGGACGGGTGCGGGCGGTGCGTTCAGGGCGCGTGAAGCTTTCGGAGGTCGACACCAAAACAGCCTATACGGACACGGTGCAGAGATTTATGAGCAACTATGTGAGCCAGTTTGAGCTTCCAGTGTTGTTCTACGCAGTTGTGGCTTTCGCATTGGCCACCGGGCTTGTAGATCTTGTCTTGATCGGGCTTGCCTGGGCCTTTGCCGGCTCCCGTCTTGTGCACAGTTTTGTGCATACAGGCTCGAATATAATCGCCACGCGGTTCAAGGTTTTTGCCGCTGGCCTGGTTGTTCTGGTGGGCATGTGGGCCTGGTTTGGCCTCCGGCTTTTTGTGATTGGATAATTCATGCGCATGGCAGGCCGCGTTGCCGCGGCAATAGAAATTTTGAACGAAGTCTTCACCAAGCACCATCCGGCCAACGAGGCCCTGAAGGATTGGGGCAAGGCGCACCGCTTTGCGGGCTCCACCGACCGCCACGCCATCGGCACTCTGGTCTACGACACGCTGCGGCGGCGCAACACCGCGGCGGCGCGGATGGGCGACGGGCGGCCACGCGCTTTGGTGCTTGGCGTACTGCGGGAGGTGTGGAACCTGCCCGCCGCCGAGATTGAAAATCTGTGTACGGAGCAACATGGCCCGGGTGTCCTGAGTGCTGCCGAAAAGGCGGCTCTGGGACGCGAGATGCGCGACGATTTGCCGGCGCATATCCGGGGCGATTTCCCGGAATGGCTATTGCCATCCATGGTCCAGGTTTTTGGCTCGCGCGCGGCGGAGGAGGGGGCGGCGCTTTCGCAGCGGGCGCCGATTGACTTGCGGGTGAACACCCTGAAGGCCGACCGGGATCAGTTGCTGGCGGCGCTTGCCAAGCATGGCGCGGAGGCGGGGCCGCTGTCGCCATGGTGCGTGCGGATCAAAGCTTCCGATGCCAACACGCGCAACATCAATGTCGAGGTTGAGCCGGCCCATGGCATGGGCTGGTTCGAGGTGCAGGATGCGGCTTCGCAGGTAGCAGCCCTCATGTCGGGCGCCAAATCCGGCGAGACAGTGCTTGATCTTTGCGCCGGGGCCGGCGGCAAGACCCTGGCGCTTGCGGCGATGCTGAAGAACAAGGGGCGGGTTGTGGCGCATGACGCGGACCGCCACCGCCTGCGGCCGATTTTCGAGCGCATGACCCGGGCGGGAGCCACCAATATCGAGATCGTGGCGGCAGACGAAGGCAGCAAACTTGAGGGGATGGGCGGTTTTGATTGCGTGCTGATCGATGCGCCCTGCTCCGGTTCGGGCGCGTGGCGGCGAAAGCCCGACGCCAAATGGCGGCTGGCGGAAATACAGTTAAAGCAACGCATCAAGGAGCAGCGCGAAGTGCTGGAAAAGGGTGCTGCTTTGGTGAAGGAAGGCGGACGGCTGGTTTACATCACCTGCTCGGTGCTGGCGGAGGAAAACACGGCGCAAGTCGCAGCATTCCTGAAAGCCCACAAGAATTTTGAAATCATTCCGCATGCTAAGCAATGGGCGGCTGCGATCGGACTTGCCAGCGCCTGAGTCTGCCGACGGTTCCCATGACACGTTGCTTCTGACGCCGGCGCGGCACGGTACCGATGGCTTCTTCATTGCGGTGATGCGGCGGGGCTAGGATCTTTCAAGCCGCTGAATATTCCATTTTCTCTCCATGGTCGCACTTGATGCGACCACCCAGACTTTCGGTGACCAAAGTCTGGGTGGTCGGGTCGTTGCCCGACCATGGAGAGTGATTTGATAAGTTTCAGCCTTAACCGCCGTTGCGGGCCAGAAACTTGGCCATGGCGCGCAGCGTTTCGCTGCTGACATGGTGTTCAATGCCTTCGGAATCGATGCGGGCGGTTTCCTGGCTCACGCCAAGGGCCAGCAGGAATTTTTCCACGATGGCGTGCTTGCGCCTCCCATCCTCGGCCATTTTCCAGCCGTCGGCAGTGAGGAAAATGGCGCGGTAAGGCTCCTGGGTGATGAGATCGGCGCTCTGCAGCCGTTTCAGGGTTTTCACCACCGTCGCATTGGCAACCCCCAGCCGCATGGCAATATCGGTGCAGCGGGCCTCGCCGCGCTCATCGATCAAATCGGCGATCATTTCCACATAATCGCCGGCAAGTTCCGCCGAATGGTCGGCGCGCACCCGCTTGAAGGCCGCGGAGCGCAGCTTTGCAGAGGGTATTTTCTTGGTCGCAAGAGCCATTTTAACCGTCCAGTTGCGGTGCGAGATTAGCCTATTGCATATAACTTAGCCTATGCTAAACTTTCAAGCAATGCTTGCAGGAAAGACGAAATGACCGACACGCCCCCTCCGGCCGACTTCAACCGACGCGGATTCCTGCGCAAGGCCGCGGCAGTGGGGGCAATGGTGCCCCTGGGGACCGGGGCGGCGGTGGCGCAAACGGCCTCAGACCAAGCCAGCCACGCGGGCCACGGCAGCCATGACCAATTCGGCAACCGGGTGGTGGGCGAAGTCAACCATGAGGCCAACGGCTTTGACCCGCACAAGCTCATCTGGGATTTCGACGTGGGCACGGTTTCGATCATGCCGGATGGCCGGGTATTGCGGGAATGGACCATCACGGCGGTCGACCATGAGTTTGAAGTGGCTCCCGGCGTGAAATTCGCCGGCTGGTCCTATAATGGCCGCATCCCCGGACCGACGCTGCGCTGCACCGAAGGCGAGCGCCTGCGCATCCGCTTTGTGAATGGCAGCACGCATCCGCACTCCATGCATTTCCACGGCATTCACGCGGCGCGGATGGACGGCGTTCCCGGAGCGGGCATGGTGGATCCGGGCCAGGAATTCACCTACGAGTTCGATGCCAAGCCTTTCGGCTGCCATCTCTATCACTGCCATGCCATTCCGCTGAAGCGCCACATCCACAAGGGGCTGTACGGCGTGTTCATCGTCGACCCGGATCCGGCGCGGCATGCGGAGGGGCGCGAGGTGGCGGCTTCACGGCTTCTGGGTTCGCCGGAAAACGCCCGGTGGCAGGAAATGGTGATGGTGATGAACGCCTTCGACACCAATTTCGATGACGAAAACGAATTCTACTGCGTCAATTCGATTCCCTTTGCCTATTTCGACAAGCCCATCCGGGTTGAGAGGGCGCGGCCCATCCGCATCTATCTGGTCAACATCACCGAGTTCGACCCGATCAACTCGTTCCATGTGCATGCGAATTTCTTCGAGTTCTTTGATCACGGCACGACGCTGACGCCGACATCGCGCACCATCGACACGGTGATGATGTGCCAGGCGCAGCGGGGCATCATTGAAATGACTTTCGCCGAGCATGAGCCCGGGATCTACATGTTCCATGCCCACCAGTCAGAGTTCGCCGAACTCGGCTGGATGAGCCATTTCGAGGTGGTATGATGGGCTCCAAGCATTTCTGGCTGGCCCTTCCCCTGGTCGTGATGATAGCGATCGTGGCGCTTCTGCTGATCTGGCGACCGCTTGACCGGCTTTCGGCGGGGGCGCCGCCGGTAGAAGAGGCGGCAATCGAGCGGGTGAATCTGACGCCGGGCATGATTTCACTCGATGTGCGCACCGATGGTTCGACCCCGGTGGTTATTGCCCAGGTGCAGGTCGATACGGCCTACCGCCTGTTCACCGCGACACCGCTTCTGGCAGGCGCCCGGCTTGGCCTTACGCGCATCGACATTCCCTATGACTGGATTGAGGGTGAGGCGCATCACATTGCGCTGCTCACCTCAACCGGGGCGCTGATCACTCATACGATCGAAGTTGCGACCGCAACGCCGGTGCTTTCCGGCGCATCGCTGGGACTTCTGGCAGCGGTGGGCTTGCTGCTGGGTGCGGTTCCGGTGGCGACGGGGCTTCTGGCCTGGCCTGCGATGCGTTCGCTGTCGCGGCCCACAATGAATTTCCTGCTGGCGCTGACGGTCGGGCTGCTGGCTTTCCTGCTGATCGACACGATTGGCGAGGGGCTTGAGGCGGCGGCGGAAACCATCGGGCGCTTGCGCGGGACAGTTTTGTTCTGGGTGATGCTGGCGGTGACTACACTTGTTCTTCTGGCCCTAGGGCGGGCCAAGGGCGTGGCGCCGGAGGGCCTGCGGCTGGCGACCTTCATTGCCTTGGGAATTGGCTTGCATAATCTGGGAGAGGGGCTGGCCGTGGGTGCCGCCCTTGCGACGGGCTCCGCGGCGCTGGCGACCTTCCTGGTTATCGGATTCACCATTCACAATGTCACGGAGGGCATCGGCATTGCCGTGCCCATTGCCGAGGAGAAACCAAAACTCATTCAATTTGCAGGCCTTGCGGCGCTGGCGGGGTTGCCCGCCATTGCCGGCACGGTTCTCGGCACGCAAGCCGTCAGCCCCTTGTGGATTGCCGTGTGCTTCGGGGTGGGGGCAGGGGCCATCCTGCAGGTGATCATTGAAGTGGGCGCGCTTATTGCGCGGCGTTCGGGGCCGGGGCAATGGCTCTCGCCACCGGTCGCCGCGGGCGTTACGGCGGGACTGGTCATCATGTACGCGACGGCGCTGCTGGTCTAACGCCGCATCTTGCAGACTCCGCCTGCCTCCCTTAAAGGCTCCGCATGACACAGCAGACTCACGACCAAATCCTCATTATCGACTTCGGTTCCCAAGTCACCCAGCTCATCGCCCGGCGGGTGCGCGAGATGGGGGTCTATTCGGAAGTCGTTCCTTTCCAGAAGGCAGCGGAAGCTTTTGCCCGGATGAAACCCCGGGCGGTGATCCTTTCGGGCGGGCCGGCTTCGCCCGCGGAAGCAGACAGCCCGCGGGCGCCGCAAATCGTGTTCGAGGCGGGGATTCCGGTGCTCGGCATCTGCTATGGCCAGATGCTTCTGGCAGCGCAACTCGGCGGAAAAGTCGAGAGCGGGCACCACCGGGAATTCGGCCGGGCGGAAGTTTCGGTGAAAGCGCCGTCCGCCCTGTTCGAAGGGGTGTGGAGCGATGGGGCCAAGCATACGGTGTGGATGAGCCATGGCGACCGGATCACGCAATTGCCGCCGGGCTTTGTGGTGAAGGGCGTTTCGGAGAACGCGCCCTATGCGGCCATCGAAGATGAAAAGCGAAAATTCTACGGCCTGATGTTCCACCCGGAAGTGGTGCATACGCCGGAGGGCGCGGCGCTGATCCAGAATTTCGTGCGCAATATCGCGGGCTGCAAGGGCGACTGGACCATGGCCGCCTTTAAGCAGGAAGCGATTGCCCGCATAAGGGCGCAGGTGGGCAAGGGCCGGGTACTGTGCGGACTTTCCGGCGGGGTTGATTCCTCGGTGGCGGCGCTGCTGATCCATGAGGCAGTGGGCGACCAGCTCACCTGTGTGTTCGTGGACCACGGGCTGATGCGGCTCAACGAGGCGCAGGAGGTGGTGCGCATGTTCCGCGAGCATTACAACCTTTCACTGGTGCATGTGGATGCGAGCGACGAATTCATTGCGGCGCTGGAAGGGGAGGCTGACCCGGAAACCAAGCGCAAGACCATCGGGCGGCTGTTCATCGAAGTGTTCGAGCGGGAGGCGAAGAAAATCGGCGGGGCGGATTTCCTGGCCCAGGGCACGCTTTATCCCGACGTCATCGAAAGCGTGTCGTTCACCGGCGGGCCCTCGGTCACCATCAAGTCGCACCACAACGTGGGCGGGCTGCCTGCCGCCATGAAGATGAAGCTGGTGGAACCGTTGCGCGAACTCTTCAAGGATGAAGTGAGGAAGCTGGGACAAGAGCTTGGCCTGCCGGAGAAATTCGTAGGACGGCATCCGTTCCCCGGACCGGGGCTGGCGATCCGTTTGCCGGGCGGGGTGACCCGCGAGAAGCTGGACATCCTGCGCAAGGCCGATGCGATCTATCTCGATGAAATCCGCAACGCCGGGCTCTATGACAAGATCTGGCAGGCGTTTTCGGTGCTGCTGCCGGTGCAGACGGTGGGCGTGATGGGCGATGGCCGCACCTATGACCGGGTGCTGGCGCTGCGGGCGGTAACTTCGGTTGACGGCATGACGGCGGATTTCTACCCCTTCGACATGGCCTTCCTCGGCCGGGCGGCGACCCGCATCATCAATGAAGTGAAGGGGGTTTCCCGCGTGGTTTATGACGTGACGAGCAAACCGCCGGGGACGATTGAGTGGGAGTAGTGAATGGCGCCCGTCACTGTCGACACGGCAAAGGTTCGCGTGTTCAAGAACGCAGCGGGGTTTTACAAGTGGCTCGCCAAGCACCACGACAAAGACGATGAAGTCTGGATAAAAATCCACAAGGTCGCTTCCGGGCTCAAATCGATCACGCCCAATGAAGCGATCGATGTGGTGCTTTGCTGGGGTTGGATCGACGGCCTGCGCAAAGGCTTTGACAAGCACAGCTTTCTGCAGCGCTATTCGCCGCGCGGCCGGAAGAGCGTTTGGAGCCAGACCAATGTCGACAATGTTGCGCGGCTCATCAAGGAAGAAAGGATGACCGGGCACGGATTGAAGCACGTCGAAGCCGCCAAGGCCGATGGGCGCTGGGACCGCGCCTACAAGAGCGGCAAGGACATGAAGATTCCTGCCGATCTCCAGGCCGCCATCAATGCCGAGCCCAAGGCAAAAGCCATGCTGGCGAAACTCAGCGAGCAGAACCGCTTTGCACTGGCGTTCCGCACCCACAACATGAAAACCGAAACCGGGCGGAAGAAGAAGATCGAGACCTTCGTCGCGATGCTCAAGCGCGGTGAAACGATCTACCCGCAAAGCAAGAAATAGGCGGCGCTGAAATCACTTGAAATAAATTAGTATTGACTAATCAATTAGCAATTGCTAATGCTACTGCATGATGCAGATGTCACCCATCGATACCGTTATGCGGAGCCTTTCCGATCCCACCCGGCGGGCGGTGTTCGAGCGGGTCGTGAGATCCGACGAGATTACCGTGGTCGAGCTGACGCGGGGGAGCGGCGTGACCCAGGGCGCCATTTCCCAACACCTCAAGTCATTGAAGCAGGCCGGTCTGGTCGCAGAGCGCGCCCAGGGCCGGAACGTCTATTACCGCGCCCGGCCCGAGGGCCTCGCCCCGCTCGTCGACTGGATGAGCCACTACGGCGTCTTCTGGCGCGAACGCTTTGCAAATCTTAGAACCTTGATGAAGGAGATCGATCCATGACCGATGCCGCCGTGAAATCCGCTCCACAAGAAATTGTGTTTGAGGAAGTTTTCCCGCACACGCCCGCCGCCATCTGGAGAGTCCTGACGACTGGCGAACTGATCAACCGGTGGCTGATGGCGCAGAAGGGGTTTGCGGCCGTGAAGGGAAACCATTTCAGTTTCCAGACGCCGCCGGAAGGTGAATGGGACGGCGTCATTCATTGCGAGGTGCTGGAGGCCGTGCCGAACGAACGCCTGGTCTACACATGGAAAAGCGGACATGAGAGCAACGGAGTGTATGTGTCACGGCTTGATACCGTGGTCACCTGGACACTGGCCCGGAATGACGCCGGCACCCGGCTTCGCATCGTGCATTCGGGCTTCATCATGCCAAAGAACCTGTCCATCTTCCAGAACATCAACGCAGGATGGGCGAAAGTGGTGCCCAAGCTCATTGCAATTGTGGCGGAGGAAGGCAAGGCAACTGCGGGAAAAAAATCATGAGCGGGGCTTATACGGGCGGGTGCGCCTGCGGGGCGATCCGCTATGAAATTTCCGGAGAACCGATATTCTCGAACGACTGCCAGTGCCGCGACTGCCAGCGCAAGAGCGGCAGCGGGCACGGGTCCTACCTGACCTTCGCCGGCAAGAGGAGCGTGAAGCTCGAGGGCGCAGCGCAGCATTGGGACATCGTTGGCGATAGCGGAAACGTCAAGACACGCGCCTTCTGCCCGACCTGCGGGTCACCGGTATATATGACGTTCGCGGCGATGCCGGACGCGTTCACCGTGCATGCCGGGAGCCTTGACGATCCCAGCCGCTACAAGCCGCAGGCGGTGACCTATGGCGTACGTGGTTACGCCTGGGACCACATCGATCCGGCCCTTCCCAAATTCGACACGATGCCGCCGGGGTGAAATTCAAAGTGGGAATGGCGCAGATCCCTAGCCCTCATAGCTTTGCGGCGTTGCGGCCCCGCGTGTTGACGAGAATGACGCCGCTCAGCACGAGGATGCCGCCGGTGATTGTGAAGAGCGACACCACTTCGCCATACATCAGCCAGGCGAGGAGTGTTGCAAGCGGCGCCACGAGATAGAGGAAATTTCCGGCGCGGGCGGCGCCGAAATGGCCCAGCGCATAGGACCAGCAGATCTGCCCGACGGCCGTTGGAAAGACACCGAGAAACACCACCCACCAGACGGTTTCTGCGGAGGCGTTCTGCATTTCAGAAATCGCGGCGGGCAACCAGGGCAGCAAAGTCAATGCCGCCGAGATGAGCATGATGGAGGCAACATGCAGCGCGCCATAGCGCTGGACAAGCTTGCGCTGCAGGACGAAGCCAATTGCCGAACAGATTGCAGCGGCGAGAACAAATACAGCGCCTCCGCCCAGGGCGATGCCGCCGGGCTGGGCGCTTGCAATCAGGCCGATTCCGATAAAGCCGACCAGGGTTCCGGCCCAGGCCCAGATATTGAATGCTTCCTTCAGCATCGCCACGCCAAGGATGGCCATCCAGATGCTCTCGGTCTTGATGAGGAAGCTGGCGGCGCCGGCGGAAACCGTGACTTGCCCCAGGTTGAGAAGCACACTGTAGCCGGCGGCCCCCAATACGCCGCAGGCAACGCAGGTCAGCAGATCGGCGATTGGCATCAGGGCGGGCCGCTTCCAAAGCAGCCAGGCCACGGCGAAACAGGTGGCCATGGCATAGCGGACTGACGCCAGCGGCAGGGGATGCATTTCAAGGAGTGCCAACTTGATGGCCGGAAACGCTATGGCCCAAACCGTGACGGTTGCGGCAACAGCAAGCGCGGGCAGCACAGATGATTGGGATAACTTGGCCATGGCGATGCTTCTATGACTTGGCGACCGGTACGGCAAGTTTCTTAGCCGGTTACCAACAGGCTTGCCCCCGAAATGGCTTCAGTAACGGTTTCGCTTTATTTCTTCATTTCTGTATTTGCTGAGATCAACAAGCTTCTCGACATCCAGAATGCTGTCGTATTTCAAATGTTGCGGCCTCTCCGCCATAAATCGAGTTGCCAGAATTGTGACGAGTTCTGCCTGCACGTTGTTCGCGTGGCGGGAAAGCAGCCTTTCGCGATGGACGAGTTGCGAAATAAAAGTGCCGGCATCAGCCATAAATTTATGGCTCTTGATGAGCGAAAAAAACCAGAACAGGTCTGGAGGATATTTGTGAGCGACGAAACGCTTCACGGTTTCCTGCTGCTTGTATAGCGCAACCGAAGGACGCCCTGCTGCTTGCCCGCCAGGAACTGCTTTACCGTAATCCCCGAGCAAAATCACCGATTGTTGGTATTCCTTCGGCAAAAAGCGATTAGGATCGTTGATTGGCGTGACGATACCGTTCGTGACTGGGCGTACGCCCGCAAGAAATGCCTGATCCGCAATGAGCTGCCGCTTGTTCCAGATAAAAACGGCGGTGAGTTTGCAGTCGGGTGTCAAGCTCAACTGCAACCAGGGGCTCGTCAAGGTTCGGGCATCCGCACTGGTTGCGGGAAAATCCCGAAGAAGATCAAAAACCGTCTTGTTGTCAGTTTTGTAGGGTGTTTTGTAGGTGTAGTTATTCAATATATGGGTAATGCGGACGTCAGCATCTGTTGATCTGGCAGGAACAAGCCGGGTTTCAGCAGATACAAGTTTCAGGAAAAGCGCTGAGGTCTTGGCAACATAGCTCCTTATCTCGGAATAACCGTCTTCACCATCGGCGACTTTTTCTTCCATGGAGTATGTGGAAAACCGGCAATTGCCATGAGGCTCAACCACACTGCTCAAAGCTTGCGAAACCGAAGCTCCAAGGGAAGTTAAGAGAATGAGAAGCCAAATCACAGACCTTGCCATGCCGAGATGTTGCCCATTAGCTCGCCAAAAACCAACACCAAATTTTCCCGGCTAGAATGAGGTCAGCCGCTCACATTTCTTTTGAATAGGCCACGAGCTGGTCGAGGCACTGGCCCCAGCCCTGGTGGAAGCCCATCGCCTCGTGCTGCTTGCGGCCCGCTTCATCGCGGTGGATGGCGGTGGCGGTGTAGCGGGTGCCTTTACCCTGTTGTTCCAGCGCGATGACGGCGGTGAAGAATGGCTTCTGCGAGGGGCGGTAGCCGGGAAGCAGCGCGTCGGTCCAGACCAGCCGCGCCTGCGGAACGACTTCAAGAATACAGCCTATATTGGGGAAGTCCTTGCCCTCCGGCGAGCGCATGGTGAAGCTGAGAATTCCGCCGGGGCGCAGATCAATCTCGCAATGCGTGGTGGTCCACGGCTTGGGCGCGAACCAATGGACGATATGCTCGGGCTTGGTCCAGGCGGCCCAGACGAGTTCGCGGGGCACGTCAACGACGCGTTCGAGAACGAGATCAAGCTTCGGAT
This sequence comes from uncultured Alphaproteobacteria bacterium, assembly GCA_963773295.1. Taxonomy (GTDB): domain Bacteria; phylum Pseudomonadota; class Alphaproteobacteria; order Rhizobiales; family Aestuariivirgaceae; genus Aestuariivirga. The sequence continues at coordinate 225,279 of CAVZAJ010000007.1, forward strand.
CGGGTTTCCACAGGGCCATTCTATTTCTCCTTGAGTGCGATGAGGTAGGTATCGAGCTGGTCGAGGCGTTTTTCCCAAAGGGCGCGCTGGCGGACCATCCAGTCCTCGGCGAGCTTCAGGCGTTTGGGGATGATTTCATAGGTCCGCACCCGGCCCTTCTTGCTGGATTGCACCAGCCCGCAGTCCTCAAGAATGCCCATGTGCTGGACAAAGGAGGGAAGGGCCATGTCGAAGGGGGCGGCGAGTTCGCTGACGGAGGCCGGGCTGCGGCTCAGGCGCTCCAATACATGGCGCCGCGTGGGATCGGAAAGGGCGCGGAAAACGCCGTCAATGGGTTTTGCTGCTTCAGACTGGGCGATCATGAAGCGTTCCTAGAACGGATTAAAACTTAGGTCAATACCTAAGTAATGGCTCAGGCCCAATCAGCGAGCGGCTTTTCCGGTTACAGCACGTAGAGCCTCAGCGAACCGCTGGATGAAACGTCCACCCCCACAACCCGGCCTATTGCAATGCCGCGGCGCGCCAGGGCGCGGCGGGTGGCGGGATTGGCCGCTAGTGCGGCGCGCAGACGCTTGATGCCGCTGATGTTTTTGCCGGCACTGATCCTGTACTCGGCAGGATCCGGATCATCGGAGCGGAACATGGGCACCCAGCGGATGTTCAGGTTGACAACGCCGACGCTTGGCACCGCTTTCACCCTTGAAATGGCAGCCGCCCGCGAACCGGCAGACATGATGGCAGCTTGCGCCCTGTAGGAATCGCCGCCGCCAAAGGCCTGGGCCGGCAGGCTGGGGGGCGACAGGGTGAGTACGGCAAGAGCAAACAGGGCAGATCGGATAGCGGTCCGGGTGGGGGGCATAAGGGTTCTCCTTGGCTGCGGTACTTTAGCGGAAATGGGGGTCCGGGAAAACTGTTTCAAGCGGCTCAGGCCCTGAGCCTGGCCAAGGTCATGGCCGGTTCAATGTGGCGGAGCGCCGTCATCATTTCGAGGAGGAAAATTTTCAGTTTGCGGGAGAGCGGGGCGGGCAAGTTGGACTCGTCGCCAAGGAGAAAATTGCGCAGGGAAAAATAGCGCACCTCAATGAGGCCCATCACCTCGCGGTCGAGCTCGGGAATGTCAATCGACAAGGTATCGCTGCGCGGCACCAGGGCGCTGCCGATCTGCATGTTCCGGACGGGAATGAACAGCGCGGGCGCCACCTGGCGCTGAACGTCATCGGAAAATCTGAGGGATGAATAATCCTTGTCGACGATAAAGAAGACGACAACCTGGAAGCCGGCCCCGGTGGCTTCAAGATGGAAGTCGAGTTGGCGGTAGGTCGCGTAGAAGTTTTCGGCCTGGGGGGCGGGAAGATCGATCACATAATCGCGGCCCGGCGAGCCCATGATCGTGTCGAACAGCTTCATCTGGCCCTGGACCTGGGAAAAATCGACCAGCGCGGTGCGCCCCGGAAAAAGGGCGCGCAACGGGCCGTCGGGATGGCCGGCATCGATGACGAAGGGATCGCGCTTTTCGAGCAGCAAATAGTCGACCAGCACGCGCGCCAGAAGGGTCTTTCCATTGCGGTGCCGGTCGGAGCAGACGATGTAGATCGTTGGCTTGTCGGCCAAAGCTTAGCCGTTTCTGTTTAGTTCTGGGCGACGAGTTGCGGTTGCGGCAAGCGGCCCCCGGTCAGAAGGTCATGGATGAGCTTGATGTGGGCGAACTCCTCATCAATTTCCGAGCTCCACTTGCGCACGTAACCGCGCAGCACGAAGGAGTATTTTCCGGGCGCGCCGTCGGGCGAGCGGTTTTCGATGAAGTCCTTGAAGGTGACGCCGGCAAGGTCAACCTGCTCATAGGCCATTTCGTTGAGTTTCGGGATGGCGATTTCCTGCGCCTTGGGAATTTGCGCGAAATACTTGCGCTGGGTGGCCTGGTCCCATTCAAAGAAATTCGTTTCATTGATGAAATTGCGGGCGACGACATAATGCACGCCCTGCAGGTAGTGGGCGATTTCGGCGATTTCATCGAGCGAGGCGATGGACGGCCCGATGACATGGAACAGGCCGAGGTTGAAGGCGCCGGCGCGGGCGGCTTCAAGAACGCCTATGCGCTCAAATATGTCGAGGGAATAGGACATGTTGCCGGCCTTGAGATCGACGATGGTGACCGGCACATTGGCCGTGTCCATGGTGTCGAGCACTTTCATCTGGTGGGCGACATTGCCGAGATCGATGATTTCAGCGAGATCGGGATAGAAGCGCTTCAAGGTACCGCGCGGGTTTTCGGTGTCGAAGGCCCGGGTCAGAATGTTCTTACGGGCAAAAAAATCCAGCAAGGCGCGCGATACCGTTGTTTTGCCCACGCCGCCCTTGTCCGCGCCCACGAGAATGAGTGTTGGTTTCATGGTAGTCCCTCCGCATTAGCCTCTTTATTGAGGAATTGTTATCATGGTTTCCGAACTGAACGCAAACACTCAAGGCCTGAAGAAAACACGAGGCTCCATTCAGTTGCATGACAGCCAGCATCGCAGTTGGCAGCTGTTTTCAGCAATGATCACGCTCAAAATGTGGCAAACTGCGGCTGGCCGAGGAGACGGTTGGCGCGGTGGCCGAAATCTGGCAAACACTGCGGCTGGGAGAAGCTTGAATGGATTACCTAATCGCTGGCATTGCTGGTTTCGCGGGGGCGCATTTATTTTCCATGCTTCTGCCGGAACAGCGCGATGGGCTCAAAGCCCGCATGGGGGAGGGCCCTTACAAGGGGGTTTACTCACTGGTTTCCCTGGCGGGCCTTGCCCTGATGATCTGGGGGTTTTGGAGCCTCAGTTCGGATCCGGCCACGAGCCGTGTGGTTTACGAGCCTGCCCCATGGGCCCGCCACGTGACCATGCTGCTGGTATTGCTGGGTTTTATTTCCCTGAGCGGATTTCACGGCACGGGATACCTGAAAACCTGGCTGCGCAATCCCTTTTCCGTCGGCATCGTGCTTTGGGCGGTTGGCCATCTTCTGGCCAACGGCATGCTGCATGATGTGCTGCTCTTTGGGACGTTCCTGGTTCTGGCGGTGCTCGACATCTTTCTGTCCATGGCGCGCGGCAAGCGGCCGGGCCATGAGCCGCAGGTCCGCTCGGATATGAAAGCCGTGGTTTCGGGGGTGGTTCTCTACGCCATATTCCTGTTCGGCGTTCACCCCTATATTTTCAATGTGCCGATCGTCTGATGATTATCCTGATTGCCGGTGTGCTGATGTTTGCGGTGCTGCATGGGGTTGCCGCGGTTCCGCGCTATAAAAGCAATGTCAAATCGCGGACCGGCGAGCGGTGGTATGGACCGGTGTTTGGGCTGGCCTCGCTTTTTGCGATCGCGGTGATTGTGCTGGGCTGGCGGAGTTCAAATTTTGCAGCGGTTTATGAGCCGCGCTACTGGGGCTGGCATGTAAACTACGGCCTCACTTTCATTGGGTTCCTCTGCCTGGGGGTTTTCCTGTTTCGCGGAAGCTACCGCCAGCGCCTGCGGTTCCCCATGGGACTGGCAATCATATTCTGGGCCGCGGGCCATCTTTTTGCCAACGGCGATCTGGCAAGCCTGATCCTGTTTGGCGGACTTCTGCTGGTCAGCTTGGTGCATGTGGCGGTGGCCCTGGCCAATGGCATTCGCCCCACACCCGAGGTTAGAATGGGGCATGACGGGCTGTCGCTGATTTTTGGCGCGGCCCTTTACGGGATCATGACGCAGCTTCATTCCAGCCTTATCGGCGTTCCGATTTTTGCACTTTCGAAAGCAGGTTAAACCATGTCTGTCCAAAAAATGTCGAAGCGCCTGACGGCCCCGGAGATCACCGACCGCAAGGGCGGCGCACCCATCGTGGCGCTCACCTCGTATCATGCCCATACGGCGGCCATTGCCGACAAGCATGTGGATTTCATCCTGGTGGGAGATTCACTCGGAATGGTGATGCATGGCTTTGAATCGACCCTGCCGGTGCCGCTTGACCTGATGATCCTGCACGGCCGCGCGGTGATGCGCGGCGCCAAGCAGGCGCTGGTGGTGGTTGACATGCCCTTTGGCTCCTACGAGGAAAGCCATGCCCAGGCCTTCCGCAATGCGGCGCGGGTGATGAAGGAAACGGAATGCGGCGCGGTCAAAATTGAAGGCGGCAAGCGCATGGCCGACACCATTCATTTCCTGACGCAGCGCGGCATTCCGGTGATGGCGCATATCGGATTGACGCCGCAGTTCATCAATGTGTTCGGCGGATTTAAAACGCAGGGACGCACCAGGGACAAATGGGCGGCCATTGAGGAAGATGCGAAGGCGGTGGCCGATGCCGGGGCTTTTGCGGTTGTGCTCGAAGCCATTGTGGAGCCGCTGGCCAAAAAAATTACCAAGTCACTGGCCATTCCGACGATCGGCATCGGCGCATCGGCGGCCTGCGACGGGCAGATCCTGGTAATGGAAGACATGCTCGGCCTTTCGCCGCGGGTGCCGAAATTCGTCAAGGAATTCGGCGAAGTGGGCAAAGCGATCGAGAAGGCGATCAGTTCCTATGCGGAAGAAGTGCGGGCGCGGAAGTTCCCGCTGCCGGAGAACACTTACGACGTGAAGGATTAGTCTTCCACCCAGCCGCGCAGCAGATTGGCCTTCACTTTCAGGAGGCGGTCAAGCGTGGCGCGATCGACATTGGCGAGCCTCAGGCTCGCGATGGCATTTTCCAGATCGAACAAGGTTTCGCGGTTCTCATGGCTGCGGATGTAGCTCCGCACCCAGCCGACGATGGCCAGCCTTTCGCCTGAGGTGACCTCAGCCACGTGGTGCAGCGTCGTGGTGGGATAGAGAATGAGGCTGCCGGCCGCGAGCTTGATTTCGTTGTCGCCATCATTGCCTTCAATGACCAGCGCCCCGCCTTGGTAGGTTTCCGGCTCCCTGAGAAACAGGGTGAAGGACAGATCGGTTCTTATGCCGCCCATCAAGGCGTTGTCGACATGGGTGCCGTAGGCCATGCCGGGCTTGTAACGGGACAGCATGACCTTCACGAGCTGCTTGGGGTTGGCGGCGGCGCGAAACAGCGGATGGGCCATTATGGCGGTGGCGGCTTTCTGGATGATCCCGTCGAGGGCAGCACCCGAGGCCTGCTCGTTTTTCTTGACCGCCTTGGCCTGCCAGCCGGCGGTGGCGCTGCCGTCGGTGAAAACAATGCCGCCGGATTTTATCTCGTTATGGATGGCGGCAATGGCGGCTGGGTCCAGCACGTCGGCGATACTCAAAAGCATTTTTGCGGGCTCTTTCTAAAGCTGAGTAAATTAATCGGCTATTATCACGAGTTGGCGGGCGGTACAATGACCGGGGCTGACCTACGAATCGCCATATAGGGGCCTTAAATTTCAGCCGATTCGATGGGGCGTGGAATGCAACTTTCGCGGCGGGGATTTGTCGGGGCGTTCGGTCTTGCGGCCATGTGCCCGCGACTGGCGGCTGGCGAAACCGGCGCCGATGGCTTTCAAATCCTGCGGGCAGAGAAATATGTAGCCGAGCTTCTCGAGAACGCCGAGATCAAGACCTTGCTCTGGCGCTTTTCGATTGAAGAGAAGGCAACCGTGCTGCGCGCCAAGCAAGGCAGCGAATTCAAGGTGCGCATCATCAACAACCTGGACCGCGAGATCTGGTTTCACTGGTTTGGGGTGCGCGGCCCTTCCGACATGATGACGCTCAACATCCAGCCCGGCGAGGCAAATGCGGTGGACTGCATTTTCACGCCGCCGGATGCGGGCACATTCTGGTTCGGGCCGCTGACCGATGCCTCGCGGCAACGGGACATGGGACTTTATGGCATGCTGATCGTCGAAGAAAACACGGCCATTGCCGCGCTTGCTGATATTCCTTTGATCGTCGATGACTGGAAAATCGCCGACGACGGGAAAATTGACGGGAGTTTCGGCGATCTCGAGGCCGCGGTTGGCCAAGGGCGGCTGGGCAACTGGTTCACGGTGAATGGGGCTTACCTGCCGCGGATCAGGCGGCCCGCCAACCTGCCTTGCCGCCTGCGCGTGCTCAACGCCGCCAACAGCCGGAGCATGGGCCTGCAATTCAAGGGCGCCGAGCCGCTTGTGGTGGCCTTGGATGGGCAGCCTATTGCGCCGCGCCAGGGGGGAATGCGGGGCCTGGTGCTGCAACCCGGCCAGCGCATGGACCTGGTGTTGGACGGAGGCGGCGACAATGTGGTCATGGCTCTCGAGGTTTCCGGCGAGATCGTCGAGGTCTGCTATCTGGAGGCCGATGGCGGGGCCGGCGAGGCGACGCTGGCGGATAATTTTGCCCTGCCGATCAATCCCATCGCGGTGAATGTGGATGTGGCGAAAGCGAGGACCATTCAAGTGGTCATTGCGGGCGGAGCGAAGGGCGGATTGAAGACGGCGACGTTCAAAAATGAGGTGCTCGAGCTGCGGGCGCTGCTTGAGCGGGGCATGGCCTGGGCCGTCAACGGGATTGCCGGCCCGGGCGGCGAGGTGATCGGAAAATTCGCGAAAGGCGAGAGCATCATCCTGAACATCGACAACACCACGCAGTTTGACCAGCCGCTGCATATCCATGGCCATGTGTGGCAGGTGATTGAACAGGGAGGCGCGGTTCAGGAGGGCCAACCCTGGCGCGACACCGCGCTGGTGCCCGCCGCGCGCACGCAAAAGCTGGCCTTTGTGGCGGATAATCCCGGTATTTGGGTGCTGCAAAGCCTCGTCGCAGAGCGGGTGGATTCAGGCCTCATTGCCTCATTTGCCATAGAGTAGCCCTGGATCGCCACAGCTTAACCGATAATTAACCACAATCTCTGCCTAGTAAACTTCATCAGAGAGGGGGATGTCATGTCTGATGGAATTTTGGGACTGATTGCCGGTTTTTTGGTTTGCGGCACTGTCATGGGCGTATTCATGCTGTGGCAAACGCGCAAGACGATCCGTGACACCTACGGCCCCTTGCTCTGAATTTGCCTTGATTTAGCCCTCCCACTGGCTTACCCCCACGGCAGCATTTATGGAGCTGGTGGCCGTGAGCGATGAATCCCTATTCCGCGAGGTGGATGAAGAAGTCCGCCAGGAACAATACAAAAAGCTTTGGGATAAGTTTGGCAATTACTTCGTGGGCTTGTGCGTTGTCATCGTGGCGGCGGTGGCGGGCGTCAAGGGCTATCAACATCTCCAGGTAAAGCAATCGGAAGCGGCGGCGGTGGTCTATTTTGATGGCGTCAAGCGCGCCTCCGACGGGAAATTCGACGATGCCTTGAAGGCGCTGGCGGCAGTCAATCACCCGGGTTTCAGGCAGCTTGGACTTCTGCAGGAGGCCAGCATTCTGGCCGAACAGGGAAAGACGAAAGACGCGGTGGCGGCTTATGACGCGCTGGCCGCCGATGCTTCGATGGACCCGAACCTGCGCGATCTGGCGCGTATCCGCGCCGGCTACCTGCTGGCCGACAGCCTCAAGCCTGACGAGCTCATTTCGCGGCTTGGAAGTTTCGACCGCGACGGCGAGGTCTGGCGCCACGCGGCGCGGGAGATTTTTGGCCTGGCGGCGTACCGCACCGGCGACTACTCCATGGCTGACCGTTACATGAATGCCAATTTTGCCGATCCCGGGACGCCGCAGGACATGCGCCAGCGGGCCCAGGTGATGATCCAACTCCTCACGCCGCTGCTGCAGAAGTAATAGGCCATGAAAAAACGTTCAACAGTTCTGCTCGCGTTGCTGCTCGCAACATCATTGACGGGCTGCAGCACGGTGAAGAAATTCACCGGGCAGCAGGATAACAGCGTTCTGCCGGGCAACCGCGAGGAGATCCTGCCCCCTGACCAGCAGACCGCACAGGATCCGGATGTGACGGGCAAGAAAACCGCGCCGTGCAGCCCTGACGATGCAAGCTGCGCCACGCCACCGGGCGATCAAGAAACGCCCGAGATTGACCAAGAATCCAGTACGGCGCAATGACCTTTACAGTGGCTATCCTCGGCCGCCCCAATGTGGGGAAGTCGACGCTATTCAACCGTCTGGTGGGGCGCAAGATTGCGCTTGTCGATGACCAGCCGGGGGTCACCCGCGACCGCCGCGAGGGCTTGGCGCAAATCGGCGACCTGAGCTTCCGCGTGTTTGACACGGCGGGGCTTGATGACGCCAAGAAGGAAACGCTGGAGGCGCGGATGAGCGCCCAGGCGGAGATGGCGGTCGAAGACGCCGATCTGGTATTTTTTGTGATTGACGCGCGGGCGGGCATCACGCCGATTGACCGGAAGTTTGCGGAGAAAATCCGGAAATTCGGCAAGCCGGTCCGCGTTATCGCCAACAAGGCCGAGGCCCGCATGGCGGAAGCAGGGGTCCTGGAATCCTATTCCCTGGGGTTTGGCGAACCGCTTGCCGTTTCGGCCGAGCATGGCGAAGGCATGGAGAGCCTTTATGATGTCATTGCGCCGCTGGCCCCCAAGACTGATGCGGTTTCGGACGAGGAAGCAGAAGAAGCGGAGCTGACGCGGCCCTTGCGGCTTGCGATAATCGGCCAGCCCAATGCAGGCAAATCCACGCTGGTGAACACCATGCTGGGCGAAGAGCGGATGCTGACCGGGCCGGAAGCCGGCATCACGCGCGATGCGATTTCAACCGACTGGTCGTTTGCGGGCCGCGAGATAAAACTGTGGGACACGGCGGGGATCCGGCGCAAGTCGCGGGTGACCGGCAAGGTCGAAAAGCTTGCGGTTTCCGACGCCTTGCGGGCCATCCGCTTTGCCGATTGCGTGGTTGTGCTGATCGATGCCTCCATGGAGATCGAACGCCAGGATCTGGCGCTGTCCGACCTTGTTGCAACGGAGGGGCGCGCGGTAGTGCTGGCGCTCAGCAAATGGGACCTGGTTGAGGACAAGCAGAAGGTCCTTGCCGAAGTGCACAGCCAGCTTGAGGATGTGCTGCCGGAAATCCGCGGCGTTCCCGTGGTTACGATTTCGGCGAAACAGGAGCGCGGCGTTGACAAGATGATGAAGGCGGTGTTCGAGGCGGTTGACCGCTGGAGTGCCCGCATCACCACCTCGCAGCTCAACCGCTGGCTAGAATCCGCCGTTTCGAAAAACCCGCCGCCGGCACCTTCGGGGCGGCGCATCAAGATCCGTTATGCGACGCAGGCGAGTTCACGGCCGCCGACCTTTGCGGTTTTCGGCAACCAGATGGCAAAAATGCCGGAAAGCTACAAGCGCTACCTGATGAACACGCTGCGCAAGGATTTCGACCTGGCGGGCGTTCCCATCCGCTTCAGCCTGCGCGGCGGCAAGAATCCCTTCGATAAGGACAAGTGACGCACCATTTTCAGAGCTGGACTGAAACGTTTCCGATCAGGTCATAGCTTGCTTCGACATGATCGCCGATGCCGGTTTCGAAAACCGGGGTGATGACACCGGTGGTCACCACATCGCCGCCACGCAAGAACAGGCCTTTTGCCACCAGATCATTGGCGAGCCAGGTGAGGGCCAGTTCGGGTCCGCCCAAGGCATTGGCGCCAAGACCTTCGTATTTTTTCTGACCATTGATTGAGATGCGGTTGGTGATCCTGGCATAGTCGGGGCGCTTGAGCGGCTCAACGCCGGGGCCCAGGACCAGTGCGTGGCTGAGGCCGCCGTCGGCCACATACCACTCGACAACATCGTTGAAGCCTTTGGGCAAGCGCGGGTTGACGATTTCAATGGAGGGATGAACCGTGGCAACGGCGTCCAGCACTTCATCCACGGACCAGGGCTTGTCCCGCGCCGGCAAGTCGCGGGCGAGGGTGAAGGCGATTTCCGGTTCGGTGGTGCGGCTGTTGCTGGCAAGCGTTTTCACATGGGCGCCGGCGTGATGCAGCCGTTCCCGGTAGACCGGGCCTGGAAAGGGTCCGTCGGTGTGCAAAGCCTTTTGGGCCTTCTCGCTGGTGCAGCCGATTTTCCAGCCGGCGTGGGTCCAGCCAATTGAGGCGCGGACCGCCGATTGAATGGCAAAGGCTTCCGCCATGCTTGCAGGCGTTGGGCCAGGATAGGTCGCGAGCTTCTCGCCGGAGAGGCGCGCCTGGCGCAATGCCTCGATAATGCCTTGCTGGCTCATGGGGACACCTTCACCAGCCCTTGCGGCGTGCGGCGATAGACGGCGCCATTGTCGGTGAATGAGGGCAGGCAGAGGGGCACAAGTTGTGCCGCCACCTCTTCCGCGGTGGGAAGCGTTTCCGGATCCTCGCCGGGCATGGCCTGGGCGCGCATCCTGGTGCGCGTTGCCCCGGGGCTGAAGCAATTGGCGCGCACCGGCGTTGAACTGTTCTCGGCGGCATAGGTGCGGACCATGGCTTCGAGGGCAGCCTTTGAAATTGAATAAGGGCCCCAGTAGGACATGGGATTTTGCGCCACCCCCGAAGTTATGAAGACGGCGCGGCCCGCATCGGAGGCGCGCAGCAGGGGATCGAGCGAACGGATGAGCCGCCAGTTTGCCGTTACATTCACAGCCATCACATCGTCGAAAACTTTAGGGTCCGCGTGGCCCAAAGGCGAGAGCTTGCCGAGGATGCCGGCATTGCCGATCAGGACATCGAGTTTTTTCCAGCGCTCGAAGATGGCAGCACCGAGACGGTCGATCGCCGCGTAGTCCTTGATGTCGGAGGGCGCAAGCGTGGCCGAGCCGCCAAGAGCCTTTATCTCATCGTCGAGTTCCTCAAGGCCGCCCTGGGTGCGGGCCAGGGCGATGATGTGGGCGCCTTCCTTTGCCAGGGCCAGGGCAATGGCACGGCCAAGCCCGCGCGAGGCCCCGGTGACAACAGCCACGCGGTTTTCAAGCTGCTTTGCCATGGGCTCAGCCGGCTTCGGCCAGAAGCGAGAGCTGCTGCTTGGCGGATTCACCGATGATGTCGGTGAGATGCGTGGGATAATCGCCGGTGAAGCAATGATCGGTAAATTGCGGGCGGTGGTTGTCGCGGCCGGCAAGGCCGGTGGAGCGGTAAACCCCTTCAATCGAGATGAATGACAGCGAGGTGACGCCGATGAACTGGCGCATCTCTTCCAGCGTGTGGGTGGCGGCCAGAAGGGATTTTTCCTCCGGCGTGTCGATGCCGTAGAAATCCGGGTATTTGATCGGCGGGCTTGAGATGCGCATGTGGACTTCGCGGGCGCCCGCCTCATACATCATGCGGACGATCTTCACCGAGGTGGTGCCGCGCACGATGGAATCATCCAGCAGCACCACGCGCTTTCCGGCAACAACGGCGCGGTTGGCATTGTGCTTGAGCTTCACGCCGAGCGAACGGATGGTCTGGGTGGGCTCAATGAAGGTGCGGCCCACGTAATGGTTGCGGATGATGCCGAGTTCAAAGGGAATGCCGGTTTGCTGGGCATAGCCCAAGGCTGCAGGCACGCCTGAATCAGGAATGGGAACGACAACATCGGCGTCAACGGGGGCTTCGATGGCGAGCTGCTTGCCCAGTTCCTTGCGCACCTCATAGACCGAGCGGCCGCCGAGGATTGAATCGGGCCGGGAGAAATAAATGTATTCGAAGATGCAAGGCCGGGCCTGCTGCCTGGGGAAGGGGCGGTGGGATTCAATGCCCTCATCGGAAATCACCACGACTTCGCCGTTTTCAATCTCGCGGACGAATTTCGCGCCGATGATGTCGAGCGCACAGGTTTCCGAGCAGAGAATGTAGGCGCCATTGAGCTCACCCAGGATGAGCGGGCGAATGCCGAGAGGATCGCGGGCCCCGATGAGCTTCTTGTTGGTGAGCGCCACCAAGGCATAGGCCCCTTCGAGGCTGCGCAGCGCATCGATGTAGCGGTCAATGATGCGGGACTTTTTCGAACGCGAAACGAGGTGCAGGATCACTTCCGTGTCGGAAGTGGACTGGCAAATGGCGCCATGGCTGATGAGCTCACGGCGCAGCGTCAGGCCATTGGTGATGTTGCCGTTGTGGGCAACGGCAAGGCCGCCCGCCGAAAGTTCGGCAAACAGAGGCTGGACATTGCGCAGGATGGTTTCGCCGGTGGTGGAATAGCGGACATGGCCAAGGCTTGAGCGGCCCTGCAGGCGGTTGATGACCTTCTCGCTGGAGAAATGATCGCCGACCAGGCCCATGCGGCGTTCGGCATTAAAGCGTTCGCCGTCAAAGGTGACGATGCCGGCGGCTTCCTGGCCGCGGTGCTGCAGGGCGTGAAGGCCGAGAGCGGTGAGGGCTGCCGCATCGGGGTGGCCGTAAACGCCGAAGACACCGCATTCTTCCCGCAGGCGGTCACCGTTGATGTCGAAATCTTCTGTCATTGGCCGGTGCTTTGTCCGAATTCGGGTTGCTGGGTGCTGTTGCCGGTGCCTTCAATGAGGTTATCCAGCCCCTGGGTTTGGCCAGACTGATAGCCGGCTTCCGGTTGTGCGGCGTTGGGCGCTGGTTGAGTGGTTGCCGGGCCAGCGGGATTTTTCATCAATGCGGTGTTGGATAATGTCTCGGCGATGTCAGGCGGCATAAAGCCAAGCAGGGTTTCGCCAACCGCCTTGATGGCCGGAAGCGAGGAGGCATTGCGCACCCAGTCTTCCTGCTTGTCGAAGGGCAGGAGCCAGCCATAGAAAAGATAGGCAATGGCCACCAGGACAAAGCCGCGGGCCAGGCCATAGAGGAAACCAAGGGTGCGATCAAAAGCGCCGGCGGCGGAGTCGACAACCGAATCGGAAATCTTCACGCTGATCAGCGACACGACGATGAGCGTGATGACGAAGGCAATGGCGCCCACGGCAATTTGCGCGAGGATGGGCTTGTCAACGTAAGGCATGGCAAGATCGAGCAGGGCCTGCTGCTTGATGGCGAAATAGGCGGCAAAGGCGGAAGCGCCCCAGGCGACAAGTGAAAGGACCTCGCGGGTGAAACCGCGCATCAGGGCGAGCAGCCCCGAGACCAGCATGATTCCAAAAAGTATGAGGTCAAGCAGTTGGAAGGGCATAGATTTTTCCCGGTTGGTCGGATGAAGCACCTTATAGGGAGCTTTTGCCAACTGATCTAGACGATTCGTCGCAAACCTTTGTCCTGCGCAGCAGTCCAGGCCACGAGATCGGAAATGGTTTCAATTGACTTCACTTTCAAGCCCTTGAAGCTCGCCTGCTCGGTTGCCGCGGCAACAACGGCTTCCCGCAAACCGAGCTTTTGCGCTTCCTTGAGGCGCGCTTCGCTCTGGCCCACGGGCCTTATGGCGCCGGAAAGGGCCACTTCACCGAAGACCGCGGTGCCGTGGGGAATGACCGTTCCTGTAAGAGAGGAGAGGAGCGCCGCGGCCACGGCGAGATCTGCGGCAGGTTCGCGCACCTTGAGGCCGCCTGCGACATTAAGGTAAACATCGTTGGCCCCGATGATGACGCCGGCGCGGGCTTCCAGGACGGCGAGGATCATGGCGAGGCGGTTGGAATCCCAGCCCACGGTGGTGCGCCGCGGCGTTCCAAGCGGCGACGGCGAGACGAGGGCTTGCACTTCCATGAGCAAGGGCCGCGTACCCTCCATTCCGGCAAATATAACAGTGCCGGGCGTTGGCCGGTCGCTGGTGCCCATGAAAAGCCTGGAGGGGTTGGTTACTTCCTTGAGGCCGCCATCGGACATTTCGAAGACGCCGATTTCATCGGTGGGACCGAAACGGTTTTTGACGGCGCGCAGGATGCGGTACTGGTGGCCGCGATCGCCTTCGAAATAAAGGACCGTATCCACCATGTGCTCGATGACTTTGGGTCCGGCGATCTGGCCATCCTTGGTGACATGGCCCACGAGCAGCATGGCGGTGCCCTTCTGCTTGGCATAACGCACCAGCGCTTCTGAACCCGCCTTCAGCTGGGACACGGTGCCGGGAGCCGCCTCGATGACCGGCGACCAGAGGGTTTGAATGGAATCGATGACGGCGATGGCGGGCGGCTCATCCTCATCCAGGGTGGCGAGAATATCGGACACATTGGTTTCGGTGGCGAGCAGCACATTGGCGTCATCAAGCCCAAGGCGCTGGGCCCGAGGCGCACCTGGGCGATGGCCTCTTCGCCGGAGACATAAATGACGCGGGCGCCGGTGCGGGCGAGGGATGCCAGGGCCTGGAGGAGGAGGGTGGATTTGCCGATGCCGGGATCGCCGCCGATCAGGACGCCGGAGCCCGGAACAAAGCCGCCGCCGGCGACCCGGTCCAATTCGGCAATTCCGGTTTGGATACGGGGCAAAGGCGGGCTTTCACCGCGCAGGCCCACGAGACGCGAGGCCTTGCCCCTAGGGAGGCTCGCCCCCTTGGCCCCGGAAACGGGGGCCGAGCTCTTTTCCTCGACAATCGTGTTCCATTCACCGCAATTATCGCAGCGCCCGGACCATTTGGACGCGGCGCTTCCGCAGGACTGGCAGACGAAGCTTGATGCTGATTTGGCCATGCTGCATTTAGCCCGGAACAATTAGGGAACGCAATAGGAATTACAGTCGGGCCAGACCGTTAAAAAGGATAATTTTACCTTTAACTAATGGGTTCAATCCGGAGGCGCGGCAAAAACCAGCGTTAAGATTCGACCGTTAAGGTTGACGCCTGGAAGCAACAGACAGGACCGCAAATCGTGGAAACCGCCGCCCATAACATCATCGATCACAATGTCATCGCCGAACTGAAGGCTATCGGCGGCACGGAAGCCCTGTTCAAGCGGGTGGCGAACCATTTTGTCGAGAAGGTTCCCGGCCGCCTGGCGGAGATCGAGGGCATTGCCGGCTCACAGGATGTGGGCGCCTTGGCCAATGCGGCGCACGCGCTGAAATCGGTAGTCTCAAGCCTGGGGGCCAAGCGGGCCGGAAAGGCCTGCGAGAATCTGGAAGTTCTGGCGCGCACCGGCCAGGCCTTTGTGGCGCGCGATATGGTGGACATCATTGTGCGGGAAACCCGCGCCGCCCTTGTCGAAGTCGAGAAGCTGAGAAGCGCTGCTTAGAAAAAACTCGTCATTCCCGCGAAAGCGGGAATCCATCGTGGACACTGTAAAGGTGGATCCGCGCTTTCGCGGAGATGACGGTTTAGGAGGCCAGCCCACTTATTTTTCAAACGTAATCCGGCCATCGCAGATGGTCAGCACGGGTTTCAGGGTTGAGACTTGGGCGGCGGGCGTTGCTTCAATATCACCATTGAGAATGATGACGTCGGCCAGCATGCCGGGCATCAGCTTGCCCTTCTTGGCCTCGGCGAATTCGGTGTAGGCGCCCGCGGCGGTGAAGCCGTCAAGCGCGTCCAGCAGGGATTGGGCCTGCGGCCTGCTTTCAGGCGACAGTGGAAGCGAAGTCATGGCGGATTGAATGCCGAGGAAGGGATCAAGCGGAGACACGGGCCAATCCGACGAGAAGGCGATGGTGGCGCCGGTTTCGCGCAGGGTTTGCCAGGCGTAGGCTTGCGGCAGCTTGTCACCGAGGCGCGAGCGGCAGGGTTCCGGCGGATTGCCGGGAACGCCGAGGCCGACGATGGGTTGCAGGGAGGCGATGACGCCCAGTTGCTTCAGGCGCGGAATATCGGCCTGGTCGATGAGTTCAATATGTTCAATACGGTGGCGGCTGTCGCGCGGGCCATTTGCATGCCGCGCGGCTTCATAACCATCGAGGGTGCGGCGCACCCCGCCGTCGCCAATGGCGTGAACGCTGATCTGCAGACCATGCCCGTCGGCGCGGGTGGCGACTTCGTTGAACTGCTGTGCCGTAAAGAGCGGTGCGCCGCGCTCGCCTTGAAGGCCGGGGTAGTCGTCAAGCATCAGGGCGGTCATGGATTCGAGCACGCCATCCATGAAAATTTTTACCCGGCCTGAATGCAGCATGTCGCCCTGATACTGGGCACGCATTTCGACCGCCTCATCGACGCGCGAGGTTTCGAAAAAATTCTTGTGGTGGAAAGGCACCTCGACGCGGGCGATCAGCTCATCCTTGTCCATGAGAGCCTTCAGCAATTCCAGCTGATACCAGTTGCCGTCCATGTTGTGGATGGAGGTGATGCCGAGGGAGGCGCAATAGTCGAGCCCGCGCTTCATGAAGCGCTGGTCGATGAGGCGTTCGGCGGCGGTGGCCGGCGGCACGGGGTTTCCGCCGGTCACCATGCCGAGCCATTCGCGCCCGGCCGTTGCGGTCAATCGAAGGATGGGGGCAAAGGCCGCGGCTTCGCGCAGTTCGCCGGTGGCCAGCCCATCGCTTCCCATGACGATTTCATTGCCCGGCGCCAGGCTGGCGCCATGCAGCAGGCCCGCCTCCTCAAGCGCCCGGGTGTTGGCCCAGACCGTGTGGTGGTCAAAGCAGATGAGCGCCAGGGGCCGGTCGGCGATGATGGTGTCGAGAACCTGGCGGGTAATCGCCGTGGTATCACCCAGCGAGACGGGGAAGGCGCCGTTGGCGATGATGATGCGATCCTTCGGGTTGGCCCCCGCATATTCACGTATCGCTGCCGATACGGCGGGGAAGCCCTTGATTGCATTGATCATCAGGCTGTCGAGCTCGACCGCGCCGTTAAACAGGTGGATGTGGCTTTCGACGATGCCGGGCATCACCGTATTCATCCGGGCGTCAACAACACGGGTATGAGCGCCCTTCAGCGCCTTCACCTCGGCATTGGAGCCCACGGCGAGAATCCGGTTGCCCGCGATGGCCAGCGATTCGGCGCGCATGGCCTTCTTGTCCATGGTCAGCAGGCGGGCATTGGCGATGATCAGATCGGCAGTTTGCATGATTTTTCCCGGTTTTATGCGGGCCAAAATGCCCGCTTGCAATTGTTTTCACAAGCCTCCACATTTGGCCCTGTCATTAACAATTGAAAGGAGGTGATCCGATGTCGAGTGAGTTCACAGCGTATGCCGTCAGGCTCGTGCGGATCGAATTCTTTGGCGGGGTTTCCGCCTGATCGATCTCTTGCCGGGATGCTGACGGAACGCATCTCACGGAAGGGGCCGCTTCGCAGCGGCCCCTTTTTTGTGCACAAGCCCGGGTGGTAAGGGAAACTGGCGTGACCGCGGAAACCGACATTCGTCCGGACTGGGCCGAGCTCTGGCGCTCGGGCGCCCTGCCGCGCCTGTGCTTCATCAGCCTCGGTATCACCTTTCACGCAGGTGCTGAAAACATGATCTCGACCATCATGCCGGCCATGGTGCGCGACATCGGCGGGGTGCAGCTCACGGGCTGGTCCTTCGCCATCTACGAGATCGGCTCGATCATTGCCGGCGCGGCGACGGGGCGGCTCTGCACCTTCTGGACGGTGCGCACCAACATGATCGTGGCGGCGCTGGTGTTCGCGCTCGGAACCTTTGCCACGGCGCTGTCGCCTTCAATGCCATGGGCACTGGGCGGCCGGCTGCTCAGCGGCTTCGGCGGCGGGGCGCTCATCGCGCTCTCCTTCGTCGCGGTGCAGCGCTATTTCAATTCACGGATATGGCCGCAGCTCATGGCCATCCTCTCGGTGGTCTGGGGCGTTACGGCTTTCGGCGGGCCGCTTTACGGCGGGCTGGCGGTGACGCTGCTCAGCTGGCGCTGGGCTTTCGCGCTGTTTGCCGTGGCGGCCATCATCTTTGCCATCGCCTGCGCCATTATCCTGCGGAATGAACCCGTACCAGACAAGGCCGGCGCAATGCCCGGGAAGTTTCCGGCGGTGGCGCTCGGCTGCCTGGCGCTTGGCATTACGGCGATTGCGGCGGCGGGCGTGGAAACGCGCTTTGCCGTGGCGGCAGCGCTGGTTGCGGCGGGTGTTGCCGGCACGGCCGGGTTCTTCATTCTCGACCATCGCAACGCCGCAACGCGGCTGTTTCCCTCGGGGCTGATGAAGCCGGACAGCATCGTGGGCGCGGGCCTTCTGATGGTTGGCGCGCTTTCCGTCGCCACCTGCTCGTTCGGCTTTTACGGGCCGCTGCTTCTGGCGGCACTCCATGATTTTTCGCCGGTGACGACGGGCCTGATCATCGCCAGCGAGTCGGTTTCCTGGTCGATCCTGTCCATCCTGGTGGCCAGCGCGCCGAAGCGCCAAGAGGCGCTGATCGTGCGCGCCGGAGCGCTGATGATTGCGGCAGGGGTTGGCGGATTTGCCTGGGCGGTGCCTTCCGGATCGGTTTCCGGCATCCTGTTTTTCGCCACGCTGCAGGGCGGCGGCTTCGGCATTCTCTGGCCCTTTGCCAACCGGCTGGTGATTGAAGCAGCGCCGCCCGGCGAAAAGGAAATCACGGCGTCCGGTTTTTCAACCCTGCAGCGCATCGGCTACGCGACGGGCGGGGCCACCGCGGGCATCATCGCAAACCTCAACGGGTTTTCCGGCGGCTTTACGAAAGAGACCGCGGCCACGGCGGCGGGCCCGCTGTTCATCTATTTCATTCCGCTGGCGCTTTTGGGCTGCCTTGCGGCGTTCCGGCTGACCAAGGCCAGGGCTTGAGCGGGGGCTGGCGCTTCAGGCTAGGCTTATCCGGCGGGTCACTTGGCCATTGCTTTCCCAGTAGGTTTTCTTTTTGGCGATCCAGGGATCATCCATCGCGGGTTGGATTTGCCCGGACGTGTCAGTGGCGCGCGAGGTCACCGTGTGCTCGCCTGATTTGGGCTTGTCCCAGTCGAGGTGCCACATCTTCCAGGCGAATTCCGCCTCATCGCCACGATCAATGGTGGCCTCCATCCACGGCCCATCGTCAATCCTGACTTCTACCTTGGCGATGGGAGCGCCCCAGGCCGCGCCGGTAATCCGGTAACTATTGTCTTTCCTGGTAACGCGGGCGGGCGCCGACTTTAGCAAGGCGCGGCCGACAAGGGTTTCGGCCCACACGGTCTCGCCGTTATGTTCCTCTTCGCGAATGGTCACATAGTCACGCGCCATGAACTGGTTGCGGAAAGGCCTGTCCCGCACTTCGATGCGCTTCAGCCACTTGACATTGGCGATGCCGTACCAGCCGGGAGCGATCAGCCGCAGGGGAAATCCGTTGGGCGCCGGCAACTCCGCCCCGTTCATCTCGTAACAGAGAATATTGCCGGGGCTCATCGCTTCCGCGAGCGTCATGCTGCGCGCGAAGTTCTGATGCATTTTGACATTGCGCTCTTTCAGCTCAATGTCTCCTGCATCGGTTCCCCAGAACACCACTTCGACGCCGCTTTCCTTGACCCCCGCCTCGCTGAGCAGCGCGGCCAAGGGCGTGCCGGCCCAGCGGGCGTTGCCGATGCCTCCGGTAAAGAAGGGAAAGCCATGATTGCCGGAACATTCAACGGTGAACACCGTCTCCTGGCGCGGCCTGGCCTTCAGGTCGGCCAGGGTCAATGCCATCGGCTTATCGACCATTCCATCGATTTCCAGCTTCCATGCATTGGCCTTGATCAGCGGCCGGTCGAAATGCGCAATGCTGAAGAACTTGTCATTGGGCGTCACCCACGAGTCCAGATCCTCCCAGACCAACTGGGTTTTGATTATCTCCGGAACGGGATTCTCCGCCGGTTGATCGAGCCAGGGGATGACCGTTTCGCCTGGCCGGCTTGGAAAGGCCCGGGCGAACCGTGATTGGAACATCGCGAGGCTGGCCAAAGCCGCCGTGCCAGCAAGGATGAATTCACGGCGTGCAAGAGCAGTCATGGTAACTCTCCTTTTATCACTTCGAATTGCGCTTGAGGGAAGGGTCCGCCTTTTCCAGAAACTCCGCATCCCCCAAACGGGGGGTGACGGTCAGTGCTGGGTGGTGTTCCTGATCTGGGCGGCGCGGGCCACCAGCTCGGCCTGCCGCCGCGCGCCGGTCTTGGCGAAAACGACCTTCAATTGGCTGCGCAAGGTCTGGCGGCTGACCCCGAAGGTGCTGGCAACCGTGTTGAGGTCGTGGCCCTGACAGATTGCAGCGGCCAGGCGGGCTTCGGCGTTGGTAAGGCCAAAAACGACGCTGAGCAATGCCTTGTCGGTCATCGATGGGTGGGCGAGATCGCTCACCAGGAGAATGGCACGGCAGCCTTCAAAGATATCGTTTCCTGCTGACGTGACAGGCATGGCCTCGATCAACAACCAGGGCGCGCCGCGACGCGTGATAACGATCGGAGCAGGCAAGGTTCCGCCCATGGATTTCGCATGCTCAATGGCCTGCAGAAAGCGTTCCAGCCGCGCCGTGCTCGACGGCGTGGCTGTCCAAAGCCTGCCGTTCCGGATGCCAAATTCATTGCAAAACAATTCTTCGGCCCGGCGGTTGGCCCGCGCCACGCGCCCCTGCCTGTCAATAAGCAATGCCGCGCATCCGGCGCTCTCCAGCGTAATGACTTCATTCTCCGCGCCTGCCCGCGCGACCTTCTCGGCGAGGCTGATGATCCGCGCCATCCGCCCGGCAATTTCGGCAATAGGCTCCAGTATATCCCGGTCAAATGGTTCACTGCCGCGAAAAAACGGCAAACACCATATCCGGTCCTCGACCTGGAATATGCCGCAGGCCCAGTGCAGGCATCCGACGGGACGGGTGATTTCCTGGTGAAACCGCGAATGCCTGATTTCCTCGTCGGTGAACAATTGCGATTGAAGGACTGCGCGGTAGCCCTGGCGGACCAGCGGATCGCCCCGCGGCTCGTAAACGGGCTTCACCCAATCCAGGTTCTTCTGCCAGCGCTCATGTATTCTCCAGGCGTGGCTGGAGCGGACTTGGCCGAATGGCCGTTGCGAAAGTTCGTGGGGCAGTATCTGGCAGGCAGCGGCGCCCAGGGAATGGGCCAGATTATCCAGCGCGCCAGCCCACAGCTGCGGTGCAGCAATTGAATCGTAGCACAAGTCTATGGCGCGCTCGGTCTTGGGAGACAAATTCACGGAATGTACCTCCTGCCCAATTCTTACTACCACCGCTTAAGGCGCGGAGCAATGCAAGGGGTGAGGCCATGGCGGCGGGCCCTGCTGTTCATCTATTTCATGCCGCTGGCGCTTTTGGGCGGCCTTGCGGAGTTCCGGCTGACCACAGACAGGGCTTGAGCGGCTTCGTTTCGATGGGACCGTTGCCGCCTGGCCCGGGCGGATCGAATTCCTTGGCAGGGGTTACTGCCTGATCAATCCCATACGGGGATGCTGACGGAACGGATCTCAGCATGTGGCGCGGCGCTTCGGAATCCTGTTGACTGCCTATATCAACTGGTCCCTAGCTGAAAAAGGATTTATCGCGAATCACCGGCGCATTTTCATTCGATCGAATTGCAGGAGAAAAAATGTCTCGACACAAACCTCATGGGGATCGCGACGATGGTTTTGGACTATCGGCGAGTGCTTCGCTAGCCCTTTGCGACGACCGGAACCGAGCCGACGATGATTCGACTGGTCCGGATTTTACGCATGGCTTGCATGCAGGCTGGGGTTGGAAATCGCCGGGATGTTCGCATGCTGTAATCCTGACTGTGCCAGCGGGTTTGTCTAGGAGCTCACTCGATGCGGCAAGTTCAGCCTCGATCTCCTGAAAGCGGGGGGACACGGTGCGCAGCAAGCGTTCGCCCGCATCTGTCGGCGCCACGCTGCGTGTTGTGCGCGTCAGCAGCCGCAACTTTAATCTCTCCTCAAGATTGCGGATGGTTTGGCTTAGAGCCGAAGGCGAGACGCCAAGCTTCGCGGCAGCCCGTGTGAAGCTGCGCTCCTTGGCAACGGCAGCAAATGCCGAAAGATCGTTGAAGTTTTCCATGTCGATTTATTAGTCCAGCTTAATAGACCCATGCAGATTATAGCATCTTATCGCAAAGTGGCGAAAGCACTACATCATACGTTGTTATCGGTAGAAGGGATCAGAAACGATGGATCAACGATGCAAAGTCTTGAGAACGTGACCGACAAGAACTGCCGTGACCGTGGACCGGCGAACATTCATGGCGTGCAACAGGAACAATCGCTGCGGCGTGACAATGAGCGGGAGGTTTTCGGTCCCAGGCCACGCGCCCAGCAGGCCAGTTCGGATGTTGGTGAGAAGGGCTGGTGATCGGGCGGCGGAAGCTTGGCACGCTGGAGGTCTCCAGATCGGCCACGGCGTCCGGAAAATGGGTTTCTTCGAACCTATAGACGGACCATTCCCAGAGCGAGCTGGGATGATCAACATCATCCGGACGGCCTTCGACCGCGGCGTCACATTCTTCGTCGGTGTCGAGGCTTATGGCCCTCACGAGGTGGAACGATCCTTGCGAAGGCGTCGCCTTCCGCGACAAGGTCGTGACAATTGAAGTTCGGCTAGAACATCGATTTCGAAACGGGCGAGCGCCGCCCGGGGCTCATCAGCCGCCCGGATCACATCAAGCTAGCGGTCGAGGGCATGCTGAAGCGCCTGCGGACCGATCGCATCGATCTTCTCTACCAGCACCGGGTCGATCCAGAGGTGCCGATCGAGGATGTCGCCGGCGCAGTCAAGGACCTGATGGCGCAAGGCAAGGTTCTGCACTGGGGCCTGTCCGAGATGGGGCTGAACACGCTGCGCGCGCCATGCCGCGCTGCCCGTTACCGCCGTTCAGAACGAATATTCGATGCTGTGGCGCGGGCCGGAAGCGGAGGTGCTTCCGCTTTGCGAGGAACTCGGCATCGGCTTCGTCCCATGGAGCCCGTAGGCGTGGGTTTTCTGACGGGAGCCATCGACGCAAATACGCGGTTTGCCGAAGGTGACATTCGCGGAATCGAGTCCCGGTTCGCGCCGGAGAACCTGACGCTTGCCGGTTCGAATACAGACGTCACTTCTGACTACTCCGGGGTTGATGTCAGCATTTCGGATTCCATTACCCACACTGGATGGGTGCTTGGCGCGGGTTTTGAAACCAAGATATCCAGCAACATGACTGCCCGGCTGGAGTATTTACATTATGATTTCGGTGGCGCGGACATTTTTTACCGACTTGATCCCCTCTCAGATGCTTACGACGCATTTGGCGATGCCGAACTAGACGTTGATGTCATTCGGCTGGCCGTCAATTTTCTTTTTTAACTGCGGCAACCGTCTCGTTCCATCCGAGCTACGCCTTCAGCACTTCCATCTCGATGGGCCCGGTGCCGCGGCCGTGGATGAACTGGTCGACGTAGGGGTTGTCGCTGTAGTCGATGGTTCTGGCGGGGCCCTGCCAGATGATTTCGCCCTTGTGGATCATGGCGATGTCATCGGCGATCTTGCGGGCCGAGGCCATGTCGTGGGTGATCGAAATGGTGGTGGCGCCGAGGCGCTTCACGCAATCGACAATCAGCTTGTTGATGATGTCGGCCATGATGGGATCAAGGCCGGTGGTGGGCTCATCGAAGAAAATGATCTCGGGATCGGCGGCGATGGCGCGGGCCAGCCCCACGCGCTTCTGCATGCCGCCGGAAAGCTCCGCCGGGTAGAGCTTGCCCACGTCGCTGCTGAGGCCAACCTGGCTGAGTTTCTCGATGGCGATGTCCCGGGCCTGGGCACGCGCCATGTTGCGGCCCTGGATCAGGCCGAAGGCGACATTTTCCCAGACGGGCAGGGAGTCAAAAAGGGCGGCGCCCTGAAACAGCATGCCGAAGCGCGCGAGATAGTCATCGCGCGCCTTGCCCTTGAGCCCCACAACCTCCTCGCCGCCGATGCGGATGGAGCCTGAATCGGCGCGGAGGATTCCCAGCACGCATTTCAGCATGACGGATTTCCCGGTGCCGGAGCCGCCGATCACCACAAGGGAATGGCCCTTCGGCACGGAGAGGTTGATGCCGTTCAGCACATGCTTGGCATTGAAGCTCTTGCGCACGTCCTGGAGGATGATGTGACCGTCAGCCATCGCTCACTCCGAAAACAGCAGGTTGGTGAGGGCGAAGTTGGCGGCGAGAATGAGAATGGCGGCGGACACCACGGCGTTGGTGGTGGCGCGGCCCACCCCTTGCGCGCCGCCCTTGGAATGAAAGCCGTGGTAGCAGCCCATGACGGCGATGATGAAGCCGAAGGCCGCGGCCTTGATCAGCCCCGAGGTCACGTCATCGAGATGGAGGAAATCCGCGGTGTTCTTGATGTAGGCATAGGAGTTGAAGCCGAGCGAGCGGGTGCCGACGATGTAGCCGCCCATGATGCCGATGGTGTCGCCGATGGCCACCAGGATGGGAAGGGTCACCACCGCCGCGATGAGCCGTGGCCCCACAAGATATTTGAAGGGGTTGGTGGAGAGCGTCACCAGCGCATCGATCTGTTCGGTGACGCGCATGGTGCCGAGTTCTGCGGCAATCGAGGCGCCGACGCGGCCCGCCACCATCAGCCCCGCCAGCACGGGGCCGAGCTCGCGGGTGATGCCAAGGGCAACGATGGAAGCGACAAGGCCTTCGGCATTGAAGCGCGAGGAGCCCAGATAGATCTGCAGCGCCAGGGCGCCGCCGGTGAAAAAGGCGGTGAGGCCGACGACGGGCAAGGAGTTATAGCCGATGCGCCACATCTGCTCGAGAATCTGCCGGACATAGAAAGTGGGGGTGAGGCCCTGGACGAGGCCGTCTTTCAAAAAGAGGGCGACGCGGCCAATTTCCGCCAGCAGGGCAAGCACGGCACGGCCGATGGGTTGGAAAGGGTTCAAGCGTTGTGCCCCGAATCGAGTTCAGAATAGAGTCTGGCATAACGGCTGCCCAAACGGGTGAGCAATTCATAGGAAATGGTGCCGGCCCAGGCCGCCGCTTCATCGATCAGAATGTTGGGGCCCGAGAATTTCGGCGCGGTCGCCGCGGCTGACGGCCGGGGCCAGGTCGGTCACATCGATGGCCATCATGTCCATGGAGACGCGGCCAATGATGGGGCAGCGCTGGCCGCCGAGGAAAATCTGCGGCGGGGTGCCGGTGTTGCCGGAACTCAAGGCGCGGGGAACGCCGTCCTTGTAGCCGGCGCCCAATACGGCGATGCGGGTTTCGCGGCCCGCCTGCCAGGTGGCGCCGTAGCCCACGGTTTCGCCGGCGTGGACGGTGCGGGTTTGCAGGATGGCGCCTTCGAGAAGCGCCACGGCCTGCATGGGATTGGCACGTGCGGGCGTTGGATTGCCGCCGTAGATGGCGATGCCGGGGCGGACCAGATCATGGGCGTAATCCTTCCCCAGGAAAATGCCGCTGGAATTGGCGAGGCTGGCGGGGACGCCGGGAAGTTTTGTGCGGACGCTGTTGAAGGCCTCGCGCTGTTTCAGGGTGAGGGGATGGGTGGGTTCTTCGGCGCAGGCCAGGTGGCTCATCAGCAGGCTGACGTTCAGGCCTTCCATCGTCGCGGCCTCCGCCAGCAACGCCATGAATTCGCGGATGGGAAAGCCCAGGCGGTTGATGCCGGTGTCAACATGGATGGCGCAGGGCAGTTTCCGGCCGTAAACCCGGCCGAACGCGGCCCATTCGCGCGCCTCCTCGATGGAGATGAGGGCCGGCAGGAGATTGTTCTGGGCATAGAATTCGGCCTGGCCGGGGAACAGACCGTCGAGCACATAGATGGTGGCTTCGGGAAGAAGCCCTCGCAGTTCCTCGCCCTCCTTGGGGCGGGCGACGAAGAAGCTGCGGCAGCCCGCTTCCCACAGGGCCCGGCCCACCGGCTCGACGCCCAGGCCATAGGCATTGCCCTTGACGGCGGCGCCGCATTCGGCCGCGCCCGCATGGCTGTCGAGATAACGCCAATTCTTCTGGACCGCGCCCAAGTCAATCGAGAGCACGGCGCCGGCAAGATCCTTGGGCGTTACGGTTGCGGTTTGATCCATTGTCCCCGCGCTTTACGGGGTTTGGGGCACTGGCGCAAGATTTGCGTCTTGGTCTTCTCCCGTGAAACGGGAGAAGAAAGCGGCCCGTTCATAAGTGAATGGGATAGATGAGGGCGCTTGGCCAGCCAAGTGCCCTCGCTCATCCGCTTGCTGCGCCGGACGGGTCCCTTCCTCTCCCGCTTTGCGGGCGAGGACAGCTAGGCAACCTTGAAACGCTCGTCCACCTCGACCTGCATGGCGGTGGCCAGCGCGTTGGTTTGCGAGGCCATGGCAATGACGGCGAGCAACTCGCCATGCTGCGCCTCACTCATGCCCTTGGCCCTGGCGGCTGCCGTATGCGAATGGATGCAGTAGCTGCAGTTGTTGGTGACGGACACGGCGAGGTAGAGCATTTCCTTGACCAGCGGATCAAGCGCGCCCGGAGCCATGACCAGTTGCAGACGCTCCCAGGTGGCCTTGAGCAGGGCCGGATCGGAGGCCAGGGCGCGCCAGAAATTGTTGACATAGTCCGTATCGCGCTTGGCGCGGATGTCGTTAAACACGGCAAGGGCTTGCGCCCCTGCCGTTTCGTCGGTTGCGAGCGGTATGGTGGCCATCAGACCATCGCCATCACCCGGGCCGGGCCGCCGGTGCCCGCCTTGTGCTTTGGCGCGCCCACGAAAATCGTGGCGCCCTTGGCGGGCAGGGCATCGAGATTGGCCAGGTTTTCAATGCCGTAGTGGCCCGAGGGCAGCCAGGAATAATGCACGGCAAAATCCTTGGAGCTTCCGGGATCAAGCGAGAGCGTATCGACGCCGATGGACGCCGCGCCGATCTCGGCGAGCAGGTCGGTTGCTTCCTTGGAGAAGCCGGGGAAGGCGAAGGCGCCATCGGGGGTGTTGCGGTATTCAGGCTTGGAGACTTTTTCGGCCCAGCCGGAATTCATCGCCACGCAAGCGCCCTTGGGAATCTCGCCATTGGCGGAAACCCAGGCTTCGATGTCGGCTTTCATCACCATGGCGTTGCCATCGTCCTTGGCCTTGGCCTTGATATCGATGATGCAGAGCGGGCAGACGAGATTTGCGGGCTCCAGGTCGGCAACCGAGGTGCCATCGGCGGTGAAGTGCAGGGGCGCGTCGATGTGGGTGCCGGTATGCTCGAAAATCGTCAGCTTGTAGATGGTGTAGCCATCCTTGGCGAAGTCCACGACTTTTTCCATTTCGATTCCGGGCTTGCCGTCGAAGGTGGGGAAGGTGCGGTCATAGGCATGGGTGAGATCAATTACCTTGCCCGACGATTGGGCGAGCGCTGTTTTTGAGCTGACGAGGCTGGCGGCCACCGCGGTCAATCCCGCGGCGGCGGAAGCGCGGAACATTGAGCGGCGGGACAGCATTGAGGATTTTACATTTTCGATGATGCAAGCATTGCACATGATGGACACCTCCTGACTTGTTGTTATTTCGACGGAACGCCCAAAGGTTAGACCAGAGCCTCGCAAGCTTCAAGAAAACTGCTCGGGCAGGTAGTCGGGGCGGATGAGGTTCTGGAACTTGGTGAGGCTGGCATCGAATTGCAGTTCCACGATGCCCGTAGGGCCCGTGGCGCTGCTTGCCGATGATGACTTCGGCGACACCGTTCACCTTGTCCATCAGGTCCTGCCATTCCTGGTGTTCGGCGGTGTTGGGGCGCGGCTCCTTGCGGGCGAGGTAATATTCCTCGCGGTAAATGAAGAGCACCACGTCGGCGTCCTGTTCGATGGAGCCGGATTCCCTGAGGTCAGCCAATTGCGGGCGCTTGTCGTCGCGGTTTTCAACCTGGCGGGAAAGCTGCGAGAGGGCAACGATCGGAACCGCCAATTCCTTGGCGAGCGCCTTGAGGCCCACGGTGATTTCCGAGACTTCCTGCACGCGGCCTTCGGCTGCTTTGCGGGCGGAGCCGCCGAGAAGCTGCAGGTAATCGACGACGACGAGGCCAAGGCCGCGCTGGCGTTTCAGGCGGCGGGCCCGGGCTGCCACTTGCGCAATGGTGAGGCCGCCGGTGGCGTCGATATACAAGGGCAGGGACTGCAATTCGCGGCTGACTTCGACGATGCGGTGGAATTCATCCTCGGTGATCTTGCCGCGCCTGATGCGTTCCGATGAAATGCCGGACTGCTCGGCGATGATGCGGGTGGCCAATTGCTCGCTCGACATTTCCAGCGAGAAGAAGGCGACCACGCCGCCGTCGGTTACCTTCACCGTGCCATCGGTCTGGTGCTCGGCCTTGTAGGCCTTGGCGACATTATAGGCGATGTTGGTGGCGAGCGCGGTTTTGCCCATGGCGGGGCGGCCCGCCAGGATGATGAGATCGGAGGACTGGAGGCCGCCCATTTTTTCATCGAGGTCCTTGAGGCCTGCCGCAATGCCGGACAGGCCGCCATCGCGCTGATAGGCGCCGGCGGCCATGTCGATGGCATCCGACAGGGCGCGGGCGAAGGGATGGAAGCCCTGGCCGTATTTGCCGGTTTCGGCGAGGCCGTAGAGGGTTTGCTCGGCGCGCTCGATCAGGTCGCGGGAGGTTTCCTCCACCGGCGTATCGAAGGCCTCGTTCACAATGTCGGTGCCGATGCCGATGAGCTTCCTGCGCTGGGCCAGCTCATAGATCATGCGGCCATATTCTTCGGCGTTGATGATGGTGGTGGCGGAAGCGGCCAGCCGCGCCAGATAGGCGGGGCCGCCGATTTCCTTCATCGTTGCATCGCTGTCGAAATAGGTTTTCAGCGTGATCGGGCGAGGCGAGCTTGCCGATGCGGATGAGGGTTGAGGCCGCCTCATAGATGCGGGCATGGATGGCTTCGGAGAAATGATCGGGCAGGAGGAAGGACGAGACGCGGTCGCAGGCCTCGTTGTTCACCAGGATAGCGCCGAGAAGCGCCTGCTCCGCCTCAAGGTTGTGCGGCGGGGTGCGGAAGGTATCGTCTGGACCGTCGTTATCGACGGGACGGAGATTGGGTTGAGTGGCCATGGGAAAACGCTAGCAAGTTTGTTGAAGTGAAAAATGAGTCGAATTTTAATTATAAGCTCTAATTCGGAGTCTGTGCACAACTAGGCTTGACAGTGAGTGGGGAAATCTGGGTGGTCGGGTCAAGCCCGACCATGGAGAGTGTAGAAACAAAAGGGCCGCCCATGCAGGCGGCCCAATGTTAAATGAAGTCAGAAGCTTAGCTTGCCGGCGTTGCCAGTTCCTCGGGGATGACGGCTTCCTCGTCGAAGAGGGCTTCGGCCGCGGCGCGGATTTCGGCACGGTCGGAGACGGGTCCGCTCAGATTTTCACCGCGCGCCTGGGCCGCGGCTTCATCGGCCGAGCGGGCAACGTTGATGGTGATCTTCACTTCCACTTCCGGATGCGGCGCCACCGTTACCGTGTACATGCCGATGGTCTTGATCGGCGTATCGAGCAGCACGTGGCTGCGTTCGACGGCCACACCGGAGGTCGATGCGGCTTCAGCGATATCGCGAGGCGAAACGGAACCATAGAGCTGGCCCGATTCACCGGCCTGGCGGATGATGACAAAGGATTTGCCGTCAAGGCCCTTGGCCTCATCCTGGGCGCCTTTGCGGCGCTCGGCATTTTTTGCTTCCAGCACGGCGCGCTGGGTTTCGAACTTTGCCCGGTTGGCTTCGGTGGCGCGCAGCGCCTTGCCGCGGCGCAGCAGGAAGTTACGGGCAAAGCCGTTCTTTACCTTTACGACCTGGCCCAGTGCGCCGAGCTTGGCGACGCGCTCAAGAAGAATGATTTCCATGGTTCAATTCTCCTTATTGCAAAACGTAAGGCAGCAGGCCGAGGAAACGGGCGCGCTTGATGGCCTGGGCGAGCTTGCGCTGCTTCTTGGCGGAAACCGCCGAGATGCGGCTTGGCACGATCTTGCCGCGCTCGGAAATATAGCGCTGCAGCAGGCGCACATCCTTGTAGTCGATCTTGGGCGCACCTTCACCGGTGAAGGGGCAGCTTTTCCGGCGCCGGAAAAACGGGCGGCGGGCGGTTTGTTCCATAGCCATCAGAGGGTCTCCACAACAGGTTCGACACGTTCTTCACGGGGACGGCCACGGCCGCCGCCAGCGCCACCGCGGCCACCGAAGCCTCCGCCGCCGCCAAATCCGCCGCCTCCGCCGCCGCCGAAGCCGAAGCCGCGGTCATCGCCGAAGCTGCCGCGCTCTTCGCGCTCATCACGCCGGCGCAGCATGGCCGACTGGCCTTCTTCGTGCTCCTCAACGGCGATCGTCATGAAGCGGATGACGTCTTCGCTGATCAGCATGAGGCGTTCCATTTCGGCCACAGCCGCATAGGGCGCATCGATGTTCATCAGGGTATAGTGGGCCTTGCGGTTTTTCTTCACGCGGAAGGAGATGGAGCGGATGCCCCAGGATTCAACCTTGCCGACCTTGCCGCCGCCTGCCGCGATGACGCCCTTGAACTGCTCGACCAGGGCTTCAACCTGGGCCGGCGAGGCGTCCTGGCGGGCCATGAATACGTGCTCATACAGAGCCATGTTCTGATAACCTTTCCATTCGTTTCGTTACTTTCGGCATCCAGCGCAGAGCCTCTGACGAACCAGGGAAAGGTTCGAAAGACCGGTCAAACGTAAGAGCGGAGACACGGGAAGACGGAGCTTATTGTCCTATCTGGCACGCCAGACCTTCCGTTCAGCCCCCGGCTGGGTGGTCGAAGTTGGGGGGTGTATGGCGGAAAAGGCGGGCGAAAGCAAGGGCGGGTTTGGCTGCTGGAGCGGATAACCCGTGGCCGGCCGAGGCAACAAAAAAGCCCCCCGCGAAGGGAGGCTTTTTCGTTGCCGTGATTTATGGGAGCGGCAAGGGGAATTGCCGCTCATCAGGCAAATTGCAGCGTTAAGGGTTTGCTGCAGGCGGGGTCGCCGGAGCGGGGGCGGGCGGCGTGGCCGGTTCGGCTGCCGGCGGCGTTGCCGCGTCAGGTGCCGGTGTTACGGGAGCCGGCGTTTCAGGCGCAGGCGTTATGGTGTTGTTCTGGGTGACCGAGGGAACCACCGTCGTGGTGCTCATGTTATCGGCGAAGAACAGAAAATAGGCCCCGACAACCACCACGATGGCGGCGATTACATAGGCCACGGTGGCACCGGAACCCTTTGTCGATTGTGTGACATTGACACTGGGACGGCTGTCCGTTGATTTGTATTTTGGATCGACAGAGGACATGGCGAGCTCCTTGCGGGGGTTAATGACAGGAGCTTAACGGGCCTGCGGGGTATTTGTTCCAATCATCGGCAAAAAAGGAACCTCCGGCCCGATCCGGCGTTCTGCTGGCGTTAACCTTTGCAAACCTGAGGAGGACGTCATGCCAGCCAAATCCAAAGCCCAGCAGAAAGCCGCCGGCGCTGCCCTGGCCGCAAAGCGCGGCGAGGTTCCCAAAGCCAAGCTGAAAGGGGCCTCGCGCGGAATGTACGAGTCGATGACCGAAAAGGAACTCGACGAACTGGCAACCGCCAAGCGTTCCAAGTTGCCGGAGCACGCCAGCAATGACTAAAGCCATGGAAACGTTGGGCAACGAGGGGTTGATGTTCAAGGGCACCAAAGCCTTCAGCAGTTTTTCGGTTGACGACATGAAGAAAGCCAAGACGTTCTATGCCGGGACGCTGGGCCTTGACGTGAATGAAATCCCGGAGGGCCTTGAGCTGCATCTGGCGGGCGGCGGGGTTCCCGTGTTCATCTACCACTCAACCGATTACCATGCGCCGGAGCACACGGTGCTCAATTTCATCGTGGATGATGTAGACGAAGCGGTTGACCAGCTCGCGGCGCGCGGAGTCCGCATGGAACACTATGACCTGCCTGACATCAAAACTGACGCGAAGGGCATCATGCGCAATACCAATGGCGGAATGGGACCCAAGGCCGTCGCCTGGTTCAAGGACCCCGCCGGGCACATTTTGTCAGTCCTGCAGGAAAAGTGAATTGCCCCCGCCGTTGGGTGACGGCGAAATCATAGCATAGGCACGGCAGCAAACGAAACCGGCGCCCTCGCGGACGCCGGTTTGACTATGCCCGGAAGCTTAGAGATATGGGCTGCGGCACTGATGCACCCGGCCGCTGTAGGCCACCCAGGTGTTGTTGCGCGGGTTGTAGCTCTGGTACCGGTTCAGGCAGTAGCGGACATGCCGGCTGCTCCAGCCGCCGCCGTCGAAGTCATCATAATCATCATAGTCATAATAATCATAGTCATCATAATAGTTGTTATAGTAGTTATAGCCACCGAAGCCGCCGCCGATGATCAACGGCACGCCAAAATGTGACCCGTGGCGCCGATGGCGATTGTGCGAGCGCTTCTTCTTCCACTTATTATTCTTCCAGCCCTTATTCTTCTTCCATTCATTGTTATTTCTATTGCCGGCCTGGATAATGCCGTCATGGATGCCTGGCGCGCCGCTTGAGGCGACGGGAGAAAGGGGAAGCATGGCAGCGGCGGAGGCGCCGGGGCCAGTGAATGCCAGGGTGCCGAGGCCGAGCACGGCTCCCAAAACAAGTGCGCTGTATTTGTTCAACATGATTTTGACTCCAATCGACCACTCTTTGGACACGATAACGCATCGCGACCCGATGATGGCTCAATGGATAGGACGGCAAAGTGTTCCAAATCCGGCGGTCACAACCTTGCGCGCGCGGGCGGCGAGTTGACACGGGAGGAACATGAAGTAGGGGTGATTTTGGAAAAAACCGGCACTTGGCGAATCAGAGGCTGAATTTTGAAATTTCAGAACATTGGCGGGGGAACATTGGCGCTTGCCTGCGGCGGTTTTCTCGCCGTTGCCTTGATGTTTCATGGCAGCGTGCCGCTGACTGCCGATGTGTCCTATTTCCTGTTGGCTGACGGGCGCATCCTGGATGGCGCGGTGCCTTATGTGGATATCCTGGAGACCAATCCGCCACTGGCTTTCTGGCTAACCTTGCCGGCGGTTTGGCTGGCGCGGATTTTGGGCCTTTCGCCGCACATTGCATTTGTCGTCTTTGTTTGCCTGGCCATCGCCGGGGCCTTGGGCCTGACACGCCTTGTCCTGCAATCGGCCGGAGAAACACGCGATAACACAGCGATGATGCTTCTGGCTTCAGCCGCGGCGCTGACGCTTGCGCCGGCAGAGGCATTTGGCCAGCGCGAGCATTTTGCCGCATTGCTGGCGCTGCCTTACGTGGCTGCCGCGGTTCAATTGGCGGAGGGCCGCGCGCCGCGGGCAAGCCTTCGCATTGTGGCAGGGCTCCTGTGCGGCGTTGGCATGGCCTTCAAACCCTATCTGCTGGCCATTCCCTTGCTGGTTGAAACGTTTCTGCTGTGGGAGAGGCGTGCATGGCGGACCCTGTTTCGCGCCGAAATCATCGGCATGGCCGTTTCAATCGCGGTTTTTCCGCTTCTTGTCTGGCAGTTCACGCCGCACTACTTCAGCGAAATACTGCCGCTGGCGCTGTCCACCTATGGCGCCTTTCAAAGCACATTTGCCGAAACAGCCCTGCGCCCGGCGGTTGCCGGCTTTTTGCTGCTTTTGGGAATTGCGGTGTGCTTCATCTGGCAGCGAGGAGCGGCGCAACGCGGCGAGTGGGTTTGGATATTCGCCGGCCTTGGCGGCTTCATTTGCTATTTCGCGCAACTGAAAGGCTGGACCTATCAACTTCTGCCAGCCTTGATTTTCATATTGATCCCAGTTCTCCTGAACGGTCTGCGCAATTCCGGCCCTGTGGCGAGGATTGCGGTGCTCGGCGGTCTTGCAACCGTAATGATCTACGGGTTGGTGAATTTTGCCAGGGAGCAAAATTCGCGCCTGGCCTCTGTCGATGAGCTTCTCGCCGGACGAAAGCCACAGCGCATGATGGCGCTGACCCACGATCTTGGCGTGATCTTTCCTTATCTTGAAACGAGGAATATCGTTTGGGCCAGCCGTTTCCAATCGCTCTGGATGCTGCCTGCGGTGAGCAAAGGGCTGATACCTGATGAACAGCAGGATAGGGTCATCGCGCGCATGGCTGAGATCGTGGCCCAGGATTTGATTTCATGGAAGCCGGATCTTGTGATTGTTGACCGCCGTTCTGATACGCCGACGCTGCGCGGAAACGAAATCAAATACATCGCCTGGTTCAGCCGCTCGCCCGCCTTTGCGCAGGCGTGGAATTCCTACAAGCTGGTCAATTCCACAGGCGGGTTTGAAGTCTGGGAGCTGCAGTGATTGCCGCCGCCTAAGCCAGATAGCGCTTCCGCAGATGCCCGGTGAAGTATCTGGCTTGCAGGGTTTCGCCGGTAGCGGCGCGCATCAGTTCCGGGGTTGAAAGGGTGGAGGCTTTTGACCAGATGTTTTTGCGCCGCCAGCCGTTGATGCCGGAAAAATCTCCCTTGCGGATGTCGTCGTTGACGTTTGGATTTTCGCGTTCGACGGCGGCCCATTGCTGGGCCGCCATCATGGCGCCGAGGGTGTAGCTGGGGAAATAGCCGAAGGCGCCGGAGGGCCAATGGACATCCTGCATGGGGCCGTCCTTCGGGTTGTCGATGGTGGAAAGCTGGAGATATTCCCGCATCTTGGCGTCCCAGATTTCGGGCACATCTTTCGCGCCGAGATTGCCGGCGATCAACTGCTGCTCGATTTCATAGCGCAGGATGACATGCAGGGGATAGGTTGCCTCATCGGCATCGACGCGGATGAGGCCGCGCCCGATGCGGTGGACGTGGGCGAGAATGTCGTCGAGGCTCCAGCCGTCGATGGCGGCATCGCCCAGATGCTGGCGCACCACCGGCATGGCCCATTCCCAGAAGGCGGGATTGCGGGCGAGCTGCTTTTCAACGAACAGGCTCTGGCTTTCATGGGCCGCCATGCCGCGGGCGCGGCCCACGGGCCAGTGCCCCCATTCCTTCGGCAGGCCCTGCTCATAGAGGCCGTGGCCGGTTTCATGGAGGATGCCCATGAGGGAGGAGAGGAATTCGCTGGTGGTGTAGCGCGTGGTCATGCGCACGTCGGAGGGCACGCCGCCGCAGAAGGGATGATGCGAAACATCAAGGCGGCCATGGGTGAAGTCGAAACCGATGGCCTTCATCATGGTTTGGCCCAGCGCTTTCTGATTCTCGATGGGGAAGGGGGCGTTGAAGGGTTTGGCGGGATGCCTGGCGCGGCGTTCTTCCTGGGCGGCGAGGGCTTGCGGGATGAAGGTTTTGAGGAAGGCCTTGAGTTCGGTGAAAACCGGGGTGATGTCGGCGGCGCGGCTGCCGGGATCGAACTGCTCGATCAGCGCATCATAGGGGGCGAGCTTGAGGACGCCGGCGCGGAGCTGGGCTTCCTCGCGCGCGAGATTCACAATGCCTTCAAAGGCCGGGAGAAATTCCTTCCAGTTTCCGGTTGCGCGGAGTTCGCGCCAGAGCTGCTCGGAACGCACCCGGGCCGACACCTGGCGGCGGACGAAAGCCGAGGAAAGGCAGGTGAGGTTGATGTAGCTGCGCTCGAATTCATTAACGGCGATTTTTTGCGTGGCGCTCAAGTCTTCCTTGCGGGCGTCGGAAATCCACTCGGCGATATAGGGAGCGGAAGCCATTTCATGGTGCATGCCGGCGAGCATCGACATGGCCTCGGCGCGCTTTTCGCCGCCGCCCGGGGGCATCTGCACCGCCTCATCGACACTGAGCATGGACTGGGCATGCTCAAGGGCTTCAAGTTTCCGTCCGAGTTCGTCGAGTTTGCTGAAAGACATGGGGGCGCTGCATTCCTGCCAGGGGAAATGCAAGCGTATGTGCCAGAGCGGCCAAGGTTTCAATGGCAAAATTAACTTTTGGTTCAGGCGAGGGTTGAAGTGACCGTGATCGTCGCGGTCATGATCAGCAGGGCCATTGCCAATAGAATGCGGTTGTTAAGATGTACGTGTTCCATGGGATTCCGTCCGTTAATTCCAGGTGAAACGGGGGACGGACTCTTTTGTTCCCATTGCTAGTTGCGGATGGGCCGGGATGACAGATCAGGAATTAACTTTTGCCTTTGCCATCTCGCCCACGAACCTGGTGAAGAGGTAGTGGCTGTCCTGCGGGCCGGGGGAGGCTTCCGGGTGGTACTGCACGGAGAAAACGGGGTGGCCATCAAGGCTCAGGCCGGCGTTGGAGCCATCGAAGAGCGAGACGTGGGTTTCGCTGACGCCTTGGGGCAGGGTTTCACGGTCCACGGTGAAGCCATGGTTCATCGAGGTGATCTCGACCTTGCCGGTGGTGAAATCCTGCACGGGATGATTGGCGCCGTGGTGGCCCTGGTGCATCTTTTTCGTCTTGGCGCCCAGGGCGAGGCCGAGCATCTGGTGGCCGAGGCAGATGCCGAAAATGGGCTTGCCGCTGGCGATGAGTTTCTGGATTTCGGGCACGGCGTAGGCGCCGGTGGCGGCGGGATCGCCGGGGCCGTTGGACAGGAAGATGCCATCGGGGTTCATGGCGAGAATATCCGAGGCCAACGCGCTGGCCGGTACGACGGTGACATCGCAGCCCACGCTCGTCAGGCAGCGCAGGATATTGCGCTTGAGGCCGTAGTCGATGGCGACCACTTTATAAGTACCGCCAACCGCCGTGGTGTAGCCGGTGGTCCAGTTCCATTGCTTCTCGTCCCATTCCATGCGCTGGGTGAGCGAGACATCCTTGGCGAGATCGAGGCCTTCAAGCCCGCCCCAGGCCTTGGCCATGGCGAGCAGCTTCTTCACGTCGAACTTGCCCTTGGCATTGTGGGCGACGACGCCATTGGGCATGCCCTTGTCGCGGATCAGGTTGGTGAGTTCGCGGGTATCCACGCCCGACAGGCCGATGATGCCCTTGGTCTTCAGCCATTTATCGAAATGCTTGTGGGAGCGGTAATTGGCGGGGTCGGTGACGGGGGCCTTGACCACGCAGCCTTTGACCGCGGCGGAGGCCGCCAGGTTGGTGGTTTCAAGGTCGTCGTCATTGGTGCCGACATTGCCGATGTGGGGGAAGGTGAAGGTGACGATCTGGCCGGCATAGGAGGGGTCGGTGAGGACTTCCTGATAGCCGGTCATGGCGGTGTTGAAGCAGACTTCGCCCACGGCCTCGCCTTCGGCGCCAAAGCCCTGGCCTTCGATGACGGTGCCATCGGCAAGGACGAGAAGGCCGGTGATGCGGGGCGTGTCCCAATCACTGAAAGCCTTGCGTGGTTTGGCCTTGGCCTTTTTCGGGCTGGTCATCATGGAATCTCCGGGAATTTCAAACTCTATGGGGGAGCAGGGCGCATCCGTCAAGGTTGCGTTAGGGCCGCCAAGCTCCTATCTACCGGGTTTCCATAAAGGGATAGATTCCATGAGCCTTCGTGCCCAAATCAACGATGACCTGAAGACCGCCATGAAGGCGGGCGACAAGCGCAGGATTTCGACGCTGCGCCTGATGAATGCGGCGATCAAGGACAAGGACATCAACAGCCGCACCGACGGGCATGACTCGCTTCTGACCGCCGATCCCGGCCTTATCGACCTCTTCGCCAAGATGGTGAAGCAGCGCCAGGAAAGCCTCGGCATGTATGAGCAGGGCGGGCGGCCCGAACTGGCGCAGCAGGAGCGCGAGGAGATGGACATCATCCAGAGCTATATGCCGAAGCAATTGTCCGATGACGAGGCGAAGAAGGCGGTGGCTTCGGTGATTGCCGCGGTTGGCGCCTCGAGCGTCAAGGACATGGGCAAGGTGATGGCGGAGCTGAAAGCCAAGTACGCCGGCCAGATGGACATGGCCAAGGCCGGCGGGATTGTGAAGGGGTTGCTGGGATAAAGAAAATGCCCGCGGCGAGCGCGGGCATGATGAGAAGGATGGTCAAACGATCTTTGTCGTGACCTTCACGTTCTTCTTGATGGCGTTGGAATAGGCGCAGGCAACGTGGGCCTTCTTGACGATTTTTTCGGCTATGGCCTTGGGCACGCCGGGGAGGCTGATGTCCAGCGCCACGGCGATGCCGAAACCCTTCTTGTCGGAGCGGGGGCCGAAGCTCACATGCGCGGTGATGGATGAATCCGGACGAAATCGGGACGGTTTTCTTTTCCTTGCTGCTCACATATTTGATCGTGCCGAGCAGGCAGGTGGAATAGGCCGCGGCAAAGAGCTGGTCGGGATTGAGGCCATCATCCTTGCCACCCATTTCCTTGGGCTGGCCGATTTTGAAGTCGATCATGCCGTCGGCGGATACAGCCCGGCCTTGGCCGCGCCCTCCGGTTGAGGTGACGTGGGCGGTGTAGATTTTCTTGATTGCCATGATGGCCTCCTTGTTGAGTTTTCATGCTGGCATGCCCACGTGTTGCTGGCAAGGCGGGGTCTTGCTAGGACATAGGCATGCGGTTTCCACCTTCATTTCTTGATGACATTCGCGGACGGGTTTCGATCTCTTCCGTGGTGGGGCGGCGCGTGGCCTGGGACCGGCGCAAGACCAATGTGGGCAAGGGCGACTATTGGGCCTGCTGCCCGTTCCATAACGAAAAATCGCCGTCGTTTCATGTGGATGACCGCAAGGGGCGGTATCATTGCTTTGGCTGCAAGCAGTCCGGCGACATTTTCACGTTCCTGGTTGAAAAGGAAGGTGCGAGCTTTCCGGAAGCCGTGGAGCGGCTGGCGCAGGAAGCGGGCCTGCCGATGCCGCAGTTTTCGGAAGCTGATGTAAAGCGCGAGGAGGTTCGCGCAAGCCTTTATGATGTGATGGAAATTGCCGCGGCGTTTTTCGAGGCGGAATTGCAAGGCGGCGCGGGGCGCGAAGGCGCGGGGCTATCTGGCGGACCGGCAACTGACGGCGGCGATCCAAAAAGAATTCCGCATCGGCTACGGGCCGGATGACCGCTCGGCGCTGCGTTCGCATCTCGCGTCAAAAAATGTGACGGTGGAGCAGATGGCGGAAGCGGGGCTGGTGATTGCCGGCGACGACATTCCGGTGGCCTATGACCGCTTCCGCGACCGGCTGATGTTTCCCATCCGCGATCCGCGCGGCAAAGTCATCGCCTTTGGCGGGCGCGCCCTGAAAGCCGATGTGGCGGCGAAATACCTGAACTCGCCGGAGACGCCGTTATTCCACAAGGGGGCGGTGCTTTACAATCACGACAAGGCGCGGGCCGCCGCCCATGAGCTGGGGGCCATCATCGCGGTTGAGGGCTATATCGATGTGATCGCCCTGCACCGGGCGGGATTTCCCAATGCGGTGGCGCCGCTTGGCACGGCTTTGACGGAAGACCAGCTTGCGCTGTTGTGGAAAGCGGCGGCGGAACCGACCCTGTGTTTCGATGGCGACAGCGCCGGGATCAAGGCGGCCTACCGGGCGCTGGATTTGGCGCTGCCCCTGTTGAAGCCGGGATATTCGCTTGAAATTCGCGCTTTTGCCGGAGGGGCAGGATCCGGATGACCTGTTGAAGGCCCAGGGGCCGGAGGCGGTGAAGGCGGTGATTGAGGCGGCGGAACCCCTGTCGGACGTCATCTGGCGGCGGGCGCTGACCGAAAATGACCGGGCCACGCCGGAGCGCAAGGCGCAATTTGAGCGGGATTTGCGCGGGCTTTTGAACCAAATTGGCGATGAAACGGTGCGCAAGCACTATATGGCCGACCTCACCTCCCGCTTTGACCAGCTTTTCCAGCGCAACCGGGCGAGGCGGCAATTTCCGGTCAGCGCTCGCCCAATTTCCCTCAAAAACCGTGGAAAAAGGGGCAAAAAGCCTGGGAAACACCGCAACCGGCTTCGCCCCAGCTCAAGGCCATGGCGGCCTTTGCGGGGGCCCAAAAGGCCCTGGAACGGCGGGAACGGCTGATTGTGCTGACTTTCGTCAACCATCCTGACCTGTTAGGCGACTTTCTGGACGAGTTTGCCGCAGCGGAATTCGCCTCGCGCGAGCTTGACTCCCTCCGTACACAAATCATAAATAGCGCCGCGCTTGAGCAGGGCCTTGATACGGCGAGGCTCAAGGGCCACCTGTTGTCTCGAGGCTTTGGCCCTGGTCTGGACCACCTCGAAAACCAGGCGACGCGTTTGAACGAATGGTTCCTTGGTCCTGCGGCTGCACCAGATGATGCGCGGACTGGCCTGCGTCAGATGTTCGCCTTGCACCGGAAAACCGTAACGCTCGATCGGGAGCTTAAGGCGGCGGAGGCCGCTTTCACTGCCGAACCGACGGAGGAGAATTTCAACGCCCTGTCCGGGGTGCGTGAACAATTGCTATCGGCGGTTGGCTCCGAGGCCCTTATTGCAGGGTTCGGCGCCGCTTCAGGCAGGGTTGTTGACGTCATCTCATAAGGCCGGGAACGAACGATAGGTTAAGCGGTGTTTAAGACCGTACGCCTTAGTTTTCACCCGAATCACCCAATTTTGTGCGAATCACACGCACCATCTGACGAAAGTTCATTAGCCCATGGCCCGTGCTGCCCAAGTCCGCGAAACCAAGCCTGAAGATCAAGACAACGCCAATGCGGCGGAAGACCAGGACAATGCCGCCGATGTGCCGGCGGAAGGCTCGGATTCCCCGGTTCTTGATCTCACCGATGCGGCCGTCAAGCGGCTGATCAAGACGGCGAAGGCCAAGGGCTATGTGACGCTCGACGAACTCAATTCGGTGATGCCTTCGGAGGAAGTCACCTCCGACCAGATCGAAGACATCTATTCGATGCTGGCCGACATGGGCATCACGGTCGTCGAAAGCGAAGAGGAAACCGAAAACGTCGTCGCCAAGGTCGAGGGCGAGGAAAGCTCGGAAACCGCCGTCATCAAGGTTGAAGCGGCGAAGCTGCCGGCGGACCGCACCGATGATCCGGTG
The DNA here is from genome assembly GCA_963773295.1 of uncultured Alphaproteobacteria bacterium. GTDB lineage: Bacteria > Pseudomonadota > Alphaproteobacteria > Rhizobiales > Aestuariivirgaceae > Aestuariivirga. The sequence goes on from CAVZAJ010000007.1 coordinate 265,659, forward strand.
CGCATGTATCTGCGCGAGATGGGGCAGGTTGAACTGCTCTCGCGCGAAGGCGAAATCGCCATTGCCAAGCGCATCGAGGCGGGCCGCGAGGCGATGATCGCCGGATTGTGCGAAAGCCCGCTGACCTTCCAGGCCATCATCATCTGGCGCGACGAACTGAACGAAGCGAAGATCCTGCTGCGCGACATCATCGATCTGGAAGCGACCTATGCCGGCCCGGACGCCAAGAATAACCAGCCGGTGGCGGCACCCCAGCCCTATGTTCCGCCCAAGGAGGAAGTGCGCAAGCAGGCCGAGCTCAAGCGCCCCGAGCGCCTGAAACAGGCGCAGCCCAGCAAAGCGCGACGATGAATATGGCGATGTGCTTTCACCGGAAGATTTCGACAAGCCGGTCATCGAGGACGAGGACGACGACGAGGGCGATGACCTCGGCGTATCGCTCTCGGCGATGGAAGCGGAGCTGAAGCCCAAGGTTCTGGAAATTTTCGACAGCATTGCCAAGCAGTATAAATCGCTGCGCAAGCTGCAGGACCAGGAAGTGGCGGAGTCGACCGAGCTTTCGCCGAGCCAGGAGCGGCGCTACCGCAAGCTGCGCGACGACATCATCGCCGAAGTGAAATCTCTGGCGCTGAACAACGCGCGCATCGAGGCGCTGGTTGAACAGCTCTATGACATCAACAAGCGGCTGAACTCGCTTGAGGGCCGGCTGATGCGCCTGGCCGAGACCTACAAGGTTCCGCGCACCGAGTTCCTCAAGGAATACCAGGGCGACGAACTGAACCTGGACTGGCTGAAGCGCGTGGCGCGGCTCACCAAATTCGGCTGGAAGAAATTCGCCAATGACGAGAAGGAATCGATCCGCGTCATCCGCGACGAGATTTACGAACTCGCCACCGCGACGGGCCTGCAGATTCCGGAATACCGCAAGATCGTGGCCATGGTGCAGAAGGGCGAGCGCGAGGCGCGCATTGCCAAGAAGGAAATGGTGGAGGCCAACCTCCGCCTGGTCATTTCCATCGCCAAGAAATACACCAACCGCGGCCTGCAGTTCCTCGATCTCATCCAGGAAGGCAACATCGGCCTGATGAAGGCGGTGGACAAGTTCGAATACCGCCGCGGCTACAAGTTCTCGACCTATGCCACCTGGTGGATCCGCCAGGCGATCACCCGCTCGATTGCCGACCAGGCGCGCACCATCCGCATTCCGGTGCACATGATCGAGACGATCAACAAGATCGTGCGCACCTCGCGCCAGATGATGCACGAGATCGGCCGCGAGCCGACGCCTGAAGAACTCTCGGAAAAGCTTTCCATGCCTCTGGAAAAGGTGCGGAAGGTGATGAAAATCGCCAAGGAGCCGATCAGCCTTGAAACGCCGGTGGGCGACGAGGAGGATTCGCATCTCGGCGATTTCATCGAGGACAAGGGCGCGGTGCTGCCCATCGATGCGGCGATCCAGGCCAATTTGCGCGAGACGACAACGCGGGTGCTGGCAAGCCTGACGCCGCGCGAAGAGCGCGTGCTGCGCATGCGCTTCGGCATCGGCATGAACACGGACCACACGCTGGAAGAAGTCGGCCAGCAGTTCAGCGTGACGCGCGAACGCATCCGGCAGATCGAAGCGAAGGCGCTCGGAAGCTGAAGCATCCGAGCCGCAGCCGGAAGCTCAGGAGTTTCCTGGATAATTGAGGAATCCCGCGATGCCAACGATTTCGATTTTCTTTGGCATTGTTATTCAAATGTATTGGCGCGACCATCCTCCGGCACATTTCCATGCCTATTATCAAGGGTTTGACGGCTTGTTCGCGATTGAGACTGGCGAGCTGATTGCCGGTCAAATGTCGCCCGGTCCAAAGCGCATTATAAAGACTTGGACGCTTCGCCATCAACAGGAATTGCTTGAAAACTGGGAACGGTGTAAATCTAGAGCGCCACTGAACTCTATTCAGGGAGCGGATGAAGAATGATTAACATGGTCAAAGTCGTGAAGCTCACCCCCCTTGATGGCTATCGGCTATGGGTGAGGTTCTCAGACGGAACCGAAGGTGTTCGTGACTATTCGGACATGATTGCCGAAGGCGGCACAATGGTGGAGCCCTTGCGAGACCAATCATTTTTCAAAAAGGCCTATATATCTTTTGGAGTTCCTAGCTGGCCAAATGGCTTTGATGTCGACGCAATCAACCTGCAAATGGAATTAAAGAAAGCAAAAGCGCTGACGCATGCGGCGGCGGAGTGACGAATAAGCGCATCCGGCAAATTGAAGCTAAGACGCTGCGGAAGCTGAAGCATCGGTGTCAAACCGCAAAGCTCAAGAGCCTTCTGGAAAACTGATGAGAGTTGCACAATCGGTTGGAAGCCGTGGAAGCCTCAAATGGCTCCAGATTGCCGTTAACGACCGGCCGGATGTGCTTGATCCGGCGATCAATGCGCATTCGCTGATAGAAGGCAAGATCGAGTGGCTTTCGCCGCTACAGACAGATGATTATGCTGAATACAGAGATTCAGCCTTTCTCGATCTCATCGGCCATGGTGCCCTGAGTCCAGATTTGGTCGATTTTTGGCCGACGCGAGGACCCAATGGGATGCTCTGGCCCTTACCGATAAGGGCCAAGTGCTGATCGTTGAAGCCAAGGCACACATTGCAGAACTCTTTTCACCGCCGTCTGGCGCACGTCCGGAATCTCGTGCCAAGATTGATAAAGCGCTTGGCCTTACGGCATCATACTTAAAAGCAAAGCCGGTTGTTTCTTGGGGTGGTTATTTCTACCAACTTACTAACCGGCTTGCCCATCTCATGTTTCTGCGTGAGCACAAAGTCAATGCCAGTCTCGTTCTTCTTAACTTTCTGGGTGATGCTGAAATGGGCGGGCCACAATCAGCCGCTGAATGGGAGTCCGCCTATGCGGTCGCATGGCATGTGCTTGGATTGCCGCGCAATCACAAATTATCCCGTCGTTTCTTGCACGTTTACTTGGATGTTCGTTCCCTTGCCCCCTGAAACTCTCTTTGGTTTCAAGTACCATTGGTGGTCGGGTTAATCCCCGGATCAAGTCCGGGGACGACCATGGAGAGATGTTGATGTAATCTGATGTGTTAGCTCACCGGCACATAGACATATGCCCCGTCCTTGGCCTCCGCCATGCCGATGCCGGGATAGGGCCAGTGGTAACCGAGCAGTTTTTTCTTTCCCGCCGAGGCCATGTCGAGGAGTTTCTTGCGGTTGGCGATCGCCATGGCGTGGTCGGCGTCGAAGCCGAATTTCCAGTCGGGATGGGGGAAGAAAACCAGCGGATTGGTGATGGCATCAGCCGTGATGATGAGGCCGTCGCCGCCGGCGAGCTCAAACGAGACGTGGCCCGGCGTGTGGCCCGCCGTATCGAGCACGTTGATTCCGGGCAGCACTTCGGCGCCGGGCTTGAACATGGCGACCTTGTCCTTGATTCCGGCGAGCTGGGCTTGCGTGGTCTTCACCATGCCTTCCATGTCCTTGGGCATTTTGCCGGCGAGGTCGGGTGCCATCCAGAAATTCCATTCGGTTTCGGCCACGTGGAACGAGGCGTTGGCGAAGACGGGCTTGCCGTCGGCGCCGAGGGTTCCCCAGAGATGATCGGGGTGGGCGTGGGTGAAGATCACCTTGGTGACGGCGCCAGGCTCGACGCCCACCGCCTTGAGGCTTTCGGTGAGTTTGCCTGCCGAGGCGGCAAAATTGCCGCCCGCACCCGTATCCATGAGGATCACGTCGCTGCCCGATTTCAAAAGCAAGGGGCTCGCCTCAAACTGCGCCTGCTCGCCCTGCATCATGGCGCCGAGCAGGGCCTTGAGGTCTTCCGGCTTGGCCTCGGGGCTCACCACGGAGAGCGGCAGCGTCAGGGTGCCGTCGCTCACCACGGTCACATCATAGGCGCCCTGCTTGAAGGCATAGGGCGCGGCGAGAGCCAAAGCACTTTTGGGGATGACGCCGGCGGCGACAAGGCCCGCGGCAACGCTCAGGAATTTGCGGCGGTCCAGCACCAGGTGCTTTGCTCCGTTCATTGACATGTCGAACATGGCGGGTTCTCCTCGCTGTTTTGATAATGGAACTTTATCTGTTACGCTAAATTATGTCCACCGCATGACCCGGCCAATCACTTTTCGCGTGAAGGCTTCGGTGTTAGATTGGCGGGCGCGGGAAGGCTCGAAAGGATTTCACCATGTCGTTTTTCAAGAAACTGTTCGGCGGCGGCGGAGGGGCTCCGGCGGCGCCGAAATCGGTGAAATCGGCCGAGCACAAGGGCTTCACCATCGAGGCGCGGCCCTACAAGGAGGGCGGGCAGTTTCAACTGGCGGGCGTCATATCGAAGGAGATTGACGGGGCGCGCCGGGAGCACGCCTACGTCCGCGCCGACCGCTTCACCTCGCTTGACGAAGCGGCCGACATCGCGCTGGCCAAGGGGCGGCAGATCATCGACGAGCAGGGCGAGAAGATTTTCCGGTGAGGCATCTGCTCAAGTTTGAAAAGCGCCGGAACAAGCTGGCGAGCCGGAAGGTTTTTTCGCAGCGCCTGCTGCGCCACGGGCTTGTGGCCTTGGGCACCGTCATCGTGGCGCTGGCCATCGGCATGGCGGGCTACATGGGCTTCGAGGGCATGGGGTTGGTTGACGCCTTTGTGAATTCCGCCATGATCCTTTCCGGCATGGGGCCGATGGGCGAACTGCAGCAGGACAGCACGAAGGTTTTCGCCGGCCTTTACGCCATCGTCTGCGGCCTGCTGCTTTTCGCCGTGGCCGGCATCATGCTGGTGCCGGTTTTCCACCGTATCCTGCACGACTTCCATGTGGATGATGATGACAAGAAAAATTAAGATCGCGGCGGCGCAATATCCCCTCGATGAATTGAAGGACCTTGCCGCCTACGAGGCGAAGATCACGCGCTGGGTGGATGAGGCCGCAAGCGCCGGTGCGAAGCTTCTGGTGTTTCCGGAATATGGCAGCATGGAGCTGGCGGGCATTGGTGGCAAAGCTTCCGATGTGCAGGCCTCGTTCGATGCGGTGTCGGGGCTGGTGCCGGAGCTTGACCGGGTGCACGCAAAGCTTGCGGCCAAGCATGGCGTGACCATTGTCGCGGGTTCGGGCCCGCAGCGGCGGCCGGGCTGCACGATGAACGTAGCGCATATCTTCGGCCCCACGGGTATCCGGGGACATTACGACAAGATCATGCCGACGCCGTGGGAGCGCGAGCCCTGGCATATTGCATCGGGCAAGGCGCTTACGGTGTTCGACGTGGGCATCACGCGCATCGGCCTTTTGATTTGCTACGACATTGAATTTCCGCTGCTGTCGCGGGCGCTGGCGGAAGCGGGCGCGGAAATAATCCTGGCGCCTTCCAACACGGAAACCGAGTGGGGCTACTGGCGGGTGCGCACCGGGGCCGCGGCGCGGGCCCTGGAGAACCAGGTTTACACGGTGCATTCGCCGGTGGTTGGGGCAAGCCCCTGGAGTGCGGCGTGCCCGGCAAATTGCGGGATGGCCGGAATCTTCGCGCCATCGGATGTGGGCTTTCCGCCGGGCGGGGTTTTGGCGCTGGGCGAGATGAACAAGGCCCAGTGGGTTTATGCGGAGGTAGATCTTGACCTCATCGCCAAGGTGCGGGCCTCGGGCGGGGTGCAGACCTATAAGCACTGGCCGGAGCAGCCCGGGGCTACGGCTTTGCCGAAAGCGCAGGTCGTGGATATTTCAGGCGCGCAGCAGTGAGTGGGTGGGGAAGGCCTTGGCCAGCTCGTCGATGGCGGCGAAGCCTGATTGCAAATCCCAGGCGTTGACGATCCCCACGCGAAAACCGCCGGGGGGCATGGGGTGGTCGACGGCGTCCTTGCCATCATAAAACGTAATTTGCAGGCTTGAGACATTAGGCATGGCACGGATGCGGGCTTGGACGTCCTTCGGCGGATGGGAAAAATTGCTGTTGTGGCGGGCAAAGAGCGGAATGGAAAAGCCCACACGGCGCTGCTCATCGTAAGCCCATTCGCCATCCGTATAAAGGCGCACCATGGCCCCAATCCAGCCCTTGCCGTTGAGGTCGCACCACTGGTCGGCAAAGCGCAGATGGGCTTCGATGATTTTTCCGCCGATGGTTTCGAAGTTCATCATGCCGGTATAGGCGGCCATGTATTTGCTGACCCAGGTCTTGAGGTAGGCCGCCACGTCCGGCATCTCGTCGGCATGGAGCGTCCAGTATTTAAAGGTGCCCTCCGGGCCCGGAACGCCGGTGGCGTGGCGCAGCCATTTCACCTGGCCGGTCACCACGGCGCAGTCGGTCGAGACATGGGGGCCTTCGAGCAGCGGCATCCAGAAATGGCCGGGCGTCGAACAGGCCAGCATCTCCTTGGGCGAGGTGATGACGCGGCTGCCCACGCCCATGCCCTTCAAATTGGTGATGGGCTTTGAAAAAACCGGATAGCCTGGAGGGGCCACGCCATGGGGCCCCGCGGCAAGGCCCTGGCTTTGCGCCATGCGGAGCTTGTCATAAATCCAGTTGTGCCGGGGATACCAGGGCCAGGCGTCAAAATCATCGGTCGGAATCAGGATGTTGTCCGGGCACGGAATATTTTCGAAATACTGGTCGCGCCAGGGATCACGTTCGCAGATAGGCATGGCTTGACCCTAGCAGAGGACCGCTGCCAGGCAATGGCAGCAGGGTCACTTCTATTTGATATTTACTTGATTTCCCAGGTGAGGTTCACATCCACGGCGATGACCTGTTCACCCTGGGCAATGGGCACATCGGCGGAGGCGGCTTCGGCGCGCATGGTTTTGAAGACGGGCTGGGGCGGCTGGTAACCGCCGCCTTCCGACAGGGAAATGATGTGCCCGAGGGTCACGCCGCTGGCGGCGGTATAGACTTGCGCCTTGCGCAGGGCATCGGCCACGGCGAGCTTGCGGGCCTCATCGGTTGCGGCTTCGGGCTTTGAGACCTGGAACATCACGCCGTTGATCTGGTTGGAACCGGACGATACGACCTGATCCAGCACGGCGCCGAGGCTGTCGAGCTTGCGCACGGTGAGCGAGACAGTGTTGGAAACGTCATAGCCCACGACCTTCGGCGGCTGGGCGTTGTTCTGGCCATAGTCATAACGCGGGTTCACTGAAAAATTGGAGGTCTGGATGTCGCGCTCTGCAATGGCGGCATCTTTGAGCGAAGCCATGACGCCTTGCATGGCCTTGGTGTTGGCATCGAGGGCTTCGCGCGCCGTTGCGGCGGAGCTCATCACGCCCACGGTGACGATGGCGAGGTCAGGCGCCATGCGCACTTCGCCATGGCCGGTGAGGGACATGCTGCGGACCAGCTTCCCATCATCGGCAAGAGCCGGCGCGAGGCAGGCAGCGGCAAGGGTTAAAGCGCCGGCGGTGAAAAGGGTCTTGAACATCTTAAAAGCTCCCGATGAATTTCCGGCGCTGATGTGGCGATGAATTGCGGCTGGAGTGTGTTTGTCTTATGCCACGGGCGGCGGCTGGCCGGGGACCTTCGGCAGGGCCGGATCGATGCAGGCCCATTCCGGCGCCGCATCGGTCCAGATGGTCATTTGCGGCTTCATGAGATTTGGATCATCCAATGCGCCGGCCCGGATGAAGATCAAATGCGGGCGGGACTCAGCCTTGCTGAACAGGGGCGTTCCGCAGCTTGGGCAGAAGCCACGCAGCATGCGGTTGCCGCTGTCGGCGATGCTTTCAAACCATTTCACAGCGCCCTCAACCGAAACCGCAGCGGCGCGGAAGCACACGCTCATGGCGCCGTTGCCGGCGCCGAGATACTGGCAAACGCGGCACCAGCAGACCCGCGCCGCAAGCGGCTCAGCCGTTGCCGAAAACCGCACGGCCTGGCAAAGGCATCCGCCTGATGATTTCATGTGCAGCCCTTTCCTATTGATTTTAAAGGGGAAATTTTATCGTTAACACTTTATGAACAAAAATACGGCATCATCGTAAGTGATTCGCATTCCGCGAATGGAGGGGTAACATGGATATGTTCGGACACGTAAAAAACGTTGTGCGTGAGTTGATCGACATTAGCCTCGTGCTTATTGCTTTAGCTATCGTCCTGTCGATCCTTGTCGGCGGCCCATCGATGCCGTTCTTTGGACAGGTGGTTGACAATCTGACCGGCCTCGTTGGCAAACTTGGTTCGAATGGCCTGGTGGGCCTTATCGTTCTGGGCCTGATCCTGTGGCTGTTCTCGGGCCGCGGCACTGCTGTCGCCCGCAAGTAATTCAAGGCGCGGAGGCGGCGGTTCTGCCGCCTTCGCTCGCTTGCTGTCATGCTTGAGCAAATAACGGATTTTCTCCGAATTGTAATTACTTTGCTTTTTCAGCTTGTGCTCGTGACGGTATTGGTCGCGCTGCTCATGGGCGAAGGGGCCGGGGGTTTTGTGACTTCGGTTTATGGCAATGTCAGGGACCTGCTGATCTCGCTCAATCCGTCGGCGGTGGCGGTGGCGGCGGTGCTCTATCTTTTCTGGCAGCTCTACCGGAACCGCATCGCCTGATTTTACCTGAACGGCGGCTCGTCGAAGCTGCGCAGCTTTCTTGAGTGGAGCTGCGAGAGTTCGCCGCGCATGCGGTCAATGGCCGCGAGGCCGATCATCAGGTGTTCGCTCACGGCGCGGTCGTAAAAGGCATTGGCGGCGCCGGGCAACTTGATTTCGCCGTGGAGCGGCTTGTCGGAAACGCAGAGCAGGGTGCCATAGGGCACGCGGAAACGGTAGCCCTGGGCGGCGACGGTGCCTGATTCCATATCCACCGCGATGGCCCGCGACAGGTTGATGCGCTTGCGCTCCTGACTCCAGCGCAGCTCCCAATTGCGGTCATCATTGGTGACAACGGTTCCGGTGCGCAGCCTTGCTTTCAACGCATCGCCGCTTTCACCGGTGACGGCGGCGGCCGCCTGCTGCAGCGCCACCTGCACTTCGGCCAAAGCCGGGAGGGGAATTTCCGGCGGCACCACGTCATCCAGAATGCCGTCCTGGCGGAGATAGCCATGGGCCAGCACGTAGTCGCCGATGCGCTGCGATTGGCGCAAGCCGCCGCAGTGGCCGATCATCAGCCAGCAGTGGGGGCGCAGCACGGCCAGATGATCAGTCATGGTTTTTGCGTTGGGCGGGCCAACGCCAATGTTGACGAGGGTGACGCCGCCGCCGAGGCCATCGCGTTTCTTCAGATGGTAGCCCGGCATCTGGTAGCGGTGCCAGAGCGAGCTCTCGATGATTTTTACGACGGTTGCGGCATCCATGCCACGCACGATGGTTCCGCCGCCGGGGAGATGCAGCGACTCATAGGGGCCTTCGGCTGCGAGCTGCTCGACACCCCAGACGATGAACTGGTCGACATAGCGGTGATAATTGGTGAGCAAAATCCAGGGCTGCATGTCACGCCAGTGGGTGCCGGTATAATGCTGGATGCGCTTCAGGGAATAATCCACCCGGACCGCATCGAACATGGCGAGCGGCAGGGGATGGGCGGGCATGTGGTCCCAATTGCCGTCGGCGATTTCATCGCCCACCAAATCGAGGCGTGGCACCGGGAAATGGAGCGCCAGCTCGACGGCCTTGGTGTTTTCGCCGCCCAGGTCATCGCCCTTGTCGAGGACATAGGGGTAAGGGATTTCCTGGAGGGAAACGCCCACCTGGATGGAGGCAGCGTAATCCTTCACCAGGTAGGAGAGCTGGTCCACCAGATAGCGGCGAAAATGGGCGGGCTGGGTTATGGTCGTGACATAGGTGCCGGGGCCCTGGAATTTGGCAAAGGCGCGCGAGATCGACGGCTGAACTCCCTGGGATTCGTAGGTGACGCGCAATTGGGGGTAGCAAAAACTGCTGCGCTCGTCGGGGGTGGGGGCCTGGCGGGTGGTGAAATAACGCTCGAGGCAGGATTTCAGGCTGGCGGTGGCCTTGGCATGGAGGTCGATAAGCTGCTCCACGGCGGCCTGGGGGGTGAGATTCTGGGTCAACATCATCTGGCCTATAGCACAGACGCGCGAATTGCTGTAGCCACTGCCTCGGCGTGGGGGCCTGTAGCTCAATGGTTAGAGCTGACGGCTCATAACCGTCTGGTTCCGGGTTCAAATCCTGGCGGGCCCACCACGCTTTCAAAGACTTAGCGGAAAATCCTGATTATTTGAATCAAGCGGGGCAACATCCGGGGCAACGCGGCTTTTGTTATGATTCCGCCGAGATAAGTGAAGCAACCCGGTTGCGCATGCAAGATTGGCAAATGCTTGGCTGAGCTGATTGCCCAGTTGGAACGTGATACCGCGCCAGGTTGGTGAAATAAAAGAAGTGAGAAATTCCCCCGTCGGCCTACGCAAAGTCAATATTTGAGGCTGCGTGCTGTTCTTTTGTATCGCCAATCAGCACGCTTGGCCGGTATGGCTCGCCAGCAAATTCGATTCCGATCATGTATCCGTTTCGCCACTTCTTCAGAGCTGGATAAAACAGGTATTCCGACGTAACAACCAGGTCGAATTTATCTGGAAGTTCTAAGGAGGGCGGAATTTGCATGCGCGCCCCTCCTACACTCATATCGAGAATGATCACGTCTACGCCACAGTGAAGGTCCGTTGAAATGATTTTACCCTCTTTGAGCACCCGGTAACGAGGATGCTTGCGTGACAACGCGTCGGAATTCGATTTCCGCATAGTGAACCAATTGCCCTGAGGCTGTCCCAAAATAGAGGTTGGGACCAATTCGGTTAAATGACTCTCAATGAAAAACCTAAAATTTTACCGTTCTGGAATAATTGAAAACCGGCCTCGCCGCCGGATTCCATCTTCGTCTCAACGAAATAATAGCTGCAGCAAGGGGCACTCAACCGTCGGAAGCTTCCATCATGCAAACGATGGGGTGGAGCGAAAGGGACAGAGTAACTGCAATTGCGACGTTTGGTTCCCTCTCCGCCCTATCAACTTAAAGTGTTGCGAATACAGCACAAAATTGGGAACATCGCGTCCCGCAAGGTATTGAGGGAGTTGGACAATCACGTCCTTTCCGGGAGAGCTCCATGACCAAATCACCAAGGCTATTTCTGACTATCATAGCATGCGCCGGCATGATGACAGCCGCAAGCGTGTCTTATGCTGATGTTAATGAGAAGATGAAGGAATCCAAATACTGCGAAAGCAACCCTGGCGACCCCGTTTGCATGGGCCCTGAATCGTTGAAAATGCGCACCTCAATAATGGAAATGACCAAAGACAAGGCGATGGAAAGCCGGACAAAATTCTGCACCGACAACGCCTCGGGCAAGGATCCAATTTGCGATGAAGCCATGAAGAACGACAGCACCGGTTTCTCAAACTAGCCGGTAACTCCAACTTGCCCCGCTGCTGAAAAGTGGCGGGGTTTTTAACTGGCAGATGAACGGGCAGTTCAGCTTTTCCCTCATCCTGACTGCGGCAGCCTCAGATCGTTAAATCCTGGATAGTCCAGGTCGTAAATGAGAGAAAACTGCCATGAAGACTGCAATCATCACATTCGCCGTACTCGTTTCATTTGCCTCCAAGCCTGGCTACAGACTCCCTGCACTTGCTGGCAACGGTGGCCACTAGCAAGGCCAACGATGCTACCAACGACCTTAGCACCACGAAGATCAAAAACACGAAGATGGAAGCGCAACTCAATTCGGGAAGTGGAAATCCCATCGACGTTTCACGGGGTCGCGCTTTCAACCATTAGACAACCATTCGGCCCCCATGGACTCAGGTCCAATTCGGTGCTTTTTTAGTTCCCGGGTCTTTTATGCGCTGCTTTTGCATTACATGGAGGTCTCGCACTAACCAACTGAAGGACAATTCCATGGCTAAAGGTACTGTGAAGTGGTTTAACGATCAAAAAGGCTTCGGCTTTATTCAGCCGGACGATGGAAGCAAGGACGTTTTCGTCCATATTTCGGCTGTAGAGCGCGCCGGCCTGCGTTCTCTCACGGAAAATCAGAAGGTTTCCTATGAAATCGAGACAGACAAGAAAACAGGCAAAAGTTCGGCTGGCAATCTGACTGCTGCTTGAGATAAATTATTGACCCCGCTTCTTAAAGGTGGCGGGGTTTTTCGTTTAAGCTGCGGCGGCTTTCCGCTTCTTCCGCCATCCCATGAGGCCCATCGCACCCAGGCCTGCTGCCAAGAGTGGAAGAGCCGCTGGCAGGGGAACCGCGGAAGTTTCGAAATTTACCCGTACGGTGTCGCCATTGTGATAATTCCAACCACCCCAGTTAATGTAAAGCTTATCCATCTCAAAAGAGATGCAGCACGGTCCCAAAGACAAGGAATTGACGATTATACTCGCAATACTCGGAAAAGCTCCTTCAGACAGGAAGCTAAACACAGGACCGTTTTGGCCGCCTACTGGGTTGACGCAGGGCCCCATGTCGGGTTAGGCAGCACGGTGGTCAAGGAAATAAGCAGAGAACTGGCACTAAAATCAATCTTGATCTGCGTAACCCCCTCGACGTCAATCACGGATTCAATGCCATCCCCTACTAAAAAGGAGCTGGGTGAAACTGTGGAACCGTCGTAGATATTGCCAACGTAGGGTATTCATACTGCACATGAAGTTCACTTCCGATCAAAGTACTGGCGTGACTGGCAGTACTCAAAGCTGCAAGAGCTAATAGCGCGGTAAGTCCGACAGATCGAACACGGTTCGAAAATCTTGAAGTGGAAATCATGGCGATGCATCCCTATTGTTGGAACGCCGCCGCATCGGCTTGGTCGAGGTGTGCCAAATCCCGCCCAATGGGGCATCCAAGCGCCTAAACCGCTCGGAGTCAATTAAATAGTTAATGGGAACAATCAGTTAATGGGCGGCAGGAGGGTCGGCAAGGCTGCGATTTTTCAGCAGCTAAAGCGTAAGCCATGCAGCTGAGAAGGGGAGCCGGAAATGACGACGATATCGACGCATAGACGGCTCATAACCGTCTGGCTCCGGTTCAAATCCTGGCGGGCCCACCACGCCGAATTTCCCCTTGATTGACCAAGCCCCACTCGGAACAAACACCTGCTTCAGCCGTTGCAGTAGGGCAGATGCATGGCCAGGTCGCGAAGCGAAGGTGTGGGTGCGGTGCAAGGAAAACCGGAAATGCGGCCACTGCCTGTGAAAATATTCAGCGAGAGCGTTTTGCGAACTCCCGGTAACCAGGATCTGGTGAACGGCCTGGTCATTTTCCTGGCGGTTTGCGCAATTCTCTACTATGGCCAGCCAATTCTCATCCCCATCGTGCTGGCGATCCTGCTGTCCTTTCTCCTTGCGCCCTGCGTCCGGGCCTTGCAGAGACTGCGGATTCCGAAGTCTGCGGCCATTGTCACGGTGGTGTGCATCGCCTTCGCGGTCCTGCTTGGGCTGACCGCCGTCCTGGCCACCAGTCTCACCAATCTTGCCGGCGACCTCCCGCAATACGAGAGCAATTTGCGTGAAAAGGCGCGCAGCCTGAAATTTGCCACTTCGGGCGGGGGAACCATCGAGAAAGCCGCCAACGTGCTGAAGGACCTGCAGGTTGAGCTCGAGCAGCCGCAGCCGTCATCGATCACCAGCATCGGCAGCAACAGGCCAATTCCGGTTGAGATCCGCGAAACCAATTTCGGCCCCCTCGACCCGATCATCACGGCGGTGGCAATTCTGATCCATCCGCTGACGCAGTTCGGCATCGTGCTGCTCATGGTCGTGCTCATCCTGTTCAACCGGGAGGACCTGCGGAACCGGCTTATCCGCCTGGCGGGCACCGGGGACATCCACCGGACAACCACGGCCCTTGACGATGCCGGGCACCGCTTGAGCCACTTGTTCACAATGCAAATCCTGATCAACGGCCTGACCGGGGCGTTCATCGGCGCCGCACTTGCCTTCATCGGCATTCCGGGGGCGATTTTGTGGGGCGTGTTGACCGCAATCATGCGCTTCGTGCCCTATGTGGGAACATTCCTTTCGGCGGTATTTCCCGTCATCATCGCCGCCGCCATCGGGGACGGATGGAATTTGGCGCTTTTGACAATCGGCATCATCGTTTCGGTCGAAGTGGTGGTGGGCCAGGTGCTGGAGCCATTGTTCTTCGGAAAGATGACGGGACTTTCCACCTTTGCCATCGTTGCCTCCGCCGCCTTCTGGGCGGCACTGTGGGGGCCCATCGGTCTCATTCTCGCAACGCCGCTGACGGTGGGCCTGCTGGTCATCGGGCGCAATATCGAGTCGCTCAAATTTTTCGACGTCCTGCTGGGCAGCGAGCCGGTGCTGGCACCCGAACATGCGTTCTATCAGCGCCTGCTTGCGTCCGATCCGCTTGAAGCTGCCGAACAGGCGGAGGTCTATCTCAAGGAGGAGCGGCTCGACAGTTTCCTAAACGATGTTGCGGTTCCCGGATTGATGCTGGCCAATTATGACCATTTGCGCGGCGTGCTTTCGCTCGAGCGGCAGACGGCGGTGGCCCATTCCTTTTCCGAGATGCTTGATGAAATTTGGCCGGAAGACGAAACCGGGCAGGGCCCGGTGCCCGTTCTTCTGGTCTCGGCGCACGGTCCGCTCAACTTTGCGGCAACGCTGGCGTTCTCGGCGCTCTTGAAAACAAAAAACATTCCCCACGAGATGCTTCCGGAAGACGTCATCGCGCCGGGCAAGTTTCCGGACCTCGACATGGCCAATGTCGGGTTTGTCTGCCTGTGCTATCTGACGGCGCCAAGCGATGCAAAACACGGTTACCTGCTCCGGCGGCTCAGCCCGCTGGTCAAGGATGCGCGCGTGCTGAGCGTTACCTGGGCCGGATCGGGAGAGCATGCGCAACTTCTCAGCCCGGCAAACGCAGCTTCGCTCTTGCCCGTTGCAACAATCAAGCCCGAAGCAGCCGAAACGGACGTGGAGCCGGCGCTGGCGCTGGCAATGCCCGCCTAATCCGAAGCCAAAATGGTCTGCACGTCGTTGAGGCGGAACGGCTTGTGGAGCACCCCGATGAGGCGAAGTTCGGCTTGCTTGGCAAAGACTTCCGCCTTTTCCAGGCTATGGTCAGCGCCGCTCATCAAAACGATGGCGGACTTAATTTTGTAATCGGCCAGTACTTGCAGAACTTGAATGCCATCCATTTCCGGCATCATCATATCGATGAAAACGATATCCGGCTCCTTCAGTTCGTCAAGATAAGCGCATTTGGCCTGGCAGGTTGTCGTGACCTCGTAACCCAGGCTGCTGATCAATCGCGCCATGAAGCGGCAAAAGGCGGCTTCGTCATCAATGACGAGCACCCGCCGGGCAGGCCTCAGGGCTGGCGTTTCCTGCAGCATCACAGAAAAGGTCCTTTCACCTCCGAATCAAACATAGGCCCATTAATACTGTCCTAATGACGCATCGCCGGGGCATCAGCCCAGGGTCAAACCACCTTCAAATGGCATCCAGGGCCTTCCGCAATGCCAGCGCCAAGTCGTCTTTCCGGTACGGCTTGGTCAAAAGATGCATTTTAACCGATGCGTTACCATTGCCATTAAGTTTGGTTTCCGGGAAACCCGAGGTGAGCAGCACCTTCAGCGAGGGCCAGTGTTCCAGGGCTTTCTTGGCAAGATCATAGCCGCTCATGCCGCCCGGCATCATGATATCGGTGAACAGAAGATCGACGGGCTCACTTTCCAGAATTTTGAGGGCGGCCGGGCCGTCGGAGGCCTCGCGCACGCGGTAGCCGAGGTCATTGAGCTGGCGCAGGACGACGCGGCGCAGGCCTTCGTTGTCTTCCACGGCCAGCACGGTCTCGTGCCCCTTTTGCGCGGATATTTTAGGAGCCGCCGGCGCATCGGCGGCGGTCGGGGCGCGCGGCAGGTAAAGCCGGAAGGTGGTGCCGTGGCCCACCTCGCTGTAAACGTTGATATGCCCCGCCGATTGCTTGATGAAACCGAAAACCATGCTGAGGCCAAGGCCGGTACCCTTGCCCTGGTCCTTGGTGGTGAAAAAGGGGTCAAAGATGTGATTGAGCATTTCCGCCGGCATGCCGCTTCCCGTGTCGCTCACTTCGATCAAGGCATAGTCACCCGGGGCCAGTTCCGCATGGGCGGCGGTATAATCCTCATCCAGCTGGCGGTTGCTTGTCGTGATCGTCAGCCTGCCGCCCTTGGGCATGGCGTCGCGCCCGTTGTTGACGATGTTGATCAGACTGGCCCCGAACTGCGACGGATCGACGTGGACGGCCCACACCTGCGGCGCCAGGTTCAAATTGATTTCTATGTCGACCCCGAGCGTGCGCCGCAGGAGCTTGCTGATACCCTCGATAAGCTCGTTGAGATCGGTGCGCTGCGGCTGCAGCGTCTGGCGGCGGGCGAAGGCCAGCAGCCGCCGGGTGAGATCGGCGCCGCGGAGCGCGGCGTCCAGTGCTTCGCTGGAAAGCTGATTTAAATTCGCATCCCTGGTGACGCCATTTCCCGGCTGGCCGCGCAGCAAATCCAGGTTGCCTATAATGATGCCAAGCAGGTTATTGAAATCATGGGCCAGTCCGCCGGTCAGATTGCCGATGGCTTCCATTTTTTGCGCCTGGACAAGGCGGCGTTCGCCTTCCCGGACGGATTCCTCCGAGCGCACGCGCTCGATATGGGCCCAGCAGCGCTCCGTTACCTCGCTTAACAAGGCCTGCTCGCCGGCGTTCCAGATTCGCGGCTTGCGGTCATGGATGGCCATCAGCGCCGTCAGGCGGCCCTTCTTGACGAGGGGCACGCAGATGGTGGCGGCAATGCCGATGCTCTGGAAAGTTGCCGCCTCCTCGGGCGCTAGCTCGGCGAGGCAGTCATTGACGACAAGCGGCAAGCCCGCGCCGAGGTTCGCGACGGCGCGCCGGCCGAAATCGGCCAGGCTGTAATAGCCCACAATACTGGGAGAACCCTCCATGCTCCAGTCGCCCCGGATGGTGAAGTGATCCTGGTCCGGCTCCATGTCGGCATAGGCGCAAATGGCAACATTGAGGTGCTGGCCCAGCAGGCGAGTGGTGGTGGCGAGGATTTCATTTGCGTCGATGGAATCCGCGGTCGTGCGGCTGAGACGATCGAGAAAGTGAAGCCGCGCCTCGCTCGCACGAAGGGCGATTTCAGCCTGGCGGCGCTCGGTGATGTCCTCGGAGAGGGCGAGAAGGTATTTGGGCTGCCCGTGCTCGTCGGGCACCGACATCTTCCGGGTTTGCAGATAGCGCACGCCGCGCTGGCGCGTGTTGATGGGCTCTTCCGGGGTGACTTGCAGTCCGCCGGCCCGCAAAACCTCGCGGTCCTTGGCGACGAAGAAGTCGGCCTGCTCCCGGGGGAAGAAATCATAGTCGGACTTGCCGATATACTCGCTGCGGTCAATGCCGAGCAGTTCCTCGCCGGCGCGGTTGATCAGGGCGAAGCGGAGGTTTGCGGCATCCTTCACGAACACCATGGCCGGAATGTTGTCGATGACGATATCGTAAAACGCGCTTTCCTGCTTGAGGGCTTCCTCGGTATGCCGCCGCTCGGTGACGTCTTCCACACGGTGAATGATCCACGAAACCTCGCCTCTTTGGTCAAGCACAGGCGAATTGAACGGGCTCCAGTAACGCTCCTCGAAACCGCCGCCGGCGGAGGCGGGGCGGGGAATGTCGTATTTCTGCAGGGCCATCGCATCGGGACGCCTGGATTGCAGGACGCGCTCAAGCGATGCGCGCAGGTTGCTGACGCCGGTTGCCTGCGGGTCAGCGGGATTATCCGGGAAGACGGCGAAGATGCCGCGCCCGAGAATGGCCTCCCGGTCGGTCAACGTCGCCCGGCAATAGGCATCATTGACGGCGACGATCCGGAGGGATGGATCAAGAACAAGATAGAGGTTGGGAGAGCCCTCGAAGAGGGCCCGGAAATCAGTCGCCGGATCAACGTCACGGGCCATTCGCTTGATTCCACGCAATTGCCGCAGGCAGCTTACACATTAATTCAAAAATGGGAAAACTTGCGACAGCGGTCGAATCAGACCATGCATTCAGGGCGGCAAATCAGTTGCGGCGTTCACCTTTGCAGGAGACACAAATGGACCTGGTCGGAGTTATCATCTTTCTGTTGATTGGCGCTATCGCGGGCTGGCTGGCCGGGCAAATCATGAAGGGCGGCAGCTTCGGGCTGCTTGGCGACATCATCGTCGGCATCGTGGGCGCGGCGATTGCCAGTTTCCTCCTGCCGAGGCTCGGGATCGTCATCGGCGGCGGGATCATAGCAGCGATCATCAACGCCACCATCGGCGCCTGCATATTGCTGTTCGTTCTCCGGCTGGTCAGGCGCGGCTAGGACGTGAGCCGCAATCTGCTCTACGCCATCTGTTTGGTTTTGGGCGTGGCCGTCGTGGTATTCGGGTATCAGGTCTACCAGGACCGGCAGAAGCCCGATGGCGTGGAGATCAAGATCAACGACAACGGGATTTCCATCCAGGGGAATTGATCCGTCCCGCGCTCAGCTGACGGTTGCCGGGCGCAACTGATAAATTGACAAAACCCGCGCGAAAGGCTGTCTTAATTGTCTTTGTTTTGAGGGGTTTGCAATGAAGACCGGATTCAACCTGCTGCTCTGGACGGGGCATGTCACGGCCGCGCACACTGCCATTCTGAAGGGCATCAAGAAGGCGGGCTATGACACGGTGGAAATCCCGGTGTTTGAAGGCACGCCCGATTACTATGCGAGACTCGGCGAGCAGCTCGACAAGATCGGCCTTGAACGCAGCATCGTGAGCGTGATCGGCCCTTCGGGCAAGAATCCGCTTTCGCCGGACAAGGCGGCGCGGGCGGCGGCGGTGGATTACACCAAATGGGTGATTGATTGCACGCATGCGCTTGGCGCCAAGATGATCGTGGGGCCCATGCATTCGGAAATTGGCTATTTCACCGGTGACGGGGCATCGGCAGCCGAAACCAAGCGCGGCATTTCCTTCCACCGCAAGGTGGGCGACTATGCGGCGAGAAACGACATCCGTTTCGCGCTCGAGGCGCTCAACCGCTTTGAATGCTATTTCCTCAACACCATGCAGCAACTGGCCGACTATCTCGACGAGGTGGACCATCCGGCGATCAAGGGCATGTATGACACGTTCCATGCCAATATCGAGGAGAAGGATCCGGTAGCCGCCATCAAGGCGATCAGGAAGCACATGATCCATGTGCATATTTCCGAGAATGACCGGGGCACGCCGGGCAGGGGCCATGTGCCGTGGGCGGCGACCTACAAGGCCCTGCGGGCGGCGAAATATGATGGCTGGCTCACAATCGAGGCTTTCGGCCGGTCGCTTCCGGCGCTGGCGGCGGCCACGCGCGTCTGGCGGGATTTTTTCCCGTCACAGGAGAGCGTTTATCTCGACGGCATCAAGCAGATGAAAGCCGGCTGGGCCCGCGCGAAGTGAGCTGAGGTGGGCAAGGTCTACATCATCGGCACGCTGGACACCAAGGAGGCCGAGCTGCGCTATGCCAAGCGCCGGGCCGAGAAGGCGGGTGCCGGCGTTGTGCTGGTCGATGTCTCCACGACGCCCAGCAAGGCCAAGGCCGACGTAAGTGCGCGTGAAGTTGCGCGGCATCATCCCAAGGGCGAAGCGGCGGTGCTGGCGTTGACGGACCGGGGCGCCGCGGTGGGCGCCATGGCGGAAGCCCTGTCGCGGTTCATGGTCAGCCGCCGGGATGTGGGCGCCGTGCTGGGGCTTGGCGGTTCGGGCAATACGGTGATTGTGACAACGGCCATGCGGGCCCTGCCGGTGGGGGTTCCCAAGCTGATGGTCTCCACGGTGGCTTCGGGAAATGTCGCGCCCTATGTGGGACCATCGGACATTGCCATGATGTATGCGGTTGTCGATGTGGCGGGGCTCAACGCGATTTCGCGCAAGGTGATTGCCAATGCGGCCCATGCGGCGGCAGGCATGGCGCTCAATCCGGTGAAGCGGGAGAAAGCGGACAGGCCGGGGGTTGGCCTCACCATGTTCGGAGTGACGACACCCTGCATCACGCAAATCCGCTCCCGGATTGAAAAAGACTTTGAATGTTTCGTCTTCCATGCCACGGGCACCGGCGGGCAATCCATGGAGAAGCTGGTGGATTCGGGGCTGCTGGACAGCGTCATCGACATCACCACGACGGAAGTGGCCGATCATTTGTTCGGCGGTATTCTGCCGTGTACGGAGGACCGCTTCGGCGCCATCATCCGGACAAAAATTCCTTATGTGGGATCGGTGGGCGCTATCGACATGGTGAACTTCGGGGCGCGCGGCACGGTGCCGAAAACTTTCGAGGGCCGCACATTCTATATCCATAATCCGCAGGTGACGTTGATGCGGACAACGCCCGAAGAAAACCGGGCCATCGGGACCTGGATTGTCGAGCGGCTCAACCGCATGACGGGGCCGGTGCGGTTCCTGCTGCCGCTCAAGGGCGTCTCCGCCATTGATGCCGTGGAACAGCCGTTCCATGATGCGGAAGCCGACGCAGCGCTTTTCGCCGCCATCCGCGAAGGCTGGGCCGTTGCGCGCAATCGCAAACTGGTGGAAGTCGATGCCCATATCAACGATCCGGCCTTTGCGGCAGAAGCCGTCAAGCAATTCAAGGCGATAGTGTGAGGACAGATGGCGAGGATTGAACGCAAGGTTCTGCTGGAAAAATTCCGCGGCATGATCGCCAAGCGGCAGCCGATCATCGGCGGCGGGGCGGGCACGGGGCTTTCGGCCAAATGCGAGGAGGCGGGCGGGATCGACCTTATCGTCATCTACAATTCCGGGCGCTACCGCATGGCGGGGCGCGGCTCGCTCGCAGGGCTTCTGGCCTATGGCAATGCCAATGACATTGTGCAGGAGATGGCGCGGGAGGTTTTGCCGGTGGTGAAGCATACGCCGGTGCTGGCGGGGGTGAACGGCACGGACCCGTTTGCGATCATGGATCACCTGCTCGATCACCTGAAGGCGCTTGGCTTTTCCGGGGTGCAGAATTTTCCGACGGTGGGGCTGTTTGACGGCATTTTCCGCAAGAACCTGGAAGAGACCGGCATGGGCTATGGGCTGGAAGTCGACATGATCCGCAAGGCGCATGAGCGCGACATGCTGACCACGCCTTACGTGTTTTCCGCCGACGAGGCGGTGGCCATGACGAAGGCGGGGGCCGACATGATTGTTCCGCACATGGGCCTCACTACGGGCGGCAGCATCGGGGCTGAAACCTCCTTGAAGCTGGCGGATTGCCCGGCGCTCATCGATGAATGGGCCGAGGCGGCAAAGCGGGTGCGGAAAGACGTGCTGGTGATCTGCCATGGCGGGCCGATTTCCTCGCCGGATGACGCGGCCTATATCCTGAAGAACACCAGGAACGTGCACGGCTTCTATGGGGCAAGCTCGATGGAGCGGCTGCCCACGGAGGCGGCGCTCACCCAGCAGACAAAAGCCTTCAAGAAGATTTCATTCTAGGGAGAGACGAATGGCCCGGGCCTATGCGAGCAGGATCATCAAGGCGCCGGTTGAAACGGTCTGGAGCGTGGTGCGCGATTTCAACGGGCTGCCGGGCTGGGCGCCAGGCATTGTCGATTCAAAAATCGAGGGCGGGCTGGACGCCGACGTGGTGGGCTGCGTGCGCTCGTTCCACGCGGCGGACGGCACTCATATCCGCGAGCGCCTGCTCACCCTTGACGATGCGCGCTACACGTTCACTTATAATTTCGAGAAACCCGCCTTTCCGGTGAAAAACTATATTGCCACGGTGCGGCTCATGCCGGTGACCCATGGCGACGCGACATTTGCCGAGTGGGAAGCCACTTTCGATGAGGCGCCGGGGGATGAAGGCAAGTATGTCGCGAAAATTTCCAGGGATGTCTTTGCCGCAAATTGGAAATCGCTCAGCGCCAAGATCAAGCGCGAGAATCTCCGGAAGCCGGCAGGCAGCGTGCGCTGGAAAGCGTGGGCGCCCAACAAGGTGTGGACTTCGCGGGTGATTAAGGCGCCAGCCGAGCAGGTGTGGGCCAGGATGCGGGATTTTGCCGGGATGGGGGCCTGGCACGGCGACATCACCCGGATGCACATGCTGAAGAAGGCGCGGCCCGACAAGGTTTCAGGGGTGCGGGATTTTTATTTCGGCGATGAGAACCTGAACGAGGAACTGCTGCATCTCTGCGACCTCACGCGCTCGTTCTCCTACCGCATCACGAAATGCGAAGCTCCCTGGCTGAATTATGTTTCGGGGCCAAGGCTTTGGCCGGTGACCGCCGACAACACGACGTTCGGCGTGTGGACCGGCGACTGGGTGGCCAGCCCGCAGGACGACCTCACGCTCATGCCGCGCACCGAGGAGAACGTCTACCAGCGGGCCTTTGCCGAGCTGGAGAAGAATTATTTCGGGAAGAATTAAATTTGTCCGGTGAAACGGGAGGGTCGTCTCAAACTCCGGGTTATCGTCACTCCCTCTCTCCATGGTCGGGCTTGACCCGACCACCCAGACTCTCAACATTTGCGCTGCCCGAAAAACTGGTTGGTCGGGTCAAGCCCGACCATGGAGAGTAGCGGGAAGGCGGGGCCGGGAACTCACTTGCAATATGAATAAATCCCCTTGACAATCTATTCCTATCGGGTTCATATGTTCCTGTTTTGTTCTTTTAAGAGGAATACATCATGGACTGGACGATGGACTGGGACGCGGCCATCAAGCGCCACAGCGAAGCGCTTAACCGGATAGTCGCCGCCCTGTTCGCCCTGCTGGGGCTGGAAGGCGAGGCCGATCTGGGACGGATTCCGAACCCCCTCTACCGCTCCGTCTTGCTCGTGCTGCGGCCCGCCGAATCTGCCGTCCGCCGCCTGATCGTCATCGCGGCCAAGGGCTTGGTGGTGAAGCTGGCGCCGTCGCGTCCCATGCCCAAGGGGACAATCATCGGAAAGGGTGACGGAAGCAGGCTTCCTTCCTTCCAGCTCTACGATACCCGGAAATACTTCCCGGAGCTGAGCCAGCGCCGGGTCAAATACGCCAAGAATCCGCCACGCGTCCATTTCTTCCCCTACGATACACCTGAGGCCGATACCCCAGCCCGTGGCCGCTCCCGCACCACCTTCCCCTGACGGCCTGGTCAATGCCTTCCGCCTCGGCCGCAGGCTCCAGGTCCTCAAGCTGGCGCTCGACGACCTTCCCCGCCAGGCCCGGCGCATGGCCCGCTGGCGGATGAGGCGGGAAGCCATGAAAGCTCCCAAGTTCAAATCACCGCTGCGCCCCGGCCCGCCGCCCGGCCGCCGCAAGCGGCGCATTCACGAGATCGATGAGGTCCTCGCCGAGTGCCATGGGCTTGCCCGCTGGGCCATGGAGCCCGACACCAGCTGAAGCACAGAAACATAATCCGTAGACGGATTAATTTAATTCGGCTTTTCCCACCCAATTCCGTCATTCCGGCGCAAGCCGGAATCCCATTGGCGTTGAAAAGATTCCGGCATTCGCCGGAATGACAGAAATTTGCGTCGGGGTGACAACACTTTTTCAACTTCGCCGGAAGGACGGATGCGGGCTTGTCAGTCGGTATGAAAAACGTTTTCCATGACTGCCCACCAGTCGCCGGGTTTGCGCGTGTCGTAGGGCACCTGCATGGGATCGGTGATGTCCCACCATTCGCGCATGCGCGGGGCCTTTTTGATCTTTTCCATGTCGGCCTTGAAATCGGTGCCGTGGTATTCCCAGTAGGCGAAGAGAATGTTTTCCGGCTCTTTCAGGAAGATGGTGTAGTTGCGGATATTTGAAGTCGGAAATGGCCTTGAGGATTTCGGGCCAGACGGCGGCGTGGATGCGCTTGTATTCGGGGATGACTTCCGGCTTGAGCTTGATGATCTGGGCCATGCGTTCCATGTTTGCTTCCTCATCAATAGGTGGCGCGGCCGCCCGAAAGATCGAAGACGGCGCCGGTGGCGAAGGAGCTTTCCTCGCTGGCCAGCCAGCAGATGAGGCTGGCCATTTCATCGACGGTGCCGAAGCGGCCCTTGGGAATTTTCGACAGCATGAAGTCGATATGGGTCTGCGGCATCTGGTCGAAGATCGGGGTGCGCACGGCGGCGGGGGTGACGGCGTTCACGGTGATATTGTGCTTGGCCAGTTCCTTGCCCAGCGACTTGGTGAGGCCGATGACGCCGGCCTTCGAGGCGGAGTAGCCGGAGGCATTGGGGTTGCCCTCCTTGCCGGCGATGGAGGCGATGTTGACGATGCGGCCGTAGTTCTGCGCCACCATCAACGGAGCCACGGCGCGGTTGCAGTAGAAGGTGCCGTTCAGGTTGATGTCGATCACCTGTTTCCAGCCCTCGACGGGGAATTCAAGAAGCGGAACGGTGGGGCCGGTGATGCCGGCGCTGTTCACCAGAATATCGATGCCGCCGATCTGCCTGATGGTTTCCTTCACGGCTTTTTCGACGGAGGCGTAATCGGAAATATCGGCCTTGATGCCGCCGTTGAGATCCCAGACGGCGACCTTGGCCCCTTCCGCCGCAAGGCGCTTGGCGACGGCCTCGCCAATGCCCGATGCTCCACCCGTTACAACTGCCCGCCTGCCTGCAAATCTCATGGCTTGATCTTCCAGTTTTTCATTTTTTGAAGGGTATCTTCGAACGAAACGATCCCGGCGTCTGAGCCCAGCCCGGTGGCGACGAGCCCGGCGGAAGCCTGGGCAAAACGGAGCGCGGTTTCGGTGTCCATCTTGTGATGCAGGGCGGTGATGAAGCCCGCGTCAAAGGCATCGCCGCAGCCGGTGGTGTCCACGATCTTTATGTCATAGGCGGGCGACTTGAGCCGGGTGCCGTCCTTATGGGCGTAGTAAGCGCCATCGCCGCCGAGGGTGAAGACGCAGCAGGCGGCCCCCTTGCCGAGAAAGAATTTGGCGCAATCCTCAGCCGTGGACTGGCCCGATAGGTCCTTTGCCTCTTCAATGGAGGGCATGAAATAATCAATGTGGGGCAGGAGCGGCCCGACATTGCCGAAGGTCTCGGCGCTTGCGGCGATAAGATCGAAGGTGACGGTGCGGCCGCGTTTCTTGGCTTCCCTGAGCAGGGTGACGCTGGCCGCGCCATCGAGCTTTTTCAGCAGCCCGGTGCCGCCGAGATGAATGATGGGGGCGTCAAAGACCTGGTCATACAGGCTTGGTGCCACGTCAAAATGATCGGAGGCGCCGCGCACGTGCAGCGCCGGCCTGTCGCCATTGGGCCGCACATTCAAAATCGTGGCGGAGGTCGGAACGCCCTTGAGGCGCTGCATGGCTGTCGTGTCGATGCCGTGTTTCTCAAGGGTGAGCAGAACCCAGTCGGCCTTTTCATCATCGCCGACGGCGCCGACGGCAAGGCTCTTCAAGCCCAGCTTGGCGGTATCAACGACGGTGCCGCCGGCGGTGCCAGCGACGGTGAGGCGGATTTCCTCGATGAACTCCACGTTGCCGCGCTCCGGGATGCGGCTGACGGGCCTTCCCAATACATCAAGGATGTAAAGGCCGATGACCGACACATCGTAACGCATGTCAGCGGGCGGCCTTGTTCAGGTAGGTGATGAGAGCGGCCAATCCGGCGGCGACCAAAGCCAGTGACCAGACAAAAGGCTGCAGGTAAAAGGGCAGGGCGGCAAGGGCGGCCTTCCCGGTCATGGTGTTGGGATCGGGCGGCTTCAGGAAGAACACGCCGTAGAGATGGGCGGCGGCGATTGAGACCAGCAGCACGATGCAGAAGATCATGGCGACAACCAGAGCCACTTTGGCGACGGAGCGCAACGGAACGCCGGGCTGGGCCAACGGCAGCAAATTGTTTACGAGGCCCGCCAACACGACAAGGCCGCTGCCGATGGCAAACAGGGTCAGGCTGAAAGGCTGGAAGATGAGGACAAGTGCGAAAAGCCCCAGCCCGATGATGAAGTATTCGAGGCGCAGGGCGCAGCGGGGCGACATGCCGGTCCGGGGTTCATCGCTCATGCGCGCACCGCCCTTCCATTCTCGCCGAAGAAATGGGTCTGTTTCGGATCCGGTTTCAGATGCAGCACTTCGCCGATCTTGATGCGCTGGGTGCGCGGCACGACGACGCGAATGTCGCCGCCCAATTTGGTGCGGGCGTGAATGAGGGTCTCGGCCCCCATGGGCTCGATGAGTTCTGCCTGGGCGTGAATTGTGCTCTTGCTGGCGCTGTTTTCCGCGGTGAAGGCGCGGGGCCTGATGCCGATCATGACCTTGGACGGCTTCAACGTCGAGACGGCGGGATCAGCGGCCATTTCAACGGCGCTGCCGGCGAGCGAAACGGAGGCCATGCCCTTGTCGAAGGACTTTAGGTCGGCTTCCATCAGGTTCATCTGCGGCGTGCCGATGAAGCTTGCGACAAAAACATTGGCGGGCTTGGCGAAGACCTCATGGGCGGTTCCCACCTGCTCGATCATGCCATCGCGCATGATGGCGATACGGTCCGCCATGGTGAGCGCCTCAAGCTGATCGTGAGTGACGATAACGGTTGCCTTGGAAAGGCTTGAAAGAACTTCCTTGATCTGGCCGCGCATGGAGTGGCGCAACTCCACATCGAGGCGCGACAGGGGCTCGTCGAAGAGGAAGCAATTGGGATCGCGCACAATGGCGCGGGCGACTGCAATGCGCTGCTTCTCGCCCTCCGAAACCTGGCCCGGCATGCGGTCGAGCACTTCGGTGAGGTGGAGGATCTTGGCCACCTTGTTGACGCGCTTGTCGGACTCTTCCTTGGAAAGCTTTTCGAAATGCAAAGGCATGGCGATGTTCTGGCCGACATTCAGCGCGGGATAGAGCGCGTAAAACTGGAACACCATGGCAATGTCGCGTTTTTCCGGCGGCAGGTCATTCATGCGCTTACCGGCAATGATCACGTCGCCTTCGGTGGCGCGCTCCAAGCCGGCAATCATGCGGAGCGTGGTTGTCTTGCCGCAGCCCGACGGGCCGAGGAGGCAGACAACCTCGCCAGCTTTCACCGACAGGGAGGCATCCTTGACGGCAAGGAACTCGCCGTATTTCTTGGTGATCTTCTTGACTTCGATGGTTGACATATCAGCGCTTTACCGTTCCG
The DNA here is from genome assembly GCA_963773295.1 of uncultured Alphaproteobacteria bacterium. GTDB lineage: Bacteria > Pseudomonadota > Alphaproteobacteria > Rhizobiales > Aestuariivirgaceae > Aestuariivirga. The sequence continues at coordinate 292,669 of CAVZAJ010000007.1, forward strand.
AAGGTGACGCCACGCAGCAGATGGTCCTGCAGGAAGAACGTGACCAGGAAAACTGGGATGAGGAAGAGGGTTTCGATGGAGGCCAGCAGCGTCCAGTCGGTGCCGCGCCCGCCCGACGATACAGCCTGGTTCATGGCGACTGGCACGGTGCGGGTATCCACACCGGTGAGCAGGAGAGCAAAGAGAAACTCATTCCAGGTGAGGATGAGGCCGAACACGAAGGTGGCGGCAAGCCCTGCCACGACCTGCGGCAGGCAGATTTTCATGAAAACCTTGATTTCAGATGATCCGTCAATCCGCGCCGCATCCTCGACATCGTAGGACAACTCATCAAAGAAGCTTTTCATCATCCAGATGGTGAAGGCAAGGTTGAAGGCGGTGTAAAGCATGATGATGCCGAGATAGGAGCCGGAGAGGCCCACGGTCCGGAACATCAGGATAATCGGGATGATAACGACGATTGCCGGCAACATGCGTGTCGTCAGGATGATGAAGAGGTAAGTGTCATTGCCCTTCAGGGGGTATCGCGAAAAGCCGTAGGAGGCGAGGGTGCCGATCACCAGGGCCAGCAGCACCGATACCGAGGAGATAAAGAAGGAGTTGAAGAAGAACACGTCGAAGCCCGTGGGCTCGGCGGCGCTACCGCTCACCATGACGCGGTTAAAGACCTGGCCAAAATTCTCAAGTGTCGGGGTGAATACAAACCGGTCCGGGATCAACCCGAAGAGTGATGTTGGTGAAAGCGTTGGCGGCACCGAGAGAGCCTGCGCAGAGGGCTTGAAGGCGGTGAAGATAATCATCAGCACGGGCAGGAAGTAGATCAGCGATACGACGGCGACAATGAGCGTGTGCCCCCAGCCCGCTTCGCCGACGCCGGAAGCCTTCCTAAGGCCCAATTTTTCTGCAAGCGTTGCCATGATTATGCGCCTTGATTCCGCCGGTTGGCCAGATAGAGATAGAGGTTGGTCAGTACAATCACCATGAACAGAATGACGTAGGAGAGAGCTGCTCCCTCACTGGTCTTGTTCTGCTCGTTGGCAATTTCGGTGATGAGATAGGCAATGGTTTTTGTGTCCTGACCGCCACGAATAAGAATGTAGACGAGGTCATAGAGCTTGAATGCCTCAATGGTCCGGAAGAGCAGCGCCAGCATCAGCAGCCCGCGAATGTAAGGAAATGTGATGGTCCAGAATTGCCGCGGCTTCGACACGCGGTCAATGGCGGCGGCTTCATAGAGATATTTCGGCACCGAGACGAGGCCTGCAAGCACCAGCAACATGACGAAAGGCGCCCACATCCAGGCATCTGTGAAAACAATGCCGGCAACGGCACCCAGCTTATTGTCCATCAAGATGAACTGGTTGCCGGTGATCTCACCCATGACATAGCTCAGGATGCCAAAGGTTGGGTCATAATAGTAGGAGAAGAAAACGCCTGATGCGACAACGGAGAGCATCATTGGTGTCAGCACGAGGATTAGCAAATACTTCCGCAACGGGAACTGCTTTGCGAAAAGCATGGCCAGAAGAAAGCCTGTGATCATCTGCAAGGCCACCGTGAAGACCACGAACATGCCGGTGTTGATCAACGCGTCCCAGTTGGCGGGAGCCGCGATGTCGTTGGTGAGGACCTTGATGTAGTTATTGAGGCCCACAAACCGGATCGATTGATTGTTGGATTGATAGGCGAAGAACGAAAGCCCCAGCGACCAGAGCAAGGGAAAAATGTTCATGACGAACAGGACGGCGATGGCTGGCGCCACCAGCAGGCCGCCGTAATATCTGCGGCGGTAGGCATTGGCGGCAAATGCCGCGGCTATGAGAGCCAGCATGGCGCACACAACGCCGAGGGAAAGCTTCGCGGGAAACAGGACAATGGCAATGGCTGATACAGCCAGTCCCATAAAAATAGCCAGTTTCCAATTATGGGCCACCGGCGAGAAAAGCGGCGGAGCAGGCAGGAATTGCGCGGTGGTTGTCATGTTACTCTGGTTTCAAGGAGAAAAATCGGGGCGCGGGGAAAACCCTGCGCCCCGACAAACGAATTACTCGATAAGGCCAACTTCCTTCAGCTTGTCCTGCTGGAACTTGGCAATGTTGTCGAGCGTGGTCTTGGCGTCCTGCTTTCCGGTGATGGCAAGGTCGAACTGGTCCTGCTGCTGGGTGAGCAGTTCAAAGAACTGCGGCACGTGCCAGACGTCCTTTTGCCATTCGAGCTGCGGAGCCCAGGCGCGGTTCCAAGGACGGTAGGTCACGTACTTGGGATCCTCATACACGGCCTTTACGGCAGACTGGCCGCCGCCCGCTGCGAACTGATGCTGGATGTCGTTGGACAGCCACCACTTCACGAAGTCGACAGCTTCCTTGGTTTGGATTTCCGTTGTCCAGGTCGTCAGCACGAATGGCTGGCCACCGATGTTGGACCAGCGGATCATCTTGCCGTCAGCGCCCATGGTGCCTGGCATCTGCCCGAAGACCAGCTTGTCCTTGACCTTTGAGTCAGCGGCAAGTGAGGCTTCACCCAGTCCGATCCAGTCGACGTTCATGGCCACTTTGCCTTCGCGGAACAACTGGTCCGAGACGAAGATGTCCATGGTGCCTGTCCTAGCAACCGGCGGCATGAACTGGATCAGGTCCAGATACTTGGTCAGCGCCGCAACAGCGGCAGGAGAGTTCACAACACCCTCAGCCTGGCCTTTTGGCGCCTTGGTTTCATCCCAAGTATCGCCGCCCATCTGCCAGATGAAGCCGTTGATCTGCATTGACGAGAAGTCGTAACCCTTGCCGGCCTGGAAGGCGATGCCGTAGAAATCGTCCTCGGCCGGCGCACCTGCAAGCATGTCGCCCTTCTTCCTCTGGAAGAATTCACCGACATTTCTGAAATCATCCCAGGTCATGGCGTCAAGTTCTTCGCCGGTGCAAGGAAGCTTCTTATTGTACTTTGCCTGGAAGTTCTTTTGTTCCTCTTCGTGGCAGATAATATCTGCGCGCGCGAAGTTCACCAGAACGTCAGGGAACTGCGGGAAGCCATAGTAGTTTTCCGTCTTGTGCGGGTAGGTGGCATAGGCGTTCAGCGGATTCGGATGGATGGTTTTGAAGGTCGCCATGAATTCCGGATCGGCTTCCAGAAGATCATTGATCTTGCGGAAATAGCCGCCTTCAACAAAGGCGCCAAGCCATTGCGAGTCGGATACGATGAAGTTGTACTTCTGCTCGCCAGAGGTGAGCGATGCGTTGACGCGGGTGTAGAAATCCGGCCATGGAATGAAGTCGACTTCAAGCTTCACATTGTTACCGCTCTTCGGCTTGTATTGCTCGTCGAAGAACTTCTTCAAGATACGGGTCGGTGGCCAATCCGGCACCGCCATCGTCAAAGTCACGTCTTCGGCGGAGGCGAGCGATGCGCCGCCAACCGACATGAGGGCGGCAAAGCTAAACGCCGTGGCGACCCCTTTCATTTTCGTCATTATCGTCATCTCAGGTTTTCTCCCATTGTTACCCGGTTTGCTTCTGTCCCTCGGTGTCAGGTCATTACCTGCCCACTTGCGGCGCGGAAGATGTGAATATCGTTTGGATCAAAATATATGTCGGCCGGATCGCCCACCTTGATCGAGGTTGCTTTGGCTTCGGGCAGCACCATGCGCAGCACTTCCTTGCCGGTTTCCACGGACACGATCGTAATGTCGCCGAGGGGCTCCAGCAGGTGTATTTTCGAAGCGATGGATTTTTCGCCTTTGGCCGCCAACCTAATGTCGCTGGGGCGAATGCCGATGATGGCCGCTTCACCCGCCGCCGCTGTCTTGCGCGGCACTTTCGGGCTCATTTTGCCAAGCGGCGTTTCAAAGGTTTTTGCGTCCTTGCCAACCTTCGCCTGCAGCATGTTCATGTGGGGCGAACCGATCTTGCCCGCCACATAGGTGTTTGCCGGGCGGTCATAGAGTTCTTCCGGAGTTCCCCGCTGGACCACGGCGCCATCGCGCATCACGGCGATTTCCTCACCCATGGAGAGGGCTTCAAGCTCATCGGGCGTGGCATAGACAATGGTCATGCCGAATTGCCGGTGCAGGCGCTTCAGCTCGGCGCGCATGTCATGGCGCAGCTTGGCATCAAGATTGGTGAGCGGCTCATCGAGCAGCAGAATTTTCGGGTGGCGGACGAGCGAGCGGCCAAGCGCGACGCGCTGCTGTTCGCCGCCGGAGAGCGTATTGGGCTTGCGCTCCAGGCGGTGGGAAAGCTTCAGCATCGCCGCGGTTTCGTTCACGCGTTTGGTGATTTCGGCCGATGCCACCTTTTCCTCGCGCAGGGGATAGGCGAGGTTTTCGAAGACCGTGAGATGCGGATAAAGGGCGAATGACTGGAACACCATCGACACGCCGCGGCCGGCGATGGGCTCATGGGTGAAATCCTTGCCGTCGATTTCCAGGCGGCCTGAATCGGGCCTGACCAGGCCGGCAATGGTGCGCAGCGTCGTGGTCTTGCCAACGGAACTTGGCCCGAACAGGACAAAGAACCGTCCCGCCGCCACATCGAAAGAAAGATTTTCAAGAGCCCGCACCTTGCCGTAGGATTTCGCAATCCCCGACAGCCGCACCGCAGGCTTGACGCCTTCAGCCATTCCCATTCCCTGTCTGCCCGTCCGGGCTATTTTTGGCAGAGACTAGCTTGTCCCTCTTTATTTGCAAGCCGCCTATCATCAATCTAAATTAATTCTTCCGGGTGACCCCGGAGTGCCCTGCAACTGTGCATAATAATTAGCCATTGGCGCTTTCCCACTGGCCGGTCCTGGCTGACTTGAGGACGGCGTCGGTGACGCGGTCGGTTGCAAGGGCATCGCGGAAAGTTGGCGCTGCAACCTTTCCGCCGCCGACGGCTCCCAGAAAATCAGCGACCTGGTGAATGAAGGTGTGTTCATAGCCGATCTGCAGGCCGGGCACCCACCACCTGTCCATGTAGGGATGGTCGCCATCGGTGATGTGAAGCGCGCGCCAGCCGCGGGTGCGGCCTTCGTCGCGGTGATCGAAATACTGGAGGCGGTGCAAATCGTGCAGGTCCCAGAAAATCGAGGCGTTCTCGCCGTTGATTTCAAAGGTGTAGAGGGCCTTGTGGCCGCGGGCATAGCGGGTGGCCTCGAAACTTGCCAGCGAACCATTGGCAAAGCGGGCCAAGAACAGGCTGGCGTCATCGATGCCGACAGCTTCCGTCTTGCCGGTAAGATTGTGATGGCGTTCCTTGATGAAGGTTTCGGTCATGCCGGAGACCTTGGTGATGCCGCCGTTGAGCCAGAGGGCGGTATCGATGCAGTGGGCGAGAAGGTCGCCCGTCACGCCGCTTCCGGCCACGTCCACATCGAGGCGCCACAGGCCCTGGCCGCCCTGGGGCAGATCCTTGGAAATCGTCCAATCCTGGAGGAATTTGGCGCGGTAGTGAAAAATCCTGCCAAGCTTGCCTTCGTCAATCAACTGTTTGGCCAAGGTGACGGCCGGCACGCGCCGGTAATTGTACCAGACCATGTTTGGCACCTTGGCCTTCTCGACGGCTTCCACCATTTTGAGGGATTCTGCCAGCGGAGCGGCCCAGGGGTTTTTCGCACATCACCATCTTGCCCGCTTTTGCGGCGGCAACGGCTATTTCATGGTGGGTGTCGTTGGGGCTGGCGATGTCAATGACATCGATATCCTTGCGCTCAACCAGTTTGCGCCAATCGGTTTCAATTGATTCATAGCCCCATTGTTCGGCGAAGGCCTTGGCCTTGGCGGCATCGCGGGCGCAGGTGGCTTTCAGCACCGGGCGGTAAGGCACATCGAAAAAATGGTTCACTTGCGAAAAGGCGTTGGAATGGGTGCGGCCCATGAAGCCGTAGCCGACCATGCCGATGTTGAGCGGTTTTTTCGTCATCTCAGGCCTGCCAGCCATGGGCGTCGCGGACCTTGATCATGGTGGCGAGAATATCGTTCCAGGTTTTCTGCTGCATCATCACGGTGTTGGGAAACATGCAGCCATCCCAGCAGATATGGCGGAAGGCCTTGGTCAGCCCGCCATCCCTGCCGCGCAGCCACAAGCCGGCATGGCGGGGAATATCGAGCTTGCCATTGGGGTCGGTCACCATGCAGTGCCGCCCCGTCTTGTCGTGATAGCCCATGCCTTTCACGGTGCCATCGTTCTGCGCCACATGGAAATCGATGGTCCAGGGCCTGAGCATGTCGGTCATTTTCACGAGCGCCTTGTCGAGCTGCGCCTTGTTCTTCCAATTATATTTTGCGGGAAGAAGCCTGGCCTTGGGGGCGTTGTAGCCCATGGTGTAGAGCAGGGTGTGGGCCATGTCGGCCTGAAAACCGATGGTCTGCGGGCGGTCGACAGCTTCCAGCGTATCGATCATCGCCTTCCAGGAATGCATGCCGCCCCAGCAAATTTCGCCTTCGGCCGCCAGCCGCTCATCATAGTCGGCCGCCACGCTGCAGGCCTCACGGAAGGTCTGGGCCACTTTCCTGGTGTTGCCCTTGGGATCCTTGGCAAATTCGCCGGGACTTGTGGCCGAGTCGATGCGGATGACGCCGTAGGACCGCACCCCCAAGTCGCGCAATTTTTGCCCGAGACGGCAGGATTTCCGCACATTGTCCACGAACTTCTTCCGGTCGGACGCGGAGCCCATGGCCGAGCCGCCGCCCACCGGGGGCCAGACCGGGGCCACGATGGAGCCGATGGCCAGCCCGCGCGCCTGGACTTTTTCCGCCAGTTGCTTCACTTCGTCATCGGTGAAATCGATATTGGTGTGGGGGGCCGCATGGAAAATGTCGATGCCGTCAAACTTTACGCCCTTCACCTCCGCCTTGGCAGTCATGTCCAGCATGGTATCGAGATCAATTGGCGGCTCGGAGTCAGAGCCCTTGCCGACCAGGGCGGGCCACATAGCATTGTGCAGCTTTGGAAAATTGTTCGCGCCGGCCATGCACTCTCCCATAGATTTTTTTAGTTTGAATCATCTTAGACAAAAATTGGGCTTGCTGTCTACAACTGTTATATTAGTATGAGGTGATGGTTATAAGCCTTTCAAGGTCACGGCTCGACCGTTCGCGGCCCATGCGCGACCAGATCTATCCGCTGGTGCGCCGGATGATTTTGACCGGCGCGATCAAGCCCGGCGAGGTGATCGACGAGAAGGAGATTGCGTCGCAGCTCAATGTTTCACGGACCCCGGTGCGCGAAGCGGTGAAGAAACTGAGCGACGAAAATTTGGTTGAAGTGGTGGCGCAGTCGGGAACGCGGGCGGCACGCATTGCCAGGGACGAGATTGCCGAGGCCTTTCTCATCCGCCGCGCGCTGGAATCGGAAAGTGCGGCGCAGGCGGCAACGCGCATGACCCAATCGCACGCCGACCGCCTTGATGACATTCTGCTGCTCCACGCCCGGGCCCTTGAACGCAAAAAGTATGTCGAAGCGATCGAGCGCGACGATGATTTCCACCGCTACATCGCCGAGATCAGCAACCTGCCGCGGCTGTGGCGGGCGATTGAGATTTCAAAGGCGCAGCTTGACCGCTGCCGCCACATGATGGTGCCGCGCGAGGGGGAGGCGGAAACGACCCTCGAGAAGCATCGCCTCATCATCACGGCGCTGAAAAGCGGCGATCCCGAAACCGCCGCACGGGCCATGCGTGACCATCTGGAAACCGCATACCGCAGCACGGTTGCGGTGCTCGACGGGCCGGGGCTCAACTGACACCGAAACGGCGCGGGGGCTTGTGCATTAACGCCAAAGAAATTATTCCTTCCTAAGCTATGAGGCCGGGCACAAACGGGATTTGTGCCGTGTGGGTTGTGTTTGCGTATGTTGCTTGTTGCGTTCGTTGCGTTGATTTTGGCGCTTTGGGTGGGGCTTGGCTTGGCCAAGCGCCTTGCTTTTGGCGCCTTCTTACTTATTGCAGGGATCTTCGTCATGGCGGACTTCGCAGCCGCCGGCGGCATGTTCGTGAATCCGGAAAACCCTGCTTCCCTTCGCTTCATTACTCTGGATGAAACACCGCCCGTGGCGGTGGAAGACGTGTCACTTTCGCTGACAGGCGCGGGTTACCAGGCAAGGTCAATCACCATCTTGTCGCGCCGAAACGATCTTGCGGAACTGCGGGAACACATAAAATACGAGCTTCGGCGCGGGAACATTACAGGCGAGAGGGCGACCAGCCTCAACCACCTCATCGACCAGATTCATCTTGCAGCGGCTGTGGCTGCACCCGCCGGGCAACTCGTAGTGCGGCGCGAGGCCCGACAGATGGCTATCGCCCGTCTCACCCGGTGGCAGGCGAAGCTCAGTGAAACGCTGGCCGATACGATCAAGCTGGTGAAGGTCCTGGGTTCGGTGAGCAGGCCGGAATTTGCCGGGACATTCATCGCCGCCAAGATCCAGGTGGTGAGGCTTGTGGCGGAAAAGGCTGCCGTTGACGGCTCAATCGCCGAGATCCGGCAAGGCATGAAACGCCCCAAAGCCGGATAAACCATTCCCGCCTCTGCCGCCTTCTGGCGGTGGACATGCCGGTTGCTTTCAGTAAAAGCATGGGCCACGGAACCCTGAAAGCCAAAAATGACCCCAGCGGAGAGCTTTTTTATCGGCATCGATACGGGCGGCACCTACACGGATGCCGTGGTCATTGCGCATGACACGCAGAAGATTCTTGGCCGGGCAAAGGCGTTGACGACAAAGGGGGATCTTTCCATCGGGGTGAAGGAGGCGCTGACAACCGTGATGCAGACCTTGCCTTCGGGTGCCAAATCCTCGGCCATTGGGCTGGTTTCGGTTTCAACAACGCTGGCCACCAATGCGGTGGTGGAGGGACATGGCAGCCCCGTGGCGGTGTTCCTCATTGGCTTTGACAGCGCCATGGCCGCGCGAACCGGCATTGCCAAGGCCTTTCCGAATGTGCCGTTGCGGCTGATCGCGGGAGGGCACGACCATAATGGCGAAGCGGCAGTTTCCTTGGATGCGGCGGCGCTGGAGCGCGAGGCGGGATTGCTGAAAGGCGAAGTCTCCGCCTTCGCCGTTGCCTCCGCTTTTGCGGTGCGGAATCCGGAACATGAAAAGGCGGCGCGCGACATCATCATGCGGGTGACGGGCAAGCCGGTGACGCTTTCGACGGAATTGACCTCCTCGCTCGACGCGCCGCGGCGGGCGCTGACCGCCGTGCTGAATGCCCGGCTGATTTCACGCATTTCGCTGCTGATCGAGGCGGTGCGGCTGGCCATGGCGGAGCTCCATATTTCCTGTCCGCTCATGGTGGTCAAGGGTGATGGCTCATTGGCGCGGGCCGAAAACGTGGCGCTCAAGCCCATCGAAACGGTGCTGTCGGGACCGGCGGCGAGCCTGGTGGGGGCCAAGTGGCTGTCGGGACTGGATGACTTCATCATGTCGGACATCGGCGGCACGACAACCGACATCGGCATTCTGCAGGATGGCAAGCCGCAAGTGGCGGAAGAGGGCGCCGAGGTCGGCGGCTGGCGCACCATGGTGAAGGCCATCGATGTGACGACCATTGGCCTCGGCGGCGACAGCGAGGTTCACCTGGCGATGGATGGCTCGATGCAGATCGGCCCCCAGCGCATTGTGCCGATTTCCCTGATTGGCGCGCGTTATCCGGAAGTCCTTGCCATGCTTGAAGGCGATCTTGCGGATACGGAAGGCGGCTCGCAGCAGGGGCGCTTTGTAGTTTTGCCATTCGGCAAGTCCGGGCCTGCCGATCACAGCGGATTGTCGGCCCGCGAGGTTGAATTCCTCGCCATGGTCACGGACCGGCCAAAGCCGCTGCGGAGAGTTGCCGTGTCTTCAGGCGCGCAGCGGGCGCTATCCTCGTTGCGCAAGAAAGGACTGGTGCAGCTCTGCGGGTTCACGCCTTCGGATGCGGCCCATGTGCTCGGCCTGCAGGCGAACTGGTCAAAACCCGCCGCGGTTCTGGCGGCCCAGCTTGTGGTACGCTTTCGCGACATGAGGCTCGGAACGCCTGAGCGGGTGGAGGCGTTTTGCCGGGAGGTGTGGAGCGAGACGGTGCGCTTGTCAGCAAAGGCCATTCTGAATTCGGCGCTTGGCATGCCGGTTGAAAACAATGCGCTGATTGAAAGTGTTGTAGCGGGCAGGCCAGTGAAAGGCCTGACTGCCATTAAAATTTCGCCAACCGTTCCCATTGTGGCGGTGGGCGGACCGGCGCGGGTTTACTACGGGGAAGTTGCCAAGAGGCTGGATTGCGAAGTTGTGTTTGCCGAGTGGTGCGAGGTTGCCAACGCGATAGGTGCAGCCGCCGGCCTTGTCGCGCTGAAGGTCACGGTTATGGTGGAAGGCGACGGCAACGGGGCATTTCGCGTGCACGGCGGGCAAGGCACGCGCATTTTTGGTGCGGGGGCGGAGGCACTCTTGTTTGCGCAGGCGACGGCCCATGACCAGGCGGAAAGCATGGCGCTTGGGATGGGCGCCATTTCGCCGAAGATACACGTCGATGCAAAGAAGTATTATTTGCCCGATGCGCTCGACGACAATGGCCTGCTCAAGGCCGAGATCACGGCCGAGGCCATTGGGCGGCCTTCCCCGGCATAAGCGGCGTTAACGGTCCATTTACCATAGTTTGACTGTTGTCAGCCGGTTTCTGCCCCGCCGGGAAATGAAAGGGTTTCCGAAAGGCCCTGTTAACCGCAAATTTGATAGGGTTGGAAAGGTTTCCAGAGAGAATTTTTCCCCATGAACGTTGCTGTCAAATCTGCCGCCCAAGAGCCTGTGTTTTCCGGCTGGGATGAATTGGGGCCCAAGGCGCCAAGCTGGAAAATAGAGCGCGAAGAGGTTCAGGCGGATGCCCTTGCGCCATTCTTCCCGGATCAAAACGGCGGAGTTTACGAGCAGCTCCTGTTCAATTTCCCCTTCATGATGCATGCCATGGACGGCTCCGGCAGGTTGAGCTCGGTCAACCGGCAGTGGTGCAAGACCCTGGGCTACATGCCGTCCGACGTGATCGGAAAATCCTTCAATGAGCTTCTTACGCCGCAATCGCGCTCACACCTGATTACCACGATTTATCCCAAGTACCTGCAGACCGGACTGTGCCGCGGCGAGGAAATGTTTGTCCACCGCAAGGACGGCACGCTGGCAACCGTCAGGCTGTCGATGAACGCCTATCGCGGCGACAAGGGCCGCATCGAACGGTCGATCTGCCTGATGCAGGATGTCACCGACCAGAAGATTGCGGAGATTGCCTCGGTGCGCAGCGACCAGCGGTTCCGCGGGGCTTTTGCCGCCGCGGCCCATGGCATGGCCCTGGTTTCGCCAACCGGGCAGATTGAACTTTCCAACGCCGCCTTCGGCATTTTCCTGGGCCGGGAAGACATCGACAAGTCCACCCTGACATTTGACGAAACCCTGCACCGCGATGATCGCGGCCAATTCCTCAACGGCATGCGCCAGCTTTTGTCAGGCGAAGTTCCGGCGCTCAAGCAGGAACTGCGCTACACGACGGGAACGGGCGGCATCGTGCATGGCTCAACCAGCGTCTCCATGGTCAAGAGCGAGAAGGCCGAAATCGAGCAACTCGTAGTGCAGATTGTCGATGTCTCGGAGCGCAAGCTCACCACCCAGCGCCTGCACCAGGCGCAGAAGATGGAAGCCATCGGGCAACTGACCGGCGGCCTTGCCCATGACTTCAACAACCTGCTGACCATCATCATGGGCAATCTGCAATTGCTCGAGGGCAAGCTGGATGGCGACGAGAAGGCGGTCAAGCGCGCCAATGAAGCGCTTGATGCGGCCCGCAAGGGTTCGGACCTGACGCGCCAGTTGCTGGCTTTTGCCCGCAAGCAGGATCTTGAACCGCGCGAAGTCAAGATCAATGAACTCGTCACGGGCATGGAAGCCCTGATCTCGCGCACCCTTGGCGAGAATGTTGAGCTGAAAGTCGATGTGGCGGCGGGCGCTCCCAGGGTGCTGATCGATCCTTCGCAGTTTGAGTCATCCATTTTGAATCTGGCGATCAATGCCAGGGATGCCATGCCCAATGGCGGCTTGCTGACGATTGAAACCCAGCTGGTTCATCTCGACAACGAATATGCGGAAAAGCATCCGGAAGTTGTACCCGGGCCTCACGTCATGGTGGCGATTTCGGATACAGGCATCGGCATGGCGCCGGAGCTTCTTGAAAAAGTTTTCCATCCCTTCTTCACGACCAAGGAAAATGGCAAGGGCACCGGGCTTGGGCTTTCGATGGTCTATGGCTTCATCAAGCAATCGGGCGGCCACATCAGCATTTACAGCGAAGTCGGACACGGCACCTCGGTGAAGATGTATCTGCCGCGGAAAATTACCGCCGGTGAAATTTCTGCCGAGACGGCTGTCAACAACGGGTCCCCGGCGAGCGAGGCATTGCCGCGCCCGGCTTCAGTGGATTCCGAAGTTGCGGAGAAAGCCGCGCGGCCGCAGAAGATACTGGTGGTTGAAGACCAGGAGGCGGTGCGCGCCGTGGCTTGCGGGTTCCTGATGGATTTCGGCTATGACGTGGTGGAGGCAGAAGACGGCTTCCAGGCGCTCTCCAAGCTGCAGGAGGATCCGGAGATCGACCTCATGTTCTCGGATATCGTGATGCCGGGCGGAATGAATGGTTTCGACCTTGCCCAGGCGGCCAGCGGCATGCGGCCCGAGCTCAAGATCGTCCACACCTCCGGCTATCCCAAGGGCGCCATGGTGCACCAGGACGAGCCGCGTTTCCGGCAAGGTTTCATAATCATGAAGCCATACCGCCGCGAGGAACTGCAAAAAATCATCCGGGACGCTTTTGAAAAGCAGGGTTGAGGCTTTTTAGGGCAATTCGAATCTGCTAGGGATTGCGCCGCGGGGGCGGTTTAATCTCAGGGGATTGATTATGCAGGGTGTTGCACGGAATTTTTTTATACTTGGCATTGTCATGGCGATTGCCGGCCTGATTCTCGGCCTCAAGATGGCGATGACCCAGGACCATCGGCAAATGCCAGTCCACGCCCATATCATGGTGGCTGGCTGGCTCATGTCGGCGGTATTCGGTTTCTTCTATCATCTTTTTCCGGTGGCAAGGCAAAACACGCTGGCGACAATCCATTTCTGGATGCATGCGGTGGGGATCGTGGTGCTTACGGTTTCCCTCTATTTCGTTCTGGCGGGAAATCCAGGGGTTGAGCCGGTGACGGCGGTTTCCTCAATCCTGTTCTTCCTCGGCTTGCTGCTGTTTGCGTGGATTGCCATCCCGGTTGTCAGCAAAAGCTAGAGCGACGTCAAACCGATATTTGCCAACACAGCGCGCAGTTCGGCGGCATTGAACGCCTGGTGGACGGCGGCGACGCCGGGCCCGGTGGCGCGGTCTTCGTGGAGAGCTGGCACCGCAGCGCGGATTGCGCCGTGCAGCATCTTTGCCGCGCGGCCCAGGCTTTTGGGTTTGCGAAGGTCCACGGCCTGGGCGGCGACAAGCGCTTCGGTGGCGATGAGCCAGTGGAGCAGACCAATCTGCGTGGCGAGCTTGCGGGCGGCGAGCGGGGTTTGCGGTGCCACATCTTCAACCATTTCGGAAACGGCAATTGCATCGAGGCTTGCCGGCTGGGCGTGAAGGCGGATTTCGGCCAGAAGAGACGCTGCGGTTTTCTGCAGGGGCAAGAGACCTGCCGATGCGCCGCCGACGGGCGAAAGATATTTCGGCAGGCCGGAAAGCTGCGGGTTCATGAGTTTAAGAATGCGCTGGGCGGAAGCGGTGGCCAGATGGACATGGGCGATGGCAAGCGTATCAAGGGCGAGCGCCAAGGCCGGCGTATGGAAGTTCGGGGTTGAAAGCATTTCGCCGGTGTCGAGCAAAACGGCCGGATTGTCGGCAGCGCCATTAAGTTCGATTTCGGTTTCCTTTACCGCCAGGGCAAGGGCGGTGCGGGCGGTTCCGAACAGGGGTGCCGCAACGCGAAAGCTCAAGGCATCCTGAACCGAACGTGGTGCCCCGTTGGCATACAGGGATGAGCCTTCAAGCGCGGCGCGAAACCAGGCGGCTGCCTGTTCCTGGCCGGCGGCAGGGCGGAGCGCGTGAACGCGGGCCTCGAAAATCGCGGGGTTCATGCCGTAGCCTTCGCCGGACAGCACCGTGACGGCCTGCGCCAGGTCCATTGCATTCTGCGCTTCACGAAGAGCATGTGAGGCAAGGGCAATGCTGAGGCTGGAATTGTTGGCCAAGGCCAGGCCATCTTTCGGGGCCAATTCGATGGGGACGAGGCCGTGGGCGCGAAGCGCCTCGGGCGCCGGGCGGCAGGTTCCATTATCCCAGATCTCCCCCTGGCCAATCAAACTGGCACCCATCTGGGCCGCCAGCAACAGATCGCTCGTTCCAATCGAGCCATAGGTTGGAACGGCGGGGGAAAGGCCGCGCTCCAGCATGGCAAGCATGAGATCAAAAGTGGCCAGCGACAGGCCCGAGGCGCCACGCGCGGCACCGATGATGCGCGAGAGCCAGGCGGCGCGGCTTATCCATTCGGGGAGATTGGGGCCAACGCCCGCGCTGCGGGCGATCAGCAATTGGGCTTGGAAAGCGGGAATGTCCTTGGCTTCGATGCGGTGCTGGAGATTGCCCCCAAGGCCGGTGTTGAGGCCGTAGACGGGCTGGTCGCTTGCGGCATAGCGGGCGACGATTTCCCGGGCGCGCGTGAGGCGTTCACGGATCGCGGGGGCCAGGGTGATTGACACGGGGCCATCGGCGAGCTCGACAAACCGCTGCAGGGAAATGCGGCTGCCATCGAGATGAAGTTTCTGCATCAGTAGAACCTCAGCCGCTGGCCCACGCCGAGCTTCCTGGCTTTTTCCAGCATGGCATGGCCCAGGGCGATGTCGGACAGGGAAAGGCCGCGATGCCAGAAGAGAATGGTTTCATCGTCGCGCTGCCGTCCCGCTTTCACTCCGGCCACGATCTCGCCGAGTTCGGCGTGAAGCGTTTTTTCAGTGAGCTTGCCCGCTTCCACATGGGCGCGGAGCGCGCCGAATTTTCCGGTCTTGCACTGGCCCCAGTCATCGACCACGAGCTTATCCATGATGTCGGTGAGGCTGAGCTCAACCGCGCTCATGGTTCCGTAGGGAATGACCAGCGCGCCTTTCTTGATCCACGCTGTCTTCAACATCGGTGTGGGCGCCGAAAGACGTGAGGCTTCCACCACGATGTCGGCCCCCTCAACACAGGACTGCCAATCCTGGGTGGCAACAACCTTCTTGCCGAGATCATTCGACAGGCGCGCTGCAAAACTGTCACGGCTTTCCGGCCGTCTGGAATGAACGCGGATTTCGTCGAAATTGAAGAGCCGGTCCAGCAGTCTCACATTCCAGTAGGCGGTTCCGCGGGCGCCGATGTGGCCCAGAATTTTTGAGCCATTCCGGGCAAGGTGCTTGGCACCAATCGCGGTGATGGCCCCGGTTCGCATGTCGGTCAGGCCGCTTGCATCGATGACGGCGGTGGGGGCACCGTTCAGCGGATCGAACAAGGCCAGAAGGCCATATTCGGACGGACGCCCTTCCTTATAATTCCCGACGAAATCGCCGACGACCTTGACACCCGCCTGGGCGATATGGCCGCCGATCCAGCCGCGCAACACATTGAAATGGCCTTCAACGCCGGCATGCGGTTCGAGATGAACGCGGGGCTCGATGGCGGTTTCGCCGCGGCCCTGCATGGCGAGGCCCGTTTCCACCGCGGCTATGATCTCATCATCGGTCAATCCGAGGCTGGAAATATCGGCGCGGTTCAGGAAATCGATATGGACGGGCGGGCTTTCGGCATGGTTCACGGAGGCGACACTCCCACGGCGGATTCTGGAATTTGGTTTGGGTCAATCGCGGGGGCTCGTCAAGGGCGGGAATTATCTCTATGAGACTCGGCAAATTCAGGCGCCAGGCAGGGACAAAATATGGTTGAACTTTTCACGATTGAAAATCTTTTCACGCTGCTGGTGCTGACGGCACTGGAAACCGTGCTGGGTTTTGACAACCTCCTTTACATTTCCATTGAAGCCAAGCGTGTTGCCCCGGACAAGCAGAAATATGTGCGGCGGCTGGGGATAATCCTCGCCATCGGCCTGCGCATCGTGCTGCTCTTCGTGGTCCTCCAGCTCATCAGCCTGTTCCAGTCCCCGTGGTTCGGGTTCGATCTCTCGTTCGCAAAGGGCGAGTTCAACGGCCACAGCCTGATCGTGCTGCTCGGCGGCGCCTTCCTCATCCACACGGCGCTAAAGGAAATCTTCCACATGCTTGTGGTGAATGAGCTGGGGCATGGCGGCAGCGAGGGGCCGAAGCACCGCAGCGTGCAGTCGGCGCTGTTCTGGATCCTGGTAATGAACATTGTATTCTCTTTCGATACGGTTTTGTCCGCTGTGGCGCTGACCAAGAATTTTATCGTGATGTCTACCGCCATTGTGGTTTCGGGGGCGCTGATGGTGCTGCTGGCCGAGCATGTGGCCAACTTCCTGCAGAAGAACCGCATGTATGAAGTGCTGGGGCTGTTCGTTCTGCTGCTGGTGGGCGTCATGCTGTTTGCCGAGGGCGGACACCTTGCCCATCTGGCGTTTTTTGGCTACCCGATCGAGCCAATGGCCAAGAGCACGTTCTACTTCGTGGTCGCGGCGCTGATCGTCGTCGACATCATCCAAGGGCGCTATCAGAAGAAGATCATGCTGGAGGAAAAGCCAGGCCGAACGGGCAGGTGAAGCGCATTGCCCTTTGACGGGGGCTCGGCTAAACCCCGCGGCACAAACCTCACCCCAGTTTCAGGCTGAATCCCCATGGCGCGTCAATTCATCTATCATATGCAGGGCCTTTCAAAGTCCTATGCAGGCGGCAAAAAGGTTCTCGACAATATCCACCTGTCGTTTTACCCCGACGCCAAGATCGGCGTGCTCGGCCCCAATGGCTCGGGCAAATCCACCCTGCTGCGCATCATGGCGGGGCTCGATTCGGAATGGAACGGCGAGGCCTGGCTGGCGGATGGCGCCACCCGCGGCTATCTCCAGCAGGAGCCGGAGCTCGACCCCGCCCTCAACGTGATGGGCAATGTGATGGAAGGGGTGGCCCACAAGAAGGCGATCCTCGATGAATACAACGCCCTGATGGCCGATTATAACGACGAGAATGCCGAGAAGGCGGGCAAGCTTCAGGACGTGATCGACTCGCAGAACCTGTGGGACCTTGAAGCGCAAGTGGAGCAGGCGATGGACGCCATGCGCTGCCCGCCGGGGGAAGCGTCAATCGACAATCTTTCGGGCGGTGAAAAGCGCCGCGTGGCGCTCACCCAGCTCCTGCTGCGCAAACCCGACCTGCTGCTGCTCGACGAACCGACCAACCATCTCGACGCGGAGAGCGTGAACTGGCTCGAGCATCATCTGGCCGACTATGCCGGCTCCATTCTCATTGTCACCCACGACCGTTACTTCCTCGACAATGTGACGGGCTGGATTCTTGAGCTGGACCGGGGCAGGGGCATTCCCTACGAGGGCAACTACTCGGCCTATCTCGGCCAGAAGGCCAAGCGTTTCGCGCAAGAAAAGAGCGAGGATGCGGCGCGGCAAAAGGTGATCGAGCGCGAGCAGGAGTGGATTTCTTCTTCGCCCAAGGCGCGGCAGGCAAAATCCAAGGCCCGTTTCAAGGCCTATGATGAGCTCATCAAGGCCAATGACGCGCGGCTCAAGTCCACGACAGCGCAAATCATCATTCCGCCGGGCGAACGGCTGGGCGACAATGTCATTACCGTAGAGGGCCTCAACAAGGCCTATGGCGACCGGCTGCTGATCGAGGACCTTTCGTTCAAGCTGCCGCCCGGCGGCATTGTCGGCATCATCGGCCCCAATGGCGCCGGCAAGACCACGCTGTTCCGCATGCTGACGGGCCAGGAAAAGCCCGATGCCGGGAAAATCGAAATCGGCGACAGCGTGCAGCTGGGCTACGTTGACCAGAGCCGCGACTCGCTCGATCCGGACAAGACCGTGTGGCAGGAAATTTCCGGCGGCAACGACGTGCTCTATCTCGGCAAGCGTGAGATGAATTCACGGGCCTATACGGGAGCCTTCAACTTCAAGGGCGGCGACCAGCAGCAAAAGGTCGGAACGCTTTCGGGCGGGCAGCGCAACCGGGTGCATCTGGCAAAGATGCTGAAGTCCGGCGCCAATGTGCTGCTGCTCGACGAACCGACCAATGACCTCGATACGGAAACACTGGCGGCCCTTGAAGAAGCGCTGGAAGATTTCGCCGGCTGCGCCGTGATCATCAGCCATGACCGCATGTTCCTCGACCGCCTTGCCACGCATATCCTGTCCTTCGAAGGCGACAGCCATGTGGAATGGTTCGAGGGCAACTTCCAGGATTATGAGGAAGACAAGAAGCGGAGGCTGGGCGAGGATTCTGTCATGCCCAAGCGCATCAAATACAAGCAGTTCTCGCGCTAGGCGGTGCCCGCCTCTTTCAATATCCATTCACGGAAGGCGCGGATTTTGGGGGTGTTGCGGCGGGCTTCCGAATAGGCGAGGTAGTAATTCGAACCGGACATTGCCATCACGTCAAAAAGCTGGATGAGCCTTCCGGAACTCAAGTCGTCCTTCACAAAGGCGGGCGACACCAGGGCAATGCCGGAGCCGGAGACGGCAAGGATGGCCGCCATCTGCTGGGTGTTCACATCAATGCTGGTGCGGGTGATTTTTGCATTCCGGTCGAGGCCCGCAGTTTCAAACCAGATCGGCCACCAGATGTCTTTCCGGTCAATGAGCACGTGATTGGGAATATCGCCGGGCGATGCGGGCCTGCCTTCACGGGCGATATAATGCGGGCTGCACACGGGCGTGAAGGTCTGGCTCAGCAGGAAATGGCTGGCGAGGCCCGGCCAATTGCCCTTGCCGGAGCGGATCACCACATCGACGCCATCGTTATCCAGATCCACCTTTTGGTCGGAAATATCGATGCGCAGGGCAAATTCGGGATGGAGCAATTGAAAGCCGCCAAGGCGCGGCGCCAGCCAGATGCCGGCAATGGTCTGCATGGTCGAGATCACCAGCACCGAATTGCTTTCCTCGCGCACCAAGCGGAAACTTTGGGCGATGTCGCCAAGGGCGCGCTGCACGGTAGGGGCGATCGTCTCGCCCTTTTCGGTGAGGGCGACGCCGCGGGCCTGGCGGACAAACAGGGGTGAGCCGACGAAGCTTTCCAGAAGCTTGATCTGGTAGCTCACGGCTGATTGGGTCATATTCAGTTCGGATGCGGCACGGCTGAAATTGCCGTGGCGGGCGACGGTTTCAAAAACCCGGATGGCGGCAAGGGGCGGCATTGCGGTCATGGCTGAGGCATAAACTGATTTGATGGCTATGTCCATAAATCTCGTTTGTTTATGGCTAATAATAGGGAGATAATGACCTTATTCAAATTCAAGCTATCAATTTGCGAGGGTATAATGACACTTTCCCTGGAACGCATGGCCCGCCATTTGCTCGGAATTTTGACGGCCAACGGCGGACGCCGGACCCGCATCCCCCGGCTCGATCTTATGGGCCTCAATGACCGTGACCTGGCGGACCTCAATTTGCCAGCCGATGTCAGGCACCGCGTCATGGGCCGGCGCTCCGTGCTGGAAGAAAGACGGGGCGCCTAAGGCATGGAAGACTGGCGGCCCGAGCAATACCTGCGGTTTAACGACGAACGCTCGCGCCCGGCGCGCGATTTGGTGGCGCGGATTCCGGTGAAGGCGCCGGAGCTTGTCTATGACCTTGGTTGCGGCCCGGGAAATTCCACCGTGCTTCTGCGCGAAGCCTACCCGCGGGCAAAACTGGTTGGCCTCGATACCTCAAAGACGATGCTGGCGAAGGCGCGGAAAGACCTGCCGAATGTTCTGTTCATGGAAGCTGACATCGCGGCATGGCCGGGAGCCCCGGATGCCGACCTGCTCTTTGCCAATGCGAGTTTCCACTGGGTGGCCGATCATGTTTCGGTTTTGCTTCGCTTGCTCAAAGGCTTGAAAGCGGGCGGCGTGCTGGCGCTGCAGATGCCCGACAATATGGATGAGCCCTGTCACCGGATGATGCTCGAGACCGCAGAAACCGGACCTTGGGCCGATGCCCTTAGGAGCGCGGCGGGAGCGCGCGAGGTGATCCGGACGCCAAACGACTACTATACTCTGTTGAAACCCCATTGCCGAAGTCTCGATATCTGGCACACCGCCTATTACCATATCCTCGACGGGGTGCAGGGCATTGTTGATTTTTTCAGCAGCACGGGACTCAGGCCCTTCATTGATCCGCTGGATGAAGCAATGCGCGGGGAATTTGTTGACGCTTACCGCGCAAACCTGGCCAAGGCCTATCCTGTCCTTATCGACGGCAAGGTTATCCTGCGCTTTCCGCGCCTGTTCATCGTGGCGCAGGTTTGAACTCAGTTGCGCAGGTAGGCGAAGAGGGCGTTGATGTCGCCGCCGTTGCGGTTGATGACGCCGACGAAGGTTGAGCGCATCTGCTGGGCCAGCCAGACCGACGAGACATTGACATCGCGCACCAGAAAGCCGCGCTTGGTGCGATGAAGCTTGAAGATGAGCTTTTTGCCGTTCGACATGCGGGTGCTGACGGTCAAGGCGTTGCTCGAACCGACGCAGTCCTTGATGGTCATTCCGCTGCCGGAAAAACGGCCCGAATAGCGCACCATGAAACGGCCGATGAAACCCCGGGTGAGGCTGAGATACTCGGCTTCCCGAGAACTGCTCAAAAGCCTGCGATGCGGACCGAGGGCAAACATGGAAATTCCCCGCAGGTCCGTATAGCGGGCCGTGACACCGGAAAAGGCCGAAGCCGAACGGACGCGTGCCGCTCCCATGAAGGCGTTGCCGGCATTGGTGATGAAAGCGGCGGCCGGGCAGGCCGTCGCCGTGGCGCTGGACAGGCAGGCGCCCAGCAACAGGATGAACAGAAAGACAAGCCGGTGCCCACGCATCATCTCAGTCCCGATCATGCCTGTTTGAATCCGATTGATTCTGAGTCGCAAGCCCCTTTCGATGGGACAGGTAATCATTCTGCGTCCTTGGTTTTGCCGCCCTTGATTTTTGCTTCGCGCAAATGGAGCCCGGTGCGGCTGCCCCGGATGTCTTCGGCCTTGGCAAGGTCATAGGTGCGCCTGCGAAGTTCCCTGACCAGTTCGTTGCGGTCCTCGATATGGGCAATTTCAGCAAAGGGCACCGGGCGCCCGACGCGCACGTTCAAGCCGGTTCCAATGCGCCTTGTGGTTTCACGAAAGACCAGGGACAGCCTGAGTGTCAGGCTCAAGTGGCTTGCCAGCTGGAAAAGCCTGCTGTTCTGCCCGGTGAAAAAGATTGGGATGACGGTTGCCTTCGACATGCGCAGGAGCTTTGCGGTGAATGGCGCCCAAGGCAGGTCAACGGCCTGGCCCTTCAAGGGCTTCTCCGATGTGGCAACACCGCCGCCGGGGAAAATTCCGACGGCATGGCCGTCGCGCAGCCAGCTTTGCGCGGCGAGGCGCGAACTGACGTTGGTTTCGCGGGCCGCGCGGGTCGGGGCGAAAGCCACGGGCAGGAGATTGCCGGCCGCTCCCGGGGCCTGGCACAGCACGTCATTGGCCAGAACCTTGGTATCGGCGCGCACCTTGGTGGCAAGCCAGGTCAGGGTGATGCCATCCATGACGCCATAGGGATGGTTGGCGATGAAGAGAACGGGGCCGGTTTTGGGCGTAAGCGCCAATTCCGCCTCGTCATACGTGACGTTGAGTTTCAGCAGGCGGACGGCCGCGTCGAAAAAATTCTCGCCGCCCGCCACGCTCTCCTGGTGCTGGAAGTAAAGCTTCTTGAGCTTGCGCTGGCCGCCCATTTTCTCGATGGCCTGGATGACGGCGCGCTGCAGGGCGGGCTGGTCGGAGGTTGAATAGGAAAAGCGCACCGGTTTGGGCTTGCTGGGATGGACCGGTGGTTTTGACATGGCGCTGCTGGGCAGTCCCAAAGGCGTTGGCTGGATATTGCCGCTTATATGCCCTATTGCGCGTCTGCCAAAGGAGAAGTTCATGTTCAAGCTCTATGCCCGGCCAAATGCCGGTTCCGCCGCCATTGAGGCGCTTCTGGCCGAATGCGGCGCTGCTTTCGAGATCATCGACATCCTCCGCGAGCCCGATGGAACCATTCCGCGCAGCTACCAGCAAATCAATCCGCGGGGCGAGGTGCCCAGTCTCCGCCTGGCTGATAACAGTATTATGACAGAAAGTGCCGCGATAATGATCTACCTGGCGGATCTTCATCCGGCGGCGGGCCTTGCACCATCGGTGACGTCGCCCTTGCGGCCCCGCTATCTGCGCTGGATGCTTTACTTCGCCACCAGCGTCTATATGGCGGATTTGCGCATGTATTTTCCGGCGCGCCATTCCGCCGATGCGGGCGATGCCGACGCCATCAAAGCCAAGGCGATTGACGACATGGAGCGGGATTATGACATCTTCGCCGATGCGCTGGGCGAGGGGCCGTTCATTCTTGGGCCGGCCATGAGCGCCGTTGATATTTATGCGGCCATGCTGATCGCCTGGGCGCCGGACGTGGCGGAGCTTTTCGCACGTCACGGCAACATCAAAAGGCTTTATGATCTGGTGGCGGCGCGGCCGCTGATTGCAAAGGTCTGGGCGCGCAACGAAATGCCTTAGGCAGCTTCCTCTTTTGGCGTGCCCAAACCCAAGACGCGGCAAATGGCATAAACCAGGTCGGCGCGGTTGAGGGTATAGAAGTGGAAGGCGTTGACGCCTTCGCGGCGCAGCGCCTCAACCTGCTCGGCGGCCACGATGGCGGCGACGAGATTGCGGGTTTCCGGATCCGCATCGAGGCCGGCAAAGCGGCGGGCAAGGTCAGGCGGGATGTGGGCGCCGCATTTGGCCGAAAATTCACAGACGCGGGCGAAGTTGGTGACCGGTAAAATGCCGGGCACAAGCTCGATGTCGATGCCGCGGGCAAAGACCCGGTCACGCAGGCGCAAGAAGAACGAATTGTGGAAGAAGAATTGCGAGATGGCGCGGCTGGCGCCGTGCTCGGCCTTGTCGGCCATGAAGGCCAGGTCTTCTTCGATGGACACTGATTCCGGGTGGCGCTCGGGATAGGCGGTTACGGAGACTTCAAAGTCGGCGATGGCGCGGATGCCGCGTACCAGATCGGCGGCGTTCTTGTAGCCCTGCGGATGGGGTTCAAACCGTTTTCCCACGCCGCCGGGAGGATCGCCGCGCAGCGCCAGGATGTGGCGCACACCGGCATCCCAGTTCTCTCGTACCACACTGTTCACTTCATCTTTCGACGCACCCACGCAGGTGAGATGGGCCACGGGCTTGAGTTTGGTTTCATTGTGAATGCGTTTGACCGTGCTCAGAGTGCGGTCGCGCGTGGTGCCGCCGGCCCCATAGGTGACGGAGACAAATTTTGGATTGATGGGTTCAAGCCGCTTCAAGGTGCGCCAGAAAGCCTCTTCGGCGTCACCGGGCTTCGGCGGGAAGAATTCAAATGAAACGCTGAGTTTTTTGGCCTCGGGCGCTGCGTCGGTCATCGGGCCTTCGACTCCAGGTCAATCGCGTGTTTCGCATGGGTCGGAATTGCGCGCGTTATCTTGGGCACGCCCAACCAGAGGGATACGGTCAGCCCCGTTTGTTCTTTCAACCAGGGCGGCGGCAGGAGTTCATGCTGCTGCAATGTCAAGCCCGGCGCGGTTGAACCAGCCGGTGATCTGCTCGGTGGAAATTCCGAGGCGGCGATGGGCGTGTTCGCTGCGCAGGGGCTCAAGTTCATGGGGGGCGAAATCGACAATCAGCAGGCGGCCATCGGCATGCAGAATGCGGCGGGCCTCGAGCAGGGCGCGGCCGGGATCATCAAGGTAGTGCAAGACCTGGTGAATGACGACGAGATCAGCCGCGCCGTTGGCAAAAGGCAGGGCGTAAATTTCCCCCTGGCGGACCTGGGCGTGGCGCAGAGCCTTTTTTTCGAGGTTCGACCTGGCGATGGCCAGCATCTCGCGGCTCGAATCAATGCCGATGGCCTGTTCGGCCTGGGGGGCGAAAAGCTCCAGCATGCGGCCGGTGCCGGTGCCGAGATCGACCAGGGATTTGATGCGGGCCTTGCCGAGGACGGCCTGCATGGCGCGCTCGACATCCTCCTCGCGGATATGAAGCGAACGGAGCTTTTCCCAGTTGGCGGCATTGCTGGCAAAATAGCTGGCGGCCAATTCGGTCCGCTGGGTGCGGATAGTTTCAAGGCGGGTGAGATCACGGGCCAGCGTCGCGTCATGGGCGGGGAGCATGTCGACAATGGCGCGTGACAGAGTTCCGCCCAGCCCTTCCTCGCGCAGGCGAAAGAGCACCCAGTTGCCCTCCTTGTGGCGCGAGACCATGCCCGCTTCAACCATGAGCTTGAGGTGGCGGCTGACGCGGGGCTGGCTTTGGCCAAGGATTTGGGTGAGTTCGCTGACGTTGAATTCGCCGTGGGACAGGACAAAGAGAATGCGCACACGGGTCGATTCGGCAATTGCCCTCAGTCCCACTAGCAATTCATCCATGCCAAATCTCCTCTTGGAATAGACATAAACATATCTTTATATGCTTTTCAATGACTGATTAAGTTGCGGAATGGCAAGGGCGTTTTCCGGCCCATTCAAATTTGTGGATTCCGGTCTTGCTTTTTCCATACTTTCAAGGCGTATTGTGCGGCGATTAGCAGACGCTTGGAGGGAGCTCCTTCAAGGAGTTTGGAGGTTCTATGAACGGCACAACACCCCGCAACTTCAGCCGGCGGGAATTTGCGGCTTTGCTTTTGGGAACGGCACTGGCGGGCGGCGTCAACCCGGTTTCGGCGGCCGTTGATCCCGCCGAGGGCTATGTCGGCAGAATTGCCAAAGAAGTCATGTCCCTGGCCAATAGCGGGGCCAAGGGCCCAGCGCTGCGCGGAAGGTTTGCGTCGGTCCTCAACCGGTACGTCAATCTCCGCACCATCGCCAATTTTGCCCTGGGTCCCTATCAAAAGAAGTTGCCGCCCGGGCGACAAGAATGAATTTTACGCCCTGTTCAACAATTATGCGGCGGCCTTGTTTGTCTACTACGTGAATGATTTCAAAGGCTCCGACCTGGAAATTATCTCCACTTCCAAGCAGGACAACCGTGTTACAATTGTAAGCGCCATCAGACAAAATGGCGGCGGCCGCGAACAGGTCAGGTGGCGTCTTGTGGCGGCGGGCGGAGGCTACAAAATCAGTGACATCAATGTCAAAGGGGTGTGGCTGACGATTGCGACGAAGAAACGCTTTAATGATGTTCTCAACCGCTCCAAGGGTGATTTTGGAGCGCTCTTTGCAGAATTGCGGGAAGCGGAGACTTGGTAATTGCGGCGAATAAGTTTATGAGCGTGTTTGCAAGCCGTTAAACATATTTGCCCGCATAGACCCATTGGAAAACCGAACCATGATCACCCGTCGCGCCCTCCTGGGATTCATTGCCGTCAGTTCCGTTTCACCGGTGTTTGCGGCTGACCATCCGTCGATTGCGTTCATGCACAGGTTTGGCAAGGACATGCTTGCGGCGCACCGCCTGGGAACGGTCGGCAAGTTCTCCGGCGTCATCGAAGCCTATGCGGATGTCGCGGGCATTTCCAATTACTCTCTCGGCCAGTACAAGCCCAACTTGCGGGCCAATCTGCGGAGCCGGTATTACCAGGGGGTGGTCACCTTCATGGCGCGGTATTTTGCCGAGCAATCGCGCGAGTACCGGGTGGCCAAATATGAAATCGGCGAAGCCACCGTTGATGCCGGCAAGGATGTCATCGTTGCCAGCAAGATTTATCTGCTGTCGGGACAGACCTATAACGTGCGCTGGAAGCTCACCTGGCGCAACGGCACCTATAAAGTCGCCGACGTCAAGGTCATGGGCTTTTCGCTCACCTATCTGCAGCGCGGATTGTTCACCTCCTATATTTCCAAGCGCAAGGGCGATGTGAGCCAATTGGTGGCGGCCCTCACGCGCTAATCACCTGCGGTTAACCGCTCCGCGTACCGTGGGTGACGGCATGCCGGGTCTTGGGATTGCGGGTTCGTTGCAATTTCCGGCCTGAGAGGGCATATGAGAGCCCATGGAACAGGATTTGTTAAAACCGGACGTTACCCCCAAGGGCTCTTCACAGGCCATTAGCCCGCTTGGCTGCTTTATTGCCGCGTCGGGCATAACGCTGCTTACCTTGTGCCTTTTGGGAACCGCGGCGCTCACCACAATTTGGGCTTTTTCCAAGCTGCTTGGGTTGCCGGAAGTGCTGGCCGAGGGGCTTATGCTCCTCGGGCTCATTCCAGCAATTATTGCAACGATATGGACAGCCGGGCGGGCCTGGCATGTGGAACGGCGGCTTGCCCGGCACCAGGATATTGATGTTCCAAACTTCAAGCTTTTGCACTATTTCAAAAACATCTGATTGCCTCCTTAAGCCCGGCCCCGAATTGGGTAAGTTCACCAGCATATGTCTATCTGGACCCGCATAAGTGAGGCGCTTGCCCTCGTTGGAGATTCAATTGGCGGCTTTCTGGCAAAGCTTGCGCAAGGGCGGATAACTGCACCTGAAAGGTCGCTCGGGTTCACCATCGGGATGATTGCGCTTGGCGCGAAGATGGCGAAAGCCGACGGCGTTGTCACCCTTGATGAAGTGGCGGCGTTCAAACGGGTTTTCCATGTCCCGCAAGCGGAGCTTGCGGCGGTGGCGCGGGTCTTCAATCTGGCGAAGCAGGATGTGACGGGCTATGACTCCTATGCGCGCCAGATCGCGCGGCTGTTCCACGCCAAGGCTGCCACCCTTGAGAATGTTCTCGACGGGCTGTTCCACATCGCCAAGGCGGACGGCGTCATTCATCCGGCAGAACTCAGCTATCTTGAAAACGTCGCGCAGCATTTCGGTTTCGGCCCGCATGATTTCGCGCGCATAAAAGCCCGCCATGTGAGCGCCGGACCCGATGATCCCTATGTGATCCTCGATGTAGACCGGAAAATGGATTTGGCGGCGATCAAGCTGCGCTACCGCAAGCTGGTGCGCGACAATCATCCCGACAAGCAAATTGCCGCCGGCGTGCCCGCCGAAATGGTGATCCTGGCGACGAGCCGGCTGGCGCGGATCAATGCGGCCTATGAACAGATATTGAAGGAGCATCAGCTGTGACGCGCTCGGTGCTTGCATCGGCCTTCCTGCCGTCGCCCAATATCGAGCCGCGGCGGGAGGGCATTACGGCGGACATGCTCGTTCTGCATTATACGGGGATGCCGGATGCCAAGAAGGCCTGCCGCTGGCTGTGCGATCCTGCCTCGAAAGTCTCATGCCATTACCTGGTTGAAGAAAACGGGGCGGTTATCCAGATGGTGGAGGAAAGCATGCGGGCCTGGCACGCCGGCGTTTCCTCATGGAAGGGGGAGCAGGACCTCAACTCCAGTTCCATCGGCATTGAAATTCAGAACCCCGGCCATGCGGCAGGATACCCGGATTTTCCGGAAGCGCAGATGTCAGCGGTCATCGCCCTGTGCCAGGATATCGTGGCGCGCCATGCCATTCACCCCACACGGGTGCTGGCGCACTCGGATATCGCGCCCGGGCGTAAAATCGATCCTGGCGAAAAATTTGATTGGGCGCGCCTGCATGCGCAAGGCATTGGCCATTGGGTAAGGCCCGAACCCATCGAGGGCGGACCCTTCCTCCAAATGGGTGATCAGGGCCAAACGGTTGAAGCGCTGCAAGGCCTGCTGCGGCTTTATGGCTACGAGGTGGAGGTCAACGGATTTTATGATGACCCCACGCAAATCACCGTCCGCGCCTTCCAGCGCCACTTCCGGCCTTCCCAGGTGGACGGGATTGCGGATTCTTCCACGGTCATCACCCTGCATCGCCTTTTGCAGAGCCTGGAACAGGTCTAGGGTTTTCCGCAGACATCGAGGAAGGCCGGAAAATCCGCCTCGCTCAGGGGAAATACGTGCTTGCTTCCCCCTAGCTTCACGGCGAACCGGTTGGCCGCCTGCAGCGCGGAAAACACCGGATCAGTCGTCTTGAGTTCGGCCTCGAGGCTGGTTCCCGCCGACTCCTCATTGAAGGCGGTCTTGCCCTTAAGGGGATAGGTTTTGGCGGCGACCTCCAGCGCGAAATCTAGGTCCACCCCAGGTTTCAGCTTGGGGTCAGACTCGGGGATATACACTCTCACGATTCCCGACTGCTGGGTGCACCAGAAACTCACGCCCACATCGTCAGTTTCGGGCACGCCAAAAACCAGGTAGACCTCGGCATCGGTCTGGTCGAGAGTCCAGATGCGCTCCTGGGCCGAAGACGGGGCTGATCCAAGCACAAGGATGGCAAGCATTGTGGACAGGCGGGCGCGCATTGCCTTCTCCTTAGCGCGCTTTTCGCCGCCATGATATTGCCCCGGGCAAGGAATTTGTGGACAGGCGGTTTTTGTTGACCTCGGCGGCGGGGGGGAATAGGTCAGGGGCGTCAGTCGGCTGGATGACTGCTCCCGCTAGGCCCGAAAGGGTGCGGGGGAGGAAAGTCCGGGCTCCACGGAAAAACGGTGCCGGGTAACACCCGGCGGGGGCAACCCCAGGGAAAGTGCCACAGAAATTAAACCGCTCGCGGACTATCCGCAGCAAGGGTGAAACGGTGCGGTAAGAGCGCACCGCGCGGCCGGCAACGGTTGCGGCAGGGCAAACCCCACCGGGAGCAAGACCGAATAGGGGTGGTGCGGGCTTCGGCCCAGGGTCTTTCCGGCCCACTGCCCGGGTAGGTCGCGCGAAGCCTCCGGCAACGGCGGCTCCAGATGAATGGTCATCCATGGCGGGAAACCGCCGGGACAGAACCCGGCTTACAGGCCGACTGACATTTCTGTTGCGGGATGACGCTAATTTGAAACTATTTGTTAATGTTCCCGGGGGCAATGTCGGACAAACGTTAACGTCTTGTTCACTGTGATAAATTGCCCCAAATGACCCCTGAAACAGGCCAAACCCAGCCGCGCCATGTGCCCGTCATGCTCGACGAGGTGGTGCAGGCGCTTGAGCCAAAATCCGCTGCCATCTACCTCGACGGAACCTTCGGAGCGGGCGGGTACACGCGGGCCATTCTGGAAGCAGCCGATTGCCGGGTTGTAGCTTTGGACCGCGATCCCGCGGCGATTGCCGGCGGGGAGGAACTCGCCGCCAAATTCGTTGGGCGGCTCACGCTGGTTGAAGGCAGGTTCGGGGTGATGAGCGAGCATCTGGCCAGCCTTGGGCTGGAGAAGGTTCAGGGCGTCGTGCTGGATGTGGGGGTTTCCTCGATGCAGCTCGATGAGGCGGGGCGCGGCTTCTCATTCATGCGCGAAGGGCCGCTCGACATGCGGATGTCGCAGGCGGGGCAGAGTGCGGCCGATGTGGTCAACACCTATTCTCCCGAGATGCTGGCGAAAGTGATTTTCCTGTTTGGCGAAGAGCCGCGCTCGCGCGCCATCGCCAAAGCGATCGTGGCGCAACGGCTTGAGGCACCGCTTGAAACGACGATCGATCTTGTCAAAGCGGTTGAGAAAGCAACAGGGCCGCAGCGGGCGAAGGACCGCACCCATCCGGCAACGCGGACCTTCCAGGCGCTGCGGATTTACGTGAATGCGGAACTGGAAGAGCTGGTTGACGCCTTGCATGAAGCCGAAAAGATTTTAGAAGTTGGCGGGCGGCTGGTGGTGGTGAGTTTCCACTCGCTTGAGGACCGCATCGTGAAGCGCTTCCTGGCCATGCGCAGCGGCAATACGCCGGAGGTGTCGCGCCACATGCCGGGAACCATTGCGCAGGCCAGGCCCAGTTTTGAATTGCTGTTCAAGGGGCATTTGGATCCGTCACAGCAGGAAGCGGACGGAAATCCGCGGGCCCGCAGCGCCAAGCTTCGGGCCGCTTCGCGCACTGCGGCTCCGGCGTGGCCGGATTCGCGGGGCGAGCTTGGAATTCCCCGGATTGAACGGAGCCGCCACCATGCATAAATTCGTCAACGCCTGCCTGGTGCTTGCAGTTCTGGTTTCAGGCTTTTTTCTCTATTCTCTGGAACACTCAACGCGCGGCTACGAGCGGCAAATTGCCAAGCTTAGAAGCGGCATTTCGGAAGAGCGCGAGTCCATCAAGGTGCTGGGCGCCGAGTGGAGCAGCCTTACGCGGCCGGACCGTTTGCAGAAGCTGGCGCAGGAAAACCTCAAGCTGCAGACCGTCACCGCCTCGCAATTCGTGAGTGAAGATGAGCTTGCCGAACGGGTGCCTGCAGAGCCCATCATCATGCTGGAGGAAAAGGGCAAGGACGTGATTGGCGATATTCTCAAAGAAATGCAGTGAGCATGACACGCGAACCCGACGACAGATTTGACGGCCCGGCCAAACTGGCGGGGCAAAACCGCATTCGCCTGGTGGCCATCGGATTCTCGATCGCATTCCTGGCCATATCGCTGCAACTGGCGAACCTCACCATCTACAAGGGCATGGGCGTTGAAGACGATGTGCTGGCCGAACACCAGCCGCGCATGCCGCGCCCCGATATTGTTGACCGCAATGGCGTGGTGATTGCCACGGACATCGCGGTTGCCTCGCTGTATGCGGACCCGCGAAAGATCATCGATGTCGAGGAAGCGATTGAAAGCCTGACGGCGACGGTTCCCGATCTTGATGCGAAAGCCTTGCGCGCCAAGCTCACGCAGCCGGGACGGGCCTTTGCCTGGCTCAAGCGGCAGGTGGCGCCGGAAGAGCGCGATGCCGTGTACAACCTTGGCATTCCCGGAGTCGGCTTTGTGAACGAGCGCCGGCGGGTCTATCCGCTCGGACGGCTTGCCGCCCATACGGTTGGCTATGTCGATCTCGACAGCAAGGGCATTGCCGGGATTGAAAAATATCTCGATGACCAGGGAGCCCTTTATACGGCCTCGCTTGCCCAAGGCTCCGGTGAGACGGCAAGCCCGGCGCAGATTTCCGCCGACACGCGGGTGCAGCACGCGCTGACTGATGAGCTGGAAAAAGCTGTCACCAAATTCCAGGCCAAAGCCGCCGGCGGCATCGTTCTCGATATTACGACGGGCGAGATCGTGGCCCTTGTCTCGCTGCCTGATTTCAACCCCAACCAGGAAGACAAGAAGTTCCGCAAGGAGCAGGCCAACATGATGACGAGCGGGGTGTTCGAGCTTGGCTCGGTCATCAAGGCCGTGACCTTCGCCATGGCCTTTGACTATGGCGTCACGGACCTCAAAGGCAAATATGACGCGCGGTTTCCGCTGGTCATCGGCAACGCCAGCATCAGCGATTACCATGCCCAGCGGCGGGTGCTGACGGTGCCGGAAATCTTCATCAATTCCTCCAATATCGGCACGGCCCGCATGGCGCTCGATGTGGGGCTGGAAGGGCACCAGGAATTCCTCCGGCGTGTCGGCTTTTTTGACCGGCTGACCACGGAGGTGCCGGAAAGCGCCAAGCCGCTTTTGCCCAAACACTGGAGCAAACTGGCCACCGCCACTGCGGCTTTTGGCCATGGTTTTGCCGTACAGCCCTTGCAAGGGATTTCGGTGATTGGTGGATTGATCAACAATGGCGTGATGACCGCGCCTACGTTCCTGAAGCGCGATGTGGCGGAGGCGGAGGTGCTGGCCAAGCGCATCGTAAAGCCGGGAACCAGCGAGAAAATGCGCTATCTTTTCCGGCTCAATGTGACCGAGGGAACGGCCTCCAAGGCCGATGTCATCGGCTACCGGGTAGGCGGCAAAACCGGCACGGCGGAAAAGGTTGTCGGCGGACGCTACGCGCCCGACAAATTGCTGAATTCCTTCATTGGGGCCTTCCCCATGGACAATCCCAAATACGCAATTATCGTCATGCTGGACGAGCCAAAAGCCACGCCGGAAACTTATGGTTTTGCCACGGCGGGCTGGAATGCGGTGCCGACGGCCGGCAAGATCATCGAGCGGATCGCCCCGCTTTTGGGGGTCCGGCCGGTATTTACGCCGGAAGACCTCGAGAAGCTGGCAAAACTTGCCAAAACCGCAAAGAAGGACGGTTAAACCCCAATGAGCGCCATGCTGGCAAAACTGGTGGGTACCGACGCGGCTTTGCCGGACGCGGCAGGGTCATTGCTGGTTGCCGGGTTGACGGCGGATAGCCGCGAGGTCGAGCCCGGATTTGCTTTTGCGGCACTGCCCGGAACGAAGGCCGATGGGGCAAAATATATCGGCCAGGCCTTCGCCCGCGGGGCCAGCGTTGTCATCGCCAATGAGGGGTCTTACAGCGGCTCCGGACTGGTGATCGAGACGGCCAATCCGCGGCAGCTCTTTGCCCGCATGGCGGCGCGGTTTTTCGGCAAGCAGCCCGACCTCACGGTGGCGGTGACGGGCACCAATGGGAAAACCTCGGTCGCCGCATTTGTGCGGCAGATCTGGCTCTCCATGGGGTTTCGCGCGGCAAGCCTCGGCACCCTTGGGGTTGTCGGGCCATCGGGCACTGAGTCGCTCGCTCATACGACACCTGACCCGGTGCAATTGCAACGCCTGCTTGCCGCGCTTGCCGAGGATCACGTGAGGCATCTGGCGCTTGAAGCCTCAAGCCATGGGCTGGCGCAATACCGGCTGGACGGCATCCAATTTGCGGCGGCGGGATTCACCAATCTGTCGCGAGACCATCTGGATTACCACGCCACGCTGGAAGATTATTTGGATGCGAAGATGCGGCTGTTTGAAGAGCTGCTGCCCGCCGGCGCTCCTGCCGTGATCAATGCGGACACATCCTTCAGCGCCGAGGTCATGGCGCGCTGCAAAACGCACGGCCTGAAGATTTTCTCGGTTGGCGAGCTTGGCGCCGGGCTAAAATTGTTGAGTTCGCAACGGGATGGTTTCGGCCAGCACCTGAAATTGCAAGGGGCGCAAAAAATCCGCTCGGTGTACCTGCCGCTGGTTGGCAAGTTCCAGGCTTCGAATGCCCTGGTGGCGGCCGGCCTGGTGCTTGCCACGGGCGGCGAGGAAGTGCTTGTCATGCATGCGCTGGAGTCCTTGCAAGGGGCCAAGGGCCGTTTGGACCTTGTGGGCAAGAGCAAGAGCGGCGCCTCTATCTTTGTGGACTATGCCCATACGCCGGATGCGCTTGAGAATGCCATGACTTCGCTTCGTCCTTACACGGATGGAAAACTGGTTGTGGTCTTTGGCTGCGGCGGTGACCGTGACAAGGGCAAGCGGCCGCAGATGGGCGCGGTTGCGGCCAAGCATGCGGACCGGATTATCGTGACCGACGACAATCCACGCAGCGAAGACCCCAAGACGATCCGCGCGGAAATACTTGTTGCCTGTCCGGGAGCCCAGGAGATTGGCGACCGGGCTAAAGCCATTCGCGCTGGCGTCGAGGACTTGTCGGCGGGAGACGTCCTGCTGGTTGCGGGCAAGGGCCACGAGGAAGGCCAGACAGTGGGAACCACGGTCATTCCCTTCAGTGACAATGAAGCCGTCCGGGCTGCCATAAACGGGGAGGCCTATCATGGCTGAGCCTGCACTCTGGACGGCAGATGAACTGGTCGCCGCAACGGGTGGGAAATTGATCGGCGCGGTCAGCAAGCTGCTCAACGGCGTTTCCATCGACACACGGACAATTGCGCAGGGCGATATCTTCGTGGCGATCAAGGGCGGGACCCATGATGCGCATGAATTCGCG
The DNA here is from genome assembly GCA_963773295.1 of uncultured Alphaproteobacteria bacterium. GTDB lineage: Bacteria > Pseudomonadota > Alphaproteobacteria > Rhizobiales > Aestuariivirgaceae > Aestuariivirga. The sequence goes on from CAVZAJ010000007.1 coordinate 326,355, forward strand.
GCAAACGCTCTTTCCGCAGGCGCAGGGCTTGCGGTCGTCTCACGCGTCACGGATGAGATGAAGGCCGCGGGGCCGCTGCTGGTTGTTGACAAGGACCCGCTTGAAGGTCTGGAAAAAGTCGGCCGCGCATCGCGCGCCCGCTCCCAGGCGCAGATCGCGGGCGTCACCGGCAGCGTAGGCAAAACCAGCACCAAGGAAATGCTGCGTGCGGCACTAGCGGCTTCCGGCCTCACCCATTCTTCGGTGGCGTCGTTCAACAATCACTGGGGGGTGCCGCTGACCCTGGCGCGCATGCCGCGCAATACGTCTTATGGCGTGTTCGAAATCGGCATGAACCATGCGGGCGAGATCACCCCACTGGCCGGCATGGTACGGCCGCATGTGGCCATTGTCACGAATGTGGCGCCGGTGCATCTCGGGAATTTCAATTCGGTTGAGGAAATCGCTGATGCCAAGGCGGAAATCTTCACGGGCGTGCAGGCGGGCGGGCACGCGGTGCTCAACCGTGACAATCCTTTCTTTGATCGCTTGGCGGCGGCAGCGCGCAGGGCCGGTATTCAGAACATCATCAGCTTTGGTGCCCATGAAAAATCTGATGTACGGTCAGAATGCGTGGTACTGCATGCGACATGCAGTTGCGTGACCGCCGATGTGATGGGCGAGAAGCTCATCTACAAGCTCGGCTTGCCCGGCGAACATATGGTGCTGAACAGCCTTGCGGTGCTCGCAGCGGTGAAAGTGATGGGCGCCGATCTGGCTCGTGCGGCGCTGGCGCTGGCCGTTGCCGAAGCGGCCAAGGGCAGGGGTGTTCATCACCACTTGCGGATTGAATCGGGCGAACTGCTGCTGATTGATGAGAGTTACAATGCCAATCCGGTTTCGATGGCGGCGGCTCTGGCGCTGCTTGGCCGGGCCAAAACCGGCAAGGGTGGGCGGCGTATTGCGGTTCTGGGCGACATGCTCGAGCTCGGAAAGCATGGGGCAAGCCTCCACGCCGAGCTTTTCAAGGCAGTGGACGCCAACAAGGTTGATGTCGTATATGCCGCCGGTCCCCTGATGGCCCACCTCTGGGAGAAAACACCGGAGGAAAGGCGGGGCGCTTCTGCCAATACTTCCGCGGAATTGAAGGAAAGTTTGCTTGACGGGCTTCATGCCGGAGACGTCGTGATGGTGAAGGGCTCGCTGGGCAGCCGCATGGGACCTCTGGTCGAAGCCATAAAAGAGCGCTTTGCGCCGATGAACAGGGATCTCTAGCTGATGCTTTATTACCTTCTCACCAGCCTCACCGATGAATTTTCGGCTTTCAACGTTTTCCGCTATCTCACAACGCGGACCGGCGGGGCCATTCTCACGGCGCTGTTTTTCATTTTCGTTTTTGGGCCGGGGATCATTGCGCTGCTCAAGGTGAAGCAGGGGCGGGGGCAGCCAATCCGCAGCGACGGCCCGCAGCGCCACATCGTCGAGAAGCAGGGCACGCCCACCATGGGTGGCCTGATGATTCTTTCGGGCACCTTCGTGTCTACGGTGCTTTGGGCCGATCTCAGCAATCTTTATGTCTGGGCGGTGATCTTTGTCACTCTCGGCTTCGGCGCCATCGGCTTTTATGATGATTTCCTCAAAGTGACACGCTCAACCACCAAGGGCTTTTCCGGCAAGGCGCGGCTGCTCGTGGAATTCCTCATCGCGGGCGTGGCCGTTGCCTGTTTCATGTGGATAGGCGACAAGCCCCTCTCGAGTTCGCTCGCCATACCCTTCTTCAAGGATGTGCTCATTCCGTTTGGCAGCTTCTTCATTATTGTGGGCGTGTTTGTCATTGTGGGCGCCGGCAATGCGGTGAATATCACCGATGGTCTTGACGGCCTTGCTATCGTGCCGGTGATGATTGCGGCGGCCAGTTACGGGATGATCGTTTATCTGGTGGGTAACGCGGTGTTCGCCGAGTACCTGCAGGTGCATTACGTGAAGGGCACCGGCGAACTGGCGGTGATCTGCGGGGCGCTGGTGGGGGCAGGCCTCGGGTTCCTGTGGTTCAATGCGCCGCCGGCCATGATCTTCATGGGCGATACCGGCTCGCTGGCGCTAGGGGGCGCGCTGGGCGCCGTCGCTGTTGCGGTGAAGCATGAAATCGTGCTCGCCATTATCGGCGGCCTCTTCGTCCTGGAAACCGTTTCCGTCATCGTCCAGGTGGCTTCGTTCAAAATGACGGGCAAGCGGGTTTTTGCCATGGCGCCGCTGCACCACCACTTCGAACAGAAGGGCTGGAAGGAGCCGACGATCGTCATCCGATTCTGGATCATTGCCTTTGTGCTCGCCCTCATCGGCCTTTCGACCTTAAAGCTCAGGTAGGCATTGGTGTTTCCCGCCCACTCATTCAAAGACAAAAGGGTAGCGCTCTTCGGGCTTGCGCGTTCCGGCCTGGCCTGTGCCGAAGCCTTGCGGCTCGGCGGAGCCGAGGTTTTTGCCTGGGATGACTCGGAAGCGGCGGTGACGGCGGCGAAGCAGGCAAATCTTTCCGTTTCGGATTTGCATGACATTGACTTCGCCACGCTTGACAGTTTGATTTTAAGTCCCGGCGTGCCGCTCACCCATCCGGAGCCGCACTGGACGGTCGTGTTGGCCAAGGCCGCCGGGATTGAAATCATCGGCGACACGGAAGTGTTCCAGCGCGAAGTGACGGGCACGGGCGCCCGCCTCATCGCCATTACCGGGACCAACGGTAAGTCCACCACCACGGCCCTGATCGGCCACATCTTTAGGGCCTTGGGCCGGGATGTTGACGTGGGTGGAAACATTGGCACCGCCGTTTTCTTGATGCGTCCGCCGGTAGAGGATCGCGTCTATGTTATGGAGCTTTCCTCCTTTCAGATTGACTTGATGCCCGGATTGAAACCGGACGTCGGCATTCTTATCAACCTCACGCCCGACCATCTGGACCGCCATGGCAGCATGGAAAACTATGCGGCGATCAAGGCGCGGATGTTTGCGCAGCAAACCGAAAACGATATGGCGGTGATTGGCGTCGACGACGAATGGTGCGAGAAGATTGCCACTGGCATCAAGAGCGGCGCCAAGGTGCGGGCGGTTTCCGTTGTCCATGAAATGGAGGACGGCATTTCGGCGGTGGGCGGCATTCTCCGCGAATGGCAGAATGGCGGCGAGTTGGCGCGGATCGATCTCCGTCCCATGCCTGCCCTCAAAGGCGCGCATAACTGGCAGAATGCCTGCATGGCCTATGGCGCGGCCCGGGCCCTTGGCCTGAGCGTTGCCGAGATCAGAAGCGCCATGACGAGTTTTCCGGGCCTTGCCCACCGCATGCAGGAAATCGGCCTGCTCGGACACGTGCCTTTCATCAATGACTCGAAAGCCACCAATGCCGATGCGGCGGCAAAGGCGCTGGCGTCTTTCGAGAATATCTTCTGGATTGCCGGCGGCATTGCCAAAGCAGGCGGCATCACTTCGCTCACGCCGTTTTTTCCGCGCATCGAGAAGGCCTATCTGATTGGCGAGGCGGCGGATGAATTTGCCAAGACGCTGGACGGCAAGGCGCACTTCGAAATATGCGGCACGCTCGACAAGGCGGTTGTCGCCGCGGCGCGCGATGCGGTTAATTCCCAGCTGGCGGGTGCGGTGGTCCTGCTTTCGCCGGCCTGCGCCTCGTTCGACCATTACCGCAATTTTGAAATCCGCGGCGATGCCTTCGTGAAACATGTTTCCGAACTGCCCGGCATTGCGATGACCATACAGGGGGACTGTTGATGCTTGTATCGCGAAGTGACCGCGGGGTTTTTGCGCGCTGGTGGTTTACGGTTGACAGGCCGCTGTTATCGGCTGTTCTGCTTCTGATGGCCATTGGCGTGCTGATCAGCATGGCCGCCAGCCCGCCGGTAGCGGAACGCATCGGCCTCAACACATTCCATTTCTTCAAGTTCCAGTTGGCCTTCCTTTTGCCCGCCGTGGTTCTGATGATTTCGGTTTCCCTTCTGGAACCGAGGCAGGCGCGGCGCGCTGCCTTTCTCATGCTCGGGCTTTCCCTTGGCCTGATGGTTGCCGCCCTCTTCTGGGGGCCTGAAATCAAGGGGGCGCATCGCTGGATCAACTTCGGGCCCATTGGGCTTCAACCTTCGGAATTGGCCAAGCCGAGCTTCGTGGTGATCGCCGCATGGTTCCTGGCGGAACATACGAAACGGCCGGACATGCCGGGGCATGTCATCGCCTATTTGATTTTTGCAGTTTTTGTGGGCCTGCTCATCGTGCAGCCGGACTTCGGCCAGACGGCCCTGGTGGTGCTGACTTTCGGCGCCATGCTGCTTCTCTATGGGATCCCGTGGATTCTGGTTCTGGGACTTGCCGGGCTCTGCGCCTCGGGCGTTTTGGCGGCCTATGCCCTAGTCCCGCACGTGACCTCGCGCATTGACCGGTTCTTGAACCCGGACAAGGGCGACAGTTTCCAGGTCGATACGGCCACTGCTGCCTTTTACAATGGCGGCCTGCTTGGCACGGGGCCCGGTGGCGGCCAGGCCAAGCAAATTCTGCCAGATGCGCACACGGATTTCACCTTTGCGGTGGTCGGCGAGGAATTCGGCTTGGTTGCCTGCATTGGGCTGATGCTGCTCTTTGCCTTTGTCGTCATGCGCATCCTGCAGCGGGCGAAGATCGAGTCTGACCCGTTTCCTGCCCTTGCCCTGAGCGGTTTGGGAATTGTGTTCGGATTGCAGGCCGTCATCAACATGGGAGTGAATGTTTCCCTGCTTCCCGCGAAGGGCATGACGCTGCCACTCATTTCCTATGGCGGGTCGTCACTCATCGGCGTGGCCTTCGCCATGGGCATGGTCCTGGCCTTCAGCCGCAGGCAGCCGCATTTTTCCTGGCACCAGCCAGCCGTGACAGCGTGAGTTCGAGTCGATGAGTGACGTGCATGGCGGAATTAGGCGCGGTGTTGTGGCGCTGGCAGCGGGCGGAACGGGCGGGCATCTGTTTCCCGCCCAGGCGCTGGCGGAAGAGCTTGTGGCCCGCGGCTTTCTCGTCCATCTGATCACCGATGAGCGGGTGGCCGATTACGGCAAGGCATTTCCAGCCATTGAAATCCACATTGTTCCCTCAACGACAATTTCGCTATCCAAGCCGTGGCTGTTGCCGGAGCGCCTATTCCGATTGTTTCGGGGGGTGCAGCAGGCAAAGGCCATCTTGAAACGGGTGCAGCCCGAGGTGGTTGTGGGCTTTGGCGGCTATCCGTCGTTTCCGCCGATCATCGCTGCTTCGCGGCTTGGCATTGCGACTTGCGTGCATGACCAGAACGCGGTGATGGGGCGGGCCAACCGTTTCCTCTCGCGCTTTGCCGATGCGGTGGCTTCATCATTCCCGAAACTCGCAAAGCTTCCGGAGCGGGCCCGGGCAAAGCTGGTGGTGACCGGCAATCCGGTGCGGGCTTTGGTGATGGCCGAGCGGGCCTCGCCCTATCCCGCCACCGGCGCGGACCAGAGCTTCAACCTGCTGGTGTTCGGCGGCAGCCAGGGGGCCCGCTTCTTTGCGGAATTCATGCCCAAGGTCATGGCGGAATTGCCGCGCGCCGTCCTCAGGAATTTGCGCCTTACTCAGCAATGCCGGCCGGAGGATATGGAAGCGGTCAAAGGCGTCTATGAATTAATCAATTTCAAATTTGATTTGCGCCCGTTTTTCATGGATATGCCACTGCGGATTGCAAATGCCCATCTGGTGATCTGCCGGTCCGGGGCGTCCACCATTGCGGAGCTTGGGGTTATCGGCCGGCCCGCCATTATGGTGCCGCTGCCGCACGCCCTTGACAATGACCAATTGCGCAATGCGGAAAGCTTTGCCCAGGCGGGAGCGGGGTGGATCAAGCCGCAAGCCGACCTTGATCCGGGCGAGTTTGCCGCATTTTTGACGCGATTGCGCTATGAGGAGGGGGAACTGCAGGCTGCCGCCAAGGCAGCGCTTGTTCACGGAAGACCGGATGCTGCCCAGCGGCTCGCAGATTTGACGTCACGGCTTGCGGCCAATTCCGCAAAGGCGAAACTGGAGAAGAATTTGACATGAAACTGCCGCGTGACGTAGGCCCCATTCATTTCATCGGCATCGGCGGTATCGGCATGAGCGGGATTGCCGAAGTGATGGCAACCCTTGGCTACAAGGTGCAGGGCTCGGACCTCAGCGACAATTACAATGTGGCGCGGCTGCGCAAGAACGGCATTGAGGTTTTCATCGGCCACCAGGCGGCCAACCTCGGCGCGGCGCAAGTCATCGTCGTTTCCTCGGCGGTGAAGCCGGACAATCCAGAACTTGTCGAAGCACGGGCCCGCTATTTGCCAATCGTCCGCCGGGCCGAAATGCTGGCTGAACTGATGCGCTTCAAGTCCTGTGTGGCGGTTGGCGGCACCCACGGCAAGACCACGACGACATCCATTGTCGCGGCACTGCTCGATGCGGGCGGATTTGACCCGACGGTGATCAATGGCGGCATCATTAACGCCTACGGCACCAATGCCCGGCTCGGCAAGGGCGACTGGATGGTGGTTGAATCGGACGAGTCGGACGGCACCTTCGTCAAGCTGCCGGCGGACGTGGTGATTGTCACCAACATCGATCCGGAGCATCTCGATCACTACGGCAGTTTTGAAAAGGCCAAGGAAGCCTATCTGGCTTTTGTCGAGAACATCCCCTTCTACGGTTTTGCCGTCATGTGCATCGACCATCCGATGGTCCAGGAGCTGATCGGCCGGGTGAATGACCGCCGGGTTGTGACCTATGGTTTCAGCCCGCAGGCGGATTTCCGCCTCATCGATCTTGCTTACGAAAACGCCATGACGAAATTCGCGGTGCGGATCACCGATAGGCTCACCGGAGCCACGCAGGACATCGCCGGCCTTGAACTGCAAATGCCCGGTGACCACAACGCGTTGAATTCCACCGCCGCCGTGGCCGTGGCCCATGAGCTAGGCCTGAGCGACGACAACATCCGCAACGGCCTGAAGAGCTTCGCCGGGGTCAAGCGGCGCTTTACGCGCACCGGCGAGCACCAGGGCGTTACGGTGTTTGATGACTACGGCCATCATCCGGTTGAAATTGCCGCGGTGCTGAGCGCGGCGCGGAAGGTGACGAAGGGGAAAGTCATCGCCGTCATGCAGCCCCACCGCTTCACGCGATTGTCGAGTCTGTTCAATGAGTTCTGCTCATGTTTTAACGATGCGGATTCGGTGATCCTGGCTCCCGTCTATGCCGCCGGCGAACCTCCCATCGAGGGAGCAACACATGCGCATTTGGCCGAGGGACTGCATGGGCGCGGGCATCGTTCGGTTCACATCATCGAACTGCCCGAAGAACTGGCCCCCTTGGTGCGTGCGCAAGCCGTCTCCGGAGACATCGTGGTTTGCCTTGGGGCCGGCACAATCAGCCAGTGGGCCTACGCGCTGCCCGGCCAATTGGCGGCCCTTGCGGGCAAGGGATCCGCGTAATGCCAAAACTTGATGGTGAGGCGTTGGTCAAAAGGCTGCCTGCGGTGCGCGGGCGGCTTGAAGCCAATGCGCCGCTTGCGGACTTGACCTGGTTTCGCGTTGGCGGCCCGGCGGAGGTTTTGTTTACGCCGCAGGATGAGGCTGACCTTGCAGACTTCCTGCGTGGCGTTGCGGCGGATATTCCGGTTTATGTCATCGGGGTCGGTTCAAATCTGCTGGTGCGCGATGGCGGGGTTGCCGGCGCCGTCATTCGCCTGGGCCGCGGATTTTCCGAGATCAAGGTGGAGCCGAGCCATCGCGTGCGGGCGGGAGCGGCGGTTCTCGACGTGCGCGCGGCGCGCTTTGCTTATGACAACAGTATCGACGGGTTAACCTTTCTGAGAGGTATCCCCGGCACCATAGGCGGCGCGTTGCGGATGAATGGCGGGGCCTATGGCGGCGAAACGAAGGATGTTCTCGTTGAAGCGCGCGCGGTGGACCGGGCGGGAAACATACACGTGCTGTCAAATGCGGACATGAAGTATTCCTACCGGCACTGCGGGGCGGCGGAAGATTTGGTTTTCACCGAGGCCCTGCTGCAGGGCCGCGCGGGACAGCAGGATGAAATTCTGGCCGCCATGAACAAGATTACCGGCAGCCGCGAGGCGACCCAGCCGATCAAGAGCCGCACCGGCGGTTCAACCTTCAAGAATCCGCCGGGCAACAAGTCGTGGCAACTGATCGACAAGGCGGGCCTGCGCGGCTTTGCCATCGGCCCCGCCAAGGTCTCCGAGCTTCACTGCAATTTCCTGATCAACCAAGGCGGGGCAACGGCCACACAGATAGAAGAGCTTGGCGAAACAATTCGCAGCCGCGTCAAAGCGGCATCCGGCATTGAGCTTGATTGGGAGATCAAGCGCATCGGCATTCCGGCAGGTGCCGGATGACGAAGCGCAATCCCAAAGATACAAATGTCGCTGTCCTGATGGGCGGCTGGTCGGCCGAGCGCGAGGTGAGCCTTTCATCGGGTGAGGGCTGTGCCGCGGCGTTACGCCGGGCCGGGTTCAATGTCACGCCGATTGACGCGCAGCGCGAAACGATCTTTTCCGTTCTGCAGGACTTGCGGCCCGATGTGGCGTTCAACGCGCTGCATGGAAAATGGGGTGAAGATGGCTGTGCCGCGGCACTTCTGGAAACGCTGCAAATTCCCTACACGCATTCCGGTGTGCTTGCTTCCTCGCTGGCCATGCACAAGGAAAAGTCGAAGCATTTGTTTCACGAAGCGGGCATACCGGTTGCCGAAAGCGTGCTGGTGGAAATTGAATCGGCCGCCGCCCGGCATCCCATGGCGCTGCCTTACGTGCTGAAGCCTGTCAGCGAAGGCTCAAGCGTCGGAGTTCACATTGTCACCGAGCAATCCAACGGACCCGCCGCGATCATTCTGGAGGAGCGAAAATTATTTGGCTCCCATGTTATGGCGGAACGGTTTGTTCCGGGACGGGAGCTTACCTGCGCCGTGATGGGCGAAGTGGCCCTGGGAGTCATCGACATCATTTCCAGGGGCAGCTTCTACGATTATCGTGCGAAGTATTCTCCCGGCGGTTCCCAGCATATCTTGCCGGCGGATATTCCGAACGATGTCTACCGGAAATGCCAGCAGTATGCGCTACAGGCCCACCGGGCCCTGGGCTGCCGCGGCGTGAGCCGGGCAGACTTCCGGTATGACGATACGCATGGCCCGGCAGGTGAATTGATCCTGTTGGAAATCAATACACAACCGGGGATGACGGGCACCTCGCTGGTTCCTGAACTCGCCGCGCACTCGGGGCATTCTTATGAGGAGCTGGTGACATGGATGGTCAACGACGCATCGATCAACCGATGACACGGGCCTACGGGCGCGGCCAGCGCACAGGCTTCCTGGATCTTGGCCAGCGCAAGCGGGTTCGCATTGCGGCGCGGGCAAGCGCTGTTTTGTTTCTCGGCTTGACCATTCTGCACAGCATCATTCTGGGCGGCTATCTCAGCTATGAGGGCAGCCCGTGGATGAAAGTGCCAGGCAAATTGTCGAGCCTTATCGGCTGGGCCGCCGATGATATCCGGATCAGCGGGCTGGTTCATCAGGAACCGGAGATGGTTCTCATGGCCCTGGGGGTAAAGCCGGGTGGAAGCTTGATTGGCTTTGACGCGAAAAATGCCAAGGCGCTTTTGGAAAACCTTGATTGGGTGGCGACCGCCACGGTGCAGCGATCATTTCCCAACCAGCTTGAAATTTCGGTGGAAGAGAGGGTTCCCTTTGCGGTGTGGCAGCGGGCCGGCACTTATTATGTGATTGATCGCTCAGGTTCGGCCATGAGCAATGTGAAGCCGGGAAAATTGCCGGCACTTCCCTTGGTGACAGGGGAAGGGGCCCAGTTTGAGGTCGCAGGACTTGTTAACCAACTGGAAGTTTCTCCTGACCTATCATCGAAAGTGCGTGGCGCTGCCCGGGTTGGACAGCGCCGGTGGAATCTTTATCTCGACAACGGCGTCACCGTCCTGTTGCCCGAGAAAGATGTGGAGGCGGCTCTGGCGCGCGTTGCGGCGCTTGATGCAAGCCAACATTTGCTTTCCAGGGGCGTGAAAAGCGTGGATTTGCGCTTTCCGGGGCGGGTGATCGTGGCGATTGCAAGGATTGAAGAACCCACGGCAGAGAAGGCGAAGGTCAAGCTGAGCCAGAGCGAATAACAGGTCGGGGAAGTGTTGGGTAATGACGGTGGTGCAATTGCATGGAAAATCAGGGGGGCGGGGGACGGTTTCTGACAGACGCAGCATCATTGCGGCTCTCGATATCGGCTCGTCGAAGATTTCCTGCCTGATCGGCGAGACGCTGCCGGTAAAACACAAGATGCCGGGTGCTTCCGAACAGAAGGCCCTGAAAATTCTGGGCCTTGGCCACCAGGTTTCACGCGGCGTGCGCAATGGCTCCGTAGTTGATGTGGATGAAGCTGAACGGGCCATTCGCCTCAGTGTGGATGCGGCTGAACGCATGGCGCAGCAAAACATTTCCGAAGTTTATGTCAATGTGTCGGGCGGGCGTCCGCAATCGACCTGTTACGTGGGGCAGATTGCGCTTGCAGGGAATGGCGTAAGCCCGCGGGATGTGGATATGGTCATTGCATCGGCGGTGGCGCGGATTCAGCCCTCGCGGCGCACGGTTCTGCATCTGGCGCCGATCCAATACCAGCTAGATGATGTCAAAGGCATTTCCGCGCCTCTTGGAATGCATGGCGAGAGTCTGCGTGTCGAGCTTGGCGTTGTCTCGGCCGATTCAGCCCATTTGCGAAACCTCGCGCTTGCCATCGAGCGCGCCCATCTTTCAGTTACGGGATATGTCATCGCACCTTATGCGGCCGGCCAGTCCGTCATGGCGGAAGATGAATCGGTGCTCGGCTGCATTCTTGTTGAAATGGGCGGGGCCACCACCAGCGTCGGCATATTCCACGAGGGAAACCTGGTTTTTGCCGACAGCGTTCCGCTTGGCGGCATGCATGTCACCAATGACATCGCGCGCGGGATGTCGACCTCCATAGCCCATGCGGAACGGATGAAAACCCTGTGGGGCAGCGCCCTTGCGGCCAGCATCGACGAACGCGAGATGCTGTCGGTGCCATTGCTCGGCGAGCGCGGCGTCGACACGGTGCAAAAGGTGCCGCGCGCCATGCTCACGGGGATCATCCGGCCGCGCATCGATGAGATTTTCGAGCTTGTGGCCGAGCGCCTCAACGCATGTCCGGCGGCGCATCTGGGCGGGCGGCGGGTCGTGCTCTCCGGCGGTGCAAGCCAATTGACCGGGGTGGCAGAGGTTGCAAGCCTATGGCTGGACCGGCAGGTTCGCCTGGGCCTGCCCAAACCCGTGCCGGGAATGCCCGATGCCGGGCGAAATCCCGGATTTTCAGTGGCCGTTGGGCTTATTTCCTATGGGCTCAAGCCGGACAGCCACTCCGTCCTTCCGGCCCAGGCCGCAAACAGCCTGGCCCAGGCCCAGCAGGGTTATGTCCGGCGGGTCGGACGCTGGATCGCCGACAGCTTCTGAGCCAAAAAATTTAATTTCGCGGCCGGAGGCCCAAGTTTTAAGGGTTTCGCAACTTTTTGAGTCATTTTGAGGCATATTTTAAGCAAGATTGAGAGACTTGGTTAGCGGGCGTTAACCATTTGTTATTGTTTGAGTAAGAAAGATGACAGCAGGGAAAAACTCTCCGGAAGCAGTCATGACAATCAATCTGAACATTCCTAATCTTTCTGAACTCAAACCCCGTATCACGGTCTTTGGAGTGGGCGGTGCCGGGGGCAACGCCGTTAACAACATGATTGAAAGCCGCCTTGAGGGCGTCGAGTTCGTTGTGGCAAACACCGACGCACAGGCGCTTTTGCAGAATTCCGCCTCGCGCCGGGTGCAGATGGGTACTGCCCTTACGCAAGGGCTGGGGGCCGGTTCGCAACCACAAATAGGTGCTGCAGCCGCGGAAGAAGCGCTTCCTGAAATTCTCGACTATCTCGCCGGGGCCCACATGGCCTTCATCACGGCGGGCATGGGCGGCGGCACCGGCACGGGTGCGGCGCCAGTGATCGCGCGCGCCGCAAAGGAGCAGGGCATCCTGACCGTGGGCGTGGTGACCAAGCCTTTCCATTTTGAAGGGGTGCGACGCCTGCAAACCGCCGAGCGCGGCATTGAACAGCTCGCGCAATACGTCGATACACTCATTGTCATTCCGAACCAGAACCTGTTCCGGGTTGCCAATGAAAAGACGACCTTTGCCGCGGCCTTCGCCATGGCAGACCAGGTGCTTTATTCGGGCGTCGCCTCGATCACCGAACTGATGACCAAGGAAGGCCTGATCAATCTGGATTTCGCCGACGTCCGCGCCATCATGAGCGAAATGGGCCGGGCGATGATGGGCACCGGCGAGGCCACCGGCGAAAAGCGCGCCATTGAGGCAGCTGAAGCCGCGATCTCCAATCCTCTGCTTGATGATGTGTCAATGCGCGGGGCGCGCGGCCTTCTCATCTCAATTTCGGGCGGACCAGACTTGACCCTCTATGAAGTGGATGAGGCGGCAACGCGCATCCGCGAAGAAGTGGATCCGGAAGCCAATATCATTCTGGGCGCCACCTTCGATGATTCACTGGAAGGAACCATGCGCGTGTCGGTGGTTGCCACGGGCCTTGCCCAGGAGCTTTTGACAAGCTCCGATGCGGGTGAAGGTGAAGGCGACATGCAGGAAGCTTCCGGCTCATCCTTTGGCTACACAGGCAAGCAGCAAACGGCAATTCCGAAAGTTGTAAAGCCGGCACCGATGGCCGCACGGGCAAATCCCGTTGCCAACAAAACCTCCGCTCCGCCAAAACCGGCGGCGGTTGAAGAAGCGATGGACGACGAGCCCGACATGCAGGCTGCGGCGAAGGCTTCGGCAAAAATGCGCGGCCAGCGCATTCCCGCCATTGAAGAGTTTCCGCCAATTGCGCAAAAGCAGATTGCCGCCCAGCAAAACCGCATCGAGCATATTGCCGAGCATGCGGCCCGCAAGAAGAAGGGCCTGTTCGAGCGTCTGGCAAATGTCGGCCTGGGACGCCGGGATGATCCGGCCCCTGTGGCGCGCGAGCCGGTCATGGCGGTGCGGCCGGAGCCAAAGGTGCAAGTCACCAGGCAGCAGGCCCGCCAGGCCCCGCCTGAACCACAGACCTATATTGATCCCAACCTCGACGACGACCAGTTGACCATTCCGGCCTTCCTGCGCCGCCAGGCAAACTGATTTAGTTGTTTTTGAAGCAAGGTTTTGGTGTCGCTGGTTTCTGGCGGGACGCGCTTAGGCGATGACCTCTTCGGGGCCGGGCTAGTATCGTCAACATTGAGCGGGTCAGATGTTCTCCCGCATTCCTTGCTTGCTCTTCATTCACCGGTGCGGCTCTCGAGACGCGCCAGGCTTTCACCCAGCAGCACGAGCGCCACTCCAAGGAGTGCGATATCCTTGATGAGGAACTGTCCTGCCGGACCAAGGGCAGGGAAGCCGAGCGCAGGCTCCCAAATTGGAAAGGCGAGCATGATCGAGCAGGTTACGAGGAACGTCAACGCTGCCAGCGCTCCGCCCATGGCGCCGGCAATCACTGACCACGGGCGAGCCAACAACAAGACCGCCGTGGTGATTTCAATGACGCCAAGAATGTAAGAGGACCCAGCTTCACCAAAAACCGGGTACATCCAGGAAAGCCAAGGCGTGAGGCTGATAAGAGGCTTCAGGGCTTCGATTTCAACGGTGGTGAATTTCATGCCTCCGATCAACAAGAGGGGGAGGATGACGCCTGCCAAAGCGATGACCCGACCGGCGCGTTGGCATTTCGGGGCTACTTGATGCGCGAGGAGTTGCCATTTGGCATTCTTCTGGCGCTCTGCGCCGGCGGTTTTCGTGTTCGGCATCGTATTTTCCTCGTCGTGAAATACCAATTAAGAGGGGCGGGGGACGATCCTGCGTCAGATTTCGGCAAGGTATTCTGCGAGCATATCGAAGCTCTCATTCCAGCCAACGCCGTGCCCGTCGCGTGTACCGGCTGAGTCAAAGGGGGCTTGGTGAAAGACCATTGTCGTTCGTCCATCCTGTTCAGTGAAATCCAGCGTAACCAAGGTGTCTGGACCGCGTGTTCCTTCCTTGTTTTCCCAGGCATGGGTGAGAACCAGCTTTGCTGGCGCATCGCACGCGCGGATCATGCCTGATTCTGCGGTTTCGCTCCCATCCTCATGCCTGGAGACGATCCGCCAGGTGCCGCCCGGAAACAGCTCGAGCTTGCTTGAGAGAGTGGTGTAGCCGCGCGGTCCCCACCAGTGGCGCATATGCTCCGGCTGTGTCCATGCGGCGAACACAAGTTCGCGTGGCGCATCGAAAACACGGGTAATGGTTAGGGCGGGGCTTCGGCTATTACTCCGGTTATTTTCCGGCATCATTTCTCTCTCCCCTGAATGGCTTTCAAGTAGCTATCCAGCCGGCTGAAGCGATCTTCCCAGAGCGGCCGATACATTTCGAGCCAGTCATCGACTTGTTTGAGCTGCTCGACCTGGATGTTCCGGGGGCGCCACTGGGCCTTCCTGCTGTTTCCAATCAAACCCACTTTCTCCAGCACTTTCAGATGTTTGGAGATAGCCGGCCCGCTCATTGAAAAGGGTGCGGCGAGCTCTGCAACCGTTGCCTCGCCCATTGCCAGCCGCGCCAGGATGGCACGCCGGGTTGGGTCCGCGAGAGCACTAAAGGTCTGGCTAAGGGCGTCGGGCGACATCATTTATATTACCATTTAGTTATATATCTAATCGGTTAGATAAAGCGATGCGGTTCATTTGTCAAGAGCGTAACGAATGCCAGTGATGGGACGGGCAGGGTTTGAAGCGGCTTCGCCAACAGGCAGAAAATGCCCGGCACAATCGATGACTTCCATACCTATCAGTCACATTTCTGCCGGGTTTCGTGCTTCTAACGCTATCTGCTTCATGTTCCCGGCGCGATGGGCTAGAACATGCTGCTATTCAAATAAGAGAGTCAGTTGCGAATGGTTCTTGCCGTTGGAAATCGTTCTGTTCAGGCCTTGCGCCTATTGGGCATTGGGGCAGTCGCTGTGCTGCTTGCCGGGTGTTCGACCGCAAGCGTGATCAAGGATGTTTTCGGCAATGATTCCACCCCTGCGGCCTCGACCAGCATGGGGTTGACAGGTGGCGCCATAAGCCCCGGCAACGAAGCCCCGGCAAAGGGTGATCCGGTCGCCGAGCTCTACAATGCGGGGCTCGAGAAACTGAAATCCGGCTCCTACAAGGCGGCCGCCAAGAGCTTTGCCGAGGTTGAGCGCCAGCATCCCTATTCCAAGTGGGCGACCAAGGCCCTGCTGATGCAGGCCTTCGCCAACTACCAGAGCAATAAATACGATGATGCAATCAATGCCGCAAACCGGTTCATCACCTTGCATCCCGGCCACAAGGATGCTGCCTATGCCTATTACTTGACGGCGATTTCGCAATATGAGCAGATCAGCGATGTGCGCCGCGACCAGTCGCGGACGCAAAAGGCCCTGGAAGCGCTGGAAGAAGTGAGCAAACGTTTTCCGACGTCGCCCTATGCCGCTGACGCAGCGAAGAAATCCCTGATGGCACGTGACCATCTTGCCGCAAAGGAAATGGAAATCGGGCGCTACTATCTCAACAAGGGTTCCTATCTTGCCGGCATCAACCGCTTCAAGAAAGTCGTGTCGGATTACCAGACGACCAGCCAGGTGCCGGAAGCGCTGTATCGCCTGACCGAAGGCTACATGGCCCTGGGCGTTGTCTCGGAAGCGCAAACGGCGGCAGCGGTGCTGGGGCAGAATTTTCCGAACAGCCAGTGGTACAAGGATGCCTATACCCTTGTTTCGAGCGATGGCCAGCAGCCGGTTGAAAACAAAAAGTCATGGATCAGCCGCCTATTCAACGGGTAAACTAGGCTCTCGCGCTTCGCCAAAAGACTCAGCTATAGTCCTCACATGCTGACCGCCCTTTCCATCCGCGATATTGTGCTCATCGAGAAACTGGACATCTCGCTGGAAGCGGGCCTGACGGTTTTGACGGGTGAAACGGGCGCCGGAAAATCCATTCTTCTTGATGCGCTGGGCCTGGCTCTGGGCGGGCGCGGTGATTCGGGCCTGGTGCGCCACGGAGCCGCGAAGGGTGTTGTCACGGCAGGCTTCGTGCTGCCCAAGGCCCATGCGGCGCTGAGCCTGCTGGAAGAGCAGGGCATTGAAACGGAGGGCGAACTGGTGATCCGGCGCATCCAGAATGCCGATGGCCCCAGCCGCGCCACGATCAATGACCAGCCGGTGAGTTTGAATTTGCTGCGGCAGATCGCCGGAAGCCTCGCTGAAATTCACGGCCAGCATGCGGACCGCGCGCTTGTGGACGTGGCCAACCACAGGCGTCTCATTGACGCCTTTGGCGATCTGGAAGGGCAGGCCATCGAAGTTGGAAAGCTCTGGCAGGCGTTGAGCGACCTGACCAATGAACTCGCCGAACACCGGGCCCTGATGGCGCGGGCGGAAGCTGAACGCGACTACATTGAACATGCGGTGGAAGAGTTGCGGGTGCTCGATCCGCAGCCGGATGAAGAGCTGAAGCTTGCCAGCGCGCGCCAGGTCATGATGCATGCGGAGCAATATGCGGGCGCGCTCAGCGAAGCCGAAAACGTTCTGTCCGGTGACAGTGTCGAGGCGCGGCTCAATGCGGCGCTGCGCAAGCTGGAACGGAGAAAGGATGCAGCTGGCGGCAGGCTTGATCAGGCCTGCACGGCGCTCGACAAGGTGCTCATTGAAATAAGCGAGGCGAACCGGGCGTTAGCCGAAGCGCAGCGCTCATTCTCGTTCAATCCGGCGGATCTGGAAAAATCCGAGGAACGGCTGTTCGCGCTGCGGGCGGCGGCGCGCAAGCACAAGTGCACGGTTGATGATCTGGCCAAAACACGCGAGCGGTTTGAGAAGGAACTGGCGACGCTGACCGATGGCGGACAACATCTTGCGAAGCTAGAAGCCCAGGCTGCGGCGGCACAGAAGGACTATGATACGGCGGCCGATCTGCTGAGCGCGGCGCGCAAGAAGGTTGCAAAAAATCTGGACAAGGCGGTACTGGCCGAACTGCCGCCGCTCAAGCTTGAGAAGGCGCGGTTTGAAACGCAGATCACCAGCGATGCGGGAAAGCCGGGGCCGCATGGGGTTGACCGGGTGGAATTTGTCGTGGCGGCAAATCCGGGAACACCCTTGTCCCCGTTGATGAAAGTGGCTTCGGGCGGCGAACTGGCGCGTTTCATGCTGGCGCTTAAAGTCATTCTCGCGGCCAAAGGCTCGGCCCCCACCTTGATTTTCGACGAAATTGATACGGGCGTTGGGGGCGCCGTGGCCGATGCCATCGGCGGGCGTCTGGCGCGCATGGCGCAAGGCTTGCAGGTTCTCGCCGTTACCCATTCGCCGCAGGTGGCGGCGCGGGCCAGCGAACACATGCTGATTTCAAAGATGGAAGAGGTGGGCAGCCACCGCATGGTAACGCGGGTGCAATCGCTGTCCGACAAGAGCCGGCGTGAGGAAGTGGCGCGCATGCTGTCAGGCGCGCAAGTGACCGATGAGGCCCGCGCCCAGGCCGACCGCTTGCTGGCGGCCAAGGGCTGAGGCATGCCGGAGAAATCCCCTGATCAATTGAGTTTGGCTGAGGCCAAGGCGGAGCTGAAGCGGCTCGCTGCGGAAATAGCTGAGCATGACGTGCGCTACCACAGTGAGGATGCGCCGACGATCTCCGATGCCGATTACGACAAGCTGCGTTTGCGCAATGCGGCGATTGAAGAGCGCTTTCCGGAGCTTGTCCTGGCCGAAACGCCCTCAAAACGCGTCGGGGCAGCGCCCCAGGAAAAATTTGGCAAGGTGCAGCACCGGGTGCCGATGCTGTCTCTCGGCAATGCTTTTGACGAGAAGGACGTCCCGGAATTCCTCGGGCGGGTGCGGCGGTTTCTGAGCTTGCCGGAAGCCACGGAAGTCGAGGTCACCGCCGAGCCCAAGATCGACGGGCTGTCCATATCGCTGCGTTACGAGAACGGAATGCTGATTCAGGCGGCGACGCGCGGCGACGGGGCGGAAGGGGAAAATGTCACGGCCAACGTGCTGACGATCAAAGACGTGCCACCGAAACTGACAGGCAGGGCCCCGGCGGTGCTGGAAGTGCGCGGCGAAATCTATATGTCCCACAAGGACTTCGCCAAACTCAATGAGAAACAGAGTCAGGACGGCGAAAAAACTTTTGCCAATCCGCGGAACGCCGCAGCGGGAAGCCTGCGGCAACTGGATTCGTCGATTACAGCCGCCCGCCCCTTGCGGTTTTTCGCCTATGCCTGGGGCGAAGCGCCGGACCTTCCGGGAAAGACCCAGTGGGATGTGGTGATGGGGTTCAAGAAGTTGGGCTTCCCCGTAAACCCTCTGATGAAGCTCTGCCGTTCCAGCGAGGAGCTGCTGGTTCATTACCGCAGCATCGAGGAGCGCCGGGCCGAGCTGGGTTATGACATTGATGGCGTCGTCTACAAGGTGAACCGGCTGGACTGGCAGGCGCGACTGGGTTTTGTTTCACGCTCACCCCGCTGGGCCATCGCCCACAAGTTCGCGGCGGAGAAGGCCACGACGGTATTGGAAGGCATTGACATTCAGGTGGGCCGCACCGGGGCCTTGACGCCGGTGGCGCGGCTCAGGCCGGTAACTGTCGGCGGGGTTGTGGTGTCCAATGCCACGCTGCATAACGAGGATGAAATTGCCCGCAAGGATTTGCGCATCGGTGACACGGTCACCGTGCAGCGGGCGGGGGATGTCATCCCGCAAATTGTCGCGGCGATTGCGGAGAAGCGCCCGCGCGGCGCGGTCCGGTACGAATTTCCAAAGGTCTGCCCGGCCTGCGGCAGCCATGCGGAGCGCGAAGAGCGCGACACGGGCAAGACCGACGTGGTGCGGCGCTGCACCGGCGGGCTCATTTGCCCGGCGCAACGGGTGGAACGGCTCAAGCATTTTGCCTCGCGCAATGCTTTCGATATCGAAGGGCTTGGCGACAAGATCATCGAGGAATTCTATCACGATGGCCTCATACAATCGCCGTCGGATATTTTTACGCTTGAGACCCGTGACAAGCGGGCCTTGAAAAAATTGCGCGACCGTGAAGGTTGGGGCGAAGCCAGCGTCAAGAAACTGTTCGAGGCCATTGAGCAGCGCCGCAGCATTGCCCTTGACCGTTTTGTTTATGCCCTCGGCATCCGCCATGTGGGCGACACCACGGCGCGGGTTCTGGCGCGGGCCTATGGGTCGGCAGAGCATTTTCGCGATCAGATGATCGCGGCCTCGCATCATAATGAGGAAGCCTGGGGTGAACTCAATGCGCTTGATGGCATCGGGGCCGTGGTGGCCGAAGCAATCACGCAGTTTTTCGGCGAGGGCCATAACATCGAGGTGGTGAACGAGTTGCTGAAGCAAGTCACGCCGGCGCCGCTTGCCGCGGTTGCCGTGTCTTCGCCCGTATCGGGAAAGACCGTAGTTTTCACCGGGGCTTTGGAAATGATGACGCGTGAGGAGGCCAAGTCCATGGCCGAGCGCCTGGGGGCCAAGGTGGCGGGCTCGGTTTCGAAGAAAACCGATCTGCTGGTGGCAGGCCCGGGGGCGGGGTCAAAGCTCAAGGAGGCGGAAAAACATGGGGTTGAGGTGATTGATGAGGCAGCGTGGTTCAGGCGGGTGGGTGAGAAAAAGTAGGCGCAATTCTGTACAAGCGTTTCCTGCCCGGCCTGTTAAATATACCCCATGAAGCTTCTTGCTCCCGACGATACGCTGGATGACCTGGCCGAGAATGATGAAACGTCGTTCTGGCGGGTGAACCGCCATGAGTCCCTCGAATGCCTGTCGGCCACCTTCCGCACCCATATTTTCCCGCCCCATACCCACGAATGCTATGTCGTCGGGGCCATCGTGTCTGGCCTTCATGTCTATAACATCAAAGGTTCACTGGTGCGGGCGGGAAGCGGCGACCTGTGCTTTATCAATCCCGGCGAGGTGCATGACACGGTTCTGCAAAAGGGCGGCTACAGCTACCGGGTGATCTATCCCCAGGCCTCGCTGCTGCAGGCGATCATTGAAATGGCAACGGGGCGGCAGGCTTGCGCCCCCCAGTTTAACGGGCCGGTCATTCGGGACCAGGCCCTTGCCACACGTTTCTTGCGGGCCCATGAGGCGCTTGAAAAAGGCGCCGAGCCCCTCGCGGTGGATGAGGCACTGACGGGGGTGCTGCTTGACATGATCGACCGGCACGGTGGTGGCCTCCGGAGCATCGCCGCGGGACAAGAGCCTGGCGCTGTGCGCCGCGCCAAGGAATACCTTGCCGCCCACATCGAAGAGCAGGTTGATCTTGAGGTGCTGGCGCGCGCCGCTGGCCTCAGCCCCTTCCATCTCATCCGGGTGTTCCGCAAGACGACGGGACTGACGCCGCATAACTGGCTCATCGACAGGCGGGTGCATCTGGCTTGTAACCTGTTGCGGAGCGGCATGAGCGCTACGCACGTGGCGGCGCAATGCGGCTTCTCCGACCAAAGCCATCTGACGCGCGTGTTCAAGTCGCGGCTCGGCATCACGCCCGGAAGGTTCCGCCTGAGCAAGGACTGCGCATGACATCATCGGCGCGTGAGTTCCGGCAGGGTCTGCTTGACGTCCTGCCCATTCTGGTTGCCGCCACGCCAATTGGCTTGCTGTGGGGAACCCTGGCGGCAAGCAAGGGACTGGTGCCTTTTGAAGTCTGGCTGATGAGCGCCACGGTTTTTGCCGGGGCGGCGCAATTCGTGGCGATTGAGGTGTGGCGCGATCCGGTGCCCTGGATTTTGCTGACGGTCACGGCCCTGATCGTGAATATCCGCCATGTCCTCATGGGGGCATCCCTGTCGCGCCACCTCGGCGGCATTGATGGGCGCTGGCATCCCTTCATGATGTTCCTGCTGGCAGACGAAAACTGGGCCTTCTCTGAACGCCGGGCGCTCAAAACACCGCTGACCTTGGGCTACTATTTCGGGCTTGCCTTGCCCATGTGGATTACCTGGACAACATCTTCAATCACCGGCGCAATTGTGGGCCGCTCATTTGGCGATCCGGCGGCCTATGGTTTTGATTTTGCATTTTCGGCGATGTTCATCGGCATTCTTGCAGGATTCTGGAAAGGCTCGCGCACCGGCGCGATTCTGGGAGCCAGCGCGATAACGGCGGCGCTGGCGAAGCTTTATGTGGCAGGAGCCTGGTACATCGTGATCGGCGGGATCGTCGGGATGGCAGTGGCAGCCCTGCTTTACAGGCGAGGCGAAACCGCATGACACTGACGATACTGGCCATTCTGGGCATGGCGCTGGCGACCTATGCGACACGCGCCAGCGGGCTTTATCTGATGCGCGGCGTGGTGGTGAAGGGGCGGCTGAAGGCAGCGCTTGATGCCCTGCCGCCGGCCATCCTCATGGCGGTGATCGCGCCAACGATATTGACCACGGGACTGGCGGAATCCAGCGCCGCAATCCTCACAGCTGCGGTGGCCTTCATGCGGGCGCCGCTGGTGGTGACGGTTTTGACCGGCGTTGCAAGTGTTGTGCTGCTGAGGATATTTTTCAGCTGAAGGGCGCGCAGGCCTTTCTCAGCCAGGTCAATTCGTCGCCTGACAGATGATCGCCGACTTCCTTGAGAACACGGGCGTGATAGGTGTCGAGCCAGTGCAACTCGTCACGCGTCAGCAATTTCGTGTCGATCAGACGCCGTTCGATGGGACAGAGCGTCAGGGTTTCGAAGCCCAGCATGGGGCGTTCGCCGCCGTCGATGGCTTTTGCGTCGTGAATGAGCAGCAGGTTTTCAATACGGATGCCGAATTCGTTCTGCTTGTAGAAGCCGGGCTCGTTGGAAAGGATCATGCCGGGTTCCAAGGGCATACGGTCCGACTTGTTGATGCGGGCCGGACCTTCATGCACGGAGAGATAGGAGCCGACGCCGTGGCCCGTGCCGTGATCGTAGTCGAGGCCGGCAGCCCACAGGCTTTGCCGTGCGAGAACGTCGATCTGCGATCCGCAGGTGCCTTTGGGAAAGCGGATGCGCGAGACATCAATCATGCCTTTCAGCACGCGGGTGAAGCGGTCCTTCATTTCCCCGGTTGGCTCGCCGACGATTACGGTGCGGGTGATGTCGGTGGTGCCATCCTGATATTGGCCGCCGGAATCGATGAGGAAGATCTCATTGATATTGAGCGGCAGGCAATCATCGGGGTTCACATGGTAATGGGGAATGGCGGCATTGGGACCGGCGCCGGCGATGCTGTCGAAGGAAAGATCGAGCAGCATGCCCGTGTCTTTCCTGAATTGTTGCAGCTTCTCGGCCACGGACCACTCGGTAAGGCCGCCTTGCGGTGCGGCCTCCTCCAGCCAGCAGAGGAAGCGCGACATGGCAACGCCGTCCCGCCGGTGCGCGGCGCGGGCTCCCTCCTGTTCGGTCTTGTTCTTTTTTGCCTTGGGTAAAACGCAGAGATCAGTGGCGTTGATGATTTTCGCCTTGGCCAGCGCCATTTTGATTTTTGCCGGAGCCCAATTGCCGTCGATCTGAACGGCGGATTTCCCGAGGGCTTTCAACGACGGCTCAAGTTCGGCCGCTTTTCTGATGATGACGGATTTCTTGAGATGGGACTGCACGTCTTCCGGCAGTTTTGCCTTGTCGATGAAGAGTTCGGCTTTGCCCTTCTTTCTCAAAATGGCGTAGGCGAGGACGACGGGCGTGTAGGGCACGTCATGGCCGCGGATATTGAAGGCCCAGGCGACTGAATCGGGCTGGGTGAGCACGGTGGCATCGGCTCCGGCCTTGGCGAGCAGCTTTGAAATCATCGCCAGCTTGTCGGCAACACTCTGGCCGGCAAACTGCAGGGGCTGAACCGAGAGGGAGGCGGTTGGCCGCTTCGGCTGGTCTTCCCAGATTGCATCGATGGGGTTGCTGGCAAGCGGCTGCAGCCTGGCTCCCACTTTGGCGCAAGCCGCCGCGAAACGCTCGGCCTGGTCAGCGGTCAGCAGCCATGGATCGTAACCCAGGACATCGCCTTTCTTCAAATTTTCGGCAATCCAGGTCGCGGGCGGCTCATCGATGAGATGGTGGGGGGTGAAGAGCTTGGTATCGACCTGCTGGCGCACCTGGATGGTGTAGCGGCCATCGACGAATATAGCCCCCTTGTTAAGGGTGAGGATCGCCATGCCCCAGGAACCGGCAAAACCAGTGAGCCAGCGCAGGCGCTCGGCGTAGGCGGCCACATATTCACCCTGGAATTCATCCTGCCGGGGAATGATCAATCCATTGAGCTTTTGTTTCCTGAGAAGCGCCCGAAGCGCGTTCACGCGGGATTTATGAGTCATTTCCGCAGCTTAATCCGCTGGCGCGATTCCGGCAAAAGGAAATACTTGCATCCTGCGTCAACTTGTTGCATATCATCGAGATCGAAAACTTGGGCCGGACGATTGGCCAGTTCGCTCCCTATGGGACGCGTGCCGCAAAGACTCCTCCAACAATCGACTACACGGGTCTTTATGCGCTGCTTTTGCATTTCATTAAGGCCTCACGATAACCCAACTGAAGGACGATCCCATGAATACGGGTACTGTAAAGTGGTTTAATGAGCAAAAGGGCTACGGCTTTGTTCAACCGGACAACGGAAGCAAGGACGTGTTCGTCCATATTTCCGCTGTAGAGCGCGCCGGTCTGCGCACTCTCAAGGAAGGCCAGAAGGTTTCCTTTGAAATCGTGACCGACAAGCGCACGGGCAAGAGCTCGGCTGGCAATCTGACTGCTGCTTAATCGCTAGCAAACACTTTGCGAATTACGGTGCCCGACCAATAGGTCGGGCATTTTTTATTGTGCGGCGCAAAATTCAGGCGAACACAGTTCATGCTTAAAAAGCATGCCTAAAAGTGAAAAATCCCTCGAATCCGTCTAGTTTTTCCTTCTGAACCTTTATGATCTGTCAAGTACTGTGACCGAACAAAGGTAAATACTGTTGAATAATTGTCATATTTCAAGGATATAACTCTTTCCATGTGATGCCCTGTGGAGATTAACGGAACATGAACTCACTTATGTAATTTCTGCATGGCAGACACGGGAGGTTAGCTCTACGAACAGACCCGTCTGCAGCATATATTGGCTGGGAAGTTGTGCGATGCACAAGAGTTTGAACCCCGAAAATCCGCCTTGCGGGTTTTTGGGAAGATTGAAGGAGAAAGCTAATGACGACAACGACTTATGGCCGTGAAGCCAGTCACCTCAAGGGCAGCGAAACTGCTCCGGGCATCATGGGCCGGGTAAAGGGCTATTTTGCCCGCACCCGGGCAGAGCGCCAGTTACACCAGCTCGACGACCGGATGCTTGCCGATATCGGCGTGCGCCGTTCGGAAATCGAAAAGATGGTTTGGGGCGACTAGGCCTCTTCCCATCCCTTGCCTACAGCACCTGAGACTATCCGCCCGAAGCGCTTGCGTTCCGGGCGGTTTTGTTTTGCCGTGTTGCCGAACACGATCGTGGCCCAGTTTCCCAGCAACAGGGTTTGGGCGGGGACGAGGCCGCGGTTGCGGTAAGCGGCTGAGACCCAGCGGATTTGATCGCGGGTGAGCCCTGACAGAATGAGTGTTCCTCCTGGAGCCAAAATGGATTTGAGTCCCTGGGCCAAGCTGATCAGAGGGCGCGCCAGAATGTTGGCGAAGACCAGATCGTAGGGCGCCCCATGGGCGATGCGGGTGTGCTTGAGGCCGGGTGCTGTCACGCCGTTGAGCAGGGGCGTCACGCCATTTAGTTTCGCGTTCGACTGCGTCACGCGCACTGCTTCGGGATCAATGTCGGTGGCGAGCGTTTTGCGTTTAGCGGAAAGGGCGGCGGCAATGGCCAGCACGCCCGTGCCGCAGCCGAGATCCAGAATGCGTTGCGGACGCCGCCGCTTTAGAATCGCATCAAGGGCAAGCAGGCAGCCGGCCGTCGTGCCATGGTGACCGGTTCCGAATGCCGTTCCGGCATCAATTTCAAAGGGCACGCCACCATGACGCCGGCGTTCGCGGTCATGGGAGCCGTGCAGAAAAAACCGCCCGGCAACAACGGGCGCCAAGCCCTCCAATGAATGCTTGACCCAATCCTTGTCCGGCAACTCCGCAATGATGCCTGACGGCACTTGCAAAAGCCGACGTGCTTCCACAGCCTCTGAATCAGTTGCGAAATAACCCACTGTCTCCCAAAGTTTTTTAACTTCATCGGTTTCATTGATAGTGACGGCCAGTGGTTCGATGCGGAAATCGCTCTCGAAACGGTTTGCCATCTCTTCCGCCGCGGCAAGGCTCTTGGCCGGGATGGTGAGGATTACGCGGGCCGTGGTCATGCGGGGGCTTTAGCTTCCCACGCTGGCCAAGTCTATCAGGTCAACGGAACAATCTGGATTTCGACGCGGCGGTTCTGGGCTTTGCCGGAGGCGCTGGCGTTGGAGGCTATGGGCTGGCTTTCGCCAAAGCCCTGGACCGAGAAGCGCTGGCTGTCGAGTTGTTGCGACACGAGATAGTGGGCGACCGAATTGGCGCGTTGGCTTGAGAGTTCTTCATTGTATTCGTCGGTGCCATCGGCGTCGGTGTGGCCATTCACGTCGACCAAAGTCTGGTTGAATTCGCGCAGCACGATGGCGACCGAATTCAGCACTTCATAGAAGGCCGGCCTGATGTCCGACTCGTCGGTGGCAAAGGTGACGTTGGACGGCATGTTGAGAGTGATGTTGTCACCATGGCGGGTAACCGACACGCCGGAGCCTTCGAGGCGTTCACGCAGCTTGGCTTCCTGATTGTCCATGTAGAGGCCGACGCCGCCGCCCGCCAATGCGCCGAGTCCCGCGCCCACCAGCATGGCCTTGCGGGTCTTTATGTTGGTGGTCGAGCCGAGCAGTGCGCCAGCGGCGGTGCCGAGCAGCGCGCCGGTGCCTGCGCCAATGGCGGTGTTGGAAACCTTCTGTTCGCCGGTATAGGGATCGGTCGAGCAGGCGGCGAGCAGGAAGGATGCGGCGGTCAAGGCAATGATGGCGTGTTTCATGGTGTCCCCGGAAATGGCTGGGCCTGTTTAAGGGCTGTTGTGGCCGGATTATAGTTAATGAAAGGTTTACTCGGCTGCCAGCGGGGTCTCATCAACAAGGAAGCCGCCGGACTGGCGTTTCCAGAGATTGGCATAGAGACCATTGCGCTTGAGCAATTGCTTGTGGGTGCCTTCCTCGACGATACGGCCCTTGTCCATGATGATCAGGCGGTCCATGGCGGCAATGGTTGAAAGCCGGTGGGCAACCGCGATCACGGTCTTGCCTTCCATCAGGGTATAGAGATTTTCCTGAATAGCGGACTCGACTTCCGAATCGAGCGCACTGGTTGCCTCGTCGAGAACAAGGATGGGGGCGTTCTTGAGCAGGACACGGGCGATGGCCACGCGCTGGCGCTGGCCGCCGGAAAGCTTGACGCCGCGTTCGCCCACGTGGGCGTCGTAGCCCTTGCGGCCCTTGGGGTCGACAAGGTTGGCGATGAATTCACCGGCATGGGCTTTCCGCGCCGCGGCCTCCACCTCGGCCTGGGTTGCATCGGGCATGCCATAGCGCAGGTTATCGAGAACCGAGCGGTGGAGCAGGGAGGTATCCTGGGTCACCACGCCAATTTTCGAGCGCAGGGATTCCTGAGCCACCTGCGAAATGTCCTGACCGTCAATGCGGATGGCGCCGCTCTGGAGATCGTAAAAACGCAGCAGCAGATTGGCCAGGGTCGATTTGCCGGCGCCGGAGCGGCCGACAAGCCCCACTTTTTCACCGGCCCTGACGGTGAGCGAGAAGCCATCGACGATATCATGGCGGCCTTCAACCTGTTCCTTGCCGTAGTTGAAGCGCACATTATCAAAGACGATTTCGCCCTGGCTGACGACAAGCGGCTTTGCATTTGGAATGTCGGTCACGAGACGGTCGCGGGCCACGGTTTCGATGCTGTCCTGGATGATGCCGATATTTTCAAACAATCCGGCCACTTCCCAGATGATCCATTGCGACATGGCCTTGAGGCGCAGTGTCAGGCCGATGGAGAAGGCGATGGTTCCCGTGGTGATAGCCCCCGTGTGCCAAAGCCAGATGGACATGGCCGACATGGTGAAGATCAGAATGCCGCTGAGCAAGCTCAATGTCGATGTCATGTAGGTGGACATGCGCATGGACTTGTTGACGCTGTCCAGCATCCAGCCCATGCCTTCGCGGGCATATGAGTCTTCGCGCTCCGCATGGGCGAAAAGCTTGACCGTTGAAATGTTGGTGTAGCTGTCGACGACGCGGCCCACCACCAGGGAGCGCAATTCGGCCTGGACCTCCGACAACTTGCCGAGGCGCGGCACGAAATACCAGCAGGCAAGCGCGTATCCGCCAAGCCAGATGAGGAGGGGGACCATCAGCCAGTAATCGCTCGTTGCCACGAGAACCAGCGCGCCGACGAAATAGACGGTGACATAAACCACGACCTCGGTGATTTTCATTACCGCGTCACGCACGCCGAGGGCGGCCTGCATGACTTTGGTGGCAACGCGGCCGGCGTAATCATTATGGAAGAAGTCCATGCTTTGGCGCAGCACGTAACGGTGCGCCAGCCAGCGGATACGCATGGCGAAGGCGCCGCGCAGGCCCTGGTGGGAAATGGCCTCGGAAATGAAATTGAGGACCGGCAGCACCAGCAGGACCAGCGAACCCATCAGGATTAGTTTGGTGGCATTCACCTGCCAGAAGGTGGCGCGGTCGGCAGTTGAGAGCAGGTCGACCAGATTGCCGATGAAGGCAAAGAGATAAACCTCAATCAGGGCAATGACCGTTGAGAAGAGAATCGAGACAATCAACAGCGGAAGGAACGGTTTGGTGTAATGAAAGACGAAGGCAAACAGCGTCGGCGCGGGCTTTTCGGCCTGCTGCATGGGAAAAGAATCGACGTAGTTTTCGAGCCAGTTAAAAAATCTTGAAATCATGCGCGCCTTATAGCGCCTTCACCGCGCAGGGGTCAAAGGTTGGAATGTCTGCTTTAGAGCCTTGTTAGCATTACAAAACCTTAACCTTATGAGGTGGTTGCATGGGGTTTGCACTTTAACGCATGAGCTTTTGGCGGGGCGCCGCATTGCGTGGCGCGGAATTGTTTGGCATTCTGCCGGACTTAGAAATGGTCTCCCCAGCCCGCCTGCTTCCGCTCATCGTTGCCTCCGCCCTGTTCATGGAAAACATGGACTCGACGGTGATTGCCACGTCGCTGCCGGCCATCGCCGAGGACCTCGGCACCGACCCCATCGTGCTGAAGCTGGCATTCACCACCTATCTTCTGAGCCTTACGGTGTTCATCCCGATCAGTGGCTGGTGCGCCGACCGTTTTGGCGCCAAGCATATTTTCCGTGCGGCAATCGCGGTCTTCATGCTGGGCTCCATCGCCTGTGCCTATTCCCAATCGCTGGGCTGGCTCATTGCGGCGCGGGCCCTGCAGGGGCTGGGCGGGGCCATGATGGTGCCGGTGGGGCGGCTTATCATCCTCCGCGAAGTTCCAAAATCGCAGCTTGTGGATGCTCTCGCCTGGCTTACTATTCCGGCCCTCATCGGCCCCCTGGTGGGGCCACCCATCGGCGGCTTTATCACCACCTATTTTGACTGGCGCTGGATCTTCTGGATGAATATCCCCATCGGGCTCCTCGGCATCGTCGTGGCTACGCGCTACCTGCCCGAGATGCCGCCGGAGCCGGTGCTCCCGTTGGATTTCCGCGGCTTTCTGCTTTCGGCACTTGGGCTTTCGTCACTGGTGTTTGGCTTCACGATCATTGGCCGCGACCTGTTGCCCATCTACGGGCAGTTTCTTCTCATCGGTTTTGGCGCAGTGTGCCTGGCGCTTTATGTGCGCCACGCGGCCACGGCAACAAATCCGATACTTGACCTGAAACTGTTGCGCATTCCCACCTTCCGCGCCGGGGTCGAGGGTGGAAGCTTTTACCGCATCGGCGTGGGGGCCATTCCGTTCCTCATGCCGCTGATGTTCCAGCTTGGCTTCGGCCTCACCGCCTTCCAGTCCGGCCTGTTGAGCTGCTGGGCGGCGGCGGGGGCCATGGCGATGAAATTCTCCGCCTCAACCTTGCTCCGCCGCTTTGGCTTCCGGCAGTTGCTCATCATCAACGGCGTCGTGTCGTGCCTGTTCATTGCCGCCTACGGCTTGCTCTCGGACGTCACGCCCTTCGTGCTGGTCTCGCTTTTGCTGCTTGCCGGCGGCTTCCTCCGCTCATTGCAATTCACGGCGCTCAATGCGCTGACCTACGCGGACATTGTTCGCGCCAATACCAGCAACGCCACCACATTCTATGCGGTGGCCCAGCAGTTTTCGCTCTCTGCCGGGGTGGCCGTGGCGGCCTTCGTCCTGGAAGCGGTGCAGGCGGTGCGCGGCGAGGCGGTCATCGCGGCGGATGATTTCTCCGTGGCGTTTTTCGTCGTGGCGGGAATTGCCATTCTTTCAGTGTTCCAGTTCGCGCGGCTTGACGCTAACGCCGGATCGGCGGTTATTGACCGGCGAAAGCCCGCCGCGCCGCAGCCGGTGGCGGAAGGGCCGGTGGAACTCTGAAACTTTTGCCGGTTTGGTCCGTAACTATGCTAAAGTGAGGGTGTCATGGATCGCCGTACTGTCTTGAAATATGCCGGATTTACCGCCGCCAGCCTGGTGGCAGGGAGCCGTACGGGTTTTGCCGAGGATTTCGAGATCAGCAAAACCGAGGTCGAGTGGAAGGCGTTGCTTGCGCCTGAACAATATGCGGTGCTGCGCGAGGAAAACACCGAGCCGCCAAATAGCAGCCCGCTTCTGGATGAGCACCGCAAAGGCACCTTCGCCTGCGCGGGATGCGACCTGCCGCTCTATTCATCGGACACAAAATATGACAGCGGCACCGGCTGGCCGAGCTTTTTTGACGTCCTGCCAAATGCGGTCGGCAAGAAGGAAGACAATACGCTGTTCTCCACGCGCACGGAGGTTCACTGCCGCCGCTGCGGCGGGCATCTTGGCCATGTGTTCGATGATGGGCCGCCGCCCACCGGCCTGCGTTATTGCATGAACGGTCTGGCGCTCAAATTCGTGCCGGCTGCCGTGTGAGCCGGCTTCATTTTGAATGCTTGCGCCAAATGGCGCCGAGAATGTTCGAATAGTCGTCAGTCCACACCGACACATTGTTTTTGGCCGGTTGTTTCCAGCCAAGCTCCTCGGTGAATGGGGCAAGGATTTCCGGCTGGCGGGCAAAAATCGCGACCGCCGACGGCACCGGGTCGGCAAGCGACGTGGGCTTGGTGGATTGGGTCCGGATTTTTATGGCAAAGCCGGCATCGCGCGCAAGGGCGGATACCACACTTTGCAGCTCCATGTGGCGATTTGATATGTGGATTACCAAAAGCCCGTCGTCTTTGAGGCGCGACATATAGAGCGCAATTGCCTCACGGGTCAGCAGGTGAATGGGAATCGTATCCGATGAAAAAGCGTCGATCAGCAAGTAGTCGAAGACGGATGCCGGCTGCCCGGCAAGTGTCAGGCGCGCATCACCCAGAACGATTTTCGCTGCCGGGGCGCAGTTTGACAGAAAGCCAAATTGCTCCGGATCTTTGGCGATCCTGATGACGACGGGATCAATCTCGAAATAGGTCCAGCGGTCGCGGGTCAGGCCGTTGCAGGAGTGGGCGCCGGGGCCGAGGCCCACGACGGCCAATTCACGGCCATTGATCTGGGGCGGCAGCAATTGCAGCGTTTGCGCCAGCACGCCATGGGGATGATAGTAAGTGAGCGGGGTAATGGGGCCGGTGTATTTGGACCCGTCGGGATTTCTGATCCTGATGGCGCCGTGCAGGGTTGTCCCGTGTGCAAGCGCCCGGAACTGTCCGTTGTCCTGCAGGAATATTTTGTGCACGCCAAAGAATGAACGTTCGTAGGACGTGTTCAGAATATCGCCAGGCGACATCTCCAGGGCCAGCAATGCCGCAACAACGAGGGCCGCCCGCGCCAGCTGGTGAACATAGAGTCCAATGATCACAACGCTCATTAAACCCAAAAGATATTTGTGGTAGGAATTCGAACTGATAAAGTGATGGTCACGGAACGCGTAGATGCCCACGGCCACCACCAAGGCCAGGCAAATGACCGGTAAAATTTCCCGCATGAATTCACCGCGTGAGGCGCGGAGCACGGCGGGATGGGCCAGCATGACAAGGCCTATCAGGATTGGATACTCAAGAATGCGGGCAAAAATTTGTGGTGCCAGCAGGCCGGAGAAAATGCCGCCCAGCACGCCGCCAAACGACATCCACAAGTAGAATTGGGTGAGGTGTTCGGCAGGAGGGCGGCGGTCATAAAGCCGCTGATGGCACATCAGGGCCGCGGCAAAGAAAAATCCAAGGTGAATCGCGCAAGTCAAAATGAGCTTGAACTGGGCCACCTCGGATAAAATGACCAGCCCCGCCATGGCCGGAACGAGATGGACAACGAATTTTGCCGGAACCAGCGCCCGTTTCCGGAAGATCAGCACGAAGGTGAGGAGATAGAGCGCCAGCGGAATTACCCAGAGGAAAGGTGTCGGCGCTATGTCAGTCGAGATGTGGGCGGTGACCGCCACCAGCAGGGCGGAGGGGATGAAGGAGAGCCAGACATATTCGCCGATCCGGCGTCTTGTCGGTCCCGCAACGGTTGCGGGTTGCTTGGCGCCCAGTTTTGGCTCGGCCATTGTCAGTTGCAACACAAGGCCCGAAGCCGCGATCAGCAGGGCTAGGGCGACAAAGCCGATGGACCAGCCGAGGGATTGCTGGGGCAGGCGCAGGGTGGTTTCAAAGACCAAGGGATAAAGCAGGAGTGCCGCAAAGGATCCCAGGTTTGATGCGGCATACAGGAAGTAGGGATTGCCGGCGTCCTTGTGCCGGGTGCGGGCGAACCAGGCTTGCAGCAAGGGTCCATTCCCGGCGACGGCAAAGAAAGGCAGCCCCACGGAAAAGGCGAAGACGCCGATCAGCCAAAAGGCCTGGCCTTCGGCCGGCGGTTGTCCGAGGCCCGAGGCGATGGAAATCGGCAGGGCGATAAGGGTTACGAGAAGAAGGCCAAGGTGCAGGTAGATGGCGGTGCGCGGCGGCAAATATCGGGTCGACAGGTGCGCATAGAGGTAGCCGAGGAGCAGCACGGCCTGGAAGAACACCATGGCGACGGACCACACGCCGGGAGAGCCGCCGAGCTGCGGCAGGATCATTTTGGTGAACATGGGCTGGATGGCGAAGAGCAGGAAGGCCGAGGTGAATATGGCCATGGTGAAGACGGCGCGTGCGGCCCGGTTCAGGGTCTCAATACCGGCATCAGACGCCGGTTGGGCCTCTGTTGCAATTTGCATGAAATGCCGCCTTCCACTAAGCCAAATGAAAGGTCTAGGCAGGTTTTCTTAAGAGGGGATTAAGCCAGTCCGGCCTCTCAGGCCGCTGTTACAAAGCTGTCGAGCACGCGCTTTTCACCGGCCTTTTCGAAGTCGATGGTAAGCTTGTTGCCGTCGACCGACGTAATCCGGCCATAACCGAATTTCTGGTGGAAGATGCGGGTGCCCTTGGTGAGCGCCGGATTTTCCTCACCGTGGGTGACCATTTCGCCTTCGATGAATTTGGGGGTGGAGCGCAGGCCTTCACCCTTGCTCCAGCGTTCCTGGGCGCGCTGCCAGCCCGGCGTGGCATAGGTGTTGGTGAAGGGCCTGGCTTCATCGAAGCGGCTGGCGCCGTAGCCGCCGAGGCTGTGGCCGCCAAAGCTGTTGCTCATGGGGGCAACCTCGATGAAGGTTTCCGGCAATTCATCGACAAAGCGCGAAGGCAGGGCATTCTGCCACATGTTATGGACGCGGCGGTTCTGGGCGAAGGAAATAGTGGCGCGGCGCTTGGCGCGGGTAATGCCGACATAGGCGAGGCGGCGCTCTTCTTCCAGGCCGGCCTTGCCTTTTTCATCGAGGGCCCGCTGATGCGGAAACAGGCCTTCCTCCCAGCCGGGAAGGAACACGGTGCCGAACTCCAGGCCCTTGGAGGAATGAAGCGTCATGATGCTGACCTTGTCATCGGCGTCGCTGCTGTCGCGGTCCATCACCAGGGCAATGTGTTCAAGAAAGCCCGCCATGTTTTCAAACTCGCCCATGGAGCGCACGAGCTCCTTGAGGTTTTCAAGCCTGCCTTCGGCTTCCGGGCTTTTGTCGTTCTGCCACATCTCCGTATAACCCGATTCATCGAGGATCATTTCAGCCAAATCCGTGTGCGGAACGCTTTGCAGGGCCTGGCGCCAGCGGCTGAAACTTTCGATGAGCAGGCGCAGCGCGGTACGGGTCTTGTTGGGCAGCTCATCGGTGAGCGCCAATTCCTCGGCGGCGCGGTAGAGCGACAGGCCGCGGGCCCGGGCGAACTCGAACATGCGCTTGATCGAGGTATCGCCAATGCCGCGCTTGGGCATATTGACGATGCGCTCGAAGGCCAGGTCATTGTCGGGCGAGGCCGTGACTTTCAGATAGGCCAGCGCATCCCGGATTTCGGCGCGCTCGTAGAAGCGCGGCCCGCCGATGACGCGGTAGGGAAGGCCCAGGGTAATGAAGCGGTCTTCGAAGGCCCGCATCTGGAAGGAGGCGCGCACCAGGATGGCCATGTCGTTGAGCTTTTCCTTCTTGCGCTGCAGGCTTTCGATATCATCGCCGATGGCGCGGGCTTCCTCGTCGCCATCCCAATGGCTGCGCACGATGACGGGGTCGCCGTCGTTCTTGTCGGTGCGCAGCGTCTTGCCCAGCCGGCTTTCATTCTTGGCGATGAGGCCGGAAGCAGCGCCGAGGATATGCGGGGTGGAGCGGTAGTTGCGTTCCAGCTTGATGATCTTGGCGCCGGGAAAGTCCTTCTCGAAGCGCAGGATGTTATCCACCTCGGCGCCGCGCCAGCCGTAGATCGACTGGTCGTCGTCGCCGACGCAGCAGATATTCCGGTGGCCCTGGGCCAGCAGGCGCAGCCAGAGATATTGCGCCACGTTGGTGTCCTGGTATTCGTCGACCAGCATGTATTTGAAACGGGTCTGGTAAGTTCTCAGAACATCGGGGTGGGACTGGAAGATGCGCAGCACTTCCAGAAGCAGGTCGCCGAAGTCGGCGGCGTTCACCACCTTCAGGCGCGCCTGATATTCCGCATAGAGCTTGCCGCCGACGCCATTGGCAAAGCCGTGAGCCTCACCGGCGGGCACTTTTTCCGGCACAAGGCCGCGGTTTTTCCAGCCGTCGATGAGATGGGCGAGCTGGCGGGCGGGCCAGCGCTTTTCGTCGATGTCGTGGGCGGAGAGAAGCTGCTTGAGAAGCCTGATCTGGTCATCGGTATCGAGAATGGAAAAGCCTGATTTGAGCCCCGCCAATTCCGCGTGGTTGCGCAGGATCTTGACGCCGATGGAATGGAAGGTGCCGAGCCAGGTCATGCCTTCGACCACGCCGCCGATGAGGTGGCCGATACGCTCCTTCATTTCGCGCGCCGCCTTGTTGGTGAAGGTCACCGCCAGCATCTGGTTGGGCCAGGCCTTGTTGGTGGCCAGGATATGAGCGAGCCTCGTGGTCAGCACACGGGTTTTTCCGGTGCCGGCGCCGGCGAGCACGAGCAAAGGGCCTTCGGTTGATTCGACCGCGTCGCGCTGCTCGGGATTGAGGCCCTTGAAGTAAGCGGGCTCGCTTCCCGCCATGGCGCGGGCGGAAATGCTGGCTTCAACATTATTGGTCGGCTTGGCCGTCATGGGGTCTCTCGAATCCTTTGAGGCCCCTTATAGCAAATGTATTTCGCGCTAGGCGGCTTTCTTAAAGCCCACGCATTTCAAGGCAAATTGGACATTCCGCCAGGTTTCGGCGGTTTCCATGTCGCCGGATTTTTCACAGAGAATGGCGTGTTTGGCCGCCTCGGCTTCGGCCTTCGAGCCTTGGGCAAAAACCAGGGCTTCGGCAAATTGCAAATAACCCGCATGTGTCATCATATTCGCCTCCATCGTGTTTTTGTTGTGGGCCTGTTTTGACAGGCGAATGCGACAAGAATGTTACGGTTGTGAGGTCTTTCGGGGAATCCCGATCCTGTGGCCAACTTGTAATGGAGTGGTAAGCGATTTGTGGGCCGCGTGGGCAGTCCGGATTTTTTCCAGAACATCCGGCGGAAAGGGCGAGGATTTTTTTGAGGTCAGGTCGACGTGCACCACGAGGTTTTCGGTGACACAGGCAATCCAGTCTTCCGTGGCGTGGTGCATGGTTTGCACATAGTGAAGACGTTTTGAATCAAAATCGAGAATCTGGGTGGCAATCCTGACCTGGTGCTTGACAGTCAGTTCGCGCAGATAACTGATATGGGCTTCAAGGGTGAAGTAGGAGTTTCCGGTTTTTTCAACATAGGCAGGACCGAGGCCGACAAGGGCCAAGGCCGCATCGGAATCCTTGTCGAACAGCACATTGTAATAGGCCATGTTGAAATGGCCGTTGTAGTCGATCCACTGGCTTTCAATGGAATAAGGCGGGCTTTTGATGGGGCTTGGAAAAACCATCGTAATTTTCTTCCTGTCTGCTAGCTTTGCCGAATGCTTACACGAGACCGCGCCAACAGCACAATTGCCACCATCGCCGAGATCAGGGAGTTCCTGGGCGAGCGGCTGTCAACCGCGGCGAGCGTGCGCGAGCAGCATGGCAAGGACCAGACCTGGGCTGCCGGGGCCCCGCCCGATGCGGTGGCCTTTGTGCGGGATACGGTGGAGGTGCAAAAGATCGTCACGATCTGCGCCAGGCACCAAACCCCGGTCATCGCCTATGGCACGGGCACCTCGCTGGAAGGCCACATCACCGCGCCCTTTGGCGGCATCACGGTGGACCTCTCCCAGATGAACACGATCCTGGCGGTGAATGCGGCGGACCTTGATGCGCGGGTCGAAGCCGGCGTCACACGCAAAACCCTGAACACACATTTGCGTGACCAGGGGCTTTTCTTCCCGATTGACCCCGGGGCCGATGCGAGCCTCGGCGGCATGGCGGCAACGCGGGCCTCGGGCACCAACGCGGTGCGCTATGGCACAATGCGGGAGAATGTCATGGGCCTCACGGCGGTCATGGCCAATGGTGAAATCATCCGCACCGGAACGCGGGCCAAGAAGTCATCGGCGGGTTATGACCTCACGCGGCTTCTGGTGGGCTCGGAAGGCACGCTTGGGATCATCACCGAAGTAGGCCTCAAGCTATATGGCATTCCGGAAGCAATGACGGCGGGCGTGTGTGCTTTCCCTTCGGTCGAGGCCGCCTGCAACGCCACCATCGAAACCATTCAACTCGGCATTCCGGTGGCGCGCATTGAGCTGGTGGACGAGGAGCATGTGAAGGCCCTCAACGCCTATTCGAAGCTCGATCTCAAAATCGCCCCCACCCTATTTCTGGAGTTTCATGGTACTGTCACCTACGCGCGCGAACAGATTGAAATGTTTCGCGAAATAGCAACATCGCATGGCGCCGGGGAGTTCGAATGGGCGGAAAAGGAAGAGGACCGGCAAAAACTGTGGCAGGCCCGCCACGACGCCTTCTGGGCGACGCGGGCCATCGCGCCGGGCAAGCAGGACGTCTTCGCCACCGATGTTTGCGTGCCCATCTCGCGGCTGGCGGAATGCGTGACAGCCACCCAAGAGGATTTGCGCGCCAACAATCTCTTCGGCCCCATCATCGGCCATGTGGGGGACGGCAATTTCCATGTGGTGCTCTACTGCGATCCCCTGGATGAGGCAGAGGTTGCGCGGGTCAAGGGTTTCTATGAGCGGCTCATCCACCGCGCCATCGCCATGGAGGGCACCTGCACGGGCGAGCATGGAGTGGGCAGCGGCAAGATCAAGTTCCTTGAGGCCGAGCATGGCAAAGGCCTTGCCGTGATGCGCCAGATCAAGCAGGCGCTGGACCCGCTCAACATCATGAACCCCGGCAAAATTCTTGCACTCTGAAACTTTGGTCCTATTGTAAGGACCCATGAAGGTTTGGAAATCACCGGTTTTCTATTTCGGTATCGTGCTGGTGCTTGCGGTGTTCAGCGCCATGCTGGCGCCGTTTGTGGTGGATTGGGGCAAATACCGGGCAGGGCTTGAGGCTTACGGTGAAAAACTCACCGGGCGGCAGGTCGAAATCGCCGGGCCCATAGGAGTCAGGTTTTTCCCGTGGCCGCGGCTTACGGCCCATGAGGTGCGCATCGCCAATCCCCCAGGGCTGCCTGATAAATGGTTCGCCACGGCCGACCAGATCGTGGTGCGGATGAATTTGGGGGCGCTGTTCAATGCTGAAATCCAGGTCGAAAGCATCAACATCGACAATCCGAAAATCAAGCTCCGGCGCGCGCTTGACGGCAGCGCCAACTGGAATTTTGTGCCATCCGAAAATATCCGCAACAGCCGCCTGCTCGAGCAGGTCAAGCTGGACCAGATCACGCTCAGCGGCGGCACCCTGCAACTGGTTGATGACAGGCGCAGCGCCCCCGCCGAATTGAAGAAGATCAACGCTACATTCTCGGCGCTCAATCTGGCTGGGCCGTGGCGGAGTTCCGGCGGCTTCGAATATGACGGCATGCCCCTGGCTTTTGCGGCAAACACCGGCGCCTGGGCGCATGACGAGCCTTTAAACCTGGGGCTTCGCGTTTCGTCGCAGGAGAATTCCGGCTATTCCTATTTCCTTGACGGCACGAGCAGTGCGGGCAAGTTTGATGGGACCCTGCGCCTCGAGCCCACGCAAAGCCCCGATGGAAAATCCGATACGGAAGGGCAGTTCCGGCCCATCACCTTCAAGTCAAAGGTGACCGGCAGCTTTGAGAAGATCGAGCTCAGCGAAATTGAAGTCAGGCCGGCGGACGTCGCCGACCAGGGCACCATCTTGTCGGGGACGGCGAGTTTCGTCCTCGACCGGGAGATAAAAGCCACCGCCGATTTTTCCGCGCCGCGGGTGGATTTTGACGCGCTGGCGGGAGCAGGGGCGCGCCGCCTGCTGCGCGATGGCGGCGGGCTTGCGCTGGTGAACGGCCTGTTGGCGGCCCTGCCGGAAGCTGTTGATTTGCGCTCTTCCATCAAGTTTGCGGCGCTTAAAACCGGCGGGGAAGTTCTGGACAACGTCCTGCTTGATGTTTCGGCCAACCGCGGCGCCATGCGCATTCACGAGCTTTCCGCCTCGCTTCCCGGGCGTTCACGCTCACGCTTTGAAGGGGTGTTTTTCCCCGGCACGCAGTATGCGGAACTGGCCGGCATGCTTGAGGTGAAATCGCCCGACGCGCGGCAGCTCGCGCTTTGGCTGTGGCCCGACAGCAAAAGCGGAATCACCCGGACCTGGACCGGGCTTCGCGGCAATCTTGAGGCCAAGGCGGAGGTGGCGCTCACCGCTTCCAAGCTTGAACTGCAGAACATCGACTATGAGCTGGATGGCGAACGCGGCAAGGCGGGGCTGGCGGTGCTGGT
The DNA here is from genome assembly GCA_963773295.1 of uncultured Alphaproteobacteria bacterium. GTDB lineage: Bacteria > Pseudomonadota > Alphaproteobacteria > Rhizobiales > Aestuariivirgaceae > Aestuariivirga. The sequence continues at coordinate 364,906 of CAVZAJ010000007.1, forward strand.
CAATGGCGAGCGCCCGATCATTGATTTGCGCATCGACATGAAAACCGCCGACGTCGACAACTACATTCCCAATGGCCTGGCCGCCCTTTCTTCCGATGGCAGCGCGAGCTGGACCAGCATTGCCGGAAATTTTGTCGAGGAGCAGGTCAAGCGGGATTTGCACCTGACCTTCCAGGCGGGAACCTTCCGGCTCAACGGGGTTGAGGCTTCCGATATTGCCGTGGACATGGAAACAACGGTGAAGGGCTTTGACCTCAAGACCATTGAGGCGGGCTCGGTCGGCGGGGCGAAACTGAGTGTGTCGGGCAATGTGCTGAGCACCCCCGAGGGACCCGATGGCGACATCGGCATTTCGCTTACCGCCGAAGACCCGCGCGGGCTTCTGCGGCTTACCGGCCTGCTGCCGCGCGACACGACCCCGCAGTGGTCATCGGCTCTCGGCAAGACGGCGTTGAAGATTGATCTGCAGGCAAAGCCATCGGCAAATGCGCCCACGACCCATTTTGGCGTCATCGGCAGGGTCGGCGATCTCGACATAAGCTCCAACGGGAGCTTTACGGTGGGCGCCGGCATGACCGGCACGGGGATCAAAGGGACCACGGAAATCAAAAGCCCGTCGAGCGCCACCCTCTTCAACCTGTTTGGCGGGGCGGCCGAAACCGGGGATGCTATTCCGGCCCGGGCGGTTCTTACCGCCGACGGGGTCTTGCACGAGCGTTTTCAAGTTGACCTGCAAAGCGAAATTTACCGTTCAGAGGTGAAATTCAGGGGCAGCGTCAACCCGGCCGCGGGCCAGCTTGGGCTTGACGGCAATCTCACGGTTGAGAGCGCCCAGGCGCAGGATTTGCTGGCCGCCCTCAAAGTTCCGGCACTTTCGGCGGTTGGCGGGCAATTGTCATTTGCCACCAAGGTCAGCACGGCGGGCAGCCTTCAAAGCTTTGACGGAATTGAAGCGAAACTCTCCGATTTCACCCTCACCGGCAGCGCTGCATTGAAAAACCAGACGGAAGTGACTGGCGATTTTGACGTGGGTGACATTTCGCTTGCGAACACAATGGCGCCGGTCTTCCTGCCGTGGAACGGCAGCGCCCAGCCGCTGGAAGAAACCTTCGCCAGGACCATGCCATTCGGCTTGACCGGCGTGGTCTGGGTGCGTCCAAAGTCGCTTGAGATTTATCCCGGGTTTGCCGTCGGCAATGCGCAAATCGGCATTACCGCCACGGCCGATGCGACGGAGTTTGTCGCCTCCGCCAAAACCGGAGAAGGTGACGATATCGTCGTCGAAATCGCCTCGCGCCCGGCTGGCGAAGGGCGGAAGATTACCGGGCAGGCGACCCTTCCCATCGATGTTTTCCAGCGCCTGAAGCAGAATGACGGACGGTCGGTTGCCGCCGGCCTGGCCACGGTTGATGTGAAGTTTGACGGCATGGGGCGAAGCCCCGGCGGGGTGCTGGCCATGCTGAATGGCAAGGGCACTTTTACCTTGCAGGACGGCAAGTTACTGAACATTACCCCGGAAAATTTCTCCAAGCTGATTTTGACGGCAAAGGACGCGGAAAGCTTGGAACTTGCCTTTGCCGGCTTGCGCAGCGGCGACGGCATCACGCTTGGGCCGGTTTCCGGCACGGTAACCATTGCCAATGGGGTTGCAACATTCACGCCTTTCGGACTGACCGGGCCTGACGCGCAAGTGCTGGTCAAGCCGGTCGTGGAACTGGCGGAGGGCAAAATCGATTTGGGCGTGGTCCTCAGCCTGAAGGCCCTGCCGGAATTGCCGCCGATGGAGATTTCCTATTCCGGAAAGCCGACGGCGCTTGTGGCCGGCGAGGACCGGACGGCGCTTACCTCCTACCTTGGTTTCAAGGTGCTTGAGCAGGGCGTTGATGCGCTGGAGAAAGTGCAGGCGGAACAGGAGCGCATGGCCATCGAGGAGGAGAAACTCCGCAAGCTCGACGAAGAACGGCTGACGGCCTTTTACGCGCAGCGGGCGGAGCTGCGCCTGCGCCTGCGCGAATTGAAGGTGCACGGCGCCCAGCGGATTTTGGATGTCGAGCTGGCGAAGGCCGAAGAGCGGCGGCTGATCCGCGATGGTGATGCCATCAATAAGGCGGAGTTGCGGTTGCGGCAACGGGAGCTGCGGGTCCATCGGAAAGTTCTGGCGGAGGCCCCATCGGTGGTGGCGCCGCGTGACAAGCCCGTTGCGCCACGTGAGATTATTCAGGTTCCCGAAATGCCGGCCTCGCCTGGCAAGCTTTATTGATCAGGCCTTTTTCGCCCGCCTGAGGAGCCAGACGCGAATGGCACTTGAGAGATTGCGGGTGCCCCGGCCGCGGTCCACTTCGCCGACAAGGCTGGCGAGGGTTTTCTTTTCGGCGCGTGCCGCGTCCTGCAGGGCCTGCCAGAATTCGGGCTCGAGGGAAAGCGAAGTGCGGTGGCCGGCGATGGTGAGCGAACGCTTCAGGTCCCCGGCCATCAGTCGTCGCGCTTGTGCTTGTCAAGCGCCTTCTTTTCCAGCGCGAGCCTGGCCTTGCTCAATTCCTTTTCGGATTTGGTGCGGCCAAAGGCGGCGCGGTTGACTTGGGCCGCAGCCTCCTTGTCCTGGCGCGCCTTGCGCTTGCGTAACCTGCGGAGATTGACGACCTCGGCCATCATTTTGGCGCCAGCATGTCTTCGGGACGCACGATGGCGTCAAAATCGGCGGCGGGAATGCCGTCCTTGACGGCTTCCTCACGGAGCGTGGTGCCATTCTTGTGGGCGGTCTTGGCAATCTTCGCGGCGCGGTCGTAGCCGTATTTGGGTGCAAGAGCCGTGACCAGCATCAGCGAGCGGTCCAGCGCCGCCTTGATATTGTCTTCCCTGGCGGTAATGCCGATCACACAATTGTCGGTGAAGCTGGTTGCCGCATCGGCCATGAGGCGCACCGATTGCAGGAAATTATAGGCCATCACCGGATTGAACACGTTGAGCTCGAAATGGCCTTGCGAACCGGCAAAGGTCAGCGCCGAATGATTGCCGAATATCTGCACACAGACCATCGTCAAGGCTTCGCATTGCGTGGGGTTCACCTTGCCCGGCATGATGGATGAGCCGGGCTCGTTTTCCGGCAGGGACAATTCGCCGAGGCCGGAGCGGGGGCCCGACCCCAGGAAGCGGATGTCATTGGCAATCTTGAAGAGCGAGGCGGCCACCGTGTTGATGGCGCCGTGGCTCATCACCATGGCGTCGTGGGCGGCAAGGGCCTCGAACTTGTTTGGAGCGCTGGTGAACTTCATCTTGGTAATGGCGGCAATGCGCTCGGCCACCATCCCGGCAAAGCCCACGGGCGCATTGAGGCCGGTGCCCACGGCAGTGCCGCCCTGGGCCAGTTCCATGAGCAAGGGCATGGTCTGCTCAATGCGCGCAATGCCGTTTTCGACCTGGCGGGCGTAGCCGGAAAATTCCTGGCCCAGCGTCACTGGCGTCGCATCCTGGGTGTGGGTGCGGCCGATCTTGATGATGTGCTTCCACTCATGCGCCTTGTCATTGAGGGCGTTGCGGAGTTTCTGCAGGGCGGGGAGCAGGGCGTGGTGGATTTCCTCGGCGCAGGCAATGTGCATGGCGGTGGGGTAGGTGTCGTTGGACGACTGGCTCATGTTCACGTGATCGTTGGGATGCACCGGTTTCTTCGAACCCAATTCGCCGCCCAGCAATTCAATGGCCCGGTTTGATACCACCTCGTTGGCATTCATGTTGGATTGGGTGCCGGAGCCGGTTTGCCACACGGCCAGCGGGAAGTGGTCATCGAGCTTGCCTTCGATCACTTCCTGGGCGGCGTCGACAATCGCCTTGCCGAGTTTGGGGTCAAGGCGGCCCAGCGCCATGTTTGCTTCGGCGCTCGCACGCTTAACAATGCCGAGGGCGCGGACCACGGGCAGGGGCTGTTTTTCCCAGCCGATTTTGAAATTGCCAAGGGAGCGCTGGGCCTGGGCGCCCCAGTAGCGCGAACTGTCCACTTCAATCGGGCCAAAGCTGTCGGTTTCGGTACGGGTTTTTTTCATCGCCATTCTATCCCAGAATCAAAGTTCATCTTTCCAGATGGGATTACTCCACGCCTTTTTTCCCGCATGATCAATGCACACGACGCGAAACCAGGGGCTAAGCTTGGTCAGCAGCCAGCCGGTTTCCAGTTTCTTCAGGTCAAAGGCTGCTTCGGTGATGGACTTGGCATTGCGCACCAGGCTGCGGGAATTGCCGCACAGGACCGTGATGTTGTCCACCGGCGAGCAGGTGATATTGATTTCGTTCCCGCTCACCGAGATGTCATGAATCTGCGGCCCCTGGCTTGAATAGTAGTGGCCCTTCTTGAGCGCCCCGAGCAGCACGTCCGGCCCGAGGCTTTCGGTTTTCACGTGGACCCAGCCGCCGAAATGATCGGGTGACTTGAAATGGGCATCGTCGGTGGCAAAGGCGGTGAGGCGCTTGCCTTCGTTCAAAAGCTGGTCGAGCAGGTACCAGCCATCGCCGCGGTCATTTTCAACGGCGCAGCCATGGTTGTAGATTTCCACCGCATGGGCGCAGTCAATGGCGCGGCCATCCTCGATGGTGAGTTGCGACCAGGCGGGGTGGGCAATGCCGATGAAGGCTCCGGCTTCTTGGGCGCGGCGGGCCAGTTGTTCGCCGGTTTCGCTTTTCCCGGCGGGTGGAAAATCCAGCGGCAGGCCGGCGGCCACGATATGCCAGAGTTCGCCAACCTGGGTTTGCGGGGCGTGCAGCTCGGAGCCGAGGATGGTGGTGAAATTGTTGGAGCGGAGGGCGCGCGTATCGGCGATGGGCCAGTTGTAATGGCCCATGAAATGGTCCGACAGCATCATGAAATCATAGCCGGCGTTCTTGTAGGCCCCGATCACCTGCGGCGGCTCAAAGGCGCCGTCCGACAGGGTTGAATGGGTGTGGAGGTTGCCACGCCAAAAACGGCCGGGAAGCGAGAAGGGCAAAAGCGAAGCCATCAGACGCTCATTTGCATGCCGAGTTCGACAACCCGGTCGGGGGGAATGCGGAAGAATTCGATAGCCCGGGCCGATTGATTTGCCAACATCATGAAAATGCGCTGCTGCCAGAAGGGCAGGGCGGATTTGATTGAAGTGCGGATGACGCGGCGGCCGAGGAAATAGGAGGCCTGGGCCGGATCGATGGAAAGGCCGAGAGGCTCGCAGGCCCGCAAAGCCGCCGGCACGTCGGGCTGTTCCATGTAGCCAAACCTGGCTTCCACCAGCCATGCGCCGAGGGGAAGGGTTTTCACCGTCACCCGGTTGTCGGGATTGGCGCGCGGCTCGTCGGTTGTTTCCACGGTGATGAAGACCAGAATGTCATGCAGCACGCGGTTGTGCTTCAGGTTGTGCATGAGGGCGCTGGGCGCGTAAACGGGGTCGGTCTGCATGAAGACGGCAGCGCCCGCCACGCGCGTCGGCTGGCGCTTTTCGAGGCTCTGCAGAAGGCCCACGAGTTCGATGGATTCGCGGCGCAGCTTGGCAGCCAGGAGGGCGCGGCCCTTCATCCAGATATACATCAACAGCACGATCGCCGCGCCGATGATGATGGGCACATAGCCGCCATGGACGATCTTCAAAAAGTTGGCGCTTGCAAACAGGGCTTCAATGGCGAGGATGCCCATGAACAGCGGCACGACGAGCCAGCGTGGCAGGTTGCGCGAGTACCAGAAGAAGAGCAGGGCGAGGCAAGAGTCGATGATCATCGCCGTGATGAGCGCAACCCCATAGGCATTGGCGAGGTTGTTCGCGGACTGGAACACCAGCACGAGCAGCACCACGCCGATGTAGATCATCCAGTTGATCTGCCCCACATAAATCTGGCCGGCCTCGGTCTCGCTGGTGTGGACGATGTTCATGCGCGGGAACAGTCCAAGAGACATGGCTTGCTGGGCAACTGAAAACGCCCCGGTGATCATTGCCTGGCTGGCGATCACCGCCACGGAGGTTGCGAGCAGCACGACAGGGATCAGGCCCCATTCAGGGACCATGTTGAAGAACGGATTGGAAAACGCTTCGGGATGGGAAATCACATAGGCGCCCTGGCCTATATAGTTCAAAATCAGGGCCGGCAGGACCACCGTCATCCAGGCGATCCGTACCGGCGTTTTGCCGAAATGGCCCATGTCGGTGTAGAGCGCTTCGCCGCCGGTGACGGCCAAAAACACGCCGCCGCACACGAGCAGGGAAAGGCCCGGGTTGCTCATGAGCAAACTGAGTCCGTAAGCAGGATTCAGCGCCAACAGGATATGCAGGTCATCGAAAATGTGAATGACGCCCATAAAAGCCAGGAAGGCGAACCATACGGCCGTAATGGGCGCGAAGAGCTTGCCGACGCCGGAGGTGCCCTTGTACTGGAAAATAAAAAGCACGGTGAGGATCGTGAGCGTAAGGGGCAGGACAAATCCCTGCAGGCCGCTGTTGATGACGGCAAGGCCTTCCACCGCCGACAGGACCGAGATGGCCGGGGTGATGATCGCATCGCCGAAAAAGAATGAAGCGCCGATGATCCCCAGCACCAGGGGAAGCCCGCCCTTCTTCCTGAAGAGGCTCTCGATCAACACGACGAGCGAGAGGATGCCGCCTTCGCCACGGTTGTCGGCCCGCATGATGACGTAGACATATTTGATGGTGACGATTGTTATGACCGCCCAGACGAGGAGCGACACAACGCCGAAAACGGCAGAACGAACGTCACCACCGGCATTGACGATGGGCTGAAGGGCCAGGCGCATGGCGTAAAGCGGGCTTGTGCCGATGTCGCCAAAGACCACGCCGATGGAGGCAAACGCCAATTTGTATTTGATCGAAGAGGCGCCCGGAGTGCGGGCTGCTTCGCTTGCTGGGAGACTTGCTTGGGTCATGGACCGCCCACGCAGGGCTCCACTCCTTAACTCATTTCAGCGGCGGTCTAGGGGGCCGTCACAACGGCCCGGCATTCAGCAGGAAGCCCCGCCAGTGTCAAGGCCGGGGCCGGTTTCACGGGTTTGGCATTGGGATCTGGTTTTAGGGGTTTCCAGGGCTTGGCGCCCATCCAGTAGGCCAGTTCCTCGCCACAGCCGGTGCCGTCCTTGGGTGCGGCCGGCGCCTGATTTTTGCATCCGGCAAAGCCCGGCGGGCATTTCATGCGGACGTGAAAATGATAGGTGTGGTTGTAATAGGGGCGCACCTTGGCCAGCCATGAGCGGTCGCCCTTGGCCCATTTGCACAACTCGGCCTTGATGGGCGGGTGCACGAAGATGCGGGCCACTTCGGGGTAAGAAGCTGCGCGCTTGATCAGATTGGCGCGGGACTCGGTCCAGGCTTCGCGGTTCAGATGCGAGCGGTCCTTCACCATCTCCATCGGGGTGAAGGTTTCACGCTCGGCAACGGTCATGATGCGGTCCGGCATGGGGGTGAACCAGACGTCGGCGTCGAGGCCAATCTGATGGCTGGCATGGCCGGTCAGCATCGGGCCGCCACGGGGTTGTGACATGTCGCCGACCAGCAGCCCGTTCCAGCCGTCTTCCTGCTTCGCTTCCTTGGCGAGTTTTTCAATGAGGTTGACCAGGGCGGGGTGGGCCCAATTGCGGTTGCGCGACGTGCGCATGGCCTGCCAGGCCGGGCCGGTCACGGGCAGCGCCTTGGCGCCTGAGAGACAGCCCTTGGCATAGCTGCCAATGGCGCGGGCCGACAAATTCAACGGGAGCTTCTTGGCGCCAAAGAGCTTCTTGGCGGGCGTATGTTTGAGATCCGCCGTGGCCAATGCGGCGAGTGCCGCCTGATCCTTGGCTGACTGGGCAAGGGCTGAAGGCGCCGACATGAAAATGATTGCAACAAGGAAGGCTGCAACGGATTTTGGAAATTGCATAAGCCGTCTGATCCTCATTTCTTGCGGAACGAATCCAGGGAAACAACCTTGGGCCCGTCCTTGGGTGGTTCATCTGAAGGACCGCCGGTTTCAGCGCCTTCCAACTCACGCTTTACCTTGCCGGGTGCAGGTTTCTCCAGCTTGCCATCAGAGTCAACGGGCGCTTCAACCGTGACAACCTCGAATTGCAGGCCGAACTGCACCGAGGGATCAAGGAATCCCTTCACCGCGTTAAAGGGGATTACCAGCTTTTCCAGGATGTTGTCGAATGACAATTCCACTTCAAAGCGGTCTTCCTTCACTACCAGGTTTTCGTATTGGTGCTGGAGCACGATGGTCATTTCGCGGGGGTAGCGCTGGGCCATGCGCTCGCCGATGTCGACGCCGGGAAATTTGGTGTTGAAGGCGATATAGAAATGATGCTCGCCGGGAAGCCCTGACTTCTCGACCCGGCGCAGGGCCTCGCGCACGACGCCGCGCAGGGCATTTTGCGCCAGTTGGTCATACCGCATCAGGTCTTCAGGCATTACAGCATTTTCTCATCAAAATTATCGACTCGGGCCGGGAGCATAGCCGCTCAACTTGGGGTAAGTCACCCCTTTGGAGCGTCACGTTCTAGCTTGAAACTGTCGCAGGCTTGCCATCCGATGACTGGCCGGCAGAAGCTGCGTAGCGCCCCACAATAGAAGTGACATGGGCGCGAAATTTGGCGTTTGACCGGTTTTGGACCAGTGGCCACACGGTGCGGGCTCCCGGGTTGGAGAAAAATGAGTCCATGTCGGCGGCGATTGCCAGCCAATCATCCTCTTTGAGCGTGCCAATATTATGCTGGAACCAGGCATTTTCATACTGACGCAGATTGGCCATGGTATTAAATCTGAAGCGTGCCTTTTCCAGCCGGCTGAGGGTGTGAAAATCATCCGTGCCGCGAAGCACAATATCCGTCAGCTCGCCGTTTTGTGCCAGAACTGACCAATGGTTCGAAGTATTGGCCGCCAACTGCTGATAGGCGGAGGCGCGCACGGCACGGGCATTGTTGCGTATCTGGATGGCCACATAGATAAGCGAGGCAATCACGCCGACAACGCCGCCAATCTGCGCAAGAGCTTGAAGTGTCACGTGGTTTCCCTCCCGCCGAAGACAACCGATTTGAAATTCCAAAAGGAAGTGCCGGCTTCTGTTGCCAGGTGCCGGCGGACCCCGCCTAAAACGGCTAAGCCTTAGGACTTTGATTTCGGCATTCGCACTGCATTAAGCAGCGAGAGCTACCGGAGCATAGTTGTCATTTGCAACTACTTGTTTAGCCCGATAACGTCGGAACCATCACGGGCAAAGCTCCATCCTTTACACCCTCGTCGATCCTAGTTCGCCCCCATAACGGGGATCAGTCGCCAGTTATCAGAAATCAGAGCGTTTTCTGATTTCCGACCTCTGACCACTGCCCCCTGAAACTGGTGGAGGCGCCGGGTACTGCCCCCGGGTCCGAAAGGTTTATTACGATGGCATTTTATCACCATAGCCGCCCATTGCTGGGTGGCACTCCTGATATAGGGCTTCCGGAGCTTAAGCGAAAGGGCCAGTCCACAACTTTGAAAACCCTTTTTTCTGGTAGTTTATCAAAGGTTTACAGGGACAACCATGGCGGAAGCGGCAGGCCGCCGGGGGTTGCCTGTTTTGTTTTGGTTAAAAGAATCGGCTAGGGTCGGGTCATGCGCCAATATCTTGATCTCATGCGGCATGTCCGCGACCACGGCGGGCAGAAAATGGACCGTACCGGCACCGGTACGAAGTCCGTTTTTGGCTATCAGATGCGCTTTGACCTTGCGGCCGGCTTTCCGCTGGTGACGACCAAGCGGCTGCATCTGCGCTCCATCATCTATGAACTTTTGTGGCTGCTCAGCGGCGATACCAACATCAAGTTCCTGCACGACAACAAGGTCACCATCTGGGATGAGTGGGCCGATGCGAACGGCGATCTCGGCCCGGTTTATGGCGAACAGTGGCGCTCGTGGCCGTCGCGCGATGGCGGCGTCATCGACCAGATCGCCGACACGGTCGAGCGGATCAAGAAGAACCCCGATTCGCGCCGGCTGCTGGTCACCGCATGGAATCCCGCCGATGTGGACAAGATGGCCCTGCCGCCCTGCCACTGCCTGTTCCAGTTCTATGTGATCAACGGCAAGCTGTCGTGCCAGCTTTACCAGCGCTCGGCCGATATTTTCCTGGGGGTGCCGTTCAACATCGCCTCCTACGCCCTGCTCACCCACATGATGGCCCATGTGACGGGGCTGAAGGTTGGCGAATTCATCCATACCCTGGGTGACGCCCATATCTATCTCAATCATCTCGCGCAGATCGATGAACAGCTGTCGCGCGAGCCCTATGCCCTGCCGCGGCTGGTGATGAAGCGCGAGGTCAAGGCCATCGATGGATTCCGCTATGAGGATTTTGAAATCGTGAACTACCAGGCGCATCCGAATATATCCGGATCGGTGGCGATCTAGACGCGATGGCAGCATTCGGAACGGATTTTCAGAAATACACCTCGCCCTTACTTTATGCGCCCAGCAACCCGGCGGGGCTCTGGGCGGCGCTGGGCTTGGCGCTTGCCCTGCTGATTGCAAATTCATTGCTGCAGACAGTGGCCGGGATGGGGGCGCTCAGTCTTTTCTTTGAGTCCGGGGCGGAGGATCAAAGATCGGTCATCAAGTCTTTCATCATCGGCATTTTCCCCGCCTCGATCCTGACCGCGATCATGGCGTGGCAGGTGGCGAAGATTCGTGGCGGCAACCCCCGGGAGGTTCTCGCCCTGCGCTGGCCGGACCTGGGGTGGCTGGGGTGGCTGAGTGTCCTCGGCGGCTTCCTGGTTTTGATCTACGCGGCAATTTTTGTTTTTGTCACGCTGTTCCAGGTTGACCTTGCCGGTTATACACCGGGCCCCGACGGCCAATCGCCGACCTCGGGCTCAGCCGGACTCGTGAAGGAAGCCATGTTCGACATGGCCAATGAGCCGCTGCTGTTTTGGCTGGCCTTTCCGGCGGTGGCCATCGGCGCGCCGCTGGCGGAGGAACTGGTGTTCCGCGGCCAATTGTTTGCGGCCCTTGCCCGCAGCAGGGCCGGGTTTTCCGGCGCAACGCTCATCACCTCGGCGCTATGGTCGCTGCTGCACATCACCGAGCCCTGGCTTGCGGTGGGCATCATCTTCATGATGGGATTGGTGCTGGGGGCGTTGCTCGTCCGCTTTGGCAGCCTGTGGGTGACGATCGCCTGCCACGCCGTGTGGAACGGCCTGTATTCGCTATTCATCTTTGGAACACTGCCGCAATGAGCCTGGTGATCCGGCAGGCGGTTCCGGGCGACGAGCAGGTTGTCTTTGACTATGTCTGCAAGCTTGCGGATTACGAAAACCTGCGCCACGAAGTTGCGGCCACAGTCGGTGATATCCGCGAAAGCCTGTTTGGGCCAACGCCGCGCGCCTATTGTGATCTTGCCTACTGGAAAGGCGCGCCTGCTGGCTTTGCGTTGTGGTTTTACAATTATTCGACGTTTCGCGGGCGGGCCGGAATTTATCTGGAAGACCTGTTTGTCGATGACGCCATGCGCGGCAAGGGCATCGGCAAGGCTCTGCTGAAGCATCTGGCGAAGCGCTGCGTGAAGGAGGGATTGCCCCGCCTGCAATGGTGGGTGCTGGACTGGAACGCGCCGTCGATTGAATTCTATAAATCCTTGGGGGCCGTTCCGCAGGACGAATGGACGGTGTTCCGCGTCTCCGGCGAAGCCTTGGACAGGCTCGCGGCAAAATGATCACGGTGCGTCCGATGCAACGCGGAGAAGGGGCCGCACTCCTGGAGATGGTCCGTGCCCTGGCGGAGTCGCATAAGCTTTTGCACACGGTGCTGGCAACGCCGGAGATGTTTGAAGCGGCGATGTTTTCGGACGCCCCGATTGTCGGCACGCTGATGGCGGAATATGATGGAAAACTTGCGGGCTGCGCCGTGTGGCACCGCAGTTTTTCCACCAACCGGGGGGCCGAAGTCATGTATCTCGAAGACCTCTCGGTGCTGCCGGAATTCCGCCGCCGCGGCGTGGCGCGGGCGCTGTTGAGAGCCGTGGCCCGCTTGGCGCTCGCCAAAAACTATCCCAGCATCTATTGGCTGATGATGGAGTGGAACACCGAAGCCAGCGCCCTCTATCAAAGCATCGGCGCCGAGATCCACCCGGGCACGGCATTCTGCCGGATCCGCGATGATGCGCTGAAGGCCCTGGCGACATGAGCCGCATTGCGTTTGTCGTTGCGGTGTCACGCAATGGGGTCATTGGCCGGGCGGGCGGATTGCCGTGGCATATTTCAACGGACCTGAAGCGCTTCAAGGCGATCACCATGGGCAAGCCGCTGGTCATGGGGCGCAAGACCTGGGAAAGCCTGCCGAAGAAACCCCTGCCAGGGCGGCCCAACATCGTGATCACCCGGCAGAAAAATTACCGCGCGGACGGTGCAATCGTCGTCAGCGATATTCCTTCCGCACTGGCTGCGGCAGGACAGGTTGAAGAGATTTGTGTGATCGGCGGCGGGGAAATTTTCAAGATGTTCCTGCCGCAGACGGACCGCATCTATCTCACCGAGGTTGACCTCGAAGTTGACGGCGATACGTTCTTTCCGTCGATTGATCCGGCGCAATGGTCTGAAACGGCGCGGGAGGTTCACCCCCGCGGCCCCAATGACAGCGCGGGCTTCGTCTTGCGGGTGCTTGACCGGAATGCCTGAACCCTGCACTATTGAATGATGGTTCAAAATCCGGATGTGGTGATTGTGGGGGCGGGCGCGGCTGGCATCGGGGCCGGCATCGCCCTGACGCGGCTGGGCATCACGCATGTTATTCTTGAAGCAAAGCAGCGGGTTGGGGGCAGAGCTTATAGTGAAACCGCAAGCCTGGGGCAGCTTTGGGATCAGGGATGCCACTGGCTCCATTCGGCCGACCAAAATGTCCTGCGTTTCATTGCGGAGAAAATCGGCCATCAGTTTCCGGCCCAACAGTGGTCAGGCAGCCTGCGGATTTTCATGGATGGCAAGTGGACGAAATCAGATATTCGCGAAGACTACGTGTGGTCGCTGATTGAAAAAATTATCGAAGCAGGACGGGCCGGGCGGGATGTTGCGGCGGCGGATTTGCTCGACAAGAGCCACCCCTGGTATCCGCTGGTTCGCCATTGGTGCCAATTGCTCTATTCGATGGACCCGGAAAACCTTTCAACCGGCGACGCAGGAAATTATTTGGACAGCGGCGTCAATCTGCCGGTGCAGGCGGGTTATGGCGCCTTGATTGAAAAGCTAGCGCGCCATTTGCCGGTCCGGCTCAACACGGAAGTGACAGCCATCGCAGCGACTGCCGGAGGGGTGCGGGTTGAGACATTGGCCGGCACGATAGACACGAAAGCCTGTATTGTGGCGGTTCCGGCGCGCGTGATGGAGACCGAAAAAATAGCGTTCAAACCGGGGCTGCCAGCGCTCGTGCGGGAGGCGTTTCACGATGTTCCCATGGGCTGGTATGAAAAGGTGGCCTTCGCCTTCGACGGCCAAGTGTTTACCGGAATTGACGTTCCGTTTGTCGATATCTTTGATCCTGTTGCGCCAGAAACACGGCCGCTCAATTTTGAACTGCATCCCTTTGGACGGCCCATCGCGGTTACCCATTTCGGCGGCGGCGTGGCGCGGGAGCTTGCAGCGCAAGGCGAAGCTGCGATGAAAGCCTTTGCCCTCGAAACGCTGGTAAGGGCCTTTGGCAGCGACATCCAAAAACGGGTGGTGGCGTCGGCCACCTCCCGCTGGACCAACGATCCCTTCATCGGCGGGGCCTATTCCTGTGCGAAGCCCGGAAGGGCTGCGGCGCGGAAGGCGTTTTCCGAGCCGGTCCACGAGCGCATCTTCCTGGCCGGCGAACATGTGCACCAGCAGCATATGGCGACGGCCCACGGGGCCTATGAAACCGGGCTTGATGCGGCGCACCGGGCGGCGGCGGCCGCTGGCTTCTCGGTTGGGCCAAAAGAGCCCCTGTGGCTGCCCAGCTAAACCCGTGGACTTTCTGCCGCAGGCTTCCTATATCGGCAGGAAGCAAGATCAAATCTCAACTCAGGGAAATCTCAATAAATGCCGTGGAATAGCGACGAAGGTGGTGGAGGCAAGGGTCCGTGGGGGCAGGGGCCATGGGGCCAGGGTCCAAAGGGCCCGCGCAACACCGGAGGCGGCCGCGGCCCCAATCCGGCTGACCTGGATGAACTGTTGCAGCGCGGCAAGGACAGCCTGAAGAACGTTCTTCCCGCCGGCGGACGCGGCTCCTGGCTTTTGCCGCTGGCCTTGTTCGCGGCCTTCTGGGTTTACAACTCAATTTACCAGGTCCAGCCGGACGAGCGCGGCATTGTCCTGCGCTTCGGGGAGTACACCCGCACCGCAGACCCCGGCCTGCATTTTGCTGCCTGGCCGGTGGAAACAATGGAAAAACCCCGGGTCGGCGCCGTCCGCCAGATAAATATCGGCATGGAGGGCACCGAAGGGCAGATGCTCACCAGCGACAAGAACATTATTTCGGTTCCTTTCTCGGTGTTCTGGCGGATTTCCGACCCCAAGGAATACCTGTTCAACGTGGCCGACCAGGAGCGCACCATCAGGGCGCTTTCGCAAAGCGCCATGCGTGAAATCGTGGGCCAGACGCGGGCGCAAATGATTTTGACCACCGGCAAGGATGCGGTTGCCGCCCAGGTCCAGCAAATCACCCAAGGACTGCTTGACCAATACAAGACCGGGGTGATTGTCAGCCAGATCAACCTTGGCGACGTCCAGCCTCCCGCCGAAGTGGCAAACGCTTTTGCCGAAGTGGTGCGGGCCGGGCAGAACCAGCAGCAGTTGATCAATGAAGCCGAGAAATACCGCAACCAGCAGGTGCAGTTGGCCGAAGGCGAAGCCGCCAAGCTGGTTGAAGATGCCAATGGCTACAAATCCCGCGTGGTGTTTGAAGCGCAGGGCGAAGCGGCGCGCTTCCTCTCGGTCTACAATGAGTACAAGAACGCCAAGGACGTAACACGCCAGCGGATTTACCTGGAAACGATGGAAGGGATACTTTCCAAATCGAACAAGGTGATCATCGAAGGCGGCCAGGGCGGATCGGGCGTCGTGCCCTACCTGCCGCTTCCGGAAATACAAAAACGCGCTGCCACGCCTGGCCAGTAATTGAGATTTGGGACATTCACATGAGCAGCTTTAGAAACATACTTGGCATCGTGGCGGTGTTTATCGCCTTCATCGCCTATTCCTCCTATTTCGTGGTGGATGAGCGCCAAAAAGCGCTGGTTCTGCGCTTTGGCGAAATCAACCGCGCGGTTGAAACGCCTGGCCTTTACTTCAAGGTGCCCTTCGCCGACAGCGTCACCTTGATCGAAGACCGCATCCTCATCTGGGAAAACAACGACCGCCCGGTGCAGGATATCGCCAGCCAGGTTTACATCGTTGACGCCATCACCCTGGCGCGCATTTCCAACACCCAGCTTTTCCGCGAAACCCTTGGCGCCGACCTGGTGCAGGCCGAAGCCCGCGTGGCGGCACGTCTTGATTCCGCTTTGCGCCAGACCTATGGCCGCCGCTCTTTTGACGCCGCGTTGTCTTCCGACCGAGCCGTGATGATGCGCGAAATCCGCGACGAGTTGCGCAAGGAAGCCGATACCTTCGGCATCGAGATCGTTGACGTCCGGGTCCGGCGCACCGACTTGAACGAAAACGTTCTTGAGCAAACCTACCGGCGCATGGAATCCGAGCGCAACGCCCTGGCTGCCGACATCCGCTCCAAGGGCGAGGCGACCAAGACGCGGATGAATGCCGAAACGGACCGCACCTACACAGTCAAGCTTGCCGACGCCCAGCGCCAGTCTGAAATCATCCGGGGTGAAGGCGACGGCGAGCGCAACAAGGTGTTTGCCCAGGCTTTCCAGCAGGATCCCGAGTTCTTCAGCTTTTACCGGTCGATGCAGGCCTACACCAAGAGCATCGGGGCCGACGGCACCACCATGGTGCTGAACCCGGATTCCGAATTCTTCAAGTATTTCGGTTTCGAGAAAAATAGCGCAACTGCGCCTGCCGCGCCGCCTGCCGCACCGGCCCCATGACGCAAAGCCTGCTGATGGCCGTCGGTCTCGTTTTCGTGATCGAGGGCCTTCTTTATGCCTTGGTTCCGGGGCATTTGAAAAATATGATGAAAGCGATGGAAAGCGTCGGGGATGACGCGCTCCGCATGGGCGGCCTGGCCGCCCTGGGCTTTGGGGTTTTCTTGGTTTGGATGGTAAAAGCGTTTTTTGTCTGAAGACTTTCGGGAGGCGGCTTACATGACGGGACGGATCAGGATCATGCGGAACCTCATGGGCGGCGCTGCGCTTGGCATGCTGGCCCTTGGTTTTGCCATTGCACCTCTCGCCACGCAGCCGGCGCAGGCCCAGCTTGAACAGCTTCCCTCGGTTGCCGACCTGGCCGAGCGCCTGCTGCCCTCCGTGGTTGAAATTTCGGTTCAGTCCAAATCGGAAAGCAGCGGGCCGGCGCTGCAGATGCCCGATCTTCCCGACAATTCGCCGTTCAAGGATTTCTTTGACGAGTTCCTGAAGAAACAGCGAAAGGGCCAGACCCCCGACCTGCAGGACCGTCCGGTCAACTCCATGGGTTCTGGCTTCGTCGTTGACGCAAGCGGCCTGATCGTCACCAACAATCATGTGGTGGAGGGCGCCGCGGTCATTGAAGTGCATTTCCAGGACACGACAATACTGAAAGCAGAACTGGTTGGCCGCGACCCGAAAACCGATCTGGCGGTGCTGCGCGTCAAATCCGAGAAGCCGCTGCCGGTCGTCGCCTTTGGCGACAGCGACGTGCTGCGCATCGGCGAATGGGTGATGGCCATCGGCAACCCCTTCGGCCTCGGCGGCTCGGTGTCGCTTGGCATCGTCTCGGCCCGCAACCGTGACATCAACGCCGGCCCCTATGATGATTTCATCCAGACCGATGCAGCCATCAACAAGGGCAATTCGGGCGGCCCCCTGTTTAACTTGAAGGGCGAAGTGGTCGGCATCAACACGGCGATCTTTTCACCCACCGGCGGCTCGGTCGGCATCGGCTTTTCAGTGCCGGCCAACACCGCCAAGGGCGTTGTCGATCAGCTGGTGAAGTTCGGCGAAACCCGGCGCGGCTGGTTCGGCGTCAAAATCCAGTCGGTGACCGATGACATTGCCGAGAGCATGGCCATGGGCAAGGCGCGCGGCGCCTTGATCGCCGACGTGACCAAGACCGGCCCGGCCGAGAAGGCGGGCATAGAACCCGGCGACGTGGTGATCGAATTCAACGGCAAGCCGGTCAACGCGATGCGCGACCTGCCGCGCATTGTGGCGGATACTGAAATCGGCAAGAAGGTGCCGATCAAGATCTTCCGCAAGGGCAAGGAGCTGCAGCTCATGGCTGAAGTCGGCCGGCTGGAAGACGGCGAAAAGGTCGTGGCCCAGCAGGACAGCACCGTTGGCGGCGCCACTGCGCCTGCTGTGGCCACGGTGCTCGGCATGACGGTCAGTTCGATGACCGATGAACTCCGGCAGAAGTACACGATTGACGCCGACATCAAGGGCGCGGTTGTCACCGAGGTGACGGCCGACACGCCCGCCGCCGACAAGCGGCTTGAGCCCGGCGACGTGATTACCGAAGCGGGCGAAAAGGCCGTGACCAGTGCGGCGGATATTTCCGCGAGCATCGACGAGGCCGAGAAGGCCGGCAAGAATTCGGTGCTCCTGCTGGTTTCAAAAGGCGGCAAGCAAACCGAGATGCGCTTCATCGCGCTGAAGCTGAAGAAGTAATTCGTCCTCTCCCGGAAACGGGAGCTGATCCACATCATTGTCGGAATGCCGGGGAGAGAGCCGGAACGAGGCGGAATGCCATTGAATTTATCTTATGACACTTCGGTATGGGCTCCGGTTTTCGCCGGCATGACAAAAGTGGAGGGCTTCAGACAAACTCCCCCCTCTTATACCCTTGCAGATAGAGCAGCGCGGTGAGGTCGCCGTGGTTGATGCGGAGCGGCACGGCGTCCTGCACCTTCGGCTTGGCGTGGAGCGCCACGCCCATGCCCGCGGCCTGCAGCATGGGTATGTCGTTGGCGCCGTCGCCGACGGCGATGGCATCGGCGGGGGTGAGGCCGTTCACCAGGCTGAGATGCTTGAGGGCCGCAAGCTTGGCCTCCTTGCCGAGGATCGGTTCGGCCACCTGGCCCGTAAGCCTGCCATTTTCAATGATGAGGTCGTTGGCCTCGTTGGTGTGAAAGCCGATGCCGGCGGCGACCTTCGAAGTAAACTGGCGGAAGCCGCCGGAGACTAGCGCCGTGTAAGCCCGGTGCGCCTTCATGGTGGCAACCAGGGTTTTGCCGCCCGGCATGAAGCTGATGCGCTCCCGCACGATGCTGTCGATGACCTTTGCGTCAAGCCCAGCCATCAGCCCGACGCGTTCACGCAGCGCATCGGCAAAGTCAATTTCGCCGCGCATGGCGCGCACCGTGATGGCTTTGATCCGGTCACCGAGCCCCGCCACGATGCCCAGCTCGTCGATGCACTCCTGCTGGATCATGGTGGAATCCATATCGGCCACGAGCAATCTCTTGCGGCGGTTGCTTTTGGGAACCAGATTCACGTCAATGGGAAATTGGGCCAGGTCCCGGCGGAGCTTTCTGAAATCGTCGGGCGCCGCGAAGTCCGCCGCTTCGCCTTTGGATAGCCAGAGGGGCGGTGTTGCCATGAGGCCCAGGACCGCATCGTTGATTGCGTTGGAGCCCGGGGCTGCTATGAGAACGAGAACCGATGCCATGATGACCCTGAATACATCCAAATCCGTGTTGCTTATTGCAGGCCCCACCGCCAGCGGCAAGTCGGCCCTTGCCCTGACGCTGGCCAGGGAGCGGGGCGGCGTCATCATCAACGCGGATGCGCTGCAGGTTTACAAGGAACTGCATATTCTGTCGGCGCGGCCCGGCGATGATGAAGTGCAGCTCGCTCCGCACCGGCTGTATGGCCATGTTTCGGGTGTTGAAGCCTATTCGGTGGCGGCGTGGCTGGCAGACGCCAAGCGCGAGATTGAAGCCGCCTGGGCTTCAGGGCTGCTGCCCATCATCACCGGCGGCACCGGGCTTTATTTCAAGGCGCTGGAGGAGGGGCTGGCCGAGGTTCCCCCCATCGCTGCTGAAATCCGGGAGAAATGGCGGGGCTTTGCGGGCGGCTTGCATGAAGAACTGGCCAGGCGTGACCCGGACTCGGCGGTGCATCTGAAACCCAATGACCGGCAGCGCCTGTCGCGGGCCCTGGAAGTGCTTGAGGGAACCGGGAAGCCGCTGTCCCATTGGCAGGCGCAGGCGCAATCCCAGGCATTTCTCAAAGGCCGTTATGTCGAGCGGCATTTGGTCGAGGTGCCGCGTGACGAACTTTATGACCGCGCCGAGGCGAGGTTTGAGCAGATGCTGGCGGCCGGCGCGCTGGCCGAAGTGAAACCCTTGCTTAACTACGACAGCACTTTGCCGGTGATGAAAGCCATCGGGGTGCCGGAGCTTGCCCGCCATCTGCGCGGCGAGATTTCCCTTGAAGAAGCAGTAATACTGGCGAAAACCGCCACCCGCCAATATATTAAGCGTCAGTTTACCTGGTGGCGGGGGCAGGCCGGGCACTGGCAAATCCCTTGACCCCGGGCTGATCTACAATTACAAGCTTTCCCCATGAACAGCATTCTTATCGTCGTGGGATCGCGTAGCACCGCGGAGGGTTAACCCTCCGGGATACTCGGTGTTGCGCGAAACAGGCTCCTTAAGGGGCCTTTTTTATTGCCTGAATGGCAGGTTCATGTGAAACGAAGTGACTGGGATAAAGAGGTTTGAAATGGTTACGGGCGAAATGATGTCGGGCGCCGAGATCGTGCTGAAGGCTTTGGCCGATCACGGGGTGGAGCATGTTTTTGGCTATCCCGGGGGCGCGGTGCTTCCCATTTACGACGAGATTTTCCAGCAGGACAAGGTCAAGCATATTCTGGTGCGCCATGAGCAGGGGGCCACCCATGCGGCGGAGGGCTATGCGCGCTCCACCGGCAAATGCGGCGTGGTTCTGGTGACCTCCGGCCCCGGCGCCACCAATGCGGTGACCGGCCTCACCGATGCGCTGATGGATTCGATCCCCATGGTCTGCCTCACGGGGCAGGTGCCTACCCATCTCATCGGCAATGACGCGTTTCAGGAGTGCGACACGGTCGGCATTACCCGGCCCTGCACCAAGCACAATTGGCTGGTGAAGGATGTCAATGACCTGGCGCGCATTCTGCATGAGGCCTTCTATGTGGCCACCCACGGCCGGCCCGGCCCGGTGGTGGTTGACATTCCAAAGGATGTGCAGTTTGCCAAGGGACGCTATGTCGGTCCCAAGAACATCGAGCACAAAACTTACCGTCCGCAGGTGAAGCCGAACCAGGACGCCATCCGCGCCGCCGTCGAGCTCATCGCCAAGGCCAAGCGCCCGCTGCTTTACACCGGCGGCGGCGTGATCAATTCCGGCGTGATTGCGTCGAAGCTGTTGCGCGAATTCGTGAAGATGACCAACATTCCGATCACTTCAACCCTGATGGGCCTTGGCGCTTATCCCGCTTCGGGCAAAAATTGGCTGGGGATGCTGGGCATGCACGGCACCTACGAAGCCAATATGGCGATGCATGACTGCGATGTGATGATCAATGTGGGCGCGCGCTTCGATGACCGCATCACGGGGCGGCTTGACGCCTTCTCGCCGGGCTCGAAGAAAATCCATGTCGACATCGATCCCTCGTCGATCAACAAGACGGTGCAGGTTGACATTCCGGTGGTGGGCGATGTGGCCCACGCGCTGGAAGACATGATCCGCGTATGGAAGGCGAAATCCCACGAACTCGACAAGAAGGCACTGGTCAGGCCTGGTGGAGGGAAATCGATGGGTGGCGTGCCAAGGACAGCCTGAAGTACAAGGCCAACAAGGACGTGATCATGCCGCAATACGCCATTCAGCGGCTGTATGAGCTCACGCGCGACAGGGACGTCTATATCACGACGGAAGTGGGCCAGCACCAGATGTGGGCGGCGCAGTTCTTCAAGTTCGAGGATCCGCACCACTGGATGACGTCGGGCGGCCTCGGCACCATGGGCTATGGCCTGCCTGCTGCGGTTGGGGTGCAGATGGCCCATCCCAAGGCGCTGGTTGTCGATATCGCGGGCGATGCTTCGGTGCAGATGACCATGCAGGAAATGTCCACGGCGGTGCAGTACCGGTTGCCGATCAAGATTTTCATTTTGAACAACCAGTACATGGGCATGGTGCGGCAGTGGCAGCAACTGCTCCACGGCAACCGGCTGAGCGAAAGCTATTCGGAATCCCTGCCGGATTTCGTGAAGCTGGCGGAAGCCTTCGGCTGCGTTGGTCTGCGGGCGGAAAAACCCGCCGAGCTTGACGACAAGATCAGGGAGATGATCAAGACGCCGCACCCGGTACTGTTTGATTGCCGTGTGGCAAGTCTTGCCAATTGCTTCCCGATGATCCCGTCGGGCAAGGCGCATAATGAAATGCTGCTGGGCGAAGACGTGTCCGACGAGGAAGTCGGCACTGCCATCGACGCCAAGGGCAAAGAGCTGGTTTGAGGAGAGAGACATGAACGCGCATCAACAGCCCACGGGCTCGGCCTATTTCCTCGACACCTCGAAGAAGACGGTGGAAACCCACACGCTGGCCGTGGTGGCCGACAACGAGCCGGGCGTCCTTGCCCGGATCATCGGCCTGTTCGCGGGCCGTGGCTACAACATCGATTCGCTCACGGTTTCGGAAACCATCCATGACAAGCATGTCTCGCGCTTCACCATTGTGACCACCGGCACGCCGTCGGTGCTCACCCAGATCAGGCACCAGCTTGAGCGCATGGTGCCGGTGCATTCGGTGGCCGACCTCACGGTGCAGGGCAATTCCATCGCGCGCGAACTCGCCATGGTGAAGGTTGCCGGCAGCGGCGAGAAGCGGATGGAAGCGCTTCGCCTGGCCGACGCGTTCCGGGCCCGGGTCATTGATGCCTCGACCGACAGCTTCATCTTTGAAATTACCGGCAAGCCCGACAAGGTCGACCAGTTCATCTCGCTGATGGTGCCCATCGGGCTGGTGGAAGTCGCGCGCACCGGCGTTGCCGGCATTTCCCGCGGGGCCGAGGGCATGAAGGTTTAGTTTCTGTCCTCTCCCGTTTACGGGAGAGGAGGGGACCCATTGTGGAGCAATGGGGAGGTGAGGGGAACGAGATCAAAGTGCCCTCATCTATCCCATGTCACTTCGTGACACGGGCCCCTTTCTTCTCCCGCGTGCCGCAGGAGAAGACAAAGTGGTCTGACATTATTTATAAAAACCGGACTTTCCAGCATTCCATTGGCGGCCTACATTCCGGCCCCATGAGCTGCAAGCTGTCGGTGAACGTGAACGCCATTGCCTATCTGCGCAACCGGCGGAACCTGCCCTGGCCGAGCCTTGCGGGGCTGGGTCGCATTGCTTTGCAGGCGGGAGCCGCGGGCCTCACCATTCATCCGCGCCCGGATGAGCGCCACATCCGCCAGGCGGATGTGCCGGTCTTGCGTGACCTGATCCGGAAGGAATTTCCTGACCGCGAGTACAATATCGAAGGCTATCCCGACGAACGCTTTCTCAAACTGGTCGAGGCCAACAGGCCGGACCAGGTGACACTGGTTCCCGATGATCCGGCACAGGGCACCTCCGACCATGGTTGGGATATTGCAAATAACCATTCGCTTCTCAAAGAGGTTATCGCCCGGCTTCAGGCGGGCAAAATGCGCGTGTCGGTCTTTGTCGATGCCGATCCGATGCGGGCCGAACAGGCAAAATCGGTGGGGGCTGACCGCATCGAGATTTATACGGGCCCCTACGGCGGTGCATTTGATGGCAAGGTGAAGGCGCTGGAATTTGACAAGGTCGTGGTCACCGGCAAGGTGGCGGAATTTGCCGGGCTTGGCCTCAACGCGGGCCATGACCTGACGCGGGACAACCTGCCGGCCCTCGTGGCGGCGTTGCCGAACCTCGCCGAAGTGTCCATCGGCCACGCCATCATGGCCGACGCGCTCACCCTCGGCATGGCGGAGACGGTGCGCCTGTTCCGCGCCGCTATCGGCAACTCCTGATCCACCACATGGGCCCCATGCTTATTGAGGCTTGCCTTAACCCCGCCGGACCGCTAATTCCCGCGCTGCTGTTGCAAAAGGGACCATTCACATGCGCGTTTATTATGACCGGGATGCCGACGTTAACCTCATCAAGGGCAAAAAAGTCGTCATCGTCGGCTATGGCAGCCAGGGCCGGGCGCATGCGCTGAACCTCAAGGATTCAGGGGCCAAGAACCTGGCGGTGGCGCTGAAGGCCGGGTCGCCCACCATCAAGAAAGCAGAGGCCGATGGCCTCAAGGTGATGACCGTGGCGGAAGCCGCCAAGTGGGGCGACCTCTTGATGATGGCAACGCCGGACGAGCTCCAGGCCGACATCTACAAGGCCGAGATCGCCCCCAATATCCGCGACGGCGCAGCCATTGCTTTCGCCCATGGCCTCAACGTGCATTTCAATTTGATCGAGCCGAAGAAAACCATCGACGTGATCATGATCGCGCCGAAGGGCCCGGGCCACACGGTGCGCGGCGAATACCAGAAGGGCGGCGGCGTGCCCTGCCTTATCGCCATCAACCAGGATGCAAGCGGCAATGCCCACGACATCGCGCTTTCCTACGCGAGCGGAGTTGGCGGCGGGCGTTCCGGCATTATCGAAACCACTTTCAAGGAAGAATGCGAAACCGATCTGTTCGGCGAACAGGTGGTGCTCTGCGGCGGCCTGATCGAGTTGATCCGCGCCGGATTTGAAACGCTGGTGGAAGCCGGCTACGCGCCGGAGATGGCTTATTTCGAATGCCTGCATGAAGTGAAGCTGATCGTCGACCTGATCTACGAGGGCGGCATCGCCAACATGAACTACTCGATCTCGAACACCGCCGAATGGGGCGAGTATGTCAGCGGGCCGCGCATCATCACGAGCGAAACCAAGGCCGAGATGAAGCGCATCCTGGCCGATATCCAGACCGGCAAGTTCACCTCCGAATGGATGCAGGAATACCGCGCCGGCGCGGCCCGCTTCAAGGCCATCCGCCGCAACAACGACAGCCACTCGATCGAAGCCGTCGGTGCCAAGCTCCGCGAAATGATGCCGTGGATCGCCAAGAACAAGCTGGTGGACAAGGCGCGGAATTAGATCACCACCGAATGCCGATCATTCCGAATACTCCACGAGAGTGGAGTATTCAGATCTCTTGGATGGACGGGTTTAGAGCGCGGCGCGGCAGACTACCGGAACCCGGTAGACCACGTTGTCATCGTGCAGCGCTGTGCCGTCAGTAGTGGGGTGGTGGTTCTTGTTGTTGTGGGCCTTGGAGTCCGCTGAAGCGGAGAAAGCCACGAAGGCTGCCGCCATTGTCTTGCGGTCGTTCTTCAGGACATCGGCTTTGCTCATGCCACCGGCAACCTTGTCCTGCAACATTTGATCGCAAGCGGTCTTGGGCGTGGTGAGCCAGCTCAGGCTGCTCGGCTTGGCATGGACTTCATGGCTCTTGCCATAAACAGGCCAGCCCTCCGATTTGCCGACGTTCTTGCTGAACAGTGCGACGCCCTTTCCGATGCCGTAAATCGACACTCTCCAGACGCGGTTTTGTCCCTTGGCCTTGGCGAAAACGCGAACCATGTATTTGTGGCTCTTATTTTCTGATCCGGTGTAACCGTTGGAATTGGAGTTCACATAGATGGGATTGAGGTCGATGCCCTCGGTTACGATATCGACTTTTTCCATGTTGCTGGCCAATGTAACAGAGGCAGAAATGGAAAGGGCCGCTGCGGCGATGAGGGTTATCAGGCCAGGCTTGGCCGCGTTGAGGTTTAGGTTAGGTAAGCACATGATTTTTTCCTTTGGGTTTGTTGACGTTGCCCGCTCCTACAGGCCGCAAAGTGAACCCCATGTGAAACGCGCATTCATTTCCGGTCTATGATGTCGAGCATGGAAGGAAAGTGAAAACAAAAAGGGCCCCGCGTGGGGCCCTTTTTTCTATGGGTCAGGATTTAGCCGAGCAGGGCTTGCTTGTTCTTCGCGAGCCAAGCGGTGAAGGGCGTGTTGTCGTTGCTGGTGAGCTTCTTGTAGTCGCCGGTCACGCCGGAGAGGCCGCCTTGATTGATGTTGGTATCGAAGGAGCCGAAAACGCGGGCCACCGGTTCGGGAAATCCGGCGCCGACCATGCCCTCGATAAGGCCTTCAAGCGGAACCTGGACAACGGAAATTGGTTTGCCGACCGCATCGCTGACAAGTTTGGCGATTTCGCCTGTGGTGTATTCCTGCGCGCCGGTCAGCGTGTAGGTGTTCTTGCCGCCTTTGTCTGACGCAAGTGCTGCGGCAGCGGCGCGGGCGAGGTCTTCCCTTGCGATGTGGGCGATCTTGCCTTCGCCAGCAGCCGTGTACCAGGTGCCGGATTGGATGGCCGAGGGCAGGGAATAGAACAGGTTTTCGAAATACCAGTTGTTGCGCAGAACGGTCCAGCCCCTGAGGCCGGAAGCGGCCAGAGCCTTCTCGGTGCCGAGATGATCCGGCGCGAAGAGAACGGCTGAGGTCTCAGGCTTCGGCAGGGACGTATACAGGACATGCTCGACGCCGGCCTTTTCGGCGGCGGCGATGGCATTCTGGTGCTGTTCAAGGCGGTGGCCGGGGCGGTCCATGGCGTCGGTGCTGATGAGCAGGAGGCGGGTGGCGCCCTTGAAGGCTTCCACCAGGTTGGCGGTGTCATCAAAATCCGCGGCGCGGACGTTCACGCCCTTGGCTTTCAGCGCCGCCAGGGTTTCCGGCTTGCGGGTGGTGGCAATGATCTTGCTGGCTGGAATCTTGTGGATTTCCAGTAGGTTAGTGATAACGAGCTGGCCCAGATGGCCGGACGCGCCGGTGACGAGATACATGGTTCAAATCCTTCTGTTGCAATGGTCTCTTTTCGAGAGTAAGTCTCAAATAGAGTAATTTGAACAGGGCGCAAGACGGCACTTTCAGCGCCTCTGGTTACGCAGAAGGAACCACCACGATGACTGCAGCCCTTTCGCTCCAGCTTTCCAATCGGCTCGACCCGGTGCTTACGTCGAAGTGCCCGATCCGCGATGTGCTCGACCGGATTGGCGACAAGTGGAGTGTTTTAATTGTCGGGCATTTGAAGGATGGGCCGGTGCGCTTTGGCGCACTGCGCCGCGGGATCGGCGATATTTCGCAGCGCATGCTTACCGAAACGCTGCGCCATTTGCAGCGCGACGGGCTGATATACCGGAAAGTCTATCCCACCGTGCCGCCAAGTGTGGAATATGGCTTGACGGAGTTGGGCCAGTCGCTTCTCTTGCCGCTGGACAAGCTGGTCGAATGGTCGGCGCAGAATCATGATGTGGTGAAGGCCGCGCGCAAGGAATTCGACAAGTCGGCTTGAGGGGAGAATTGCGTGTCACTCGAAAGCGATATTGAGCGGCTGAAGTTTCAGGAACAGAAGCTGCGCTTTGAAAAGTTTGACGAGGCCGATGCCTGGAAGCTCGGCACGCTGATGCGCGACGCGGCATTGGCGCGGAAGCTGCCGCTGGTCATCGACATCCGCGTGGCTGGGCGGCCGCTGTTTTATGTGGCCTTGCCCGGCACCACGCCCGACAATGCCGAATGGGTGCGGCGGAAAATCAATGTGGTCATGCGGGTGCATAAGTGCTCTTACCGGGTTGGCCGCGAAATAGCATTGAGCGGGCAGGCGCTGGATGAAACGCGTGGCGTCAATCCCATCGATGTGGCGCCCCATGGCGGGTGCTTTCCCATTCACCTTACCGGCACGGGTGTTGTCGGCACGGTAACCGTGTCGGGAATCCCGCAGCGCGAGGATCATGATTTCGTCGTGAGCTGCCTGAGTGAATTTCTCGGCGTTGATCACGCGCAAATCGCCCTGCAGGCCGAAACGGCATGATGACAGGCGATGTCTGGTTCTGGTTCCTGGCGGGCCTCGCCACGCTTTTGGTCGGCAGTTCCAAAGGCGGCCTGCCGCTTGTCGGCATGCTGGCGGTGCCGATTGTAGCCCTGCAAATTTCACCGGTCGCCGCGGCGGGGCTGCTGCTGCCGATCTATATCGTGAGTGATGTCTACGGACTGTGGCTTTACCGCAAGTCCTACGACTTGCGGAACATAAAAATCATCGTGCCAGCGGCGGCGATTGGCATCGCAATCGGCTGGGCCACGGTTTCGATTACCAGCGATGATCTGGTGAAGCTGCTTGTCGGCGTCATAGGCCTTGTCTATTGCGCCGATGTCGTGATGAAGGCGCGCCGCAGCATCGCGCCCCGGCCTGCGGACCTGCCGCGCGGGATTTTCTGGGGGGCAATTGCAGGATTTACCAGCTTCGTGTCCCATTCAGGTGCTCCGCCTTACCAGATGTATGTGCTGCCGCAGCGGCTGGAGAAGATGGTTTACGCGGGCACTTCGACCATTGTCTTTGCGATTATCAATTTGCTCAAGCTGCCGCCTTACTGGTTGTTGGGACAGATAAATATAGCCAGCCTCCGCATTGCGGCGATACTTGCTCCGATTGCGATTATTGGGGCTTTCCTCGGCTACAGGCTCACGACGATTCTTCCCGAGAAAATTTTCTATCGCATTGTGGAAGTCGCGCTGTTCCTGGTTTCGCTGAAACTGGTGTATGACGGAATGACCGGATTGTGGGGTGCGCCATGAATACTTTCGTTCTTCATCACATATCAGTCATCACCACCAATCTTGAACGGTCTTTGGAATTCTACCGCGATGTATTGGGACTGGTTCAGATTGAACGGCCACCCTTTGACATTGGTGGAGCCTGGCTGGCTTGCGGACCGTCGCAACTGCACCTTGTTGACTACGCCGCTGGAACATATCGCGGAAAAGGCACGATAGACAACAATGACGTCCACTTTGCGCTGCGGGTTTCGAATTTCGAGGAAACGCTGCGCCTGCTGAATGAAAAGGGTTTTTGTGAGGACCTTCCGGAAGGAAATTCCAAACGCCTTGTGGTCAAGCGGAAGGGGCTTGCCGGATTTCCGCAAGTGTATTTGCTTGATCCCGATGGCCATGTCGTTGAGATAAATGCCGCGCGTTAATCAGTCTCGCCCTTCGGATTGACAAACGGCTGAGCGATCTGCCACCTTGGTTCGCGAGTGGGCAAGGGAGTCGCCGGCATGAATTTCCGCACCGTTTTGCTTGCTGTTTTCCTTTTCATTTTGGCTGCCGTCCCGGCCCGGGCAGAGGAGGGCTCGCGGGTGATTCTCGTGCTGGATGCCTCGGGCTCGATGTGGGGGCAGATCGGCGGCACGGCAAAAATGGAAATCGCCAAGGAGGTCGTGGGCCGGGTCGTGGGCGCCTGGAAGCCGCAGAACGAGCTTGGGCTTGTGGCCTATGGCCACCGCGAGAAGGGGTCCTGCGAGGATATCGAAGTGTTGCGCGAACCGGGTGTGCTTGATGCGGGCGACTACATGAGCGCGGTCAAGGCGCTCAATCCCAAGGGCAAGACGCCGATGACGGCGGCGGTGCGCGTGGCGGCGGAAGCGCTCAAGTTCACCGAAAAGAAGGCGACCGTAATTCTTGTATCGGACGGCATTGAAACCTGCGATCCCGATCCATGCGCGGTTGCCGCGGAGCTTGAAAAGCTGGGCGTCGAGCTGACCGTGCACACGGTTGGGTTTGGGCTCGACAATCAGGGCGCGGTTGCGCAGCTCCAATGCCTGGCCGAAAAAACCGGCGGGACCTACACCACGGCGGAAAATGCCGGCGAACTGGAGGCGGCCCTGACCAAGACGGTTGAAGCCGCGCCGGCGCCGCCGCCTGAACCGGCTGCCCCCGCGTTCAACGTGACGGGCCATGTGGTGATGGCGGAAGGGGTGGAGCTCAGCCAGGGTTATGAGTTGGCCGCCTGGGAATTCTTCGAAGCCGTGGGTGGCCAGAAGGGCCAGTGGATTCAAACCGAGTACGGTACGGACATTAAAATCAATCTGCCGCGCACCGGGGATTTCATCGTGCGGGTGTCCGATGATGTGGCGGCGGTGGAATTGCCGCTGACGCTGGAGGCGGGGGAAACCGAGAAGCTCGATGTCAGCCTTGAAGCCGGCATCCTGCGGCTGTCCGGCATGATGGATGAGACCACCGCCATGACCGATGCGGGCGCGGCATGGGAGCTTCTGGATTCATCGGGGAAATGGATCACGACGAAGTATGGGGCGGACACCGCCTTCCTCGCCAATGCGGGCGTCTACAAGGTCCGCCTCGGACTGGGCACGGCCAAGGTCGAGCAGGATATCGAGATCGCCGCGGGCAAGCTGGCGGAGCAGAAACTGGCGCTGGGGGCCGGCTCCATCGCGGCCAATGGCGTGTTCGTCACGGGCGGGCCGGCGGTGCCGGACAGCGCCGCGATAGAATTGCGGCGGGGCGAGCCGGGCCCCGACGGCAAGCATGAGTGGATCACCACCACCTATGGCACCACGGCGCAATTCAAGGTTCCGGCCGGAAAGTATCTGGTCGTTTTCAGCAAGGATTACGCCGAAGGTTCGGCGCCGGTCGAGGTTACGGCGGGCGCCACGGCGAACATCGAAGTCAGCCTCGATGGCGGCTATCTGGCGGTCACGGGCCCGGCGGATTCAACCATCGAAGTATTTTCGGCGGAGAAGGACATTTCCGGCGAACGGAAATACCTGGCGACGGAATATGGCGGCGCGGTCAACAAGGCCTTCAAGGCGGGCGCCTACCATGTGGTTGCGAAAGGGGCGGATGGCGCGGTTCTCGGCGAGAAGGATTTCGAGGTGAAGGCGGGCGGCCGCACCGAAGGGGTAATTCCTTAACGTCCTCTCCCGTGAAACGGGAGAGGAGGGGACCCATTGCACCGCAATGGGGAGGTGAGGGGAACGAGATCGAAGTGCCCTCATCTATCCCATGCCACTTCGTGACATGGGCCCCTTTCTTCTCCCGCTGCGCGGGAGAAGACAGACAGGGACAATCGGGACAATAAAACTGTTGCTGCACGGGCTGTGGGGAATTAGTTTTCCGCCCCATGCAGCTTACATTTCATACGCTTGATGTTTTCACCAACCGCCGCTTCGGCGGCAATCCGCTGGCGGTGGTGCTCGGCGCCGATGCTCTGTCGACGGAGCAAATGCAGACGATCACCCGTGAGTTCAACCTGTCGGAAACCATCTTCGTGATGAAGCCGGAGGATCCGGCCAATACGGCCAAGGTGCGGATCTTTTTTCCCGGCGGCGAAATGCCCTTCGCCGGGCATCCCACGGTGGGCTGCGCGGTGCTGCTGGCGGAGATGAAATACAAGGCGGGCTGCAGCTTTGAAACGGAAATCCGGCTTGAGGAGAAGGCGGGGCTGGTGCCGGTGAAAGTCTCGCGGATCGGCGATGCGCCGCGCGCGCAGTTTACGGCACCGGTTGTTCCGTTCCACGCGGACGTGGCGTTACCCAGTGTTGCCGCGGCGGCACGGGCGCTCAATCTCTTGCCTGAGGATATTGGTTTCGACGGGCACGGACTGGCTTCGCTGGAAGGCGGCCCGCGATTTTTCTATGTTCCGGTCAAAAGCCGCGCGGCGCTGGAAAAATCGACGGCGCTTGAGCCCCATTGGTCGGCCCTCATAAGACCGATGGGGGGCGTGGATGCAGCCTATGTCTACAGGCGCGGCGGCGACAGTCCCACGACGCATTTCCGCGCCCGCATGTTTGCGCCCACGGGCGGCATTCCGGAAGACCCGGCCACGGGTTCGGCGACGGCGCTGTTGGCCGCCCAGCTTCTGAAAGCGGAAGTCCTGAAAGACGGCAGCCACAAGTGGCAGCTCGAGCAGGGCTATGAGATGGGCCGCCCGTCCGATCTTTTTCTCGAGGCGGATGTGGCCGGCGGCAGGCTGAAAGCCGTGCGGGTGGCGGGGCAGGCGGTGAAGGTGATGCAAGGCACCCTGGAGATTTAGCCTATTGGATATTGAGCATGGCCTTGGCTTCGGCGGTGACGTCGAGCCCTTCGGCTTCATTGCCCGCGCCGCAAAGCTGTATCGCCTGGTTGCGCATGTCTTCAATCTGGGCCCGCTGGTCGGGGCCCACGCTGCCGCTGGCCAGAGCCGCGTCAATTTTTGCGATATCGTCCTGGCATGGCCCGGCAAAGGCGGCCGTGGAAAGGGCAAGCGCGAAAGAAGCGGCAATGGCAAAAGTCTTCATTATGTTTAGGTCCCCACCTGTATGCGGCGCTTCTGGCAGCGAATAATGACCGAACTTAGCCTGATTCCCGCAGCCCGAAAAAACATCCTTAATGCGGCGTAAAAGCCACAGGTATTGCGTGCTTCCCGTCCCTGGGGTAAGGAAGCCCGATGTCTCGCAAGCTGAACCAGCTCCTCCTTCTTAGCTCCCCCTGAGGGCCGGCCGGGCTTTGCCTTGGCTCTTTGGGGAAAAGACCATAAAAACATTCCCAGCTAAGAGAGACAAAGACCATGATGATTTCCCCACGAGAAAAATACCAGGCCTACGGCCAAATTCCATTGCCTGACCGGCAATGGCCCAGCCGCACAATCACCAAAGCCCCCATCTGGTGTTCCGTCGATTTGCGCGACGGCAACCAGTCGCTCATCGAGCCCATGGGGCACGAGCGCAAGATGCGGATGTTTTCCTCGCTGCTCGCCATGGGCTTCAAGGAAATCGAGGTGGGATTCCCCTCCGCCTCGCAGACGGATTTTGATTTCGTGCGCTTTCTCATCGAGAACAAGAAGATTCCCGAAGGCGTCACCATCCAGGTTCTCACCCAGTCGCGCGAGGAGCTGATCCGCCGCACCTTTGAAGCGCTGAAGGGGGCTCAGTCGGCCATCGTCCATCTTTATAATTCAACGTCGGAATTGCAGCGCCGCGTGGTGTTCAAGCTCGACAAGGCCGGGATCACCGACATCGCGGTGAAGGGTGCTGCGCTCATCATGCAGCTGGAAAAGGAATATGGCCTCGAGGGCGTCACGCGCCATGAATACAGCCCGGAAAGCTTCACCGGCACGGAAATGGATTACGCGGTGGAGATTTGCGAAGCGGTGATGGATGTCTACAAGCCGACGCCGGCGAAGAAGCTCATCCTCAACCTGCCGGCGACGGTGGAAATGTCCACCCCCAACATCCACGCCGACCAGATCGAATGGTTCTGCCGCACCATCAAGAACCGTGACTGCCTGACCATTTCCCTGCATCCCCACAATGACCGGGGCTCGGCCGTGGCGGCAACGGAACTCGCCATGCTGGCCGGCGCCGACCGCGTCGAAGGCACGCTCTTCGGCAATGGCGAGCGCACCGGCAATGTCTGCCTCGTGACGCTGGCGATGAACCTGTTCACCCAAGGCATCGATCCGGAACTGGATTGCAGCCACATCAACGATCTCGTGCGCATGGCCGAGTATTGCAACCAGCTGCCGGTGCATCCGCGCCACCCCTATGCGGGCGAACTGGTGTTCACGGCGTTTTCCGGCTCGCACCAGGATGCCATCAACAAGGGCTTCAAGGCGATGAAGGCCTCCAACAAGCCGTTGTGGGAGGTGCCCTATCTGCCGATTGATCCCATGGACCTTGGCCGCAGCTACGAGGCGGTGGTGCGGATCAATTCGCAAAGCGGCAAGGGGGGCATTGCCTATATCCTCGAAACCGAGCACGGCATTGAGCTGCCGCGGCGCCTGCAGATTGAATTCTCCAAGGTGGTGCAGGCCATCGCCGACGGCGAGGGGGTGGAGCTTTCGGCCGAGCGGTTGTGGCGCAGCTTCGAGGCCGAGTATCTCGACGGCAACGGCCGTTTCGGTTTCATCGAGCACAATGCCAGGTCGGACCATGGCGACCAGGACCTCACCGCCAAGATCAGCGATGACGGCAAGCACAAAACCATTCATGGCCACGGCAACGGCCCGGTCGATGGCTTTGTCGACGCCATGCGGAAGGAGTCAGGTCTTGCCTTCGACGTGGCCGATTACCGCGAGCACGCCATGGGCCACGGCGCAAATGCTACGGCCATCGCCTATGTGGAATTGCGCCTGGCCGATGGCGCAACGCTGTTCGGCGTCGGCATCGACAAGAACATCGTGGTGGCTTCGCTGAAGGCGGTGGTCTCAGGCGTCAACCGGGCGCTCAAGCGGTAAGCGGCGAATTTGCGGCGGTGCCTGGCCTTTTCCGCGTGCCGCCGGAATTTTGCAAACGCATTGGAGCCCCGTTGGTTCCAAAATAATCTGATCACAAAAAAGTTGAAGCGCAGCGATGTAATTTTGCAACCTTTTCGCGGCTCAGGGCTTTCATCCCTGGACAATCCAGTCCAGTCCCTAGGAGATCATCATGATTAAATCAGCTCTTTTGGCTACCGCCATCTGTTTCGCCTTCGTTGTTCCAGCCAGCGCCCAGAGCGAGGTCAAGTGCGATGAAGCTTCCCTGACCAAGATGCGCGCCGACATCGACGCCATGACCGACAAGGAAAAGCAGACGACGACAATTGCAAACTGGGAAAAGGCCAGTGCGGCGATGAAGGCGAACAAGCTGGATGAATGCAATGCCCTTATGGTTGAGACGGGCAAGAGCGTCAGTGAAAACAAGGGCGACGCCGGCGCCACCACCACGCAGTAAGCGGCAAATTTTACAGGATGTCCATTGGATGTCGGGGCGGGGCCGCGAGGCCTCGCCATTATTTTACCACGGTCTCCGCCACTGACGCAGCGGAGGTCTGCACCTGAGGTTTTGCGTCCGCGGAAAGCCTGGTTTCAATTTCCATGATCTTGGCCCGCGCCGCGCTCGTCCAGGGGCTCGCTGAAATCGAAAAGGCATTGCAGGTCAGCGCCTTGCGGAGGTCGCCCAGCGCTTTGTGCAACA
The DNA here is from genome assembly GCA_963773295.1 of uncultured Alphaproteobacteria bacterium. Classification (GTDB taxonomy): domain Bacteria; phylum Pseudomonadota; class Alphaproteobacteria; order Rhizobiales; family Aestuariivirgaceae; genus Aestuariivirga. The sequence continues at coordinate 398,802 of CAVZAJ010000007.1, forward strand.
GGCCCTTGCCGTCAAAGGCAAGGCCGCGGTTGTAATAGGCGTCGGCATAGTTCCGGCGCAACCGGATCGCCAGGTCATAGTCGGTAATGGCGTCATCATATTTGTCCATGTGGTAATAGACGGTGCCGCGGTAGTAATAGAACTCAGCCATCTTCGGGTTCAGGATTTCGGCAGATAGGCGGCGGTCCTCGCCCGTGTCGCCCTTCGCCAGGGCAGGTGTTGCAATCGTTAGAATCGCGATGCTGAACAGCACCCTAGCCATGACGTACATATGAAAGTCCCCAGCCATCATCCCGGACGCATCACATGCGCGCGGGGCACGCCCCGCCTCCCGGGCCTCGTTGGGCGCCGGGCGGAAAAGGCAAACAAAAGCAATCGTATAACGCTGAACTACGAGCCGTCTAAAGAGTCGCCTGTGAGTAAAGTACGCCCGAATCAGGAAATTTTCCAGAGTCGGCGATGTCGGATGCATAAGTGATGCAGAAAAGTGACAGTTATCCTCTCGCTGATCTAGCGCGGAGCCGCCCGTTGTGAACGGTGACCGGCAATTCCGGAATCTCTAGACAATCCGCCGCGAACCAGCCACTGTCGCATTCCGCCATTAAGTTCAGGGGCCGCGTCGGTGTTTTCCACGCTTTTCGAGAATGTGTTTGTCAGCCAGAACATCGTGCATATCGGGGCGCTTCTCTGCCTGCTTGGCTTTCTCTTCCGCAACCAGCTCATTCTGCGCCTCCTGGTTCTCGGCGGAGACTGCGTCTACATCCTGTATTATTATTTTGCCCCGGAAATTCCGCTGTGGGGCGCCATATTCTGGAGTTCCATGTTCACCATCGTGAACGTGGTTATGATCTGGCGTATCTTCGTTGACGAAATGCAATCCAGCCTGCCCGCCGGGGAGCGGAAGCTGTTTGACCTGCTGGTGGATTTGACCCCCGGCCAGTTCCGCAAGTTCGTGAAGGCCGGCCGGCAGGAGGTGACGGCAGCGCCGCTGGTCATCACGAGGGAAAATGAGCCGCTGCATCATCTCTATTTCATCACCGAGGGCAGGGTCATCATCGAAAAGGGCGGGCACCGGGTCGCCTCGCAAGCGAAGACTTTCATCGGGGAAATCGCCTTCCTGCTGGCGCGGCCCGCCACCGCCACGGTCACGTTGGAAGCCGGCTGCCATTACTGCGTGTGGAACTCGCAGGCCTTGCGCGGCGTGCTCAACGGCAATGCCGAACTGAAGAATGCCTTAAGCGCAGCGATGAACCGGAAACTGGCGGAAAAGGTGGCACAGGCCGGGGTCCTGACGGACACCATAGGCGACACGCTGGAACCGCCCGCCGCCGCCAAGGCCGCCTAGCCAATGAGAGGTCGGGGAACAAAATCCGCCCTATCCCGTTGATCGGCATGAAAAAATTCATGGTTTTTGGCCTCTTGGCCCTGTCCTTCATCGCTTCGTCCGCCAGTTTTGCCCAAACTCCCCTGACTTCCGAGGAGATCAATGCGGCTGAATTTACGGGTTCCATGCCGGAAGGGGTGAGCGCCTTGACGGTAAAGCTGCAGGTGCTGCTTGACCGCGCAGGCGCCAATCCCGGGGTGATCGACGGGGTTGCCGGCGAGAATGTCACCCGGGCAATCCGCGGGCTTCAGGAAATCAATGGCCTTGAGGTCGACGGCATCATGACTCCCGATTTGTGGGAGCGGCTTCGCTCTCCCGAACCGGTGTCCGTTAGCTATACCATCACGCCGCAGGATCTTGAAAAAATGGTGGCGGGCATTCCCGCCGATTATGCGGAAATGGCCAAGATGGAGTGGCTGGGGTTCACTTCGGGAGCCGAGGCGCTGGCCGAGAAGTTTCATATGGACCAGGATTTTCTCGTTTCCCTCAATCCCCTTGCCGGGTTTACGGCAGGGGAGACCATCGTGGTCATCAATCCGGGCGAACAGGCCGCGGTTGTGGTCAGCCGCATTGTCGCCGACAAGTCGAATGAACGCATCGTGATCTATGGCGAAAACGACCGCCCGGTGCTGGTTTATCCCGCCACCATCGGAAGCGAGTCCACGCCCTCGCCGAAGGGAACCCATGAGATCAAAGGCGTGGCGGTGTTTCCCACCTATGCCTACAACCCCGACATCAACTTCCAGCAAGCGGCAAATACCGAGAAGCTCACCATTCCGGCGGGCCCCAACGGCCCCGTGGGAGGAACCTGGATAGATCTGTCGGAGCCCACCTACGGCATTCACGGGACGCCGGACCCGTCAAAAATTTCCAAAACCGCATCGCACGGCTGCGTGCGGCTCACCAACTGGGACGCCGCCGAACTGGCGAAGCTGGTGAAGCCCGGGATCGTGGTGACGTTCATCGAGGCGGCGAAGTCCATTTATTGAAGAACTCCCTTTCCCGTTTACGGGGAGAGGGCGGGGCCCTGATCGCTTTGCGATTTGCGGCCATTTAACCCTTCCGGACTTGATCTCGCAGGTTCAGGCTTGCTCGCTGTCAGCCGAGGGGTGCCGTCAATAGAAGCTAGTATTTCGTTTGCCACCAGTTCCTGTAATTTCCACAGGTTTCGATCCCGAATACCGAACTTTTCAAGATGAAGTACTGTGTTATAGAGATAGCTCGCGCATGAGCCGCCGTGCCCGCAGGCTCTGGCCAAGACCCAGGCTACACGTTCGAGCGGCAACTTCAAGGAAATGCCCTTGCCTTTGGGGCCAGCCCAGAAGACAAGTGCACGGATTGGGCCGGTTTTGGTATGAACTTTAACCCAGCGCACCATTCCTTGGTCTTCCCTGGCATTAATCTCGCGGCCAATGAGCCGGCGAATGTGCTCTCGATGTTCGCCATCCGGCAACTGGTAGACCACGCCATTGCAGCTACCGCCCCTATCCAACGCCAACATGAGGCCAGGTAATTTTGGAGTGCCGCGCCAACGCGTCAGTTCCAAACAGAAGGAACGATGCCAGCCATGTATGGATCCTCGCCGTTGCTCAACGAAGCTGAAGGTTGGTTTCCAAATCAATGACCCATAAGCGAATAGCCAAAGTTTATTACTTCCAAGTTCACTCAATAGTTTCTCGGTAAGGGCGTCCAGTTCTGAAGGTTGAATCGGTATGAAACCAGGTCTAGGACCCGGATCAACTTCAGGACGCTCGCAGAGCTTCACGAGATCTTCGGTGAGTACCATTTTGGAGGGCAGTTCATCACGGATGTGATAATCCATCACTTCTTGCCTATGACAGCCAGCGGCGGCGCTCATAGTACCAAATAGCATCCATGTCGGACTTGCCGATCAAGTAATCTTCGTGCCAGCTCCGGTCACTTTGGCTGGAAATTACTGAACTTGCGGAGACACCCGCGAGACCCAAAACTGGCACAGACAGTAGTCTGGTTAACGCGGATTTGCTGAATGTCAGAATGCTTTCCATACCCGTAATCCTCTCCTGGCCGACGTTGATCTTGATCAGGAATATGGAGGTCGACCGTGAAATGGAGGGGGCGTTTTCCGTGAAATGACCCCGCCAGAAAGCCTTTCCCGGATGGCTTATCCGTGAAAACTGCGTTAAATCGACTTCATCGTTCATTTTATGGACAGGTTTTGGCCAGTGGCTGGTTGTAAACTTACGATGCTCGGCGGTTTCGCCCTGACTTCCGGCGACGGAAAGAGCATTGCATTGCCGACCCGAAAGGACCGGCTGCTTCTGGGCTATCTAGGCCTCCATGCCGGGCAGGCCCTGCCGCGCGAAAAGCTTTATGGGCTATTGTGGGCTGATCGCGAAGAGGCTCAGGCCCGGGGAAGCCTCAGGCAATCTCTTGCTGCACTTCGCGATGTATTTCATTCTGCGGGTTTAGATCCCCTGAAATCGGACCGCGACTCAGTGACCTTGGACTTGGCGGGCATAGAGATCGACGCGCTTGATTTTGCGCGGCTCTCTGCGGATGCGGCGGCCTTGGATCAAGCCATCCCGCTGTATCGCGGAGAATTACTGGCAGGAATTGAGCCGCCGACACCTGAGTTTGAACATTGGCTGAAGCCGGAGCGCCAAAGACTGGAGGACCTTGCGGCAAAAATCATTGAGCAAGCTGCAGCGGCGGAGCTTTCCAAAGCCACGTTTAAGTGTGCGCTGGAACTCGGGCAGCAATTGATCAACCGTGACCGGTTGCGCGAGCCAGTTTACCGCGCCTTAATGCGGATGCTTGCCCGCCGGCGTGACCGGGCCGACGCAATGAAAATCTATGCCCATTGCCGAGACGCCCTATCGGAAGAACTAGGGGTGGCGCCCGAACTGGAAACCGAGCAACTGTACCGGGACATTCTGACAGATCGGCAGGCTGCACCAATTGCCCTTGAGTCAATCCCCGAAAAACCTGGCGAAACAGCTGAACGGCCGTCACTGGCGGTCGTGCCGTTCAATAATATCAGCGCCGATCCAACACTGAATCCGTTATGTGAAGGTCTTGCCGAGGATATTATTACCGGCCTTGGACGGTTCCACCTGCTATTTGTCATTGACCGCAATTCCTCCGTGGCAGTCGCTCAGCTCACGACCGATACTGCCGAAATTGGCAAACGTCTTGGTGTCGGACTGGTCGTGCAAGGCAGCCTGCAACGTATCGGTGATCGCATTCGCATTACAGTTCGCCTTGTTAACGCAGCGGCACGGACGCAGCTGTGGGGAGACACCTTCGATTGCACGGCGGACGATGTATCTGGATTTCCCGAGAAAATCAGCAAGGCGATCGTCACGACCCTGCACAGCCGGATCGAAAGCTCCCTACTTGAACAGAGCCGCCGTAAACCGGCGCTTGCCGCTTATGAGTGTCTTTTGCGTGGCGTTAAACATTTGCGAGGCTATGGCGCTGACGACAATCAGAAAGCCGTGGAATTTTTTGAACAGGCGATGGCTATCGATCCTGATTATGCCCTGGCGCGCGGATATCGCGGCTTCGCAGACATAGTGATTTATGGTTATGATGCGACACCGAAGGATATACTTGAAAAATCTAAGGTCATGGTTCAAGAGGCCGTGGACATGGACCCGGACGATGCCCGCTGCCACTGGCTTCTTGGCGTGGTGTATTTCTCGTATGGTGATGCAGCGGCAGAAAAGCAACAGTATCTCAATGCCCTGAGGCTTAATCCTTATGACGCCAACGTTCTTATCACATTGGGCGCTATGCGGGCTCAATTTGGCCAGATTGAAGAAGGCATTGCTGACATTCGCGAAGCTATGCGGATTAATCCCTACCATCCCGAATGGTATTGGACCATGCTCGGCGGCGTTCTTTATAAGGCGCGTCGATATGAAGATGCCACTGAAGCATATAAGCGGAAGGCAAATCTCCAAACTTGGGTCTTGTCGCGCCTCGCCGCCTGTTACGGCCAGCTTGGCCGTAAGGATGAAGCATCTGCAGTGACCGCGGAGATTTTAAGGCAGGACCCGAAGTTCACAATACTAGGGCAACGTACTGCCACTTGGAATCAAATAGATTTGGAACATCTAAGAGAGGGAATGCGCAAGGCCGGACTGCCGGAGTGAACTCTGCCGTCATCTTCACCAACCATCATTGAGGGGTGGACTCTGAAACAAGGATTTGGGATTTCCGCTTGGGCCAATTGGGGACCCCCATGACGATCAAATTCTGGATCGATAGCCATGCTTTCCCCAAAGATTTATTTTCCTAGACCCCTTGACATGTTCCTATTGTAGGTTTATGTTCCTTTTCGATGGTTCCGGAAAGGAGGGGACAGTGTCGACAGCGTCTCGAAATTGCCGGAACCATGGGCAGCGCCTGCAGGAGAGGGGACAGACAGCGCCCCGCTCCGTCGGGAGCCGAAGGGAAGACCCGGGGACACTATGGTCCCCGCGCCTTAGATGGCTAAACAACCCTGGCGGAAAACCGACAGTTCCGCCAACGCTTTTCCGGAAAGTCTTACAACTTTCCGGGCGTGGGCGGTGGACACCGTGCGATCCAGGGCTCTGCAAGAATGACCCCGAGGCAAAAACCGCTGCGTTCCAAGGCCGGGCTTTGAGCCTAAACATCCAAACTCCACTTTTTACCAGCATATGCAGGCTTGAAGCCAGGGCGGGGACATCCCCTCCACCTTCTTCCTCCAGCCAACCAAGGGCACCCCCATGACTCATTATCCAGATCCGAAAGCCATCAGTGTACGAATGACCATGTTTCCGCTTCCGGAGCCGCGCCCCCATGTCTCGAAGGAACCATGGACAGGTTTCACGCGGCATGATTGCCCGCGCGGCAATCCCCTGCCTCTCTGCCCCAGCCTGCGCTGCCGGCGTACCAAGACCTGCCGTGCGTCCCATGACGGCCTCTATTGCCGGCGCACGCATTTTTCGCCCTCCGAGCAAAGGAAATGGGAGAGTCGCGATCCGCACCAGAGAGAGATGGACGCGGTGCCGCCGGTTGCGGATGAAAAAAGCCTGGCGGCGCGGCTCCGGCGTCTCGGCGAGATCCTGGTGATCAGGCTGGCACACAGGGACGAGATGACAGCGCGCTGGCGGGCCGGCGAATTCGACCATCTCTACGGCCGGTATCGCGCTAGGGGCATAGTGCTGAAAGCGCCGCCCAAAACCTATGTGGAAAGCACCGCAAACTCAGGGGCGAAAGGCGCTGGACAAGGGCGGGCAGGGGACGTATAGACGCCGCAGTTGGCCCTGCATCGCGGGGCCATACGTCCTTCACAGGGCGGGCGCATAGCTCAGGTGGTAGAGCAGCTGACTCTTAATCAGCGGGTCGTAGGTTCGAGTCCTACTGCGCCCACCAACAATTCCCAAACAATCACAAGCGGTCCTGCAAACTTGTTCGCCGGAACTCGGTGGAGGGCGGACGTAGCAGTCGCTTAGACGGGGTGCTGACTGCGGTGCCATTGAAGCCAGCCGCGGTCAGTGGCCCGACGGATCAGGCCCCTTGCCACTGACGCGCATAAGTAGCAGTCTGGCCGGCCTAATTGGAGCGATGCAATGATAAAAACCTTGTTCCTTCTAACATTTTGTCTGGTTTCCATCGCTGAAACTGCACATGCGGGCGGTGATATCGCCGCTGGCGAGATTATTTTTCAAAGATGCATTGTCTGCCATGGGAAGCTGGACCCGGCACACCCCGAACGAATGGGCCCTTCGCTCCAGGGTATGATTGGACGTCCGGTTGCCTCGGTAGAAGGATACGCTTATTCAAACGCCATGAAATCCTTTGGCGCGACGGGTGCCAAATGGGACGAAGCGACGCTGGACCAATTTCTCAAAAGCCCAATGGATTTTGTCAAAGGCACAAAGATGATGGTGCCAGGGGCCAGACGCGATACAGAACGGGCAGACCTGATCGCTTTTTTGAAGGCAGGTGCTTTAATGAGCCAATGATGCTCGGCTGTGATTCAGAACGCGATGCTTTCGCAATCTCTTTTACAAGCTGTTTTTTGCGCCTCGGTTCTCAAGCTGCATGAGCTTCCCGCAAATGCCGGGTCTTTCACCGAAAGAAGAATGAGGATGCCGTCAAACCAGGTCCTGGCCGGTGCGTTTTCTCCGGCCGGCAACCGGACTGTGGCAACGGCAGATTTCCTGCTGGCGGAAAACGTCACTTCCGGAATGAATTCTCCGAAACTTGGTGCCATGGAAACTTTCAGGAGCAGCGCCTTGCAGAAGCTCTCGCCTTCCGGAGCCGCGAAACGGTAAACGCTTCGATCGCCCGAGACCTCCGGCGGCATCTCTTGCCTTGCGCCGGCGATAAGCCCCGCGTTTCCGCCGGCCTGCAGCAGTTTTTGCGTAAGGAACGAGAGGCAGTGGTCAACAGCAAAACAATCGGCAACGGTGTAGGCGGGCTTGCCTGGGTCCCTCTTTGGGTTGAGGCGCACAATTACTTGGGTGGCCTCGGGTATAGGCTGTGCTTCGGCCGCTTGAAGTCCAAGTCCAGCGGAGATGAGAATTGCTGCTAATCGTGCCCCAAACCGGCTCAACCATATCCCCCGAATGCAACCTTCGCCGCTGCTTGCCAGCCAATACGCAATCGGCACATGAGTCAATGGTACTGGCTGTGCCAGGCGGCTTTCACGGTGCCATTTCGACCTGACTGCGACATCTTGGGACGAATGAAATGGACCGTTGCGGCCCGCAATTTCGCCGTCAGCCGATCCGTTGGCCGGTCAGCTTGTTGAAGACATGAACGTTTGATGACTCAATCGAGAGCTTAACCCGATCGCCCGGAGCGATCCTCGGCCGGTCCATGGCCATCAAAGTCAGGCGGTCGCCCATGACGGTCACCGTAACTTGCGTGTTCATGCCAAGCGGTTCCACGACCATGACCTCTCCGGCAATGCCCTCCCCAGCCAGATGCAGATGTTCAGGCCGCATCCCAATCGTAACCATTTGCCCCTCAGTCACCTGAAGCCCGGCAGGAATGGCGATGACCGTTCCATCGGCCAGCCGTACTCCGGCCCCGTCTTTCAGGGTCACGACGGCCTCGATGAAATTCATGGTCGGCGAACCGAGAAACCCCGCGACGAAGATATTGGCGGGAAAATCATAGAGTTCGAGCGGCGGGCCTACCTGCTGCACCACGCCGTCATGCATGACAACGATGCGGCTGGCCATCGTCATCGCCTCGATCTGATCGTGGGTCACATAAATGGAAGTGGTTTTCAACGACTGATGCAGCGCTTTTATTTCGGTGCGCATGTGCACGCGCAGCTTCGCGTCGAGATTGGACAGCGGTTCGTCAAACAGGAAAACCTTGGGATCGCGCACAATGGCACGGCCCATGGCGACGCGCTGCCGCTGTCCGCCCGAAAGCTGCTTCGGCAGCCGCGCCAGCAGGGCGGCAAGCCCGAGCTTGCCGGACACTTCATTGATGCGCTTGCCGATTTCCTCCGGCTTCGCTTTCCGGAGAGCCAGGCTGAAGCCCATGTTCTTGGCCACATCCATGTGGGGATAAAGCGCATAGGACTGGAACACCATGGCGATGTCGCGGTCGCGCGGGGCCACGTCATTGACCTTCCTGTCGCCGATGCGGATCTCGCCGCCGGTGGCCTCTTCCAATCCTGCGATGGTCCGCAGCAAGGTCGACTTGCCACAGCCCGACGGGCCCACAAGGACGACGAACTCGCCGTCCTCGATGGCCAGATCGATGCCCGAGAGCACATTCACGGCGCCGAAGGCCTTGCTCACATTGCGCAGTGTCACAGAAGCCATGGGATTATCCTTTGACCGCGCCGGCGGTCAGCCCGGTCACGAGATAGCGCTGCAGGAACATGAAGAAGATGCACACCGGAATGAGCGCCATGACGGAGGCCGCCATCATCTGCCCCCAGTCGACCGCGAATTTTCCGATGAATGTCAGAAGCCCGACGGAGAAGGTTTTCTGGTCATCGCTGTTGATCAGCATGAGCGCAAAAAGCAGTTCGCTCCAGGCCGCCGTGAATACGAAGGCGACAGTCGCTCCCATGCCCGGCAGGGTCAGCGGCAGGATGATCCGCCGCAAGGCCATGACCCTGGTGCAGCCATCGATCATCGCGGCTTCTTCCAGATCCTTTGGCACGCCATCGAAGAAGGACTGCATGAGGAATGTGGCAAAAGCGATGTTGAATGCCGTGTAGATGACGATGAGCCCATACAGGTTATCGGTCAGCCCCGCCTGGCTCATAATGCGGAAGATCGGCGGAATCACCATGACAAGGGGAAACGTCTGGGTCAGGAGCAGCACCAGGCTCACCCATGCCTTGCCGCGAAAGCGGAAGCGCGACAGGGCGTAGCCGGCCATTGAGGCAACCACCGTCACGATCAGCGCGGTTGAAACGGAAACGATCATGCTATTGAGGAAGTAGCGCGGAAAATCCGTGGCTTTCAGCACACTGGCGTAGTTGGCAAGAGTCATCCGGCTGGGCCACAGGCGGATGCCTTCGCTGTAGAGGAGATTTTCCGGCGTCACCGATATCTTCACTGTCCAGTAGATCGGCAGCAGCGCAAAGGCCAAATACAGGAACACCGCGCCATAGAGCCCGAGGTTGCCCAGCAGCCGTTGCAATGGCGTGCGGCCCACCATTTTCAGGTACCCCTGAGGAGGGCGCGGCGTATCTGAATGACGATGAGCGCATAGATGATGAGGAGGACAAGGAGCAACACGGCGATCGCCGACGCGTAGCCCTTGTCGAGGGCCCTGAAGGCCGAGACATAAATGTAGGTGGCGATGGTGTTGGTCGAGCCGGCCGGCCCGCCCGCCGTCATCACAAAAATGAGATCGGCGAAGGTCGCAATCCAGACGGTGCGCAGCATCACGGTGATCGCAATGGTCGGCGCGAGGAAAGGCAGCGTCACCTTGGTGAACTGCTGCCATGCCGACGCGCCGTCGATGGCGGCGGCTTCGTAGAGTTCGGCTGGAATTGATTTCCGCGCGGCGAGCAGGGTGATGGCGAAGAACGGAATGCCGAACCACACATTGGCGATGATCGGTCCCCACATGGCGGTTGCGGGATCGGCGAGAATGGTCACCGGTTCGGCCTGCAGGCCGATGGCATGGAAGACATGGGGCAGGGGCCCGATCACCGGGTTGAACAGCCAGGTCCAGGTGAGGCCAGTCAGAAAAGTGGGCACCGCCCAGGGGAGGAATACGAGGCCCTGCACCAGCTTTCGCCCATGGAATGGCCGGTTAAGCAGCAGCGCCAGACCGAGGCCGAGGAAGAACTGGAAGAACAGGCTGCCTGCCGTCCACCACAGCGTGTTGAAAAGGGCGCCGTGCAGCACCTCGTCGCCCATCATGGCGCGGTATTGGCCAAGCCCGACGTATTCCGACCTGAAGGCGGAGAATTTGCGCAGGGAATAGGAGATGCCGATAATCAGGGGAACGACGAGGACCGTTGCGATGATGACCAGCGCCGGACTGAGATAGGTCCATGGCTCAAGCACCACGGCAAACCTGCCGCGCCGCGCCACGTCATGTGGAATTTCTGCCACCAGTGTCATCTTGCTTCAACATGAAAGGGCAGCGCGGCCGGCTTGAAACACCAGACCGCGCTGCGGCGATTGCCGGCTATTGCTTGTGTGCCGCCATGTATTTCTGCTGCTCTTCGGTCAGGTACTTGGCCCATACGTCGGCCACTTCCTTGGGCGTTTTCTTGCCGAGGAGAACTTCCTGAAAGCCGGTCGGCACCATGGAATCATAGAACACGCCGAGGTTTTCAAGATGGGTCGGCGGTGTCACGAACACATACTTATCCGGGTTCTGCAACTCCTCGAACCAGCCCTTGAACTGCTCGGTCTTGAAGTGTTCATCCTGTTCGGCGCCATTGTGGATCGGCATCACGCCGACGGTCTTGGCCCAACCGAGGTTCTGCTTGTTGTCGAGCAGGAAGGACATGACTTTCCAGCTTTCCTGCTTGGCCGGGCTGTCAGCCAGCATTGCCCAACCGGCATAGCCCAAGCGCTGGATAGGCTTTGCCGTTTGGACCGACCGGCCATGGCGCCACCGCGAAGTCCGCGGCATTCATCTTCTCGGCGATGCCGATCAGGGCGTCCGGATCCTGGTTCAGCATGGCGCAGGTGCCGGTATAGAAGCCGGTGACGAGTTCGTTGAAGCCCCAGGAGATCGAATCTTTTGGGGCCCAGCCCTTCATGTAGATATCCTGCATCATCTGCAGGCCTTTCACCGAGCCTTCCTCGTTGAAGGTCGAGGTGCCGTCCTCGTTGAAATAGCCGGGCTTGCCGTTCATGTTGTTGAGGAACTGCTGGATGCTGCCGAAGGCGCCGGGACCGCCGCGCAGGCAATAGCCGTACTTGCCGTTGCCAAGTTCGGAAATCTTCTTGGCGTCGGCGGCGAATTCTTCCATCGTCTGCGGCGGACCGGAAAGTCCGGCTTCCGCGAACATCTTCTTGTTATAGAACATCGCGTTGATGTAATAGCCGTAAGGGATCATGTATTGCGTGTTTTTGACGGTCGAGCCGAATTCCTTGGCCCGGTCGCCGAGCGTGGCGGCTTCCTTCCAGTCCTTCATGTAGGGGCCAAGATCCTCAAGCTGGCCGTTGTTGGCATAAAGCCCCACCCAGCGCTCCGGCATCTCAACAAGGTCCGGCGTCTCGCCGGCCTGCACCATGCTCAGGAACTTTTCGAAGGCCTGGCCCCAGGGCAAGGAAATGACCTCGACCTTGATCTCAGGGTTGGCTTTCTCGAATTCCGCCAGCTGCGACTTGAGGAATTCGGTGCGCGCCGGACTGGTGATCACTTCCAGCAACTGCACCTTGGTTTCAGCCCAGGCCGAAACGGCGCCAAGCGCGGCAAGAGCCGCTCCCAGCAGGATCGTCGTCGTTAGTTTTTTCATTTTTTCCTCCCTAGGATTTTACACTTGTGACAAAGGCGTTCTCCAGGTCGGCCCAGAGCATCTCGACATCCTCGAGACCGACATGCAGGCGGATGGCGCGTGGCGACACGCCGAAACGGTCGAATGAATTAACGCCGGGCGTTTGCGCCAGCGACGCGGCAACCGGAACAATCAGGCTTTCATGCCCGCCCCAGCTGACGCCGAGCCGAAAATACTTGAGTGCATCCGAAAAGCGCGCGATGTCCACCTGGTCATCCACTTCGAACGTGAAAAGGCCGGTGAAGCCAGCAAGAGTTCCGCGGCCGGGATGGTTTGAGTATGCCGGGTGGTGAATCTTCGTGACATGGGGGTGCCGGCGCAAACGGTCGGCGATCAGAAGCGCGCTGTCCATGTGCCGCTTTACTCGGAACGGCAGGGTACGAAGCCCGCGGATCAACAGGAAAGCTTCAAGCGGCGAGAGCTTGGCGCCAAGGAATGGATGCGTAAGCTCGTTGATTGCCGCGATCAGCGCCGCTGACCCCGCGACCACGCCCGCAACCGTGTCGCTGTGGCCGCCGATGTATTTCGACGCGGAGTGAACAACCAGGTCGGCGCCATGGGCAATGGGCTTTTGGAATACAGGAGTGGCCCAGGAATTATCGACAACCGAGACAATGCCCAAGGCGCGGGCCGCCTTTGCCAGCCGCGCAATATCCTGCAGTTCAAACACCATCGAACTGGGGCTTTCGAGATAGAGCAGTTTGGCTCCCGGCAGTGCCGCCTCGACGGCATCGGCATCGGAGCCATCGACATAATCGACCGAAATTCCGAAGCGCGGCAGAAGCTTCTCGAAGAACCGGTAAGCGTCGCCATAGCAATGGCGCACCGCAACGATGCGCTCGCCCGACTTGACCACCGACAACACCGTCGCGCTGATCGCCGCCATGCCGCTGGCAAAACCACGCGCCGCCTCGGCGCACTCGAGTGCGGCGATGCGGCGTTCGAAATCATGCGCCGTCGGGTTGCCGACACGGGAATAGATATAGCCGCTGCTCTCGCCGGCGAAGGCCTTTCTCATGCTCTCGAAATTCTTGAAGGTGAAGAGAGAGGTTTGGTAGATCGGTCCCACCACCGGATCGTGGGCGTGCGATGCATCGTCACAGACGATGACCGACGCATCGGCAATTGCCGCGTCGGTTGCTGACGAGATATTCCCTTCATACTTCATCTGGAAAAGCCTCGCGAATTTCACGCTCCACGGAATCGATCAGCTTCCATGCCTCGATCCGGGCGTGCTTCGGGTTGCGCCGGGCGATCGCTTCATACATGGTGCGGTGAAAGGGGTAAGACGCCGCAGCAAAATCCGGCAGCGCCAGGGCATTCTCCCACAACTGATGCAAGAGATCGCGCATTGACTGGATGATCGTGCGAAAGAACGGGTTGGCTGTTGAGGCAAAGATCTGCTGATGAAACTGCCAGTCTTCTTCCGAACCGCCGCCCCTGGCGTGGGCGGCTTCCATCTTGAGCAGCGCGGCCTCGATTGCCGTCACATCCTCATCGCTTGCGGACATCGCGCAAATGGCGGCCGCTTCGCCTTCCAGCGCGCGGCGCACCTGGAGTATCTGGAGCAGATTTTTCACCTTTGAGGGGCGCGCCAGTATCAGCGGCACATGCAGCAGATTGGGGCCGAAAGCAACCTTGAGGTATGCCCCGCTGCCTTTGCGCATTTCGACGATGCCGAGGGCTTCCCAGCGCTTCAGCGCCTCACGCACGGTGGACCGGCCCACCCCGAGGGCCTCGCACAGCACCCGCTCGCTCGGCAAGCGGCTATCGGGGAGGATGTTGGCATGGTCAACATAGGAGGCAAGAGCGTCGAGCACGGCTGAATCAAGCGATGGCGGGCGGACCGGCTTCACCAGTCCATCAATTCTCGAGTGACCCAACCTGGCCAAATAGCAACCTCAACACAAACCGGTCCGCTTGTCAGACCACTTTGACGGCTTAAGACACCTCCCCGATTGAGTCAATCAGCCGGCGCCTGCCTCATGGGCAAGGCAATGGAGGCGGTGCGTGCACAATAGAGCGATCCGCCTTCACCGCGCCGTATCGCCGCTCGGAGGGTAAGCGGCCATAGGCGCCGAGGCACCAAAGCTCCGTGAGCAATTCGGCAACGGCGTCTTCGTCATTTACCAAGTGGATTAGGGCGGGGTCTTGCCGGAGATAGAGTTGTGTCAGGAATTCATCGATCATGCCGCCAAGCGCATAGGCGGTCGGCAGAAATTCCTCGGCCGAAGCAGTTCCGCGGCGGCGCGCGATCGCCGAAGCCATGCGCGTGTTCCAGCTCCGGCTCAATTCCAGAAACGCTTTACGAAAGGCAGTGTCCTCACGGTGGAGGCTGTTGAGGCAGCGCATCAGGCCGGCGTTGGCTTTGAAGACCCTGATGTAAGTCAGAGTGGCGTCCCTGACCCGTTGGCGCGACCCGCTCGCGCCATCTCTTGAATTGGCCAGCTGCTGATACAGAAAAATGGCGAAATCGCCGACGAGAGCCTCGATGGCTGAGCGCAAATCGGGGAAGTAGCGATAGAAGGTTCCATGGGCGAGACTAGCAGCCGCCACGACATCGGCAACCCGCAGGTCCGCCTGTTCAGCCCCGTCGGAAAGGTGTTTGGCAATGCTTGCCAGCAGCCGCAGCCGCGTCCGTTGGATCTTTCGGATGCCTGGCGCATCTGCCGCTTTGAGAAGTGCCTGCACAAAGCCGAGCTGTGGGCTTTGCGTAGAAGTTTCGGCGGAACGCGGGCTTTCCAGGGGGTCAGAGATGGTTGTCATTTGCCCATATTGACTCATTTTGGGTGGTCGTGTAAATGAAAATGACATCAATATCATTTCCTATGCGTTGGAGAAGGTCGGAATGCTTCTGGACAGGGCCGATTTTGCCGATCTTTCGGTCCTGGCAGCCCATCGCCAGCATTTATGGGAGAAACAGCGGGAATACGTCTCGGCGAACTCTCCCTTGCATCGCCGCGCTTGGGCACACGCCAAGCCTCCCCTCCGGCTGGAGGAATTTTCCGAATTTCCTTTGATTAGCAAGGAGATGTTGCGGGAAA
The DNA here is from genome assembly GCA_963773295.1 of uncultured Alphaproteobacteria bacterium. GTDB lineage: Bacteria > Pseudomonadota > Alphaproteobacteria > Rhizobiales > Aestuariivirgaceae > Aestuariivirga. Next base: position 414,190 of record CAVZAJ010000007.1, read on the forward strand.
GCCAGCAGGATAAGCCGCCGTTTGGGGACTATCTGGCAGCCCCCGCCGCCAAAGTTGCCCGCGTCCATCGCACTTCGGGCACGACGGGGACAGCGATGAATCTAGCCCTCTCACTGAAAGATGCCCATGAAACGGCAGCCATTGGTGGGCGCGCCCAGGCGGCCAGCGGCTTGGGACCGGGTCATCGGGTTGTCCATTGTCTCAATTATCGTCTGTGGATGGGCGGGTTCACCGATCACACGACATTGGAAGCGACGGGGGCCACCGTCGTGCCGTTTGGGGTGGGCGACACGCAAACATTAATCCGCACCATCCGCGAACTCGGCATCACGGCGATTTCCTGCACCCCCTCCTATCCGGCCGTCCTTGAGCTGGTGCTCGCGGAACATTTTCCCGGTGTCACGCCGCGCGCCCTCGACCTCAAACTCGGCCTGTTCGGCGGAGAAGCCGGGCTGGACAATCCGGAATTCCGCAATCGCCTGGAAAAAACATGGGGCTTCAAGGTCCGCAACGCCAACTACGGTGTCAGCGACGTGTTCTGCAATTTCGCGGGCCAAAGCGAAATCGACAATGATTTGCACTTCATGGCGCTCGATGTTCTCCATCCCGAGCTTGTCGATCCCGCGAGCGGCAAAACTCTTCCGTGGAAGGAAGGCGAACGTGGCGAACTGGTGCTCACTCATGTCAGCCGCGAATGCCAGCCATTGGTGCGCTTTCGCAGCGGCGACATCATCGTCCTGACCGGAACCGGGCGAGCCGCATGCGGGCGCACTGCGCCGCGCTTTCGCGTCGTAGGCCGCAGCGACGACATGATCGTCATTCGCGGGATCAACGCTTTTCCCACGCAGATCGCCGCCGTCCTCAATCAGCATGAAGCATTGTCGGGTGAGTATCGCATCGTTCTTGCCGGGCCCGGACCTTATGATTTTCTTCCCGTTGAAGCGGAGACCGCAAATGGCGGCGCTCAGGCAGGCGGCGGACTTGGCGCGGCATTGGAAGCGCAGATCAAGCGTGATATCGGGATAAGCGCTAAAGTCACGCTGCTGCCTTTCGGCGCCTTGCCGAGAACCGAAGGCAAGACCCGGCGCGTCATCAGAAAGGACAAGCCATGACCCGGACTGTTCTCACGGAAGATCTGGGCGAGGGTGTCCGCGTCGTTTCGCTCAACCGGCCCCATCGCCTGAACGCCATCGTTCCCGAAATGCTCGATCACCTGGTCGAAGCGGTCGATGCCGCAAACAGCGACAGCACAATTCGCGCGATCGTTTTGACGGGGAACGGCCGCGCCTTCTGTTCCGGCGATGATCTGAAGGAGTTTGACTCGCAGGCAACCGGCGAGCCATCGACCACCGCCTATGTCGAGCGCATCCAGGATGTGACGCGTTCGCAATCGTTTTTGGCGACAAGCCGGTCATCGGGGCCATCCGCGGCTGGGCCGTCGGCGGCGGGCTCGAGTGGGTCATCAATTGCGACTTTGCAATTGCCGCGGAAGGGACGCGTTTCTTCTTTCCGGAAATATCCTGGGGCCTGTTTGTAACTGGCGGGGTCAGCGAAATTCTGCCACGCCTGGTGGGGCTTCAACGGGCGCGCGAAATGATTTTGCTTGGTGAAAAATTTGACGCAAAGCAGGCGCAATCCTGGGGACTGCTAAAGGATGTTGTCGCTGACAATGATTTGATGCCTACAGCTGTTGCACTTGCGAAACGCCTGGCAGCGCTTCCGGCCGGTCCGGTCAAGGACCTGCGGCGGATTTTTGCCGGGCGGGAAGGCCTGGGGCTCGAAGCGGCAATGGCGGCCGAGACGAAAGCAACGGTGCGCGGCTTTCTCGATCCGGAAACGGCCAAACGCGTTGGAGCATTCAGCAGATGACCACCCTTTCAACAGTGATCGACACCAAGAGCGCCTCATTTCAAGCAAACACGGCGCACAACACCTCGCTGGCCGAAGAACTTCGCCAAAAAGTGGCTGTTGCCGGGCGAGGCGGGCCTGAGGCTTCCCGCCAGCGGCATGTGGCGCGGGGCAAATTATTGCCGCGTGACCGCGTCATGCGCCTGCTTGATCCGGGTTCGCCATTCCTGGAAGTGGGGGCGCTCGCGGCAAACGGCATGTACAATGACGAGGCTCCGGGAGCGGGGATGATCGCCGGAGTAGGGCGCGTATCGGGACGCGAGGTGATGATCGTTGCCAATGACGCTACGGTCAAAGGCGGGGCCTATTTCCCCATGACCGTGAAGAAGCATTTGCGCGCCCAGGAAATAGCGCTGCAGAACCGCTTGCCCTGCATCTATCTGGTTGACAGCGGCGGGGCAAACCTGCCGCACCAGGCCGAGATTTTTGCCGACCGGGAGCATTTCGGGCGCATTTTCTTCAATCAGGCCAACATGTCCGCCGAAGGAATTCCGCAGATCGCCTGCGTGATGGGAAGCTGCACGGCGGGCGGGGCCTATGTTCCGGCAATGTCGGATGAAACTATAATCGTGCGCAATCAGGGCACGATCTTTCTCGCTGGCCCGCCGCTGGTGAAGGCGGCCACCGGGGAAGTCATCACGGCAGAGGAACTGGGCGGCGCCGAAACCCATGGCCGCCGCTCGGGCGTGGTTGACCATGTTGCCGAGAACGATGAACATGCCTTGCTGATCGTCCGCGAAATCGTGACACGGCTCAATCGGGTGAAAGCGGTTGATATCGAAATCACGGCGCCCCGTCTCCCGAAATTCGATCCGCAGGATCTCTACGGCCTGATCCCCCAGGACGTCCGCACCCCCTATGAGGTGCGCGAGGTGATAGGACGCATTGTCGATGGCTCGGAGATGCATGAGTTCAAGGCGCTTTACGGCACAACGCTGGTTTGCGGCTTTGCGCGCATCTGGGGCATCCCGGTTGCCATCCTGGCCAATAATGGCGTGCTTTTTTCCGAGAGCGCTTTGAAGGGCGCGCATTTCATCGAGCTCGCCTGCCAGCGCCGCATTCCCCTTCTGTTTCTGCAAAACATTTCAGGCTTCATGGTTGGCGGCAAGTATGAAGCCGGCGGCATCGCCAAGGATGGCGCCAAGCTGGTGACAGCGGTGGCAACCGCCGGCGTGCCCAAGGTTACCGTGCTGATCGGCGGCAGTTTTGGCGCCGGCAATTACGGCATGTGCGGGCGCGCTTACGGTCCCCGCTTCCTGTTCACCTGGCCAAATAGCCGGATCAGCGTGATGGGCGGTGAACAGGCGGCCTCCGTGCTGTCATCGGTGCGCAGCGATCAATCCGATGTGGAAGAATACAAAAATGAGATTAGGTCGCGTTACGAAGCTGAGGGCAATCCCTACTACGCCACTGCAAGGCTATGGGATGACGGCATGATCGATCCGGCACAGACGCGCGATGTTTTGGGACTGGCTTTTTCCGCGGCACTGAACGCGCCCGATTCCCGAGCGGGCGCGCTTCGGCCTATTCCGGATGTAGCGATGATTGAAAGCCTGCTCATCGCCAATCGCGGCGAGATCGCCCGCCGCATCATCCGCACGGGGCGCGGGCTTGGCATTCGCACCATTGCGGTTCATTCCGATGTTGATGCCGGCATGCCATTTGTGCGCGAGGCGGATGAAGCGGTGATGATCGGCCCGGCCCCGGCCCGCGAAAGCTATCTCGCCGGCGCCAGGATATTGGAGGCGGCACGGAAGACGGGTGCTGCTGCCATCCATCCCGGCTATGGCTTTCTCTCCGAGAATGCCGAATTCGCCGAAGCGGTGCAGAAGGCGGGACTTGTCTGGGTCGGCGCGCCGCCTGCCGCCATCCGCGCCATGGGCCTGAAAGATGCGGCCAAGCAGCTGATGCAAAAAGCGGGTGTTCCCGTCACACCCGGTTACCTGGGCCATGACCAGTCGGCCGAGCGCCTGCAGGCCGAGGCCGACAAGACCGGTTATCCGGTCCTGATCAAGGCGGTTGCCGGTGGCGGCGGAAAAGGCATGCGCCGGGTTGACGAGGCAGGAGCCTTTGCCAGCGCTCTGGCTTCGTGCCGCCGCGAGGCCGCAGCCTCGTTCGGCGATGACCGTGTGCTGCTTGAAAAATATATCAGCGGCCCACGTCATATCGAGGTTCAGATCTTCGGCGACAGTCACGGCAACGCGGTCCATCTGTTTGAGCGTGATTGCTCCCTGCAGCGACGCCATCAAAAGGTGATCGAGGAAGCCCCGGCACCCGGCATGGATCTGGCCACGCGCCAGGCAATCTGTTCGGCGGCTGTCACGGCAGCGCGTGCTGTGAACTATGTGGGTGCGGGGACCGTTGAGTTCATCGCCGATGCATCCCAGGGGCTGCGGGCGGACCGCATCTGGTTCATGGAGATGAATACCAGGCTTCAGGTCGAACATCCGGTGACCGAAGCCATAACCGGGCAGGACCTGGTTGAATGGCAATTGCGGGTTGCCTCGGGCGAGCCTCTGCCGCAGCGCCAGGATGAACTCGCGATCTCCGGCTGGGCCATGGAGGCAAGACTCTATGCGGAAAATCCGGCAAGCGGATTCCTGCCCTCGACCGGCAGGCTGGACCGCCTGCGTCTGCCAAACGGCGTCCGGGTCGACAGCGGGGTCGAGGAGGGCGGTGAAATCACCGCCCATTACGATCCGCTGATCGCCAAGCTCATTGTTCACGCGGGCGACCGGCGCGAAGCGGCGGCAAAGCTTGCCAAGGCTTGCGGCCAGATCGAGGTCTGGCCGGTCAAAACCAATGCAGGCTTCCTTGCCCGCGCTGCCGGCCATCCTGATTTCATTGCTGGCCGCATTGACACCGGCTTTATTGAGCGCCACGGCGCACAATTGATTCCGGGCCTTGAGCCTGATGCCGCAGTGTTACAGGCCGCGGCCCGGGCGCTGGTTTCGAACCAAGCCAATGATCCATGGACGGCGCTCACCGGCTTTCGTATTGCCGCTCCTCTGCAAGCTGAGGTTGCCGTGCAAATTGCTGGCATAAACCTATATGGTTGCCATTGACCCGACAGCAGAGTCGACGCGGCACACTTGCCACCATGGCCGATGGCGAGCGCGTGCTTTTTATGGAAGGGCAGGCCTGGCCCTTCGGGCTTGCCACGCGCCGACAGGCGGGCAAGCGGCGCGGACTCTGACGGCATGATACTGTCGCCGATGCCGGGCCGGGTGATCGCGGTTGAGGTGGCATTGGGAGACAGGGTCAAAAAGGGCCAGCGGCTGGTTGTCATCGAAGCCATGAAGATGGAACAGGGCCTGGTTGCGCCATTTGATGGAATCATAACAGAACTGAAAGCGACAGTTGACGCGCAGGTATCCGAAGGCGCTTTACTGGCAAAGGTGGAAACGGGAGAAAGCTGATGGCTGGACGCTTTTTTGACCAATGGAAGGTGGGCGACCGCATTGCCCATGACATCCGCCGCACGGTGACCGAGACCGACAATCTCATCATCTCGACCTTGACCCACAATCCCCAGCCGCTGCATCTTGACGCGGAATATGCGGGCGCCACGGAATTCGGGCGTATCGTTGTCAATGGCACTTTCACCTTCGCCTTGATGGTTGGACTGTCGGTGGGGGATACGACGCTGGGCACACTGGTGGCCAATCTCGGCTATGACAAGGTAACCATGCCAAAGCCAGTGTTCATCGGCGATACCTTGCGCGTTGAAACGGAAGTTGTGGAGCTCAAGGCGTCAAAAAGCCGGCCGAACGCCGGCATTGTCACGTTCCAGCACCGGGCTATGAACCAGCGTGACGAAATCGTCTGCCAGTGCCTGCGCGTGGCGTTGTTGAAGAGGTCCGCTAAATGAGGTTGCGCTCGCTGTTGTTCGTGCCCGGTGACCGGCCCGAACGCATGGAGAAAGCCCTGGACACAGGCGCCGATGTGCTGATCCTCGACCTTGAAGATGCTGTTACAGCGGATCGGAAAAAAGAAGCCCGTGACGGCGTTGCCAAATTTCTTTCGCGCAAGGTCCGCCCCATGCCACTGTTCGTCCGCATCAATCCGCTTGGCAGTGGCATGGCCGATGATGATCTCGCGGCCGTCATGGCGGGCAGGCCGGATGGTATTGTGCTGCCAAAGGCAGAAGGCGCTCGCTCGCTCGCCGATCTCGATCAGCGCTTGAAAGCTTTGGGCGATACACAAGCGGTCATCCTGCCGATTGCCACCGAAACTCCCGCCGCAATCTTCGCGCTCGGCAGCTATGGTGAGGTGACGCCGCGCCTCTGCGGCTTGACCTGGGGAGCGGAAGATCTGCCCGCCGCTATTGGAGCCACAACATCGCGGGAAGCCGATGGGCGTTATACGCCGCCCTATGAAATGGCGCGGTCACTGCTTTTGTTCGGGGCGCATGCGGCGGGCGTTCCGGCCATCGAGACGGTTTATCCCGCCTTCCGCGACCTGGACGGGCTCAAAGCCTATGCCGCACGGGGGCGGCGCGACGGGTTCTCGGGAATGTTGGCCATTCATCCGGCCCAGGTTGAGGCGATCAATGCGGCCTTCACGGCAAGCGATGCCGAGCTCGATTGGGCCAGGCGCGTTGTTGACCTGTTCGAAAAAAATCCCGGCATTGGGGCGCTCAGCCTGGATGGGAAGATGGTGGACGCACCGCACCTTAAGCAGGCCAGGCGCCTGCTCAGTGAAGAATAAATTCAATGCGGCAACTCAAGGCCGACGGCGGTTGCTTCGCCGCCACCGATGCAGAGCGTGGCAATGCCCTTATGGGCGCCGCGGGCAATCATGGCATGCAGAAGGGTCACCACAATGCGCGCCCCCGAGCTGCCGATAGGGTGGCCCAGTGCGCAAGCGCCGCCATTGACGTTGACGATGCCGGTGGAAAGGCCGAGATCGCGTATTGCCGCCATGGCCACGACGGCAAAGGCCTCATTGATTTCATAAAGCGCCACGTCCGAAGGCCGCCAGGCAAGTTTTTCCAAAAGGGCGTTGACAGCGCCGATGGGAGCGGTGGTGAACTGTGCCGGTTCGCGCGCATGGCCGGCGTGGCCCGCGATGATGGCGAGCGGGGTGACGCCGATTTTTTCCGCCTGCGAGGAACGCATGAGAACCAAGGCCGCGGCGCCATCGGAAATCGATGAGGAATTTGCCGCCGTCACGGTGCCGCCTTCGCGGAAGGCCGGGCGCAACTGCGTGATGCGGCTGGCATCGGCCTTGCCCGGCTGCTCGTCGCAGTCGAGTCTGACACGGGTCCGGCCCGCCGCCTCGTCGATTCCAACCAGTTCATTGCTGAAGGCGCCTGAATCCTGTGCGGCACGGGCCCGTTCGAGCGAGGAGAGCGCATATGCATCCTGCTGGGCGCGCGAGAACTGGTAGGCTTCGGCGGTGTCCTCGGCATAGGTTCCCATGAGCCTGCCGGAATAGGCGTCTTCCAGCCCGTCAGTGAACATGTGGTCCTTCACTTCGCCGTGGCCCAGGCGGAAACCGCCGCGCGCCTTGGGCAGGAGATAGGGCGCGTTGCTCATCGATTCCATACCGCCCACTACAACGCGGGCGTTGCTGCCGGCGGCAATGCTGTCGTGGCCGAGGATCAGCGCCTTCATGCCGGAACCGCAGACTTTTGAGACGGTGGTTGCCGGAACGCCGTGCGCCAGCCCGGCGCCGAGCGCCGCCTGCCGCGCCGGATTTTGGCCCACGCCGGCGGGCAGGACATTTCCCATGAAGACTTCGTCCACCGCTGACAGCCCGCTTTGCGCGAGCGCTGCCTTGATGGCAATCGATCCGAGCCGCGGGGCGGTAATTCCCGACAACGCCCCTTGAAAACTGCCGATTGGCGTGCGTTTTGCCGCGGTGATGACAATCGGGTCCCGTTCCGTGATCAGATCTCCTCGGTGAGCTCCTATCAATGCTGCGACAAGACTATTGCATCCACCACGGGCAGTCGAGGCATCTTTCCAATAAGCCGAAAATGGCCGATACTGTGACAAAAGGGTCTGTTCATGCAATTCGACCTTACGGACGAACAACGCGCAATCCAGGACACGGCCCGCCGCTTTACTGCGGAAGCCATCACGCCCAAGGCGGCCCTGTGGGACGAGAAATGCATGTTTCCGCGTGCTACAGTCAGGGCGGCGGCGGAACTGGGTTTCGCTGCCATTTGCATTTCCACCGAGCAGGGCGGTTCAGGCCTCGGGCGGCTGGAAGCAGCGCTCATCATGGAGGCGATGGCCTATGGCTGCCCCTCAACGTCAGCCTTTATTTCGATCCACAACATGGCGGGCTGGATGATCGACCGCTTCGGCGGCGCGGCACTCAAGGCGAAATATCTGCCTTCGCTTGTGACCTGCGAACGGCTTGCCAGCTATTGCCTGACTGAGCCGGACTCGGGCTCCGATGCGGCAGCCTTGAAAACGCGCGCCGTGAAAGACGGGAATTTCTATGTTGTGACCGGGTCCAAGGCCTTTATTTCCGGGGCTGGCGAAAACGAGCTCTATCTCACAATGGTGCGCACCGGCGGCGAAGGACCCAAGGGCATTTCCTGCCTGGTGATCGAAAAAGACATGAGCGGTGTCACCTTCGGATCGCCGGAGAGAAAGCTCGGCTGGCATTCGCAGCCTACCGCGCAGGTCCATTTCGACCATGTCCGCGTGCCGGTAGAAAATTTGGTTGGGAAAGAGGGTGAGGGATTCCGCATCGCCATGCAGGGGCTCGACGGCGGGCGCATCAACATCGCGGCGTGTTCGCTCGGCGGGGCGCAGCGCTGCCTCGATGAAGCGGTGGCCTATACGCGAACCCGCCGCCAGTTCGACCAGCCGATAGCAGCGTTTCAGGCGACCCAGTTCACCCTGGCCGACATGGAAACGAATTTGCAGGCGGCACGCGCGCTTCTCTATCTCGCGGCCGACAAGGTGACCGCCGGAACTCCCGATGCCATTCGTTTCTCGGCCATGGCCAAGCGCTTTGTGACCGATACGTGCCTGCAGGTGGCCGACCGGGCCCTGCAGCTCCACGGCGGCTACGGCTATCTCAGTGATTTCCCCGTCGAACGCATCTTCCGCGATCTCCGGGTGCACGCCATTCTTGAAGGCACCAACGAGATCATGCGGGTGATCATCGCGCGGGAGCTGCTGCGGCAATGAAGGCCCAGGACGTCATCATTGGCAGTGGCGGCGGCTGCGGGCTTGTTACTCTCAACCGCCCCAAGGCCATCAACGCGCTCAATTTTGAGATGTGCCGGACGATCATCGCTGCCCTGCAGTCGTGGGAGTTCGATCCGGAAATTGCCGCCATCGTCATCGATCACAGCGGTGGCCGCGGCTTTTGCGCCGGTGGCGACCTTCGCGCCCTGTATGAAAATATCCGCCTTGGAGGCGGCGAAGTGCTGGATTTCTTCCGCACCGAATATCGCCTGGACCATTTGCTTTTTTCGCTCGCAAAACCGTCGGTGTGTTTCATGGATGGCATCGTCATGGGCGGAGGGGCGGGTATCGCCATGCCATGCCGCTTTCGCGTTGCCACCGAAGCAACCGTATTTGCCATGCCGGAAGCCGGTATTGGATTTTTCCCCGATGTTGGCGCTGGCTGGTTCCTGTCGCGTCTGCCCGGCCGCATCGGTCAATGGCTGGCGCTGACGGGGGCCAGATTGGACGGTGCTGATTGTTTGAGGCTCGGACTGGCGACGCACTATCTGCCGCGCGATGGATTGGCGAGCGTGAAGGCCCGCATCGAAAAAGCGCCGGATGAGCTCGACGTGATCCTGAGCGATGCCTCGGTTTTGCCGCCGCCGGCACCGATTGATCGGATTCATGCGGATATCGACAGGCTGTTCACGCCCGACCGTATCGAAGACATTTTCGCCCTGTTGAACGCTGATCCATCGCCTTGGGCAAGCGATCAACTGACGGTAATACGCAGGAAATCACCGCGCTCCTGCAAGGTGGCCCTGCGCGCCCTTGCCGTGTGCCGAACGCTGACCCAGTTTCCGGAGATCATGCAGCTCGAATATCGCGTTGCCGCGCGGCTCGCCCGCAAGCCGGATTTCAGCGAAGGGGTGCGCGCCTTTGTCATCGACAAGGATGACCGGCCAAAATGGATGCCGCCACGTTTTGAAGAGGTAAGCGACGATGAGATTGAAGCGATCTTTGCGCCGTTGCCCGAAGACGAGGAATGGAGTCCATTGAAGAGGGAATGACCATGGCAGTGATTGGCTTCATCGGATTGGGCAACATGGGAAGCGGCATGGCCGCAAATCTGGTCAGGGCGGGACATGCGGTACAGGCTTTTGATGTGTCGGAGGCCGCCCTTTCCCATGCGGTTGAGGTCGGCGCGGCGCGCAAGAATTCGGTGACGGAATCGGTTGCGGGAGCCGCGGCGGTCATTACCATGTTGCAGGCGGGGCAACAGGTGCGCGATGTTTATGAGAATGAAGCCTTTGCGGCTGCCTCGCCTGCGGCAATCCTGATCGATTGCTCGACGATTGATGTGGCCGCCGCCCGTTCGGTGGGCGAAGCTGCGGCGGGCCGCGGCCTCGCGATGGTCGATGCGCCGGTATCAGGCGGGGTTGCCGGAGCGATAGCCGCCACCTTGACGTTCATGGTGGGTGGCACGGACAAGAGCTTTGCCATGGCCCTGCCCATCCTTGCGGCCATGGGCAAAACGGTGATCCACGCGGGCCCTGCTGGTTCCGGCCAGGCAGCGAAAATCTGCAACAACATGCTGCTGGGGGCTTCGATGGTCGCCACAGCCGAGGCTTTCAATCTGGCGATCAAGCTGGGCCTCGATCCACAGGTGTTCTTCGATATCAGCTCAAAGGCATCCGGCCAGTGCTGGTCGATGACGAGTTACTGCCCGGTGCCGGGTCCGGTGGCGTCTGCCCCGTCCAACCGCAACTACGACGGCGGATTCATGTCCGCACTCATGCTGAAGGATTTGAAGCTCGCCATGGCGGCTTCGCAAGAGACAGGCGCCAGTGTGCCAATGGGTGCGCTGGCCGAAAGACTGTATCAGGACTTTGTCGATCTTGGCGGCGCACCCAAGGACTTTTCCGCCATCATCAAGCTGCTGGACGGAAGCTGGCGGGCGCCTTCCTGATCACGCAGTCTCGCTGAAAATTTCGCGGCCGATGAGCATGCGGCGGATTTCCGAGGTGCCGGCGCCGATCTCATAGAGCTTGGCATCCCTGAGCAGGCGGCCCGCGGGATAATCATTGGTGTAGCCATTGCCGCCCAGCACCTGGATGGCTTGCAGCGCCATTTGCGTCGCGTGCTCCGCCGCGTAGAGAATGCAACCCGCCGCATCCTTGCGGGTTGTTTGGCCGCGGTCGCAGGCCGCAGCCACGGCGTAGACATAGGCCCGCGCCGCGCTCAACGTTACATACATGTCGGCGAGCTTGCCCTGCATGAGCTGGAATTCGCCGATGGCCTTGCCGAACTGCTTGCGCTCGTGAATATAGGGAACGACCACATCGAGACAGGCCGCCATGATGCCCAGCGGCCCTGCCGAAAGCACCACCCGCTCATAATCAAGGCCTGACATCAGGATGCGGACACCGCCACCTTCCTCTCCCAGCCGGTTCTCGAAAGGCACTTCGCAATCGGCGAAGACAAGTTCGCAGGTGTTGGAGCCGCGCATGCCGAGCTTGTCCAGTTTGGGCGAGCGCGAAAACCCCGCCATGGTGCCTTCAATCACAAAGGCGGTTATGCCCTTTGCACCGGCAGCGGGATCGGTCTTGGCGTAAACAACAAGGGTGTTGGCGTCCGGCCCGTTGGTAATCCACATCTTGCGGCCATTGAGGATATAGCGGTCGTTGCGCTTTTCGGCCCGGAGCTTCATGGCCACCACATCCGAACCCGCTTCGGATTCCGACATGGCGAGGGCGCCGACGTGCTCGCCTGAAATGAGTTTCGGCAGGAAGCGCTGTTTCTGCTCCGCCGAGCCATGGCGATTGATCTGATTGACGCAAAGATTGGAGTGGGCGGCATAGGACAGGCCCACGGAGGCCGAGGCGCGGCTCAGCTCTTCCATCGCCACGCAATGGGCGAGATAGCCCAGCCCCGCGCCGCCATGGTCTTCGCTTGCCGTAATGCCGAGGAGGCCGAGCGCCCCCAGTTCCTGCCACAAATGCATGGGAAACTGGTTGCTGCGGTCGATTTCGGCGGCGAGCGGGGCCAAGCGTTCACTGGCAAAGCGGCGCACACTCTCCCGCAGCACTTCGGTATCGCTGTTTGTTGCGTAGATCAGCCCAGATTCATACATTTATTGCTTTCCGCGAAAGTCGGCGCCGTTCGAGCTTACCCCGATTGCGGCCCAATTCAAATCGGGAGTAGCATGGGCCAACAGCAACGAGAGCCGCTTGCCATGACGCACGACTCCACCCTCAGCCTGCACATTCCGGAATCGCGGTTCAGGCCCGGCGACGTTCCGGATTTCAGTTATCTCAACTTGCCGAAGCCCGGCAGTGCGGCGCGTCCAAAATCCGATGCCAAGGCCTCGGAAACGCGTGATCTGGCTTATGGCCTGGTGCGGGTCATTGACGACAATGGATTGGCGGTAGGCCCGTGGAACCCAAAGCTTGACGCTGACACGCTCCGCAAAGGCCTGCGCGCCATGCTTTTGACGCGAAGCTTTGACGACCGGATGTTTAAGGCGCAGCGCCAGGGCAAGACACCCTTCTACATGAAATGCACCGGGGAAGAGGCGGTGGCCGTCGGCCAGGCGCTGGCCTTGAACCGCGACGATATGTGTTTTGCGTCCTATCGCCAGCAGGGCCTGCTGATCGCGCGGGAATGGCCGGTGTTCGACCTGATGTGCCAGGTCTATGCCAATTCCAGTGACCGGCTGAAGGGGCGGCAGCTGCCGGTGCTCTATTCGGTCCGCGATGCAAGCTTCTTCTCGCTCTCGGGAAACCTTGGCACGCAGTTTCCGCAAGCCGTAGGCTGGGCCATGGCTTCGGCCTACAAGCGCGACAGCAAAATTGCCGCCGCCTGGATTGGCGAAGGCGCATCGGCGGAGGGCGATTTCCATCAGGCGCTGACCTTCGCTGCGGTCTATCACGCGCCCGTAGATCCTCAATCTTGTCAACAATCAATGGGCGATCTCATCAAGCCAGGGCGTGGCCGGCGGCGACGAAGCAACATTCGCCTCGCGCGCCGTGGGCTTTGGTTTTCCCGGCATTCGCGTGGACGGCAATGATCTTCTGGCCGTCTATGCCGTATCGCGCTGGGCCGCCGAGCGGGCGCGCAACAATCACGGCCCGACGCTCATTGAGCATTTCACGTATCGTGCGGCAGCCCATTCCACCAGCGACGATCCCACCCGCTACCGCCCCGGTGACGAGTACCAGCATTGGCCGCTCGGCGATCCAATCAGCCGTCTCAGGGCTCACATGACGGCGCTGGGCGAATGGGATGATGCGCGGCATGCAAAACTTGCGGCCGACGTGGAGGAACATGTCGAAGCCGCCAACAGGAAAGCCCAGAAACTGGGGGTTTATGGCGGCGGGCCACACCATGATGCCAGCACGATGTTCGAGGACGTCTACAAGGAAATGCCGTGGCACTTGCGCGAACAGCAGGCGGAAATGGCGCGTTTCCGCGTGGGCGCGGGAAAGACCAAGCCATGACGGCAATGAACATGATACAGGCCCTCAATTCGGCCCTTGATGTGATGCTGGCGCGTGATGCCAATGTGCTGATCTTCGGCGAGGACGTGGGCTTTTTCGGCGGGGTGTTCCGCGTCACCGACGGCTTGCAGCAGCGCCACGGCGGGCAGCGCGTGTTCGATGCGCCGATCGCCGAGAGCGGCCAGATTGCCGTGGCAATCGGCATGGGAGCCTATGGACTGCGCCCGGTGGTCGAATGCCAGTTCGCCGACTACATCTATCCGGCCTTTGATCAGCTTGTCTCGGAAGCAGCGCGCCTGCGGTACCGGTCGGCGGGCGAGTTCAATGCGCCGATTACAGTGCGGGCGCCCTATGGCGGCGGCATCTTCGGCGGCCAGACTCATAGCCAGAGCCCGGAAGGCCTGTTCACGCACGTCTGCGGCCTGAAGACGGTGATCCCGTCCAATCCCTACGATGCCAAAGGGCTCCTGATCAGCGCCATAGAGGATGACGACCCGGTGTTATTTTTTGAGCCGAAGCGGCTTTATAACGGACCCTTCGACGGTCACCACGAGAAACCGGTCGAAACCTGGGCCAAGCATGCGGCGGGGGATGTTCCTGCGGGTTATTATTCAGTTCCACTCGGCAAGGCCGCGGTGGCGCGGGCAGGCGAGGCGCTGACCATTCTCGCCTATGGCACCATGGTGCATGTGGCGCTCGCCGCCGCCGCCGAGACCGGGGTTGACGCCGAAATCCTCGATCTCCGTACCCTGATGCCAATCGACATCGAGGCAATCACTGGTTCGGTCGAGAAGACCGGGCGCTGCCTCATCGTGCACGAGGCGACGCGCACCAGCGGTTACGGCGCGGAGCTTTCGGCGTTGGTGCAAGAGCGCTGCTTCCACCATTTGGAAGCGCCGATCCTGCGCGTCACCGGCTGGGATACGCCATACCCGCAGGAATTCGAGTGGGAATATTTCCCGGGGCCGCACCGGGTGGCGGAAGCGATCCGCACGATCATGGCAGGGTGAGGCAAGATGGGCCGTTATGTTTTCAAGCTGCCTGATGTGGGCGAAGGGGTTGCCGAAGCCGAGATTGTGAAATGGCACGCCGCAGTTGGCGACAGCATTGGCGAGGAACAGCCGCTTGTTGACATCATGACCGACAAGGCGACCGTGGAGATCGCCTCGCCGGTGTCGGGCCGCATCGTGTCGCGCAACGGCGACGAGGGCAGCAAGCTTTCCGTGGGTTCGGAATTCGTGGTGTTCGAGGTGGAAGGCGGCGAGACGGTGGCGCCGCCAGCTTCAGCCGCATCTCCCGCCAAATCGCCGGTGCCGGCTGCCAAAGTCGGGCCAACAGGAAAGGCACAGGCTTCGCCTGCGGTTCGGGTTCGCGCCGGAGCGCTTGGCATCGATCTTTCCTCAGTGTCCGGAACCGGCCCCGCGGGCCGCATTCAGCACGGCGATCTTGACGCGGTGCTGCTTGCGCGCCGGGGTGGAACGCCGCCGGCTGCAGGCCCGGAAATGGGCGCCAAGGAAGCGGGGGTGGAAGACATCAAGATATTCGGCCTCCGGCGGCGCATCGCCGAACGCATGCAGGATGCCAAGCGCCGGATTCCGCATTTCGCCTATGTCGAAGAGGTCGACGTGACGGAACTCGAGACCTTGCGGGCCGAACTCAACGCGGCGCGCGATAGGGCAGGGCATCTCACGGTGCTGGCGTTCCTGGTCCGCGCGCTGGTCAAGGCCCTTGCCGGCCATCCCGGCATCAACGCCCACTTCGATGACGTGGAAGGGGTAATCCGCCGCTTCACGTCGGTTCACGCCGGAATTGCCACGCAGACCGAGCGCGGCCTGTTGGTGCCGGTCATCCACCGCGCCGAAACCATGGACCTGTGGCAAATAGCGGCGGAAATTACGCGATTGAGCCAGGCGGCCCGATCGGGCAAAGCTTCGCGCGACGAACTGACCGGCTCGACGATAACCGTCACCAGCCTTGGCGCATTGGGCGGCATCGCTGCAACGCCAATCATCAATCCGCCGGAGTTAGCAGTGATTGGGGTTAACCGCATTGCCGAGCGCCCCATGGCAAAGGGCGGGGCAATCGTCATTCGCAAGATGATGAACCTGTCGTCGTCCTTCGATCACCGCATCGTCGACGGCTTCGAAGCGGCGGCATTGATCAAAAGTGTGAAAGACTGCCTCGAAGCCCCGGCTCTGCTTGTCGCTGCGCCAGGGGCAGGGCATTCTTGAAGCGCCATGGGAACAGGCTGGTTATCGCGGAGTTCCGGTCGTCGGCAATTATGGCCCGCGGCTTTTGCAACCAATGCGGAACTCCAACGTATGTGCCGGAAGACGGAGAACCGAATATCGCGGTGGCGATGGGCACTTTCGACCAAGCTGAAAAACTTGCACCCCTCGATCATCAATCGGGCGTGGAAAGCCGCGTTCCCTGGCGCAGCGATCTGGACCATTTGCCCTCGCAAAATACAACCGACTATCGCACTTCCGAAGATATGATTAGGCTGAAAAGCTTGCAACATCCCGGTCACGATACGGACGTGTGGCCCGCAGGATAGCCGCATGCGCCCTGCCGAGGCTGGCAACCGTCAGCCCCCAACCGCAAGGTGATCTGCCGCGGGACCAAGCAGCTTCAGCAAGGCCTCACCCGCCGCCCGCGTCGTATTCTGCAGAGGGGCGCGAAGGTTGAGCCAGCGGTCATCGCCCGAACGGACGGCCAGCGCCGCCTTCATCGGGGGGGCCAGACCCGCGTCCTGGACGATTTTGCGGAATGCTTTCATCGCGGCGTCGGCAATGCCGGTATCCTGGCCTTTCAAGCCTGCATCGAAAACCTTGCGGATTGCCGCCGCATTCAGGTTCACGGTCGCCGAAATGCAGCCCGCGCCACCAGCGGCGTGCGCCATGGTTAGGAAGGTTTCAGACCCGGGAAAGACCGAAACGCCGGGCGCGGCGGCGATCACCGCCAGGGTATTCTCCCATTTTCCGGCGCTGTCCTTGTAGGCCAAAACGGTTTGTGGAAAGGCCGTGTTCAGACGCGCTGTCAACGCCGGCGAAACGGCCACCCCGGTGTTCTGAGGAATATTGTAGAGGATCATTTTCAAGGAAGGGCTGGCGACGCGTTCGATCAACTCGCTAAAATACCGGGCCTGGCCATCATCGCCGGCAGCCGTGAAAAAGAATGACGGGAGCACCATCACCGCCGCGCATCCCAGCCCGACGGCATGGGACGTGAGCTCCACCGTTTCAGGCAGCGCGGTTACACCGGTTCCGGGCATCAGGCGGCCGGCCGGTATCCCGGCCTCAACCAACCATTGCAGCGCCTGCATGCGTTCGCGGACCGAGATCGATAGAGCCTCGCCGGTCGTGCCGAAGGGCGAAAGGTAATGCGCACCTTGAGCGAGGACCCAGCGTGCATGCGAGACATAGAGGTCGCGCGCGATGCTGCCATCCTTTTCGAAGGGTGTGAGGATCGGGCAGATGATGCCCTGCATGCGGGTCATGGATGTCCTTTGTGACGCGGGCCTAATGTTCACCGCCGTCGGGAGAGCCGAGATGGAAAGTTTCGGCAACGGTACGGTTTGCGGCGAGGCTGGCCTGCCATTCGGCCTCCTTGGCGAGCTTTGCTTCCGCACCGGTGATGAATTTTGCAATTGATTTTGGATCAAGGGCTACAAGGCCATCATCATCGCCGATTATCAGGTCGCCGGGACTTACCAGCCTGCCGCCGACGACAACGCTGCAGTTCACCCTGCCGCGATCGGCCGAAGTGGGGCCCCGGGGCGTGATGGCGCGGCTGAAAACCGAAAGGTCGCTCCACCTGGCCAGTTCCGCCACATCACGGACCGCGCCATCGCAGACCAGCCCGCAGGCTCCCAGGCGCCTCAAATGCCCGCCCAGGATTTCCCCGATCATGGCGGTTTCGGTATGCCCGCCAGCCGCGATGACCAGCACATCGCCCGGCGTTATCCTGTCCAACGCATACAGCACCGCGCCGAAATCCGGCGGCTCGCACAGGGCCGTCACGGCCCGGCCAAAAAGGCGCGGCTGCTGGCCCGGAGCGCAAAGCGGGCGGATTGAACGGTCTATCTGACATTCCGCGTGACTGACATCGACGGCAACCGCCACCGGAACGTTGCGCCAGCGCTCAATTGCAGCCGTGGGGCACGCTTGGGGCGGATGATCTTCGACAACGACTGGCATTGCAATTATCCCTCGAAGCTAATGGAGCTGGTTTTTCAACAATTGCCCGAGTGCCGTAATACCCTTGACGATTGTCTCGTCGGGCTGCGCCGAATAGTTCACGCGGGCGTGGTTTGTTTCCTGTTTCAACGGAAAGAAAGTGGCGCCCGGCACATAAGCCACCTTCGCCTTTGGCAGGCTTTGCTCCAGCATGAATTTCGCCGAGTCAAAGCTTTCGGGAAAAGTGAGCCAGGTGAACAATCCGCCGCTGGGGTCGGTAAACCTAACGTCCTGGGGAAAGGTCTGGCGGATCGTGTCGAGCATCAGCTCCTTTTTGCGGAGATAGGTCTGGCGGATCAGGCGGATGTGCCGGTCGATGTCGTAACGCTCCAGAAAAAGCGAAACCGCCGACATGTTCACGGTGCTGCATTGCGTGTCGACGGCCAGCTTGAGCAGGCCGAGTTTTTGAATCAATTCAGGCGACGCAACGGCCCAGCCGAGCCGCAGGCCAGGGGCCAGTATCTTGGAAAAGCTGCCCACGAAGATAACGCGGCCTTCCGTGTCCAGGCTCTTCAACGTCGGCAGCGCGTTCCCTTGATAGCGTATTTCACGGTAAGGCGTGTCTTCAAGGATGATGAGATTGAACCTGTTTGCGAGCTCGATGAGGCGCCTGCGGCGGCTCTCGCTCATGGTGACTCCGGTCGGATTCTGAAAATCAGGCACCGTATAGAGAAGCTTGGCGTTTTTGGTGGCCAGCAAGACGCGTTCGAGATCCTCCATGTCCATTCCGTCCTCGTCGATACGGACGGTGGCATAGCGCGGTTCATAGGGATTGAAGGCGATGAGAGCGCCCAGGAACGTGGGATTTTCGGTGACGATGATGTCGCCACGGTCGATGAGCAATTTGGCGGTCAAGTCGAGGCCCTGCTGGCCGCCCTGAAGAATCAACACTTCGTCCGGCGTGCAGGTGATGCCCTCAAGCCCCATCCGCTGGGCGATCTGTTCACGCAGTTTCGGAATGCCGTTTGAAACCGTATACTGCAGGGATTGCTGGCCGTTGCGGGCAATGGTCTCCTGATAAACCGCATTCAAATGCTCCAGCGGGAAAATGGACGCGTCCGGATAGCCTCCGCCGAAGGAAATGATGCTGGGATCGGCCCCCAAACGGAGGAGTTCGCGGATTGCGGAAGGCTGGACGTTTGCCATCCGCCTTGCAAATTGCACATTCATATCAAGGGATTCCATCCAAGGCGGGTCAACTCTCTCGTAATGGCCTTCTTGTAGCTGATGGATGGCGTCGCTGGAAAGAGGACAAATGGCGGGCGGGGTTACACGCCTGTCCGGGTTCGGCCGGGCCTTCAACGCTTGGCGCATATTGGCGAGCATGAGGTCGCGGCCCCTTGCGCCCAGTTTCACGTTTGCGTCCTTGGCGTCGCTGGTGTACCAGGATTTTTGCGCGGCACGCTCCATGTCGACGGCTTCGGGGCAGAGCGCCAGCATCAGCGAGGTCTCGCCAATGCCCGCGTGGTCAAAGGGATACTCCTTGATCGTTTCGGCGGTCATCAGGGGATGGCCCTTGATCCAGTTGAACGGATCGTCGCCCGCTTTTTGCTGGGCATAGTAGCTGGCCATTGTATCGCCGCCCCACCAGCCCTCGCCGCGAGTCTTCTCCAGGAAGGCGAAAATCGCCTGGCGTGCGGCAAACTTGAAGGCCAGGTCGGTGGGCATGCCGGCGGCGAAATTCTCGCTCTGGTGATGGATGAAAAAATGGATGTTGCGAAAGCCGATGCGCAGCAGGCCGGTGAACATGTCCTGGGCGAAGGGAAACAGCACCTGGGCGCCCACCTGCAGGGACCCGTTTCCCTCGGGCGGTTCAACCGCATAGCTGCTGGCGCCATAATAGAAAGGCGGCAGGATCACGAGATTCATTTCGGCTTCGAGAATGTCGAGCGTTTTGACTACGGCGAGCGTATCCATGCCGACGGCCATGTGTTCGCCGTGATATTCGAGAACGCCAAGCGGCAGGACGACGGGCCAGTTTTCGGAGATTGCCCTCCGGATCTGATGCGGCAGCATCATTTCATAGCGCATGGGGCCTCACTGGACCATGCCGCGGGCATCCACCTTCACCGCGCCCAGGACTTCCTGGCCGCGCACCACCACGACCTTGTCGAAAAGATTGATGACCGGGCAGACATGGTTGGGTGTCACGCGCACGAGATCGCCCACCTTCGGCTTGTCGTTGCAGTCGGCGATGTCGAGATAGCCGTGTTCCTCATTCACATTATAGACCTTGGCAAAGCCCAGTTCGCGGACCACGCCGTAGCCCTTGAGACCGAGCAGATCGCTGGTCAGCGCCTTGGAGCCCGCATCGATCAGGGCGCGCTGGTCATTGGGGCGGCTGACGACGGTGGCCAGCACGCTCACGGCGCATTCGTCATAGGTGCAGACGCCGCGCTCGGCCAGCGAGCGGTCGAAATAGATATAGGTGCCGACGCGGTATTCGGTGACATGGGCAAGGCCTTCATCCTTCCACATGTCGGGGGAACCGCCGGAACTCACCACTTCGGTCTTGAGGCCCGCCTGTTTGGAAAGCTCCAGCGCCCTGGCAAGGAATTTGTCGGCATCGGCGCGTGTGCCGGGATAGGTCATCAGGCCGCCGTACTTCAGCCCCTTGCCGGCGTGGATGAATTTTGCCAACTCAACCGCGGCTTCTGGCGTTTGCACGCCATTGCGGCCCGCGCCCGTGTCGCACTCAACGAGGACGGGAATGTCGCGGCCCGCCATTTGCCCGGCCTTTGCCAGACCTTCAACAACCTCTTTGCTGTCGGCGACAACGGAGATGTTGACGCGCTTGGCCAGTGCGGCGAGCCTTTCAAGCTTGTGGGTTCCCACAACATTGAAGGTCAGCAGCATGTCGGTGATGCCCGCGTCGGCCATCACTTCCGCCTCGCCGAGCTTTTGCACGGTGATGCCGCGCGCCCCGAGCTCGATCTGGGCCTTGGCAAGGGCCACCAGCTTATGGGTCTTGATGTGCGGCCAGTTGGCAATGCCCAGCTTGTCGCTGCGCGCCTGCCATTTCTTGAGGTTGTGCTCGACGATGCCGATGTCCACCAGCGGCACCGGCGTTTCCAGGTCCCCGATTCGGTTTCCTACATTTTCAAAGGTGAAGTGGTCGAGAATATTCATGGATTCACTCCGGATTGAGCCTGAAGTCCCTGCCTTCCGGCAGGGTCTGCCCGCCATCGACAATGATCGTCGTGCCGGTGATATAGGACGCGTCGTCGGAGGCAAGAAAGAGCGCGGCATTGGCAATGTCGCGGGGCGTGCCCAGGCGGCCAAGCGGCACCGCTTCCTCCATGGTCTTGATGAAGGCGGGCGAGCGGTGCAGTTTCACGCCTTCGGTGAGGATATTGCCGGGCTCGATGCCATTGACGGTGATGCCGTAGCCTGAAAACTCGAGGGCGGCGGCCTTGATGAACCCGTTGATGCCGGCCTTAGACGCCGAATAATGGCCATGGCCGGGGCTGCTGACGCGCGGGCCGGTAATCGACGAGGTGAAAAGCATCCGGCCCTGTTTCTGCGCCTTCATGACGGGCAGCGCGGCGCGGGCCGCAAGATAGGTGCCCTGGAGGTTGACGGCCATCACGTGATCCCATTCCTCCGGCTCGATGTTTTCAATCAAGGTCCAGGGATAGATGCCGGCATTCTGCACAAGGATGTCGAGCCCGCCAAAGGCGGTGACGGCTTCACTGACGGCACGTTCCGCATCGGCTTTCTGCGAAATGTCGGTCGCGACAAAGCGCCCCTTGAGGCGTTCAGCGGTGGCCCGGCCTGCCGCTTCTTCGGTGTCAGCGACAACGATACGCGCACCTTCTTCCGCAAGGCGTTCGGCAATGGCAGCCCCTATGCCGCGGGCGCCGCCGATCACCAGGGCGCTGCGATTCTGGAGACGGCCGCTCATGCCAGCTTCTGCCGGATTGACAATTTCACCGTGTCGAGAAGGACGGCAGCCAGCACCAGTCCGCCGAGGATCATCTGGGTGTAATGGGCAGGCAGGCCCATGAGATTGATCGCGGTGTGAATGGACGAGAGAAGCAGCACCCCGGCATATACGCCGGGCAACTGGCCAACGCCGCCTTTCAAGCTTACGCCGCCGATCACCACCGCGGCAAAAGCATTGAACAGCATGCCGGTACCGAGATTGGCGGTGGCGCCGGAAGTGCGGATGGCCAGCAGCCAGCCGGCGACGCCGGCAATGGCGCCGGCGAGGATGAAGGAGAATACGACAAGCCTGTCCACCTTGATGCCGGCGCGAAAGGTGGCAACGGCATTGCCGCCGATCATGGTGATGTGGCGGCCGAAGGGGGTCTTGGCCATGATAAAGGTGAAGAGGGCGAAACAGGCAATGGCAATCCAGGCGATGAGCGGGATATAGGCCACAGTATCAATCCCGATAAAGCGCAGCGACGGCGGCAAGCCTTGGGCGGAGCGCCCGCCGGAAATGGCAACGACGAGGCCGCGCACCCAGATATAGGCGGCAAGCGTTACGATGAAGGCGTTCATTTGCAGCCTTACGACGAGCCAGCCATTGAGGGCGCCGATAACAGCGCCGACGAGCATGGCGAGCAGCAATGACACCGGCACGATGAGCCATTCGGGCGAGAGGGTGTAGCCGAGGCCGATGCCGTGGGAGCAGAAGAGGATACCGGTCACCATGGCGGTAAGGGCGGCAACTGACTCAACCGACAGATCCATGTGGCCGGCGATGATGACGATGGCCAAGCCGATGGCCATGACGCCGACAAAGGTCGACTGCTCAATGATGTTGGCGAAGATGCCGATCTGGAAAAAATTCGGGATCGCCGCCGAGAAGACGGCAAGCACAAAGACAAGCAGGAACCAGACAAGATTATCGAGAACGAACTCGACAAGGGCTCTTTGGCGTGAACTCATCATGGGGGAATTCCAGTTGGGTTTCCCGGGCCGCCGAGGGCCCGGGAGATTTTTGGTTGTTATTCGACCGGCACGATCTTGTCGGTCGGCGCCTTCAGGTTGCCCCAGAAGCGCGGCTCATCAATGTTGTCCTTGGTGATAGCGGCACCCGGGATCTTGATGTTTGGTCCCCACTTCTCGATGCTGACAACAGATTCAAGACCGAGAACCGTATAGGTGCCGGGCTTGATTTCCTGCTTGTTCACGACCTTGTCGGCAAACATGGCGATAGCGGCGGCCTGGGCATAGAGCGGCTGCTCGACTTCGACCTGTTCCCAGCCCTTGCGGATGAGATCAAGGCCGACCGGCGCACCGTTCGACGAGACAAGCAGCACATCGCCGGGCTTCTTGCCCTTTGCTTCAAGGGAAGCTACGGCGGCAACGGCCAGATGGGCCGCATGCACGAAGATCAGGTCGATGTCCGGGTTGGCCACCAGCTGGTCGGACACAATGGTTCCGGCATTCGAGGCCTCCCAGGCCATGGCAGGCAGCGAGATAATCTGCACGCCGGCAAATTCCTTCATCTTCTCCTCGAAGCCTTTCTGGATGTCGAGCGTGTAGGGGTCAGCCGGGTCGCCCAAGACCTGGAGAACCTTGCCCTTCACGTCGCCGTTTTTTTCCTTCAGCAGGCGCTGGATTTCGCCGGCGGCGACATAGCCGATCTCGACAGTGCCGGCGACCGAGGTGAAGTCCGACATTGTAGCGGTGATCTGCCGGTCAAATTCCATGACCGGAATGCCGGCGGCACGGGCCTTTTCAATGGACGGCTGAAGCGCGTTGAAATCGACAGCCGCGAGAATGATGGCTGAGGGCTTCAGGGTGATCGTGTCATTCATCTGGCTCTGCTGCACATCGGTCTTGTTATCGGCATTGAGGGTGACGACTTCATAGCCAACGTCGGCCAGGAATTTGGTGAGGGCGCTGACGGATTCCGTCTGGAACTCGTCAAGCAGCGTTGGCACCATGTAGTAGATTTTCCCCTTGGACTGGGCGTAGGCCGGGGAAACCAGCGCGAGGGCGGTGAGCGCCAGCACGCCAGCTATGGCCGTGAGTATTCGTTTCATGGGACGTCTCCTTTTGTTATGATCGGATGTCATGGGCCATTCGGCCTCGTTTCTTGGGTTTTGCCTTGGAAGGCTTCACCGGTAATCATGCGGATGATTTGGTCGGGACTTGTTTTGTCACGCGCCACGTCGCCTGCGACCTGCCCCTGGCGGATGACCACAATGCGGTCAGCCACCTGGAAGGCCTGGGCCATGATATGGGTAATGATGACGACGCCGATGCCCTGGGCGGCGATGCGCTTGATCATCTCCAGGCCGCGGCGCGTCTGTTCAACCCCGAGGGCGGCAAAGGGTTCGTCGAGCAGCACCAGCCTGCCGCCCCAATGCACGAAACGGTTGAGCTCAATGGCCTGGCGCTGGCCGCCGGAGAGATGTTCGACATTCACCCGGAGCGATGGAATTTTTGTCCCGGCATTGCTGATGGCCTTTTCGGTGGCGGCGTACATTTCCGCTTCCTGCAGAATGGGAATGCCGAAATAGCGCTTGACGATTTCGCGGCCCATGAAGAAATTCGCCACCACATCAACATTGGTGCAGAGCGAGAGGTCCTGGTAAACCGTTTCAATTCCCGCTGCTTTCGCTTCGGCAGGCGATTTGAAATTGCATTCCTTGCCCTCGAACATGACCTTGCCAGAGGTTGCTTCCAGGCCGCCGGCAATGATCTTGACGAGGGTTGATTTGCCGGCGCCATTGTCGCCGAGCAGGGCAACCACTTCGCCGCGGTGCATTTCAAAGCTGACGCCGCGCAGGGCTTCGATGGCGCCAAAATTGCGCGTGATGTCTTGCAGGCTGAGCAGCGGCGCTGTGTCGGTCATGCGGCCTCCACGCGTTTCAGCATGGGATCGCGCGGCGGGCTGGCGCTGTCCTGGGTAAATTGAATGCCAAAGCGCGGTGACAGAACGCCGGCCACGGCGAGGGCGGCGGCGCCGCGCAAAACCGCGTCGTTGCCCACCGTCGAATGCATCAGGCGCGGGGCGTTGCGGTTTTCCCGCTTGGAAATGGAATTGTTCAGGGGCAGGGCGGCGGCCACCAGGCGCGCCAGCAGGGACTCGCTGGTCAGCCCGCCGATGATAATCGTTTCGGGATCGAAGAGATTCTCGATTGCCACGACGGCGGAACGGAACAGCGGCACGGTTTCGGAAATCCAGCCTTCAAGGCCAATCTGCTTCGTCCGCCGCTCATAGGCTTCAAGCGACAGGTAACGTTCAAGACAGCCGCGGTTTCCGCAGGGGCAGGGCTCGCCACCGGGCACCAGCGGCAGATGGCCGATCTCGCCGGCATTGCGGAAGCTGCCGCGCAGGGGCAGGCCGTCCTGGACCATGCATCCGCCGAGGCCCACGCCGAAATAAAGGTAATAGAAATCGCGAAAATCGCGGCCGGCGCCATAGAGCCGTTCGCCAAGGGCGGCAGCGGCATGATCCACCTCGATGAAGGCCGGCAAATGTGCGCCTTCGGCCAGGCGCTGCTGCACACGCACACCCTTCCAGCCTTCCAGCGTGGTGGGGCCGACAAAGCTCATGGACTCCACATCGAAGGGGCCCGGCATGGCGAGCCCGATGCCGAGCATGCGCTGGCCCGGCTTGGCGCTCCTGAATTCCTCCACCAGCGCAAAGATTTCGCGGAAAGCCGCTTCCGGCGAGGGATGGGAAAGCTTGCGCTGTTCGCGCGCCACCACTTCGCCGGCCAGATTGATAAGGGCCGCCTCAAGCCCGAGCGGCGTGATGTTGATGCCGATGGCATAGCCGCCTTCCGGATTGATGCTGAGGTTGGTGGCGGGATAACCCCGGCTTCTGGGCGCATCGCGGACCCCGGCGATATAGTTCTGCTCTTCCAGTTCGCGGATGATATTGGAGACGGTTTGAACCGTAAGTCCCACGCGCCCGGCGATATCGGCCCGCGCGATGGGCCCGTGCTGGCGTATGGCTTCAAGCACAATCCGCCGATTGTACGGCCTTCCAAACTCCTGGTTCGTTCCCCGTAGCGCCATGTTTTTGTTCTTTGTTTGCTTTTTTCAGGAAAGCACGGGATAAATATAAAATCAAATGGAATTCAAAAATACCATGGTGAAATCTTGAATCCGTTCGAAGCCATCGGCGTGCCCACCATTATTAATGCCAAGGGGCCGGCAACACGCTCGTCCGGCGGCCTCATGCGGGCCGAGGTGGCGCAGGCGATGGGCGATGCCTCGGGTCATTGCGTTGACATGGCCGAACTGCAGGCCGCCGCTTCACGGATCATTGCGGAAACAACCGGGGCCGAGGCTGGTTACGTGGCTTCGGGTGCATCCGCCTGCCTGCTGCTGGCAACCGCTGCCTGCATGACCGGGCTTGATCCCGGCCGCATGGCGCGATTGCCAGATGCAAGAGGAATGAACGATGAAGTCATCATGGTGCGCAGCCAGCGCAATTTCTATGATCACGCGGTGCGCGCTGCGGGCGCGCGCATCATAGAAGTGGGCTTGCCGGACCGCTATGCCGGCGCCGGGGTGCGCGACGCGGAAGCCTGGGAAATTGACGATGCCATTACCGAGCGCACGGCGGCCATTTTTTATGTGGCCGATGCCGAAGCGAGGCCCACGCTTTCCGATGTGGTTCGGGTTGCCCATGGCCGCGGGGTTCCGGTCATCGTTGATGCGGCAGCGCAATTGCCGCCACAATCGAATCTGAAGCGGTTCATTGCCGAGGGCGCGGATCTCGTGGCCTTTTCCGGCGGCAAGGCCTTGGGCGGGCCGCAGGCCAGCGGCTTTCTCTGCGGGCGGCGCGATCTCATCATGGCGGCGGCCCTGCAGCATCTTGATCATGATATTTTCTGGGACATGTGGACGCCACCGGCTTTCCTCATCGACAAGCAGCGCCTCAAGGGCCAGCCGCCGCACGGCATTGGCCGCAGCTGCAAGGCGGGCAAGGAGGAAATCATGGGGTTACTTGCTGCCCTGCGGATCTTTACCGCCGAGGGCGACGCCGTCCGGCATGCCCGCTGGCTGAAAACGGCACAAGAAATTGCCGATGGCTGCAGGGGATTTCCGGCTATCGAGCTGCATATCAGCGATGCCGGGAACAGCGCGGGGGTGCCGCTGGTTGTCCTGTCGCTGGACCGCGCAAGGCATGATGCCACTCTCGTAATCTCGGCCCTGCAGGATGGGAATCCATCTATTCATGTTGATCCCGGTCAGCGCGAGCGGAACCGAATTATCATCAATCCCATGTGCCTCAAGGATGGCGAGCCGGCGATCATTGCGGCTGCGCTTCGCAAGGCCCTGGTATAAGGACGGAACATGACTGACTCCAAAACATGGTCTTTCGCCGAAGATTCCCCGCCCGCGGCCCTGCCGCCGCCGCTGCAAGCATTGTGGTGGCTGAAGAAGGGAAACCTGGCCATGGGGCCGGAATGGCGGAAAGCCCATGACATTTGCCAGACGCGGGAAGGCGAACACGCCTATGACCTGGTGCACGCGCTGGTGCACTGGATCGAAGGTGACCAAGCCAACGCAAACTACTGGTACCGGCGGGTGGGCGCCGTGCGCGCCGCCGATATTGCAAGCGAATGGCAGCGGGTCGCCTCAGAGCTTTCACATTAGTTCATTCAGCAAGATAAGAGAGGTTGGCTCTTGCCAATGACCCGAGCCTTGCCGCGAAAACCGTTTTCGTCACCAGGGCCGATCTAGCGCAGGAACTGATCGACGAAACCCTCGCCGAGGCCCACCTCCGCATAGTGCTTGCGGCACAGGTTGATCTTGGTGAAGACGTCCTCATAGCCCTGCACCGCGCCGTCGGGGTCGACATAGATCATCGCCCCATTAACCTGGAACAGCGTGATCATCTCGGGCACGTCGGGCTCGACCACCAAAGTGTGGGTTTCGCCCGGGGCCTCATAGACATAGGCGCCTTCAGTTGCGGTCCAGTCATGCTCCAGATAGTGCCAGCTGCCTTTCAGCACGAAACCGTGCACGGGCTGGGGATGGCGGTGGCGCGACAGCACGCCGGATTTGCGCACCCGCAACAGGTTCACCCAATAGCCCCGGCTGGTTGACAGGCAGAGCGGGCGGAACCAGACGTTTTCCTGCTGCGGCACCCAGAGGCGCTCGTCCTGCGGAATGGCGTCGGGCACCACGAGTTCCGGAAAGGCTTCCTTGGGCTGCGGATGGCGATAGGGAATGCGCGATTGATCAGCCACGGTCTTGTCCATCTCCACTCTCCATTACATTGCGGCGTAGCCGCCGTCGATCGGCAGCACAATTCCGGTTACAAAACGGGCCGCGTCGGAACAGAGATAAACGATGCTGCCGCCGATATCGGCGGGCTCGCCCCAGCGCTTCATGGGGGTGCGGGCCAGAATTGCCGCCGAGCGCGCCTCATCGCTGGTAAGGCCGCGGGTGAGTTCGGTGCTGATCCAGCCCGGCGCTATGGCGTTGACGCGAATGCCGTCCACCGCCCAGGCTATGGCCAGCGACTTGGTGAGCTGGGCGATGCCGCCCTTGGAAGCCGCATAGGCGGGGACCAATGCGCCGCCAAAAAACGACAGCATCGAGGCGGTGTTGACGATGGCGGCGTTTTTTGATTTGGCGAGAAGCGGTTTGGCCGCCACGCACATGCGCATGGTGCCGGTGAGATTCACGTCGACGACTTTCTTGAACGTCTCGATCTCATATTCCGCCCCGCGCATGATGATGCCGGCGCAATTCACCAGCGCATCCAGGCTGTCAAAGCGCGCCAGCAGGCTTGCCACCTGCGCGTCGCTGGTGACATCCAGTTGCACCGCGCTGAGATTTTGGCGGGCCGGAACAGCCTCGATTTCATCGGGCATCAGGCCGGTCACCGTCACGGCATAGCCTGCCTCCAACATGGCGCTGGCAATGCCCCAGCCGATGCCGCGGGCCCCGCCCGTAATAAGTGCCTGCCGCAAAATGAACTCCCTGGCCGCCAGTTTCCAAAACCAGTGTAATCGGTTTAAAAGCCATAACCAACACAAACCGGGAGCATCAACCGTGGCCAACGCGATAAAGAGAATTCTGCTCGTCGGCGAAACCTGGATGAGCTCCGCTTCGCACTATAAGGGGTTTGACCAGTTCGGCAGCGTCACCTTCCATTCCGGCGCGGACCCGCTGGTCAAGGCGCTGGCCGGAACACCGTTCGAACTGACCCATATGCCGGCCCACGAAGCCATCGAGAAACTCCCTTTCGATCTCGCAGGCCTGCAAGCCTATGATGCGATCCTGCTGTCCGACATCGGCGCAAATTCGCTGCTGCTGCATCCGGATGTCTGGCTGCGCGGAAAAACCGTGCCCAACCGTCTCAAACTTTTGCGTGAGTGGACCGCCGCTGGAGGCGGGCTGGCGATGATCGGCGGCTATTTCAGCTTTCAGGGCATTGACGGGCGGGCCCGCTGGCACCGCACCCCGGTTGAGGAGGTCCTGCCGGTGGACTGCCTGCCGCATGATGACCGGCTTGAAATTCCGGAAGGCTTCAGCGCCCACGTGCAGGGTCTCCCATCCCACCCGATCCTCAAGGGCATCACCGGCGAATGGCCGCTGTTGCTTGGCGCCAATGAGGTCAGGGTCAAGAAGCTTGATGGCGTTGAGGTGCTGGCAAGCCTGCCGGCGGAACAGGGCGGGCACCCGCTTCTGGTGACAGGCCAATACGGCAAGGGGCGCACGCTGGCCTGGACCTCCGATATCAGCCCGCACTGGCTGCCCGTGTCATTCTACGAGTGGCCGGGCTACACCACGCTGTGGCGCAATATCGTGGGCTGGCTGGCCGAAAGCTGAGCGCACCTGTCAATCATCACTGATGTCCCGGGGCCTGACGAAGCGCAGAAGGGTTCCGGAGCCCGGCGCCAAAGCCCCCCAATTGTGAAACTCAAAACTGATCACGGCAAGGGCGGCGGTGGGATATTTCTGGTTCAGCCGGTCCCGATGTTTGGCGCGGCCGGTGCCGATAAGGTTTTGCGCCAATCCGGCAATTGACGGGTTATGGCCAACAAGCAGGACGGACTGCGCGGTCCCTGTCTTGCGGCGCAGGCATTCCATGAGCGCGTTGCCATCGCCGAAATCGTAGATTTCCGCCGCGATGAGAATGGCCGGGGTGGCCTTCAGTTCCCCCGCCACGAGGTCCCAGGTTTCCCTGGCCCGCCTGGCCGGCGAACAGAGCACGAGTTGAGGCATGAGCGCGTGCGATGCGATGTAGCGGCCCACCGCCGCGGCGGCGCGTTTGCCACGGTCATTGAGCGGCCTGTCGGGGTCAGCCTGGCCGGCGTCGGCCCAGCTCGATTTGGCGTGGCGCAGAAGCATCAAGTTAAGCATGGCTGACCCCGCTGCAAGCTACGCATCAGAATTTTTCGACCCACGGCCTAAGCTCCATTTCCCAGGTCCAGGCACTGCGGGACTGACGAAGCACATGCAGGTAGCTGGCGGCGATGGCGTCCGGATCGAGCAGCAAGTCCGGGTTGTCCGGCGCTTCGGCCCGGCCCGGGTTTCTAATGCCGCCATCGATGATGAAGTGGGCCACATGAATTCCCAGCGGGGCGAGTTCACGGGCCATGCTTTGCGCCAGACCACGCAGCGCAAACTTGCCCATGGCGAACGGGGCCGACTGCGCATAGCCTTTCACGCTTGCCGATGCCCCGGTAAACAAAATTGCGCCATGGCCATTCGGCACCATGCGCCTTGCCGCCTCCTGCGCCACGAGGAAGCCGCCAAAGGCGCTTATCCGGATCGCCTTTTCGACTTCGCCTGCATCGAGTGAAATTAAGGGCCCGCGGGCGCGGGCACTGGCGTTGAATATGACAACATCCGGAGCGCCGATAGCGGCCTCGACGTCTTTGAAAAGACGTGACACCTGGCCGGGGTCGGAAACGTCGCAAGCGAACGCGGCAGCTCCCGTCGCGCTGCATAAGGGCGCCAGCTTCCCGGCATTCCGGGCGGCGAGTGCGACCTTGAAACCTTCGTGCGCGAAAAGCCGGGCCAGCGAGGCGCTGAGGCCGCTGCCGCTTCCCGCAATCAGGACTTTGGAATATTCCGCAGCCATATCGCCAAATTCCTCGGTTAAAGCCATCAGGCGCCCGGAATGCGGCCGTGGTTCAGGCGCTGGGCGAGAAGCACCAAAGCAAAGCTTGCCAGCATCACAATGCTTGCCATGGCATTGATCTCCGGGGTCACGCCAAAGCGTATCATGGAATAGATTTGCATGGGAAGCGTGGTTGAGGCTTGCCCGGCGCCGGCGGTGAAATAAGCGATGATGAACTCATCAATCGACAGCGTGAAGGCCAGCAGCGCCGCTGCAATGACCGAGGGCAGGATCAGTGGCAGGGTGATTTTGCGGAATGTCACGAGATGCCCGGCGCCGAGATCGCGCGACACTTCGGTGAGCGACCAGTCAAAGCCTTTCAGCCTGGCGCGCACCACGGCGCAGACAAAGGCAATGTTGAACACCACGTGGGCGAGGATGATGGAGTGCAGGCCAAGGGTGAATTTCAGCAGCGTGAAGAAGGAGAGAAGTGCAATCGCCAGAACAATATCCGGCACGATCATCGGGGCAAACAGGAGCGCATCGCGCGCGGGCGATGGCTTGGCCCGTTCCACGCCAAGAGCCAGCAGGGTTCCGAGCACGGTTGCAATGATTGCCGAAATGGTTGCCACGATCACCGAGTTCCAGGCGGAATTCAGGATCTTGGGATTGCTTGCCAGCCTGCCGTACCATTCAACTGAAAATCCCGACCAGGCGGTCGGCATGCCGGCCCGGTTGAAGGACAGCACGATGAGCACCGCGATCGGAATATAAAGGAAGGCGAAGGTCGCGCCGAGATGGACCTTGAGCAACCTAGGCATGGTGATCACCGCGGGCCCGGCCTGAGGCCACGGCTTGCAGGAACAGGGCGATCATCATCAGGGCGATCAGCAAGCCGGAGAGAGTTGCGCCGAATGGCCAGTCGCGTGCCGTCAGGAACTGGTCATAGATCAGGTTGCCGATCATTTGCATTTTGCCGCCGCCCAAAAGGTCGGGCGTGATAAAGTTTCCGATGGAAAGCACGAAGACGAAGACCGCGCCCGCCGAGACGCCGGCCGCGGTCAGCGGCAGGGTGATCTTGAAAAAAGTTCTTGCCGCTGTCGCGCCCAAATCGCGTGAGGCTTCCGCATAGGAGGGGTCAAGCCGCTGCAAGGCCGAATAGATCGCGAGGATGACGAAGGGCGTGTAATTATAGACGAGGCCGAGAATGACGGCGAACTCATTGTAGAGCAGGGGCAGGGGCTGCGCGATCAGGCCCACATAGATGAGCACATTGTTGATCACGCCCACCGGATTGAGCAGCACGATCCAGGCATAGGTGCGGATGAGGTAATTGGTCCAGAAGGGAAGAATGGCGAGGAACAGCAGGGAGGTTTGCCAGCGCTCGGGGGCCTTCATGATTGCGTAGGCCGCGGGATAGCCGATGAACAGGGCAATGATCGTGGCGACGAGCGCGATGCGGGCGCTGTCGAGCAGGATTGACAGGTAAAGGGATCGAAGGCGCGGGTGAAATTGCCCAGCGTCGTGACGGACCAGTCGATGCCGCCATAGGTGCCGCGTTCGAAAAAAATCAGCACGAAAATAAGCAGGCACGGCACGATCATCAGCACCGTCAGCCAGAGAAGGCCCGGTGCCATGAGCAGCCATGAAATGAAACGTGGAGACATGCGGTATTACCCCCGCCCCGGCTACCCGCTTCACGCGGGCATACCTGGGCGAGGTCTAGCCTACTTCGCAGCCATGATTTCCGAAACGGTTTTGGAGAAGGCCTTCATGCCGTCGCCCAAATCACGCAACTGCTCGTATTTCAAAAGGTCGGCGGGCGGAATGGCAATGTTCGGATAGGTGGTGAGCATCGCCTTGTCGAGCGAGTCCATGGCGGCCTTGTTGGGCACCTTGTACATGATGTTCTCGACCACCCACTTGCCGTTCTCGGGGTTGAGGATGAAGTCGATGAACTTGTGGGCGCCTTCTAAATTCTTTGCGGCCTTGGGAATGACAAGGGTGTCAACCCAGAGGTCGCTGCCTTCCTTGGGGATCATGTACTTGATCTTGGCATTCTCGGCCGTGCCGTAATTGCACCAGCCGTCCCAGGCGTGCACCAGCGTGGCTTCGCCGGAGACAAGCTTTGAATAGAAGGTCGTGTCGTCGTAGGCCAGCAAGTCCTTCTTGGTGGCCACAAGCTGGTCGCGCACCTTATCGAGGTTTGCCTGGTCGTCGGTGTTCACCGAAAGCCCATCGGCCAGAAAGGCCGCTGCCATCAGCCAGCGGTCGGTGGCCAGCATGGTGATCTTGCCCTTGAGGTCATCGCTTGGCTTGAGCAGGTCATTCCAGCTTGTGGGCTCCGCCTTCACCAAGTCCGACCGGTAGCACAGGCCGGTGGTGCCCCAGGTGTAAGGCACCGAATAGGTGTTGCCGGGATCATGCGTCAACTGGCTTGCTTCCGGATAGAGGTTGGCGAAGTTCGGAATTTTCGCGTGGTCAATGGGCGCCAGCATATCCAGTTTTTTCAGCGCCTCGGCAAAGGGCGAGGAAACGAAAATGATGTCATAGCCCTCACCCCCCGAGGCCGTCACCTTGCCCATGATTTCCTCATTGGTGGCGTGCATGGTGAGTTCGAGGTCAATGCCGGTGGCCGCCTTGAACTTCTCCACCATATCCTTGGGGGTGTAGCCATCCCAGGTGGCGATCACGAGTTTTTCGGCCTGGGCCATGGAAATGCTGGCCATGACGGCAAAGGCGCCGCCAGCCACAAATGCCGGAATATGCTTGAATTTCATGGTGTTTCTCTCCCCTGCGTGGATGTTTATTGATCACGCTTGGGAGCATTTTGGCGCGAATTCAGGGGCGATGCAATGCCGTTACAATTTTAACGAATTTGATAAATATAGTTTTAGGCATCTGCCGTAGGCTTGTCATTCTGTAAAACCCGGAATTGGCCCAGCCATGAAAATCAACATGCAGACCAGGGAAAAACGCCGGTCGCCGCGGCGCGAAGCGCTCATGCCGGCCGTCATCTTTTATCCCAACCAGAACCAGCACGTGGAGTGCATGGTGCGCGACCTGTCGCAGGACGGAGCGCTGCTGGACGTGCCGCTGGCAAGGGAAATGCCCTTCGTATTCTGGCTGCGCCTTGATGGCGAGACGACGCTGCGCTTCTGCACGGTGGTCTGGGGCTCGGAAAACCATTTGGGCGTGGAGTTCAGCGAGCAGATCATCGAGCGTCACCGCATCGAGCGCTGGGGCGAGCCCGCTGCCGTATTGTCCAAGCCGCACCTGCCGGCCTGAAACTTCCTTCTTGAATCCCTGCAACGCGTCCCTACCTGTTATTGCGTTAGGCACAGAGGAGGACGTTCATGTCACAGGCCGCATCAGGCACGTTTGAAAGTAATTTGGGCGAAGGCAAAGGCTGCCGCAAGGGCCGGCTGAGTTGGTCGGCTTCGGAGATCATCGCGATGGTCGCAGGCTTCATCATTTTCTGGCCGCTCGGCCTGCTCGCCCTGTTCGTCAAGATGAAAAATGGCGAAATGTGGAGAGGCGCCGCCGAGGGCGCAGCGCCATGGGCCGGATGGAAGATGCCAGCCACCGACAAATGGCGCTCGGCGAATTATGGCTTTGCCTCGTCAGGCAACGCCGCCTTTGACGATTACAAGCGCACGCAGCTGGCGCGCCTTGAGGACGAGCGGCGCAAGCTGGACGAGGAGCAGAAAGCTTTCCGCGAGCATCTTGA
Source organism: uncultured Alphaproteobacteria bacterium (assembly GCA_963773295.1). Classification (GTDB taxonomy): domain Bacteria; phylum Pseudomonadota; class Alphaproteobacteria; order Rhizobiales; family Aestuariivirgaceae; genus Aestuariivirga. Next base: position 448,701 of record CAVZAJ010000007.1, read on the forward strand.
GCGCCTGCGCAAGGCCAAGGACCAAGACGAGTTCGACCGCTTCATGGCGGAGCGCAAAGCCCCGCCAAGCGAACCGCCAACCGCTTGATCACAAGCCCGGAAAGAGATTTCCGGGCTTTTTCATTTCGCAACCCTTACGGCGCCACGAGCTTGGTGGGCATTTCCGCGAGGGAAAACTGCGCGTCGTTGCAGCTCACGGTGGGATTGGTGGGGCTGAACATGCCGTTCGGGTTGTCCTTGAACAGCCAGGCGTGCAGGTCATAGTGGTGGAAGCCCTGCGGGATCAGCGGCTCGTGGCCTTCCATCGGGCCCTGAAAGGGCTGGCCTAGCAGAACCGGGCGCTCCTTGGCCACCGCCAGCGGCACCAGCCATTCGGCGGCCACCAGCTTGAGCTTGTCGCCCACCGGCTCATAGATAAGCACATTGGGCTTCAAGGGATCGGGCGGGCCCTGGATCGTCAGGTTGACGAAGTGGATGCCCATGGCGCCCTTAGGGTAATCCATGTGGCCTTCCATTTTCATGCCGTCGTAGTGGACGCAGCCCACCGTCGACAGATAAAGGTCGCGGACCGCGACATAAGGGTCTTCATACTTGGCCAGCGCTTTGCGCATGGCGTCGATCTCGGCTTGCGGCGGGTCTTCGGCAATGGCGCTGCCGGCGCTCAGGCCGAGCGCCAAAGCGGCGGCGCAGCCAAAACCGGCCATACGGAATGTCGTCATGGTGAATCCTCCCCTGATTATGCAACCGGTGCCTTCGCAAGGGCACCGTGTCGGGGGAGTTTTTCACAAAAAGCGCAAGTCTGGCAAGGCCGATTAAAGGAAACGGGCGGTTGGGGGGACCGGGGGGCTTGCCGCCGTGGGGCCAAAGCGTGTTGAAAACTTGCCCTTTCCTCCACAATGGCGTCACAATTTGCGCCTGTGCTGGCTCCCATGAAGCGGGAAGTCTGGCATTTCCCCGTGGCAAGCGGCGAGTCCCATTTCGCCGACAACGGGTCCACCTATTTTGAAGAACAGGCGGCTGAAAAAGCTGCAAGGATGGGCTGCGAAGTGGTGGCGATGAAAAACGTCAGCATTGACGGGTCGCGGGTCAGCGGCTGGATGATCAGCGGAACGGTTGTCCTGAAAACATCTTCGCCGGCGGCTCCGGCAATCCAGGCGCTGCAAGCCCAGATGGGCTGAACGCCGGGCTGCTAAAACGTGAACTCGACCCCCAGCGTCACGGTCTGGAAATCGGCCTCGACCGTGTGCGGTATGATGTCGAGGACCTGGCCAAATTCCTTGCGGTCAAATTCGTAGTGCCGGCCTTCAAGGCGGATGGCAATGCTGTCGGTGACGGCGAACGCAAGACCGCCGCCAATGGTAAAGCCGGTGTGGGTCTTTTCGCCGTAGGAATTGTCGTTGCCGCCGGGCGAACCCGAATCATAGTCATGCTGAATTCCGGCGAAGGCCACGCCGCCGATGGCATAGACAAGCAGGCGGTCAAAGGCGAGGCCCGCCTGGACATCAAGCGAGCCGAACCAGTTCACGTCAAAATGCGCGCCGTCCAATCCATCATCGCCGCTGCCGCTGATGCCGGCCCCGTTGATCTCGGCGGAGACGCCAAGCACCAGCATATCCAGCTGCCGGCGGAAGCCGCCGCGCGCGCCCACGAAGGCGCCGTCAATGCCGCCGTCATAGACCGCGGCGTTGGTAATGTTCTCGTAGCTGGCGTCACCTGAGGCAAGGCCCGCCTGGGCGCCCACATAGGGGCCGGACCAGTCAAAGGTGAGCGCTTCGGCCATGTCCGCCGCAGCCGCGGAACCCACGCAAAGGGCCAGGCTGCAGCATGCGGCCGTGGCGGCAAGACGTCTCTTCATGTGAATGGTGCCCCGCTGATCAGTTCAGCAAGGGGTAGGCCGCGCCATTGATTCCCGCAACGCCGCCGGCGGGGGCTGCGGCGGCCCGGGCAAAAATTTTCCCAGCCCTTTCAAGGGGCCGGGAAAACGGGCGTGTGATATATGCGCAACGTTCCGGGGAATAGCGCGTTTGCTTCAGCTCAAAGCCGGTTCTGGTGCATGTGCTTGAAGGTGTCGGCGATGTTCAAAAGGCCATCGGCAAACACCTCGCGGATGACCGCCTCGTCGGTGATTGTCCGGCTTTCGAGGCCGGCCAGGCGATTTTCCAGAAGGCCGAGGGCTTCGCTGCCGCCGGCCAGGCAGCGCGCTTCGAGCGCCTGGTTGGCGCGCTCCTGATTGACCGCGGCCTCGCGCAGGGCGGTTTCCAGCTTGTTGGTGAGGCCTTCCACCTTGCGGTTGACCTGGGCCGACAGCTCGCTGATTTTCGCATCGATGGCCATGAACATCTCGGACAGCATTTCCTGCTGGCCGGCGACGGACTTCTGCAGTTCCTTCTGGAAAAATTCAGTCTGCTGGCGGCTTTGATCCTGGTTTTCCACCGAAGCGGAAACCAGCCCATCGGTAATGTCGGTCAGCCGGTAATAATTGTTCTCCAGCGCGACCAGGGCGTTCTGCACCTCGCGGTCGGATTCTTCGAGAATGTCGATCACTTCCTCGAACATCGCGTCATGCAGGCTGCGCGTCGGGCCGACGAGGAGGGAGCGGATGTCGGACAGGGTCTTGACCGGGTCCGGATCGCCCGCCATGGCGGCCAAAACTTTCTTGCTTATTTTCCGGGGATTGTAATCGATGACCGGCTTCACCGCGAACTGCACCACCTTGGCGCCGAACTGGCCCGCGGCATTGAGAAACGGCACCGATTGTTCATGGGTGCCGGAAAGGCTCAGTTCGCCCAACTCCTGTTCATTGCCCTCAGCCAGGCTGGCAGGACGCGCCTCATCAAAAGCGTTCCGCGCATTCTTTACCGGTAATTGATTCATTCCACACTCCTACTAACCTGTTTCGCGTCCCTGAGTTCTTTGGAATTCTGCAATAGTTATAACTATTTACGCCCCATCCCCAAGTGAACAAAAGCGAATCGGACATATCTATGTGGCGGATATGTGGCATGGTTAATCCACTTATATGACAGCGCTGCGACGAGGGCCCCGCCACGTTAGTGACAGGGCCCCAGGCCGCCGGTCAGAGGCCAATTCGACAAACGGCCTTTGCCCGGAATGCTTCCGGACAAGACACCGGCACGTCAGAATGCAAGCACCGTCAAATGCCGCCGTCCGGGAGTCAATGATTTGACGGCGGAGTTGTTCCTAAGCGGATGAAAAATAAGCCGAATTGCGGGATGACCCGTTGTCCTCGCCCGCCGCACGCGGGAGCGGAAGGAACCCGTCCGGCGAAGCGCAGCGAAGACGGATGGGGAGGTGAGGGGATGGAGGTGGAAGGGCCCTCATCTATCCCATGCCACTTCGTGCCATGGGCCCCTTTCTTCTCCCGCTTCGCAGGAGAAGACGTTCATACGCACCCTCTCCAGGGCCGGGCTTGAGCCGACCAACACGGTCACTCAGGCAGTCCTACACTTTGTTGATGACGTGCCAGACGCCACCCTTCCCGTCACCGTTTGCATCGCCTTCGGCTAGGTCTTCCTTGTAGAAATAGACCGGCCTGCCGTTATAAGTCCATTGCGTGGTCCCATCGGTGCGTTCAACAAGTTTCCACTTGGCCGGCAGGCTTTCGCCGGCAGTGCCGATATAGGGGGGCCAATTCTCCGCACACTTGTCGTAGCAGGCGGAACGGCTGCCCTTGTCCTTGTCAAAAACATAAAGCGTCATGCCGTTCTGGGCGGTGAGCACCGGGGCTGCCTGGGCGCCATAGGTCGAAGCACTCGATTGGGTTTTTTTAGCGCAGCCCGCGAGGGTCAGAGTTGCCGTTGCGGCAAAAAGGACAAACAATGCTTTGGGGATACTCATAGGCGACTCCTATAAACTTACTTTCGCCGCCTTGCCTTCAGTTCCCACATCAATGTGGCGCTGGTCTGTCAATATTTGGGTACTCTTCGGCCTGCGGGGGCCGTCAAGGCCTTCCAGCCATCTGCCGCACTCTCTCCATGGTCGGGCTTGACCCGACCAACCAGTTATTCAGGCAGTACCGATGCTGAAAGTCTGGGTGGTCGGGTCAAGCCCGACCATGGAGAGCAGGGACCGGCGTGGCTCAAACGATAAGATGCTGCGGGAGTTTGCCATCGTCGGAATCTTCCCACCACTTGCCCTGGTTTTTCCGGGCGTCGCGGAAGGCAAAATAAACTTCGTCGATAAAATCCTGATAGCGGTTGCCGCGCTGCCCCAGCACATAGAAAACATTGGGCCACACGTCGTCGCTCATGGTCAGCGGGGTTTTCCGGCTGATCCAGTTGAAGATGAGATCGGAACTGATCTCCATCTCGCGGCCCAGCGGCACAATCCAGTCCCGGCCGTAGAGCAGGTCGCCCAGGCGCGTCAAAAATTCGATGGCCTTGTCATTCTCGGTCATTGCGGCGTCACCTTCTTTGAGCGTTGCACGTTGGCGTTCTGGTCAAACAGGACGGTGATGCGCCGTGACCAGCAGTGCGGGCATTTCAAACGGGACCAAAGGTCTTGCAGGGGAAAGCCTTCGCCGCGCGTCCAGACCAGCGTTTCCAAATCCAGTTCGGCGTTTTCATAGCATTCAGGCATCTGCTTCATGCCGCGCTTTTTGCCATGGGCGCAGCGGGCATTGACGCGCCAGCCGGCCTCATAGGCCTGGCCGAGGGTCACTATGGGCTTCTTTTCCTCCATAGAACAAAACTAGAACGAATTGGTTTTGGGAGTCAAGTGGCATGGCTTATGTCGCTGCAAATCTGAGCGGGGAGATGTTTCGACAAACGGACTTTACCCGAAATGCCAGCTCCAGGAGACTGACGCACGTCACAATGATTGAAACGTCCAAACCGGGCCACCGATTAAGAAATCATCAGCAGGACATGGGCAAACGGAATATCAGCATAGTTGCATGGACACGAAACGGGTGTTTGAAACCTACAACTGCTTAAATCTCCCCCTCGATGGATTGTTTCCAAAACAGCCATGGGTGGAGGCTACCCTCACGCATTTGGTGTGTACGACTTTCGCCGCTCACTAAACGACTTACCTTCGTGAATAAAACAAAAGCAGTGTGTCATCTAGAGTCAAGTATTGAGCTCATTTCTGAAAACAATATAGCGGTATCGGATAACCTCCAGCTATTTGCTTAACACAGTCAATATACTCCGCTCAATTCCTTTTTTCTTATCATATTCAGGAGGTCCAGACCGCTCCACCTAACAAACCAAGGGCGCTTCTCCATTTCCCTTATGAGTTTGTCTTTTTCAACGTTGCTGACAATTGCTGGCATACTGCACGCAATTCGCACGAACTCGAGAACCTTTCTACGAAATGCGATTGACAAATGAGGGCAGGTCAACACATCTAAAGCTAAATGAGCGTGTTGAGAACTCTCGGCTATATTGCAATCTTTCAAAAGATGCAAAATTCTCAATTCAACTTTTGTTCGGACCTCGTTGTAATCGGCGCTTGAGCCAATTAAATAAAGGCAGGAGACGATCTCAAAATGATCTGCACGATTAATTTGGAAAACATCTTTGGCGTTAAAATCCTGACCTAGTTCGGACATGCCGTCCAACTCACCGACAACAAGTAAAACATTCAAAAGCTCAATTGGTACTTTGTGTGCGTCGGTAAAATTTTCACTCTTCTGAGTTGTTCTAATAAATTGAATTATTAGCGTGCGCATTAAACCTGCAACCGCATCAAATTGACTAGGGGCTATTTCTTTCAGAAAACGCAAAGTTGTTACCAATCCCCTAGCTACATCATACGAAGAAGCTACTGTGGGATGGATTGAGTATAAAAAGAAAATAACTTCGTGAAGCCTACTCATTACAGAAATGTATGTGTCAGGTTCAATTTTTCCTTTGGTGTCATAACCGGATGCCAAAAGTTGTAGCCTTTTTTCGATTGCAGCAATGGCGTAATTGGCGACCATGTCGTACCCGCCTTTTTGCTCATAGCACGTACTTTTAAGTCCGTTTATGAATGATCTGACAACCGCCTCTGGTCTGTAGATGCGCTTAGGAACAATTGCGCCATCTTCCGACAATTCGGTAATACCATCAAACAAAGTATTAAGCTTCATTTTTGCTAGATTGGTTATATGGGACTTGGCGGTAACAAAGGGACGATCATACATCGCCAACTTTGTTTCGTTTAGGAATAGCTTGAACACCGAAAGACATTCGGTCGTAATCTCATAGATTTTACCGCAAATCTCCCGATTTTCGGCAAACACAATATAGTCGTCAACATATCGACGGCATTCGTAATGAACGCCATGCTTGTAGCCAGCTTTCGCTGCCGCCTCTTCAATATTTATATCAACCGCCTGTAAGATCACTTCCGCAAAAATTCTACTTACTTCCGGCCCGATACAAATTCCATTTGTCTCATTAAAATTTGTCTTTTGCATCAATTTATCAAATTCACTACCAAAACTTTTTCGTGAAATGTTCTTCTTGGAGTGTCGAGCAGATTTAATGGCCCAAGATACTGTGTGTGTAAATGCTGCCAAAGCACTTCGAAATATCCATGAGCCACATTGATTGGTATTTTTTTTCCAATCTCAGAAAATCATTGGAGTTAAAAAACTTGTAAAGGCGTGGAAACCCCTCGTAACTAAAAAATGAGGCCGGATTTCTGACGAGTTTATCGAGGTTCTGTTGTGTCGATTGTGCCTCGTTTAAATTTGTTCGTGTCTGAACTTGCGTTTGTATAGAAAAAAGTACTACCAATCTTGATTGGGCGTCTGATAGAGAATGTACTCAGGGAGCAGTAATAGCAAATTAGTGTATGATGCTCCTCGTAGAATTGGACTGCATCGTATTGCGCCGCTGGATGAATTAGGCTCAGTTCGCGATAAGGTAGCGCATCTTTCGTTATACGATAGCGGTAGGGTTCAGTATAATCGCACCTGTTTTCTGATACTAATGATTTGATGATTTGTTGCAGGTGTTCTGAAGTGGAGGCATTGGTTGAAATATTTTTATATAATCCATCATTTGATACAATGATCGGAACTTCATACGGCGCAGTGTCAGAGAGAAGTGCTCTCGTATAATCTGACCTTAAAAAATTGCCTCTTTGAAATTTTTTAGGCATAAGTCCAGCACCTAACGTGACGGCTCAATTCCGCAGTAGGAAAATGATAGAATGGCCTTGATCTAAACGCTTGTTGAAATTTAAACCGCAACAATTGTCGTTTTTGCTCTTTGGTCAATGAGGAGGGACCAAACTTAGCAAGTGGCCCGTTTTTTGCTGCTACCGCCGTGCTCCAGAACCTATCAAGCTCCCGTAAAGCTTCTGATTTCTGAGCATCTATCATCGAATAATTGAAGTATAGTCCAACATTTCTGGTGATGCCGGTATTTTTGTCGTAAAGATTGTAGTTTCCCGTTAAAATTTTTATCCTTGCGACGAGGTCGGCAAAATTCTTATTTTTATGGAATTTTCGCAAGCTGAGAACAATTCGTGTTTTCATTCGCGCAACTTTCTTATTTGCTATGTCGAGCGTAGTTGTTCTAGCGACTGACTTTTTTACGAAACTAGGCTTGGGAATAACATATTTGTACCCGAGATAGTCCATAGTTTGCGGTGCAGGTGGATCGTCTTTCTTGAACTCATAAATTTTCGTTTTGGAATAGTTGATGCTAGGACCTTTTGGAAGTTGACGGATTATTGATTTAAGGAAACTTTTTGGCTGCTCTTCTGCAGTTGTAACAATCAGCATATCGTCCACGTATCGGCAGTAAAAATATACAGAAGATAGTCGAGGAATATTCTTATCAAAATCTCGCAAATAGTATTCTGATAGTGTTGCGCTGATGGCAACTCCGCGAGGCGTTCAGCTAATAGTGTTTTGGATTAGTATTTGTTTGAAAGCACTAAAAATTGAAATGGAATCTTTTGGAAAACCACTATCTTTTGATAACTTATCCAAAAGTTCGCTCATCGGGATAGTTTCATAAAAGTTTTTTAGATCAAGTTTGTAAATGCGGAAATTCGAGCCCTCGCTGAGTATTGATTTCAGTGCCCGAACGATATTCTGTCTGTCGGATTGTTTTACTCGCGTAAGTCGCCGAATGTTCTTGTCTAGTTTTCGTAGTACTAGCTCGTACTCTAGACGTTCGATCTTGTAGACGTACTTGCCTCTTAGTTCGTTCTTTTTAAAGGTTAGTCCAGCTAATCCATTTTTCGCGGCTTTAACAGCATTCTCAATGGTTTGATCATTCAGTGCGGGATTTTTTGAGAGCGCGTTGGGGCCGAAGTCTGTTTTTCTCAAAACATCAGCAAGAGAGATTTTGTTGTATCCGTAGTCTCGCAAATCTACCGCCCCGCGACGTGTTATGACTAAGCTATGTTTTTATTCGTCGTTAGTAAAGGGACGCGAGTTGCTGAAAAAAAGCTACCTTTGGTAGTGAAATCTAATTCGAACTGTTTTGCAGACCCTGAGCTATCCAACCATAATCCCTCGATGGAGGAATTGGGCTTCCCGCCTCAGTTTTATTCGCGCCGTAGTTGCGTGCGACATATTGGCGGGTCGACTGTCTTTCGGGCGGCGGTCGCCTAAGACGGGCGCAGGGGGCCTGGCGGATTGGATTGGGCGGGCCGGACGCTTCGAGTAATTTGTCCATGCCGGAATAGGCTGATGACACCCTCGTCGAGCGTGACCATGTGGCTGACTGGCACGATATCCGTTGCGATCTCTGACAAAGCGGGAAACAGAGAAATAATCCCAACTCTGCTCTTGACATTATATTCCTACTAGGCCTATATTCCTCCTGATGGTTCCGGAAAGGAGGGGACAGTGTCGACAGCGTCTCGAAATTGCCGGAACCATGTGCAGCGCCTGCGGGCCGGGGGAGGTAACGCGCCCCGGGCTTCCGGGAGCCGAAGGGAAGACCCGCGGATACTACGATCCGCGCGCCTTAAATGGCTAAACAACCTCAGCGGCAAACATCAGACACCGTACGATCTGGGGCTCTGCAAGAACGACCCCAAGGCAAAAATCGCTGCGTTTCAAGGCCGGGCTTTAAGCCAGACACATTCCTCTTGATCCTAACCTAAGCATATGCAGGCTTGAAGCCAGGGCGGGGACATCCCCTCCACCTTCTTTCCTCAAATACGATCGGGGGCCGCCATGAGTTGACGTCCCCCGCCATATTCATCCGTAGACGGAGGAATTAGGCTTCCCGCCTCAGTTCTCTTCGTGCTCGTAATTGCGCTGCGACATCATCGGCGGCTCGACCGGCCTTAGCACCGGGCGGCGGTCGCCGCCGAATACGGGGGCGCGCGGCGCCTGGCGGATCGGAATGGGCGGGCGCGGCGCTTCGCGGATGTCGTCCAGGCTGGAATTGAGGCTGATGCCGCTCTCGACGACGAGGTCCTGCCCGCCGCCGATCAGGATCAGGTGCTCGGTCTCGTCGCGGCGCACCAGAACCAGGCGGCGCGTCTTGTCGATCTCGTGATATTCGCTGATGCCGAGCCTTTGGCCCTTGCGGCCCATCACCGGCCCGCTCAAAAGCCGGTAAACCAGCAGCCCCACCAGCAAAACCGCCAGCGCAATGCAGGCGGTAATGATGTAATTCATATAAGGGGCGAGGAATTCCATGGGCCGTCTCCTTGCAAAATCTCACGCTGTGACGGCAGCATACCATAAATTTTGCCGGAGTGGAGAGGAATCCGAAATTTTGCGAATCGTCTATACTCGAATGATTCGGGGATGGGAGCTAAATGGCGGAGCGCGGTGGAAATGAGGTGGCCGGCATGGCTTCGGCTTCTGGCCGGGTCTCCGTTGCGCTGTCCTTCGGGCTTGCCGCCCTGTTGGCCGCCGCGGTGGGCTTCGGCGTCTGGCAGCTGCGCGATGCCATAAGCTCCGGCCTGCTCGCCACCGGCGCGGTGCTGGCGCTGGCCGGGCTGTTTGCCATCTTCGCCTTCATGGCGGGGCTGGTGCGCTTCGACCGGCAGAACCAGACCCGCACCTTTTTCGATGGCCTGACCGATGCCATCGGCGAGGCCTGCGTGGTGACCGACGGCAAGTCGCGGGCCATCTACGGCAACGCGCCGTTTTTGAAATTGACCGCCGCGGCGGGGGTGGGCCGCCTGGTGGGGTTTGACCTGCTCTATGCGGGCCAGCCGGCCTTTGTGGAGCCCATCTATCAGCTGGCGCAGGCGGCCCTTGAAGGCAAAAGCGAGGCGCGGGAAATCCGCCTTCCGGCCGGGTCCACCGCGGCAGGGGCCAGCCCCGATGCGCCGAAGTGGCTGAAGATCAGCGTGGCGCCGATTTCCGGGCCGGCCCAGCGCGGCCTGGTGCTGTGGCGCCTGCAGGATGTGAGCGTCGACCGGGCCCGGCAGGAGAAAGCCTTTGGCCGCCTGCAGTTCATCATCACCTATCTCGACCATGCGCCGGCCGGCTTTTTTTCATCGCTGCCCAACCAGAAGATCGATTACCTGAACGCCACCCTGGCCGAATGGCTGGGCCTCGATATCGCCGAAAGCCAGAATGGCGGGCTCCGCCTCAGCGATGTTCTGGGTGAGACCGGGGCCAGGCTGCTCACCGCCATCGAGCCCCTGGCCGGCGGCGGGCGGACCGAGATGTTCAGCCTCGAGCTCAAGACGCGCAAGGGCGCGGCGTTGCCGGTCGAGGTCATCCACCGGGTGGATTTTGATGCCGAATCAAAGGCGCTGCCGGCCCGCACCCTGATCGTGCCGCGCCATGAAAAGAAGGATAATGAAGATAAGGAGTCGCTGTCACGCTTTGCAGGAGTTGCGCCTATCGGCATTGCGGAAATCGACAGCCAGGGGATCATCCAGTCGGCCAACCCGGTTTTCCTGTCCTATTCGGCCCGGGCCAAGCGCGGCGCCAGCTTCGCCTCCATGGTGGTGGAAAGCGACCGCAGCGAGCTGCGCAGCGGCCTCGACAAGTTTCAGAACAAGAACGAGCCGATGGTGGTGGTTGACGCCACCATCCTGGACGAGAAGCCCCGCCTGGTCCAGTTCTCCTTTGCCCGCCTGCAGGGCATGGGAAAAAACCTGACGGTCTTTGCCGTCGACAAGACCGAAAGCAAGACCCTGGAAGTGCAGCTGGCGCAGAGCCAGAAAATGCAGGCGGTGGGCCAGTTGGCCAGCGGCATCGCCCATGACTTCAACAATGTGCTGACCCCGATCATCGGCTTTGCCGACCTGCTGCTGGCCAAGATGCGGCCCACCGATCCGGCCTTTGCCGACATCATGAGCATCAAGCAGAACGCCAACCGGGCGGCCAATCTGGTCCGCCAGCTGCTGGCCTTTTCGCGCAAGCAGACGCTGCAGCCCAAGGTGCATTCGCTTACCGATGCCATGTCCGACCTCGACAATCTGCTCGGCCGGGTTCTGGGCGAGAAGGTTGAACTCAAGATCAGCCACAGCCGCGACCTCGGCCTGGTGCTGGTTGACGTGCACCAGTTCGAGCAGGTGATCATCAACCTCGCGGTCAACGCCAGGGACGCCATGCCGCGGGGCGGCACCCTGTCGGTGAAGACCAAGAACATCAGCGTGGAAGAGTCGAAATCCATCATCCGTGACCCCATGCCGGCGGGCGAATATGTGCTGTGCGAAGTGAGTGACACGGGCTCAGGCATCGCGCCTGAAATCGTCGAGAAGATCTGGGAGCCGTTTTTCTCCACCAAGGAAGTGGGCAAGGGAACGGGCCTTGGCCTCTCAACCGTATATGGCATCGTAAAACAGACCGGCGGCTTCATCTTCTGCCACAGCGTGGTGGGCAAGGGCACGACCTTCAGCATCTATCTGCCGCGCCATTACCCGACGGAGATCGAGATTGCCGCCGCCGCCGCCCGCGAGGAAGTGAAGGCGACGCGTTCCGACTTCACCGGCAAGGGGCGCATTCTTCTGGTCGAAGATGAGGACGCGGTGCGGGCCTTTGCCATCCGCGCCCTCACCTCGCGCGGCTATACGGTGGTGGAGGCCGATTCAGGCGAAAGCGCCCTGGAGGTCATGGAAACCCAGACCGAGCCGTTTGACCTTATCCTTTCTGATGTCGTCATGCCGGAAATGGACGGGCCTACAATGCTGCGCGAATTGCGCAAGCGCGGGGTTAAAACTAAAGTGGTCTTCGTCTCGGGTTATGCCGAGGATGCGTTTGAGAAAAATCTTGAGGGGCAAACGGATTTTGCCTTCCTGCCAAAGCCGTTTTCGCTGAAGCAGCTGGTCGAGAAGGTCAAGGAAGTAATGGAAAGCTGATGCCGCGGAAATGGACACTGGAAGGCCTCGCCGGCGAGTTGCGTGACGGCAAATCTTCTTCGCGAAAGCTCGTTGAGCAGGCGTTGGCGAATATTTCCGACGCGGCAGGCGAGGGGCCCCGGGCTTTCATCAAGGTCGACGTAGAAGGAGCACTCGCGGCGGCGGACTATCAGGACCGGCTGCGGCGGCAGAACCGCCAGCCATCGCCATTCGCCGGAATTCCCATTTCAGTGAAGGACCTTTTTGATCTGGCCGGCGAGGTCACTACAGCGGGCTCCAAAGTTCTGAAGGATGCGGCCCCCGCGCTTGCGGATGCGCCAGCCATAGCCGCCTTGAAATCGGCCGGCCTGGTTGTGCTGGGCCGCACCAACATGACGGAATTTGCCTATTCGGGGGTGGGGCTCAACCCCCATTACGGAACGCCGCGTTCGGCGTTTGACAGGAAGCACCGGGCGCATACCCGGAGGCTCATCGTCGGGGGCTGCGGTTGCCATTGCGGACGGGATGTGTGCACTGAGCATCGGTACGGATACGGGCGGCTCCTGCCGTATTCCTGCGGCCTATAACGGCATTACGGGTTACAAGCCCAGCACGGGGCGGGTGAGCACGCGCGGCGCCTATCCGCTTTCGTCACGCTTTGATTCCGTCGGGCCACTGGCAAATTCGGTGGCGTGCTGTGCCGCCGCTGACGCATTGATGGCGGGCGACTGGACCGGAAAGATCGCGGGCCGCGAGATTGCATCGCTGCGGATAGGCGTTTTGAAAACCGCCGTGCTTGAAGGTCTGGACTCGGATGTGGCGTCGGCTTACGAGCTTGCGCTGGCGCGGATTTCCAAGGCGGGCGCTACGCTCGTTGATCTCGCATTCGAAGAGTTGCTGGAAATGCCGAGCCTCACAATCAAGGGCGGCATCGTGGCGGCGGAAGCCTTTGCCCAGCACCGCGACCTCATCGCGCGGAAGGGGGCTGACTATGATCCCCGGGTGCGCACGCGCATGGAAGCGGCTGGCGGCATCAGTGCCGCCGACTATCTTTCCATCGTCAAGCGGCGGGAGGAAATGATCCGGCGTTTCAGCGCTCTTACACAGGGGCTTTCCGCCATTGTTCTTCCCACTGTCATGATTGCACCGCCGCCCATAGCGGCGCTTGAGGGCGAACAGGATTATCTCCGCTATAATTCCATGAGCTTGCGCAATACCTATGTGGGGAATTTTCTGGATTGCTGCGCCATCTCGATTCCGGTGAACGAGCCGGGCGCGGCTCCCGTCGGCCTTATGCTGATGGGCGTTTGGGGGCAGGACCAGAGCCTGTTTTCGGTGGGGCAGGCGGTCGAAAAGGCCCTCAAATAATTTTTTGCATTCTCCGGTAAATACCACTTGCTTTCGGAACAAAAATAGAACATAACATCAACATCGCCGGTACAAAGGAAGTGATTGCACCGAGCGAGGCAACTGACTTAAGGAGTATGGACGATGGGGCAAGCGAATCTTCGGGTAGTTGAGAATACTTCAATGGACAAAAATAAGGCGCTGGATGCGGCGCTAAGCCAGATTGAACGGGCTTTCGGCAAGGGTTCAATCATGAAGCTGGGGTCCAATCCGGTTGTTGAAATTGAGGCGATTTCAACGGGTTCACTTGGTCTCGACATTGCCCTGGGAATTGGCGGCCTGCCGCGCGGGCGGGTGATTGAAATTTATGGGCCGGAGTCTTCCGGCAAAACCACGCTGGCGCTGCAAACCATTGCGGAATCGCAAAAGCGCGGCGGGGTGTGCGCCTTTATTGACGCGGAACACGCAATGGATCCGGGCTATGCCAAAAAGCTCGGGGTCGATGTCCAGGAACTTCTTATTTCGCAGCCCGACACGGGCGAGCAGGCGCTTGAGATCGCCGATACGCTGGTGCGCTCCGGGGCCATTGAAATCCTGGTGATCGATTCCGTGGCGGCACTGACCCCCAAGGCCGAGCTTGAAGGCGAAATGGGCGATTCGCTGCCCGGCCTGCAGGCCCGGCTGATGAGCCAGGCGCTGCGCAAATTGACGGCGTCGATTTCAAAATCAAACTGCATGGTCATCTTCATCAACCAGATCCGGATGAAGATCGGCGTGATGTTTGGCAGCCCGGAAACCACGACCGGCGGCAACGCCCTCAAGTTCTACGCTTCGGTGCGCCTCGATATCCGCCGGATCGGCGCCATCAAGGACCGCGAAGAAGTGGTCGGCAACCAGACCCGGGTGAAGGTGGTCAAGAACAAGGTGGCGCCGCCCTTCAAGCTGGTGGAATTCGACATCATGTATGGCGAAGGCATTTCCAAGGTTGGCGAGCTCGTCGATCTCGGCGTCACGGCGGGAGTGGTTGAGAAGTCCGGTTCCTGGTACTCCTATAACGGCGAGCGCATCGGACAGGGCCGGGACAAGGCCAAGGAATTCCTCAAGCTCAACGGCGACATGGCCAATGCCATTGAAGCGGCCATCCGCGCCAATGCGGGGCTGATTGCCGCCAAGATCACGGTGGCCCCTACGGCCGAGGAGTCCGACGACTAGATTTCGGCATGCATGAATTCCTGCCGTTTGAGTTGAGGGCGGCAGGTTATGTTGGTGTGTCCCCCACACCGCAGGCGAAGCGCCCTCCGTGCCCCCGGAGGGCGCTGTTCTGTTTTGCTGGAAGCTAACGGCTCGCCTTGCGGAAATTCTGGACAGGACGGGCCATCGCATCTTAAAGAGCATGCACTTGCCGCTTTCGCCTAACCCCTGGATATTCAATGACCAGCCTTGCCCAGATCCGCTCGACATTCCTTGATTTCTTCAAGGCCCGAAGCCATGAAATCGTGGCGTCGTCGTCGCTTGTGCCGCGCAACGATCCCACCCTGATGTTTGCCAATTCGGGCATGGTGCAGTTCAAGAACGTGTTCACCGGAGCCGAGCGCCGCCCCTACAGCCGGGCCACCACGGCGCAGAAATGCGTGCGCGCCGGCGGCAAGCATAATGACCTCGACAATGTGGGCTACACGGCGCGCCACCACACATTCTTCGAAATGCTCGGAAATTTTTCCTTCGGCGATTATTTCAAGCCCGACGCCATTGAATGGGCCTGGACGCTGGTCACCAAGGAATACGGGCTGCCCGCGGACAAGCTGACGGTCACGGTTTTCTCGGAGGATGACGAGGCCTTTGGCCTGTGGAAGAAAATCGCCGGCCTGCCCGACAGCCGCATCATCCGCATTCCGACCTCGGACAATTTCTGGTCCATGGGCGATACAGGCCCCTGCGGCCCGTGTTCGGAAATTTTTTATGATCATGGTGACACGATTCCGGGCGGGCCTCCGGGCAGCGCCGAGGCGGACGGCGACCGTTTCATTGAAATCTGGAACCTGGTGTTCATGCAATACGAGCAGGTGAGCAAGCAGGAGCGCGTCAGCCTGCCCAAGCCTTCCATTGATACGGGCATGGGGCTGGAAAGAATTGCCGCGGTCCTGCAGGGAACCCACGACAATTACGAAACCGACCTGTTCCGCATCCTCATTGCGGCCATCGTGGAGAGGACCGGGGTTCCGGCCGAAGGGAAATACAAGGCGTCCAACCGGGTGATCGCCGATCATTTGCGCGCCTCGTCATTCCTGATTGCCGATGGGGTTCTGCCCTCCAACGAGGGGCGGGGCTATGTGCTGCGGCGGATCATGCGGCGCGCCATGCGCCACGCCGAGCTTCTGGGCCAGCGCGAACCCCTGATGTGGAAGCTGGTTCCCACCCTGGTGCATGAAATGGGCGCGGCCTATCCGGAACTGCAGCGCACCCAAGACCTGATTACCGAAACGCTGCTTCTCGAAGAAACGCGTTTCCGCAAAACCCTGGAGCGGGGCTTGCGCATTCTCGACGAGGAGTCTGCGGGACTGAAAACCGGTGATGTGTTCGCCGGCGATACCGCCTTCAAGCTCTATGACACCTATGGTTTTCCGCTGGACCTCACCCAGGACGCGTTGCGCTCACGCGGCGTGTTGGTGGATACGGAAGCTTTTTCAAAGGCGATGGACGTCCAAAAAACCGAAGCGCGCCGCGCCTGGAAGGGAACCGGCGATGCCAAGGCCGACGCGGTCTGGTTTGAAATCCGCGACGCGGTAGGGGCAACCGAGTTCCTCGGCTATGAAACGGAAAAGGCCGAGGGCGTGATCACCGCCATGGTTGCGGATGGCAAGCAGGTGAAGATCGCTGAAGGCCGGCGACACGGCGGCAATCGTCACCAACCAGACAACGTTCTACGCGGAGTCCGGCGGCCAGACCGGCGATCACGGGATCATCAGGTCGGCCAGTGGCGGGGTGTTCCGGGTGACGGGCACGGAAAAGCGGCTGGGTGACCTGGTCATTCACGTGGGCCAGGTTGAATCCGGCACGCTGGCGCTTGGCGAGGCGGTGGAACTCAAGGTTGATCACGGGCGCCGGTCCGGCAACCGCCAGCATCACTCGGCCACCCATCTGCTGCACGAGGCGCTGCGCAAAACCTTGGGCGGCCACGTGGCGCAGAAGGGTTCGCTGGTTGAGCCCAACCGCCTGCGCTTTGATTTTTCCCATAACAAGGGCATGTCGGCGGCGGAGCTTGCCGCTGTCGAGACCATGGCCAATGACATTGTGCTGCAGAATGATCCGGTCAACACGCGGCTCATGTCGGTTGATGCGGCGGTTGCCGAAGGGGCGATGGCGCTGTTTGGCGAAAAATATGGCGAGGAAGTGCGCGTCGTCTCCATGGGCCGCAATCCGGAAGGCTCGAACCGGCCGATCTATTCGCTGGAGCTCTGCGGCGGCACGCATGTGTCGCGCACCGGCGATATCGGCCTCATTAAAATCCTCGCTGAAAGCGGTTCGGCGGCGGGCGTCAGGCGGCTTGAGGCTTTAGCGGGGCCTGCGGCGCGTGACTACCTCGAACAGCAGGACAGGCGCGTGGCAGCGGCTGCCGCCCTTCTCAAGACCACGCCCTCTGAAATGGTGAGCCGCGTTGAGAGCCTGGTCGACGAGCGCCGGAAGCTCGAGCGCGAACTTGCCGAGGCCAAGAAGGCCCTGGCCCTCGGCGGGGGAGCAACCGCCGGTGAAAGTGACATTGAAACCATCAATGGCATCAAGTTCATGAAGCGCATTCTGGGCGACATGGAGTCAAAGGACATGAAGGGCCTGGTTGATGACGGCAAATCAAGGCTTGGGTCCGGCGTGGTGGCGCTGCTCAGCACCAATGGCGAGGGGCGGGCCAGCCTTTACGTGGGGGTCACAGCCGATCTTGCGGCAAAGCTCAGCGCTGTTGACCTGGCGCGGGCCGGGGCTGCGGTGCTCGGCGGCAAAGGCGGCGGCGGACGGCCGGATTTGGCGCAGGCGGGCGGGCCTGATGCAGGCAAGGCCGAAGCGGCGCTTGCAGCGGTGGGGGCGCTCCTGCGGTAGCTAGGGCCAATGGTCCGTATCGTGATCGGGATGCTGCAGGCTTTTCAGCCTGGCGAGGTCTTGCGGCGAGCGTGTTTCGGCAGTGGTTTGCTCCGGCAGGAGAGGCATGTTCTTGAACCATGAAACGCGGCCTTCCACGCCGACCTGTTCGGTCAGGGGACCAATGCGTGATGGCTTGTCGAAAGCCCCAATGGCAAGTTCAAAATTGACGTCTCCATCCTCGCGCATAAAGAGGGGGGTTCCGCAGGCGGCGCAGAAGCCCCGGGCCACGATTGCCGATGACCGGAAAACGCCGGGTTGCCCCCGCGTCCAGGCCAGATTTTCAGCCGGGACGGACACCAGTGCCGCGCCCCAGGAGCCGAAGGCCTTTTGGCACATGCGGCAATGGCAAATTCCGGCACTTCCGAGGGGGCCTTTGACCTGAAAGCGGATCGCCCCGCATTGGCAGCCGCCGGAGAAATGGTCCATGATTTTAAGCTCTTTAGCGGCGGGTCGGGTAATTTCAACCATTTGTTTACCATAATTGGAGCACCGTAGCTCTTCAATGCTTTTGGATAGTAGGCGGGGGCAACGGGGTTGGGGAAGGCAACACTACAAAACGGCCAAAATTCATGGCCCCGCGTGCAATTTGTCTACTTTCTGATTGCCGCATTCAATCTCATTGCCATTTTCTGCGGCCTGTACCTGAGCCACCTGGTCATCGGCGTTTACCAGGCCAACGTCACTGAATCCGCTTTTTTCGACCGCCAACTGGCGTCTTCATGGATCATTGCTGATTCAGCCGCAGATGCGCAGTCGGAATACGTCAAAGTACTGAGCACGAAAGCGCCGCTCCAGGCACAATCCATGTTCAAGTCCAAGACTTACGAATTCCGCCAGGAGGTGAACCGGCTTCGGGCCCAGCTTCCTCAGCATACGGATGAAAAACCGGCAAAAAAGGCATTGGCGCTGTTACGGCAAATGGATACCGCCATGACAGAAATAGAAAAACACGCGAAAAGAATAGATCTGCTTGTTGATGCCGGCGACAACGAGGCAGCCCAGGTGGCAGTTACCCGCATCGTCGAACGCTATTCTTCGCTCAGATTCAGCATCAAGGACCTCAACCAGCTGATCGGGCGGATGAAGCTGAATGCCGTCGAAGACGCTAATGCGACAGTCACCAAGCTGCGCAATTATGAATTTTACATTGGGGTGCTCATGGCGTTTGTCATCTGCGCCGTTGCTTTCTACGGGCAGTTCATGGGACGCCTGCTCAAGCGGAAGTTCATTGAACTTGAGAAGGCCCACAACGAGCTTGCCTCGTCGCACGAACAGGCCCTCACGTTCTCGCATGAAATCCAGAACGTCAACAGCGAGATGGGCACGCTCAACCGGCAGCTCACCGATAACATTACAAAGCTGCGCGAAGCCCAGGACGAGGCGCTCCGCAAGGGCAAGATGGCGCAGCTCGGCAATCTGACGGCAACGGTCGCACATGAACTTCGAAACCCCCTCAGCACGGTTCGAACCTCGACCTATCTTCTGGCGCGCAAGCTCAAGGACAAGGGGCTCGGCGTCGAGCCGCAGCTGCAGCGCATCAACAACGGCGTCATCCGCTGCGACAACATCATCACCCAGCTGCTCGATTTCTCCCGAACCAAGGCCATCAAGGCGGAGGCGACCGTCCTTGACGTCTGGCTTGAGAAGCTGGTCCAGGCCGAAGCGCAAAAGCTGCCGGAGCTGGTTTCGATCGAATGCTATTTCGGCCTTGGCGAGAAGCTTGTCGACCTTGAACCCGGCCGCTTTGAACGCGCCGTTATCAACCTGCTCACCAATGCCTCGGAAGCGCTGGTCGGCAAAGGCGATGATCCCAAGGCGCGGTTCACCGAAACGCCGGTCATTACCGTGCGGACGCGGCTGACCGGGCGCGGCGCCGAGATCAGCGTGGCCGACAATGGACCGGGCATTTCGGCAGACAACCTGTCCAAAATCCGCGAACCGCTGTTTACGACCAAAAACTTCGGCACCGGGCTGGGAATCTCCGCGGTGGAGCAGATACTGGAACAGCACGGCGGCGGACTCGATATCGATTCGGTAGAGGGCAAGGGCGCCACTTTCACACTTTGGCTGCCCATACACGAGAATATTGGAGAGCAAGCGGCATGAAACGGTCCCTGCGCATTCTGGTTGTCGACGATGATGCCGACAATGCCAATTCTCTTGGCGAACTGTTCGAGCTGGAAGGCCACCGGCCGCTGGTGGTTTACGATGGCGAAGGCGCCATCGCCGCCTACCTCAAGGAGGACTTCGATATCGCTTTCATGGATGTGATGATGCCGGGAAAGAACGGCGTGGAAAGCTTCCTCGAGATCAAGAAGCTGAAGCCCCTGGCCAAAGTCTACATGATGACCGGCTACAGCGTTGAGCAACTCCTTCAACAGGCCATAGCCGGGGGCGCCATGGGCGTATTCTCCAAGCCGGTCAATCTTTTCCAGGTTCTTGACTCGATTTCGGGCCTGGGTTCGTCCGGCGTGGTGCTGGTGGCTGAGGATGATCCTGAATTCGGCCCGACGCTGGCCCAGCTTATCAATCGCAACGGCTACCGGTGTGAGCTGGTCCGCAACGGCCGCGATGCGATATCGCGCGTCGTGGCGGGCGGAGTGGACGTCCTCGTGCTCGACCTCAGAATGCCCCTCATCAACGGCATAGAAGTTTACAATACGCTGAAGAAACAGGGACGCAGCGTTCCAACAATTATCATCACCGGGAACGCCTCGGAGCACAGCAAGGAACTCGCGCTTTTTGACGATGTTGTGCTGACGGGGATCCTGAACAAGCCATTTGATCCTTTGGACCTGCTGGCCCGCCTTGAAAAGCTGGCCGCCTGATTTTTGTCTTTTTGCTCTGGGGAAAGCAACTGCCATGACCAATCACGGGAAGATACCCGCCTCGCGCATCAATGACATAAATGCGTTGCTGCAAATCCTGGATCTCCTGCCGACATCCATATTTGTCAAGGATGAGAAGCTCAACTTTGTGTTTTCCAACGCGGCCCACTGCAGGATCATCGGCTCAGAAGCAGAGAAGCTCCTGGGACTTTCCGACGCGGATTTCTACCCGCGGGAGCAGGCGGAGAAATTCATGGCGGGCGACAGGCTGGCCCTCGCATCGCCGGAGCCCCAGGAATTCATGGAGCTTGCGACGAGTACGGATGGATCAACCGTATATTCGCTCACCCGGAAGGCCCGCGTCATTACTTCCGATGGCGTTACCTATCTTGTCGGCTCAAATACCAACGTAACTGAGATGAAAAGAAATGAGGCGGAGCTTGAAGCCAAGGAGGCGCGGTACAGGGCCCTTGCCGAAACCGTGCCGGTCGGAATCTGGCATCTCCATGAGAATGGCAATACGATCTATGTAAATCCGTTCCTGCTTGCCATTCTTGGCATGACGGAGGCCGAATTCGCAGCAGCAGATCCCCGTGAAATACTGGGTCGCAGCCCGGCTGAGAGCATTGCGGACATGATTGGAACAGCCCTGCGGTTCGAAACTGATCTGATGTCGCGGGGCAAGGCGGTAGCGCGCACCATGGTCGTTTCCTCGGGATGGCTGGATAACGCCGGGGTGCCAGGCCGTTCGGTGATGGTTACATTTGTCGATGTAACGAAAATCAGCGATCTGCAGACGGTGAACGACCACGTCACCCGGCTTAATTCAGAACTCTCCGACAGCATCAAGAAGCTGAAAGCCACCCAGGAAGAAATGCTGAAGGCGGGCCGCATGGCCCAGCTTGGGCAGCTCACCGCCACCGTGGCGCACGAACTGCGCAATCCCCTGGCGGCGGTGCGGACATCGGCCTTCGTGCTCGACCGCAAGATAAAGGGCAAGGGAATGGGGGTCGAGCAGCAGTTGCAGCGGATCGACAATGGAGTCGTGCGCTGTGACAATATCATCTCGCAGCTTCTTGATTTTGCCCGCACCCGGCCGGTCCAACGGAAGCTTCTTGATCTTGACAACTGGCTTGCAAAAGTAATCGAAGAGGAAGCAACCAAGCTGCCAGCGGTTGTGAATATCGAGTGCACGCTGGGCCTGGGAGGCCTGGTAACGGCCATCGATCCGGAGCGCATGAGCCGCAGCCTGATCAACCTCATCAGCAATGCCTCGGAAGCGCTGGTGGGAAGGGGCGACGATTTGTCCGGCGCGGCGGATTTCATCCCCAAGATCACGATTAAATCCGTCCGGACTGGCCGCGGCATTGAAATCAGCGTCATCGACAATGGTCCCGGCATATCGGCGGAACATCTTTTGAGAATCAAGGAGCCGCTGTTTACGACCAAGAGCTTTGGCACTGGCCTTGGCCTGCCAGCGGTTGAGAAGATTTTAGAGCAGCACGGGGGCGGGCTGGAGATCGCATCCAAACTTGGCGAAGGCGCATGCTTTACCGCCTGGTTCCCAATCATTGAAACTGTAGAGGAGGCGGCCTGACATGGCACGGACACTTTCCATTCTAGTACTTGACGACAATGCCGAAAATGCGGACTCACTGGCCGAGCTCCTGTCCCTGGACGACCACAAGGTGCAGGTTGCCTATAGCGGCCAGGAGGCAATTGAAGCCTATCGCGCCACGCCCTTCGACCTCGGCTTCTTCGACGTGATGATGCCGGGCAAGAATGGCGTGGACAGCTTTTTGGAAATTCGCCAGCAGCGCCCCGACGCCAAGGTCTATTTCATGACGGGCTACAGCGCCGATGACCTGCTTAAAAAGGCCATGGCAGGCGGCGCCCTCGGGTTTTTCGGCAAGCCAATGGACTTGCCGCGTGTGCTGGATGTGTGCCAGCAGGCGGTTTAGCCGATCAGGCGGCGGCTTTTTGCAGGTTGCTGTCGATGGCGTCGAGGAAGCCTTCGGTGGAAAGCCAGGTTTGCTCCGGCCCTACGAGGACAGCCAGATCCTTCGTCATGCTGCCTTCCTCGATGGTGGCAACTGTTACCGCTTCCAGGGTGCCGGCGAATTTCGCCAGCGCCGCGTTGCTGTCAAGCTTGGCGCGGTGCTTGAGGCCGCCGGTCCAGGCAAAGATCGATGCGGCCGAATTGGTTGACGTCTGCTTGCCCTGCTGATGCAGCCGGAAGTGGCGCGTCACCGTTCCGTGGGCCGCCTCGGCTTCCACCGTCTTGCCATCGGGCGTCATCAAGACGGAGGTCATGAGGCCAAGCGAACCATAGCCCTGGGCCACGAGATCGGACTGGACATCGCCGTCATAGTTTTTGCAGGCCCAGATATATCCGCCGGTCCACTTCATGGCCGAGGCGACCATGTCGTCAATCAGGCGGTGCTCATAGGTGAGGCCGCGCTTTTCATATTCGGCCTTGAATTCGGCATCAAAAATCACCTGGAAGATATCCTTGAAGCGCCCGTCATAGGCCTTGAGAATGGTGTTCTTGGTTGAAAGATAGACCGGGAAATTGCGGTTCAAGCCATAGTTCAGGCTGGCGCGGGCAAACTCCTTGATCGAGTCATCGAGATTGTACATGGCCATTGCAACACCTTCGCCCGGCGACTTGAACACTTCCTTTTCGATAACCTTGCCGTCATCGCCCACGAACTTGATGGTAAGCGTGCCCTTGCCCGGAAAGGTGAAGTCGGTGGCGCGATACTGGTCGCCGAAAGCGTGGCGGCCGATGATGATTGGCTTGGTCCAGCCGGGGACGAGGCGCGGCACGTTCGCGCAGATGATGGGTTCGCGAAAAATAACGCCGCCCAGGATATTGCGGATGGTGCCGTTGGGCGACTTCCACATCTGCTTAAGGCTGAACTCCTTCACCCGGCCCTCATCGGGGGTGATGGTGGCGCATTTCACGCCGACGCCGTGTTTCTTGATCGCATTGGCCGCGTCAATAGTCACCTGGTCATTGGTGGCATCGCGGTTTTCCACGGAAAGATCGTAATAGTGCAAATCAACATCGAGATACGGATGAATGAGCTTCTTCTTGATCAGGTCCCAGATGATGCGGGTCATCTCGTCGCCATCGAGTTCAACCACGGGATTGGCGACTTTTATCTTACTCATTTTGGGAACCTCATCATTCTGGGCTGGAACTTGGCGTTGCTATAGCAGGCGCAAGATGAGGGGGCAAACCGGAAGAAAGAGGGCCACTTGGCCCTCTTTCAATGAATGTTTTACGCCGCCTTGCGGCAGGCGATGGCAATTTGCTCGACGTGCCGGTGGTCGGTGCCGCAGCAGCCGCCAAGCACGTTGATGTGGCCCAGGCGATCGCGAATGGCGCGGTATTGCTGGCCAAATTCCGCCGGGTTCCCCGCATCAAGCTCAGTGGCCCTGTCAAGCTCGGCATGGCTGCACCGGGAGGCGTTGGCGCGAATTCCGCGGATGCGCTTGGTCCACTCGGCCTTGACCAACGTGCCGTCGAAATGGGTGGGGTGGGCGCAATTGACCATGTAGTAGGCCGGCGCATTTCCCGTCCGGCCATCGACGGCTTCGATCGCCTCGCGGAGCAACTCACCGGAAGGAAGACGGCCATCGGTTTCCACGGTAAATGAAATTGCCACCGGCATTGCCACGGCCTTGGCGGCGCGCGATACGCCAACCGCCTCGTTGATATTGGTCATCGTGATGGCGGTCACCATGTCGGCAGCCGTTGCCGCGAAGACCTGCGCCTGGCCGCCATGGTAGTCTTCGGCCTCGGCTTCGCTCATGATGCGGCCGGGATCGTAGCCATCGCCGCGCGGGCCAATGCAGCCGCTGATCGGCATCGGGCTTTGGGCAGTCTCGAATTCCGTGCGGAGCGCTTCAAGGAAAGCGATGGACTGGCGATTGATTTCGGCGAGGCCTGACGGTGTATAGCCAAGCTTTGTGCCCCAATCGCTGCTGGCCCGCCAGGTGGGCGATTCAAGAATGAATCCCAGGCCGTTGGCACGGGCAATCGTAGCATGTCGGCTGTAATAGGACTTCAAAGTCTGGGCCCCCTTCTCAGTTTTCAGAAGGTCGAACACCGCGAAATAGGGCAGGTCGATGCCGTCGTGATAGATGATTGTTGTTTCAATTCCACCGTCGGTCAAAAATAGGTGGTTGCTCAACTGCGGCAGGTTTTGCCGGTACTTTGTCATAGTCTTCTCCAGTGCTGTGATTTGCGGCGCGGGGACGCGCTTTGCATGGCGGCAAAATGGTTGAGAGCGCGTGTGAAATCTACAAAGCTTATGGTCAAGGCTTCTCAGAATTCAGAAACTGCTATATAGATCATGCGGTTAGGTTGCGCCGGGTGACTCCTTCGCGGATCGGTGGCAAACCTTGCCAGGCTTTAACTGCACTCACGGTACAGTGGATATGACTTCAACGGTTTTAAATCGCACTGGCAGCAAGCGCGAGCGCATTCTCGAGGTGGCCCAAGAGTCCATTCTTGCCAAAGGATTCGCCGCCACCTCCATTGAAGAAATCATTACAGCGGTGGGGATAACAAAGAGCGGATTTTTCTACCATTTTCCGGACAAGGGTGATCTCGCCAAGGCTTTGCTTGAGCGTTATATCGAGCGTGAGGAAGTCCTGTTTGACGAGCTCTTTCTGCGCGCGCTTGAGCTTCATGAAGACCCGCTGCACGGATTCCTCGTTGGCTTGAAAATGTTTGCCGAGATGATGGCGGATCTTCCGAGCGCCCATCCCGGATGCATTGTGGCGGCGGTCTGTTATCAGGAGCAGTTGTTTAACCGCAATGTTGTGGAATTAAACGCCACGGCGCTTCTTGCCTGGCGCAAGCGGTTCCGCACCCAATTTGAACTGATTGCGCAGCGCTATCCGCCAAAAATTCCGGTGGATTTTGATGCGCTTGCCGACATGATGTCGGGGCTTGTCGACGGCGGCATTATCCTGTCACGGGTCCTCAAGGACAAGGAACTCCTGCCGAAGCAGGTGATGCTTTACCGCGATTTTGTCCGCGCGGTGTTTTTAGGCGCCGGCGAACAGCGCGCGTGAAACCCGCTTTGACTTGCCCATGATGTTGTGGCACGCGTTGCGCCATGACGGCTCTCGATCCTCCGGCATTGGCATCGTCCAACGCCCTGCACCACAGATCTTACGTATTTTATCTGGCAGCGCTGGGATCGGCCGGATTTGCCGTGCAGATCATGTCGGTGGCCGTGGGCTGGCAAGTTTATGACCTGACCCGCAATCCGCTCGACCTGGGCTTTGTCGGCCTGGCGCAATTTCTGCCGGCTTTGCTCCTGGTGCTGGTCACGGGTCTCATTGCCGACAAGTTCAATCGCCGGCTGATCATCGCCCTATGCCTGCTGGTTGAAGTTGCCTGTGCTTTTGGCCTGCTGGTTTTCACACTCTCAGGTTTCAAGCATGTGTGGCCGATATTTGTCATCCTGGTGGGATTTGGCACGGCGCGGGCCTTCATGAATCCGGCGGCTGACGCATTGGCGCCAAACCTTTTGCCCAAGACGGCACTGGCGCATGGCATCTCGCTCAATTCCATGACCTGGCAGATCACCACGATCACCGGGCCGGTGGCAGGCGGCTTGCTCTACGGGATTTCGGGTGCGTTTGCCTATGGAGTTGCCGTGTGCCTGATGGTTCTGGCAATTTTCTGTGTGGTTTTCATTGGCCGCGTGCCGCAGCTGAACCATGCCCAGGAAACAAGCCTTGCTACGCTGTTGGCGGGTTTCAAGTTCATCAAGTCCGAGAAAATCGTGCTGGGCGCCATCTCGCTTGATCTATTCGCCGTGCTGCTTGGCGGAGCCGTGGCGCTGTTGCCGATCTACGCGCGTGACATTCTTGAAGTCGGGCCCTGGGGGCTTGGCCTGTTGCGGGCCGGGCCGGGAATTGGCGCGATCCTCATGGCCATCTGGCTTTCCAAATTTCCAATCAAGGACAACGCGGGGGTAATCCTGTTTCTATTCGTGGCCGGGTTTGGCTTCTGCACCATCGTATTCGGGCTTTCAAAATCGGTTCCCCTGTCGATTGCCGCCCTTGCCCTCATGGGGGCCTGCGACATGGTCAGCGTCTATGTGCGTGAAACCCTGATGCAGCTGTGGACGCCGGATGCGGTGCGGGGCCGGGTTAATGCGGTCAATCGGGTGTTTATCGGGGCCTCCAATGAACTGGGCGAATTCCGCGCCGGGGTCGTGGCGGCCTGGATCGGGGCGGTGGCGGCGGTGGCCATCGGCGGGGCGGGGACCATGGCGGTGGCCTTCCTCTGGTCGCGCTGGTTCCCGGAACTGCGCACCGCCCGGACGCTGAGCGGGAAAAGCTAGCATCCCGCTTTCAACTTCGCTATTTCCCGTGGGCATATGGCTGGCACGGATAAAACGCAGAATCAGGTTTTGGGCCCGGCACCCCTGGTGGTGCTGGCGCATCCGCAGCTTGGCGAGAACATCGGCACGGCGGCGCGGGCCATGGCGAATTTCGGCCTGCATGAACTCCGGCTCGTGGCGCCGCGCGATGGCTGGCCCAATGAGAAAGCGGTGACAGCCTCCTCCGGCGCCCACTGGATTGTTGAGGGCGCGAAAGTCTTCGATGATTTGCCCTCGGCGCTTGTCGACATGAACTATGTTTATGCCACCACGGCGCGGCCCCGCGATATGATCAAGGAAGTGATTACCCCGGAGCAGGCGGGCCACGATATGCGCGCGCGTGTAGGCCGTGGCGAAAAAGTTGCCATTCTCTTCGGGCGGGAGCGCTGGGGCCTGAGCAACGAAGAGGTTTCACTTGCCGACATCATCGTGACGGCGCCGGTGAATCCGGCCTTTGCCTCGATCAATATCGCCCAGGCGGTTTTACTGATGGGGTATGAATGGTTCAAGGAGCATGCGGTGAGCCTTGGGCAGCAGACACCGGAACTGGCAGCGCTTGATGGGCCAGGCCTGCAGACGCCCGATACGCGCCTTGCCACCAAAGAAGAACTCTACGGTTTCTTTGATCATCTCGAGCGGGAACTGGATGATGCCGGGTTTTTCAAAACCGAGAAAAAAAAGCCGACCATGCGGCTGAACCTGCGCAACATGTTTGTGCGGGCGGAACTGACCGAACAGGAAATCCGTTCGCTCCGCGGCATGGTTTCGTCCCTGACGCGGACACATTTGCGGGGCAAGGGGCCAAAGGAATGACGGCACCCCGCATTCTCCTGTTTGATTCAGGCATGGGGGGACTGACGGTTGCCACCTGTGTGCGGGCGCAGTTGCCAAACGCCGAATTGATTTACGCGGCGGATAACGCCGGATTTCCCTATGGGGCCTGGAAAGAAGAGGCGCTTGTTGCCCGTATTGTTCATGTCATGGGCGCGCTGATTGAGAAAGCCAAGCCGGATGTCGTGGTGATTGCCTGCAATACGGCTTCTACACTCGCCTTGGCGGCGCTGCGGGAAAAATATGCCCTACCCTTTGTGGGCACGGTTCCGGCGATCAAGCCGGCGGCGGCGCAAACCAAATCCAACATCATCGGGGTGCTGGCGACGCCCGGCACGGTGAGCCGCGAATACACCCACACGCTCATCCACACCTATGCCTTCCATTGCAAGGTGATCCTGCATGGGGCCAAACGGCTGGCCGAAATCGCCGAACAAAAGCTCAAGGGGCATGCTCCCGATCTGGATGAACTGCGTGATGAGATTGCTCCGGTGTTTCGCAAGCGCGACGGCAGGCAAACCGATGTGGTGGTGCTGGCCTGCACTCATTATCCGCTGGTAATAGATGAGATGAAACTGGTGGCGCCGTGGGAAGTTAGCTATCTCGACCCGGCTCCGGCCATTGCGCGGCGGGTGAGTGATGTGGTGGCAGAGCTGAAGCTGGCAAGTCCCCAATCGGGCGTGCCGGAGCCGGGTACGGTACTTTTAACCTCGGCCCGGGGCAGCGCCTCTGAGTCCATTGCCGCCTATGATGCCATGGGTTTCCGGAGGCATGAATTCGTGGATTTGCCGGTTTGACAGGCAGGGCCCGCTAAGCTAGAAGCCCTCCCACTGACGGGGCCAGAAGCCCCGTTTTGCTTGCCCGTGAACCGTTAAAGGTTCTGTCGGCCGGGAGACCGGAAGAGGAGGGTGGGTTCCAGCTTAAATGGTTATGGAGAACCGTAAATGACAAAGCGTCAGTCCGCTAAACATAAAATCGACCGCCGCATGGGCGAAAACATCTGGGGCCGTCCGAAGAGCCCGGTGAACAAGCGTGAATATGGCCCCGGCCAGCACGGCCAGCGCCGCAAGGGCAAAATGTCGGACTTCGGCATCCAGCTCAAGGCCAAGCAGAAACTCAAGGGCTATTACGCCAATATTTCCGAGCGCCAGTTCTCGAAGGTTTACGAAGAGGCCTCGCGCATGAAGGGCGACACCTCGGAAAACCTGATCGGCCTGCTGGAGCGCCGCCTCGACGCCATCGTCTACCGCGCCAAGTTCGTGCCTACCATGTTTGCGGCGCGCCAGTTCGTGAGCCACGGCCATGTGAAGGTGAACGGCCGCCGCGTGACCATCGCTTCGATGCGGATCAAGGCCGGTGACGCCCTTGAGCTCACGGCAAAGTCCAAGGAGCTTGCGATCGTGCTTGAAGCGGTTCAACTGGCCGAGCGCGATGTTCCGGATTATGTGGAAGTCGATCACAAGGCGATGACGGCGAAGCTGGTGCGGGTGCCGGCCCTGGCCGACGTTCCCTATCCGGTTCAGATGGAACCGCACTTCGTGGTGGAATACTATTCGCGCTAATTTTTGGCGTATGTTGCGTTTGAAACGGCGGAGATTTCTCCGCCGTTTTTATTTCAGCATAGACGCCAAATAGGTGGCGAAGTCGAAGTTGGGCCGCTCAAGATGGGAGAGGTGGCCGGGCTTTGCCATATCGGAACAGAGGCCGCGGTAGACCCGTTCGGTGCAGCCCTTGTCCTCGACATTGACATCATCGAGCAGGGCCTTGAGCTGTTTGAAGTGCGCTTGCGCATCCGGGTCAGTGGCAAATTCCGGCGAGAGGCCGCCGCCAAAGATAACGCGCACCTGTCCGGCGCCATGGGGATGCAGCGACAAGTACCAGAAATAACCGGGCGTCAGGGTGATGAGCAGGCTGGGGTAGATGGCCAGCAGGTAGGTTGTGCGGCGGCGGTCGCCTTCCATGCGTGTATTGGTGGGGTGGGCCAGCGCGATCTTCAGCGTGTCGTCCTTCAGGATGGTGTGATAGTTGAAGGTGGGCAGGCCCGGCGGGCAAATCATTTCATCGAGTTTCGACAGCCCGCCGATGGTTTTGGCATGGCAGACGGGAAGGTGGTAACTCTCCATGAAATTTTCGGCCAGGACTTTCCAGTTGGTGTTCCAGATGAACTGCTCGTTGAAATTCTCGATGTAGGATTCCATCCGGTAGTCGGCGATGAGGCCTCCCACATCGGCGAATTTTTCACTTGGCGGGACGGCGTCCGGGTTCAGCGTAATCATCAGCCAGCCCAGCCATTCCTCGCAGCGGATCTGCGGCAGGCGGTAATCTTCCTTGCAGAAGCCCTCGTTGTGCTTCATCGCCGGTGCGGCGCGCAGCGACCCGTCGGTGTTGTAGCTCCAGCCATGATAGGGGCAGACGATGCCTTTGACGTTTCCCGTGCCTTTGAGAAGAATGGACATGCGGTGGAGGCAGACGTTGGACTGGGCGCGCAATGTGCCCTCCCGGTCGCGGATCACCATGATGGGCTGGCCCGCGAGTTCCAGGGTCACGTAGTCGCCGGGATTGGCGAGCGCCGTGGCGCGGCCCACGCAGAACCACTCCTTGCTGAAGATCTGCGCCACTTCCTGGGCGGCAAATTCCTCCGAGGTGTAAACAATCTTCGGCATGGCGTGCGCCTGGTTGAAGGGCACGGCGACATTGGCCTTCAACTGGGCGGCCGCATCAAGGGAGCTGATTTGGATATTCATGATTCACGTCTCCTCAAAGGCCAGTATATTCTGTAATTTTGGCATCGGCCAAGGCAAAGCAGCCGGCAATGGATGGATTGAGCGGCAATTCGCGGTAGGCGCCGATGGCCCCTTGCCCTGCCAGGCGGCCAGCGAGGCCCGGTTCATCGCCAGCCACCACCCAGATGAAGCCAAAGGCAGTTTCACGGATGGGCCGGGCTCCGGCGATGGTGAGCTTTGCGAAGATGTCATCGGGCGGTGTGCCGGGTTCAAACACGGCGAGCATGGGGCCTGAGGCCTCATGGGGCAAGGAAGCCTGGCGCATGAGGACGGCCATGACGGCAATCCACACGACAAGAACGCTGAGAAACAGGCTGACGGCGAGGCGGTGGCCGGGCCAGCGCATAAGGTCAGGCCGCGGCGAATTTGGCGGCGCGCATTTCCCGGATCGGAAGATGCACGAGGGCCGCAAACAGCCCCAAAGCGACACCCATCCACCAGACGGGATCATAGGAGCCAAACTGGTCATAGAGCCTGCCGCCGAGCCAGACGCCGAAGAAGGAGCCGATCTGATGGCTGAGGAAAACAAAACCATAGAGCGTTGCCATGTAGCGGGTGCCGAACATGACGGTGACGAGGCCCATGGTGAGCGGCACGGTCGACAGCCAGAGGAATCCCATGGTGGCGGTGAAGATCATTGTGGTGGTCGTGGTGAGGGGCAGCAGGACGAACGCGGCAATGGACGACCGAGCGCAGGACATAGATCAGGCTCAGGGGAATCTTCTTCCGGTATTTGCCGCCGATGATTCCCGACATGTAGGAGCCCACCACATTGAACAAGCCGATAGCGCCCATGGCGATGCCAGCGAATTCCTTGCTGATGCCGTGTTCGGCCAGATAGGGCGGCAGATGCACGAGTATGAAGGCAAGCTGGAAGCCGCAGACGAAGAAGCCGGAGACAAGCAGAAGGTATGAACCATGGCCGAAAGCCCCGCCAATGGCCTGGCGCATGGTGATGTCGGCCTCGCCAGAAGTAAGTTTTGTGTTTGAACTATTCTGCACCATGAGGGGCAGGGCGAAAACCAGGATGAGCAGGGTGGAGGCGGCCAGTATGTAGAGCGCATGTTCCCAGCCATAGGCGGAAATCAGGGCACCACCCAAGGGAGCGAATATGAACTGGCCGAGGGAGCCTGAAGCGGTAGCGATGCCAAAGGCCCAGGAGCGCTTTTCCGGCGGCACAATGCGGCCGAGCGCTGCCATGACAATACCGAAGGAGGACATGGCGACGCCGATGCCGATGAGAATGCCCGCGCCAAAGTGGAACATGAGCGGCGCTTCGGCCACGGCCATTACCACCGTGCCGATTGCGTAGAGGATGGCGCCCACAATGAGCACACGGGCGGAACCATAGCGGTCCGCCAGGGCGCCGGCGACGGGCGTGGCAATGCCCCAGAGAAGGTTTTGCAGGGCAAGGCCGAAGGAAAAGATTTCACGGGGCCAGGCGTGGGCTTCGGAAATGGGGGCGGTGAAAAGCCCGAAACTGGAGCGCACCCCGAAGTTGATCATGGCCACGAGGCAACCCGCGACGATCACCACTGCGGGGGTGAAATACCAGGGAATTTGTTTTTCGATCGTGTTCATGTTTGTGGACGGTACTTCCAAAAAACTGGGCCGAACTGGGCGATGGCAACGCCAAGAAGGATAATCGCGCCGGCAATCAAGGTGGTGGGTGTAACGGTTTCGCCGAGCAGCACGGTTCCCGCTGCGATCGCAAATATTGGAATAAGATAGAGCGAAGCCCCAACGGCGGTGGGGCGCAGCAGGCCAACTGCATAGTTCCATGTGCCGAGGGTTACGAGCGTGCCGATAAATGTAAGGTAGAAGAGCGAGAGGACCGCGTTCTGATCCAGGTTGATTGTGGTTTCCCAGGTGCTTGGCGATATGAACACCAGCGCGGGGAGCGTTGCAATCGCCAGCGACAGCAGCGAGAGCTTTACTGAACCATAAGTCTGGATGAGGCTTTTGCTGTAGATCACATAGACAGCCCAGAACGCGCCGCTCATGAAAATCAGCAGGCCGCCGATGATCATGTTGGCGTGGCTAAGGGTTCCCTGCGCGTCGCCGCTGAACAGATAGAGCGAGCCTATGAAGGAAACCACGAGGCCGATAATGGTTGGCACCGTCACGCGCTCGGCGCCAATCACGCTGGCGAGCAGGGCGATGAGCAGCGGTTGCGTTGAGATGACGATGCCGCCAATGGCGGAGGTTATGTAGGCAAAGCCGAATACGGATCCGGCGAAATAACCGAACATGCCGATCAGCGAAATCAGCATGAGGCGGGGGACGTCCTGCCGTGCCACGGTAAAACCACCGAAGAAGGGCAGCAGCACGAGGCAGCAGATGCCGGTGGCGACGGAGCGTATTACCAGCGCATCGGCAGCGCCCGCGGCAAGCGAGAATGAGCGGATAATTGCCGGAGCGACGCCCCAGACAAGAACCGTGAAGCCGAGCGCCAGAAGCGGGAGGTAATTGTTAAGTGGTTTCACGCGCCAGAACTTTTTTCACCGCCGGGCGTTCGGCCATGCGGTTGCGGTGGTCGAGCACCTTCGGAAAGCGCTTGGGGTCCACGCTGTCGGCTTCGAGCCATCTGGCGAGGGTGAAGAGATAGGGATCGGCAATGGTGTAGTCCGGGCCCATGACCCAGGGGCCCTTGAAATACTCACGCTCGATGAGGTCAAAGCAATCGCCGACGTTTTGCGGAACCTTTTTCTTCATGGTTTCCCTTGCCGGTTCATCATCGGACCAGCGATAGCCGCGCATGCGGTGAGCGTGGGCGACATGGACAGTCGAACAGAGATAGCTGTTGAAGGACTGGATTTGCCCAAGGCGGAACGGGTCGTTCAGGGGTGCCAGATTGGCCTTGGGGAAGCTCTGCGCGATGTAAACCAGAATGGCCGGCGTTTCGGTGAGAATGCCCTGATCGGTCACGAGGGCGGGAACCCGGCTTTTGGGATTGATCTTCAGGTATTCCGGCTTGCGCTGTTCATTCTCTGCGAAATTCAAGCGTTTTGCCTCAAATACCGCGCCAGAGTCTTCCAAAGCGATGTGGGAGGCAAGCGAGCAGGCGTTGTGGGCATAGAAAAAGGTAAGCATCGCGAGAAGATGCTTGAGGAATTCGCGACCGTCAATTCGTGAAAGCGCTGGGCTGATATGATTTAAACTCTGTCATCCCGGCGTCCACCGGGATGAAAGGAGGGGACCGTTTAAGCGATGGCCTTCTCGGCCAGCAACTGCTTCAACTCGCCGGACTGGAACATTTCCATCATGATGTCGCTGCCGCCGACGAATTCACCCTTGACCCAGAGCTGGGGAATGGTGGGCCAATTGGCATAGTCCTTGATGCCCTGGCGGACCTCATCGGAATCCAGCACGTTGATGCCCTTGAAGGGCACGCCCATGTGATTGAGAATCTGCGTGGCCTTGCCCGAGAAACCGCACATGGGCATGTCGGGCGTGCCTTTCATAAAGAGCACCACATCGTTGCTCTTCACTTCATTGTCGATCCATTTCGAAATGTCAGTCATCTCAGTTCTCCAGAATGCTTGTAGTAAGTGCCAACGCATGCAGCTCGCCGCCCATGCGGCCTTTCAGCGATGCATATACCATCTGATGCTGCTGAACGCGAGACTTGCCCCTGAAGGCTGCTGACATCACCGTGGCGGCATAATGGTTGCCGTCGCCGGCGAGGTCGCGGATTTCGACGCTGGCGTCGGGCAAGGCTTCCTTGATGAAGCGTTCGATTTCAGCGGCGGCCATGGCCATCGGTCACATCTCTCAAAGCTCGCCCGACATATAGGCCGGGAACCAGCCTTCGTGGGCGCTTTTCAACTCAGCCAGAGATATAGTCGCTTGGCCCTGGACATTCAATGTAGCTTCGCCAGTTACGGTTCCTATGCGGATGACCCCTATGCCTTTGACATGGGCCTGGGTGATGATTTTGGCGGCTTCGGGGGATTTACAGGTGAGGACATAGCGGGCCTGGTCCTCGCCGAAGAGGGCTTCGTGGTTCATGGCGTCGAGCTTGGCGCCAAAGCCCGAGGCGAGGGCCATTTCGATAACCGCGGCGGCCAGGCCGCCGTCGGAAATGTCATGTACTCCAGTGACTTGGCCATGATTGATCAGGTTTCGCACGAAGTCGCCGTGGCGTTTTTCGCTGGCCAAATCGACGGACGGGGGAGCGCCTTCTTCGCGGCCTAGAACCTCGCGGAGATAAATGGACTGGCCGAGATGGGAGCCGTGGCCGCCGAGCAACAGGATCGCTTCGCCATCAGCCTTGAAGGCCAGCGTCGTCATCTTGCTGAGGTCAGTGAGGAGGCCAACGCCACCGATGGCAGGGGTGGGGAGAATCGCCTGCCCGTTGGTTTCATTGTAGAGCGAGACGTTTCCTGAAACGACGGGGTAATCCAGGGCGCGGCAAGCGGCGTCGATGCCTTTGATGGCGAAAACGAGTTGGCCCATGATCTCCGGCCTTTCCGGATTGCCGAAGTTCAGATTGTCGGTGATGGCGATCGGTTCCGCCCCCACGCAGGTCAGATTGCGCCAGCTTTCGGCCACGGCCTGCTTACCGCCTTCGAAAGGATCGGCCTCGACGTAGCGCGGCGTCACATCGGTGGTAAGCGCTATCGCCTTGTTGAGGCCAACGCGCACCACGCCTGCATCGCCACCGGGGATCTGGGCGGAGTTGGAGCCGATCAGGTGGTCATACTGCTCCCAGACCCAGCGCCTTGAGCACATGTCGGGCGAACCGATGATTTTGAGAATCGCGGCCTTCAGATCATTGGGGGCTGGAACATCATTCAAAACGGCGAGCTTCCTGGGCTCGGTCCAGGGCCTATCATATTCCGGGGCTTCATCGCCCATCTGCTTGATGGGGAGGTTGGCTTTCACTTCGCCTTCATGCTTGATGACGAAACGCAGCGTATCGGTGGTCTGGCCGACGATGGCAAAATCCAGGCCCCATTTATGGAAAATGGCTTCGGCCTGTTTTTCCAGTTCGGGGCGCAGCACCATAAGCATGCGCTCCTGGCTTTCCGACAGCATCATTTCATAGGCGGTCATGTGCTCTTCGCGGCAGGGCACCATGTCGAGGTTGAGCTCAATGCCGAGATCGCCCTTGGCGCCCATTTCAACCGCGGATGAGGTGAGGCCGGCGGCGCCCATGTCCTGAATGGCAATGACGGCGCCGGAGGCCATCAATTCCAGGCAGGCTTCGAGCAGGCATTTTTCGGTGAAGGGATCGCCCACCTGCACGGTGGGGCGTTTTTCTTCGGCGTTGTCGTCAAACTCGGCCGAGGCCATGGTGGCGCCGTGGATGCCGTCGCGGCCGGTTTTGGCGCCGAGATAAACCACGGGGAGGCCGACGCCTTTGGCCTTGGAATAGAAAATCTTGCCGGCATCGGCGAGGCCAACCGCCATGGCATTGACCAGAATGTTGCCGTTGTAGCGGGAATGGAAATTCACCTCGCCGCCAACCGTGGGCACGCCGAAGGAATTACCGTAGCCGCCGATGCCGGCGACGACGCCGGACACGAGGTGGCGGGTTTTGGAATGTTCGGGAGCGCCAAAGCGCAGAGCATTGAGGCAGGCGATGGGGCGGGCCCCCATGGTGAATACATCGCGCAGAATGCCGCCCACGCCGGTGGCTGAGCCCTGGTAAGGTTCGATATAGGAGGGGTGGTTGTGGCTTTCCATCTTGAAAACCACGGCCTGGCCATCGCCGATATCCACCACGCCGGCATTTTCACCGGGACCCTGGATAACGCGCGGACCCTTAGTGGGAAGGGTTTTCAGCCATTTTTTGGAGGATTTGTAGGAGCAGTGCTCATTCCACATGGCCGAGCAGATGCCCAGTTCCGTCATCGTGGGTTCACGGCCCAGCAGCTTGAGGAAGCGCGCATATTCGTCGGGCTTGAGGCCGTGCTGCTTGACGATGTCAGGGGTGATCTTGGGGCTTGCGGCTTTTGTCATGTTGCGGGCGGTTTAGCTGCCCGCAAAGGGATTCACAACGGCATTTGGGGTTATCCCCGGTTAGGCTGCGGCCTGCCCTTCAAAAATGCGGTGGCCGAACTGGTCGGTCACCTTGGCCTGCCCGAAGCTCTCGACGGCATCCACGCGGACCAGCCGGTCCATGCGCACGCGAAGCGCCATGTTGGCTTCCTTGAGCGCCAATTCCTGGTCGAAACTTGGCTGCTTCTTCCCGAAGAGTGATTTGAACATCCTGACCCCGCTTGCATTTCATTAAGGCTGCTGTTTCCTTGACAATAGAGCGACAATCGGCGGGATTAATCCACGGTTAACTCCGTTATTGGTGAATGAATGCTTCGCGGTTGGACGAAAGTTTAGTCAAATTGCCGCAAGATCAGGCGGCATCCGCCCGGCAGAAGCAGGATGACTTTACCGCCACATCGGCCCGCGCCGTTGCCAAATCAAGGCGCTGCTTGATGAGGGTGGCCTCGGCCTCTTTGCCCAGCGCCACGAGGCATTCATGGAAGCCGTGGAGGCTCCAGATATTGTCGGGATGCTGGCAGGCGCGGGCGAGCGTGCCGTCCAGCCCGAGATCGGCGCGGTAAATGGCTTCGGCCTCTTCCACCCGGTTCTGCTCAAGCAGCAGGGCACCCAAGGCATGGCGGGTGGGCTGCATGAAGCCCCAAGGCTCGTCATAACGCATTGTGTCGTAGAGCTCGACCGACTTGCGGAGATGGGCAAAGGCTTTCTCGAAATTAAGTTTCCGGTATTCGATTTCGCCTTTCATCATCTCGGCGGCAACGGCTAAAATATCGAGGCTGGTATTGTTGAACAGGCAGCGGGACTCCGGCACGCGGGCCAATGCTTCTTCAAACAGTCGGGCTTCCTTTTCCGCCGAAGGCACATTGAAACTGGCGGCATAAGCCACGGCCTTGGCATAGTGCAGCATGGCGGTGGTGACGCAATAGAGTTTCTTGTCCGAGGGCAGGGGTGCGGCAATGATTTCCTGCCATTTTCCAAAGCGGATGTAGACATGGAGCTTTATGGAGACAAAGGCTTCCAGCCAATCGGCCATGGGCGGCGATTCCACCCGCAGCAGGTCCTCTGAAATGGCGTCCGCCATTTGCTCCGCCGCTTCGAGAGCCGGGCCATACTGGCCGAGGAACATGGCGCCGTAAGTCTTGAAATGATAATTGTGGCAGCGGTAGAGGGAATAGAAATTGACCGCACCTTCGCGGCCGAGATATTTCCGGTCGGCGATGGTTGCGAGTTCGTTGCGGTCGATCACAGCCTTGTAGTTGCCGCAGAGGACATCGATGTGGGTTGGCATGTGAATGAGATGGCCCGCATCGGGAACGAGGCTGACCAGCGCGTCACCGGCGCGCAGGGCGCGTTCCGGCGTGGGCGACATTTCCATGAGGTGGAGATACATATGGAGAATGCCGGGATGTTTCATGCCGTCCGGCGAGGCCATGGCGCGCTCCAAAACGGCAATTGCTTCCGCCGTATCGGCCCCGTCTGCCGGCTTACCGGTCTTGATGTCCCAGAGCTGCCAGGGCGTGCGGTTCATGATCGCCTCGGCGAAGAGGGCCGCCACGTCCAAATCGTCCTTGTGGGCGCGGTAAACCTCGCGCAGGGCGGCGGCGTAGTCATCGTTCCAGATCGGCGTGACATGGCCCGGTTCATTCAATGGATAGCGCTTGGCCAGTGGCGCTATCAGAGCCTGTTCAACCGGGCTTGCCCGATCAAGGAGTTTCAACGCCTGTTTCGTGGCGGAACAGGCAAGACCAAGCGAATTTCTCAGGTCAGCCGGGTCGAAGGCCACCCATTGCTTGTTGTAGTTGGGACCTGCCGCATACGCTATGCCCCAGTGGGCCATGGCACAGCCGGGATCGTGCTTGGCGGCTTTTTTGAAACAGCGCACGGCCTCCTCGTGATTGTAGCCATAGCACCAGAGCAGGCCGCGATCGAACCAGGCCTGCGCTTCCTTCGAAGCGGTGGTTATTGGGCGTGAGTAGGGGCCGAGATCATAATAGTCCGACATGATATTCCTCCGCGCAGGCACAACCTATCACGGGGGAATTCACGCGGCCAGAAGGCTCTCAAACAGCGGGCGGCAATCGGTTTTGCCGTGAAGCGGCTCGATCATGTTTTCCGGATGCGGCATCATACCGATGACATTTCCGGCCTTGTTCACGATGCCGGCGATGTCGTTCATGGCGCCGTTGGGGTTGGTGCCTTGGGTGTAGCGGAAGACGACGCGTCCCTCACCTTCCAGAGCCTTCAAAGTCTCTTCGTCGCAGATATAGTTGCCTTCGCCATGGGCCACCGGGCACGCGACGACAGCGCCTTTTTTCATCCGGTTGGTGAAGAAGGTGGAATTGTTTTCAACGGCCAGTTTCACCTCACGGCAGACGAAGTGAAGATGGGAATTCCGGACGAGGGCACCAGGCAGGAGGCCAGCTTCGGCGACGATCTGGAAGCCGTTGCAGACGCCCAGAACCTTGAGTCCTTTGGCGGCCTTGGCGCGAATGTCGGCCATGATCGGCGAGCGGGCGGCGATGGCACCGCAACGGAGATAATCGCCATAGGAAAAACCGCCAGGAATAACGACCAGATCGACCTTGGGCAGTTCGGGATCTGCGTGCCAGACGGCAACGGGAGCTATGCCGGTGACCGCCTCAAGGGCAATCATCATGTCACGTTCGCGATTGATGCCGGGGAAAACGACGACGGCGGACTTCATGCAAGCTCTATATCATAATTCTCGATCACCGTATTGGCGATGAGTTTTTCGCACATGGCCTTGACCTCGGTCATGGCCTTGGACTTGTCGGTTTCAGCGACATCGATTTCGAAATATTTGCCCTGGCGCACATGTTCGACGCCGGCAAAGCCGAGATGTCCGAGCGCGCCTTCAATGGCTTTGCCCTGCGGGTCAAGCACGCCTTTTTTCAGGGTTACCTTTATTTTGGCCTTCATCAGGTGTCACTTTTCACGAGCTTGGGCCTGGCGCGTTCCGGTTTTTCATTTTCGCTGATGATACCCAAGCGCTTGGCCACTTCCTGATAGGCTTCGACCAGTCCGCCCATGTCGCGGCGGAAGCGGTCCTTGTCCATCTTGTCGTTGGTCTTGGTATCCCAGAGCCTGCAGGAATCGGGGCTGATTTCATCGGCCAGCACGATGCGCATCATGTCATTCTCGTAGAGCCTGCCGAACTCGATCTTGAAATCGATCAGCTTGATGCCGATCCCTAAAAACAGCCCGGTGAGGAAATCATTGATGCGGATCGACATGTGCATGATGTCGTCAATTTCCTGGGGCGCGGCCCAGCCGAAGGCGGTGATATGCTCTTCCGACACCATGGGATCGCCCAGCGCGTCATTCTTATAGCAAAACTCGATGATGGAGCGGGGAAGGGCGGTGCCTTCCTCAAGACCCAGGCGGGTTGCCAGCGAGCCCGCGGCCACATTGCGCACGACGACTTCGAGGGGAATGATTTCCACTTCGCGCACGAGCTGCTCGCGCACGTTGAGGGAGCGCAGAAAATGGGTTGGGATGCCGAGGTCATTGAGCCTGGTGAAGATATATTCGGAAATGCGCTGGTTGAGCACCCCCTTGCCTTCGATCACAGCTTTCTTTTGGGCGTTGAAGGCGGTTGCGTCATCCTTGAAATGCACGATCACCGTGCCGGGCTCGGGGCCCTCATAGAGAATCTTGGCCTTGCCTTCGTAAATGCGGGTTCTTCTGCTGGTCATATCCAATATCCTCATCAAAACCCTTATCCACCCTTTTAGCACAAAACCAGCGGGCGGTACTCATAGTTCACATGTTTCGACAATATGGCGACGGCTTACGCCAATTGCACGGGCTTCTACTTCAACTTATTGCATCGCACAATGGTTTTGAGTGGTTGATTTGGGCCATGCGACTAGCTATCTCAAGGGAATATGCGGAAGTGGAGACCAACATGAATATGGATAAACGCCAAAAAGGCTTCGAATCGAAATTTGCCCATGACGAAGAGATGCTGTTCAAGGCCAACGCCCGGCGCGCCAAGCTTTTGGGCCTGTGGGCTGCCGAAAAATTGGGCCTTTCGGGAGCCGAAGCCGACGCTTACGCCAAATCCATGGTTGTTGCGGATTTTGAAGAGGCCGGCACGGAGGATTTGTTTCGTAAGGTGAGGAAAGACTTCGACGCCAAGAAGGTCGAGCAATCGGATCATCAGATTCGCCGCCAGATGGACGAACTTTTGGCCGTTGCGGTCGAACAGATAAAGGCGGGATGATAATTGGCTACGCAAAGTTTTGACCTGAAGGCACGGCTCGCCAACCGGAACGAGCCGTTCCTGTTTTCATGGATGACAATGCCGAGTCCGCACCTGGCGGGGCAATTGGCGCGGATGCCGATTGAAGGCGTGTGCCTTGACCTGCAGCACGGGATGATTGGTTTTTCCGATGCGGTGGACATGATTGCCGCCATCAGCAATGCGGGAAGGCCAGCCATTGTGCGGGTGTTGTGGAATGAACCGGGGCTAATTGGCCAGTCGCTTGATGCGGGTGCCGCCGCCGTCATTGTTCCCATGGTGAACAGCAAGGCGCAAGCCGAGGCCGTGGTGAAGGCAGCAAAGTATCCGCCCTTGGGTGGCCGGAGCTGGGGCGGCTACACGGCATTCCAGACCTATGGCATGTCTCCTGCCGACTATCTCAAGAAGGCCAACAGCATCACCCAGGTGTTTGCGATGATCGAAACCCAGGCGGCCCTTGACGCGGTGGAAGAAATTGCGGCGGTTCCGGGCCTTGATGGGCTTTTCGTGGGGCCGAGTGATCTTTCCATCGCCCTTTCCAAAGGGGCCGGCATCGACAAGACGGCGAAGCACACGCTGGAGGCGATGAAGCGCGTTGCCGCCGCCACCCAGAAAAACAATCTGGTTGCCGGGGCTTTTGCGGGTAGCGCCGATGTCATCAAGACCTATGCGGCGATGGGCTATACGTTCATGGCAGGGGCCGTTGACGTGGACCTTCTGCAGGCGGGGGCTGAAAGCCTTATGAAGGCGGTAAAGGGCGTTTGACGTCCGCCGCCTTTCTTGTGACAATGAGGCCATGATGGACAAGCGCGCTCCGCTCATTCCGGGCTATGAAAAGATCCTCGACAAGCTCGTGGATATTGCATTGGCGGCTGGCCCCATCGGCAGCCAAACGGACAAGTATTTTACCAACACGTCGCGCATAGTCGCGGCGCACGGCGATATGGACGTGACATTTGCCGTTTTCATGCGCCGGCGCGTGGTGGCGGCACTTGAACCCACTATCCGCATGGTCCAGCGGCTGGTGCCAACGGCTCGGGTGAAGCGGTTTTACGAGGAAGGCGATATTGTGCCTTCCGAAAGCAAGATGCTTGAGATCACCGGTTCCATGGCCAAGCTTTCGGAAGTTGAAACCCTGGTGCTGCAGAAAATCGGCTTTCCCTGCGTCTCCGCCAACAACGCCTATGAAATGTGCCGGGCCGTTCCCTATGCGGCTTTCATGGACATGCATGCGCGCCACGGCAGCGGGGCGGAAATGAACATCCTGGCTTCCTATGGCGCGGCAGTGGGCAGCGCGGCGGCCAAGCATGCAGACAGCAATGTGAAAGGCTTTGTGGGCTCATCGCAGGACTTG
Source organism: uncultured Alphaproteobacteria bacterium (assembly GCA_963773295.1). Lineage (GTDB taxonomy): Bacteria > Pseudomonadota > Alphaproteobacteria > Rhizobiales > Aestuariivirgaceae > Aestuariivirga. Next base: position 490,889 of record CAVZAJ010000007.1, read on the forward strand.
ACCGCGCCCTTGTTTGGCGCGGCTTCCGGCATGGGCACCATGCCCCACGCGCTGGTGGGTTATACCCAGGGCGATGTGCTCAAGGCCATGAAGCTTTTTGCCGAGACCATTCCGGAAGCGAAAACGCTGATCGCGCTTGTCGACTACACGGGCGAGGAAGTCAGCGATTCCCTGCGCTGCGCGCGCTGGTTTTATGAAGAGGCGAAACTTCACGACAAGGACAAGGTGTTCGGGGTGCGCCTTGATACCCATGGCGGAAGGTTTGCGGAAGGGCTGGACTATGAAAAGTCCGTCGACACGGTGGGGCATTGGCTTGGAGTCGCGGGCGAATACAATATCGTGGAACAGGTCTTGGGGGGCAGGGCGTTCCAGCTTGATCCCAACAATATTCTGGTGGACAAGGTGCGGCGCATCCTGTTCGGCAAGGGCGTTTCGGTCGCCTCCATCATCCATGTGCGCCGGGCCCTGGACAATGCCGGTTTTAAGCAGGCGCAAATCGTTGCTTCATCCGGCTTTGATCCGCAGAAATGCCAGGTCATGGGTGCGGCCAAGGCGCCGCTCAATCTTGTAGGCACCGGCAGTTTCCTGCCGGCAACGCTCACCGAAACCTATGCAACCGCCGACATCATTGCCTACAACGGGGTGCGGCGCGTGAAGGTGGGCCGCGAGTTTCTGTTCGATTAGTTCACCGGCATGTGAAAGGGCGCCGTCTTGCGCCTGGTGCCGTTCTGGTGTTTCTATTGTGTGGGGCACACGATCAGGGGCTAAGACCATGGCGATTCAATTCCTCTCATTCCTCAGCGCTATCATTGCAACCATCCTTTATTTGGCTTCTCCGGTTGAAGCCAAATGGGGCGCGGGCAGCGGGCCGGCGGTAAATGTTGTGATCGATATCTCGTCGCAATCCATGTCGGTCAACGTCCATGGCTGGCCCTACGGCAGATGGAAAGTTTCGACGGCGCGGTCGGGTTATCACACGCCGCGTGGCACATTCCGGGTTCAGCGGACGGCCAAGGTCTATTACTCACGCAAGTATGACAATTCCCCGATGCCAAATTCGGTATTCTTCAAGGGTGGCTACGCCATCCACGGCAGCTACTATGTCAGATCCCTGGGGCGGCCCGCATCGCATGGTTGCGTGCGGCTTCATCCATCCCATGCCGCGAAACTGTACAACCTGGTTCGGAAGTTTGGCCCGCGCGCCACGCAGATCACGGTTGTCAATTGAGAATTTGATCTAAATTTTGCGTTGAATCAATATCTTACTCTGGCTTCTCCAGATTGCCGGCATTTTCACGGCTGCTTAACCATGCCATCAAGCCCGGGACATTTACCATGGGTGGTGAGCGACGATTAACAGTCTGGGCCTAATTTCACTCCCTTACACCAGAGGGAGAGCGGGATGAAATATGTTACCGTTGGGTTGGCACAGCAAATTTGCCCGGCTCTTCCAGACTTTTTGGACCATGCATGGTGGTAGGCTTTCTGCACGCACTTGGCCTGGCTCAGCGGGCTAAAACCGGGAGCCTGTTTGGCAGGTTCCTGCTGTTCCTGATTCCGATATTTGTCGTTGCCTCGATGCTCGGCCTGGCACTGGTTTCGAACGTTTTTTTGGGGGCGGAGCGTGACAGCGTCAACAAGCGGATTAGCACTTTCACGACCCGGATTGCCTCCGTTCTCAAGGGGGAAGCCGAACTGGGCAATGGCAAGCTCAGTGCCAATCTGGTCAATCTTCTTTTGCTTGATCCGGCCATACACTGCGTAGAATTGGTGGGCCGCAGCGGCCATGTCCTGGCAGATGCGCCGCGTGAAACCGGTTGCCAAAAAACCGGTTACAGGAAAACCGTTATGGTTCCGTTTTCTGATTCCCGGGGATCGCAACTGCGCGTGCAATATGATGAAGCGGAAATTGCAACTTCCGAAAAAAGGAAAGCACAATTCAGCGCGCTTGCGATGCTGATCGGCCTGTTTGTGGCGATGGGGGCGAGCTGGTTCAGTTTCCGCTCAATCGTCGAGCGGCCAATGAAAGTGCTGCTCGAAGCCATCAGAAATGCCGGGGTGAGCGGCGATGTGGCAATGATCAAGCACCGGACCGCGGACGAAATGGGCCAGGTGATTGGCGCGTTCAATGAGCTGCAGGTGAAACTCGCCGAGGAAGCGCGGCGCAACCGGGAAGCGCTTGAACACGTTGACCGGCTTTACAACGAGACACCGGCCCTTATGTTTTCTATCGACTCGCATGGACTGGTATTGAATGTCAGCGGACATTGGCTCGAGCAGGCAGGCTATGCCCGCGAAGAGGTTATCGGCAAGGCCTTTTCCAGCTTCCTTCGCAATTCGCCGGGAAGCCATGAGGCAGGCTTTCCGCTGGCGGAACTCACCGCACGGCAGGAGCTGCGTGACGTCCCCCTGCAATTGGTGCGCCGGGACGGGACCGGCATGGATGTGCTGCTCTCCGCCGTTGCCGACACCATGGGCAAGGGGTCAGACGTCTGTTTGCTCTGTGTTCTTAGCGACGTCAGCAGCCTCAAGGAATCACAGAAGAAACTCCGCACCCAGGTGGTAACGGACCTTCTTACCGGACTGCCGAACCGGCAGGGGCTTTTTGAGTATCTTTCGGCGATGAAGCCAGCTTCGGAGAAGTTCATGGAGAGGGTGGCGATTCTCTACATCGATCTTGACGACTTCAAATGGGTGAATGAAACGCACGGCCACGAGGCGGGCGACGGCCTCCTGATCGAAGCCGGGAGGCGGCTGCGCGCCGGCCTGACTGCGGCGGACTTTCTGGCGCGCCTTGGCGGCGACGAATTTGCCGTTGTGCTGCGGGGGCTCAAACAGGACGACGACGCCGTTACGATTGCGCTGCGCGAACTCGGCGTTCTGGTTGCGCCATTCCACCTGGGGGAAATCGTGGTGCACGTGAGCTGCAGCATCGGCATTGCGCTCCTGGGAACACACTCCAGCAGCGCCGAAGAACTGCTGCGCCTGGCCGACCTCGCAATGTACAAATCAAAGCAGCAGGGCAAAAACCGGATATCGGTTTACTCCAGCGATCTTGGCGACAAGGCGCTGACACGGGCCCGGGTAACCGACCAGATCCGTGAAGCGCTCCGCAGCAATCAACTGCGCCTGTTTTACCAGCCGGTGATCAACCTCAACAGCATGCGGGTCGTTGGCGCCGAGGCGCTGCTGCGCCTGCAATGCCCGGAGGAGGGGCTGATGCAGCCAACGGACTTCATTACGGTGGCCGAGGAAACCGGACTCATGGGCTCGATTGGCGACTGGGTTGTCGGTGAGGCCATTTCAGCTCTCCAGCGGGAACGCGCCTTTGCGGCGGACACCGAACGTTACCTCGCCATCAACCTGTCACCCCGGCAGTTGGACAGTGCCTTCACGTTCGATCTGGTCAGGCGCCTCAAGCATGCGCCAGCTCTGGCCAAAGCACTGGTTTTTGAAGTCACGGAAACAGCACTACTTGAAAACGAGGAGCGCTTTTCGCGATTTTTTGCCGATATCAGGGAAACCGGGGCCCGCATCGCGCTGGATGATTTCGGCACCGGCTATTCATCGCTTGGCCACATCAGCCGCTATCCGGTAGATTTCATCAAGCTGGACCGCAGCTTTTCGCGGCTTCTCAGCCATGGAAACGAAGCGGAAGCCCAGCGGTCGCGCGCCCTGATCAAGGCCACCGCAACGCTAAGCGCCGAACTTGGGATTGCGATTATTGCCGAGGGCATTGAAGATATCGCTACGCTTGACCTGCTGCGCTCGTATGGCATTGGCTTCGGGCAGGGTTACCTGTTCTCGTCGCCGCTTCCGGCAAATGCCTTCCGGGACTGGGCTCAGGCATTCTCCGGAAACAGCGAGACGGGCCGCCAGGCTGGCATCCGCGCCGCTTGAATTCACCACTTCCCAAATGTGCCGGGCAATGCCAATCTGGCGTTGATCGGCAGGCAATCAGCTAAACCGGGTGTGCCAATTGTTCTGACCCCTCATCAGATGGAGCCCGCCAGAATGAAATTCGGATATTTTGCCAATCCCACCAACCGCAACAATAAGCCATTTGGCGCGTTGATGCGGGAGCAGGTTGAGCTGGCGCAGTACCTGGACGGCCACGACTGGGATTCCGTTTGGTACACGGAGCATCATTTCTCCTATGAAGGCTTTGAGGTTGTTCCCAATCCGGTGCTGATGTCCACCTGGACGGCGGCCCATACCAAGCGCATTCGCATTGGGCAGGCGGCCAACATCATTACCTTCTGGCATCCCCTGCGCTTTGCCGAAGATATTGCCATGCTTGACCATATGTCGGGCGGGCGCATTGAGGTGGGGGTTGGCCGCGGCATCTATGGACGCGAGGCGCTGCAGCTCAACAAGATGGCGGACACCCGCAATCCGGCGCAGAACTTCCGGATTTTTGCCGAGGCTTTGGAAGTTATCCGCCGGGCCTGGTCGAACCAATATTTTGAGTTCCATGGCGAATTTTTCAATTTTCCTGATCCCGGTTTTGTGTGGGATCATGGCATGTCGCCCAAGAGCGCTGACTACCAGAACATGGAAACCCTTGAGTTGCACAAGCTCACGGTTGTTCCGCGCACGCTGCAGCAGCCGACACCGCCGATGCATCAGGTGGTGGACGGCCATCTGGCAATCCAATATGCGGCGGAAAATGACATGGGCGCGATGATGTGGATTCCGCCCACCGATGCGCTGAAGCCCCGCTTTGAGCTTTACCGCGACAAGAAGGCGGCAAAGGAACAGCGCGACGTTAAGCTCGGCGAAGGGGTCAGCCTGGTGCGCGACATGTTCTGTGCCGAGAGCAAGGCGGCAGCCAAGCGCCTGGGCGGGCAGGGCATCGTGGACTATTTGCGCTGGGTATGCCATTGGCGCGGGCTTGATAACCACCGGCACCTCGGCGAGGAATTGCCAAAGACGGAGAACAAACTGGACCTGCTTTCGGTTGATTTTCTCGATGAGCGCAATTTGCTGTTTGGAACGCCCGATGAAATTTCAGCGCGCATTGAGGAACTGATCGAGGTGTTGAATTTGCAGACTTTGCTGGTGTGGTCGCATTTCCCGGGGATTGAGCATGAGGCGGCGATGCGTTCGGTGAAGCTCTTTACCGACGAAGTTATGCCGCGCTTCAAGGGACGGGTTGGCCTGCACCAGGCGGCGGAGTGAATTTATGAAGCCGAGCATCCGCAAGACCGTGACCTTTATTGAAACGACTTATATCGAAGGCGGACGGGCGCCGGACATGCCGGTTGAAATGGCGGGCGTTGCCGCGGTGATCCAGAACCCCTGGCTGGGCAAGGGGTTTGTTGAAAACCTCCGGCCTGAAATCCTGACCATGGCGCCAGTGCTCGGTGATTTGCTGGTGCCGCTTCTTCTCGAACAGCTCGGCGGGGGCGAAAGGATTGAAGCCTATGGCAAGGCCGCCATTGTCGGACTGAACGGAGAAATTGAACATGCCTCCGGGCTTATCCATACCCTGCGGTTTGGCAACAAGTTCCGCGAAGCCGTCGGCGGCAAATCCTACCTGTCATTCACCAACAAGCGGGGCGTTGCCGGCTCGTCCATTCAAATCCCGATGATGCACAAAATCGATGAAGGCTTCCGCTCGCATTACCTGACGCTTGAATTCGCCGTGCCTGATGCGCCGGGACCGGACGAAATTCTGGTCGCCATTGGCGCTGCCACAACGGGCCGGGCCTTCCCGCGCATTGGCAACCGCTACATGGACACGGAAGAAATGGCGGCCGAGAAGAAGGCGTGAGGCAGCATTCCATTCAGGGCACCGCGCTTGAGATTTCCGGCAGCGGGCCGCCGGTTGTTCTGCTGCATGGTGTCGGCCTGAACCAGTCGATTTGGGCAGGGCAGGTGAAGGCCCTGGCCTCCGATTTCCAAGTCATCACCTATGATCTTTTGGGGCATGGCCGGAGCGCGGCGGTGGCGGCAAACGCCGCGTTAGCCGATTGGGTCGATCAACTCGACGGTGTTGTCCGCGATCTAGAGTTGGAAAAATTTGCGCTGGTGGGGTTTTCATTCGGCGGATTGATCGCCCAGGCCTATGCGGCGCGGCATTCAAGCAAGATCGACAGGCTGGTGCTGATGAGCACCGTTTATAATCGCAGTGAAGCGGAGCGGGCCAGGGTTCTTTCCCGTTTGGAGGTCGTCAAACGCGAAGGACCACAAGCCACTATTCCGACGGCGCTTTCGCGCTGGTTTTCTCCCGAATTTTCCAAAGCTCATCCGGAGGTAATGGCTCAGTATGAGGCCCTGTTGCGCGGCAATGACGCTGCTTCATTTCTCTCCGCCTATGAATGCTTTGCAATGGCGGATCGGGAACTGGTGGGCGCGCTTGCCGCGTTTGATCGGCCAAGTCTTATCATTACGGGTGAACTGGATACAGGCTCCACGCCTGCCATGGCGCGGAAATTGGCGGGGATGATTCCGGAAGGTGAGTGTTCTATCATAGCCGGGGGGCGGCATATGATGCCGGTTGAAATGCCTGAAGCCGTCAATTCCGTCTTGCGCCGGTTTTTGAAGAAGGGAAACCCATGAAGAGATTGCTGAAAGCCATTGTCTGGATCCTTGCCGCACTTGTCGTGATCTTTGTCGGCGGCGGCTACCTTCTCCCCGACGAAGTCACCGTGCAGCGGCGGGCGGTAATCAACGCGCCGCCGGAAAAGGTTTTTGCACTGGTCAGCGGATACAAGCGCTTCAATGAGTGGTCCCCCTGGGCGGAGCTTGATCCCAAGGCCGTTTACACATTTGAAGGCCCTGAATCGGGCGTGGGCGCGAAAATGAGCTGGGCATCCAATGACCCCAATGTCGGCGCCGGATCACAGACCATAACGGAGCATGTGCCGAATTCCCGCGTGGCGGTTGATCTCGATTTTGGCGCGATGGGAAAGTCCCAATCCACTTGGGATTTGAAACCGGAGGGCGCGGGAACGGCGGCAACTTGGGGCTTCAAGATGAAGCTTGAAGGCCTGATGGACCGCTGGTTTGGTCTGCTGATGGATCGTTTCATCGGGCCCGACTATGAAAAGGGCCTGGCCAAGCTGAAAGTCCTCGCAGAGAAAGAGGCAGCGGGTGGCTGAGAGCTTTCAACTTTATATTGATGGGGCGTTTTGCAGCGCGGAAGGCTCGGCCACATTTGAGAGCCTTGATCCTTCCACGGGAAAAACGTGGGCCTTGATGCCCAAGGCCAGTGCGGCTGACACGGACCGGGCAGTTCGTGCGGCGCATGCGGCATTCAATGGTGGCGCGTGGCCTGCGTTAACGGCAACGGCGCGGGGAAAGCTGCTTCATAAGTTGGCAGAACTGGTGGCGCGGGATGCCGCCTATCATTGCCGAGTTTGAAACGCGCGACACGGGCAAGGTGATCCGCGAGACGAAGGCGGTGACCGGCTATGTGGCGGAATACTACCGTTACTTCGCGGGGCTGGCTGACAAAATTGAGGGGGTAACTTTCCCCATCGACAAACCGGATATGGAGGTTTCAACCCGGCGTGAGCCCTTGGGCGTTGTGGCGGCCATCGTGCCGTGGAATTCGCAGATGTTTCTGACGGCCACAAAGCTGGGCCCGGCGCTGGCGGCCGGCAATACGGTGGTGATCAAGGCTTCCGAAGATGGCCCGGCGCCGCTTCTGCATTTTGCCAAGCTGGTGCATGAGGCGGGATTTCCAGCCGGCGTTGTCAATATCATCACGGGGTTTGGCGCGGATTGCGGGCAGGTTTTGACCTCGCACCCGCTGGTGGCGCGGGTTGCCTTTACCGGCGGAGTCGAAACGGCGCGCCAGGTGGTGCGCAATACGGCGGAGAATTTTGCCGTGACGACACTGGAGCTTGGCGGCAAGTCCCCCGTCCTTGTCTTCGACGACGCAAACCTGGACTCGGCATTGAACGGGGTAATAGCTGGCATCTGGGGCGCGACGGGGCAGTCCTGCGTGGCCGGATCGCGTTTGCTGGTTCACGACTCCATCCATGATGACTTTGTGGCGCGGCTGGTGAAGCGGGCGGGGGAGATCAAGATCGGTGCGCCGCTGGATATCGCAACGTGAGATGGGACCGCTTGCGACTTTGAAGCAGGTGCAGCGGGCGGAGAAACTGATTGCGGAAAGCGTTGCTGCAGGGGCGGTGCTGGTGACGGGCGGCAAAGCAAGAAAGGGTGCAGGCTTTTATTTTGAACCCACCATTCTTCTTGCGCCGTCGGTCGAACTGCCCTGCGTGCGCGAGGAATTTTTTGGACCGGTGCTGTCGGTTCTCAAATTTCAGGACCGAAGCGGAAGCGGTGGCCCTGGCCAATGGCACGGCTTATGCCTTTGCGGCGGGCATTTTCACGCAGAATCTTGGGCCGGGCGCACCGCCTGACGAAGAAAATCAGGGCCGGGGTGGTGTGGGTGAATACCTATCGTGCGGTTTCGCCCATTGTGCCTTTTGGGGGCAATGGCTACACGGGCCATGGGCGTGAAAGTGGCATGGATTCAATCCGGGACTACACGCGCACGAAATCAATCTGGATCAACACATCGGATGCGCCGATGGCTGATCCCTTCGTGATGAGGTAAAGATGAGAACGGCTTTGATCACCGGCGGGGCGCAGGGAATAGGTGCCGCGGTGGCGCGCAAATTCCTGGGCGAGGGATTTTCCGGGGTACTGCTGGTGGACCGCAATGCGGAAAAGCTGGCGGCGACGCAGAAGAAGATCGGCAAGGGCGCTGAAATGTACACGGGTGATTTGCGTGATGCGGGTACGCCGGCAGGCGCCGTGGCCAAGGCGATCAAGAGTTTTGGGCGGCTTGACGTAGTGGTGAATGCGGCCGGCAACACGGAACGCTGCGGCATTGCGGACACGACACCTGAATCCTTCGACCGCCTGTTCGAGGTGAATGTGAAAGCGCCGTTTTTCATCATGCAGGAGGCGGCCAAATATATGGTGCCGGCGAAGTCCGGGGTGATCATCAATGTCGCCAGCATGCTGGCGCATGGCGGTCCGCCGAACCTGGCGACCTATTCGGCTTCCAAAGCGGCGCTAATGACCTTGTCGCGGAATGCGGCGAACACCTTCAAGCGCGATGGCATCCGGGTATTCTGCGTAAATTTGGGCTGGGCGCTGACCGATGGCGAGCATGAGCTGCAGACGACGTTTCACAAGCAGCCGCAGAACTGGGCCGAGGACATTGGCGCCCGCATGCCGTTTGGCCGGTTGATTACTTCCGATGATGTGGCGGGGCTTTGCGCTTTTCTGGTTTCACCGCCAGCGCAAATGATGACGGGCGCGGTGATCGACTACGAGCAGATGCCGGTGGGCACCTACGACAGCCATCCGGCGCTTAGCCCCAAAGATCAACTACGGTGATTTCCGGCGGCACGCCCAGGCGGACCGGCACGACCGAGCAGCCGAGCCCGCCGGATACAACGAGGTGGCGGCCTTCTTCGATGATGTGGCCATAGGCAAAGCGATTGCCGAATTCGGACGGCACGACCGGCGACCAGCCCATGAGGCGCACCTGGCCGCCATGGGTGTGGCCGCTCAGGGTGACTGACACGCGGGGCGGCATGAGGGTGAAAAGATCAGGCTCATGGGCCAAATGGATGATGGGCGCGTTATCGGTGACTTGCGCAAGAGTGCCGGTGAGATCGTCGCGCCCTTGGAAGCGGCCGGGAACATTTGTCTTGATGGCCACGATGCTGGCGGTACCCGAAAGCCAGAAAGGCAGATTATCCTTGGCAAGGCGCGCCACTTTGTTTTCGAGAACCGGAATGCCGGCATCTTCCAGGGCACGCTGGGCGAGGGTAGGCCCGTGACCCAGGCTTTGGGCCGCCGCGTCGCTCCACCAGTCGTGGTTGCCGATGATGGCATAGGTTCCCAGCGGTGATTTGAGCTTCCGCGCGGCGCGTGCCGTGTCGGCAACGTTGATGCGCGCGGTTATGAAGCGATGGGTCGCCGCATAGTCACCCAGCAGCAGATTGAGATCGCCTTCAAGCGAATTTGCCACATCAATGATGCGGCTCCAGCGTGTGAGGCTCATGTAGGGTTCGCCCAAATGGGGGTCGGCAATCAGCACGAGGCGAAGCTTGAGGCCGGACGTCCAGTTCGGCGGGGTGAGGGCGTAGTATTGGGTGCGCAGCAGGAAGCCCGGTTCGATGGCCAGCGCATAGGTGCCGACTGAAGCGCCGGCAAGGGCAAGGCCGCCAAGCCATTTCAGAAGGCCGCGCCGCGTCATGGGGTTTGGCCCGTAACGCCCGCTTCCCTGAGGGCCCATTCGCGGAAGGCTTTCACCATGGGCGTGTCGGCCGTCTCGAAGGGCGAGATCACATGGTAGGCAAATTGCGGCGGGGCGCGCAATGAAAGCTCAAAGGGTTTCACCAGGCGCCCGGCCGCAAGGTCGTCCGCCACGAGATTCGAGTCGCCCAACGCCACCCCCTGGCCATTGATGGCGGCCTGCACGGCAAGGGAAGTCTGGCTGAAATGCAGGCCGGCGGAATCGTCGAAATCACGGATACCGGCGGCCAGCAGCCACATGCGCCAGTTGGGCCAGGGAAGGCCCTGGGCTTCCCAATCCAGATGAATGAGCTGGTGATGCTGCAAGAGATCACGCGGCGTATTCAGCGGTTTGTCTCTGGTGATCAGGCTGGGGCTGCAGACGGGAAAGACCTGATCTTGAAACAGCAGATCGGAGCGCAGGCCCGGATATTTTCCGTTGCCGAAGCGGATGGCAATGTCGATGTCGTCCCGGTCAAAATCGAGAACGGCGGCGGACACGTCAATGCGCACGTCAGCGCCGGGCACGACGGCGAGGAACCGGTCGAGGCGGGGCACCAGCCATTTGGCCCCGATTGAGGGCGAGGCCGAGACCTTCAACTGCTTGGTGTTTTTGAGTTTGCGGATTTTCTGCAGGGCGCGATTGAGGGAGTCTAGGGATTCCACGGCGGCGGCGAGCAGAATTTCCCCTTCGCGGGTAAGCCGCATGCTGCGGCTGGTGCGGGCAAACAGCGAAACGCCGATCTGCTCTTCCAGCTCCTTGATCTGGTGGCTGATGGCGGCGGGGGTGACGCCCATGTCGGAGGCCGCGCGGGTAAAGCTCAAATGCCGGGCGGCGGCATCAAAGGCGCGGAGGGAACGGAGGCCGGGAAACAGCTCGAGCATGGCACATCTTCAAATATGATTTGTAGATGAGGTGAAAACTACTCGTTTGTAAGAACAAATACAATCACTTATATTATGATCATCAATAAAAATTAATGAAAGATGAATATCATGTCACGTTCCAGCTGCTCCACCACCCAGACAAGCTTCACTTATGCGCCCGTTGGCACTACCGACAAGCTGTGGTTGTTCCTGAAGGGCATGGTCCGGTTCGAGCCCGCGGCAAGTGCGATGTATGCTGAAAATGCAGAATCCGCGATGAGCGGGCGCAACTGGTTGATGTAGGCCAAATATCCAATAATATTTCATCATGGCCGTGCTCGAAACGGCCGGAATCTTCTGTCCTCTGAGGAGATCAGGCGTTCGCCGGCAAATGACGAAGGGGGAAATTAGCGGCCTTTCCACACAGGCGCGCGTTTTTCGGCAAAGGCCTTGGCGCCTTCCAACTGGTCATCGCTTGAATAAAGCTTGTCCACCGTTGCCAGCTTGCGCCTGGTGACCAGGTTGAAGGCTTCCTGCACCGGCAGGTGCATGGTTTCGCGCAGGGTTTCCTTGATGGCGGCGAAAACCAGCGGCGGGCCTTCCGCCAGCAGGGCTGCCACGGCGCGGGCCCGGGCCATAAGGTCCGCGGCTGGCACGATTTCATTGATGATGCCCCAGTGCTTGGCTTCGGCAGCGGTGAAGCGCCTGCCGGTGAAGAGCATTTCGGTTGCCACATGATAGGGAATGCGGCGCGGCAATTTGATGGTGGCGGCATCGGCCAGGGTGCCGGAATTGATTTCGGGCAGCGCGAAAGTTGCGTGTTCGGCGGCGATAATGATGTCGGCGGAGATCATAATTTCAAAACCGCCGCCGAAGGCGAGGCCGTTCACGGCGGCGATGACCGGCTTGTTGAGGCCCGGCAATTCCTGCAGGCCGCCGAAACCGCCCACGCCATAATCGGCATCAGGCGCCTCGCCTTCAGCTGCGGCCTTGAGATCCCAGCCGGGGCAGAAGAATTTCTCGCCAGCGGCGGTGAGAATGGCCACGCGCAGTTCCGGATCATCCCGGAACTTGGCGAAGACGTCGCCCATGATGCGGCTGGTTGCCGCGTCAATGGCATTGGCCTTGGGGCGGTTGATGGTGACTTCAAGCACGGCGCCGCGGCGTTCGGTGGTGATGGGTGAGGTCATGTCAGTCTCTCCGCATACGGATCAAGGCATCAACGGCAACAGCGCCATCGGGCAAAACGAGCAGGGGGTTTACGTCGAGCTCTTCGATGGTGGTGCGGTGCGCCTTGGCGAAATCCGCCACGGCGAGGACCGCCGCGATCACGGCCTGCTGGTCGCCTGACTTGCCACGGAAGCCTTCCACCAGTTGCCACACCTTCAATGATTTCAGGGCACGGGTGATTTCCTCACGCGAGGTTGGCAGGAGCAGCGTGACGCTGTCCTTCAGGAGTTCGGTGAGAATGCCGCCGGCGCCAATCACCAGGGCCAGGCCAAATTGCGGATCGTTCTTGAGGCCGATGATGAGTTCGGCCACGGCGCCGGTTACCATGCGCTCGACCAGAACGTCGGGCGCCAGCTTGGCCATTTTCCGGGCCACTGCCTCGGCCTCTTCGGCGGTTTTGATGTTAAGGGCCACGCCGCCCGCTTCGGTTTTATGGGCGATGGCCGAGGAAGATGTTTTGATGGTGACGGGGAAGCCCATTTGCTTCGCAACGCTTGCGGCCTCGACGGTTTTGCAGACGCGCCCTTCGGGCACGGGAAGGCCGAAATTTTTCAGGAGAATCTTGGCCTCATGTTCGCTCAACATGATTTCGCCCTTGCCGGTTACGGCAGGTGCCGCCAGCACAGGCAGCACCTCGTTGCGGACCCAGTTCTTGCCGATGAAGGCGGCGGCTTCAAAAGCCGCCAGCGTGTCATCAAGGCCCATCATGGGGGCAACGCCCTTGGCCGCCAGATCGGCGGCAATCTCGGGCAGCATGCATTCGGGAAGCGAGGCAGTGACGACGGCGCGTGCGCCTGCGATTTTGGCCGCTTTGGCATAGGCCCTTGCCGCGACGGCCCAGGCGGCGGCATTGCTTCCCTTATGGGTTGGCGCGTCGAGGATCAGCACGCCGGCATCAAAGCCGCCCCGCAGCACGGCGGAATAGGTTGCGGTTAAGTTGTCGAACTGGTCCCAGATGAAGGTGTGATAGTCGAGCGGATTGTCGATTGAGACATATTCATTGAGGGTGGCTTTCACTTCCGCCTTGGTTTTCGCGTCAAAGGGCGGGAAGCTCACGTTCCGCTCCAGCGCCATATCGGCAATGAGAGCCGCTTCGCCCCCCGAGCAGCTCATGGAAACGATGCGGCTGTCCTGCAAGGGGCCGCCATGGTGGAGAAACTTCAAGGTTTCCACAAAGGACGTTACCGACTTCATGCGGGCGATGCCGTAACGCTCGAACAGCGCATCATAGAGAGTGTCGGCGCCGGCAAGCGATGAGGTGTGGCTCATGGCGACTTTTGCGCCTTGCTCGGAGCGGCCGGTTTTCAGGGCGATCACCGGCTTCTTGAGCTGGCGGGCAACCTCGGCGGCACGGGCGAAGGCGGCCACATCGGTCAGGCCCTCGATGTGGAGGCCGATGGCGGTGACGCGCTTGTCGCGGGCGAGTTCCTCAAGCAATTGCGCCATGTCAATGTCGGCCTGGTTGCCGATGGCAAAGATGCAGGCGAGCGGCAGGGCGCGGCGGGTGAAGGTGAAGTTGCAGGCGATGTTGCCCGACTGGGTGATGATGGCAACGCCCCTGTCGATGATTTCCATGCCATGTTCGTCGGGCCAGGGGGCGACGCGGGCGAGGCAGTTCACGAAGCCGTAGCAATTGGGCCCCATGAGCGGCATGCCATCCGCTGCTTCGAGCAGTTCCTTCTGAAGGTGGGCATCGCCTGTTTCGGCGAACCCGCTGGCGTAGATCACGGCCCCGCCACAGCCCTTTTTCCGCAGTTCACGGACGATTTCGATGGTGGATTCGCGTTTGATGGCGACGAAAGCGGCATCAGGTGCTCCGTCGATATCGGCAATAGACCTGATACAGGCAATGCCGCCGAGGCTTTCGCGCTTGGGGTGGACGGCCCAGATTTTTCCGGCAAAGCCCAGTTCGCGGGTGCGGCGGATCGCGACTTCGCATTCGTTGCCGCCAACGAAGATGATGGATTTGGGATTGAGCAGGTGCGTGAGGCTGCGGGTCATTGTATTCCTTGGCGAGACTTCCAGACCCCCACCCCTAACCCCTCCCCACAAGGGGGAGGGGGATTCATGTGTGCTTTCCCTCCCCCTTGTGGGGAGGGATCAAGGGTGGGGGTCGGTCGGTATTTCAAATTCATCCCCCTAACGGTCTTAGCAGGGCGCGGGAAATGATGTGGCGCTGGATTTCCGAGGTGCCTTCCCAGATGCGCTCAACCCTTGCGTCGCGCCAGATGCGCTCCAGCGGGAGATCGGACATCAGGCCCATGCCGCCGTGAATCTGGATGGCTTCATCGGCGATGAAGGCCAGGACTTCGGTGGCTTTCAGTTTGGCCATCGCCATGTCCATGTCGGTCACGGTTTTCTGGTCGAACTTCCAGGCGGCCTCAAGGGTGAGCAGTTCGGCGGCTTTCAATTCCATCGCCATGTCAGCGAGCTTGAAGGAGACGCCCTGGAATTTGCCGATCTGCTGGCCGAACTGGTGGCGGTCAACAGCATATTGCGTTGCATGTTCCATGGCGCGTTCGGCCCGGCCAAGGCAGGTAGAGGCAACTTGCAGGCGCGTGGCGCCGAGCCACTCATTGGCGACGTCGAAACCCTTGTGGAGTTCGCCGAGGATTTGCGACTTGTGCAGGCGGCAGTCGTTGAATTCGAGAATGCAGTTGTTATAGCCGCGGTGGGAGACATTTTTGTAGCCGTCGCGCACGGTGAAGCCTTTGGTGCCCTTGTCCACAAGGAAGGCAGTGATCAGCTTTTTCTTGCCGCGCGGCGTATCCTCTTCGCCTGTTGCGGCAAAGAGAATGGTGAAGGTGGCTTCATCGGCATGGCTGATGAAATGCTTGGTGCCATTGACGATGAAATCATCGCCATCCTGCTTGGCAAAACATTTCATTCCGCGCACATCGGAGCCCACACCAGGCTCGGTCATGGCGAGGCAATCCACCATTTTTCCCTGAACGGCGGGGAAGAGGTATTTTTCGCGCTGTTCGCCAACACAGGCCATGAGGATGTTGGATGGCCGGGCTACGCAATTCCAGTGCAACGCGTAGTTGGCGCGGCCCAGTTCCTTCTCGTAGAGAACCCAGGTCAAGCGTATCGAGGCCGGCACCGCCTGCTTCGGCGGGCATGTTAGCGGCGTAAAGGCCGGCGGCAATGGCCTTGGCCTTGATTTCCTCGCGCAGCTCCGGGCGCAATACGCCGGTATTTTCGATCTCGACTTCATGGGGATAGAGTTCGTTGACGACGAAATCGCGCGTCGTCTTGATGATCATGTCCTGTTCTTCGGAGAGCTTGAAATCCATGGGAGCTTACCTGATGTGCATGGTTTCAAGGTGGCCATCGACGGCAATATCCTGGCCGTTGACCATCTTGGCGGCGGGGCTGGCAAGGAAAAGGCACATGTCGGCAATTTCTTCCGGCTCGACGAAGCGCGGAATGGATTGGGACCAGGTCATTTCCTTGGCGATCACGTCGAAGGCAACGCCGCGAATATCGGCCTCGCCCTGAATGACGCGGTTGATGCGGTCACCGCGCACCGCGCCGGGGCAGATGGCATTGCAGCGCACGCCATGGGGGCCGAGTTCAATGGCCAGTGATTTGGTGAGGCCGATGACAGCCCATTTGGCGGCGGCATAGGGGGTGCGGTTGCCGAAGCCATATTGGCCGGCGGTGGAGGAAAGATTGATGATATTGCCGGAGCCTTGCGCTTTCATCACGGGGGCGGCGCGCCTGGCGCAGAGGAAATGCGAGTCGAGGCAGATTGCGAGGCATTCTTTCCAGTCGGCATATTCCACGTCATCGATGGGAGCCGTCGGGCCCTTGATGCCGGCATTGTTCACCAGCACATCCAGCCCGCCCAGATCTTCCAGCGCTTCATCGAACCAGGTGTCAACCTCGGCTTCGTTGGCCACATTCACATGGGTTGCGGCGATCTCCGGGAATTCCTCGCGGAAGGCGGCGAGGGCCTGCTCGTTGACATCGCAAATGTGGACCTTGGCGCCTTCATCATAAAAGGCCTTGGCAACGGCGCGGCCAATTCCTGCGGCGGCGGCGGTGATCATGACGCGCTGTGGCATGTTACTTCCTTTTGACCTTCATGACGCTACCCATTTCCTTGGGCTTCTTCAGCTTCTTGTGGACTTTTCCAATGGCGGACAGCGCATCGTACAGGTCGCTGCGCATGGGGACAACTTTTCCCGCCTTCTGGTTGACGTGCAATTGCATGATCTCATTGGTGGCGACAAGTTCCTTGGTCTTGCCGTGATTCATGCGGTGGAAGAGATGCATGCGCTTTTCATCGCAGCCCAGCACCTGGGTTTCAATGGAGAAGGTCTCGCCGAGTTTCATTTCCTTGTAGTAATTGACGTGGGTTTCGGCGGTGAAGAAGGTGTTGCCGGTGGCCCTGTAGGCTTCATCGTCACCGATGTAGCGGAAGAAGGCATCGAGGCCATCGCCGAAAGCGATGAGATAGGCGGCATCGGTCATGTGGCCGTTGTAATCGAGCCAGGCGGAGAGGACTTCGCCCTTGTGGAGCTTTACCGGCCCATCAAGTTTGTCGGATTTCTTCCAGTGCCTGGCCTTGGTTCCCTGCTTGGCTTCGTCACGGGCGAGCACCAGCCCAGCGCCCACCTTGTGGTGCTTGAACAGGCGCATCATGTCGACCAGCACGTCATTGCGCTTGGCTTCGATCTGCGCCACGGTCTGGCCAGCACTTTGCGCTTCGCAGCCTTCGATCAGGTTTTTTTCGAGCGTGTCATTCCATTTGGGGAATTTCAGGTCGGTCCAGGGCAGTTCGAGCGTGGGGTCAAACTGCGAAATGAAATGGCGCATGCCGCCCGGGCCACCGGCCACGTGGTAGGTGAGGAAGGAACCCATGAAGGCCCAGCGCATGCCGGCGGAGTAAACGATTGAGTCGTCGATGTCGCCGGTAGTGCCAACATCCTTGTTGAGAATGTGCAGGGCCTCGCGCCACAGGGCTTCCTGCAGGCGGTCGCAGATATAGCCTTCGATTTCCTTCTTGAGGCGGAGCACCTGCATGCCGATAGCTTCGAAATAGACGCCGGCGCGGTCCATGGCTTCGCTCGAGGTTTTGGCGCCCGGCACGGTTTCGACGAGGGGCAGGAGATAGACCGGGTTGAAGGGGTGGCCGATGATCACCCGTTCCGGGTGCTGGCATTGGGATTGCAGCACGGTGGGCAGGAAGCCGGAGGAGGACGACGAAATGATAACTTCGGGCCGTGCGATGGCATCGATATCGCGGAAGAGTTTCACTTTGAGATCTTCGCGCTCGGGGGCGGCTTCATGGATGAAGTCAGCTTTCGAAACCATTTCCTTGAGATCAGTGGTGAAACTGAGTTTACCCTTCTTGCCGGAGGCGCCCAGCAGCTTTGACATGGAAGGCCAGGCCACATCGATAGCGGCGCGGAGCTTGGCTTCGGCGGCGGGATGCACGTCGTAGGCGATGACATCGAAGCCGCGGATCAGCAGGCGGGCGGCCCAGCCTGCACCGATCAATCCGGTTCCGGCAATGCCGACAGTTTTAATTTTGGACATGGTCAGGTTCTCGGCTTGAGTTGCAGAATGGCGCGGGCTTCATCGGGAGTGGCGACCTTGGTGCCGAGGATTTCAATGACCTTCACGGCTTTTTCCACAAGCTTGCCGTTGGTGGCATGGACGCCTTTTTCGAGCCAGAGATTGTCTTCAAGGCCCACCCGCACATGGCCGCCGAGCAGCACCGCTTGGGCAACGGCGGGGAATTCATTGCGGCCAATGCCGAAGGCGGCCCAGATCGCATCCTTGGGAAGCTGGGCCTTTTGATAGGCCATGGTTTCGGTGTCGTAGGGCGCGCCCCAGGGAATTCCGAGGCAGAGCTGGAACAGGGGCGGGCTG
Source organism: uncultured Alphaproteobacteria bacterium (assembly GCA_963773295.1). Classification (GTDB taxonomy): domain Bacteria; phylum Pseudomonadota; class Alphaproteobacteria; order Rhizobiales; family Aestuariivirgaceae; genus Aestuariivirga. Next base: position 509,141 of record CAVZAJ010000007.1, read on the forward strand.
TCAATCAGGCCTTCGAGGCAGAGCTGCTTGGCAAACCAAAGATTTCCGGAATCAAAAATTTCCATCTCGGGCTTCACGCCATAGGATTTGATCAGGCGCGCTTGTTCGCGCAACTGTGCGGGCGTCTGCACAACCATGGTGTTGCCATCGCCGAAGTTCAGTGAACCGCAATCCAGGGTGCAGAGTTCGGGGCGCAGCTCGGCAATGTGCAGCAGGCGCTCAACAGGGCCGACAAGGTCGGTGCCCGCACCCCATTTCATCGGAGTTTCGCCGGGACCAACATCAAGATCGCCACCCATGCCGGCGGTGAGATTGATGATCACTTCCTTGTTCTTGGCGCGGATGCGCTCCATCACTTCCTTATAGAGGTGGACGCCGCGGGAGCCTTTTCCGGTCTTGGGGTCGCGTACGTGGCAATGGACCACGGCGGCACCGGCAGCGGCTGCTTCCAGGGCCGAATTGGCAATTTGCTCCGGTGTCACGGGCACGTTGGGGCTTTTGCCAACTGTATCGCCGGCGCCGGTCACGGCGCAGGTAATAATTATCTTGGGGTTCATGGGCGGTCCTCCGTTTGCGGCGACGTTAGTCCTATCCTACTTCGCAGTTTGACTTTTTTCGCCATTTATTTAACATTTATCGCCATGTCCCCTGTCGATGTGGCCTTTCACCTGGTTCCCCGTTTTTCGATGATAGCGCTGTACGGGGCGCTTGAACCGCTGCGCGTGGCGAACCGTTTTGCCGGACAGGTATTTTCCTGGCGTTTTGTTTCAGCGGATGGCCAGCCGGTGTTCGCTTCCAATGACATACCGGTTTCCGTATCAGGCCGCCTGGCGGATGTGGGCCGTCCCACCATGCTGGTAGTGAGCGCTAGCTATGAGCCCGAGAATGGCATCAGCAAGCCTACGCTTGTTGCCTTACGCAAGCTGGCCGCGGCAAAGGTTCTGCTCGCGGGGATGGATACGGGGCCTTTCATTCTGGCAAGCGCCGGCGTGCTGGACGGCTATCAGGCGACATGCCATTGGGAAAGCCTGCCGGGCTTTCGAGAAAGTTTTCCGCGGGTACAAGTCAGGCAATCCCTTTTTGAAGTTGACCGTGACCGCATGACCAGCGCCGGCGGATCTTCTGTCATCGACATGATGTTGGCATGGATCAGGCAACGGCTGGGGGCTGCGATCGCGGTTACGGTTGCCGACCAACTGATTCACTCGCGTTTCGCCGAACAACCAAGTGAGGCCCGGATTCCGGCGGCGGAGCGCTACGGCACACGCGATGCGCGGGTGCTATCCTGCATCGCAATGATGGAAGAGCATATTGAAGAGCCCCGTGGCATCGATGAACTGGCGAATCGGGCCGGGCTTTCGGTGCGTCAGCTGGAAAGATTATTTGCGGCGGAATTAAAAAAGCGGCCCATGGGATTTTATCTCAACCTGCGCCTGGAGCGGGCCGAACGGCTGCTCAACTATTCCACCCTGAGCGTTCGTGAAGTGGCTGTTGCCACAGGCTTTTCGGCCCTTTCACAATTTTCGAGAAGTTTTAAGCTAAAATTCGGCAGGCCGCCGTCCAGGTGGCGAAAGTCCTGATTGACCCGCTGGCGGGCTTGCGTTTTTGGAAAAAATCGCCGATTTTCAGGGACCGGCGAACTGGGACAGCGAGATGAAAACACTCTTGGCAACTGTGTTTGTTGCAACCGCGATCGCGGCACCGACGGCAATACCACCCGCGGCTCCGCCCTCACCAAATAATTGGTGCAAGGTCGGACATACGGTGATGATTCCTGATGGCCGCGAGGGCCCGGTCACTTCTCTTGATGGCGACATCTGCCAGGTGCTTGTCTATGGCGAGACCTACGCTTCGCAATGGGTTTATTACTTGATTGAGCCTGTCGATCAGAAAAAGCCGGATGATCGCGCCTTTGGCCATTAAGAGCTTGCGTCCTGACAGCGGTTTGGGGCAGAGGGTGTTTCCCGAGGATTGGAGAGCCCTGATGCGGATTCACGTGCGTGTCCTTTTTATGGTGTTGGCGCTTTGCCTTTCATCCGGCCTCGTCGGGGCTGAAACCAAAACTTTTGACAATCCCATGATTGGCACCAATCGGCTTGACTGGTGCGTGGACTGGGGCAAAGGCTGCGGCGCGGACGCGGCGACCGCCTGGTGCAAGACCAATCAGTACGATCATTCCATTGACGTTATACAGGCCCCCGATATCGGGGCTTCCTCGCCCACGAAGCTGATCGCGACGGGCGAGGTCTGCGACCAGAGCTATTGCGATGGCTTTACGTCCATTACTTGTATTACGGCGGAACTGCCGCCGGTGGCGCCGGCACCCATGCCGGAAATACCTGCGGCCGAACCTGCTGTTCCCGCAACGGCGCCCGCCGTTGCGGCATCGGCGAGCGAAACGATCAAGAACCCGCTGGTTGCGGAGGTTCGCCTGAACTGGTGCTTCGATGGGAACAGTGGATGCGGGAAAAAAGCTGCCGAAGCCTGGTGCGCGCAACGGGGGTTCGGCACGGCAAAGGACTTTAAGTATGTCAGCGGCATCAAGCCCACGATCCAGATCGGCTCCGGCAAGACAAACAATAAGGCGGGCAAAGCCTTTAGCCGTGTTACGTGCGTAAAGTGAATTAACTTCCGCCCTGCCACGCCTTGATGGCCTCGAGAGGGTAAACCAGCATGATGATGTTCAGCGTGAGGTTGTCGCGGATTGTCGCGCCAACCACCAGCTCCATGGCGATCGCCAGAAAGATGGTGAGCCAAACGGGAAGGCGGGATGCGGCGTAAAACCCGATGGCCATGGCGACAACATCGCTCACCGAATTGATAACGCTATCGCCGTAATAATCGAGAGAGATTGTCGTTTCGCGGTATCGGTTGATGATGAAATCCGTGTTCTCGAAGATTTCCCAGGCGCCTTCGATCGTCAGGGCGAGGCAAAGGCGCAAGGTGAGCGGCCATTTTTTCCCGATGAGCCAGAACAGGCTATAGAAGATGAAGCCATGGATGATATGCGATGGTGTGTACCAGTCAGTGATGTGCTGGGAGTTCTCCGAACTCATTACGACGCCATGCCAGAGCTTGACGTAACCGCATTTGCAGATGGGTTCCCGGCCCATGGCTAAAAGAATGACGGCGATGGCCAGAATAGTCCCGGCGGCCAGGATTGGGCCCCAAAGGGCAAGGCGCGAAGCTTGCGGTGAATCAGATGACATGCCCAACAATGGCATGCCCCGGGAGCGCTGGCTAACGGGAGATCAGGCGTCGAGGCCCGGGATTTCGAGCATGGTGCAGCCAGAAATGCGCCAGCTGCCGTCAGGCTGTTTTTCCATGGAATAGAGCGCTTCGTAGGTTTTGCCGTCGGGGCCAACAACGAGCATTTTCTGGGCCGGTCTGCCCATGGCATCGATCAGGGTTTCGGTGAAATTGAAGGATTGCGGGCGGTAGACCTGCGGATAGCCTCGCTTCACCATGGCCATGAAAATTTCCGGGGTGGGGAAAATATTGCGGACGACGGGCGCCGCAAAGCTGTAGGCGGTTGCGCCATCGTCGGCGCGGAAAGCCCCGATCTGGGCGGTGATAATGCGTTGAAATTCGGTCTTTTCAGTCTCACTTACGGATTGGGCGAAGGCAGCGAGCGAAATGAAGCCCCAAAGCAAGACAGCGAAGATAGAACGAAGCATCATGGGCCTCCCGCAATATGAGCATCTTGACACATATACGATGGCATGTCCTGTGTGGTTTCACCTGAGTTTTGAAACGGGAGGGCAAGTTGGCTAACAATGACGTGCTTGAACAGGCCTCCACCTGGCTGGCCGAGGGCCGGAAAGTTGCCCTTGCGACGGTGATTGAAACCTGGGGTTCGGCGCCGCAGCCGGTGGGCAGCCAATTGATCATTGACGACGAAGGCAATTTTACCGGGTCCGTGTCGGGCGGCTGCGTCGAAGGCGCGGTGGTGAGCGAAGCGCTGGACGCCATTGCCTCAGGCCAGCCGAAAGTTCTGGCCTTTGGCGTGGCCGATGAAACGGCCTGGCAGGTGGGCCTGGCCTGCGGCGGCAAGATACGGGTGTTCGTGGAGCCGCTGGGGCCGTGAAACAGGCGCTTCTGGAAGCCGTGCTTGAGGCAAAGCGCCAGCGCCGGGCGGTTGCGGTAATCACCACCATAGAGAATGGCGAGCAGCGGCTGGTGGCAAGGGAGGGGCTTGGACGTGATTTGCTGGGTGCCGCTCTGGAAGACGCCTTCCGTTTCGATCAATCGGGACTTCACGGCGGCGAATTTGTCCACATCCACAATCCGCCATTGCGGCTGGTTATCATTGGGGCCGTTCACATCGCACAGAGCGTGATCCCGATGGCGCGGCAGGCGGGTTACGACATTTCGGTGATCGATCCCCGCGGGGCTTTTGCAACAGGCGCGCGGTTTCCTGATATCGCGCTGCACACCACCTGGCCGGAGGACGTATTGCCAGGCCTTGGCGTAGATGCGCGGACGGCGCTTCTGGCATTGACCCATGATCCCAAGATCGATGATCCGGCTCTTTCCGTTGCGCTGAAATCGGAATGCTTTTACATCGGCGCGCTGGGTTCCAAGAAAACCCAAGCGAGCCGGGTTGAGCGTTTGCAGAAGCTGGGATTTTCCGACGCGGTGATTGCCCGGATCCACGGGCCTATCGGCCTGGCCATCGGAGCCAAGGGCGCTGCCGAAATCGCCATTTCCATCATGGCCGAAATGACGCGCTCCTTGCGCCTGGGCAATTGAGATGAAATTTGCTGAACTGCCGCTGCAAGACACATTGGGCTCGATCCTGGCGCATTCGGTGCGGCATGCGGATGGCGTGTTCAAGAAAGGGCGGAAACTTGCGGCGGCTGATTTGAAGCTGCTCGCGGCCGCGGGTGTCTCAAGGATATTTGTGGCGCGGCTGGATGCCGATGATGTTCCCGAGGATGAGGCGGCTCGAGCGATTGCAGCAAAAATTGCCGGCTCCGGGGCCATGGCTCAGGAACCGTTTACGGGGCGGGCCAATGTTTATGCGCAGCATCGCGGACTTGTGGTTGTCGATACACTTCGCATCAACGCGATTAACCGCGTGCATGAAAGCATGACGCTGGCGACGCTCGCCAATCATCATGTCGCTGACAAGGGGCAGATGATTGCGACCGTGAAAATCATCCCTTTTGCGGTGGCGCGCGAAAATCTCGACAAGGCGCTGGCAGAGATCGGCACCAGGCCGATGATATGGGTTCAGGCCCTGGCCGAAAAGCGCGTTGGCCTGGTGATCACCAAAGTGGCCGGCGGCAAACCTTCGCTCATTGAAAAGTCGGAAACGGCGATGCGCGAGCGGGTGAAGGCGCTGGGCAGCGACCTGGCTCAGGTCAGGGTTTGCGATCATTCCATCGAAGCGGTGCGGACATCCGTGCAGGAACTGGAGGGGCGGTCCTGCAATCCCATTCTGCTGTTCGGGGCTTCGGCAATTGTTGACCGGGAAGATGTGATCCCCGCCGGACTTTCGGCGGCGGGCGGGACGGTGATTCATCTTGGCATGCCGGTGGACCCGGGCAATCTGATGATGCTGGGCGATTTGCACGGCGTGCCGGTGCTGGGGGTGCCGAGCTGCGCGCGATCGCCCAAGGTGAACGGCTTTGACTGGGCGCTGGAGCGGGTGCTGGCAGGGATCACGCTTTCGGCCGGCGATATCATGGACATGGGAGCTGGCGGATTGCTGGCCGAGATTTCAAGCAGGCCCTCGCCACGTGAGCGGAAGCCCGTTGCCCAGCACGCGCCGCGGATCGCGGCCATCGTCCTGGCGGCGGGCAAATCATCGCGCATGGGCAGCAACAAGCTTCTGGCCGACCTCAACGGCAAGCCCCTGCTGCGCCACAGCGTGGAAGCGCTGAAGGCTTCCAGCGTGCACGACATCATCGTGGTGACGGGAAATGAGCCGGAGCGGGTTCAATCAGCGCTAAAAGCACTGGACGTGACACTGGTTCACAACGCGAATTTCGCCGAGGGATTGTCGACATCATTGAAGCGCGGGCTGGCCGCCGTGCCAGCGGACATGGATGCCGTGCTGGTGTGCCTTGGCGACATGCCGCTGGTTGACGCCCAGACAATTGACCGGCTGGTGGCCGCTTTCAATGTTGCCGAGTACCGCACGATTTGCGTTCCCACCTTCGAAGGCAAGCGCGGCAATCCGGTGTTGTGGGGGCGGCAGCATTTCATCGCGATTGACGAAATCGAAGGCGACCAGGGGGCGAGGCTCCTGTTGGACGCGCTTTCCGACGAGGTGGTGGAAATTGAAGTGAAGACGCAGGCCGTGCTGGTCGATGTGGATACGCCGGAGGGTTTGCAGACGATCAGATCAGCTTTGAGGCCCTGAAGCTGGTGTGGCCGCCACGCCCGAAAATCACATGGTCGTGCACGGCGATGCCGAGCTTCATTCCGGCATCGATGATTTTCCGGGTCATGTCGATGTCGGCGAGCGAGGGGGTGGGATCGCCCGAGGGATGGTTATGGGCCAGAATGATGGCGGAGGCGGAAAGCTCGAGGGCCCGCTTCATCACCTCGCGCGTATAGACCGGCGTGTGGTCAACGGTGCCTTCCTGCTGCACCTCGTCGGCGATGAGCTGGTTCTTTTTGTCGAGAAACAGGATGCGAAACTGCTCCTTGTCCTGGAAAGCCATGGAAGCCCGGCAGTATTCGAGGATGGCGCTCCACGACGAGAGCAGCGGGCGATTGACAATTCCGCCCTTCATCAGGCGCAGCGCCGCGGCCCGGATCAGCTTCAGTTCCGTGGTGACGGCGTCGCCAACGCCATCGACTTCCTTCAGGCGTTCAGGCGCTGCGCTGATGACTTCGGCAAAGCTGCCGAACTTGGCTATGAGGTTTTTGGCCAGGGGTTTTGTATCGCCACGCGAAATGGCCCTGAACAGCACCATTTCGAGGAGCTCATAGTCGGGCAGGGCTTCGGGGCCTGCTTCGCGGAAGCGCTCGCGCAGGCGCTCGCGGTGGCCGAGGAAGTGGGGTTTCGAGGAAGCCTCGTTAAAACCCTTCGGCATTCTTCACACCTTATACGGAGGGCAATCAAGACCGCGGGGCGAGCGCGTGAAAATTTCGCAACCTTCCCTTGTCACGCCAATGGTGTGCTCGAACTGGGCGGAGAGCGAACGGTCGCGGGTGACGGCCGTCCAGCCATCGCTCAAGACCTTTACATGGGCCCGGCCCAGGTTGATCATGGGTTCGATGGTGAAGAACATGCCTTCCTTGAGTTCGACGCCTTCACCCATGCGGCCATAATGCAGCACATTGGGATGGTCATGGAAGACGCGGCCAAGGCCGTGGCCGCAGAAATCACGCACAACGGAGCAGCGCTCGGCTTCGGCGAAGGTCTGGATCGCATAGCCGATGTCGCCGAGGTGGGCGCCGGGCCGCACCATGGCGATGCCGCGCATCAGGCATTCATATGTAACCTCGTTGAGGCGCTCGGCCTTGCGGCTGACTTCGCCCACGGGATACATGCGGCTCGAATCGCCAAACCAGCCATCGACGATGAGGGTGACGTCAATGTTGACGATATCGCCTTCGCGCATTGGGGTATCGTTGGGAATGCCGTGGCAGACCACATGGTTGATCGAGGTGCAAATTGACTTGGTGTAGCCGCGATAATTGAGTGGGGCGGGGATTGCCTTGTTGTCACGGGCAAACTCCACAATAAAACGATCCAGCGTATCCGTGGTGATTCCCGGCCTCACCAGGGGGGTTATCAGATCCAATGCCTCAGCCGTCAGCCTTCCCGCCTTGCGCATGCCCGCAAAATCCTCGGGCGGGTGCAATTTGATGCGGGTGGAACGGGACGAGGTGCTTTCCTGGACGTCGTTCATTTACGCTTTCATGACCGGAATGGCCCGATCAACCGTTATTTCGCTTGGCGAGACATGGCAAGTCAAGGCCAAAGCCTCGACGCCCGCACTCCGCGCCTTTCTGAATTCATTGAAATAGGTGCGATCCTTGTCATCGGCAAGGGCAAAGCGCGAGGGATTATGGCACTGGATGAGGTAGACCATGACGGCACGGGCGCCGGCCTTTACCATGTCCGACAGTTCAACAAGATGTTTGCTGCCGCGTTGGGTGACGCAATCGGGAAATTCGGCGAGCCCGGGCTTTCGAAAGAAATGGACATTCTTGATTTCCACATAGCAGGGCGGACGCTTTGCATCCTCGAGGAGAATATCAATGCGGCTGTTCCTGCCGTATTTGACTTCGTTTCTCAGGTTTGCATAACCGGCCAGTTCCGCCACTTTTCCGGCAATAATGGCTTCGGTCACAATATGGTTGGGCTGGGCGGTATTGATGCCGATCAGGCCAATGTCCGGGATGTCCACCAGTTCCCAGCTATGGGGATATTTCCGGGTCAAGCTTTCGGAGCGCGACAGCCAAACGGCATTGCCGGGCTCAGTCAGGCCCAGCATGGAGCCCGTATTGGCGCAGGCGGCGGTTATGCATTCGCCGGTATCCAGCACAACATCCGCCAAAAACCTTTTGTAGCGTCTGACCAGCTTTCCACGAACAAGGGGGCCCTTGAATCTCATGGTTTTGACAGTGGACCGAAGCGGTGGCAGATGTCTAGGCATTGACTGAGGTAATCATGACATCCGTTCCAACCGCTGCCGTATTGTTAATTGGCGATGAAATCCTGTCCGGGCGCACCAAGGACAGGAACCTGGGGTTCATCGCCGACTATCTCGTGGGCCTTGGCATTGACCTCAAGGAGGCGCGCTGTGTTGCCGATGATGAGGGCGATATTGTTGCGGCGTTGAATGCCTTGCGGGCCCGCTACACCTATGTGTTCACCACGGGCGGCATTGGTCCCACCCATGATGACATCACGGCCGATGCGGTGGCAAAGGCATTTCAGGTGCCCATCGGGCATCATCCGCGCGCCCTGGAAATCCTGCTCACCTATTTCAAGGAGATAGGCCGGGAGCCCAATGAGGCGCGCCTGCGCATGGCACGAACGCCGGAAGGGGCCACACTGATTGAAAATGCGGTTTCCAAAGCGCCGGGCTTCCGCATTGGCAATGTTTTCGTCATGGCCGGGGTGCCCAAAATCATGCAGGCCATGATGGAAGCAGTGGCGCCAACGCTTGACAAGGGCGTGCCCATGCAATCGCGCAGCGTGGCCCTGCAGGGCGGTGAAGGCGATGTGGCCAAACCACTTGGCGACATCCAGGCACGCTATTCAGATGTTTTCATCGGCTCCTATCCCTTTGAAGGGGTGGGAGGATTTGCCACCAACCTGGTTTTGCGGTCGCGCGCCCCGGAATCGCTGGAAAAAGCCGCGGCGGAAGTCAGGGCGCTGGCTGAAACGATGACCCGTGAGGGCTTGGCCAGGGGCTGGTCCTAGGCCGCAAGGGCGCGGCGGACTTTTTCGGTGAGATCATTGCGGGTGAAGGGCTTGTTTACGAAATCAATCGTGTCGGGCAGGTCCTGCATCTGGCGCACGGAGCCTGGCGCATAACCCGACATAAACAGCACCTTCAGCCCAGGGCGCACTTTGAGGGCCCTGGCGGCAAGCTCCGGGCCGTTCATGCCGCCGGCCATGATCACGTCGGACAGCACCAGGGCGAGATCGTCGCGCGCCGCGATGATTTCCAGCCCTTCGGGGCCGTTCGAAGCAACAATTGCTTCATAGCCCATTTCCTCAATCATGGCGGCGGCGATATCGCGCACCGCATCATTGTCCTCGACGACGAGCACCACCTGCTTTTTTGCCGGAAGTTCGATGGTTTGCAGGTCGTTTGCAATTTCATCGGCCGGCAAGCCGAGTTCGCGGGCGAGATGGGATTGGAGGTCGGAGGGCCGGATGATGGTGCCCGAAGCCGCGTTTGGCCTAAAGCTCGGGAGATAGATTTTGACCGCAGTTCCGTGCCCCACTTCGGAGTAGATTTTGATGTGGCCGGCCGACTGCTTTACGAAACCATAGATCATTGAAAGGCCCAGCCCCGAGCCCGCTTCGGGGCCCTTCGTGGTGAAAAAGGGCTGGAAAACCTTCTCAATGTTTTCCGGCGCAATGCCTGCACCCGTATCGGTAACAGCGATTTCCACGTAATCGCCAATGGTGACATCCTCATGCTCGTTGCAATAGGCCTGGTCCAGATGGCGGTTTGCGGTTTCGATAATGAGGTTGCCGCCCTTGGGCTTCATCGCATCCCGGGCATTGATCGCCAGATTGAGGATGGCCGTTTCGAGCATGGTCTGATCGGCCTTGATCAGCCAGAGGCCCTCTTGCGGAATGATCTTCAGATCGACGGTGGCGCTCACCGCGTGTTTCAACATGTCCGCCATCTTCACGATGAGTTCGTTTGCCGAGATTTCCTTGTTCTGCAAGGTCTGCAGGCGCGAGAAGGCCAGCATGCGCTTGGTGAGGTCCGAGCCCTTGTCGGCCGCTTCAAGCGCAGCGCGGATGCGCTTGCTGGCGCGCTCGTCGTTTTTAACGAGCTGCTCGACAAGCTGGAGATTTCCCATCACGACCATGAGAAGATTGTTGAAGTCATGCGCCACGCCGCCGGTAAGCTGGCCCACGGCTTCCATTTTCTGGGCCTGCAGGTATTTCCGCTCCAGCGCCTTGCGCTCGGTCACGCATTGGCAGGAACCGAAGAGGGTTTCGACTTGGCCTGCCGCATTGCGCTCCGGTTCAATGGTGCATTGGAAGAATTCGATTTCGCCGGACTTGAGCCGCACGGCAATTTCCAGGTCGGTTATGTGCTGGCCAAGCTTGGCCAGCTCGATGCCTTCGGCAAACTTTTCCTTGTCGCCCGCCTCGATCATGTCCATGAACGTCGCGAGGTTGGGATGGACAATGGCCTCCTGCATGCCGATGAGGCTTCCCATTTCGGTTGAAAGACGCGACACGTTGGTTTCAACCCGCAGGGAAAAGCTGCCAAGCCTTGCGGCTTCCTGGGTGCGCTTGAGGTTGCGCTCGGAACTGCGCATGCGCTCCAGGGTCGCCATCTGGTCGCTCACATTGCGGCAGAGGCCAACGCATTTTACCGCCCGCCCGCTTGCGGGGTCACGCACCACGCAAGCCACCGATTCCACCCAGACATATTCGCTGTTGTGCATCCGGATGCGGAAACGCGACTGAAACAGCTCGGTGCCGAATGGCGCCTTCTTGATCATCGCCATCAGGGTCTTGTCGGTATCCTCGGGATGGATGCGGGCATTGAATTTCTCAAAACTCAAATCCGAGCTTTCCGCTTTCAGGCCGAGGATTTCATACATCTCGGGCGAATTGTAGGTTTCGCCGGTGACAAAATCATGGTCCCACACGGCGTAGCTGCCGGAGCGCAGGGCGAGATTCAGGCGCTGCTCATTCTTGATGGCCTGGTTTGCCTGCTCTTCATTGGCGTGCTGGCCAATGAGAATCATGAAATCGCTGTCGCCATCGCTCCATTTCTGCTGCTTGAAGGAGGAGGCTTTCTGCACGGCCAGGGGAGGCGCATAAGTCACCTCCACATCCGGAAAACGGTCATCGGGTTTGGCGGGAAGGTAACGGGCCGAGATCGTTCCCGTGCCGTATTTCACCAATTGGCGGCCCACGATGTCGCTGCGCGCGCAATTCCATTTGCGGATGGCGGCAGTGGTCAGCTCGGTCACGGTGGCTCCGGGAAGCAAAACCGCCAGGGCTTCAATGTTTGCCAGTTCAAAGGCATTCATCAGCTGCGAAACGGGATTTGCAGTCTTGCTCATTCAGGAGGCTCCGGAAGCCGGTTTTTTGCCAGTTTTGCCCAGAAAGTGTGAAGCAAGGGTTGACGGGCAAGTGATGGATTGCGCCAAATTGGCCAAGCGGGCATAAGGATTCCCAAGAATTCCCGGGGTTTGGGTGCGAAATGGACGAAAAATGGCAAAAAAGCTTTCCGGTCTCATGGGACCAGTTCCATCGTGACGCCCGCGCCCTGGCCTGGCGCCTGTCTTCAGCCGGGCCCTTCGAGGCGGTTGTCGCCATCACCCGGGGCGGCTTGGTGCCGGCAGCCGTTGTAGCCCGCGAACTGGGCATACGGGTCATCGAGACGATTTGCGTGGCCTCCTATGATTACGACAAGCAAGGGGCCATCAGCATCTTGAAGACCGTGAGCGAGAAAATCGTCGGCTCGGACAAAGGGGCAGGGGTCCTGATCATCGACGACCTGGTGGACACGGGCGCCACGGCGCGGGTGGTGCGGGAAATCCTGCCGAAGGCGCATTTCGCCACGGTCTATGCCAAGCCCCTGGGGCGGCCTCTGGTTGACAGTTTCGTAACCGAGGTGAGCCAGGATACCTGGATCTACCTCCCCTGGGACATGGGCCTGCAATTCACGCCGCCGTTACAGGACGGCGCGAAGGCTTAAGTCGATTGGTTTGGCGGGCGTGGCGTAATGGTAGCCGCAACGGACTTAAAATCCGTTGGAAGAAATTCCGTGCCGGTTCGAGTCCGGCCGCCCGCACCAATGATATGAATAGCTTAGCTGAGAGTTTAATTGCTTTCGAGTGAAATAGGGCGGTTGCGGGGTTCCAGTGGGGTTCTTAGGAGGTAAGAAAACTTCGTTTGCCACAGCGGCTGGCGGTGACGCGCACCTGTGACGAGATTGCAACTAAAGCGGCAAATTATGGCGGGTAGTAGGTCAATGCACCTGTTCTTTTTACCCTGTTGATTCTGAAATCTGAGACGACGGGCAAACTGTGCATTAACGAAAATGGTAAAAGCTTAAGCGGAGGATGAAAAGGTCCTAGAAAAAGGCCCTGCCGCCAGCTCGGAGACAGGGCCGGTCCTGGATGAGCCAGGACAGCGTCCATAAGGATCATATGGACACTCCAATGCGAGGCTGAAGCCTCAAGACTGGAATGGCTTTAAAACTCTGCAACGCGCGGCTTGGTTCCAATGCAAAGGCCCTGCCCCTCCCCCAGAACAGGGCCCCATGCCCGAGGTACGAAGTCGGACAAAACGCCGGCACTTCAGATCTGGGGGACGTCAAATGCCGGTGTCGGACAGTTCAATCTCCCGACGTTCCCTTTGTTCCAATAGGTTGGGGCTCCGCCTATCCAGGGACGAAGCCCCCGGCCGCCGGGGAAATCAAGCCCTAGGCCGGCAGCCGTTTCTCTGAGCAACAAAAAGGCGAGACCACGAGGCCCCGCCTAGAAGTTCAATTCTGTCTTAATGGATTTTCACGGACTTAGTCAGAAGTGCCCTGACCTTCGCCATTCTCAGAAGTTGAGCCATTGTTATTACCCTTGTTCTCGCTGACGCTTTTGCCAGTCTGAGTCATGAGGTCCTCGCACTCCTTCATGTTGTTGGCCTTCATCGCCGCCATGGCTTTTTCCCAGTTGGCGATTGTCATCTTCTGCTTGTCCTTGTCGCTCATCGCATCCACGTCAGTGCGCATTTTTGTAAGCGAAGCTTCATCGCATTTCATGCTTTGGGCGCTGGCTGGAACGATGAAGGCAAAACAAATCGCTGTGGCTAAAAGGGTGGATTTAAGCATTGTATTCTCCTAAGAAGGACCTGATTGTCCAGCCCACTTAAGTACTTGCACTATGCTAAGTTCCGGGCGCGACACGCTCCCAACTCGCACTTAAACGTGAACGAACATATGCCTGCGTAAGGAATATCGTGAATTCTTCGTTGATAGGGGAACCGGCTCAGGCGATGCTTTGGCTATTATGAAACCGCTTTGAGGTTTTTTCGAAATGTCTGAAACTCTGAACTCCGCCGAGTCGTATTCCAAAAGATGAAAGTTCTAATATTTGTTTTTGCCCTATTGCTCATAGCGGGAGGGCTTACCTACCATTTTGCAGCACTCAAGGTTTTTAATGCACTGGTATCCAAGGATACCGGCACCAGAATTGTTGCAAAGGACGTGCCGTTTGGACGAGATGTTCGCCAACAACTCGACATCTATGTTCCAATCGAGGCTAAGTCTCGCATTCCCATCGTCCTCTTTGTCTATGGAGGTTCATGGAGCGATGGCAATCGATCGAATTATGAATTCGTGGGCAGGGCCTTTGCGGCTAGTGGTTATCTTACTTTAGTAATGGACTACCGCCTTCATCCTGAACATAAGTTTCCAGCATTTGTAGAAGACGTAGCACTCGCCATTTCGTGGGCGGAACACCAAGGGGCGAGATTTGGGGGAGACCCTAGCAGCATTTTTGTGGTGGGACATTCGGCTGGAGCTTATAATGCTTCATTGGCAATCCTCGATAGTCGCTATTTAAAGGATGCAAATGCAAATCCCTCTGCAGTGCGCGGGGTTGCTACATTGGCTGGACCGTTTGATTTTCTGCCCCTTGATACAGATGTGACGATTGCTACTTTTGGCAGTGTTAATGATCTCGCTTCGACGCAACCCATCAATTTCGTTCGTCCGGACAGCCCGCCATTTCTGCTATTGTCGGGTATTGCTGATACGACAGTTTATCCAAAGAATAGCCGAACTCTGGCACAGCGCATGAAAGGTGTGGGAGCTTCAGTTGAAACTAAGGAGTACAAGGACATGAATCACACCGGCATTTTAATAGCCCTATCCAAGCCAATGAGAAAAGAAACTAGTCCAGTTTTGCGCGATATTCTGACTTTTCTTCATAAACTCGTGAACGAGAAACCACCTCAATAAAAGCTAGCTTCGTTGAAACTTCAATGACCGCACATAATGATTTCCCCATGCCCTTACTGATGCGGCCACGAGAAGCGGCTCGCCACCCGATATCGGACTGGATTCATGTTCTTGGTACCTTGGAGTAATTAGATGCCGCGACAATACGATAAGGGCGGCAGGGCGACTGCCGGGGCTTTCCGGCGACCGCCGGAAGGGTCTGCCGCGCCGGGCGCCAATTCGCTGAAGCAACGGGTGGGCGCGCTGAGGAATTTACGGCCCTTCATGGCGATGGTGTGGCGTGCCAGCCCCGGTTTGACCGCGGCTTCGCTGGTGCTGCGCCTGATCCGGGCGCTGCTTCCGGTGGCTACCCTCTTTGTGGGTAAGCTGATCATCGATGATGTCGTGCTGCTGGTGCAAATGCCGGGCAGGCCCGAGACACTGCAGCAATGGCGGGACAGCGGGCATCTCAACTGGCTTGGCCTCTTGCTTGCCGCTGAATTCGCGCTGGCGGTGCTGGCTGACATTCTCGGACGCATTGTCTCGCTCATCGACAGCCTGCTTTCGGAACGGGTGACCAATGCCTCGAGCATCCGCCTGATGGAGCATGCGGCAACGCTTGACCTGGAAGATTTCGAGAACGCCGAATTCCAAGACCAGCTTGACCGGGCGCGCCGCCAGACCAGCGGGCGGATGACGCTGATGGGACAGCTCTTCAGCCAGGCGCAGGACCTGGTGACGGTAACAAGCTTCGCGGCGGGGCTTGGTGTTCTATGCGCCGTGGCTCATTGCCCTGCTGCTTGTGGCGTTGGTGCCGGCCTTCCTTGGCGAAGCGCATTTCAACGCCCAGAGCTATTCGCTCGACTTCGGCCGCACCCCGGAGCGGCGCGAAATGGATTATGTCAGACAGGTCGCGGCCAGCGTGGAAACCGCCAAGGAAGTGAAAATTTTCGGCCTCAACGGTTTCCTGATTGACCGTTATGTGAAACTTGCCACGGCGTTCTATGCGGCCAATCGCCGGCTGGCGGTGCGGCGCGCAAGCTGGGGCGGGTTGTTCACCGCAATCGGCACCGTCGGTTACTACCTCGCCTATGCCTATATTGCGTGGCGCACGCTGGCGGGAGAATTCTCAGTTGGCGACCTCACATTTCTTGCCGGCTCGTTCCGGCGGCTGCGGAATCTTCTCGAGGGGCTTCTCGTGAGCTTTTCGACAACGGCGAGCCAGGCGCTTTATCTCAATGACCTGTTCTCGTTTTTCGAGGTCGAACCGGAAATTCTCTCGCCAGAAAATCCACTGCCTTTCCCAAAACCAATTCGCCAGGGATTTGTCTTCGAGAATGTCGGCTTCAGTTATCCGGGTGCGGAGCGCTGGGCGGTGCGCAATCTCAGTTTCACGCTCAGGGCCGGCGAGGTCCTGGCCCTCGTCGGTGAGAATGGCGCGGGCAAAACCACCTTGGTAAAACTTCTCAGCCGGCTCTATGACCCGGACGAGGGGCGCATCCTTCTCGATGGCCATGATTTGCGCGAGTATGACCTTGAGGCGCTGCGCGGGAGCATGGGCGTTATCTTCCAGGATTTCGTCCGCTACAATCTCAGCGCCGCCGACAATATCGCCGTCGGGATGATTTCGGCCCGTGAGGACCAGGGTCGCATCGAACGCGCCGCATTACGCAGCCAGGCCGATGAGGTGATCGCCAGGCTGCCCGGCGGTTACGAACAGATGATCGGCAAGCGGTTCAAGAATGGGGTGGAGCTTTCCGGCGGCGAATGGCAGAAAATGGCCATCGCGCGTGCCTATATGCGCGAGGCCGAGGTGCTTATCCTCGACGAGCCCACGGCAGCGCTGGATGCGCGTGCCGAATTTGAAGTCTTCAAGCGCTTCAAGGAATTGAGCCAAGGCAAGACCGCCATTCTTATTTCGCACCGGTTTTCCAGCGTCCGCATGGCTGACCGCATTCTCGTCCTCGCCGACGGAAAAGTGGAAGCGGCGGGAACCCACGAGGAGCTTATCGCCCAATCCGGCCGCTATGCCGAACTTTTTGAGCTGCAGGCGGCGGGCTACCGCTAGGTTTTGAGCCCCATGGAACCTAAACGGCGTGGGCGCGTTATGGGCGGAGGAGGACGATCAGCATGCGAACTTTTATTGGAATGATTCTCGGCTGCCTGCTCACCATAGGCGTTGTTTATGTTCATGATTCCATGGCGACATCGACGGTAGCCAGCGGCACCACCGCCAGCACGTCGCGGGCCATCGTCAACTGGGACGTGGCCAAGAGCGAGTGGATAGAGGTCAAGGAGAACGTGCGCACCACCTGGCTGAAGCTGAAAGCCAACGTCAGCTGAGCTGAAGCTTCAAAGGCGCTTTTCAATCCAGTCTTTGATGTCCGCCATGACCTTTTCCTTGCCGATATCGTTGAGGAGGTCATGGAAGTGGCCTTCATAGAGCTTCAGCTTCTTGTCCGTAGAACCCACCGTATCATAGAAGAACTGGCTGCCGCTTGGCACCGTGGCCTTGTCGGCGGTGCCGTGGAGAATGAACACCGGCAGGGTAATACGCGGAAATTCCTTCTTGAGCCGTTCGTCGGCGCGGACCAGAGCGGCGACGGTCAACGCCGGCTGGACCTCTTTGGCGATGAGCGGGTCGCTGTTCAAAGCCTGCAACGCCGCGGGATCGCGGGTGAAGTCCTTGTTCTTGAGCGTGAGGACGGGCAGATTGGGCGCGATGCGGCTCAGGCCCTTGATGATGGCGAGGGCGAAATCCGGGGCGGGCACCTTGAAGGCAAAGCTTTCGCAGATAAGGCCCGCCAGTTCGGCCTGATAATCAAGCGCGTAACTGCAAGCCACGACACCGCCGGCGCTATGGCCAAGGAGGAAGACCGGCAGGCCCGGGTCGCGCGCTTTTGCCAGTTTAATGGTGTTTGAAACGTCGCTGGCATATTCGTTGATGTGATTGACAAAAAAACGCGGGCCTTCCGATTTTCCGCGGCCGCGCAAATCCAGCGCGTAAGTGGCAAAGCCGTTTTCCGCAAATTGTTCGCCCACGCTGATATATTGGCCGCCATGGGAATTTACGCCGTGGCAGATGACGATGACCCCACGTGGCTTTGAAGCGGGTTTCCAGGACCGGAGAAAAATCTTCAGCCCGCCCATTCCCTCGAAAGTTTCCTCTTTTACGGCGTTGCCTGGACTGCGGGCCATGGCGCTCTCCTCATGTGAAAAGAAAAAATTATGATGATGAGCGGCGCGTGGGTTGTCAATCGGCGCTTTTTTGGGCAATGGCGCAAAGGTTGAATCAATTTTGCGAGGCGGGGCAATTCATCTAGTGTGCTTTCCAGTTAAACCAGATGCGATCAAGAAGCCAAAATGAGCAGGCGTTTACACCTCACTGAAGATCATGTCCGCCGCACCCACAGGGTGGTGCCCGATTCGGGACCAATGGCGTCTTCAGTGGTGTTTTCCGAAGATGATTATGACACGCATTTGACCGCCTTCCTGAACGAAAGGCCAAAGGGCCCCCTTCTTGTTTTCTGTTACGGTTCGCTGATCTGGAAGCCGGTGTTTCAACCGGTCGCCACTGCACGGGCTATTGCCATGGGATGGCAACGGGCATTTTGCCTGCGGATTGTGAGGTTTCGCGGCACGGTGGAACAGCCGGGACTAATGATGCAAATTGACCGTGGCGGGCAATGCGAAGGCCTGGTTCAACAGGTGGCGGCGGGGCGTGAATGGGAAGACCTTTCCGTGCTGTGGCGGAGGGAAATGACGAACAAACCGCCAAGCAATTTTCCGCGCTGGATTGAGGTTCTCGTTGAGGGCAAGCCCGCGAGGGCCATTGCGTTCACGGCAAATCCGGAAAGCCCCAATTATATTGGCGGACTTGCAATTGACGACATCGCGCAAACCCTTTCCCAGGCTTGCGGACATTGGGGAAGCTGCGCCGATTATTTGCATCAAACTGTGCTGTCGCTGGAGACATGCGGCATCCATGACGGCTACCTTTGGGACCTTCAGGAACGCGTGGCCGCACTGATTGACGCGGCCAACAATGTATAACCAACGATTTTTCCCATGTTGTGGAGCTCTACTGTGACGACGATTGACGAAGCCCTCGCCGAGGCGATAGCCAATTTTGCGGCCAAGCGCCCGAAAACCGCGGCATTGCACGAGCGGGCCAAGGCGGTAATGCCCGGCGGCAATACGCGCACGGTTTTGTATTCCGCACCTTTTCCCGTTCGCGCCGAGCGGGCCGAGGGGTCCACGATCTGGGACGTTGACGGGCATTCCTATCTGGACCTGGTGGGGGAATATTCGGCGGGCATTTACGGCCATTCAAATCCGCGCATCCACAAGGCGGTCAGCGATGCCTTGGCGCAGGGGCTTAATCTGGGGGCGCATCACACCCGCGAAGTGATTTTTGCCGAAGCGGTGACAAAGCGCTTTGACCTCGACCTCATCCGCTTCACCAATTCCGGCACGGAAGCCAACATGATGGCGCTGGCGGCGGCGCGCTGTTTTACACAGCGCCAGAAGATCATGCCGATGCAGGGCGGCTATCACGGCGGCACGCTTTATTTCAGCCATGGCGCCTCGCCGGTTAACGCGCCTTTCGACTGTGTGCTGGCGCGCTTCAATGACATTGAAACGACCCGCGCGCTTATTGTTCAGCAGGCGGATGATCTGGCTGCCGTCATCCTTGAGCCCATGCTGGGCGGCGGCGGGTGCCTCCCGGCAACGCCGGAATTCCTGGCGATGCTGCGGGAGGAGACGGTCAAGCGCAGGATTGTCCTGATCTTCGATGAGGTGATGTCGTCACGGCTGCATCCCAAGGGGCTTTCGGCCCACTACGGCATTCAACCCGACCTCAAGACTCTCGGCAAATACATCGGCGGCGGCATGAGCTTCGGGGCCTTCGGGGGCAGGCGGGCAATCATGGAACAGTTCGATCCGTCGCGGCCCGATGCGCTGCCCCATGCGGGCACCTTCAATAACAATACGCTCACCATGACGGCGGGCCATGCGGGGCTTACGGAGATTTTTACGGCGGAAGCCTGTGTCGCCCTCAATGAGCGGGGCGAAAAGCTGCGCCAAGCCATCAATGACCTCTGCATGGGCTACCAGGCCGCCTTGCAGGCGACAGGGGTGGGGTCGATGATTACATTGCATCCTATATCTGGATCCGTGGTTAAACCAGAAGATGCGGAGAGGGCAGACAAGCGCTTGAAAAGGCTTCTCTATTTCTATCTGCTTGACCAGGGCATTTATATCGCCGAGCGCGGCTTCATGGCGCTTTCCTTGGTGGTGGATTTGCCTGACACGCAGCGGCTTTTGGGAGCCCTCGAAAGCTTCATCAAGCGCTACCGGCATTTGCTGGTGGCTTCGGCCTGAACCGCGGGCTAATATGTATTGAACGCAAATTCAATAGAGGAGACCTCCATGCTGAATCCGGCCAGCAACCGCTTTAACGCGAAGGACCTGTGGCAGAAAGACCACGACCACTTCCTGCATCCCTGGACGCATTTCGACAGTTTCAAGAAGGAAGGCTCCCTGCTCATTGTCGAGGGCGAAGGCAGCCATATTACCGATGTGAACGGAAAGCGCTACCTCGACGGGCTGGGCGGCATGTGGTGCGTGAATGTGGGTTATGGCCGCAAAGAAATGGCGGAGGCCATGGCCGAGCAGGCGCTGCTGCTGCCCTACGCCAATGCCTTTGTTGACATGAGCAACGCGCCGGCGGCCGAGCTTGCGGCCAAGCTGGCGGAACTGGCTCCGGGATCGCTCAACCATGTGGCGTTTTCGACCTCCGGATCCTGTTCGAACGACACGGCGATCAGGCTGGCTCATTTCTACCATGCGCGGCGCGGCGAACCTTCGCGCAAACACATCATCTCGCGGCACAATTCCTATCATGGTTCGACTTATCTCACGATTTCCATCGGCAACCGCGATGGCGACCGTACCGAGAATTTCCATTATCTCTCGGATTTCATCCATCACCTCTCGGCGCCCTATCCCTATCGCCGGCCAGACGGCATGACGGAAGACCAGTTCACGGATTTCCTGGTGGAGGAATTCAAGGCAAAAATCCTGGAGGTGGGTGCGAAGAACATTGCGGCCTTCATTGCGGAGCCGATTCAGGGATCAGGTGGCGTGGTCACCCCTCCGCCCGGCTATTTCAAGCGCATGTGGGAAGTGGCCAAGGAAAACGGCATCCTGTTTATCGCCGATGAGGTCGTAACCGCCTTTGGCCGGTTGGGCCACTGGTTTGCGAGCTATGATGTGTTCGGCGTCGAGCCCGACATCATCGTTTCAGCCAAAGGCCTGACGTCAGGATATCTGCCGCTGGGCGCCACGATTTTTTCTGACGCGGTTTATGAGTCCATCAGCCGGCCGGGGCCGAATGTCTGGTTTGCCCATGGCTTCACCTATTCGGGGCATCCCGTGTGCTGCGCGGTTGGCCTGAAGAACATCGAGATCATTGAGCGTGAAGGCCTGCTTGACCATGTGAAGCTTGTAGGCGACCATTTTGAAAAGCGCCTGAAGGAACTGGAGTCCTTGCGCCTGGTGGGCAATGTGCGGGGCAAGCGTTTGATGATGTGCGTAGAATATGTGGCGGACAAGGTCACCAAGGCGCACTTGCCCGACGAGATCAATATCTCAAAGCGCATTTCAAGCCTTTGCGAGGAGCGCGGGCTTCTGGTGCGGCCCCTGGGCCATCTCGATATCATGTCGCCACCGCTGACCTTGAGCATGGGCGAAGCAGATTTCCTCGTCGATACACTGCATCAGGCGATTGAGGAGGTGACGCATGACCTGGTGAAGGGCGGCTTGCTGCCCGGCCTAGCACGGCCGATACAGCACGGCGGGAATTAGATAAACGTCTTCTCCTGCGAAGCGGGAGAAGAAGGGACCCGTTGCGACAGCAACGGGGAGATGAGGGCACTTCGACCTCGTTTCCCTCACCTTTCCCATCCTGCTTCGCAGGATAGGCCCCTGTCCTCTACCGTTTTACGGGAGAGGACATCTTTCAACAATCGAAGTAATAGATGTCTTCCGGCCCGTCCCGCTCATCGATTTGCGAGCCGATCTGGGTTGCGCCCAGTTTCAATGCAAGCGCCAGGGAAGGCGCATTGGTGGGCTGAATTGAAAGAATGACGCCCTCAAGCCCCTGGGTTTTGGCCCAGGCGATGAAAGCGTTAATGGCTTCATAGGCGATGCCTTGCCTGCGATAGAATTCGAAAATGGTATAGCCCATCTCGGTTGCCAGGCGTTCCTTGCCCGCGAGCAGGAATGGCATGGGCTGGTGATGGCAATTCATGCTGCCGACAATATCGCCGGTTTCCTTTGAGGCGATGGCGCGGATGGACCAAGGCGCATAGGCGGGATCTGCCAGCCACTGATCATAACGCAGCTGGAAAACCCAGGAATCATCGAACCATTCCTCGGGGAGTTTTTCGCCGATGAGGCCTTGGGTGGCCTTGATGTTTCCGGCCGCCGTGCTGGCCAGCCCGGCCAACGGCACGAGCCTGAGGATCAGACGATCAGTTTCGATGTGGATCACAGGGCGGCCTTCAAATTGCGAGCGAGATTTCCCTTGGCCCCGACCTCGACACCTTCCAGACCCAGCCATTCCGCCATTAGCAACAGTTCCTTGCTCAGGGCTTCGGCGGTTTCCTTGGCGTCGGCATGGGGTTCGAGATGGGCGGTGTTGGCGCGCAACACGCCCGCCTGCCGGTCAGCCTTCAGGCAGACACGGGCGGCAAAACGGTCGCCCATCAGGAAAGGCAGCACATAATAGCCGTATTTGCGCTTTTCCGCTGGCGTGTAGATTTCAATGCGGTAGTGGAAATTGAATAGCCGCTCGGCCCGGGCACGCTCCCAGACGAGGGGATCGAAAGGCGAGACCAGCGCCGTGCCGCCAGCCTTGCGCGGGAGTTTGGTGTCGCGGTGAATGTAGGCCTGGTGCTTCCAATCCTGCACGGATACGGGAATGAGCGTGCCGGCCTCAAGGAGTTCGGCAAGCGCCACTTTGGTTTCAGCCACGGGCAGGCGGAAATAATCGCGGAGGTCAAACTCCGTGCCTACGCCCAAGGCCAAAGCGGAAAGTTCCATGAGTTTGCGGAAGGTTTCGGATTCCGATGGCGTTGGTCTCTGCAAGATATCGGCAGGAATGACGTTTTCAGTGAGATCGTAAATGCGCTCGAAAGAGGGGCGGGCGGCGGTAGTCACTAGGCCCTGGTCGAAAAGGGTTTCAAGCGCCATCTTGCCCTTGCTCCAGCCCCACCAACCGCCGGCGCCCTTGCCGCTGTCGGGGAAATCGCTCACGGCGGTCGGACCGTTGCGCCTGACGAAATCGAGAACGCTGTTTACATAGTCGCGTTCATCTTGCGCGAATTTATTCATCGAACCGTAGGTGCCATTGCCATTCAGCGCACGGTTCATGCGCCAGCGCATGAGGGGATGCAGCTCCAGCGGCACAAGGCTAGCCTCATGGGACCAGCATTCGAACATGGTGCGTTTCCTGTTGCTCAAGCTCCTGGCATCCAGCGTGGCGTGGTCATAGTGGCCAAGCCTTGAAAAAACCGGCAAATAATGCGAGCGCACCAGAACATTCACGCTGTCGATCTGCAGCAGGTTGATTTGGTTGATGGTGTTGCTGATTTTTGTCCAGTTCGCCTTGCCCTCGCGCTTGGGAAAGGTGAAGCCCTGCGCGACAAGCGCCAGCCGCCGGGCCTCAGCGAGGGAAAGGGAGGGTTTCATTCAAGAATTTTTTCCAGGGTGTGCAGATATGGGGCAAATCCAAACTTTTTATATGCCGCGATCGCTCCGGCATTTTGGGCAAGAACGCCAATGCGAAAAATCATGCGGCTCCTGGCGCGGGCCTCTTTTTCGCAGGCCAGCAAGAGCGCTTCGCCAATCCCTTGCCGCCGCGCCGATTCGGTAACGACGAGATCAGCCACATGGGCGTAGGTGTAGGCGATCTCGTCGCCGGCTCCGTCGGATTCGCATTTGGTAAGAACCGTTGCATATCCCAGCAACGCTTTTGCGTGCTCGGCCACAAGAATTACGCCTTCATTCTTGGTGCACCATTTTTTGGTTTCTTCCACATACCAGGGACCAATATCGGCAGGAGTTTTCCCCCACTGGTATAGTGGTGACTCAAAGGCCTGCAGCTCGCGCGCAAGCTCAACGACCTGCGCTTCATCGCTGTCGCGGTATTGCCGAATAGTGAAGCGGCGGATTATGCGGCCTCGTCGTGCCATACGGCGGCTTCGGGCTTGGCCTCGCCCGGCTTGAGCTTGGGGTTGTGCTTGAACAGGGTTGAGCAATAGGGACAGACGATTTCATCGGCCCCGCCCATGTTCAGAAAGACATGGGGATGATCGAATGGCGGCTTAGCGCCGACACACATGAACTCCCTGGCGCCAATCTCGATCTTGGACAAGCCCATGTCATTCTGGAAATGCGGGGTGGACGAAGCTGCCATGGGATCCTCGAAATGACTTGTGAGGAGAGCCAAATAGCATATCTTGTCTGGGATGCACAAATTCAATTCAGACAGCGTGGAAATCGCCTTTGATGACGTGGGGCAGGGCGAACCGGTGCTTCTCATCCATGGCTTTGCCTCCAATGGCCGGGTGAACTGGGTGGAGACGGGGTGGGTGAAAACCCTGCTCGACGGCGGTTTTCGTGTCATCACCATGGACAGCCGCGGCCATGGCGAAAGTGAGAAGCTTTATAACCCTGACCTCTATTCCTCTCCGGAAATGGCTGAAGATGCCAGGCGGTTGCTGGATCACCTCAAAATACGACGCGCCCATGTCATGGGGTATTCCATGGGTGCGAGGATTGCCGCTTTCCTGACGATCAACCATCCTTCCCGGGTGGGAGCTGCGATTGTCGCGGGCCTGGGTGCGCGGATGATCACGGGAATCGGCGGGGGGGCGGAAATTGCCCGGGGGCTTGAAGCGGCATCGCTTACGGACGTGACGGATGCGCCGGCCCGCGGCTTTAGGGTCTTCGCGGAACAGACCCGCGGCGATTTGAGAGCTCTGGCGGCCTGCATTAAGACCTCGCGGGTGGGGATTACTGAAGACATGCTGGCCACCATCAAAAATCCGGTTTTGGTGGTTGTGGGCGAAAATGACGATGTGGCGGGCGAGATTAGGCCCCTTTTGGAAGCGATTCCCGGAGCAACCGGGGTCACGCTGCCAAGGCGCAATCATATGAGCGCGGTCGGCGACAAACAGTACAAGGAAGCGGTTTTAACGTTTTTAGGCAGCCATTTACTGGGAATTGACAATTAACCCGGGCACTCCCCATCTATGAGCAAATCTGCTATATATATTTGGGTCGAGGAGAACGAAGCATGCGCCAATCCACCAAACCGCAAGTCGTCCAGGCCATCGATCCCGTCTGGGACCGCATGCGGCGGGAAGCGGAAGAAATCGCGCGCAAGGAGCCGGTTCTCGGCGGCTTCATTTTCTCCGCCGTTCTGAACCACAATACCTTTGAGCGGGCCCTTATTCACCGGTTGGCGCAACGCCTTGGAAATGTCGATTTGAGCGCCGAACTGGTGGTGCAGGCCTTTGAAGATGCCATGGACGAAGAGCCGGACATCGGCTTTGCGGCGCGGGCTGACATTATTGCCACATTCGAACGCGATCCCGCCTGCCACCGTTACGTGGATCCGCTGCTTTATTTCAAGGGCTTTCAGGCCTTGCAAACCCACCGCATGGCGCACCGGCTGCTGCACATGGGGCGCATGGACTTTGCCAGCTACCTGCAGAGCCGGTCTTCGATGATTTCCAGCGTTGACATCAATCCGGCCGCGAAAATCGGCAAGGGCATCATGATCGATCATGGCCATGACATTGTGATCGGCGAAACCTCCGTGATTGAAGACAATGTTTCGCTCCTGCAGGGCGTGACGCTCGGCGGCACCGGCAAGGAAAGCGGCGACCGCCATCCGAAGATCAGGCAAGGCGTGTTGATTGGCGCGGGCGCCAAGATTCTTGGCAACATTGAAATCGGCCATTGCTCGCGGGTTGCGGCCTGCTCGGTCGTGCTTCACGATGTTCCGCCAAACCGCACCGTTGCCGGCGTGCCCGCCAGGATCGTGGGCTATGCCGGCTGCGAGGAGCCGGCGCGGGCCATGGACCACAAGGTCGAAGATGTTGCGGGCCAGCCGGAATAGGCTTAGACCACGGTCGACCACCCTTAGGAGCTGAGCGCCTTGAAGCCTGAAGAACTTGCCAAGCTGACCACCTATTTCCGCAAAACCTTCGGTTCGCCGACGATCACGGTGCGCAAGCGCCCGCAGAAAAATGACTCGTGCGAAGTCTACATCGGAGAAGAATTCATCGGGGTGATCTCAAAGGATGAGGAGGATGGCGAACTGTCGTATCATTTCTCCATGGCCATCTTGGACATTGATCTGGAATAACTAGCGCGTGAATTCCTTGAGAAGGATCTGCGCGGTCTCATCCATGTCTTTCCATTCTGCCAGCCTTTGGCGCGAGAAGCGCACGCGCGCCATGACGCCGTTGGAGAGGGGCCACAGGCGCTCGCAGATGATCGGACCCAATACAGAGGGTTTCTTGTCACACCGGATCACTTCACCTGAAGGGGCCACGAGAAGCTCGGAATCCGTATAGGGTGAATCGGGCTTGAATTTCCTGAGAACAAGCCCCGCTTCCTTGCTTTCAGCTGGGTCAAGATAGACGCTGTAGATCGGCTCCATGCGCTCCTCAAGTCCGGTGCGGCCGAGGCGTGGCTCCAGCGTGACGAGGACCCAATTCTGCAAATCCGTCGGCAGGGCATGGACGATGTTGAGTTGCTGTCGGTCGAAGGGCCATGGCAGGCGGAGATCAATGCGCGCCGTGCTGCCCAGAATCGGCTTGTCGATTTTCGCCACGATGGTTTCGGGCAAGGTGAATTCGGTGCCCTCAAGCTTCGCCTCGACAACCGCAGTAGAGGGCGCGCCGATTTCCGGGCGGCCAAACAGCAGCGATGGATTGGGCACGAAATAGATTGCCAGCACCACGCCTGCCAGGCCGAAAAACACCATGAGCGCGAAGAGGAGAATAATCCCCAAGGAGCGTTCGCGCCGGCGCTGCAGAAGATAGTTAAGGTGATGGCTGACCATGCGGCGAAACTATAGGTCCGGCGTTTCCTCTGGTCCATGACTTGCTGCGTAATCCCCGAGGGATGCGGGAATGTGCCTGAATGATACAGGCCAGGGGAGTGAAGCATGGATATGGTGCATTTGGCCTATCTGTTTGCCGTAGCCGTTGGCATTGCCACGGCGGGTGTCACGGCAAGCCTGTGGACGTTGGCCGTGGGAGAAGAGCCGCGGTTTGGCCTGTTGCTTGAGCCAAGCGCCATCGCGCCGCTTCGGGCCCTGGTGGTTGTCGCCTCGGCGCCGCTCCTGCTTTTGCATGCGGCCTGGCATTATGTGGGCAGCGCCGGAATAGGCATGCTGCTGGTGGCTGCAAGTTTGGGCTGGAGCTTTCTGCAAGGTGTATTTATCCTGACACAATTCTTTGGCGCCAGCTGAACGGAAAGACCCATGGCACTTCATGTCCTCGACGGCGTTGCCCCTGAACTGCCGGCGAAGGGGGCCTATTGGGTGGCCGACAGCGCCGATGTCATTGGCCGGGTGCGGCTGGGGCGAAATGCCAGCATCTGGTTCAACGCGGTCTTGCGCGGCGACAATGAACTGATCTGGGTGGGGGAAGGCAGCAACATTCAGGATGGCTGCGTGCTGCATACGGATATGGGCTCGCCGCTCACCATCGGCCCGAACTGCACCATCGGCCACAAGGCCATGCTTCACGGATGCACGATTGGTGAAAATACCCTGATCGGCATTGGGGCCATCATTCTCAACAACGCGGTGATCGGCAAGAATTGCCTGATCGGGGCGCATACCCTTATTTCTGAAGGGAAAGTCATCCCCGACAATTCCCTGGTGATGGGTGCTCCGGGCAGGGTGGTGCGTGAGCTTGATGCGGCGGCGATTGCGCGGCTGAGCGCCGCCGCTGCCAGCTATGTGCGGAACTGGCAGCGCTATGCCAAGGGGATGCGCCCAGCCTAGGGCTTGGCCTTCTTCGGCCTTTTTGCCTTCTCGGGAAGCCGGGCAATAGTGTGATCGGTGTCGGTCAGCAGGCTCAGCGCGGCCTTGCGGGCTGCCTTGGCATTTCCGCGGGTCACCGCTTTTAAAATTCCTTCATGCTTTGGGATGAACATATCGGGTTCCGGATTGTGGGTGGAGGTGAACTCGAACATGTTGGTGAGCGCCGCCTCAATCATAATCCCAAAGGGCGTGAGCAGCACATTATTGGCAGCCGCCAGAAGCGCCAGGTGAAACCGCACATCGGGGGCTACGGAATTAAGGCCGGCCTTGGCCTTGCGCATGTCCTCAAAGGCCTCGGTGATGGCGCGCAATTGTTGCGGGGTGCGGTTGATGGCGGCAAGGGCGGCGATTTCCGGCTCGAGGATTTTCCGCACCTCCTGCACGGAGGTAAAGAATTCCTGCGGGTTCATCGACGCCATGTGCCAGGCCAGGACATCGCGATCGAGAATGTTCCAGTTTTCCCGGGGCTCGACGCGCGAACCAATCTTTGTGCGGGATTTGAGCAGGCCTTTGGCAGTGAGGGTTTTTACAGCTTCGCGCACGGTCGTTCGGCTGGCGCCATAGATGCGGCACCAATCGGCTTCATTGGGCAAAATCGCGCCCGGCGCATACACGCCACTAAGTATCTGATTTCCAATACTTTGCGCCACTTTGCGGTGCAAATTGCTGCCGGCGGATTTGGCAAGCGCGGCTTTTTGCGATGATTTTCCAGGATTCATTTTGTCTCTCATCCGGCCAAATTATCATACAAATAAGGATTGCGTGGCCGCATCCAATATCCTAACAATAACGTTTCTGGGTGAAACTGCCCGGGAAAACTATACCGCAGCAAGGCTGCTTAATGGGAGGAAAATATGTTT
Organism: uncultured Alphaproteobacteria bacterium; assembly: GCA_963773295.1. Lineage (GTDB taxonomy): Bacteria > Pseudomonadota > Alphaproteobacteria > Rhizobiales > Aestuariivirgaceae > Aestuariivirga. The sequence goes on from CAVZAJ010000007.1 coordinate 537,754, forward strand.
ACTCGCAGAAATTTCTTGGCTGCTTCGGTAGCCGCAGGCGCACTTCTGGCGGCCGGCCCGGTGACGGCGCAGGGCAAGGGCCTGATCGGCATTTCGATGCCCACCAAATCTTCCATGCGCTGGATTTCCGATGGCGAATCGATGGTAAAGGAATTCACCGCGCTGGGCTATGAGACCGATCTTCAATATGGAGAAGATGACATTCCAAACCAGCTTGCCCAGATCGAGAATATGGTGACTAAGGGCGCCAAGGTTCTGATCATTGCGGCCATTGATGGTTCAACGCTTTCGGAGATCCTCAAGAAAGCCCATGAGGCCGGTGCCAAGGTGTTCGCCTATGACCGCCTGATCACCAAGACGGCGGATGTCGACTATTATACCACCTTCGACAACTTCGGCGTCGGCGTGCTGCAGGGCTCCTCGCTGGTCAAGGGTCTGAAGGAACGGTTCCCCAACGTGAAGCCTTGGAACGTCGAATTGTTCGGCGGATCGCCAGACGACACCAACGCCTTCTATTTCTATGACGGCGCCATGTCGGTTCTGCAGCCGCTGATCGACGCAGGCGACATCGCCATCGTTTCCGGCCAGACGGGCATGGACAAGGTCGGCACACTGCGCTGGGACGGTGCTGTCGCCCAGGCCCGCATGGACAATCTGCTGTCGGCCAACTACACCGACAAGAAGGTGCACGGCGTGCTGGCTCCCTATGATGGCCTGTCGCGCGGCATTATCTCCTCCCTCAAGGGTGTAGGTTATGCACCTGGTCCCGAAATGCCAATCGTCACCGGCCAGGACGCGGAAGTGCCGTCGGTCAAGGCGATGATGGCCGGCGAGCAGTATTCGACGGTGTTCAAGGACACGCGTGAACTCGCCGCGGTAACCGCCAAGATGGTGGACGCGGTTCTGCAGGGCAAGGAACCCGAGATCAACGACACCAAGACCTACAACAACGAAGTGAAAGTCGTGCCTTCCTACCTCCTGACGCCCCACGACGTGGGCAAGGACGACATTGAAAAGCTGCTGGTCGGCTCCGGCTACATCAAGGCCGAAGACCTGCAGTAACAGGTTAATGAACGGCAGGCCCCGTGAGCTGACTTGCGGGGCCTGTTGCTTTTCGCGTATCTTTCAATTTGAAGAGCGGGGCAAACCTGCCGGACGGCAAAGGGAGGGTGGGATCGGCCATGCAGCCAATCCTTGAAATGCGTGACATCACCAAGACGTTTCCGGGCGTGAAAGCTCTGACGGACGTTAACCTGTCGGTGCTGCCGGCAGAGATCCATGCGGTGGTTGGCGAGAACGGCGCCGGCAAATCAACCCTCATGAAGGTCCTCTCCGGGGTCTATCCCGCCGGAACTTATGACGGCGCCATTCATTTCGAGGGCGAAGAGCGCAAATTTGGCACCATCGCCGATTCCGAGAATACCGGCATCATCATCATCCACCAGGAACTCGCCCTGGTGCCGCTCCTGTCAATCGCCGAAAACATCTTCCTCGGGCACGAAACTGCGACGAACGGCATCATCAACTGGTTTGAAGCCTTTGCCCGCACCAAGGAACTGCTGAAAAAAGTCGGCCTCAACGAGCATCCCAATACACTCATCACCAACATCGGGACGGGCAAGCAGCAGCTCGTCGAAATTGCCAAGGCGCTGAACAAGAAAGTGAAGCTGCTTATCCTTGATGAACCGACTTCGAGCCTCAATGAAACAGATTCAAACGCGCTCTTGGCGCTTCTCAAGGAATTCAAGGCGCAGGGCATTTCCTCGATCCTGATCACCCACAAGCTGAATGAAGTGTTGAAGGTCGCTGACCGCATCACCGTGCTGCGCGACGGCATGACGGTCGACACCCTTGACACCCACACCGCCAAGGTGAGCGAAGACCGCATCATCAAGGCCATGGTCGGGCGCGACCTGACCGACCGTTTCCCGCCGCGCGACGCCAAAATTGGCGCACCGATATTCGAAGTGAAGAATTGGAGCGTCTACCACCCGCTTCATGCGGACAAGCAGATGATCAAGGGGGTGGACCTCGTGGCCCGCAAGGGCGAGGTTGTCGGCATCGCGGGCCTCATGGGATCGGGACGGACGGAATTTGCCATGTCGGTTTTTGGCCGTGCCTATGGCCAGAAAATCACCGGGGAAGTTTTGATTCATGGAAAGCCTGCCGATGTCTCGACCATTCCCAAGGCCATGGACGCGGGCCTTGCCTATGCCACCGAAGACCGCAAGACCTATGGTCTGGTGCTCATCGACCATATCAAGCACAATGTGACGCTCGCCAACCTTGAAGGCGTGTCGTCGTACTCCGTGGTGGACGAGGCTAATGAACTCAAGGTGGCAAACAAGTACCGGAAGGACCTCGGCATTCGCTGTTCCGGCGTGTTCCAAACCACGCTGAACCTGTCGGGCGGCAATCAGCAAAAAGTGGTGCTGAGCAAATGGCTGTTTTCCGGGCCGGACGTTCTCCTTCTCGACGAGCCGACGCGCGGAATAGATGTCGGCGCAAAATACGAAATCTACGGGATCATCAACAAACTGGCGGAAGAGGGCAAGGCAGTCATCGTCATTTCCTCGGAGATGCAGGAGCTCCTCGGTATTTCCGACCGCATTTATGTGATGAACAAGGGGCGCTTTGTGGCCGAAATGCCGGCCAAGGAAGCCACGCAGGAGAAGATCATGCGGGCGATCATGCAATCGTGGGACAAATAACATGGCAGACATATCCAGCAAGGCAATAGACCGGGCGGAGATTCTCCGGTTCGTCAAGGCCAATATCCGCGACTACGCCCTGCTGCTGTCGCTGCTGGTCATCATGGTATTCTTCCAGCTCACCACGGACGGCACGTTGTTCAAGCCGGTCAACATGACCAACCTCATCCTGCAGAACAGCTACATCGTCATCATGGCGCTGGGCATGCTGCTCATCATCGTGGCGGGCCACATCGACCTTTCAGTTGGCTCGGTTTCGGGCTTTGTGGGGGCGGTTGCGGCGGTGATGATGGTGCCGTGGAAGATGGATCCCTTTGTCACCGTGCTGGCCTGCCTGGCGCTCGGTGCTGCCATTGGTGGCGCGCAGGGTTATTTTGTGGCCTATCACCGCATTCCCGCTTTCATCGTCACCCTGGCAGGCATGCTGATCTTCAAAGGCCTGGCGCTCACGGTGCTGGGGGGCGCATCGGTCGGGCCTTTTCCCAGGCAGTTCCAGCTTCTCTCTTCGGGCTATGTGCCGGACTTGTTCAACATCACTTTTATGGGCGGCCCCTTCAACCTGCTGGCGCTCGTCATCGGCGCGGTGGTCACGGCCGTTATCATCTATTTCAACATCAAGGAGCGCCGGGAGCAGCAGGCCCATGGCCTGGCGGAAGAACCGAACATCATTTATCTCGGCCGCAACGTGCTCATTGCCGGGGCTTTCCTCACGTTCTCCTTTCTTATGGCGCGCTACAAGGGCCTGCCCAACGTGCTGATCGTCATGTTCGCCCTAATTGCGCTGTTCGTTTTCGTGACCACGCGCACAACCTTTGGCCGCCGCGTGTACGCCATGGGTGGCAATGAAAAGGCGGCCAAGCTTTCCGGCGTCAACACCGAGCGCATGACTTTCATGATTTTCGTCATCATGGGCGCGCTGGCAGCGCTTGCCGGCCTGGTGTTCGCGGCCAGGCTGAATGTGGCCACCCCAAAGGCCGGCGCAGGCTTCGAGCTGGAGGTGATTGCCGCCTGCTTCATCGGCGGGGCGGCGGTCACGGGCGGCGTCGGCAAGATCATCGGGGCGGTGATCGGCGCCTTCATCATTGGCGTCATGAACAACGGCATGTCGATCATGGGCATCGGCATTGACTATCAATTCGTGATCAAGGGCGCGGTGCTCATGCTCGCTGTGTTCCTCGATGTCTATTACAAGAACAAGGCCGCCTGATCTTTTCAAGGGGCGCCAAAAAAGGCGGAGCCGGCACAGGGTGGGACTGTGCCGGCTCCTTAAAGCCCGGCGGTTGGGGGATTGGGGGGACGCCGACCGGGCCTAGCTCTTTATGTGCGGGTTAGCTCAGTGCTTGGTGCCTCCCGAGACAAAACCACTGTTTGATGACGGTTGTTTCACCAGGGCCACCCATTGCACGGGGTCGCCGTGCGACTGACGCTTGAGAAAGGTGTAATTCGTGTCGCTCCAGCGCAGCACGTCGCTCCGCCGGTTATCAAGAATGAAATCGCCGCCGTCGGTGGTGACGGTAAGCACCGCATGGCCTTCTTTTTTCTCATCGAGAACCACGGTGATGAGCAGCGCCTCGGGCGGAAAGCCAAGCTCCTGCAGTGAGCGCTTTTTCAGCAGCAGGTAATCTTCGCAGTCGCCGGCGTCGGTGGGATAGGCCCAGCGCTCCGGTTCGCCGTAGAGATCCTGGTCACTGACGGGCGCAATCTTGCCGTTCACGTAGCTGTTTACCTGGAAGAGCAGGTTCCAGCGCTCCGGTGACATGGCAAGCTTGAATTTCCGGCCGCCCTTGCCTTTGCAATCTTCGGGATTGCTCACGCAGAACTGGACGAAGCCCACAGGCGGCAAGGTCCTGCCGAATTCACGGGCGAAATTTTCCCTGGTTTGGCCAGCAGGAGCCTTTGAAGCGGTGTCTAAAGCGAATGCCATGGACGAACTCCAGAAGATTCCCAAAAGTGCCGCTCCCACAGCGGTCTTGATGTTCATTTGATGCCCCATTCCATTTATATTTATCGGGCCAAGATACACCTGCCGTGTTTCCGCCACGTTCAGAGCGGCGGTATAAGTCTATGAAAATGCAGCTTAAAATGGTTCCTCTTTGTTAACCCTACAAGCCGCTTAAGAGCGCTCCAAGCGGGGGTTGCTTTCGGGCAAACGCCCTGTTATTCCCGGCCCATTCGCAAATGACGTGCGGTCGTGGCGGAATTGGTAGACGCACTACCTTGAGGTGGTAACGGGGAAACTCGTGGAGGTTCGAGTCCTCTCGACCGCACCACGCTTCGCCCTGAAGGGCGTAGTGTGTCCGGCGTAGCTCGCAGAGCGTAGACGGATTGGCAAAGAGTTAACCACGATGTTGAAAGCCACTTAATTGCGGCGCTAAATCGGTTTGAACAAGTACGCCCCGTCATGCGTCGCTTACTGTTCCCACGCCCGGAAAGTCCAGGTGCGAGCCTGCCACATAAAAATCCGGAGAAAGAGCTTTGCGAAGCAGTTTGAGCCGTGTCGCACGTGCCTCATCTTGATTGGCATCTGCTCCCCAAGTTATCTCCGGTCTCGCAAACTGAATGGAGGGAACGTGGACGATGTCGCCCCAAATCAGAAGCGTCTCTTCCGAGCTTGAAACCTCATACGCAGTGTGACCAACCTCGTGCCCATGGGCCGCACGTGCGGTTATGTGGGGGCTCAGTTCGTAAGCATCGGCGATAGAAGAACGCCGCCGGCGAAAACGAAGCAGCCGCTCATTGCCGTCAAACAACTCAATTTCCTCTTTTGGAACCAGCAGGCGCTGGAGATTGGGAAATGCGTCAGACCCATCCGCCGCAACCAAGCCATTGCCATGGTCATCGTGGGTGTGGGTGAGAGCAACAGTCTTGATCTCATTTATATCCACACCAGCTTCGGCCAAGGCGCGAGGCAGTAGACCCATTGTCGGGTCCCACGAGTTGGCGGCGCCTGTGTCGATGAGAACGTGCTGGCTGCCGTCCATCACCAGATAGGCGTTGACCGACAGCCGCAGCTTTCCTTGCACTAGGTCAACTTCTTTTGGCAAGTCCGCCCCAAACGGGCTGTCACCTGGCTGCCGCAAACGGCTTGCCGGCAGGTCAACGTATCCGTCACGGAGAGCAACCACACTCAAAGCACCGATGGCATAGCGAACAAAGTTGGTTCCGGAATCAATCCTCTTCATTGGTTGTTCGCGCCTCCGAGCCTCGCGCTATCCCTCCAGAGATCGCGGACGCTTTCGAGGACGGCGGCGACCGTGATCAGGGCGATGCCCAGAATCTCGCGGATGCCGAAAGGTTCGCCGGACCAGAGGGCCGAGCTGATGGCGGCGGCGCTGATTTCGGTCATGTAGAGCACGCCGACAATGGCCGGGGCAAGCAGCGGCACGGCCCACATCGACAGATAGACGCCCGGCATGGCGATGAGGATGATAAAGGGCACCAGCCACCAGAGCTGGTTGAAAACCAGGCCGGCAGATGGGGCACCGCCGGCGCCGGTAAAGGCCAGCAGAATGAGCAGCAGCGCTCCGGTGCACATGAAATTCTGCAGGAAGAGATCAAGGGGTTTCTGGTCGCTGTGATGGCGGAGCAGCACGATGGAGGCGGCCCAGGCCACGCCCGCTACGACGGCGGCCCAATCGCCGCCATTGCGCGGCCAGGGAAAGCCCTGGTCGATGCCGAGAATGATGAACATGCCGGAGAAGGCAACGGCGATGGCGAGCCAGCGGATGGGGGTTATGGCCTCGCCCAGAAAGACGCGGGCCATGATCATGGCCCAGACCGGATTGAAATAAAACAGGATCATGGCGCGGACGATTTCGGTGTGGAGGAAGGCGAGGGAATAGAAAAACTGGGTGAGCGCCATGCTGAGGCCGATGGCGAAAAGCCAGAAGCCGCCGGCGCGCTGCTGGCGCCACCGCGCAATGAAGAGCGGCAGGAGAATGATGGCCGGGGTGGCGTTGAAAATGATGAAGGACCAGAAGGCATCGATGCCGGCGCCATTCAGGCCGCGCAGCGGAATCCAGAACAGGCCCCAGGCAATGCCGGAGAGGGCGACGGCAGGCTTTGCCAGATTTTCGGTTCGCATTGGTTGCCTTGGCCCCGGGAATAGTGTTGAGAAGATGTCACACTTAGAGCGCAACGCTTGGGGCCAGGCAAGATGACGGACGTGCAGGGCGATATGCGGGTAGGGGATGAGTGGGGCTCGATCGCGCCCGACTTTCTCCAGCATGTTGAAACGGCGCTTGAAAACGGCGACCAGAAGGCGGTGCGCGCCGCCACGAAGGAGCTGCATGCGGCGGACCTTGCCGACCTCATCCAAAACCTTGAGCAGGAAAACCGCGTCAAGCTGATTGCCGCACTGGGCCGCGGCTTTGACGTGGAAGCGCTGGCGGAGCTTGACGAGGACACGCGCGACGCGCTGATGGAGGCGCTGCCCAGCGAGGTGATCGCCTCGGCCATCAAGAAGCTCGACACCGACGACGCGCTCTACCTCATCGAGGACATGGAAAAGGAGGAGCAGGAGGAAATCCTCTCCAAGGTTTCCAAGGAAGACCGCGCGGCGCTGAACCGGGCGCTGGATTACCCGGAATATTCAGCCGGCCGCCTGATGCAGACGGAGTTCGTGGCGGTGCCGGAATTCTGGAGCGTGGGGCAGACCATCGACCACATCCGGAGTGCTACAGACATTCCCGATGAGTTCGTCGAAATCTACGTGGTCGATCCGGGCTTCCACCTGAAGGGGGTGATGCCGCTGGCGCGGGTGCTGCGATCGAAGCGCGTGGCCAAGGTTTCCGATGTGATGGACACTGAGCAGACGCTGTTCAAGGTGCTCGAGAGCCAAGAGGACATTGCCTACAAGTTCGAGCAATACAATCTGGTGTCCGCCGCGGTGGTTGACGATGCGGGAAGGCTTGTCGGCACGCTGATGGTGGATGACATCGTGGATGTGATCCAGGAGGAGGCGGAGGAGGATATCCTGCGCCTTGGCGGCGTGGGCTCGGAGGAAACCATCACCGACACGGTCTGGCAGACGACGCGCTCGCGCTTTTCCTGGCTGTTCATCAACCTGCTCACGGCCATTCTCGCCTCCTGGGTGATCTCGTGGTTTGACGGCACGATCGAGCAGATGGTGGCGCTGGCCATTCTCATGCCGATCGTGGCTTCGATGGGCGGCAATGCGGGCACCCAGACCATGACCGTTGCGGTGCGGGCACTGGCGACGCGCAACCTGGGCCCGCTCAACGCCATGCGCGTTGCCTTACGCGAATGTTCGGTGGGGCTGATCAACGGGGTGCTCTTTGCCGCCATCATGGGGGTGTTTGCCTGGTGGTGGTTTGGCTCGGACAAGCTGGGGCTGGTCATCGCCGCGGCCATGGTGATCAACCTGCTGGCGGCGGCACTGGCCGGAATCCTGGTGCCCCTGGCGCTCGACCATTTCGACATCGACCCGGCCATCGCCTCGGGCACGTTCGTCACCACGGTGACCGACGTGGTGGGGTTTTTCGCGTTTTTGGGATTGGCGGCGATCTGGCTTTTGTAGGTCAAGATATTTGCCCTTATCGGGCAGGTGGAATATCAAAATCCATATCCATCCTGTCTTTAAGTTATCAGTTTCTGCGCGTCTATTTTCATAGGAGTTGGACCCGCTTACGCGATTTTTGGGGGGTCGGGTCGTGGCCCGACCATGGAGAGTTGGGATGGGGGCTAACTAGCAGCAGTCTTTGATTGTCGCTGCTAGCACATTGATTTTAAACACTGTTTAATCCTTTGGGCATTGACTGGCGTTTAGGTTTCCGAGCTTGATTCGGAGACGCTCATGCCAGTGGAGAGCCACCATGTGTACTAGAGATTTTGAAGGTCAGTTGCGGGGGTTACGTCTTACGACGGCGGAGATCACCTACCGCATGCCGGACTTTCGCGACATCATGCAGGTCTATATCTGGCAGGACTACGACCTGGCGCCAAGGTTTCCGAAGCTGATCAAGTTCCTGGATTTCTGGTCGCATAATCTGGATGGGCCGCTTGCCACCATCCGGGTGGCGCAAGCCGGGCTCGTGGCGCCGGCGCGGCTGCGCTACGTCGGAACCGAGTGGCGCCTGCACTGAGCTTCGCCCAACAAAGTCAGGCGGTTTGGGCGTGGCTCTTGATGCGGAAGGCGAAGGAGATGAGGAATACGCCGAAGATAATGGCGTAACTGCCGATGATCCAGATGACGGCAAGCGCCCCTTCGCCGGGGCGGGCGATGATGAACATGCCGAAGAGAATGGAGACCAGGCCAGAGAGGCCGAGCCAGAATTCGCCTTCGATTTCCTCGCGCAGTTTTATGGCGGCGGCGATTTGCAGGACGCCCACCACGAGGCTGTAGGCGGCGATGGCGATGAGGAGGCCCAGCGCCGTGACCCCCGGCATGAGGAGCGTCAACACGCCGGCGGCGAGCCCGATGAGGCCCTGCAGGCCCACCAGCCAGTGATCCCCGGGCTTGGTGCCGCCGGTGGCGGAGGCATAAAGGGCGAAGAGGCCATCGACCAGGGCATAGGCGCCCCAGACGATCACCAGGGTTGCGATGGTGAGCCCGGGCATGACAAAGGCGAGGATGCCGAAGATGATGCTGAAGAGCCCACGCAGCAGAAACACCCACCAGTATTTTGCCAGATAGTTTTTCATGGGTGCCCCCCGCCAAATTGAATCACTTCATCTTAATCTGCGCCACGTTCTTCGCATAGTCTTTCTTGGGGTCGGACCCGAGCAGCATTTTTATCCCGGCGAAGAAGCTGGAATCGTCCAGCCAGATTTCGGCCCTGGCCGGATCGAAACGGAGGAGGGCGAGCTTCGGATCTTCCTTGCCCTTCTTGAACCAGGCGGCGACGAAGGGGTTCCACAGGCGGTCAAGGGTGGCCTTGTCGGTGTCGAGGCTCAGGCGGCCATGCAGGGTTGCGAAGATGTCGTGCTTCTTCGAGACAAAGCTGGCGATGCCCTTGCCGCTCTTCTTCAGGTTCCTGCAAATTGCCGTGTCCTTGGCGGTGAAAAACCAGATGGCGCTTTTCCTGCCGCCGAGCTGGGCGGTGAGCGGACGCATATGGGAGTTCTCCACTTCCACAAGGCCCAGCATCATGGTCATGTCCGATTTGAGGGCTTTCCAGAAACGGGCTTCGATGTCTTTTTTCGTCGGCATGGGGTTTCTCCACTGGTGGCGTGAAGTGTTGCAACGCCGGGAGAGCGACTAAGTTCCTGATCAGTAATACTTCCAGAAGGCGAAGGCGGTGAGGATCACGGCCCAGGCGAGAATGCCGTTGCGCACGAGGCGGGGGTCGATGCGCCTGGCGATCTTGGCGGCGAAGTAGCTGCCGACGATGGCGCCCGTCATCATCACCACGGCGGGGCCGAAGCGGATGACACCGGCGCGCGCGAAGATCACGATCGAAATCAGGGTCATCAACGAGATGGTGATGTTGCGCAGCGCGTTGGCCTGGTGGAGGTTCATGGAGGTGAACAGGGCATAGATGGTGAACATCAGAATGCCCATGCCGAGGCCGAAATAACCGCCGTAGACATAGACCAGAAATTCCAGGATGAAGGCGAGCCAGAGCCAGCGGCTGCCGTCAAAATTGAAATGGCGTTCGAGCCGCATTTTCAGAGAAGGGCCGGCAGCGAAGCAGAATGTGGCAAAGAGCAGGAGCCAGGGAATGGCTTTCTGGAATGAGGCCTGGCCGGTGTAGATCAGGATGGTGGAGCCGATGATGCCGCCAAGAGCCGCGAGGAATAGCCTGAGGCCCAGATGTTTGCGCACGCCGGCGAGCTCGGAACGGTAGGCGTAGGTGCCCACCAGGTTGGCGGGCAGCACCGCCACGAAATTGGAGGCATTGGCCTCGATCTCGCTCATGCCGGCGGCAACGAGGAGCGGGAAGGTCATGAAGCCGGCGCCGCCCACAATGACATTGATCACGCCGGCCAGCATGCCGCCCGCGAAAAGAAGCAGAAAGGTGTGGAGTTCCAAGGGATGCCTTTTGAGGTGGGCCGCTGGCCATTCCTTACAGGGCGGGAAAGATGATGCGCCATCAAATTTGTTGTTGACATTGATACCGACCAGTTGGTATGCAACGAACAAGAGGATTGTTATGGTCGAAGCCACCGCATTACCTGATACAAGAACTAGGCTGTTGGATGCGGCCCTGCATGGTCATCCGCACCAGGGGCTATGCGGGCACCAGCGTGGACGACCTTTGCCAGGAGGCGGGGGTGACCAAGGGGGCCTTCTTCCATCATTTCAAAAGCAAGGAAGACATGGCGGTGGCGGCTGCAGGGCATTTCGGGGCGATGGCGGAAGGGCTGTTTTCGCAAGCCGGCTACCGCACGCTTGCCGATCCGCTGGAGCGGCTGCTGGCCTATGTGGATTTCCGCAAGAGCATTCTTTCGGGCACGCTGCCGGAATTCACCTGCCTGCTCGGCACGCTGGTGCAGGAGGCCTACGAAACGCACCCGGCAATTGCGGCGGCGGCGAACCGTTACATCAGCGAACATGCGACAACGCTTGAGGCCGATATTTCCGCGGTGATGGCGGCGCGCGGGAGTTCCGGCAACCTGGACAGCGGCGAGCCTGGCGCTTTACACGCAGGCGGTGATTCAAGGGGCTTTCATATTGGCGAAAGCCAAGGGCGGGCCCCAGGTGGCGGTGGATTGCCTCAATCATCTCACCTGCCATCTCAAGCTGCTTTTCAACCACAAACCGTAACGCAAAAAGGAGAACCCCCATGGCGGCACAGCCCCGCAAGATATTTGTCAATTTGCCGGTGAAGGATTTGGACAGATCCATGACCTTTTTCAAGGCGCTGGGCTTCAGCTTTAATGCTCAGTTCACGGACGAAACGGCGGCCTGCATGGTGATCAGCGACGACATTTACGCCATGCTCCTGACACATAAAAAATTCAAGGAATTTACGCCGAAGGCGATCGCTGACGCGAGCAAGGCCTCAGAAGTGATCACATGCCTTTCGGCGGAGAACAAGGACGAGGTGAACAAAATGGCGGATGCGGCGTTAAAGGCGGGAGGCCGGAAACATCTGGAGCCGCAGGATTACGGCTTCATGTACTTGCGCAGTTTCCAGGACCCGGATGGGCATATCTGGGAGATCATGTGGATGGACCCTGCCAGCGTAAAATAATCTGACACATCAAAGGAGAAATGTGATGACTGACATGGAACGCGTCATGCAAGGCGTTATTCCCTATCTGATGGTTGACGGGGCCGACGCGGCAATCGCCTTCTACGGAAAGGCATTCGGCGCGAAGGACCTGGGCACGATGCGCAGCGAAGACGGCAAGCACGTGATGCACAGCCAGCTTGAAATCAACGGCGGCGCCCTGATGCTCAGCGATGCCGCGGTGATGGGCGAAAAGCAGACTGTTTCGCCAAGCTACATGATGCAGCTGGTGACCCGCGAGGGCGACAAGTGGTGGAAGCGCGCGGTGGATGCGGGCTGCACGGTGGACGTGCCATTCGAAATGCAGTTCTGGGGCGACCGCTGGGGCAGGCTTCGCGATCCCATGGGCATCATCTGGGCCGTGCTTGAGCCGGGACCGCAACATGCAAAGAAGGACGCGTGACATGGCGAAGATTCAAAAAATCACCCCGTTCCTGTGGTTTGACGGCAATGCCGAAGAGGCGGTGACGTTTTACACCTCGGTGTTTGGCAACTCGAAGATCGGCCAGGTGATGCGCAATGGCGAGGGCGGGCCGGGGCCTAAGGGCAGCGTGCTGGTCATGGACTTCGAGCTCGAGGGCCTGCAGCTTCATGCGCTGAACGGCGGGCCGATGTACAAGTTCACCCCGGCCATTTCATTCATGGTCATGTGCGAGGACCAGAAGGAAGTGGACCGGCTGTGGTCGCTGCTGACAGAAAATGGCGGCAAGGAAGTGCAATGTGGCTGGCTGGAAGACAGGTTCGGCCTGTCGTGGCAGATCGTTCCCAAGGTTTTCATGGAGATGATCGGCGACAAGGACCAGGCCAAGGTGGGCCGGGTGATGGCCGCGATGATGCAGATGGTGAAATTCGACATCAAGAAACTGCAGGCGGCCTATAGCGGGCGCTAGCATTGCTTAATTAAAACCTTAAATCCAAAATTTTCCGGAGGGACCCGGCAATGCCTGTTCAACATTACCAGGGCGGCTGCCAATGCGGCGCGGTCCGGTATGAAGTCGATACGGACCTCGACAAGACGATAACCTGCAATTGCTCGCGCTGCCAGAGGCTCGGTTCGGTTCTTGCCTTTGCGCCAAGGGAGCAATTCAAGCTTTTGTCCGGCGCGGAGAACCTGACCGCGTATCTGTTCAACAAGAATAAAATCCATCACCTGTTTTGCAAGACATGCGGCATTCAAAGCTTCTCTTATGCCGACGCACCCGACGGCACGCCCATGGCTGCCGTCAACGCAAACTGCCTCGACGGCGTTGAACCCCGCCAACTGAATTCACATCCTTTCAATGGCCGGGATGCCTGACCCCATGACAAATCAAGCAACTGCCGAACCCAAGGCAACGCGGCGCGAATGGATAGGCCTTGCGGTCATCGCGCTGCCCTGCATGCTCTATTCGATGGACTTGACCGTTCTCAACCTGGCGATTCCGCAAATGGCGACCGACCTGAAGCCAACGGCGGCGCAGCTTCTGTGGATCATCGATATCTATGGCTTCATGGTGGCGGGATTCCTGATGACGATGGGCACACTGGGCGACCGCATCGGGCGGCGCAAGCTGCTGCTCATCGGGGCTGGCGCTTTTGGAGCTGCCTCTATTCTGGCGGCGTTTTCCAACAGCGCCGAAATGCTGATTGTCACGCGGGCGATCCTTGGCATTGCGGGCGCCACGCTGGCGCCATCGACATTGTCACTGCTCACCAACATGTTCCGCGATCCGACGGAGCGGACCTTTGCCATCAGCATGTGGATTTCCAGCTATTCGGTGGGGGCCATCGTCGGGCCTTTGGTAGGCGGATTGTTGATTCAGTATTTCTGGTGGGGTTCGGTTTTCCTGGCAGGCGTTCCGGTCATGATTTTGCTGCTGCTCTTGGGGCCAGCGCTGTTACCCGAATTCCGCGATCCCAAGGCGGGGCGGCTGGACATTATCAGTGCGCTCTTGTCGCTTGCGGCGGTGCTGCTGTTTATCTACGGCATGAAGAACATGGCGGAGGCGGGCTTTGGCTGGAAGCCTTTGGGCTTCATGCTGGCTGGCGTTGCCGTGGCTATTGCCTTCCTGCGCCGCCAGGCAGCACTTGCGGACCCGCTGATCGACCTCAAGCTATTCCGCTCGCTGAGCTTCAATGCGGCGCTCGGAATCAATGTGCTGGGCATATTCTTCATGTTCGGCTCGTTCATTTTCATGGCCCAGTATTTCCAGCTGGTGGCCGGGCTGACACCGCTTGAGGCGGGGCTGTGGTCGGTGCCGTCGGCGCTGGTTTTCACCGCGGTGTCATTTATGACGCCGATGCTGGTGAGCCGGATGCGGCCCGCCTACCTGCTCGCCGCGGGCATGCTGGTGTCGGCCCTGGGCTTTCTGCTGCTGTCGCAGATGACAAGCCTTATCGGCGTTGTCGGGGCCTCGCTTATCTTCTCGGCCGGGTTCACCCCGGTGATCGCACTCACCACGGGTTTGATCGTGGGGGCGGTTCCGCCGGAAAAGACCGGTGCCGCATCGGCCCTTTCCGAAACCGCCGCCGAACTGGGCGGGGCCTTGGGAATTGCGGTTCTGGGCAGCCTTGGCACCTTCATCTATCGCAGTGAAATGGCGGGAGCCATTCCTGGGGACGTGCCGGTCGAACTGGCGCGCACGGCGCGGAGCACCCTGGTGGGGGCGGTTGATGCGGCCACGCTGCTGCCCGGCGATACGGGCAGGGCCCTGCTGACCCTGGCCCGGGATGCCTTTACTTCCGGATTTTTTGTAGTGGCAGTGCTGTCTGCCGTTGGCATGCTGGCCGCGGCCATGGTCACCCTTACGGTCCTGCGCAACGTTCAACCGGCCGGCGAAGGGGCGCATTAGTGTTCCCTTGGCGGTCAATTATTGAACGCGCTTTATTGCGCGCAGGGGTCTTCCAGGGGTAAAGTTTTTTTTGAGACGGCGGTCAGGAGGATTGAATGCGCAAAGCTGTATCAGTGGTGGCGCTGCTCGTTTTTTCAGGCACCGCTCAGGCGAACATCCCGCTTTTTAACGCGACGTGCGGAAATGGGGTCGAAGTTCATGCTGACCAGGGTGGTCCCATCTACATCAACGGCAAAGAGGGCAAGCTTAAAAAGTTCAACAATAATTACTACGAAGCGCGGCATGATAACGTCACCATATCCGTCAGCATCAACCCCGACGGATCGCCAGCGGTTTCGGCGACCTGGAAGGGCGGCGGCAATGGCATTTGCCAATTGTCGGAGGGATAAAGCGAATGGGGGCCGGGAGAATGCCCTGTGGATGTGCCGCGCTTCCGGTCAACCTGGTCATTTCAGCCTCGACAAGCTTAACAGCAGCGCCGGCCGCCATTGAAGGGCAAAGCTTGCATTTTGGCTGAAATACCCCTAGAAGCCGCCCAAATCCCGATTTACCCCCGTTTCAGGAGAACACGAGCTTATGGCGCGCGTCACGATTGAAGACTGCATTGACAAGCTGCCGAACCGGTTTGAGCTGGTTCTGCTTTCGGCCCACCGGGCCCGGATGATTTCGCAAGGGGCGCCCATTACCCTTGACCGCGACAACGACAAGGACCCGGTCGTCAGCTTGCGCGAAATCGCCGACGAGACGATCAACAAGGACGACCTGCGCGAAGAGTTCATTCACGCCATGCAGAAGCATGTGGAAGTGGATGAGCCGGAGCCGACCGACATGCCGCTTCTCACCTCCAGCGTTGCCGGCAGCGTGGGCGAGCAGACCGGCGGGGCCGACGATGTGGTCGAACTTGAGCAGATGACCGAGGAAGAGTTGCTCCGCGGCCTGGAAGGCATGCCGCCGGCCGAAAGCCCAGGCAGCCAGCGCAACGGCTACTGATTTCCGCAGATCATAGAATATTCAGGCCGGACCCTCGCGTCCGGCCTTTTTTTGCGCATCTTGCAGCAAAGTTGAACGACTTTGCTGTTAAGAACATGCGCCACTTCAATAAATGGTGCGAATTCCAGCCGCGCGGGTGTTCCCACCTGCGCGGAAAGCGCGCTAAACTGGGGTTATGATACGCCAGTATGAATTGGTTGAACGGGTGGTGAAATACGACCCGGACGCCAACGAGGACCTGCTTAACCGGGCCTATGTCTATGCCATGAAGGCGCATGGCAACCAGACGCGGGCCTCGGGCGAGGCCTATTTCAACCACCCCCTGGAAGTGGCGGCCATTCTCACCGAAATGAAGCTCGACGACGCAACGGTGGCGGCGGCGCTGCTGCACGACACGGTGGAAGACACGGAAGCCACGCACCAGGAAATCGAGGAGAAGTTCGGCAAGGAAATCGCAGCCCTTGTGGACGGCCTGACCAAGATCAAGAAGATCGACCTTGTCACCACGGAAGCCACCCAGGCGGAAAACTTGCGCAAGCTCCTGCTGGCCATGTCGAAGGACGTGCGGGTGCTGATGGTGAAGCTGGCGGACCGGCTGCACAACATGCGCACCATCGAGCATGTGCAGCCGGAAAAGCGCCTGCGCGTGGCCCAGGAAACCATGGACATCTATGCGCCATTGGCCGGCCGCATGGGGATGCAAACGGTGCGCGACGAGCTGGAAGACATTTCATTCCGGGTGCTCAATCCGGACGCCAACAAGATTATCCGCGACCGGCTCTCGCAGCTGCATGAGGAGAGCGGCGACGTTCTGCGCGAGATTGAAAAGGCCCTGGCCACCAAGCTGGCGGAGAACGGCATCAAGGCGGAGGTTTATGGCCGGGAGAAACGGCCCTATTCGATCTGGCGCAAGATGGAGCGCAAGCACTTGTCGCTGGGCCAGCTCTCGGACATTTTCGGCTTCCGGGTGCTGGTCGGCACGGTGGACCAGTGCTACCGGGCGATCGGCATCGTGCACCGGACCTGGCGGGCCATTCCGGGACGCTTCAAGGATTACATTTCCACCCCCAAGCAGAATGACTACCGCTCGCTGCATACGATTGTGATCGGGCCGCATCACATGCGGGTTGAAATGCAGATCCGCACCAAGCTGATGCATGAAATTGCCGAGCGCGGCGTGGCAGCACACGCCCTTTACAAGGATGCGCCGGACGCAAAAGAGGCGCTCGACGGGTTTCGCCCCCCGGGGGCTGAATCCAATGCCTATCGCTGGCTGCGCCATTTGGTGGAGATGCTGCAGGAGGGCGAGAGCCCCAAGGAATTCCTCGAGCATACCAAGCTGGAACTGTTCCACGACCAGGTGTTCTGCTTCACGCCGAAGGGGCAGCTCATAGCCCTTCCGCGCGGCGCCACGCCCATCGATTTTGCCTATGCGGTGCACACCTCCATCGGCGACAGCTGCGTGGGCTGCAAGGTGAATGGCCGGCATGCGCCGCTGGTGGCCGAGCTCGAAAACGGCGATGAGGTGGACATCATCCGTTCGGACGCGCAGGTGCCGCCGCCGGCCTGGGAAAACATTGCGGTGACAGGCAAGGCCCGGGCGGCGATCCGGCGCGCCACACGCGCCGCCATGCGCAAGCAATTCGCCGGGCTTGGCCGCGAAATCGTCGAGAAGCTTCTGGCGCGGCAAAACAAGCCGATGGTGGCCAAGGAGATTGCCGCCGCGGTGCCGCGCCTTGGCCACAAGAATGTCGACGACACGATGGCGGCGATCGGGCGGGGAGACCTTTCGGGTTACGACATGCTGAAGGCAATGGGCCTCACCGTCGAGGCCAGCCAGATGCGCGAATCGCGGCGCAAGGGGACAGCCACCAAGAAATCCGATCCGGCGCACGCCGCCTCGGTTCCAGTGCGGGGCTTAAGCGGCAACATGGCCTTTACAATTTCCAGGGAAACCGGAGCGGTTCCCGGCGAACGCATTGTGGGCATTACGATGCCGGGCGAAGGCGTTACGATTTATCCGATTTTCGCCCGGGCGCTGGAGCAGTTCGACAGCCAGCCGGAGCGCTGGATCGACCTTGCCTGGGACAGCGCCGCGGCGGACCAGAAATTTCCGGCGCGGATCAATATCGTGCTTCTGAACGAGATCGGCGCCCTGGCCCAAGTCACCCAGGTCATCGGCGACCAGGGCGGCAACATCGATGAGCTGCAGATGATGGCGCGGCAGGGGGTGCGGGATTTTTTTGATCTGGACATTCTTCTGGAAGTGCATGATGCACGGCACCTGAATGACATCATCGCCGGTCTCAGGACCAAGAATGCGGTGAGTTCGGTGACACGGGCAACGGGGTAGCGGATGCTGAGCCACGACGAGGTATTGGGCGAGTTTCGCGCGGCAGGGGCACTGCTTGAGGGGCATTTCATCCTGTCGTCGGGCTTGCACAGCTCGCGCTACCTGCAATGCGCGAGGGTGCTCATGGATCCCAGGCGGGCGGAAAGGCTTTGCCAGGCGCTGAAACAGCGAATCACCGGCGAAATCCGGGGGCAGATCGATATCGTCGCTTCGCCCGCCATGGGGGGCGTCGTGGTGGGCTATGAAATGGGGCGCCAGCTGGGGGTGCCCGCCATTTTCTTTGAACGGGTTGACGGCAAGCTGGCGCTGCGCCGCGGCTTCACCATCGCCCGGGGTGCGCGGGTTCTGATGGTGGAAGACATCGTGACCACCGGGCTTTCCTCGCGGGAGTGCATTGCGGGCATTGCCGGGGAGGGGGGCGTTACCCTTGCCGCTGCTTGCCTGATCGACCGCTCGGGCGGCAAAGCGGATTTAGGGGTGCCGCTGTTTGCGCTCACCAGCCTCGAAATTCCGGCCTATCCGGCCGATGCCCTGCCGCCGGAACTGGCGGCCCTTCCGGCGCTCAAGCCGGGGAGCCGGGGCCTTGCCAAATGATCATCGGCCTGGGCAATGACATGGTGGATATAAGGCGCATTGAGCAGACTTTACAGCGCTACGGGACACGTTTCGTGGCGCGCATTTTCACCGATATCGAGCAGAAAAAATCCGACCGGCGGGCGCAGCGGGCGGCGTCCTACGCCAAGCGCTTTGCTGCCAAGGAAGCATGCTCCAAGGCCCTTGGCACAGGATTTCGCCGGGGGGTTTTCTGGAAGGACATGGGGGTTGTGAACGAGCCTTCAGGACGGCCCACCCTGCAGCTCACCGGCGGGGCAAAAGCGCAGCTGGAGCGAATCACCCCGGCCGGGCATATCGCGCGCATTCAACTCACCATTACCGATGATTTTCCCTA
The DNA here is from genome assembly GCA_963773295.1 of uncultured Alphaproteobacteria bacterium. Lineage (GTDB taxonomy): Bacteria > Pseudomonadota > Alphaproteobacteria > Rhizobiales > Aestuariivirgaceae > Aestuariivirga. Next base: position 556,785 of record CAVZAJ010000007.1, read on the forward strand.
TGCCCAGGCGGTTGTCATCATCGAGGCGGTGGCTGCTCCCTGACTGTGATTAATTCGTCACAGTACCGGAGCTTGCATGGTGCTACATTGCACCTCATATGGGGGAGGCGCTATAGCCCGAAGTGTAGATGGAGCGCGGAAAGCTCGATTTTGATGCACAAGAAAGACTACCACATGGCACCGGCCCGGGATATGCGCGAGAAATCCGAAGAGGGGGTTTGGGAAACCGTCAAGGTTATCATCCAGGCGCTGCTGATTGCCTTTTTCGTGCGGACGTTCTTCTACCAGCCCTTCAACATTCCTTCCGAGTCGATGTATCCCACGCTGAAGGTCGGCGATTATCTTTTCGTCTCCAAGCTTTCCTATGGCTACAGCAAGTATTCCTTCAATTTCTCGTTCGGCGGGTTCGGCGCCACCTGGGTCAAATGCTGCCCCATCGATTTTCCGGGCCGGGTGGTTTTGGCCGACACGCCCAAGCGCGGCGACGTGGCGGTGTTCAAGCTGCCGACCGACACGAACATTGACTACATCAAGCGGGTGATCGGCCTGCCGGGCGACCGCATCCAGATGCGCGATGGTGTCCTCTTCATCAACGGCGAAGCGGTGAAGAAAGAGCGCATTGAAGATTACGTCGACACTGAAGCAGGCGGCGAAGGCAGCGGCCATCCCATCCAGCAGTTTGAAGAGACCCTGCCCAACGGCGTGAAATACCGGGTGCTGGACCAGGTGCCCAATGGCTCGGCCGACAACACCATAGAATATGTGGTGCCGCCGGCGCATTATTTCATGATGGGCGACAACCGGGACAATTCCGAGGATTCGCGGTTCCTCGATGCGGTGGGCTATGTGCCCATCGAAAACTATGTGGGACGGGCGGACATCATCTTCTTTTCGATTTCGCGCGGCACAACCCTCTGGGAAGTTTGGAAGTGGCCTTTCGAAATTCGCTGGGGCCGTTTCCTGAACCTCATCTAGGCGCCCGGGGCTTTGGTCCGGTTTTCGCAAACACTTTATGACGAGATCAGGCAGCGCCTTGGCTATGAGTTCAAGGACAAACTCTTGCTGCGCCATGCGCTGACCCACAGCAGCACCAGCCACAAGCATGACGATTACCAGCGCCTGGAATTCCTCGGCGACCGGGTCCTGGCCCTGGTGATTGCCGAGGAACTGTTCCGGCTCAACCCGGCGCACCGGGAAGGCCACATGGCAAACCTGCACAGCAACCTGGTGCGCGGCGAAATTTGCGGCGTGGTGGGCAAGGAGCTTAGCCTTGGCGAATTCATCCATGTGGGACCGAGCGAACACAAGAAGGGCGTGAACCTGATCACCTCGGTGGTGGGGGACGTGGTGGAGGCGCTGATCGGCGGGATTTACCTTGACGGCGGGCTCGCCGAAGCCAAGGCCTTCATCCTGCGCAACTGGTCGCGCCACATCGCGGAAAACCGCTCGGTGAGCAAGGATCCGAAGACCTACCTGCAGGAATGGTCGCTGGCGCGGGGCCTTTCCATCCCGGATTATAAAATACTCAAGCGCGAAGGACTGGAGCATAGTCCGCTCTTCACGGTGGAGCTGAACGTCAAAGGCTGGGAGGCGGTCCAGGGATCGGGCCCGTCCAAGCGCCTTGCCGAAATGGCGGCGGCAGAGAGCTTCCTGAAGCGCGAGGATATCCGGCAATGAGCGAAACGCGGTGCGGGTTTTGCGCCATCATCGGAGCCCCCAATGCGGGCAAGTCAACGCTGGTCAACCAGCTGGCGGGCTCCAAGGTTTCCATCGTCTCGCACAAGGTGCAGACGACGCGGGCGCGGCTGCGGGCCATCTTCATGGAAGGGGCCTCGCAGGTCATCGTCGTCGATACGCCGGGGATATTTGACCCCAAGCGCAAGCTTGACGAAGCCATGGTGGAGAATGCCTGGAGCGGTTCGGCCGAAGCGGATGTGACGGTGCTTCTGGCGGATGCGCGCCTTGGGCGGAATGATGATGTGATGCGCATTATCGACGGGTTGAAGAAGAACGGGACAAAGGCGCTTCTGGCGCTGAACAAGGTGGACCTGCTGCGGCGCGAGGTGCTGCTGGAAATTTCCAAGCGCTTCAATGAGGCCTATGAATTCTCCGACACCTTTATGATCAGCGCCTTGAAGGGATCAGGGGTTGATGACTTGCGCAAGAAAATCGCCGGCCTGATGCCAGTGGGTCCGTGGCTTTATCCGGAGGACCAGGCGGCGGATGTGCAGTTGCGGTTTCTGGCTTCGGAAGTGACACGCGAAAAAATTTATCTCCGGCTGCACGAGGAGCTTCCCTATGCCTCGACGGTCGAGACGGAAACCTGGGAAGAGCAAAAAGACGGCTCGGTGAAAATCGGCCAGGTGATCTATGTGGAGCGCGACAGCCAGAAGGCCATTGTGCTGGGCAAGGGCGGGCAGATGATCAAGCTTTTGGGGCAACTGGCGCGGGAAGAGCTGGAGAAATCGTTTGAACGGCGGGTGCATCTCTTCCTGTTCGTGAAAGTGCGGGAGAACTGGACGGAAGACCCGGAGCGCCTGCGCATGATGGGCCTGGGGAATTGAGGCCTGGGCCATGGAATGGCGCGATCACGGCGTAATCCTTTCGGTCCGCCGCCATGGCGAGACCAGCGCCATCGCCGAACTTCTGACACCGGGGCATGGGCGCTGCCTGGGACTGGTGCGGGGCGGGCGCTCGCGCATTCAGCGGTCCGTGCTGCAGCCCGGAAATTTTGTCACGGCGGCCTGGCGGGCCCGGCTTGAGGATCATCTCGGCACCTTTGTTTTCGAGCCGCTGAAACTGTCGGCTGGCACGATCATGGAAAGCCCGTTCCGGCTGGCGGGGCTTACGACGCTCACCAGCCTGTCGCAGACCTTGCCGGAGCGCGAGCCGCACCAGCGCCTTTATGACGCGTTTCAAGTCGTCCTCCAGGCCATCGACAACGACGCGCATTGGCCGGCGCTGCTGGTGCGCTGGGAACTGGGCCTTCTGGAGGAACTGGGCTTTGGCCTGGACCTGAGCAAATGCGCGGTCACCGGAACGGTTGAAGACCTTTGCTACGTTTCGCCGAAAACCGGGAGGGCCGCGTCCCTGCGGGCAGGTGAGCCTTACCATGACAAATTGCTGAAGCTCCCCGGGTTTCTGCTGGGGCAGCAGGTGAAATCAACCGACGACATTCTTGATGGCTTCAAGCTCACGGGGCATTTCCTGGAGCGCCACATCTTCGAACCGCGCGGGCTCCAGATGCCGGAGCAGCGGCAAAGGCTGATCAACGAACTGGCGCAAAGATAGCCCCGGTTACGTGTTCATCGGCGCAAAGAAGCAGCGAACCTCTTTTTCTCTTCCGTGCGGCCCTTTTCCACCGCTATTGAAACAGGCCCAGTATTGGCCGTCGCCGCTCAGCAAGACCCGCTGGCGAGCGACGAAGTATTTGCCGTTCAATTCGAAACCTTCGCCTGTCACCCGCACCTCGCCGTCAGCGAGCGGGAAACAATCGTGCTCATCGCAGCACCAATCACGCGAGTCCGGGTCGGAATACTGATGGCGTGAAATCCAGCTGTCATGGGCAAATACGCCATGGGCGGAACCGAAAAGCGCCAGAACGACAAGCAAGATTTTGAAGTGGCGCGGCATAGGGCGGTTCTCCCGTGAATTGATTTGAACCGCATCGTTGGCTTGCAATTGCAGGCTGGACAAACGATACTATTTCAACGGCAGGTGAAGAGGATTCATTCATAATGCGCCGCAAGCTTCCGCCCTTTCCGGCCGTTCGTGCTTTTGAAGCGTCGGCTCGCCATCTCAGCTTCAAGAAGGCGGCAATTGAGCTTTGCCTCACCCAATCGGCGATCAGCCACCAGATCAAATCGCTGGAAGACTACCTGGGTGTGCAGCTGTTTTACCGCGAGACGCGCGCCGTGGTGCTCACCGACGAAGGCTCCAGCTACCTCAATGGAATGAGCGCCATTCTCGACAGCATGGCTACTGAAACCGCCCGCATCAGCAAGCGGGAAATCGGCGGCACACTCTCGGTATGGGCGGCCCCTGGTTTTCTGCGGTGGCTCGTGCCGCGTCTCTCGGGCTTTCACGAGGCTTACCCTGACATTGAACTGCACCTTACCGGCTCGCTGGTTCGGACCGACTTCGCCAGCGACGATGTCGATATTAATATCCGCTGGGGGTATGAGCCAATCAAAGGATTGCTGGCCACGCCGCTCATCGCATCGACGCGCTACCCGGTCATCAGTCCGGAGCTGCGGCGCAAAGGCCCCGCCATCCAAAAGCCAGACGATCTCCGGCATTTCACGTTACTTCACGAAGTGGGATGTCCCAACCTGGTGAATTGGATTGCATTCGCTGGTGGCGAAATAGAAAACCCGGGGAGGGGCCTGAGGTTCGATCACTATGACCACCTCCTGCAAGCGGCGGCCGAAGGCCAGGGAATAGGCCTGGGGTATGATGTCATCGTGTCAAGCGACATTGAATCCCAACGCCTTGTCAGATTGTTCGACGTCGAGTATCCAGCGCAAATCCTTTACTCGCTGGTAACCCCTCACGCCTGGGCGGAGCGTCCCCGGATTGCTGCGTTCCGTTCCTGGATCCTCAGGGAAACCGGAACCTTGAAACTCGCCAACGCTCTGCCGCGCATGGCTACCTCCGGCGATATTTCCGCCCACGTCCGTCCATGACGCTTGCCTCCCTGTTCCGGCCCAAAGGACGCATTGACGGGGTTGAGCTGCGGCTTAAAGGATAATCATGCTCGGAAGATTGAACCATGTGGCAATTGCGGTGCCTGACCTTGAGGAGGCAGCGAAGATCTATGCGTCGGTTCTGGGGGCAAACGTATCGGTGCCGCAAACGGAGGCGGCGCACGGAGTGCGCGTGGTGTTCGTGGAGTTGCCCAATACCAAAATTGAACTGCTGGAACCCTACGGCGAGAACTCGCCGATCAAATCATTCCTCGCAAAGAATCCGTCGGGCGGCATGCATCACGTTTGCTATGAGGTGGCCGACATCATGGCGGCCCGCGACAGGCTGGTGGCCGAGGGGGCGCGGGTCTTGGGCGACGGCACGCCGAAAACCGGGGCGCATGGCAAGCCGGTGCTGTTTCTGCACCCCAAGGATTTCTGCGGCACCCTCATTGAACTGGAGCAGGCATGAGCCTTGCCAGCGCTCTCGCCATTTATTTCATCATCTGGTGGCTGGTGCTTTTCCTGGTGCTGCCGTTTGGCATCCGCAATGCCCATGAAAGCGGCGAGATGGTGGAAGAGGGCAATGAGCCGGGGGCGCCGGTGAGGCCGCGCCTCGTCCAAAAAGCGCTTATCACGACCATCCTGGCAACGGTGGTGTTCGCGGTTTTCTACCTGGGGGTGACGCGGGGCCTCTTACGCCTCGACAGCCTCCCCTTCTACAATTTGCTGCCCTCGCCAGTTTAAGCAATAAAAAAAGGCGAAGCTTTCACTTCGCCCTTTCTAAGTCAGTTGGCCTTCCATTTTCCTGTCAATCCCTAGAGATCAACGGGGCAGCTGCCTTTCGGTTTCCCGCAGGCGCGCCCGGAAGTATCCTCCCCAGACCTGGGTCCACTTTAAGAGTAAACACCGACGGTCTTTTTCTTGATTGGCGGCGAAGCTAGCACAAAGATTCGCCGTGTCACGTGAAATATTACGGAACTGTGTCTTGACTTTGAAAGAGCTCGGCTTGTGTTCCCGTTTGTTTCCCTTAAAAGGGCGCATCACTGGTTTCACGAGGATTCTCATGCGTCTTTCGCAGTATTTCATGCCCATTCTGAGAGATGACCCGAAGGAGGCGGAAATCGTCTCGCACAAGCTGATGCTGCGGGCGGGCATGATCAGGCAGGAGGCGGCGGGCAACTACTCCTGGTTGCCGACGGGTTTCCGGGTTCTCAAGAAAATCGAGCAAATCGTCCGGGAGGAACAGAACCGGGCGGGGGCCCTGGAAGTGCTGATGCCGACCATCCAGCCGGCGGAATTGTGGAAGAAATCAGGGCGTTATGACGCCTATGGCAAGGAAATGCTGCGCATCAAGGACCGCCATGACCGGGAGATGCTTTATGGCCCGACCAATGAGGAAATGATCACCGACATCTTCCGCCAGGGGGTGCAAAGCTACAAGGACCTGCCGCGCAACCTTTATCATATCCAGTGGAAGTTCCGCGACGAGGTGCGGCCGCGCTTCGGGGTGATGCGGGGGCGCGAGTTCCTGATGAAGGACGCCTATTCCTTCGACGTGAGCCGCGAGGCGGGGCAGCATTCCTATAACAAGATGTTCGTGAGCTATCTCCGCACCTTCGCCCGCATGGGGCTCAAGGCGGTTCCGATGCGGGCCGAAACGGGCCCCATCGGCGGCTCGGACAGCCATGAATTTCTGGTTCTGGCGGACACCGGCGAGAGCGGGGTTTTCTTCGACGGCGATTTCCATGCAATGGACTGGAACGAGGTTGAGGTTGACTATGACGACGTGAATGCCGTTGCCAAGCTGGTGGAGGGCTTCACCTCCAAATATGCGGCAACCGATGAGAAGCATGACGCGGCGGAATTCGAGCGCCGGGTGCCTGCGGCCAAGCGCATGACCGGGCGCGGCATTGAAGTGGGGCACATCTTTTTCTTCGGCACGAAATATTCCGAACCCCTGGGGTGCGAGGTGCAGGGGGCTGACGGCAAGAAGGTGGCGGTGCAATCCGGCTCCTACGGAATTGGCGTGTCGCGCCTCGTTGGCGGCATCATTGAAGCAAGCCATGACGAGGCGGGCATCATCTGGCCGGAGGCGGTTGCGCCATTCCAGGTGGGCCTGATCAATCTCAAGGTTGGCGATGCGGCCAGCGATGAAGCCTCCCTTAAAATCTACAAGGCGCTGCAGGCCAGGAGCGTCGATGTGCTGTTTGACGACAAGGATGGCGGGGCGGGCGGCAAGTTTGCGGCGATGGACCTGATCGGCCTGCCATGGCAGGTGATCATCGGGCCGCGCGGCTTGAAGGACGGGATTGCCGAGGTGAAGAACCGCAGGACGGGGGTGCGCGAGAACGTGGCGCTTGACCAGGTTGTGGGGCGCTTCGCAACCTGATGGAAAATGACCTTCCCGATACGAAGCCCTTCGCCAATTTCGAATGGATGCTGGCGCTGCGCTACCTGCGGGCGCGGCGGAAGGAAAGTTTCATCTCGGTCATTTCGCTGTTTTCGTTTTTGGGAATCATGCTGGGCGTTGCCACGCTGATTGTGGTGATGTCGGTTCTCAACGGATTTCGCGCCGAACTGCTCGACAAGATCCTCGGCTTTTCCGGGCACGCGACCTTCTATCACCAGGACCTCAGCCCCATTCCCGATTTCAAGGAAATCCAGGCGCGGCTTGAGAAAGTGGACGGGGTCAAGCGGGTGATTTCGCTGGTGGAGGGGCAGGCGATGGCCTCGTCCTTAAAAAGCAGCACCGGGGTTCTGGTGCGCGGCATTGCGGAAGCCGACATCGAGAAGCTCAGCAGCATCAACAACAAGGATTTGCAGACCTCGATTGCCTCACCCGGGATCCCCGACCTCAAGCCGTCGTTCGCGGGATTCGACAAGTCGGAGGGCATTGCGGTTGGCGAACGGCTGGCGTGGCGGCACCAGCTCAAATTAGGCAGCATGCTGACGATTATTTCGCCCGACGGCCCCGACACGGTGATGGGCACGGCGCCGCGCATCCGCGATTTTCCGGTTGTCGCCATCTTCAAGATCGGCATGTCGGAGTATGACGAGGGCATTGCCTATCTGCCGCTGGCCGAGGCGCAGGAGTTTTTTGTCTCCGAAGAGGGCGCCACAGGCCTTGAGGTGATGGTGGAGTTCCCCGACGAGATCGAGACCGTTGTTCCGGCGCTGCGCGAGGCGGCGGGGCCGGATCTGTGGATGCAAACCTGGAAGGACCGCAACCAGGCCTTTTTCAACGCCTTGGCTGTCGAGCGCAATGTGATGTTCCTGGTGCTCACCATGATCATCCTGGTGGCGGCGCTCAACATCATTTCCGGCCTTATCATGCTGGTGAAGGACAAGGGCCACGATATTGCCATCCTGCGCACCATGGGGGCGACGCGCGGCGCGGTGCAGCGGGTGTTCCTGATTACCGGAGCGGCCATCGGCGTGGTGGGAACCTTTGCCGGGCTCATTCTGGGAATTCTTATTTGCCTCAATGTTGAAAGCATCCGGCAGTTCGTGCAATGGCTGTCCGGCGTCGATCCCTTCAATGCGGAAATTTACTATTTGGCCCAGTTGCCGGCGGTGATCGACTATACGCAGACCTTCTGGATCGTGGTGATGTCGCTGGTCCTGTCGTTCCTCGCAACTCTTTATCCCTCATGGCGGGCGGCCAAGCTCGATCCGGTTGAAGCCTTGAGGTATGAATAGTGACGCCTGCCCTTGAGCTTCGCCACGTGGCCCGCTCCTATGCGGAGGGGGCCGGGCGGCTGGATATTTTCAAGGACCTGGCGCTGGAAGTTTATGCCGGCGAGATCGTGGCGCTGGTAGGCCAGTCGGGAGCGGGCAAATCCTCGCTGCTCCATATTGCCGGGCTGCTGGAAGCGCCAACCTCCGGCGAGGTTTTCATTTCCGGGCAGAACTGCACGGCGCTTGACGATGCGGCGCGCACCCGCATCCGGCGGATCGGCATTGGCTTCGTCTATCAGTTCCACCACCTCTTGCCGGAATTTTCGGCGCTGGAAAATGTCGTGATGCCACAGCTGATCGCGGGGGCAAAGAAGCCCGCGGCGGTTGAACGGGCCAAGGATCTCCTGGACCGGCTGGGCCTGGCGGAGCGCTTCGAGCACCGGCCTTCGGAAATGTCAGGCGGCGAGCAGCAGCGCGTGGCGATCGCGCGGGCCATTGCCAACCGGCCGTTGCTGCTGCTGGCCGACGAACCCACGGGCAATCTTGACCCGGATACGGCGGCGCGGGTGCATGTGGAATTCCTGCGGCTTATCAAGGAGGAAGGTCTGGGGGCGCTGATTGCCACCCATAATATTCCATTGGCGAGCCGGATGAGCCGGATCGTGAGCCTGCAGTCCGGCTTACTTGTGGATGGGCTGGCCTAGGGCCTGACGGCAGCGGCGAATCTGGTTTAGACTTCAGGCATGGCCACTGAACCAAGAACTCCGACCTTCATTCATTTGCGGGCGCATTCCGCCTATTCGCTCGCCGAAGGGGCGCTGCATATCAAGCAGATGGCAGTGCTGGCCAGGGAAGCCGGCATGCCGGCGCTGGCCATTACCGATTCGGGCAATCTTTTCGGGGCGCTGGAATTTTCGGAGGCGCTGGCCGACAAGGGCATTCAGCCCATCATCGGCTGTTCGCTGCGGGTGGAAACCCATGCGGCTGCCGACGATGCGGCGGCCAAGACCCAGCCGCATCCCAAAAAGCTGCCACCGCTGGTGCTTCTGGCGAAGGATGAGACGGGCTACCGCAACCTGATGAAGCTTTCGAGCCGGGCCTATTTGCAGACGCCGGAAAGCGAGATGCCGCATGCGACCTGGGAGATGCTTGAAGCGCTCAGCGCGGGGCTCATTTGCCTGTCCGGCGGGCCTGACGGCCCCATCGACGAAGCCCTGGTGCAGGGGCAAGGCCCGCATGCGCGGCATTTGGCGGAGCGCCTTAAGGCCCTGTTCGGCGACCGCTTCTACATTGAATTGCAGCGCCATGGCACGGATGTGGAGCGCGCCGCCGAGGCGGGCCTCATTGAACTGGCTTATCAACTGGAAATTCCGCTGGTGGCCACCAACCAGGTTTATTTCGCCAAGCCCGACGACTACGCGGCCCACGACGCCTTGATCTGCATTGCCGAGGGGCAGGTGGTTTCGGCGGAAGACCGCAGGCGGGTGACGCCGGAACATTATTTCAAGTCGCAGCAGGAAATGGCGGCGCTGTTTGCCGACATCCCCGAGGCCATCGAAAACACCGTTGAGATTGCCCGGCGCTGCGCCTTTATCGTGAAGGGCCACGCGCCGATCCTGCCGCGCTTCAGCGCCGGTGATGAAGCGGAGGAACTGCGCAACCAGGCGCGGGAAGGCCTGGCGCACCGGCTGGCCACCGCCGGCATGGCCGATGGCTATTCGCTTGAAAGCTATGAAGAGCGGCTGGAGTTTGAACTCGGCGTGATCATCAAAATGCGTTATCCCGGCTATTTCCTGATCGTTGCGGATTTCATCAAGTGGGCCAAGGCGCAGGGCATTCCGGTGGGGCCGGGGCGCGGCTCGGGGGCGGGCTCGCTGGTGGCCTATTCGCTCACCATCACCGATCTTGATCCGCTGCGCTTCCAGCTTCTGTTCGAGCGCTTTCTCAATCCCGACCGCGTGTCGATGCCCGACTTCGACATCGACTTCTGCCAGGACCGGCGCGACGAGGTGATCGACTATGTGCAGGAGCGCTATGGGCGGGACCATGTGGCGCAGATCATCACCTTCGGCAAGCTGCAGGCGCGGGCCGTGTGCCGCGACGTGGGCCGGGTATTGCAGATGCCCTATATGCAGGTGGACCGGATTTCAAAACTGATCCCGATGAACCCGACAAACCCCATTGGCCTGAAGCAGGCCATTGAGGGCGAGCCGCGCATCCAGGAAGAGCGCGACCGCGACCCCACGGTACGCCGCATGCTGGACATCGGCCTGAAGCTGGAAGGGCTTTACCGCCATGCCTCAACCCATGCGGCGGGGCTGGTGATCGGCGACCGGCCCCTGGAAGAACTGGTGCCGCTTTACCGCGACCCGCGCTCGACGCTTCCGGCGACGCAGTTCAACATGAAGTATGTGGAAAAAGCCGGGCTGGTGAAGTTCGACTTTCTCGGCTTGAAGACGCTGACAGTGATCGACAAGGCGCTGAAGCTTATTCATCTGCGGAAGCCAGAATTTGACATCACAACAATCCCGCTGGATGACGGGCCGACCTATCACATGCTGGCCCAGGGCGACACGGTTGGGGTGTTCCAATTGGAAAGTTCCGGCATGAAGGATGCGGTGCGCCAGATGCGGGCCGACCGCTTTGAGGACCTGATCGCTCTGGTGGCTTTGTATCGCCCCGGCCCGATGGCGAATATCCCCACCTATTGCGCGCGCAAGCTGGGCAAGGAGCCGATTGAGTACCTGCATCCGAAACTTGAGCCCATTCTTAAGGAAACCTTCGGCGTCATCACCTATCAGGAGCAGGTGCAGCAGATTGCCAAGGATCTTGCGGGCTATACGCTGGCCGAGGCCGATCTGCTGCGCCGCGCCATGGGCAAGAAAATAAAATCCGAAATGGATGACCAGCGCGAGCGGTTCCTGACCGGCGCCACCGACCAGGGCGTTGACCGCAACATCGCCATCCTGATCTTCGAAGCCTGCGCCAAGTTTGCCGAATACGGCTTCAACAAGTCGCACTCGGCGCCTTACGCCTACATCAGCTACCAGACGGCCTATCTCAAGGCCAATTTTCCGGTGGAATTCCTTGCCGCCTCCATGACGCTGGACATGGGCAACACCGACAAGCTGCAGGTGTTCCGCGACGAGGCGCAGCGCATGGGGATCACGGTTGCGCCGCCGTCGGTCAATGCCAGCGCCATTGATTTCAGCGTGCGCGAGGGCAAGATTTTTTATTCGCTGGCGGCGTTAAAAAATGTGGGCGTTGGCGCCATCCAGCATTTGATGGCGGCGCGCGAGGCGGGCGGGCGCTTTACCTCGCTGGGGGATTTCGCACGGCGGGTGCAGGGCTCGGTGCTGAACAAGCGGGCGTTGGAAAGCCTGGCAAAGGCGGGAGCCTTCGACGAAATCAACGCCAACCGGGCGCAGGTCTTGGCGGGCGTCGAAACGATTATCGCCACCGCAAGCCGCACTAGCGCCGAAGCCGATGCGGGGCAGAATGACCTGTTTGGCGCGGCAACCGGAACGAGGGAAGAGCTGGTACTGCCGCTGCGCGACGTATGGCTGCCGATGGAGCGGCTGTCGCAGGAGTTCGAGGCGGTAGGGTTTTATCTCTCGGGCCATCCGCTGGATGATTACATGAAGCCGCTGGCCAAGCTTGGGGTGGATACCTGGGCCGCCTTCCAGCAGAAGGCCTGACCAAGGGGGCGAGTGCGGGAAAGCTGGCGGGGACCATAACGCACCGGCAGGAGCGGCGCTCAAAATCCGGCAACAAATTTGCCTTCATCGGCTTTTCCGATCCCACCGGGCAATTCGAAGCGATTTGCTTTTCGGATACACTGGCGGCGGCGCGGGATTTGCTGGAGCCCGGCAAGGCGGTGATCGCGCGCGTCGAATGCGACGTTGACGGCGAAGAAATAAAGCTGCGGCTGCAGGGCGTCGAGGTTCTGGACAAGGCCGCCGCGGCAATCGTCACGGGGCTCACGATCTTCGTGCGCGATACGAAGCCGCTGGATTCCATTGCGCTGCGCCTGGGTTCTGGCGGCAAGGCGCCGGTGCGGATGATTTTGCAACTGGAGTCGGGCCGCGAGGTCGAGCTCGCGCTGGGCAACAAGTTCGCCATCACGCCGCAGATCAAGGGAGCCATCAAGGCCATCCAGGGCGTTGTGGACGTGCATGATTTTTGATGGTGCAAGCAAAAGCCCATTTCATCATGGCCGTGTTCGGCACGGCCATCTTCTTTCCGCGCTCCAGAAGAAGCCCGCGGCAAGCGCGGGCATGATGAGAAAGAGAAATAAGCTACGGCTCTTCAATTCCGCAGCGCTTGGCGAGCGTGAAGATCACCGCTTCGGCATCGCCCAGTTCGAAATGCGCTTCGTCGGAAAGCCACAGCCAGCTCCAGCCCCAGTTCCATGCGAGCTTCAGGGTCTTGGCCGTTCTGAGTTCGGCAATGTCGGGAAGGTTTTCGCGGCTGAGGAGGCGCTTGTTTTTGGCTACAATCCAAAACTCCTCGCGCGGCAATTTCTTGTCGATGGTGGCGATGAGTTCAATCTGGCCGCGGCTTGAAAGGGGATCTTCGAGCCGCAGCTGCTGCGTCCATTTCAGAGGCTCTCCGGTCTGGCAGGTAATCGAGTAGAGCGCGGCATAATCGGTGGCGGCAGAAACGATCAAGGTTGACGAGGCCAGGGAAGCTGAATGGATCACCGCGCCGTTTTCCGCCTGTGCCTGTCCAAGATTCCACGCGCCCAATTCCTGGGCCCCGGCAGGACCCCCGGCCACCAGGGCAAGCGCCCCAAATACGAATAAATTAGCCTTTGGTTTCATAGGGTTGGAAGGCCGTGGTTTGAATAGCTGGTATGCCACCCCATATTAGCTCGGGATTTGCCATATTCCCAGCGAAACGCCTAAAATGGCGTGATTCATGTTAGAGAAACCGCCGGCCCAAAAGGCCCGTGTTGGAGACCCAGACGCCATGAAACCATTTGCCATCGCCGGCATTCAGATGCACCTGAATCACGGCTCCAATGTCCTTGCCATGCGGCAGCGGCTGGATCTTACCATGCACCTCTATCCCTGGGTGCAGATGGTGATGTTTTCAGAGCTCGCGGCCTTCGGGCCGCTGCTGCAGCATGCCCAGCCGCTTCCCGGAACGGTGGAGGCGGATTTCCAGGACATGGCGCGGCATCACCGCATCTGGCTGATTAACGGTTCCATGTATGAGCGGCGTGCGGGCGGCATTTTCAACACCACCTCGGTGATCAATCCGCAGGGCGAGATCGTCGGGCGCTACCGCAAGATGTTTCCCTTCCGTCCGCTGGAACAGGGGGTGCAGCCAGGCAGCGAATTCCTGGCTTTCGATATCGACGGCGTCGGCAAGTTCGGGGTGCTGAACTGCTATGACATCTGGTTTCCGGAAACGTCGCGGCAGCTTACCGCCATGGGCGTTGAAGTCATTCTCCATCCGGTGATGACCCACACGATTGACCGCGACGTGGACATTGCTATCAGCCATGCCACCTCCTCCATGATGCAGTGCTTTGTTTTTGACGTGAACGGCTTGGGGGCGGGGGGCAATGGCCAATCCTGCGTGTTCGATCCGTCGGGCCGCGCGCTCTACCGCGGCGATGCGACGGAACAGATCATTCCCATCGAAATCGACATGGAGCAGGTGGCGCGTTCGCGCGAGCGCGGCATCCGCGGTCTTGGCCAGATGAGCAAGGCTTTCCGCGACCGGCCCGTCAATTTCCCGGTTTATGAAAAGGGTTTTGACACCGCCTACCTCGACGGCCTGGGACCGCTTGCCACACCGCGCCGCGTTGACGAGGCCCCGCCCGCCAATGTGAAGACCTTGCCGGTGCGGCGGAGTTTTGTGAAGTAGGCGCACTGCAACCACACTGTTTCCCTCATCATGGCCGTGCTTGACACGGCCATCTTCTTGCGAGGGCTGACGAAGATGCCCGCATCTCGTGCGGGCATGGTGAGAAGGTAGAGTGGTTCGCTAAAACATCTTGTTGGCGGCGTGCATGGGCGGCGGGGCTGGAGCCGACGAGCCGGTGACGGCAATTGATTCAAATTCCCCGTTGATCGCCTTGACCCAGGACTTGGCCCGGTCGGTCAATTGCCTGCCGTCGGTCTGGAAGCGGCCGCGCGAGACGAGGATGCCGAGATCGGCGCCATGGTAGCGGTAGTCGCCGGCGCTATAAACGCGGAGATAAAAGGCTTCGTCTTCATCGGAGACCACGAACCAGTCGATGGATTTCCGCACCAGCTTGATGGCCCCGTTGGCGTCCATCCGGTAAATGCCCGATGACGGCGCCTTGGTGATCATCTCGACCCGGTCAACCGGGTATTTCAGGATGAGCTGGCTCCAGTTGTCGAATTCGGACCAGCGCTCCTGCACCTTGGCGAGATCAAGCTCCCACTCGACGTCCATGAATTCCAGCAGGTGGAACATGTAGATGGGGCAGCCGCCATAGGTCGAGGTGATGAGATTGGTGAGCGGCGAGGCGCCGGAGATGCGGGGATTTATCTCACCGAGATAGACTTCGCGGCTGTCGGTGTCGATCAGGAAGTCCATGCAGAAGGCGCCCTTGTAGCCGGCTTTGTAGAGCTGGTTGCCAAGTTTCTGGGCCATTTCGGTGACGGCCTTGCGCTCCCTTTCCATGCCGCCGGTGAAGACGTCATTGCCGCACCAGCCGCCCTGGTAGGGGGTGACTTCGGGGAAGCCGGTGATGTCGGTCTGCATCGGCCCCACCAAGGTGCCATGGCGGGTGGCGACGGCCTCCACCGTTCCGGGCAGATGATTGATGCGGCGCATGACCTTGAGGTCCTCTTTCACGAGATCGTCCTCATGGCTGTACCAATCGGCCTCCGACTTGATGAAGAAGGTGGTGCGGCCTGAATCGCCGTAAGGCGTTTGCACCACGAGGTCGCGGCCGAGGTTCGCCGTATCGGCGAGGGCGCAGAGCTCCTCATAGGTTTTGGCCTTGCCCAGGGTGTTGGGGGCGCTCTGGATGCCCGCTTCGTTGCCAAGCCGGGTTGTGGTGATCTTGGAATCAATGTGCTTGCGCAATTTGGCGGGGGGCAGGGCGATTTGCAGGCCCAGTTCGCCGGCGAGAAATTCGGTTTCCTCGTCGAACATCACAAGCATCAGGAGGCCTGCGCCCCGCTCCTTCAGGCGGGCCCGCACCTCCTTGTGGCGCAGCAGATAATTGTTCACGTCCTCGATGGATTTGAACTCATGGGGGCCGTGTTCGCGCGGCACGACAATCTTGGGATGGGAACCATCGAAGCTGTCGAAAAAATTTATGTATTCGAACTTGTTGATCCAGCGGCCGAGGCCGAGAATGTTGTAAGGGGTGGGCGACAGGAAGGTGATGGGCGTCTGGTTTTGCCGGAAGTAGGCGTAGATTTCCGACAGGCTTGTGAGTTTTGTTTTTTTCGCGGCTTTAGCCAAAATTGCTCTCCCCTGCGCTTACGTGCAAGCAAGTTAAGCCTAATTCACGGGATTAGAAAAGCCGTCGGGCGCACCGGCCGGTGATATATTTACTTGGCGGCGCGGGCTTGCGCCTGTTCCAGCGGCTTTACAAATTCGATTGCCACGCCGTTTTCCAGGTAGCGCACAATGCGGCCACGCATCTTCCCCAGCATCACATAGGTGCCGAGGCTGGGCATCACGTCGACAGTGATGCCGGCGCCGGAGACGGAAATGTCGACAACTTCGCAATTGTAGACGCGGCCATCGGGAAGGGTGATTTGCGATTGGCTGTCGCGCGGCTCGAAGCGGGCGTGCCGCCGGTCTTCCTCGCTGTTTGACGGGCGCTCGCCAAGCCACTTGATGCGGGCTTCGAGCTTTTCGAGGCGGGCACCCTTGAGGGAAAATGAAATGCGGAAGCCGCCGGGCACAGCCTTGTCGGAGAGCGCTTCGATGCGGCCCAGTTCCTCGAGATAGGCGACAATCGGCAGGCCGATGTCGGGAATAGTATCGGTCACGAAAGTAGCGCCAGTGGTGGTCAGATTGATGACCTGACAGGGATGCTCGGACAAATCGGGAAGCATGTAGCGGCCATAGAGTGTCCTTGCCTGCTCGGGGCTTGCGGCATGATCCTGTTTCTCGGCGGCTGCACTCACTTTAGGGCCTCAAAGCTGCTTCCTGCCGCAACGCCCGCGGGGCGGAGTTGGGTCATAATTGTAAAAGGTCCGGTAACCATAATTGCTGCCTGTAAAGGCCAAGTTAAGGAAAAGCCAAAAAGTGCTAGGATCGGCCGCCCTGGATCAGCCGCAGGCCGGGGGGCTGGACATCGGGGTTGTTCAGGCGGGCCACCAGCACGTCGCCGGGGAGGGGTTCGGTCCAGATCGAGCGGGCCGCGGTAAGCTCCAGGAAGGTGATGGCGCCATAACCAAGGTTGGAAATATCGCGAAGCGTGAAGATTCCGCCAAATACATGAAATCGCGAGCCATTTCTGGCGTGGATCGGAAGGCCCACGAGTTCGGCGGCGATCACCTGGCCCGTGTCGGTTGTGAGGTGGTAACGCACCAGGCAGGGTTGCAGGGCGGTTACCGCCTTGGTGAAGAGCAGTTTCAGGGTATCGCGCTCAAAACTGCGCCAGCCGGCGAGGGCATCGGTGTTGGTGAGCTTCTGGCGGTAAAGCTGGCTGATTTCGCTGCCGGCAAGACGCCACTTGAAGGTCTGGTGGAGGTGGTCGCGTTCCAGCATGAAGAGATTGGGCACGATGGGGGCTATCTGCCGCAAATCGAGATCATCGCGGCCGGGAGCGGCTTTTTCGCCGCGGATTTTTTCCCAGAAGCTGAACAACGCGCGGGTACCCGGATGCTTAATGTGAGCATAGGCTTGGCTTGCGTCATTCGAGTCGTTAACTAACATCGCGTACCCCAAGGGCTGAGGCCACCGCTGCCTGTGCCAATCGTGAACTATCAGGCCCAGCGTTGCAGGGGCCATGCCATTCGACAGGAGTGTTTGAACCCATGAACAAGCCAGATGCGGTTAGGGTTGAGCCTGTGGCCAGGGAGCCGTTCTTCCGGGCGCCGAAGGTTGTTCTCGTCCTGATCGCCGTGCTGGTGTGCGTGCATGTTGCCATTCAGTTCGGAGGCGAAAATTGGCGGGTTTGGAGCCTGTATGCACTTGCCTTTATTCCGGCAAGGATTTCCGGCGCTGCGCCATTTCCCGCCATTTGGGGATCGCAAGTGTGGTCGTTCGTGACCTACGGGCTGCTGCATGCCGACATGATGCATCTGTTTTTCAACAGCCTTTGGCTTTTGGTTTTTGGCTCCGTGGTGGCGCGCCGGCTTGGGGCGTCCAAGTTTCTGATACTTGCCGGGGTTTCCACCATCATGGGGGCGGTGGCCACGCTTGTCACCCATTGGGGCGAAGTGGCAATCGTCATCGGCGCGTCGGGGGCGGTTTCAGGCCTCATGGCGGCGGCCATTCCGCTGATGTACGGCGCCGGGCTCCGGCTTGGCGATACCTACCGCACGGATATCGCCACGGTCAGGCCGTTGCGGCCGCTGGAAATCCTGACGAACCGGAGGGCCTTTATTTTCACTTTGATTTGGATTGCAGTGACGCTGTTTTCCGGCGCCAGCGGCTGGACAGGCGCTTCGTTTATCGAAGAGGGGCGCATTGCCTGGGAAGCCCATCTTGGCGGATTTGCCGCCGGGTTGATCGCCTTTTATTGGCTCGACCCGCGGAATTGATTTACCTTCTGCGCGAGCGTGGTAGACTGCGCCCATGAACGTTCATGGTAACGGGAGGTGTGCATGTCCGTATCCCACATTCTTGGTGTCAAAGGCGTCAACGTCATAACCGGCACGGCAAAGGAAACGGTTCAAAGCATCGCGCAAAAACTGGCGCAGCACCGCATCGGCGCGGTGGTCATTGTGGACGACAAGGGCGCTCTCAACGGGATCGTTTCGGAGCGCGACATTGTGCGGGCCCTGGCCGAACATGGGGCAAAATCCATGGCCATGCCGGTATCGGGCGTGATGAGCAAAGCCGTCAAGACCTGCAAGGTCGGCGACAGTGAAATCGAATTGATGGCGCTGATGACAACGCACCGGATCCGGCACCTGCCCGTGGTGGACAGCGGCAAGCTTGCCGGCATGATCTCGATCGGCGATATCGTGAAATTCCGCATTGAAGCGGTCGAGCGCGAGGCGGAAGAGATGAAGAGCTACATCGCCTCGGCGGGTTAACGCGCTCTATCAACCTCTCATCATGGCCGTGCTCGACACGGCCATCTTCTTTCGACCGTGGCGATGCCCGCATCAAGTGCAGGCATGATGAGAAAGCGAGCGGCGGGACCAGCTACTTCCGGTACACGAAATCCGGGTCAAACAGCTTTTCATTGTCGATGAACTCGAGTTCGCCGTTGACGATCTTGCGGTAAAAGCAGGATTTGCGGCCGGTGTGGCAGGCGGCGCCATGGCCTTCGGCGGTGACCTTGATCTGCAGAACATCCTGGTCGCAATCGGTGAGAATGCTGATGGCGGCAAAGGTTTCACCGGACGTTTCGCCCTTTTTCCACAAGACCTTGCGGGCCCGGCTGTAAAAATGAATCTGCCCGGTGACCAAGGTGACGTCGAGCGCTTCGCGGTTCATGTAGGCAAACATGAGCACGGTGCCGTCGCGGGAATCGGTGACGATGGCGGGGATCAGGCCATGCTCATCGAACTTCAGGTGAAGCGCCTTCGTTTCATCGAGGGCGTCGGCTGCCATCAGAGGGAGAACCCGCCTTGCGGCGAACGCACGAGTTCCATGAACCGGGCCTGCATGGCCGGGTTGGACTTGAACTCTCCGGTGAACTGGGTGGTGATGGTGGCGACATTGCGCTTGCCGATGCCGCGCATCGACATGCAGGTATGGACCGCCTCGATCATCACGGCGGCGCCGCGGGGCTTGAGGCTTGCACAAATGGAATTGGCAATCTGGGCCGTCATGGTTTCCTGGGTCTGCAGGCGGCGGGCAAAAATTTCAACGACGCGGGCCAGCTTGGAAATACCCACGACCTGTTCGGTGGGAAGGTAGGCGACATGGGCGCGGCCGACGAAGGGGGCGATGTGATGTTCGCAGTGGGAGGTGAACTCAATGTCGCGCAGCATGACGATGTCATCATAGCCGCCAACTTCGGTGAAGGTGCGTGACAGGGTATCTGCTGGGTCTTCGTTGTAGCCGCTGAAATACTCGTTGAACGCCTTGGTCACGCGGCGCGGCGTATCCAGCAGGCCTTCGCGGGCGGGATCATCGCCAGCCCAGGCCAGAAGGACGCGCACGGCGGCCTCGGCCTCTTCCTGAGACGGACGCCTGACCTTGGAATCGGCGGTTTCGCGCTGGAATTTCTTGATGATAGCGTCCATTTTATCTCTTTGGTCCGGGTCCTAAACTGACTTTACTAATGGTTCTGGTCTTCCCATATCATGGGGGGTAAATTGAGGCAAACCAGCAAAGACCCTTGGTTAAGCGATAGCGACGCGGATATGTGAATGATTAACGAGATTTACAACAGGAAAATCCTCGAATTCGCGGCAGACATTCCGGCCTTGCAACGCTTGGCTGCACCCGATGCCACGGCGGTGGCCCATTCCCGGCTTTGCGGCTCGCGGGTGACCGTCGACCTCAAAATGAAGGACGGCGTGGTGAGCGACTTCGGCCAGGAGGTGAAAGCCTGCGCCTTGGGGCAGGCCTCGTCTTCGGTCATGGCGCGCCATGTCATTGGCTCCACGGCGGCGGAGCTCCGCAGGCTGAAAGAGCAGATGTATGCGATGTTGAAGGAGGGCGGCCCGGCGCCTACCGGCAAATGGGCGGATTATGAGGCCTTCATTCCGGTGCGCGATTTCAAGGCGCGGCATGCCTCGACGCTTTTGACCTTCGACGCGGTGACCGACGCCATCGCGCAGATTGAAGCCAAGGCCGAGGCCCTATGAGCAAAACTTCGACGCTGGATCCCGCGTTAGTCACCCCAAGGACGGCAACCGTCTATCCGCCGGAATTCGCCGGCGCCGTGAAGGGCCGCGGGAAGCGGGCTCTTGGGGATTTCTTCGGCCTTACGCAGTATGGCGTGAACCTGACGACCCTGGCTCCCGGTTCCTGGTCCTCGCACCGCCATTGGCATGAGAATGAGGACGAATTTGTATTCGTCGTTGAGGGCGAGATTACGCTGATCGACGATGCGGGCGAACATCTGCTGAAACCCGGCATGTGCGCCGGGTTCAAGGCGGGAGTGGCCAATGGCCACCATCTCGTCAACAAGACCAAAGCACCTGTGACCTATCTGGAAATCGGTACACGCGCCAAACTGGAACGGGCCCATTATCCGGAGGCCGACATGCTGTTTGAAAAAGACGGTGTAAAAACCACGGTCACCCGGCGGAACGGGTCGCCGTTCTAGCGCTTCTTGCTTTCAATATCGGGGGCGCGGGGAAAGCGTGACTGCAGGTCGCGGTCGGTGACGCTCATGTGGTTCCGCGTATATTGCTCGGAAGCATCGCGGAGCGGCTGGAAATCCCAGGGGAAATGGCTGCCGCTTTTGAGCGCCTCAAACATCATCAGGCGGGCGCGCTGGCTTTCGAGAACGGCCCTGTTGATTTCCGGAATGTCGAATTTCGCCACCACTTCAGCGTGGAATTTCCTGGCAATGGGGTGGCTCTCCGCCAGGTTGTTCAGTTCATCGGGATCGTCGACGAGGTTGAACAATTGCGCCGGATCGGTTGGGCAATAGATATATTTCCACGGCCCCCGCCTCAGCATGTACATGGGCGCCACGGTGCCTTCAGCGAGATATTCGCCCCAGGCGGTGGCGTTGGGATCCTCCGGCGCGCCGCCAAGGAGGGGATAGAGCGAGCGGCCATCGGTGGCGCGGGAGAGTTCCGCCTTTCCATCGGTTGCCACATCCACAAGGGTCGGCAAAATATCGCAGAGTGAAACAGGCTCCTTGACGCGGCGCGGCTTGAATTTCTTCGGGGCGCAGACAATGAGCGGAATGTGGGCCGAGGGCTCGAGATAGGACATCTTGTACCAGAGGCCGCGCTCGCCGAGAAAATCCCCGTGGTCAGAGGTGAATGCAATCACCGTGTTGTCGAGCTGGCCGGTGGCTTCCAGCGCCTCCAGCAATTTCCCGATCAGGTCGTCGACATAGGAGACATTGGCGTAATAGCCATGGCGCGCGGCGCGGATATCGGCTTCGGTGACGGTGTAGTCCTGCATGGCGGAGACGTCATGGAGGCGCTGGCTGTGGGCATCGAGCGCGTTATGGCTGAGTGCGCCGACGCGGGGCAGGTCGATATCCCCGTCGCGATAGAGGTTCCAGTATTTGGCGCGTGCCGCGTAGGGGTCGTGCGGGTGGGTGAAGGAGGCCATGAGGCAGAAGGGCTTGCCGGGTTCAAAGCGGGCGTAATCATAGATCTTGCGCACGGCGAGAAACGCCACCTCATCATCATATTCAAGCTGGTTGGTAATTTCGGCAATGCCGGGCTGCAGGACGCTGGTCATGTTGTGGTACCACCAGTCGATGCGTTCCTGCTTCAGGCGCCAATCGGGGGTCCAGCCGAAATCGGCGGGGTAGATGTCGGTGGTCAGGCGCTCCTCCAGGCCGTGCAGCTGGTCGGGGCCAACGAAATGCATCTTGCCGGAGAGGCAGGTTTTATAGCCCTGCAAGCGCAGATAATGGGCCCAGGTGGGAATGGAGGAGGGAAACTCGGCGGCGTTGTCGTAAACGCCGGTGCGCGAGGGCAGCAGGCCATTCATGATGGTGGCGCGGGCGGGGGCGCAGAGGGGGCTGGAGGAATAGGCGTTTTCAAAAACCACGCCGGATTTCGCCAGGCGGTCGAGGTTCGGGGTTTTGGTCACGCCGTGGCCATAGGGGCTGAGGAATTGCGCCGCCATCTGATCTGCAATAATGAACAGGATATTGGGTTTCGTTGAGGCCATGATGAAGTTTCTGCTTCTGTTTTTGATCCGAACCTATCAGCTCACATTGTCGGCACTCATGGGCCGGCGCTGCCGCTATTTGCCGACCTGTTCGGACTATGCCCGACATGCGATTGAAAAGCACGGGGCATGGCGCGGATTTTTGCTTGGGTTGGCGCGGGTTTCGCGCTGCCACCCGTGGGGCGGGGACGGGTTTGACCCGGTGCCGGAGACCTATGAGGGGCCGGAGTGGCGGCAAAAGAAAAGGGGCCCGTAAGGGCCCCTGAACTGCAAGGTTATCCGGGTTTACCAGCTGCCGAAATTATAGGTCAGGCCGGCACGGACCATGTGGATGTCGTTGAAGCCCTGCGTGCCATCGAATGTGTCCGCAGCGTCAACCAGACTGAAGTCCTCGTCATCCATTGCGACGTAAAGATACTCGATGCGGCCGCTGAAGTTTGGGGTGAAGGCGTGCTCAAGACCGCCACCGATGGTCCAGCCGTACGCCCATTTGCTGTCGCTCGACGTGGTCGGCGATGACAGCGCCAAATTCCATATCAACTGCGGCCAAGCCGCCGGTGAAGTAAAGCAAGGTGTTGTCCAGGGCAAAACCGGCACGAGCGCGCAGGGTTGCAATGTTGTTGAAGCTCAAATCGGTGAGAACGATGGATCGTCGTTAGTTGCGACTTCACCGCCAAAGGCCCAATCGCCTTCAATACCCATGACAAAGCTGTCAATCTGATAATTCCAGCCGCCCAAAATGCCGCCGGCATAGCCGATGCCACTGTGCTCAAGGTCGGTAATGCGGGGCGGTGCGCAGCGCCGCAGCTGCAGACACCATCAAAATCGCCATCGACGGCCACAGCTGTACCGAATACGCCGATATACGGCCCGGACCAATCAAAGCTCGCCGCACGCAGCTCAGGCGCCGGTTCATCGAGATCGGCTGCCAACGCAGAAGGCATCGGAAGCAGGACCGCTACGGCAAAAGCAAGACGAAGAAAGAATTTATTCATTTTCATACCCAACCCAAGTGTTACACCGTCGTTCGGGTTGAACATGAAGTGTTAAGGTTAACACCGGGTTATGGGAAAACTAAGAACGCGTTAATAACGCTGGTTTTTCTGGGCAGACTTGACCGGGAGCCGGATTTAAGGCCATAAGCGCGGCACCTAAAACCACGCAAAGGCTTACCTGCATGTGTTGGCAGGAGTGAGCAGGAGGAAAGCATGATTACGTTGACGTTCCCCGATGGCGCCAAGCGCCAAATTGAAAAGGGATTGAGCGCCGCGCAGGTCGCGGCAAGCATTTCAAAATCGCTGGAGAAAAAGGCCGTGGCCGCGGTGGTAAATGGCGTGCTGGCCGATCTCAATGATCCCATCACGGCCGATGCCACGCTGCAAATTGTCACGCGCGACGACGCGCGGGCGCTGGAACTCATCCGCCATGACTGCGCCCATGTGCTGGCCGAGGCGGTGCAGGAGCTTTATCCGGGAACGCAGGTCACCATTGGCCCGGTGATCGAAAACGGCTTCTTCTACGACTTTTTCCGCAATGAACCCTTCACGCCGGAAGACTTCGCGCCCATCGAAAAGAAAATGCGCGAAATCATCCAGCGCGACAGGCCCTTCACCAAATCGGTCAAGACGCGCGAAGAAGCAAAGGAATTTTTCCGCCGCAAGGGCGAGATGTTCAAAGTTGAACTGGTTGACGCCATTCCCGGCAACGAGGACATCAAGTTCTATGACCAGGGCGGCTGGATCGACCTGTGCCGCGGCCCGCACATGACATCGACGGGCAAGATCGGCAATGCCTTCAAGCTGATGAAGGTGGCGGGGGCCTACTGGCGCGGCGATTCGAAAAATCCGATGCTGACGCGGATTTATGGCACGGCCTGGGCCAACGACAAGGACCTGCAGGCCTATGTCACGGCCCTGGAAGAGGCCGAGAAACGCGACCACCGCAAGCTGGGCCGCGAAATGGACCTGTTCCATTTCCAGGAAGAGGGGCCGGGCGTGGTGTTCTGGCATGCCAAGGGCTGGACGATTTTCCAGCAGTTAATCGCCTACATGCGGCGGCGCCTTGCCAAGCTCGACTACCAGGAAGTAAATGCGCCGCAGCTTCTCGACAAATCCCTGTGGGAAACATCGGGACATTGGGGCTGGTACCGCGAGGCCATGTTCGCGGCGCGCTCGGCCGGCGATGAAACGGACGATGACCAGATTTTCGCGCTGAAGCCGATGAACTGCCCGGGCCATGTGCAAATTTTCAAGCATGGGCTGCGCAGCTACCGCGAGCTGCCGATGCGGCTCGCCGAATTCGGCAATGTGCACCGCTATGAACCGTCGGGCGCGCTTCACGGGCTGATGCGGGTGCGGGGCTTCACCCAGGACGACGCGCATATTTTCTGCACCGAGGAGCAGATGGCCGACGAATGCCTGAAGATCAATGACCTTATCCTCTCCACCTACAAGGACTTCGGCTTCGAGCAGATCGTGGTGAAACTGGCGACGCGGCCGGAAAAGCGGGTGGGCACCGATGCCATGTGGGATCATGCCGAAGAGGTGCTGCGCCGCATCCTGAAACAGATCGAAGCGCAATCGGAAGGCCGGGTGAAAACCGGCATCAACGAGGGCGAGGGCACCTTCTATGGCCCCAAGTTCGAATATGTGCTGCGCGACGCCATCGGCCGCGACTGGCAATGCGGCACCACGCAAGTCGACTTCAACCTGCCGGAGCGCTTTGGGGCGTTTTACATCGGAGCCGATGGCGAGAAGCATGTGCCGGTGATGATCCACCGGGCCATCTGCGGCTCGATGGAGCGGTTTCTTGGCATTTTGATTGAGCATCATGCCGGCCATTTTCCGCTGTGGCTGGCGCCCACGCAGGTGATGGTGACCACGATCACGTCGGAAGGCGACGAATATGCCGTGAGAGTGCGCGATGATTTGCGCAAGGCGGGACTTCGGGCGGAGGCGGATCTGCGCAACGAGAAGATCAACTACAAGGTGCGCGAACATTCGCTGGCGAAGGTTCCGGTGATACTCGTCGTGGGAAAACGCGAGATGGACGAGCAGGCGGTGAACATGCGCAGGCTCGGGAGCCAGGACCAGAAGTCGATGAGCCTGGTTGAGGCGATTGCCGCACTGGCGGCGGAGGCGACCGCGCCGGATTTGAAGTAGCCTGTTTCGGTAACAAGCCTGATACTTGAACGGCCCTCACAACCGCTACATATGTCTCCCATGGAAATCGGGATGTATACCTTCGCCGATCTGGGGCCGGCGATTTCGGCGGGGGAGCGGCTGAACAATCTGGTTGAAGAAATCGAGCTGGCCGACAAGGTCGGGCTTGATGTCTATGGGGTGGGCGAGCACCACCGGCCGGATTACGCGGCTTCGGCCCCGGTCATCGTGCTGGCGGCGGCCGCGGCACGGACGAAGACCATCCGGCTCACCTCGGCGGTGACGGTGCTTTCCTCCGACGACCCGGTGCGGGTGTATCAGAATTTTGCCACGCTTGACCTGCTGTCGCATGGCCGGGCCGAGATCATGGTGGGGCGCGGCTCGTTCATCGAATCCTATCCGCTGTTCGGCTATGACCTCAATGACTACGACGTGCTGTTTTCCGAGAAGCTTGACCTGCTTTTAAAGCTGCGGGCGCAGGAGCATGTGACGTGGGCCGGCACGATCCGCGCCCCACTCAACAACGCCGGGATCTATCCGCGGGCGCAGCAGAATCCGCTGCCGGTGTGGGTGGGGGTTGGTGGCACGCCCCAGTCTGTTGTTCGGGCGGGAACGCTGGGCCTGCCCATGGCGCTGGCCATCATTGGCGGTGAGCCGGCGCGCTTCAAGCCGCATGCGGATTTGTTCCGCGAGTCGGCCAAGCGGGCGGGGCACGGCAACGCGGCCCTCAGCCTCAACATGCATGGCTTTGTGGCCGATGACGCCAAGGCGGCGCGGGATACATTCTTTCCGGGCTATGCGGAAGTGATGACGCGCATTGGCCGCGAGCGCGGCTGGCCGCCTACGACGCGGGCCCAGTTCGAAGCGTCCTGCGGGCCCAATGGTCATCTGATTATCGGCAATCCCAAGGACGTGGCCGAAAAGATCATTGGACTTCACAGGATTTTCGGCAACGAGCGCATCCTGGTGCAGATGGGCCTCGGCTCCTTGCCGCACCAGAATATGCTGCGGGCGGTTGAGCTGATGGGCCAGGAAGTGGCGCCCCTGGTGCGCGCTGCCATTGGAGGAAAAACATGACGCTGCCCCACATTCCCGATCCGCTGCCCGGCGATGCCCTTGCCGCGGATGCGCTGCCGATTGTCATCGTTCCGCGCATACGCGACATCGGCGATTTTGAAGTGCGCCGCGCCCTGCCTTCGGCTCAGCGGCAGATGGTGGGACCATTTATTTTCTTTGACCAGTTCGGCCCCATCACGATGAAGGCGGGGCAGGGGCAAGATGTGCGGCCGCATCCGCATATCGGGCTTTCGACCGTGACCTGGCTTTTCGACGGCATGATGTTTCACCGTGACAGCCTGGGTTCGGAACAGCAGATAGCCCCCGGCGAACTCAACTGGATGACGGCGGGCAAGGGCATTGTCCATTCCGAGCGCACGCCGGCCGCGGAGCGGATGCGGCCGCACCAGATATTCGGCATTCAAAGCTGGGTGGCGCTGCCCAGGCAGCATGAAGAAACGCGCCCGGCCTTTGAGCACGTGGCGATGGCAGACTTGCCCTTGCTTTCAGACAAGGCCCGCGAGGTGCGGATAATTGCGGGCGCAATTTATGGCGCGGCCTCGCCGGTCAAAACCCATTCAGACCTGTTTTATGCGGATGTAAAGCTGAAGTCGGGGGCGCGGCTGCCCCTGCCGGTGGAGCATGAGGAGCGCGGCATTTACATCGTTGAGGGATCGCTGGAAATCGGCGGGCGGGTTCATGGCGCCAACCAGCTTCTGGTGTTCCGTGCCGGGGATGCCATTACCCTCACGGCGCAGGGTGACGCCCGCTTCATGATGCTGGGCGGCGAACCGATGGATGGGCCGCGCCATATCTGGTGGAATTTTGTGTCTTCCTCCAAGGAGCGGATCGAAGCAGCGAAAGAGGACTGGAAGCGGGCGCGCTTTGACATTGTGCCCGGCGATGAAAAGGAATTCATCCCGCTGCCTGCGGCCTAATTTTTTCGCTCCATGGTCGCATCAAGTGCGACCATGGGGACTAATAATCACACTGTAATCTGGCTGCCTACTTCCACCACACGGTCGGTTGGCAGGCGGAAATAGCTGCTGGCGTCATTGGCGTTGCGGGCCAGGCCGATAAACAGCTTGTCCTGCCAGACCGGCATGCCCTCGTGCTTTGAGGCCCTGACACTGCGCCTGGACAGGAAGAACGAGGTTGTCATGATGTTGAACTTCCAGCCCAGCCTGCGGGCAAGGCCAAGGGCCTTCGGCACGTCCGGTGTTTCCATATAGCCATAGGTGAGGACAAGGCGGCTGAAGAGATCATTCAGCTTTTCAATTTTCACCCGGTCACCGGGGAGAACGCTGGGGCTGTCGCTAGTGCGGATGGTGAGCACCACATTGTTTTCATGCAGCACCTTGTAGTGCTTCAGGCTGTGGAGCAGGGCAGTTGGCGTGCTTTCCGGATCGGAGGTGAAGAACACCGCCGTGCCGGGCACGCAGTGGGGCGGGTGCTTTGCCAGACTCTTGACGAGGCCGACCAAGGGCACTTCCGACTTGCGGGTTTTTTCGAAGAGGATTTGCGAACCCCGGCGCCAGGTCCACATCACCAATATGATCAGTGCCCCCAACGCCAGCGGAACGTAGCCGCCTTCAAGTATCTTCAGGGAATTGGCGCCGAGAAAAACGACATCAAGGGCGAGCAGGGGAAGCATCATGGCAAGCGCCGCCCAGAGCGGCCATTTCCAATAATTCCAGATCACGAATATGGCCATCATGGAGGTGACCACCATGGTGCCGGTGACGGCGATGCCATAGGCCGAGGCGAGGCTTCCCGATGTCTTGAACATGATAACGAGGGCCAGCACGCCAAACATGATCAGCCAGTTCACCTGCGGCATGTAGATCTGGCCGGCATGGGCTTCGGAGGTAAAGCGGATTTCCATGCGCGGCAGGAGACCGAGCTGGATGGCCTGGCGGGTGAGCGAGTAAGCCCCGGTGATCACCGCCTGGCTGGCGATTATGGTGGCGGCCGTCGCCAGCACCACGGCGGGAATGAGAGCCCATTCCGGCATCATCAGAAAGAAGGGATTTTCAATGGTCTCAGGGCGGTGCAGCAGCAGCGCGCCCTGGCCGAGATAGTTGAGCAGGAGAGCCGGAAACACGACAATGATCCAGGCCAGTTGAATGGGGCGCTTGCCGAAATGGCCGAGATCGGCATAGAGCGCTTCGGCGCCGGTGACGGCGAGGAAGACCGCGCCGAGAGTGACGAGGCCGATAATGCCATGGGAACCGAGGAAGTTCACGGCATAGACCGGATTGAATGAAAGCAGCACGGTGGGATTGTCGCCAATATGGGCGATGACCTGCCAGCGCAATGGCAATGCAAACCAAATAAGCGTGATGGGGCCGAAGAGGGCGGCGACGCTTGCGGTGCCGCGGGCCTGCACCGCAAACAGCGCGATGATGATGGCCAGGGTCAGCGGCAGAACATAAGGCTCGAGGGCCGGCGTTATGATCTTGAGGCCTTCAACGGCGGAGAGAACCGAAATCGCCGGGGTGATCATCGCGTCGCCATAAAACAGAGCCGCGCCGATCATGGCGAGAACGGGAATGAGAACCATGTTGCTTCCCATTACGCGCTGGGCCAGCGCCATGAGCGAGAGAGTTCCGCCTTCGCCGTTGTTGTCGGCGTTGAGCAGGATGAAGACATATTTCACCGTGACAACGAGAACAAGGGCCCAGATGATGAGCGAGAGAACACCAAAGATGATGGGTTCGGTGATGGGGCCGGACTTGCCAGTGGCGGCGACGACCGCTTCACGCAAGGCGTAGAGGGGGCTGGTTCCGATGTCGCCATAGACGACGCCGACGGAACCAAGGGCGAGAATCCAGAAGCTGGGCGGCACCTGGCCGCCCACCGAAAGTGCGGGGTCGTCGCTTTCGCCCTCACCCGTTTTGTCTGGTGTTGATATTGCCATTTTTCTTCTCCTTTGATTTTGCTGCAACGCAGCAAAGGGGAGGTGGTTTACTCCTTTGCGGGTGAGCCGATCATGCAAAGTGAACATGGCTGGAGTGTAATGCTGGAAATGGAAACCATGCTGCCGCAAGTTCTCAAAGCGTTGATATTGTTATTTTATTTATTCAATTAGTCTGCGCGGCAAAGCTTTTCGGCGTGGCCATGTCCCAGGCTTGGCCCATTGCTGCGGGAGCTTTGCCAATGAGCAACTCACCGGGCTTCATGCACACATACAGCTCCTCGAAGCTGATGGTGCGGTCGGGCGCGGCGCGCTGCATGAAGTGGGTTGGGCGCAGGTCGTGGGGGTGGGTGAGGCCCGCCGCGGCGATGAGGTCGGAGAGCGCCTTGATGGTTTCACGATGAAAGCTGGCCACGCGTTCGGCCTTGTCGGGCACGACGATGGCGCGCTGGCGGGCCGGGTCCTGGGTTGAGACACCGGTGGGGCATTTGTCCGTGTGGCAGTGCTGGGCCTGGATGCAGCCCACGGCGAACATGAAGCCGCGCGCCGCATTGCACCAGTCGGCGCCGATGGCCATGACGCGGGCCATGTCGAAGGCCGAGGTAATTTTTCCGGAGACGCCGATCTTGACCTGATCGCGCAGGTTGGCGCCGACAAGGGTGGAATGCACGAAGTTCAGGCCATCACGCAGCGGCGTTCCGATATGGTCCATGAATTCGAGAGGAGCTGCGCCGGTGCCGCCTTCCTTGCCGTCGATCACGATGAAATCCGGGGCGATGCCGGTTTCGATAATGGCCTTGACGATCGCCATGAATTCCCAGTGGTGGCCGATGCACAGCTTGAAGCCCACGGGCTTGCCGCCGGAAAGCTTGCGCAGTCTTGCAATGAAGGCCACGAGTTCAAGCGGCGTACTGAAGGCCGAGTGCGATGGCGGCGAGATGCAGTCCTTTCCCATTTCGACGCCGCGGATGGCGGCAATTTCCTCGGTTACCTTGACGCCCGGCAAGACGCCGCCGTGGCCGGGCTTGGCCCCTTGCGAAAGCTTGATTTCAATCATCCGGACCTGATCGAGTTTGGCTGTTTCGGCGAACCGCTCGTCGGAGAAAGTTCCGTCGGCGTTGCGGCAGCCGAAATAGCCGGAGCCGATTTCCCAGATAATGTCGCCGCCGAATTCACGGTGATAGGGGCTCACCCCGCCTTCGCCCGTGTCATGGGCAAAGCCGCCGATTTTCGCGCCGCGGTTGAGGGCGCGGATGGCATTGGCGGAAAGCGAGCCATAGCTCATGGCGGAAATATTGAAGACCGAGGCGGAATAGGGCTGGCTGCACGCGGGGCCGCCCACGGTGACGCGAAACGGCTGCTTGCTTGGCGGCTTGGGGGCGATCGAATGATGCAGCCATTCATAGCGGCTTTCATAGACGTCGTATTGCGTGCCGAACGGGCGCTTGTCGAGCGCCCGCTTGGCGCGCTGATAAACGATGGCGCGCTTGTCGCGCGGGAAGGGCATGCCGTCCTTGTCGGTTTCAAGAAAGTACTGGCGGATTTCCGGGCGGACGTTCTCGAGAAGGAAGCGGATGTGGCCGGAGATGGGATAGTTGCGCAGAATGGCGTGGCGGGTTTGCGTCATGTCCCTGATGCCGAGAATGGACAGTCCGCCAAAGACCACCACGGGCAGTGCTGCAGCGGGGCCGCTGAGCTGCAGGAACAGGGCGGCGAGGATGGTGATGGCGAGGCCCGCAATGGCGAGGGTGAGCAATATGAGACGCGGGCTGAAAATCGTTTTGAAACTTGTCATGACTGCACGTCCTCCCCGGGGACCATCATTCCCGGCCAGTGTGACAGCTTTGCAAAACTATGGAAGTGCCTAATTTCCGGGCAGGATGTCGCGCTTGACGCGGGCATCTTCGTGGGGATGGCCGTGTCGAGCACGGCCATGATGAGAATAGAGGTGTTAGTTTCCGAGCAGGATGTCGCGTTCCTGGCCGGCGGCGATATCGAAGCTGGCGGTCAGGAGCTCACTGCCGATCCGGGCTTTGGCGGTGTAGGCGCCGGGCTTCAGGACGAGGCTTGCCGACAATCCGTCAATGGCGGGAAGGTCTTCCCCCCGGTCGTTGGTCACCAGCCAGGAGACATGGGCCCCGGGCGCGCCCACATAGGACAGCCGCGCCAATCCGGCGGCATGGTCGATTTCGACGGCGCTCATCAGCCCGGAATTCACATGAACGTCGGCCACGGCAACGGCATTGCCGGTGGCAAAGCGGCTTTCAATGCGGTAGTCGCCGGACTTAACGCGGAGGATTTCCCCCGGCACCTTGGAAATGGTGATGAGCCTTCCCTTGTCGGGGCCGGAAAGGGCATAGACCAGGGAGCGGGTTTGCGCCGCCATCAGCCCAAGGCCCTGGACGCGGGGCAGGACGCGGATGCCGCCGACCTCGAGGACAAAGCTGACCATCAGCCGGTTGGCTTCAAGCAAGGTCAGGCTCTGGGAGAAGCTGGCAGAACCGTAGCGGGCTTCAACGGAGTAATCGCCGGGCGGCAGGGCGACATGGGCCAGTTCGGTGTTCTTGTCGTAAACGATACTGCCTTGCGCATCCCTGAGCGTCCAGGAAATGTCGCGCTCAATCAAGCCGCCCGATTCCGACAATCTTGCGGATAGCTCCACGCCTTCGTTGCCAGGCTTGACGATCTCAATGGCGATGTCGTGGGCAACCTTGGTCTGGAATTTCGGCGCCATGACCGCCACGGCGCTTTCCTCGATTGTCTTGGGAGCGCCAAGGGCATCGGCGAAGGCAAAAGGGCTGAGAAACAGAACCGCCATCAGAAGAGCTGCGGATGCCGCGCTTTTCTGACGGCGGATTGGCAGTGCACGGGTGCTGAGGTCGTGCATGCTATCGTCCCCTGTTTCTATTTCCCCCAGCCTTCCGGCCGGCATCTGAATCAAAGCATGACCGGCTCGCCGCGGGCAACGGGATCCTTAATTTTTAGTTAACGAACTCGGGCTAATTGAAATCATTGCGTTTTTGGAGGCGAGCCGCCACATTGCGGGAATCATGACAAAACTGAACAATCTCACCTCGCCTTTGGCCTTCCTCAAAACCAGAAAATCCGGATCGGTCAAGGCCTTAGGGCCTCCTGGACCCAGTTCGGAGCAAATTTCCGAGCTTCTGGATATCGCCGTGCGGGTGCCCGATCACGGCAAGCTCAATCCCTGGCGTTTTGTGCTTTTCGAGGGGCAGGCCCGGGCCGATATTGGCAAGGCCTTTGCGGCGCGGTGGACGGTGCTGCACCCGGAGCACGGCGAGGAGAGCATTGCGTTTCAGCGCGGATTGTTCACGCGGGCTCCGGTGGTGATCGTGGTGGTTTCGACGGCGGCGCCGCACGGCAAGATACCGGAATGGGAGCAACTGCTGTCGTCGGCAGCCGTGTGCTACAATTTGGTGCTGGCGGCGGGCGCCATGGGTTTTGACGCGCAGTGGCAGACCGATTGGGTGGCCTATGATCCTGAGGCGATGGCGGCGATGGGGCTTAAGGGAAGCGAACGGGTGGCGGGCATCATCTGCATTGGAACGACAACCGTGCCGCTCGAAGACCGGCCGCGGCCCGATCCGCAGGGGCTGCTCACACGGTGGGCGAAGGCATGACAATCCGCGGCGTTCTGTTTGACAAGGACGGCACGTTGATCGACGTGAACGGCACCTGGGTTCCGATCTACCGCCAGATGCTGTGCGAGCAGTTTGGCATCAAGCCCGCTGACGCCGACCTGATGATGGCGGGGGCCGGGTACAACCCGGACACCGATGGCTTTGATGCCAACTCCATCCTGGCGGCGGGCACGACGCGGCAACTTATCGATTGCTGGTGGCCGGGACTTGACGAGGCGGGCACTCTGGAAAAAGTACGGATGATTGATGTCGACTATGCGCCGCTGTCGAAATCCCTGCTCAGGCCACTGATGCCGCTGCTGCCGCTGCTCCAGGAGTTGAAGGAGATGGCGCTGCATGTGGGCGTTGCCACCAATGACAGCCATTATTCCGCCTGCAGCCACCTCAATCATCTCGGCGTTTTTGAGCTGTTCGACGAGGTGATTGCCGCCGATACGGTGTCCGCTCCCAAGCCCTCGGGCGACATGATCCGCCGGTTTGCGGCCGTTGTGGGGGTGAACCCATCCGAGATTGCCATGGTCGGCGACAATGCCCATGACATGGAGGAGGCGCGCAATGGCGGGGCGGGACTGGCAGTCGCGGTCCTCACAGGCAATGGCAGGCATGGCGACATTGCCCATCTGGCCGATCACACGCTGCACAGCATTGCCGATTTGCCCGCCTTATTGAGGTCCATCTGAGATGTTCTATGACGCCGTCCGCAATGACCATGGCTTTGAAGTTGATCCCATAAAGGCGCTTGTGGCGCGGCCCATCGGCTGGCTGTCAACGCTTTCGGCAGATGGCGTGGCCAACCTGGCGCCCTACAGTTTTTTCAACCTTGTTTCGGAACGGCCGCATTACGTGGTCTTCGGCTCAACCGGCTATAAGGACAGCCTGCGGAACATCGAAGCGACGGGCGAGTTTGCGGTGAATGTTGCCACCTACGCGATCCGCGAAGCCATGAACGCGAGTTCATCGGTTGTGCCGCCGCAGGTGGATGAATTTGCCCTGGCCGGCTTGACCAAGGCGCCTTGCCGGCTCATCCGGCCCTCACGGGTGGCCGAAAGCCCGGCCAACCTGGAATGCCGCCTCCATAAGAAAATCGAACTGCCCGACGACGAAGGACAGGTTGCGAATTGGCTGGTGGTGGGCCGTGTCATTGGGGTCCACATCGATGACCGGTTCATTGAGAATGGCCGGGTGAACAGCGGTGCGATGAAGATGATCTCGCGCCTTGGTTATGCGGAATATGCCACGATTAACGACGTCTGGCGGATGCGCCGGCCGGGATAGGCTAGCGGGACCTTCACAACCCTGCCTTGCCCCCGCTGGCCACTGAGTCGCACCGCGAGTCCCGAACAGGCGCAGAACGCCGCATTGTCGCCACAGTTGTAAGACCTGTTGGCAACAGTGATTTGTGATTGTTCGTCAGTAGCTTAAGGGTTGTGGAAAAGCTGTGGGAAAGGTGTTTAACGTCTCATTAACCAAGAGGGGCTCAGGAGTCGGCAGGCGGGAAATTGCAGGTATTGGGTGCCCGTCAGAACGCCAAGGAAAACTCGCAATGGTTAAGTGCTTGCTGATCGACAGGGACGTGACGGAGCGCAAGCGCGTATCGCAGTTGCTGGGCGATCTCGGCCTGAATTCCGCAGAACGTTCGGCTGCCGACGAAGGCCTGAAATATTGCAATGATAATTCAACCGATGTGGTGGTGATGGCGGCGAGCCCGGAAGGCATGGCGCCCAGTGATTTCATCAGGCGGATGCGCAAGACGGCGAGAGGCAAAAAAACGGTTGTCATTCTCTATGCCGACAAGCCCGA
Organism: uncultured Alphaproteobacteria bacterium; assembly: GCA_963773295.1. Lineage (GTDB taxonomy): Bacteria > Pseudomonadota > Alphaproteobacteria > Rhizobiales > Aestuariivirgaceae > Aestuariivirga. The sequence goes on from CAVZAJ010000007.1 coordinate 591,688, forward strand.
TGCCGAGGAAATCGGCCAATCCATCCTGGAAGGGGCGGCGGATTTCATCATGCAGCCCTTCGATCTTGAGCTGCTGCAGTTCAAGCTGCACCAGGCGGGCGTGCTGTAAGCCGGCTTAAGGCTTCGTCAAGAGACATGGTGAACCAAATATTAAGGCTTGCCACGTAGCTTTGGCGCATCAGATGATGACTAGATTGGCTCCCGTAAATGCGTAGTGAACCCAAGCCCGGCCTCGACACCAGCATATTCATGGACGTTATTGACAACGGCGATGCGATGGCGCGCACCAGGCTTGCGGTCCAGCTTGCCGCCCTCATGTGCGCGGAAGACACCTCGAAGGCGGACAGCGCGCAGGTCGTGCCGGTGGTGCTCAAGCTCTCGGTCGATCCGGTCAAGGACGTGCGCCGCACCTTGGCCCTTGGACTGGTTGGCCTTCTCAGTCTCCATGCGGATATCCTGTTTTCGATCATTGCTGATGACGATGACGTGGCGCTGCCGTTTCTGGCGGCAACCCCGGCGCTCAACCACTGGCACATGCTTGCGGTGCTGCGGGTCGGCGATGCGGCGCGCCAGCAGATTGTGGTTCTGCGCTCCGATCTTTCCAAGGAATCGCTCGCCTATGCGGTGAAATCGGCGCCGCTTGAGGTGTGCCTGCGCCTGTTTGAAAACCATGCGCTGCATCTTGATGACCGCGCTTATCACACGCTTTACACACGCTTCGGCCAGGTGCCGGAAATGGTGGAGCTCCTGCTTGGCCGCCCGAACCTGCCGCTGGACATCCGCATCCTGCAGGCCAAGCGGGCCTCGAACCGCATGCAGCAGCTGATGGCGGAACGCGGCTGGATGGCGGACAATGATGCCAGCGAGCTGGTCGCCGACGCGGAAGAAACCGCGATTTTGCGGATCCTGGTTGAAGCCAGCAACGAGGAACTGGCGCGGGCCATTCCCTTCCTGGTGTCCAAAAAAATGCTGACCTCGTCGATCATATTGCGCGCCGCCGCCATCGGCGAAATGAAAATGGTGCAATGGTCGCTGGCGCATCTTGCCGGCGTAGGCTTGGCGCGGGCCCAGGAACTGATGTTTGGCCGCGGCTTCATGGGACTGAAATCGCTGCACAGCAAATCGGGCCTGCCGCAATCCTGCTACGGCCTTCTGGTGGCGGCCTGCGACGTGATGAAGGATGCGAAGGAAGAGGGGCTTCCGCTGGATCCTGAAAGTTTCGGCAGGCGCCTGATTGAAGCGCTGATGACGCGCTATGAAAACATGCAGAGCGCCGAACGCAGCAAGAACCTGGAATTCATCGGCCGCTTCGCCGAGGACCGGGTGCGCAAGATCGCCAAGCGCCTGCGCGCCGACATGGTGCGCGCTGCTTAGAACTTAAACTGTTCGTTGAGCACGCGCTCGGCCAGGCTGTGGCCGGGATCGAAGAGGATTTTTACCAAGCGCTTCTTGTCCTCGGCAATCTCGACAACTTTCACATCACGCACTTCGACATGATCGGCAACCGAGGCCACCGGGCGCTTGTCGGGCTCCAGCACGGTGATGGTGACCTTGGCATTATGGGGCAGGACGGCGCCGCGCCAGCGCCGGGGGCGGAAGGCGCTGATCGGCGTCAGCGCCAAAAGCGGGGCGTTCACCGGCAGGATTGGTCCGTGGGCGGAGAGATTATAGGCGGTGCTGCCGGCCGGCGTTGACAGCAGAAGGCCGTCGCAGATCAATTCTTCCAGGCGCACCTTATGGTCGATGGAGATTTGCAGCTTGGCGGCCTGGGAGCGCTGGCGCAGAAGCGACACTTCGTTGAAGGCGATGCCCTTGTGGGTCTTGCCGCTTTCATCGGTGGCCACCATGCGCAGGGGCCGGATGGCGGTGAGTTCAGCGGCGTGCAGGCGCTCAAGCAATTCGCCCTCGGTATAGTCATTCATCAGAAAGCCGACCGAACCGCGGTTCATGCCATAGATGGGGGTGCCCGTCGAAACATAGCGGTGCAGGGTTTGCAGCATGTGGCCGTCGCCACCGAGCGCCACCACCACATCGGCCGAATCGGCCGCGGCATTGCCATAACGCTTGGCCAGGCGGGACAGGGCCTTGCGGGCCTCAGGCGTGTCGGAGGCAGAAAAGGCGATGCGGGAGTAGTTCATGTCGCTTTCGTTTGCGTTGACAGATCAAGGCTTTGCCACCATTGAAGGCGCGACGACCATAGCAATGCCTAAAGGACCGAAGCAAGCCCATGCGTTCGCTCGTATTTTGCACAACCTGCCGCTATTCTCAGAGCGACGCCACGGGCCCCGACGGGCGTACGGGCGGGCAGACGCTGATTGACCACATGCGGGATGTGGTGACCGGGAAGGGCCGCGATGACATCAGGATCGAAACCCAGGCGTGCCTGTGGAACTGCAAGCGCCATTGCAGCGTGGTGCTGCGCGACGACCAGCGCTTCACCTATTTCACCGGCGACCATGCGCCGGAGCGGGCCCAGGCGGAGGCCATTCTCGCCTGGTTTGATCTGCATGGCGCGACAATGACCGGCGAAGTTCCATTCCGTGAATGGCCCAGCGCCATGCGCGGCCATTTTATTGCGCGCATTCCAAGGAGCCGAACATGAGCACGCTTCTGGTTCTCGGCGGGGCCCGGTCAGGCAAGAGCCGCTATGCCGAAAGCCTGGGCAAGGGGCAGAAATTTTATGTGGCGACGGCGGAAGCCTCCGATGAGGAAATGGTGCAGCGGATTGCTGCCCACCGGCTGCAACGGGGGCCGAGCTGGGAAACTTTCGAGGTGCCGCTTGACCTGGTGAGCGCGCTGCAGGCGATTGACGGCAAGGGACGCTTCATCCTGATTGATTGCCTGACGATCTGGCTCAGCAACCTGATGATCGTCAAGCTCGACGTGACGCGCGAGACGGACATGCTCTGCGCGGCGTTGAAAAAGACCCAGGCGCAGGTGGTGCTGGTGTCGAATGAGGTGGGCCTTGGGGTTGTTCCCGCCAATGCGGTGGCAAGGGCTTTCCGCGATGCTCAGGGGTTTCTTAATCAGCGGGTGGCCGAAGCGGTTGACGAGGTGGTGTTCATCGCCGCCGGCCTGCCGCTGATCCTCAAAAAAGCAGCGCACAAAGCGCCATCGAACAAAACAAAAAAGTCATCGCGGTCCCGTAAAGCCTGAGACCTTTGCGGATATCGTCGCGGTTCAAGGTCTCGCGGCCTTGGCCCATCCAGGGCAGGTCGACACGGCTTCCATCATAGCTGCGCGGGCCGCCGAATTTCACGCCGAGGCTTGCGGCAAGGGCCGACTCAGGCCAGCCCGCATTGGGGGACTGATGCTTGGGGGCATCGCGCCACATGGCCTGAAGGGCAAGTTTGCCGCGCTCACTGTCATTCCATGCGGCGGCGGCGGCAAACAATAAACCGGTGAGGCGTGAGGCAGGCAGGTTGACGAGATCATCGAGCCGCGCCGCGGCCCAGCCGAAATTGACATAGCGCTCGGACTTGTGGCCGATCATCGAGTCGGCGGTGTTGATCGCCTTGTAGGCCACGATGCCCGGCAGGCCGAGCAAGGCATACCACAGGACGGGTGCCACGACGCCGTCGCTGGTGTTTTCGGCGAGACTTTCGAGAGCGCCTTTCGCCACACCTGATTCATCGAGAACGGCAGGATCACGGCCGACAATCTTGGCCACGGCCTTGCGGCCTTCCGCCAATGATGTGTCGAGGCCTTTGCGCACGGCATTCACGTGTTCATACAAGGAGTGTTGGGCGATGAGCGCGGTGGCGAGCAGGGCTTCGATGACCCAGCCAAATGTGAAAGTGGAAAGAACGCTTGTGATGATGAAGGCGGGTATCGCAACGATGAGCAGCAAGGCGAGCAAAGCGGCAAGGCCCCTGAGGCGTGCCTGCAGCGGTTCGGCTTCGGGATCGCACAGCACGGCCTCGAGTTTTTTAAGAACGCTGCCGATCCATTCAACGGGGTGGCCTATTCCATCGTAGAGCGGTTTGGGATAGCCAAACAGGCGCTCGATCAGCAGGGCCAAAGCCGCTGCGGTGAAATGCAGGCTCATATCTCGCCTGCCAATTCCAGCATCAAATCCAAATCGAGATGCTCCTCAAGATGAATGGCCAATTCATCAAGGGTTTTTTCAATGAGGGAGTCGAAGGCGAGATCGCTTGAGTCGGCGCCAAGATTTTTGAGATAGGCGCGGCGGAAGCCATCGCTGGCAAAACAGCCGTGGATATAGGTGCCGCTCACCAGGCCGTCGGGTGATGTGGCGCCATCATCGGTGCTGCCGATTCTGGCAAAGGGCCGGAGGCAATCGGCCCCTTGGGAAGCGCCGAGATGGATTTCATAGCCTGCGATTTCCTGCCCGCTTGCCAGATGCCTGGCGGTGACGAGGGTGAGTGTCTTGTCGGCCAGAAGGGTGGTCTCAATATCGAGCAAGCCCAATCCTTCAATACTGCCGGCGGTGCCTTCCAGGCCCTCGGGATCGTGTATGGTGTGGCCCAGCATCTGATAGCCGCCGCAGAGGCCGAGGACGCGGCCACCGCGCCGGACGTGGGCCAGAAGGTCAATATCCCAGCCGGTGGCCCGGACGGCGGCCAAATCAGCCATGGTGGATTTGGACCCGGGGATGATCACCAGGTCCGTATCACCGGGGATGGCTTGGCCAAGGTCGAGAAACCGCAGGGAAACGCCCGGTTCGAGGCGCAGGGGGTCGAGGTCATCAAAATTGGCGATGCGGGGCAGCTTCAGGACGCATATTTGGTAGCCATTTGAATTGGTTACAAGCATGTCTTCCAAAGCCACTGCATCTTCGGCGGGGAGGTTTCTGGCCGGAACAAAGTGGCTGATAATGCCCAAGCAAGGAAGTTTTGTCGTGTCTTGGAGATAGGTTTTGCCATTTTCAAAGAGCTTCACGTCACCGTGGAATTTGTTGATGATGAAACCCTTAAGGCGGGCCCGGTCTTCAAGGCTGAGCACAGCCAACGTGCCGACGATGGAGGCAATCACCCCGCCCCGGTGAATATCGCCCACCAGAAAGGCCGGAATATCGACGGCCTTGGCGAATCCCATGTTGGCAAGGTCGCCATCGCGCAGGTTGATCTCGGCGGGGCTTCCCGCACCTTCCACAATGACGAGGTCGGCCTGCTCGGCGAGCATCCGGAAGCTCGCGACGATGGCGGGCAGGAACTGCTGGCGCTTCTTGAAAAAATTACGGGCGGTCATGGTGGCGGCGCGCTTGCCCTGCACGATGACCTGGGCGCCTGTCGCGGTTTCGGGTTTCAGGAGCACCGGATTCATGTGAACGGTTGCGGGCTGCCCGGCGGCGCGGGCCTGCAGGGCCTGGGCCCGGCCGATTTCGCCGCCATCGCTGGTGACGGCGGCATTGTTGGACATGTTCTGCGGCTTGAAGGGCATTACTTTCAGCCCGCGCCGGGCAAAGGCGCGGCAGAGGCCGGCGGCCACCAGGGATTTCCCCACGTCGGAGCCGGTGCCCATGAGCATGAAGGCGCGGGGCTTCATGGGGCTTCAGATATGACATGGGCATAGGAGCCCATGACCTTGCCGCGCTTCAGGCCAATGGAGCCCAGATCTTCGCCCGCGGCATCACTCGCCGTGAACAGCCGGTCGGCCTTGCCTTCGTTTTCAATAGACGAGTAGTGAAACTCGTGGCCGCGCAGCGGTTTGGTCCAGGGCCCGGCAAGCGGTGACAGGCGGCGGTAGCCCAAGTGAAGCTTGCGGCTGGCAAAGCTTGTCGTTACGGGCAGAAGGCCGGCCATGGCGTGGGACTGGCCCTTGGCGTCGATCAGGGCCTCGCCCAGCACCATGAAGCCGCCGCACTCGCCGTAAATCAACGCCTTTGAATTTCTCAGACCGCGCAGAAACGTCTGGTTTTTGGACAACAGCCCGGCATGCAGCTCGGGATAGCCGCCGGGCAGGAAAATAGCATCGGCCCCCGGTTCCGGGGCCTCGTCTTTCAGGGGTGAAAAGACGGAGATTTCCGCCCCCGCCGTTTTCCAGCCTTGCAGCAGGTGGGGATAGGCAAAACTGAATGCCAGGTCGTCGGCGACCGCTATTTTCTGGCCAAGAGGGGGCAGGATCGGGTCCGAAAGTGATTCGGGGCGGATTTCCGCGCCAAGCGTTAATAACTTGTCAAGTTTTGTTTCACGTGCAACCGCTAAGCTTGTGGTTTCAATAAACAATTCAAGCTCTTGATTCTCTTGGGCTTGCACCAGGCCGAGGTGCCGCGAGGGCCAGTTCAGTGAGTCACTGCGCCGCACCAGGCCGAGGATGGGAACGCCAAGGGGGGCGAGGGCCGAGGTCAAGAGGGCGGCGTGCCTGTCGCTGGCCACCCGGTTCAGAATCAATCCGGCGAAGGTGAGGCCCTTGCGATGGTTAAGGAAGCCTTCGGCGAGCGCGGCAATGGATTGGCCCTGATGCCCGGCATCGAGCACCAGGACGATAGGCAGTTCCATATCCTGCGCCAGGTCGGCGGTGGAACCCCTGGCGCCCTGGGGGCCATCGAACAGGCCCATAACGCCTTCGACGATGACGAGGTCCGCATCATGGTTAAGCCCGGTTAAGAGACCGGCCACGACCTCGCGCTTCATGGCCCAGGGATCGAGGTTGAGGCAGGGCCTGCCGCTGGCGGCCGCGTGGAAGCGGGGATCGATATGATCGGGGCCGACCTTGGCCGAGGCAACCCGGAGCCCGCGGTTCCTGAAGCTACGGAGCAGGCCAAGGGTGAGCATGGTCTTGCCGCTGCCGGAGGACGGGGCCGCAACCACGAAGGCCTTAGCCAATGGCGTTCTCCCGGAGCGCCGGAGAGTACCAGTCGAGCATCTCGCGCCAGTCGGAAGCGTGGCCGACGACGACGATGGCGGGGGTGGGCGGACCATTCTTTGCCACAAAGGCTCCGGCCTGATCGAGCGTGGTGGCCTGCACCTGCTGATGCGGAAGGGAGGCATTGGAAATGATGGTTACGGGGTTTTTTGGGGCTCGCCCGCCTTCCATCAAGGCTTGAGCAATCTCGCCCAAGTGCTTGACGGCCATATACATTACGATCACCGGGGAGGCGGTGGCGACGGCCTGCCAGTTGACATTGGCCGGCATCTTCCCGGTGGCGTCATGGCCGGTCAGAAAGATGACGGAATGGTTGGTATCCCTATGGGTCGAGGGGATTCCGGCATAGGCCAGGCCGCCGACACCCGCCGTAATGCCCGGGACAATGCGGAAAGGGATTTTGGCCTTGGCGAGCGCCTGGCATTCCTCGCCGCCGCGGCCGAACATGAAAGGGTCGCCGCCTTTGAGGCGCAACACCCGTTTGCCGGCGCGGGCCAGTTCAATGAGGCGCAGCGAAATATCCTGCTGAACGGGCGAAGGCTTGCCGCCGCGCTTGCCGGCGTATTCGAGACTGACGCCCTGCCTGACCCAGCGGAGGATGTCCGGATTGACCAGGGCATCGTAAACGACAACATCGCAATTCTGCATGGCGTGGTAGCACAGCAAAGACATGAGGCCGGGAGCGCCCGGGCCGGCGCCCACGAGCCAGACCCAGCCCGCTTCAAACGCCGGAAAGGCCTCGCCATCAAGGCGGGCAAATCCTGTCATCGCCGTACTGAGCGCAGGCGGCTGATGCGCTGATTTTGTTGGTTCGCGGCTCATAGTTCCTTATACAGTGATCGCATGCGAATAGAGAAGCCCGAAGGGGAGTTAAGGCGCGGCTGGACCACGGGTGCATGTGCGGCGGCGGCGACCAAGGCGGCGTTTGCGGCATTGCGCACCGGCGCGTTTCCCGATCCGGTCAGCATCCGGCTTCCGAAAGGCGAGACGCCGAGTTTCGCGCTTGCGCTTGAAGGAAAAGGCGAGGGCTGGGCGCAAGCGGGAATCGTGAAGGACGCCGGCGACGATCCGGACGTGACGCACGGCTGCACGGTGATCGCCACATTGCGGCGCCGGGGCAAGGGTGTCACCTTCCGGGCCGGCAAAGGGGTTGGCACGGTGACACGAGCAGGACTTCCGGTTGCGGTGGGCGAGCCCGCGATCAATCCGGTCCCACGCGAGATGATGCGCAAGGTCATTGAAGAGCAGGGCGGGGGCGATGTGGAAATCGAGATTTCGATTCCGGGTGGCGAGGCGCTGGCGCAGAAAACCTGGAATCCCAGGCTGGGCATCGTCGGCGGGCTTTCCATTCTCGGCACCACGGGGATCGTTCATCCCTTCTCCTGCGCGGCATGGATTGCGTCCATCCACCGAGGCGTTGATGTGGCGCGCGCCATGGGCGTTACGCATATCGCGGGCTGCACCGGCTCAACGTCTGAAGATGCGGTGCGGGCGCATTTCAATTTGCCGCTGGAAGCGATGATGGACATGGGCGATTTTGCCGGGGGACTTTTGAAATACGTGCGGGAGCATCCGGTGGCCCGCGTCACCATCGGCGGCGGCTTTGGAAAAATTACCAAGCTGGCGCAAGGCGCAATGGACCTGCATTCGGGGCGCAGCCAGGTTGACTTTGAATGGCTGGCGAAATTCGCTCCGGCAAAGCTTCGCGAAGCGGTGAAGGCCGCCAATACGGCGCAGCAGGTTTTGGAGTTGCAGGGAGAAAATCTCGCAAGCCAGGTCGCAAAGGAAGCGCAGCTGCAGGTCGGAAAAATGTTGCGCGGCGCGCCGATTGCAGCGGATGTGATGATTGTCGACCGCGCCGGAAAGATTATCGCCCATGCCGAATAAGCGCATTCTGGTTCTGGGCGGCACGTCCGATGCGAATATCCTGGCCAAGGAACTTTTGAAGTCAGGCTTTGATGTCGTGACTTCGTTCGCCGGGGTAACTGAAAATCCGGTGTTGCCGGAAGGCGAAATCCGCGTCGGCGGATTTGGCGGCGAAAACGGTTTGTTTGACTATCTCAAGGCAGAGGGATTCGCTGCCCTGGCCGATGCCACGCATCCTTTCGCCACGCAGATTTCGCGGCACGGGTTTCAGGCGGCGGCGCGCGCCGGCATTCCTTATTTGCGGCTGGAGCGGGCGGCATGGACGCCGTTGCCCGCCGATAACTGGATCAGCGTTCAGAATACCGGGGCCGCCGCCGCGGCGTTGCCCAATGCGGCACGCCCGCTGCTCACCATTGGGCGCAAGGAAATTGCGGTTTTTCTGGCACGCGAAGATTTGAGCGGGGTTGCCCGCATGATTGAAAAGCCAGCCTCTGAATTGCCGCCGGGCTGGGCCCTGGTGCTGGCGCGGCCGCCCTTCAGTGTTGAGTCGGAGAGAGAATTGCTGGCCTTTCACAGGATAACCCATCTCGTCAGCAAAAATGCCGGGGGTAAACTCACGGTGGCAAAGCTCATCGCGGCGCGGGCCGCACGGATCCCGGTGGTGCTGATCGAGCGCCCGCAAAAACCGCCGGCCCCGACATTCGGTTCGGCCCTTGCGCTGGTGGCGGCGCTGGCCTGACAAGCCACGCAACTTAAGGCACTGCCGGCCGCGGCCCTGCAATTCGGCTTGACCACCCGGTCGTTTCCGGCTTGTCTAGGGACAGTGAGGTGATAAAAATCAAAGACACCTCTAAAGGGAGACGACGACGACAGTAACTGCGGAGGATCGCCGGGGATTTCCACCGAGAAAGCCATCAGGCGTGGTCCGCCAATTTCAAAAGGAAGGTAAGTTATGAAACGTAAATTTATGGGTTTGGCGTTTGCCGCCACTGCAAGCCTGATGGCAGCGACCGCCGCCACGGCAGGCACGCTAGATGATGTCAAGGCCAAGGGTTTCCTGCAATGCGGCGTGAACACGAGTTTGATGGGCTTCGGATTTCCCGATGAGCAGAACAACTGGACCGGCATGGACGTGGATTTCTGCCGCGCCGTGGCTGCCGCGGTGTTCGGCGATGCGCAGAAAGTGAAGTTCACGCCGTTGACCGCCAAGGAACGGTTTACGGCTCTGCAATCCGGCGAAGTCGATATCCTGTCGCGCAATACGACATGGACGATGAGCCGCGACACCTCGCTCGGACTCAAGTTTGGCGGCGTCATGTATTATGACGGCCAGGGCTTCATGGTGAAGAGCGCCATGGGCGTTGATTCGGCTCTCAAGCTTTCCGGGGCTGCCGTCTGCGTGCAGACCGGCACGACGACGGAACTCAACCTCGCCGACTATTTCAAGGCCAACAAGATGGAATACAAGGTCGTAGCCTTCGAAAAGGAAGAGGAAGTGATCGGCGCCTATGAGGATGGCCGCTGCGATGCCTACACGACTGACCAGTCGGGCATTTACGCCCAGCGCCTCAAGCTTGCCAAGCCGGATGATCATATCGTTCTGCCCGAAATCATCTCCAAGGAGCCATTGGGCCCATCGGTGCGCCAGGGCGATGATGCCTGGTTCAACGTGGTGAAGTGGACCTACTACGCATTGCTCAATGCCGAGGAACTTGGCATCACCCAGGCCAATGTCGAGGAAATGAAGGGCTCGGCCAATCCGGAAATTAGGCGGGTTCTCGGCGTGCCCAATGCCGACGGCACCGCCGCGGGCTTTGGCACCGGAATCGGCGTCAGCGAGGATTGGGTTGCGCAGATCGTGAAGGGTGTGGGCAATTACGGCGAAATCTTCGAGCGCAACGTCGGCGCCAACACGCCGCTCAAGATCGCGCGCGGGGTCAACGCCTTGTGGAGCAAGGGCGGGCTGCAATACGCGCCACCGATCCGCTGATCTGACTCAAGGGAGCCCGGCGACGCGCCGGGCTCCATCTGTTTTGCGACAAATCAAGACCGGAAAACCGGCATTTAGGGGGAGGGACGCCAAGGCGTCCCGCAGGCTAGGGTGATGTGGCATGTCCACGGCAAGTGATGTTTACGAGCCGCCGAAGGTTTCGTTCTGGAACGACCCAAAGATCCGTTCGGCCCTGGTCCAGGTCATCATGGTGCTGGTCGTCGGGTTCTTTGTCTACGAGATCGTTGACAACACCATCACCAACCTCACCAAGCGCAATATCTCGACCGGCTTCGGCTTCCTCAACAAATCCGCCGGCTTCGATCTCATCCAGACGCTGATCGCGTTTTCGAGCGAATTGAGTTACGCCCGGGCCCTGGTCGCGGGTTTCCTGAACACCCTGCTGGTTTCGAGCCTCGGCATTCTCTTCGCCACACTCCTCGGGTTCATCATCGGCATCATGCGGCTTTCGCGAAACTGGCTGGTGTCGAGCATTGCCACGCTTTACATCGAGACGATACGCAACGTGCCGCTGCTGCTGCAGATGTTCGTCTGGTATGGGGTGGTGCTGAAGTCGCTGCCGGGGCCGCGGCAAGCCATCAACATCAACGACATGTTTTTCCTGTCGAACCGCGGCCTCAACATGCCGGACACAATTTTTGGCGACAGCGCCTGGCTGGGGCTTGCCGGGCTGGCCGCCGGAGTCATCGGCGCCATTGCCTTGCGGCGCTGGGCGCGCACGCGGCAGGCCGCGACCGGACAGCCTTTTCCCTATGTGCTGACCGGGATTGCGATGATCGTGGCTTTGCCGCTTCTCGGCCTGGTCGTGGCGGGCTGGCCGGTCACTTTCGATTATCCGGTGCTGGGCGGCTTCAACTTCACCGGCGGCACGGTGGTCATTCCGGAATTCATGGCGCTGCTCGTGGCGCTCAGCATCTACACGGCTTCCTTCATCGCAGAAATCGTCCGGGCCGGCATTCAGGCGGTAAGCCATGGGCAGTCGGAGGCGGCGCACGCGCTCGGCATGCGGAGCGGCACCACCACCCGTCTGGTGGTCATTCCCCAGGCCATGCGGGTGATCATCCCGCCGCTTGCCAGCCAGTACCTGAACCTGACGAAAAATTCCTCGCTGGCGGTGGCGATCGGCTATCCCGATCTGGTGGCCACTGGCGGCACGGTCTTGAATCAAACCGGACAGGCCATAGAGATCGTGATGATCTGGATGATCGTCTATCTCAGCCTCAGCCTGCTCACGTCCAGTTTCATGAACTGGTTCAACTCACGCATGAAGCTGGTGGAGCGGTAACGATGCCCAGCGCCCCGGAAACATCGGCCTATTTGCGCACGGAGGAGGCGCCACGGCTCCCGGCGCCGATTTCAATGGTCGGCCTTCAGGGCTGGATCATCGCCAATCTTTTCCCCACGATCGGAAACGGCATCGTGAGCATTCTTGCTGGGGCGTTCCTGGTGTGGATCGGCTGGGGCGTTCTGGACTGGGCAATCTTCAGCGCCGTATGGTCGGGCGAGAACCGCGAGGTTTGCGCGGTCGAGGGGGCGGGCGCATGCTGGCCTTTCGTCTATGCAAGGTTCGCCCAGTGGATTTACGGATTCTACCCCATCGACCAGCGCTGGCGGGTCAACATCTGTTTCCTTGTGGGCGCGGCGGCGCTGATACCGATGCTGATGCCGTCAATGCCACACAAAAAATGGAACGCGCTGTTTCTCCTCATTGCCTACCCGCTGATCACCCTTATCCTATTGACCGGCGGGCATTTCACCATGTCGGCGGCGGCATTTCTCAATGCGTTCATCATTCTGGCGCTTGCCGCAACTTTCCTGCCGCTCGTCGCCTTCGGCATCGAGGAAGGCATCCAGTCCAACCGCATAGGCTTTGGGCTCGCGGGCCTTGGCATCCTGATCTGGCTGGCGTCATTTGCGATTGGCTCCAGCGTCTGGAATAGCGCACTGGGCAGTTTTTCGCCCGGCAGCATTGGCGCTGCGATCTTCATCGGCGGCGGGGGACTGCTCGGCATCGGCCAATTGGCCGGAGCGGGCAACGCAAGCGGGCGGGCGGTTGTGCGCAACTGGCTCATCGCCGCCGCCGTAGTATTCGGCCTCATGCTGCTCCTGAAAATGGATTTTGGACTCCAAGAGGTCGAAACATCGCAATGGGGCGGACTGCTGGTGACCCTGGTTGTCGCCATCACCGGCATCGTCGCCTCCCTGCCGCTTGGCATTCTGCTGGCGCTTGGGCGGCGGTCAAAAATGCCGATCGTCAAAACCTTCTCGGTGATCTTCATCGAGGCCTGGCGCGGCGTTCCTTTGATCACGGTGCTGTTCATGGCCAGCGTCATGCTGCCGCTGTTCCTGCCGGAAGGGGTCAACTTCGACAAGCTGATGCGCGCCCTGATCGGGGTGGCGCTGTTTTCCTCGGCCTACATGGCGGAAGTGGTGCGCGGCGGCCTGCAGGCGATCCCCAAGGGCCAGTATGAGGCGGCCCAGGCGCTTGGCCTGTCCTATTGGAAGCTGATGAGCCTGATCGTCCTGCCGCAGGCGCTGAAAATCGTCATTCCCGGAATCGTCAACAGCTTTATCAGCCTGTTCAAGGACACCACGCTGGTTTCGATTGTCGGGCTTTTCGATCTTCTGCAGATTGCCACCACGAGTTCCAACGACTCCAAATGGGCCTCGCCCCAGACCGGATCGACGGCCTATTTCACCGCCGCGCTGATGTTCTGGGTGTTCTGCTTCGGCATGTCGCGCTACTCGCTTTTCATTGAGCGCAGGCTCAACACCGGACACAAGAGGTAAGGGAACACCATGGCCGAAGCCGTCAAAAACGTGCATGTGAGCGACGAGATCGCCATCCAGATCGTTGCCATGAACAAGTGGTACGGCGAATTCCATGTGCTGCGGGACATCAACCTCACCGTCTACAAGGGCGAGCGCATCGTCATCTGCGGGCCTTCGGGCTCGGGCAAGTCGACGCTTATCCGCTGCATCAACCGGCTCGAGGAGCATCAGAAAGGCGACATTCTGGTTGACGGCATTCCGCTCACCAACGATCTCAAAAAGATCGACGAGGTGCGGCGCGAGGTCGGCATGGTGTTCCAGCATTTCAACCTGTTCCCGCATCTCACTGTCCTGGAGAACCTGACGCTGGCGCCGATCTGGGTGCGCAAGATGCCGAAGAAAGACGCCGAAGCGGCGGCGATGAAATATCTTGAACGCGTCAAAATCCCCGAGCAGGCCAAAAAATATCCGGGCCAGCTTTCCGGCGGCCAGCAGCAGCGCGTGGCGATTGCGCGCTCGTTGTGCATGAACCCCAAGATCATGCTGTTTGACGAGCCCACCTCGGCGCTTGACCCGGAGATGATCAAGGAAGTGCTCGAGGTTATGGTGGATCTGGCCCAGTCCGGCATGACCATGCTGTGCGTCACCCATGAAATGGGCTTTGCCCGGCAGGTGGCCAACCGGGTGATTTTCATGGACCAGGGCCAGATCATCGAGCAGAATTCGCCCAAGGAGTTCTTCGAAAATCCCAAGAGCGAGCGGACCAAGCTGTTCCTCAGCCAGATTCTGCATTGAACTCAAGCCCTTGGCATGAACCCGCGCAGGCGGTAGGCTGGTTTTTTGCAGTCTGCTGGATTCGAATTCATGAAAAAATTGCTTTTGTCGCTGCTTGCCTCCCTGCTTTTTACGGCGGCGGCCCACGCCACCACCCTTGAGGATGTGAAGGCGCGGGGCAAATTGCTGTGCGGGGTCAATCCCGGCCTGCTGGGCTTTGCCGCCAAGGGAGGTGACGGCGCCTGGGCCGGGTTTGACGTGGATTTCTGCCGCGCCGTTGCCGCTGCGGCGCTCGGCGATGCGGCGAAGGTTGAATATGTGCCCCTCACGGCGCAGGACCGTTTTGAAAAACTGAAATCGGGCGCGGTCGATGTTTTGGCGCGCAACACGACATGGACGATGGAGCGCGAGACGAAATTTCCGCTGCGCTTCGTGGGCGTGAATTACATGGACGGGCAGGGCTTCCTGGTGAGCAAGGCGCTGGGGGTGAATTCGGTGTTCACCATGAGCCAGGCGGCCATCTGCTTTCTCGAAGGTACCACGACGGAAGCCAATGTGGCGGATTTTTTCCGCGAGCGGGAAATGGTTTTCACCCCGGTCAAATTCGGCACCATTGACGAGGTCGTGGCGGCTTACGAAGCGGGCCAATGCGACAGCTACACGGCCGACCAGTCGCAGCTCTACGCCATCCGCCTCAAGCTCAAGGCGCCCGATGACCACATCATTCTTCCCGATGTGATTTCAAAGGAGCCGCTCGGCCCCATGGTGCGCCAGGGCGACGAGCAGTGGTTCAACATTGTGCGCTGGACCCTGTTTGCGCTGGTCAATGCCGAGGAGCTTGATGTGAAGGCGGCGACCGTTGACGATCTCAAAGCCAACAGCAAGATACCGGCGGTGCGGCGCCTGCTCGGCCTGGAAGGCACCTTTGGCGCGGATTTGGGGCTCGATGCGGATTGGGCACCACGCGCCATCAAGGCCACGGGCAATTATTCCGAGATGTTCGAGCGCAATCTGGGCAAGGGTTCGCAGCTCGGCATCGAGCGCGGGATCAACGCGCTGTGGAATGCCGGCGGGCTAATGTATGTTCCGCCGGTGAGGTGAATGTTAGCTCTTGACTTTGTAGCTCTTCTTGTATAATTATACATTAGGATATACAAAAATGAACAAACCCCTTATTATACGCAAGGTCGGAAATTCGCTGAGTTTGACTATCTCGGACATCGCCAAAGACTTAGGCCTTGGCGAAGGTGACAAGGTATTTGCCGTGCGCACACCGCGAGGCTTTGAGCTCACGCCTTATGATCCGAATTTCGATAAGGCTTTGGAGACGGCCCGTGGCTTCATGGGCAAGTATCCCAATGCCATGAAGAAGCTGGCGGAATAGGCAAACCCCATGATCTGGCTGACAAGGAACATGGTGGAAGCGTTCCACCGGGAGTCACTGGTGCGTTTTGGTGGTGCTGATGGATTGCGCGATGAAGGTCTGCTGCTGAGCGCATTGGCGCGTCCAGAAAATATACGGGCTTACGAGCCTGACGCCGATGCGTTTCGACTGGCGGCGGCTTACTGCGCCGGCATCGTCAAGAACCATCCGTTCATAGACGGCAACAAGCGCACCGGAATTTTAAGCGCTGTCGTTTTTCTTGGCCTGAATGGCGTTGAAACCAATTTCGACGAGGCCATGATCGTAACGACGGTATATGGATTGGCGGCCGGTGAAGTGAAGGAAGATGCTTTTGCTTTGTGGCTGCGTACGTCTGCTGCTTAATCTCTTGCGATCAGTACCTGCGGTTCCTGGGCATAGGGGGTGAAGCCCATTTTCTGGTAGAGGGGCAGCGCCCTTGGGCCGTCGAGGCTGTTGGTTTCCACAATAAGCCTGGCGGGCTCCTTGGCCCAGGCGGCGCGGATGGCTTCGGCGAGCAGCCATCTGCCGAGGCCGCGGCCCTGGAAAATCTGGATTATGCCGAAGTATTCAAGTTCCATGACATTCGCTTCGCGCGGCGCCAGTTCGAAATAGCCGGCGGGCTGGCCGCCCACGTAAAGCACCCACACTTCCACGCCGTCCGCATGAATGGCGGCGGTGAGCTCGGCATCGGTGAAGTAGCGGCGGTCATACCAGTTGAAATTGCGGCCCACGGCGTCATAGAGAAAGCGGTAGAAATCCAGCGTGATGTTTTCCGCCCGCAGCAGCATGAGTTTCAGGTTTGAAGGGGCGGGAACGTGGTGAATGGATTCGGCCTTCATCTCCAGGAATGTGACGACGGTTTGCAGTTCGCGCATAGTCAGGCCCCGGTAGCAACGGGGGTATCGATGGCCGAACCCCAGTCAGCCCATGAGCCGTCATAAAGCGCGTGGTCCCTGGCGTTCAGCGTGGCGAGGCCGAGGGAAAGAATGGCGGCGGTGACGCCGGAGCCGCAGCTGGTGACCACGGGTTTGGCCACGTCGATGCCGGCGGTTTCAAAAACCTTGGCCAGTTCCGCTTGCGGTTTCAAGGTGCCATCCGGATTAAGCAGCGTGGCGTAGTGAACATTCCTGGCGCCCGGCATGTGTCCGGGGCGAACGCCCACGCGCGGTTCCGCTTCCTCGCCGCGGAACCTTCCGGGGGCGCGCGCATCGGCCACCTGCAGGGCTTTGCGCATTTCGGATTTGTCACGCACCATCATGGCCTGAAAGCGGGCGGTGAAATGGCGTTCCTGCGGCTTGACCGGCGGGCCATCCTCAAGCGGGCGGTCTTCGGCTTTCCATTTGGGAAGGCCGCCGTCCAGCACGGCCACGTCTTTGTGGCCGAAGACCTTGAACATCCACCAGACGCGGGCGGCGGAAAACAGCCCCGCACTGTCGTAGCAGATGACTTTCTTGCCATCGCCAATGCCCATCTTGCGGACGTGGCTGGCAAATTTTTCAGGCTTGGGCAGCATATGGGGCAGGGGGCTTTCGGTATCGGAAATCAGGTCGATGTCGAAGAACTGGGCGCCGGGAATGCGGCCTTCGAGGAACTCCGCCCGGGCATCGCGCTTGGCGGCGGGCATGTGCCACGAACAATCGATGATCGAAACATCGGGCGAGGCGAGGTGCCCGGCGAGCCAGAGTGTTGAAACGAGTTCCTGCGTCATGCTTGATCCCTGCCTATGCGAAAGCCAGGCGAATGCGCCGGTTGATCTTGCCCTTGTTCTCGATCTTGGCCACGCGCATGGGGCCGATCTCGGCGGTGGATCTCACATGGGTGCCGCCGCAGGGCTGCAGGTCAATCCTGCCCTCCTCGCCGATCATCACCAGCCGCACCTTGCCGGTTCCCATGGGCGGCTTCACCGACATGGTGCGCACCAGATGCAGGTTGGCCTCCATCTCCGCATCGCTGATCCAGCGGAAGGTGACCTTGTGGTCTTCGAGGATGAGCTGGTTGATGCGCGCGGCGAGGTCCTCCTTGCCGGGAATCTGGCCTTCGGGAATATCGAAATCAATGCGCCCGCCATCATCGGAAATGGAACCGCCGGTTACCGGGAAGGGCACGCAGGCGCAGAGGAGATGCATCATGGTATGGGCCCGCATGTTGCGGTAGCGCGTATGCCAATCAAGAGCAAGCGTCACGGGTGCGCCAGGTGCTGGAAGATCACCGGGACTTGCCGGCACGTGCACGACGTTTTTCATCTCGTCGTAGATGGTCGTGGCGATGTCTAAGGATTTCCCGTTGACGGCCATGATGCCCTTGTCGCCGGGCTGGCCGCCGGCCGCGGCATAGAAATTGGTTTTATCCAGCACAATGCCGCCACGCTCATTGATGCTCTCAACAATGGCATCGACGGATTGTAAATAGGCATCGTCGCGGAAAAGAAGCTCGGTCATTTTTAAACCGCTTCGAAAACAGCCGGCACCTCCGGCGTTTCGGTCAGCCATTTGGGAACGGGCAGGCCTTTTTCGCGCAGGAATTCCGGATTAAAAAGTTTCGAGGCGTAGCGCGTGCCGTAGTCGCAGAGCATGGTGACGATGGTGTGGCCAGGTCCCATCTGTTTGGCCACACGAATGGCGCCCGCCACGTTCACCCCGGTGGAGCCGCCCATGCAGAGCCCTTCATATTCCAAAAGATCGAAGGCCGTGGGAATGGCTTCGCTGTCGGGTATTTGGAAGGCGTCGTCGACCACGGCGCCTTCCAGATTTGCGGTGATGCGGCCCTGGCCGATGCCTTCGGTGATGGAAGAGCCTTCGGATTTCAGCTCGCCGGTTTTGTAATAGCTGTAGAGTGCCGCGCCCATCGGGATCAGCCAAGCACCAGCCTGATATTTTTATTCTTTGATTTCAAACCCATGCTGACGCCGGCCAAGGTTCCTCCTGATCCCACGGCGGAGACGAAGGCATCAACCTTGCCATCGGTCTGGGCCCAGATTTCGGGCGCGGTGGTGTCGATGTGGGCCTGGCGGTTGGCGACATTGTCAAACTGGTTGGCCCAGACGGCGCCCATGGCCTTGGCCAGGCGGCCGGAATATTTCACGTAGTTGTTGGGGTTCTTGTAAGGGACGGCGGGCACTTCGACGAGTTCCGCGCCCAGTTGCCGGATGGCGTCCTTCTTCTCCTGGCTTTGGGTTACGGGAATGACAATCACGGTGCGGAAACCCATGGCCCGGGCCACGACGGCAAGGCCGATGCCGGTGTTTCCGGCGGTACCCTCGACAATGGTGCCGCCGGGTTGCAATTGCCCCTTGGCAATGGCATCGCGGATAATAAAGAGGGCGGCGCGGTCCTTCACCGACTGGCCGGGATTCATAAATTCCGCCTTGCCCAAAATCGTGCAGCCCGTGAGTTCGGAGGCTTTTTTCAGGCGGATGAGGGGGGTATTGCCGATGGCGGCAACGACGTCATTCTTGATGTCCATGGAAAACTCCGAGCTTTGGCCTAGCAATGCCCGACATGGGCCGGGAGGTCAAATTGTCAGCATTAATGGCTGCTCGGCAGCGTCTCAACATGAAATTCAGCTTATGGCCCAAAGCGGACATCTCGGCATCGGCGTATTGGTCGCCGCCACGGCTGGAGTTCGATCTTGCCAGAATGTTTCATTCGCGCCAATCTGGACCTTAACTAGCCGATCATCGGTGAATGTCGTATAACCCAAAGTACGAAGTGCCGTTCCTCACCCTTTGTCTTTTCGGGGAGATGTCCGATGCGCAGGTTTTTGCTCCTCATGCTGATGATCTGCCTTGGACCTTCCATGTCGCTCGCCGCTGCCCTTCATGACGCGGCCAAGACCGGCGATGTTGCGGTTATCGCAGCCGCCCTCGATGCGGGCGCCGACATCAATGCGATCGATGGGGGCGGAACACCGCTCTATTACGCGGTGAAGCGCGGGCACCTTGCGGCGGCAAAGCTGCTCATTGAGCGCGGCGCCGACATCATCGTCGGATCGAATTACTGGGGTGATGTCTTGACGATCGCGACAGGCAACCGCCGGGTCGATCTCATGGCGCTGCTTCTGGCGCATGGTGCAAATCCCAACTCGACTTTTCACGGTGAGAGTGTCCTTCACGTCGCCACGAAATTTGGCTGTCTTGCGTGCGTCAAGGTGCTCGTCGAGGCGGGTGCGGATGTCAATGCGCCGACCTATGACTACGAAACCCGGACGCCCGTTCACATTGCCATACGCTACGGATATCCCGAGGTGGCCGATTATCTGATGGCGCATGGCGTGGTCCTGCCAAAGCCAGCCTCGGTCACCGCTAAACTGGCGGCCGCCGATCCCGAAAAGGGCCGGATATTCTTCAAGGAGAATTGCACCTGGTGCCACTATGGCGAGCCCAATCCGGGGCGCCATCACGGCCCCAACCTTTGGGACGTTGTTGGCCGCGAAAAAGCCTCGGTAAAAAACGCCCCGAGTTCCAAGGTCCCCAGTTCCAAGGTATTGCAGGATTGGGGCGGGGTCTGGACCTATGAGGACCTGAACACGTATCTCTACGGTCCCACTCTCACAATGCCCGGCGGGCTCATGGAGGTGCCCAGTATTCCGGATGATGACACGCGCGCCGATTTGATCGTCTATCTCCGCAGCCTCAGCGACAGGCCTGTTCCGCTGCCATGATGCCCGGCTGCTGCTGGCCCAAAGCGGTAATTCAAATTGAGAAACTACCGGCTGCTATGCCCTATTTTTTTAAAAGCTTGATCAGGGCTTCGGCCGCGGCGGGGGCCCGTTCCTTGGCGCCATTGATGAAATAAATAAAGACATCGCGGGATTTCAGCGGCTTGCCCGGTGGGGCGGCAAGCGGGAATTGCTGCGGTTCTTCGCCGCCTTCCCAGGCTTTCGCCAAGGCCGCCCAACTCTTGATCGCCCTGGGGCTGTAGCCGGTTTCCACGTCGGCCTTTGCGTCCTGCAGCCGTGCGTAAACAAAGCCGGCGCTGAGGTCGGCAATGAGCGGATATTTCGGTGAATCGGCAAACACCGCCGCCACCCCTGCCTTGCGGACCTGGGCGATGAAATCGGCGGAGCGGAAACTCTCGTTCCTCGCTTCAAGCGCATGGCGAAGTTTCAGGCCGTCGAATTTTCCAGGAAGCAGCTCGAGGAATGCGGCGATGTCTTCGGGATCATATTTCTTGGTGGGGGCGAGTTGCCACAGGATGGGGCCGAGTTTCGCTTTTAATTCCGCGACACCGCTGGCGAGGAATTTTTCAATCGAGGGGCCGGCCCCGGCGAGAACGCGGCGGTTCACGGCAAAGCGCGGGGCCTTCAGCGAAAATATGAAATCATCGGGCGTTTCCTCGGCCCAGCGCCGGAAGGTCGAGGGCGTAAAAGTGCTGTAGAAGGTGCCGTTGACTTCAATTGATGTGACCCGGCGGCTGGCGTGCGACAGCTCCCTGGTTTTCGGCAGCTTGTCGGGATAGAACAGGCCGCGCCAGGGCTCGTAAGTCCATCCGCCGATACCAACCCGGATCATATTTCCATCCCGTTACTGATTGACAGCAGGGCGAGATTGCCGCCGATCCGGGCACAGGGCAAGCCGCCGCAAATGAAAAAGCCGGTCCCCCGCGGGACCGGCTTTGCATTGGCTCCCCGACCTGGACTCGAACCAGGGACAATTCGATTAACAGTCGAATGCTCTACCAACTGAGCTATCGGGGAATATCGGTGCGGCGTATAGCAGAGGCAGGTAAGGACTAAAAGACATTTTGTCGTGACCGGCCCCGGCACCTGTGCATGGCGCGCTGCCGCACTATATAAGGGCCTGCCATAAAGAAAGGATTATCGTGCCAAAGGTCAATTTCGCGGGCTACAAGGTTAATGTGCCGGGCCATCCGCTGGTGCGCATGGCCTTTGGCGTCGTCCTTGTCATCGGCGGGCTCCTGGGTTTCCTGCCCATCCTGGGCTTCTGGATGGTTCCCCTGGGCCTGGTTGTGCTCTCGGTTGATTTGCCGCCGGTGCGGCGCTTTCGCCGGAATGCCACGGTCAAAATCGGCTACTGGCTGCACAAGCGCTGGCCCGGCCTTGCCAGGATCATCGGCTATGGCACGCCGCGGGACGACAAGCTGTAGGCAATACTGGAGGCCTCGCCCAGAATCGAACTGGGGTGCAAGGATTTGCAGTCCTCTGCGTAACCACTCCGCCACGAGGCCTTCGGGCGGCTGTATAGGGGATGGGAATTTAGGACACAACCCAAACCTAAAACATAATAAATCGCCGGTAACACTTTGCTTGGCAAAGCAGGCGTTCACGGCTAGTTTGGCCGGCATATCATTCGGCAGGTGATTTGGACCCCTCAATGACGAATTTCGCAGCGGCACGGCAGAATATGGTCGAATCACAGGTGCGCCCCAACGGGATCACCGATCACCGCATAATCAGCGCCATGGCTGAGGTGAAACGCGAGGATTTCGTGCCGGCGGAGCGCAAGACCATCGCCTATCTGGATGAAGATGTGGAGTTGAAGGACGGGCGTTTCCTGATTGAGCCCATGGCTTTCGCCCGGATGATTCACCTGGCCCTGATCAAGCCCACGGACCGGGTTCTGGTCGTCGGGGCCGGCACGGGGTATGGCGCCAAGGTCATTTCGATGCTGGCAAAATCGGCGGTGGCGCTCGAGTCTGATCCGGACCTGGCGGGTTTGGCGCGGGAATTCCTGGGCGGAGCCACGAACGTTGAGGTTGCCGAAGGCAGCCTTGCCGCGGGCCATGCGGCAGGCGCGCCCTATGACGTCATCATCATCGAAGGCAGGATCGGCGCGGTGCCGGAAAGCCTGTTTTCCCAATTGGCCAATGGCGGGCGCATCGTCGCGGCGGTCGGTAACACCGATGTTTCCAAGATGCAGATTGCGACGCTGACCGACGGTCACCGCTCGTCGCGCGCGGCCTTCGATGTGTCTGTTGCGCCGCTGCCCGGGTTCACCGTCGAAAAAGCAGCATTTGTTTTTTGATTGAAAAGGTTGCAAAAATACACTTCGATTCGCTCCGCGAATAATCTAAGTTTGAAGTTCGGGTAAAAAACCGCAGATAGACTGTGGTCTGGGGTTACAGAAACTCAACAAGCGTGGTGCGGAATGCAAGCTGGTTTGAAGCATTGGACGAGGATATTGCTGGCCTCGGTCGCCCTTACGGTGGGGGGCGGGCAGGTCTCGGCGGAAACCCTCATTGAGGCGATGGTCTCGGCCTACGCGAGCAATCCCACATTACAGGCCGAACGGGCCCGGCAACGGGGAACCGATGAACTGGTGCCGCAGGCCCTGTCGGGCTGGCGTCCCACCGTCACATCGGACGGATCAATCGGCCGCGTCTGGAGCGACAGCAATACCGAAAAGCGGGCGGAATTCGATCCGAAGTCGGTGGCCATCGGCCTGTCGCAGCCGGTTTTCCGCGGCTTCAAGACGATCAACGGAACCAAGGCGGCGGAAGCCAGTGTGGAGGCCGGCAAGCAGGGCCTTCTGGCCATCGAGCAGGATATTCTTTTCCAGGCCGTCCAGGCCTACATGAATGTTATCCGCGACCGGCAGATCGTCGGCTTGCGGCAGCAGAATGTCAGGGTTTTGCGGCAGCAGCTCACCGCCGCCGACGAACGCTTCAAGGTCGGTGAAATCACCCGCACCGACGTGGCCCAGTCGCGCGCCAGCCTCAGCGGGGCGCAATCGAACGTGGCCTCGGCCAACGCCGCGCTCGCGGCAAGCGTCGCCAATTACATCAATGTGGTGGGGCACACGCCCGGCAGCCTGAAATATCCGCGGCTGGCCAGGCTCCCCAATAACGTGGAGCAAGCGCAAGCCGCGGCGGCGGAAATCAACCCCAACATCCTGGCTGCCGCCTATGTGGAAGAAGCCTCGAACTACAACATCGAAGTGGTCAAGGGCGATCTCCTGCCAACCGCCAGTTTGGATGCGCAGGCCCGGTTCAACGACAATCCCAACGACGGCACCAGCTGGTCGGAACAGGCCCAAATTGAAGGGGTGCTGACCATCCCGCTGTATGAGGCGGGACGCGTCTATTCATCGGTGCGCGAAGCCAAGCACGTGGCCAGCCAGCGCCGCCTGGAAGTTATCCAGGCGAGCCGCTCGGTGCGCGAGAGCGTTTCCATCGCGTGGAACAACCTGGCAGCGGCGCGAGCCATCATCAGCTCGGCCAAATCACAGGTCTCTGCCTCACAGCTTGCCCTGGACGGGGTGCGCCAGGAATATCTGGTGGGCTCGCGGACCACGCTTGACGTGCTGGATTCGGAAACCGACGTCGTCACGGCGCGCATCGCGCTGGTGTCGGCCGAGCGCGACCAGATCGTGGCGGCCTACCAGATCCTGGGTTCCATCGGCCGCCTGACGGCGCGTGACCTTTCACTTCCGGTCGAGTATTATGACGCCGACGAAAACTATCTGAAGGTGCGCGGCAAGTGGTTCGGCACGGGGGCCGATCTGGTCGAGTAAAACCTTTGGCCGGGGCCCGGCCAACGGCTTATAGGCGTGAGTTGCGAAGAGGGAAGATGAGCGGTGACTTCTGAACCAGACATGGAAAGTTTGCTGGCTTCCATCCGCAAGGCCATTGACTCGGATATCGGCAAGAACTCGAAACCCCCAGCATCCGCGGCGCAGAACACCCCGTTCAGCGGGGCCATGCGTGAATCCCGGGTGCGCTACGATGATGAACCCCCGGTGCGCCGCGACGCGGCGGAAGAAATCTCCGACCTGCGCAGCAAGATCCAGAAGAACCGCCAGGGCGCGGGCTTCACCGAACCCCTGCCGCGCCTGCCAAGCCTGCCAAGCGCCACGCCGCCGGCCGCGGCCCCGCGGCCCGCAGCAAAATCGGGCTTTGCCGGAATCCTCGGCGGCGATGGCCAGCAGATCACACCCTGGGCCCCGCGGGTGAAGCATGAGGCCGAAGCGCCGGACTTGCGTCCCGCCATTCAAGATGATCCGCCGCCTTCGCCCCAGGACTATCACCACAGCGGCTACGGCGAATCGGAAGTCTATCCGGCGGAGGTGGGCTGGGCGGACGATGAGCCGGCCTTTGCGCCCGGCCCCGCGCTGATGTCGCCCGAAACGATTAATGCCGCCAACTCCTCCTTCAACCAGCTGGCCGACACCCTGATGGCGCGGGCGCTGGGCGAACGCTCGATCGAGGACATGACCCAGGACTTGCTCAAGGGCATGCTGCGGAACTGGCTGGACGCGCATTTGCCCGGCCTGGTTGAAAAACTGGTGCGCGAGGAAATCGAGCGCGTGGCGCGGCGCGGCCGTTAACCACCCGGGTTGGTACGGGGCTTGCTTGGTTAATCGGCATGTCAAGCGAGTTGTCCCATGTCTGAACACCGCCAGGCCCTCAGAATGCGCCGGCTGAAGGATGCGCGGCTGGTTTTTAACGGCCGCAAATCCGTGATGAACTGCACGGTGCGCAATGCCAGCGCCGAGGGCGCCAGGCTCCTCATGGCGGAACCCCACATGGTGCCGGCGGAATTCGAACTCATCATTTCCGGGGCGGACCCGCGGCTGGCCCGTAAAATGTGGTTCAAAGAGGGCGAGATGGGCGTCAAGTTCCTGTAGACCGGCAGTTGCATGGCGGGGCGGGGTGGTGTTTATAGCGCCGGAACCGCAATCAAAGATTCCCCGCATGCTCGAGAAGACCTTCACCCCATCGGAAATGGAAGCCCGCCTCTACGCGGAATGGGAGACCCGCGGCTTTTTCAAGCCGGGGCGGAGGCCCAAGGCAAAGCCCTTCACCATTGTCATTCCGCCGCCCAATGTGACGGGCTCGCTGCACATGGGGCATGCGCTCAACAACACCATCCAGGACATTCTCTGCCGCTTCGAACGGATGCGCGGGCGCGACGTGCTGTGGCAGCCGGGCACCGACCACGCGGGCATCGCCACGCAGATGGTGGTGGAACGCCTGCTGATGAAGGAGAACAAGACCGACCGCCGCAAGATGGGGCGCGAAGCCTTCCTCAAGCGCGTGTGGCAGTGGAAAGAGGAATCAGGCGGGATTATTTCCCAGCAGCTCCGCCGCCTTGGCGCCTCGTGCGACTGGTCGCGCGAACGCTTCACCATGGACGAAGGCCTGTCCAACGCGGTGCGCAAGGTCTTCGTCCAGCTCTACAAGGAAAAGCTGATTTACAAGGACAAGCGCCTGGTGAATTGGGATCCCAAACTTTTGACGGCGATTTCCGATCTGGAAGTTTTGCAGAAGGAAGTGAAGGGGTCGCTCTGGTACATCAAGTATGCGGTGGTGGACGGGGCGCCCGGTGACGAAATCACGGTGGCCACGACGCGGCCT
Organism: uncultured Alphaproteobacteria bacterium; assembly: GCA_963773295.1. Lineage (GTDB taxonomy): Bacteria > Pseudomonadota > Alphaproteobacteria > Rhizobiales > Aestuariivirgaceae > Aestuariivirga. The sequence goes on from CAVZAJ010000007.1 coordinate 617,657, forward strand.
GAAACCATGCTGGGCGATACGGCAATAGCGGTTCACCCCGAGAACGAAAAGCTGAAGCATCTGATCGGGCGGAAAGCCCGCCTGCCGCTGGTGGGCCGCCTCATTCCGATTTTGGGCGATGACTATGCGGACCCGGAAAAGGGCACGGGGGCGGTGAAGATCACCCCGGCCCATGACTTCAACGACTTTGAAGTGGGCAAGCGCCACAACCTGCCGCAGATCAATGTGCTGGACCAGTTCGGCAAGCTGGCCCTGCGCGATCCGGACTTCGTCGAGGGCGTGCCCTATTCCGATTTGCTGCAAGGCATTCTCGCCATGCACGGCATGGACCGCTTCGAGGCGCGTAAGCTGATTGTCGCCAAGCTGGAAGAGTTGGGGCTTCTGGAGAAGGCCGAGCCCCATGTCTATCAGGTGCCGCATGGCGACCGGTCGGACGTGGTGATCGAGCCGTGGCTCACCGAGCAGTGGTACGTGAATGCGGCCGAGATGGCCAAGCCCGCCATCGCCGCCGTCGAAAAAGGCGATACGGTCTTCGTGCCGAAGAACTGGGACAAGACCTATTTCGAATGGATGCGCAACATCCAGCCCTGGTGCATCTCGCGCCAGCTCTGGTGGGGGCACCAGATTCCGGCATGGTACGGGCCTGATGGCACAATCTTTGTCGAGGAAACGCAGCTTGCGGCGGAGCTTGCCGCCAAGAAGCACTACGGCAGGGAAACGGCGATAAGCCGCGACGAGGACGTGCTCGATACCTGGTTTTCCTCGGCGCTGTGGCCCTTCTCCACGCTGGGCTGGCCGGAAGAAACCTCGATCCTGAAGCGCCACTACAAGACCGATGTGCTGGTCACCGGCTTCGACATCATCTTTTTCTGGGTGGCCCGCATGATGATGATGGGGCTGCATTTCCGCCAGGAGGTGCCGTTCCACACGGTCTATATCCACGCCCTGGTGCGCGACGAGAACGGCCAGAAAATGTCGAAGTCCAAGGGCAACGTCATCGACCCGCTGGAGCTGATCGACGAATTCGGCGCCGATGCGCTGCGCTTCACGCTGGCCGCCATGGCAGCACAGGGGCGCGACATCAAGCTCGCCAAATCGCGGGTCGAGGGCTACCGCAATTTCGGCACCAAGCTTTGGAACGCGGCGCGCTTTGCCGAAATGAACGGGGTGAAGCGCGATCCCACTTACGATCCGGTGGCGGCGCGGGTGACCGTGAACCGCTGGATTGCCGGCGAGGCCTCGCGCACGCGCAATGCGGTGACCAAGGCCATCGAAGAGCATCGCTATAATGAAGCCGCCGCGGCGCTCTATCAGTTCGTATGGAATGTCTATTGCGACTGGTACGTGGAGCTGATCAAGCCGATCTTGGGCGGTTCAGACGAAGCGGCCAAAAAGGAAACCCAGGCGTCCGCCGCCTGGGTTCTCGACCAGATCTTGGTGCTGCTGCATCCCTTCATGCCGTTTGTGACGGAAGAGCTGTGGCAGCAGACGGCAGCGCGCGAGCACTGGCTGATCGAGGCGAACTGGCCGAATTACAAGGGCCTGGGCGATGCCAAGGCGGATGCGGAAATCGAATGGGTGGTCAAGATCATCTCGGAGATCCGTTCGGTGCGCGCCGAGATGAATATTTCGGGCGGCCTGAAAATCCCCTGCGTGCTGGTGGGGGCCAACAAGGATTCGCGCCGCATAGCCTCGGCCTGGGAGAATGAAATCATCCGCCTGGCGCGGCTCTCCTCCATCTCCTTCGAGGACCGGGTGCCAAAGGCCTCGGCGCAGATCGTGCTGGGCGAGGCGACGGTGGCCCTGCCGCTGGAAGGCGTCATCGACTTCGCCACGGAAACGGCGCGGCTGAAGAAGGAGCTTGAGAGGATCGAGAAGGAATCAACGGCGATTGCCGGGCGGCTGGGAAATCCCGGCTTCGTCGCCAAGGCGCCGGAAGACGTGCTGGCCGAAACCCGCGAGCGCAAGGCGGAACTCGATGTGCAGCGGACGAAGACGGCTGAGGCGCTGAAGCGGCTGGGGTAGGGCACCCACTTCTCATCATGACCGCGCTTGACGCGGTCATCTTCTTTGCCCCCAATAGGTCATGGCATCCGGCATCTGTTACATTATGACTAATCGCCCCCATGGGGTTCTCTACACAGGCGTCACGACCGATATCGGCAGGCGCGCGTTTGAGCATCGTGAGGGCGCAATTAAGGGTTTTACGAGCCGGTATGGGCTGCGGCGGCTTGTTTTTTATGAAGAATATCCATTGTTTATGGATGCGGTGCAGCGAGAGAAGAACATCAAGCATTGGCCCCGGAAATGGAAGATTGAGCTCATTGAAAAGATGAACCCAAACTGGGATGACCTGTTTCATTCATTGGCGTGAGCAAGAAGATGACCGCGTCAAGCGCGGTCATGATGAGAACTATTACCCTCACTCCAGCGGGCGGATCACGCCGTGCTCGAGTTTGAAGACGCCGGAGTTGCGCAGGAAATTTTCCAGGGTGCGGTGGCCTTTCTTGTAGTTGGGCATTTTTACGGACAGTTCCGTTCCGAAGACCCGCGGGGTGACCGCCCGGCCGTTGGCGTTGAGCTTGCGATAGATGTCCATCAGCATTTCCGTATCGATGGCGGGGCGCGCGGCCGGTTTCCTTGGGGGTGCGGGCGCGGGAGATGGCTTGGCGGCGGCCGCCCGTTTCGGCGCGGCGGCGGGGATGATCGTAAAATTGTCGAAGGCGGACTGCAGGGGCTTGGTCGCCTTGCTTTCGCCCAGGCCGTCAATGCCCTTGCCCTGTTCGCGGATGTGGATGGCGAGCTGCATGAAATCCGCGTCGCTTGAAGCGATCACCGCGTGATCGAACAGGCCGCGGTGCAGGAGGGATACCACGTCGATGGTGAGCGCGAAATCGCTGGCATTTTCCTTGGCAGCGCCGGGCGGCGTCTGCATGGGAACGATGTGGTGGTCCTTCATGGCCTTGTCCCACTTCTTGAGGCCGGCCGCACCGCCATAGCAGCGGGCGATGCTGAGCTTGCCCAGTTCGCCGCATCTCTGGAGATAGTCCTGGACATATCTGGCGGACGCATTCTCGGCGTCGATAAACAGTGCTACTCTGGGTTTTGTCATCTCTGATGAAATCCTGTTTCAGGGCCAGCGCGGATCTCGACTATGAAGCAAAGCAACGCGATTTCAATCCTCTCCGACCACATTGAAACGCCCCTGGGAACCATGCTGCTGCTGGCGCGGGACGGAGCCCTGATCGGGCTTGAGTTCGACGATCAGCCGGAGCGCGTGGCGCGGGATCTGCGGCTGCGCTATGGCAGCTCGGAGCGCTTCCCGGCGGATAACCCAAACGGCTTTTCCGACCGCATCCGCGCCTATTTCGCCGGCGATCTTGAAAGCCATCGAAGGCATTCCCACCGATGGCGGCGGCACGGAATTCCAGCGCAAGGTGTGGGACGAGCTGAAGCGCATTCCCTGCGGCGTGACGATTTCCTATGGCACGCTGGCCAAGCGCCTGGGGGATGCCAATCTGATGCGGGCGGTGGGGCTTGCCAATGGCCGCAATCCCATTTCCATCGTGGTGCCCTGCCACCGGGTGATCGGGGCCGATGGCTCGCTCACCGGCTATGGCGGCGGGCTGCCGCGCAAGGAATGGCTGCTGAAGCATGAAGGGGCGCTGCTGATTTGAGGGCGCGATCGGTTTTCGGGTGGCTCTCTCACCGGAACGCAGGCAGGTTCGCGGCATGATCACCTATCTTGCAATGCCCACCGCAGAAGCCCGCAATTTCCAGGCGGGTGCGCCCGATGCCTATGGCCTGGCGCCGGAACGCCGCGTCTCCGACGGGGACGGGGTTCCCTGCCGCCATTGCCTCACGGATGTGGGCGCGGGCGAGGACTATCTCATCCTGGCCTACAGGCCGTTTCCGGCCCTTCAGCCCTATGCGGAAACCGGGCCGGTCTTCCTCCATGCCCAGGCTTGCGCACGGGCCGATGAGGCGCATGAAACGCCGGCCATGCTTGCCAGGCGTGCGGCGCATTTGATCAAAGGCTATTCCAGCGACGACCGGATTGTTTACGGCACGGGAAAGATCGTGCCTTCAGCCGCGCTTCATGCGGAAGCGGCAAACATCCTGCAGCGCGATGACGTGGCCTATGTGCATGTCCGCTCGTCGGTGAACAATTGCTACACCTGCCGGATCGAGCGGGCCTAGGCCTTGATGGTTTTGCGGTTGCGCAAGACATGTTCATGGCCTGCGTCGTAGAGGGCGCTATCGCGGAATTCCTGGGCGTCCAGCACATGGCCCACAAGGATGAGCGCGGTGCGGGTGAGTTTGGCGGCTTTCACCAGTTTGGCAATTGTCGCAAGCGTGCCCTTGATAATTTTCTGGTCGGGCCAGGTCACGCGGTAGACGACGATGACCGGGCAATCGCCGCCGTAATGGGGCGTGAGGGCGCGTTCGACATAGCCCAGGTTGCGGATCGACAAGTGGATCGCAAGGGTCGCCTTGCTCCTCCCCAGTTCCTCCAGTTCCTCGCCCGGCGGCATGGCCGAGGCCTGCATGGTGGTGCGCGTCAGGATCACGGTCTGGGCGATTTCCGGCAGGGTGAATTCGGTTTTCAAAACGGCGGCGGCGGCGGCGAAAGCCGGCACCCCGGGGGTGACGTCGTAGTCAATGCCGAGCTTGTCGAGCCGGCGCATCTGTTCGGCGATGGCGCCATAGATTGAGGGATCACCGGAATGGACGCGGGCCACGTTGTGGCCCTTGGCGTGGGCGGCCTGGATTTCCGCGATGATCTCGTCGAGATGCAGGGGAGCCGTATCGACGACACGGGCGCCTTCGGGGGCAGCTTTCACGATTTCTTCCGGCACCAGCGAGCCGGCATAGAGGCAGACGGGGCAGGACTGGATAAGTTTCAATCCACGGAGCGTAATGAGGTCGGCAGCGCCGGGGCCGGCGCCGATGAAATGGACGGTCATGGCGTCTCCCGCTTTTTGGCATAGCCGCGTGGCGTGTAGGCGTAGGTCTGGCCATCGCCGCGGGCAAAGGACTTGGAGTGGGACGAACCCACCATCACCAGGGTGAGCATGTCGACCTCATCGGGATTAAAATCGGCGAATTTCACAATGCGCACATTTTCCTCGGCACGGCCCAGATTGCCGGCGATGATCACCGGCGTATCGGGCGGGCGGTGGGGTTTCAGGATAGCGAAGGCGCGCTCCAACTGGTCGCGGCGCTTCAACGAGCGCGGGTTGTAGAATGAAATGACGAAATCGCCTTCCGCCGCCGCTTTCACGCGCTTCTCAATAGCTTCCCAGGGGGTGAGCAGATCGGAGAGCGAGATGCAGCAGAAGTCATGGCCGATCATGGCGCCGGCCTTGGCGGCGGCGGCCTGGAAAGCGGAAATGCCGGGGATGACCTCCACGCTGATGCGATTGGGTTCGAGGTCGATGATTTCATATACAAGGGCCGCCATGGCATAGATGCCCGCATCGCCGGAGCAGACGAGGGCCACCTGTTTGCCTTGCTTGGCAAGTTCGATGGCGTGGCGCACGCGGTCTTCCTCACCACCGAGCGGGAAGCGGTGTTCGATTTGGTCCTGCTTCAAATCGGCAACAAGATCGAGATAGAGGCCGTAGCCTACCCAATCGGTTGATGCTTGAAGCGCTTGGGTTGCGGCGGGGCTGCGGGTAAGGCCGCTGCCGGGGCCGATGCCCACAACACTCAGAACCCCACGGGCCCTGCCGCGCAATTCGAGAATGGGCGCAGGGCTGCGGGCGATGGCGCAGGTGCGCGCGGTTGCTTTTTGTCTTGGCGACGATCAATTCAGCATCAGGGCCAGCGGCGGCCAAGGCGGCGGCTTCAGCCACGCCGGGCGTACCCACTTCCGCCATCACGTAATTCGAGGGTGTTTTTAACTTTGGAGCGAATGCATTCAATTGTTCCGCGGAAAAGAAGCGCACGTTGCAAAGCGCAGCAATCGCGGGCTCATCCTCTTTCAAATCAATGGAGGCAAAGCCTGCGACGGATTGAATGGAAAGATTGTGGGCCTTTAAAGTGTTTTCGACGAGCTCGGAAACTTCCTGCGGGGAAGTTCCGCGCTCGCAGCCAACACCGATGGTAAGCGTGTGGGGGTGATAGACAATGTGGTTTGGTCCGCCTCTTACAATGTATTCGGTTGTTTCGACGCGCACGTCACCACCTGCAAGTTTTGTCGCCGTGGCTGATTTCATGTCTTCGGGATTGGCAAGCGTATAGCCTTCGCGGGGCTCATCAAAGGCGGAGCCTAAGCGCACGTCGCTGGCGGTGGTAATGGCTGCATTGCCTTCGGTGATTTTTGCAATCTGCGTGGCTAGTGCATTTGCGCCGTGGTGGCCGCCGAGCAGGGGAACGATGGAAGAGCCATCCTCAGCCACGGCGATGACGGGCGGCTCAGTCCGCTTGTCGGAGATATGGTGGGCAATGGCGCGGATAAGGATGCCGCTGGCGCAGAGGCCGATGATGGTCTGTCCCTGCTGGAAGAGTTGGGCGAGGTGGGTGGTGGCCTTGGCGTAGGAGACATCGCCGCCGGCAACGCAATCGGGCGTGTGGATTTCGCCGTTCAATTCGGCCTTGAGTTTCTGAGCGAGCGGCAGCGCCGAGATGCCGAGAATGAAGATGGCGGGTTTCACCATGACTCGCTGCCGGTGTAGACCAGAATGGTGGTGAAGTAGGGGAGGCTATCGCCTTCCACGTCTTCCACCTTGCGGATGCGTTCGTTGGGCCGCGTGGCGTTTTCGATGATGGTGGCCTTTGAGATCAGGTCAAGGGCCGAGAGGATATTTTTGATCTTGCCGAAGTGGCGGCCCACCTTGATGATGGCGGCGGACTGGGCGGTGAGCAGTTCCTCGCGCAGGCGGTCGGCCTCCAGCGTGGCGGGCAGGACTTTCAGCACATCATTGCGGGCCGAGAGCGGGCGCCCGATGCGGGCCGCCGCGGCGGTGATGGAGGAAACGCCGGGCACCACTATGGTTTCAAAGCGGTCGGCAAGCCGCGCGAAGATATACATGAAGCTGCCGTAGAAGAAGGGATCGCCCTCGCAGAGCATGGCCACATCGCGGCCCGCCTTGAGATGCTCGGTAATGGCGGCGGCCCCTCTGTCATAGGCCTCCTGCGCCGGTTCGCGTTCGGTGCGCATGGGCATGTCGATTTTGAGTTCGATCACGTCATCGGGCAGGAAGGGCCTGGCGATGTCGCGGGCGGTGCTTTCGGTTGAGTTGGCGGTGAGATAGGCGACAACGGGGGCCATGGAAATGATGCGCCAGGCTTTCACCGTCATCAGTTCCGGGTCGCCGGGGCCAACGCCTATACCATAGAGGATTCCGGTTTTTGTCATGGCTTCAAGGTCCGCCATTGGGTCACCGCCATGCGCGGCTTGAGGGCGCGGTAGGGGCCGATGGGTGTCAGATGTGAAATTTCCAGGCGCAGCAGGTCGCCGCCGTGCTTTTCCTGCAGGTCATAGAGATGCATTTCACCTTCGATGGTGACGACATTGGCCACCATGCGGCCGCCGGGTTTCAGATGTTCCCAGGCGGTTTCGAAAACCCCGGGAATGCCGACGCCGCCGCCGATGAACACCGCATCGGGGCGGGGTTGGCCCTGCAAGGTCTCGGGCACCTCGCCCGCAATGATTTTCAGGCGCGGCGCGCCCAGTTGATCGGCGTTGGCCGCAATCATTTTCAGGCGGTCTTCATGCTGTTCGAAGGCAAGGGCTTCGCAGCCCCGGGTGGAGCGCATCCATTCGATGGCGACCGAGCCGCAGCCGGCCCCCACATCCCAGAGCAGCTGATCGGGGGCGGGGGCCAGGGCCGCAAGAGTGGCGGCGCGGACTTCGCGCTTGGTGAGCTGGCCGTCATGGACAAAGGCCTCATCGGGCAGGCCCGCCAGGCGCGGCCAGATTTTTGCGTTTGTCCCGGCCACGCATTCCACGGCCAGCGTATTGAGGTCGGAGAAAATCTGTTTGGGCAGAGCGTCGGCCAAGAAACTGCTTTGTGCTTCGCGCGCGCCGCCCATGTTTTCAAGAACGGTGATTGCGCTCTTTTCAAAGCCGCGCGCCACCAGCCGGCGCGCCACTTCGGGGATGGTGCTCGCATCGGCGGTCAGCACAATCAGTTTCGCGCCGGGCTGGATAAAGGCTTCGATGTTGGCCGCGTCGCGGCCGTGCAAGGTGAGCGTATCGCAGTCGGGCAGTGACCAGCCAAGGCGCGCGGCCGCATGGGAGAAGGCGGAGAGATGGGGGATGACGGTCATTTCCGCGAAGGGAATGAACTCGAGCAGTTTTCGCGCCACGCCATAATTCATGGGATCGCCGGTGGCGAGGATCACGGTGTGGCGGCCACGCAGCGGTTTCATTTGTTCGACGACGGCGGAGAAGGGCTGCGGCCATTCCAGCCGTTCAGCCTTCAAGGCGGGGAGAAAGCCGAGAAGGCGTTCTGAGCCAACGATCACATCGGTGTTTTGCAATGCGAGCTTGGCGCGGGCGGACAGGCCTTCATGGCCATCCTCGCCCATGCCGATGATGGTAAGCCATTTGGTCATGCGAGGCCTTTCGACAGGCCGTTGACGCAGGCGGCGGCCATGGCCGAGCCGCCGCGGCGGCCGAGGAGCGTGGCATAGGGAATGCCCCGTGGTTTTTTTACGAGTTCGTCCTTCGATTCCGCCGCGCCGACAAAGCCCACGGGGAAGGCCGCAATGGCGGCGGGTCTTGGGCCGCCGGCATCGATCATTTCGAGAAGGGCAAAAAGCGCGGTGGGGGCATTGCCGATCACCACAAGCGCGCCTTCCAGATGGGGCGCCCATAATTCCACCGCGGCGGCGGAGCGGGTGGTCTGTTTGGCAATGCCAATTTCGCGGGCGCGGGGGTCGTTCAGGGTGCAGATGACTTGCAGTGTCTTGTCGATGATCCCGTGGCGCAGCATTTCGGCATCGGTGAGGATCGGTCTGGCCAGCGCCACTGTGGCAGTCGTGACAAAATCCCCGGAAATACGCAGATCGTCCACGATGTCGGTCATGCCGCAGGCGTGGATCATGCGAATGGCGATGGCTTCCGCGCTGGTGGGCAAGCCGGAAAGATCCGTCTCGCCGCGAATGATGGCGAAGGATTTTTCATAGATGGCCGATGGGTCGCGGAGGTAGTCCATCATTTCTTCTTCATGCTGACAGGGCCAAGCGGATGCCCGGCATGGGGGTAGGGCGCATGGGTGTGGCCATCGTCATGGGAATGATCAGCCCCGTGTTCATGGCCGTGCTGATGCGCGTGGTTCACGATTTCAAACGGGCCCTTGGCGTTGATGCCCTCCACATGGTGGTGGTGGCTTTCCTGCACGGCGCCCACATCGGCCTCGAAGCCCAGCACGGCAGTGCGGTATTTGCACATCTGGCAGTTCATGGCGATGTCGCCGGTGAGAATTTGCTGCACGCGCTCGACGAAGGTGTCGATCACGGCGGGATGGTCATTGAGATAGGGGGCCTTGATGAATTCGATGCCGGGATGGCGCTTGGCCACATCGTCGGTGGCGTCATAAATGCGCTGCACGAGAATTCCGGTGAAGAGGAAATAGGGGAAGACGATGATGCGCTTGTAACCCAGGCGCGCGGCGTGTTCCAGCCCAGGGTCCACCAGCGGGAAGGTGACGCCGGAGTAAGCGGTTTCGGCCCAGCCGAAGCCGAAGCCCTCCCAGAGGATGCGGGTGACTTTCGAGACGTTGGAATTGGCATCGGGATCGGAGGCGCCGCGGCCCACGACCACGAGCAGGGTTTCATGCAGCGGCACCTTCGCCGGGTTGGCATCAAGGGCCTCCTGAATGCGGTCGCCGGCGGCGCGAATCATCTTGGGGTCGATGCCCAGTTCCTTGCCGTAGTCGATTTTCAGGCCGCTGCTGGCGGCATAGGTGTTGAGCACCGAGGGAATGTCGTTCTTGGCGTGGCCCGCCGCGAAAAGCATGCCGGGCACGGCGAGCACCCGCTCCACCCCCTTGGCCTTCAGGGCATCAAGGCCATTGCGGATGATGGGGGTGGCAAATTCGAGATAGCCGTATTCCACCGGATATTGCGGCAGGCGCTTCTTCAGGTGTTCGGAGAGTACGGCAAATTCGGCGACCGCGTCGGTGTCCCGGCTGCCATGGCCGCACAGCATTACGCCCAGTTTTGACATCATTCCTGCCTTCCATAAATCAGCGTTGCCGGTAAAGGCTACGGAAGGCAGCTCCGGCTTTGGCTCCTTGAGAGGTAAGCCGCACCGGAATAGCTTTCAGTCCCTCGAGGGGAACGCTGCTGATGGCCCTTTCATAGGCGCAAGCTGGATTCTGGACAAGGATAGAAACGGCGGCTTATGGTGCGCTCACGGCATGGCAGGCATTGGAGAATCCGTAATGGAAACGGTAAAATTCACCCAGATGAAGGACGGCGACCGGGAGGATTATGCCTTCCTCAATACCCATGAACTGGAATATGCGGCGGGCACCGCAGACCGCTTGCTGAAGGCCATGGTGGACCTCGACAAATCCATGTCCGGCTACAAGATCACGCGGCTTGGCCATTCGCTGCAGGCGGCGACGCGCGCCTGGAAGGGCGGGGCGGATATTGACTGGGTGGTCTGCGCCCTCTTGCATGACATCGGCGATATCTATGCGCCCTACAACCACGATGAATATGCGGCCACGATCCTGCGGCCCTTCGTGCGCGAGCAATGCGCCTGGGTGGTGCAGACCCACGGGGATTTCCAGATGGTCTATTACGCCCGGCATGTGGGCGGCAATCCCAACAAGCGGGATGCCTTCAAGGGCCATCCCTATTTCGATGATTGCGCCGAATTCTGCGAGAAATGGGACCAGAGCAGTTTCGATCCGGATTACGAAACCAAGCCGCTGGAATTCTTCGCCGACATGGTGCGCGAGGTTTTCGCACGGAAGGCTTATGCTCCCGAGGTGGTCAAAAAAGGTGTGCGTGTTCCATTGTCGGGAGTGACGCGAGCTTAACTTCCCTCGTTCGTCACTCCGGCGAAAGCCGGAGTTTTAATGCTACGAGCTTCCGGCTTTCGCCGGAATGACGCTATCGGGAGCGGCCTAGAACTCAATCCCGGCTTGCGCCTTCACGCCGGAGCGGAAGGGATGCTTGATCAGTTCCATCTCGGTCACCAGATCGGCGATCTCGATCAATTCTTCCTTGGCATTCCGCCCGGTGACGACGATGTGCTTGTCGGCGGGCCGGTTTTTCAGGACCTCGAGCACTTCCGCCAGCGGCAGGTAGTCGTAACGCAGGACGATGTTGAGTTCGTCGAGCATCACCATCTTGTAGCCGGGGTCGGCGATCATGCGCTTGGCTTCTTCCCAGCCGGCGCGTGCATGGGCGATGTCGCGGTTGATGTCCTGGGTTTCCCAGGTGAAGCCTTCGCCCATGGCCTTGATGGTCACAAGCTCGGGGAATTTTTCCAGCACGGTGCGCTCGCCGGTTCCCCAGGATCCCTTCACGAATTGAATGACGCCGGCCCGAAGCCCGTGGCCGATGTGGCGGAACACCATGCCGAAGGCGGCGGTGGATTTGCCCTTGCCCTTGCCGGTGTGGACGATGAGCAGGCCGCGCTCAATGGTCTTGCCCGCCATGATCTTGTCGCGGGCGGCTTTCTTCTTGGCCATCTTGTCGTGGTGGCGGGCGGCGTCGATGTCGTCGGTCATTGCTGAAGGTCCCTGAGCAGATCATAGGCTGAATTGAGGCGGGGCGTCCAAAGGCCGCGCGAGGCTGCCTCTTCAAAGCGCTGAGCAATCTCCTTCAGCGCGGCGGGATTATTGACTTCGATGAATTCGCGGGTGTCGTCGTCGGCCAGGAAAGCATCATAGGCGAGGTCGAAATGATGGGTCTTGACCGCGCCGGTGGTGGCGGCAAAGGCGAACATGTAATCAACCGTGGCGGCAATCTCGAAGGCGCCCTTGTAGCCGTGGCGCTTCACCCCGGTGATCCATTTGGGATTCACCACGCGCGAGCGCATGACGCGGCCCACCTCTTCCTCCAGGGTGCGGATCACCGGGCGCTCGGGGCGCGAGTGGTCATTGTGATAGACGCGGGGCTGGATGCCGGAGGCCGCTTCGACCGCCGCCGACATGCCGCCTTCGAATTGATAGTAGTCATCGCTGTCCAGCACATCGTGTTCGCGGTTGTCCTGGTTGTGGACCACGGCCTCGATGTTCTTGAGGCGCTGGGTGAACTGCGTTTCGTCCTGCACCCCGGCTTCGCGTGCGCCATAGGCGAAGGCGCCCCAGGTGACATAAGCGGCGGCGAGGTCGCCGCGCTCGGTCCAGATTTTTTCATCGATGAGGGCCTGGAGGCCCGCGCCATAGGCCCCGGGCTTTGACCCGAATATGCGGTAGCCAGCCATCTGCTTGGCGTCGGTTTCGCTGATGCCGGACTTTTGCAGGCCGATGGCCTCCGCCCCCATGCGGGCAGCGATTGGGTTATAGAATTCATCTTCCTCAAGGGCGCCGATGGCGCGGATGGCCTTGTCCAGCAATTCGATCTGGGCCGGGAAGGCATCACGGAAGAAACCGGAGATGCGCAGCGTCACATCCACGCGGGGGCGGCCAAGCTTGGCCAGCGGGATGATGTCGAAGCCGGTGACGCGCCAGCTTGATGGCTCCCAGACCGGCTTTGCGCCCATGAGCGCCAGGGCCTGGGCGATGTCATCGCCGCCGGTGCGCATGTTGGAGGTTCCCCAGGCGGAAAGGCCAAGGGCTTTCGGATACTGGCCGAAGTCCTGGAAGTGGCGCACGAGCATGTCCTCGGCGGATTTCTGGCCGAGAGTCCAAGCGGTAGGAGTTGGCACCGTGCGGTTATCAAGGGAATAAAAGTTGCGGCCGGTGGGCAGGACATCAAGGCGCCCGCGCGTCGGCGCGCCGGCGGGCCCGGGGGCCACGCGGCGTCCGTCCAGACCGGCCAGGAGGGCTTCGATTTCGCTTGGGCCGCAGGCGCGAAGCGCCGGGCGAATGACCGTGTCAATCTTCTCGATCACGGTTTTTACATTGGCCTTGTCGGCGCGGCGGATGCTTGGGCCGAGTTCGTTGTACTGGACGATGGGGCCGGGTTTGCGCTTGGCGGGCATGAGCAGGGCCTGGGCGCAGGCCTCCAGTCTTTCCACCGTATCGCCGTTGGTGCGCCAGGGAGAATTCACCAGCTTGAGGAGTGCCACGGGTTTTTCGCCGGTCCAGCGGTCCGACATGACGCAGGCCAGCGGATCAAATCCGTCAAAGCCAAAGTCCTTGGCCAGGGCCCGGATGAGCGACTGGTCGCCGCCTTCGCCAAGGCCGCGGTGCACCCGGGTGAGGGCCACTAGAAGGTCAGCCTCCTGTGCGCCGGTGGGCGAGGTGCCGAGGATATGCAGGCCGTCACGGATCTGCGCTTCCTTGAGATCGCAGAGATAGGCATCGAGCTTGGTCAAGTCGCTGTCATCGTCGCCGGTAAAACCCGCATCGAGATCAAGCCTATTGCTGCGGGTCAGATCGAGAATGTCCTTCTTGAGGGCGGCAAGCCGGCGGCGGTCAAGGCCGGAGGCGAGATAGTATTCGTCGACCAGCGCCTCCAGATCCTTCAGCGGCCCATAGGTCTCGGCCCGGGTGAGCGGCGGGGTGAGATGATCGATGATCACAGCCGAGGTGCGGCGCTTGGCCTGGGTGCCTTCACCGGGGTCATTGACGATGAAGGGATAGAGCTGCGGCAGGGGACCGTGGGCGATTTCCGGATAGCATTCGGCGCTCAGGCCATTGGCCTTGCCCGGCAGCCATTCGAGATTGCCGTGCTTGCCGTTATGGATAAGGGCATGGGCCTTGAAGCCGTGGCGCAGCCAGAAATAGAAAGCGAGATAGCCGTGGGGCGGGACCAGCGCCGCATCATGGTAGGTGGCCTTGGGGTCGATGTTGTAGCCGCGGGCCGGCTGGATGCCGATGGCCACGTTGCCGGTGATCAAGACCGCAAGATGAAACGAGCCGTTGCGGAAGGAGGGGTCGGTTTCCGGAATGTCCCAGCGCGAGGTGATCTGTTCACGGACGGAATAGGGCAGTTCGACGAAATATTTCTGGTATTCCGCCAAACTCAACTTCACATCGTGGGGCGCATCAGGAGGCGACTGCGGAGAACGCATGAAAGCAAGAAGATGGATGAGTTCATTGCCAGTCGCTGGAATCTCGCCCACGTCATAGCCTGCGTCCTGCATGGCCTTCAGCATGGCGATGGTGCTGGCGGGAGTGTCATAGCCCACGCCGTTGGCGATGCGGCCATCGCGGTTGGGGTAATTGGCGAGGATCACCGCCACCTTGCGGTTGATCGATTCCCGGTGGCGCAGCGCAATCCAGTTCGCCGCGAGGTCCGCCACAAACTCCACCCGGTCGGCCACGGGCTTGTAGGTCACGACGTGGCTTTGCGTGGCTTCGTGGTAAAAGCTGTCGCTCTTGAAGGAAATGGCGCGGGACTGGATGCGGCCATCGAGTTCGGGCAGCACCACATTCATGGCGAGGTCGCGCGCCCCCAGCCCTTGCGTGCTGGCGCGCCAGCTTTCCTCCGAAACCGTGCCGAGGACAACCTGCAGCACCGGGCAATCATATTGCGCGAGAGGATCGCCGCTGCCGCCTGACGAGGCCGCGAATGACGTTGCATTCAGAATCAAACTCGGTGAATGCTCGGCGAGGGATTTATGGATGAAATCGGTGCTGGCCTTGTCCTTCAGGCTGGTCACAAAAATGCCCACGCAGCCAAGCCCACGTTTTGCGAGCGCATCGATCAGGGCGTCGATGGGGGCTGTCTGGGCGCCGTCAAGCACCGAGCGGTAGAAGATCAGGCCGGTCATCTGCCTGCCGGTGGTGCTGCGATAAATGCCATCGGCCGGCGGTGCTTCGGCCGGGGCGGGGAGTTCGGTGTCTTCCAGCAGGTGCCGACAATAGCCCAGGAATTTCGCGGCGTTGAACTGGCCGCCGGCGACCAGGTACTGGCGCAGCCGCTCGCAATCCTGCAGCGCCAGGTTGGAACGCGAGGTGAGATCGGGATCGGACTGGGAATCGCCGGGCAGGACGACGAGCTTGATGTCGTTGTCCTTGGCCAGCGCCTCGATCTGCGCCAGGCCATAGGGCCAGTAGCTGGCGCCGCCGAGCAGGCGCAGCACGATCAGCCGGGCCAGGCTCAGGGTTTTTTCGAGATAAAGATCGACGGAAAGATTATGCTGGAGGTGGAGAAAGTTGGCGAGGCGCAGGGTGGGGAATTTTCCGGTGTCATAGGCCCGGGCCAGCGCGGCAATCTCGCTGTCAGCGGCGCTCAGCACAACGATATCGGCGGGTGACTGCTTCAAGTCGACCGCTTCTGCCGCCCCGTCGATCACGCCACTTGCCGTGGCGAGGAGGTGCATCAGCCCTGGAGGGCCGCAGTGATTGCCTGCCGGTCCATGCCTTTTACGCCGATCACCACAAGTCTGGTGGCGCGGTCTTCACCACTTTTCCAGGGCCTGTCAAAATAACTGTTCATGCGGGGTCCTACGGCCTGAATCAGCAACCGTGAGGACGACCCTACAACATTGGCAAAACCCTTCAATCGCAAAATGGTGCTGTCGGCGATCACCGCGGCGATGCGCTTTTGCAGCGCGCCGCGGTCCTTCACATCGGGAAGGGCGACGGTGAAACTGATAAAGTCATCATGGTCGTGCTGCTCCTCGCCCTCCATCTCGTGATGCGACAGCCGGTTGCCGATGTCGCCCTCGACGGCGGAGCCAAGGCCCAGCAGGGCCTTGATGTCGAGCTTGCCATGCTCGCTCAGCAGGATGCGGGTGCCTTTGCGGATTTGCCCTTCGATGTCGGCGGTGACATCGAGGGTTTCCTCGTCGTCGAGCAGATCGGTCTTGTTGAGGATCACCATGTCGGCGCAGTTCAACTGATCCTCGAACAGCTCCTCGATCGGATTTTCATGCTCCAGCTTTGGGTCGGCCTGGCGCATGGCCTGAATGGTGGCCTCGTCGTCGGCATAGCGGCCTTCGGCGAGCGCCTTGGCATCTACCACGGTCACCACGCCATCAACGGTGACGCGGGCCGAAATCTCCGGCCAGTTGAAGGCGCGGATAAGCGGCTGGGGCAGGGCAAGGCCTGAGGTTTCGATCACGATGTGATCAATCGGCGTTGCGCGGTCCAGAAGCTTTTTCATGGTCGGCACGAAGTCATCGGCCACGGTGCAGCAGATGCAGCCGTTGGCGAGTTCGATGACATCTTCTTCCTTGCACAGAGCATCGCCGCAGCCTTTCAACACTTCGCCGTCCACACCCACATCACCAAACTCGTTGACGATGAGGGCGATTCTGCGGCCATTGGCATTTTCCAGCAGATGGCGGATGAGGGTGGTCTTACCGGCTCCGAGAAAGCCGGTAATGATGGTCGTGGGAATTTTTCCGGGGATCATGTCGCGTACGCATCCCGGCCGAATTTCTGCAAGGCAAGGCCGAGGAACAGCCCGATCAGGCTCCACAGCACGGCCGAGGCGGCAATGGTGTTGGCGGCAAAGCTTGCGGCAAGGCCGGCGGGCACCGCCGTTTCATGGGTGAGCGGCTGAGGCGCGCCAATGATGTGGGGCAGGGCAATGAGTACCACTGCGGCTGCGAGCCATATGAGTTCGCGCTTGGTGGCGATCAGGAAAATGCCGATCGCGGACGCAATGATGGTGGCCACCCACCAAACCTGGCGCAATACCAGATCGCCCGCCGGCATTCCCGGCAGTTCAGGTGAAAGCCCGGCGCCGGGCGCCACCGTCGCCGCGAGAAAGCCGCAGATGCCCCAGATCAAGCCGTTCTGCGGCGTGATCGGAACGCCGGTGAGCAACGAAATGCCGGCCAGCAGAAGGGCAAAGCCCGCGCCGGTGATTACCGATGCGAGGGTGGTTGAAAGGGTGCGCGGCCAGCCATCGGCAGGGGCCCATTCTTCCTCTTGGTGTTCAGGAGCCGGCGTTACCGCCGCTTCGGCCGGCGCTGCCGGATCGGTCGCTGCCGCCGCATGGTCATGGGCAGGAGCCGTTTCGTAAACTTCCGCGGCGAGTATCAAGGGGGTGGTCAACACTTGCTGAACACCGCTATAGATAAAGCCAGCCGCCATTCCCGCGATAAGTGCCGCGAGCACGAGTCTTCCAATCATGATTTTGATCCCTGAATTTTAGTGGCAGGGAAAACCGATGGAGTGGCGCGTGTCGTGGGCCGCGTTATGGGCCGCGCTGATGTGCGACATGCCAACGAGGAACACGAGTGAAGCGCCGACAAACAGGCAAACCGCGCCTGCCGTCACGCGCTGCGAAACGCTGAGAGATTGGGTAGATGATTTTACAATGGCCATGGACACCCTCCGTGCGACCGATTTCATTTGGGGCTTTCGCCCCGGTTCTTCGCGCGGCAGGTCTCCTGACTTCGCGGGTCGCTGGTCTCATGCGGGCCTTCCCGGTTTCCCAGTGGCATGTTTCGCACAAAACCTCGCCGCTTACAGTTGCGGGGGCAGTCACGGTTTTGGCCCCATTTGGGTCGTCCGCACCGTGTTCCCTGTTAGGCTCTTCACCGTATGGTTTCTGAGCACCGAGCCCTATTGTTGTGCCAGTCCCGGCCCGGCTCCGTCAACCTGATTCTGCGCTGGCTGATCCAACTAGAAGAACCCGAGAGACTCACAGCCTATGCCGGCGGCAAAACTGTGCTTGTGCCGCCGGGTCGGGATATCGATCACATGGACCGAGCCATCGCCCTGGCAGGCAACGAACAATTCGGCGCCGTGAAAAGCCATGTCCATGGGCTGGCTGCCGACCGCTATGGCGGTCTGCTCTCGAAACGACGGATCGATCAAGCTCACTGTGTTGCTGCTGAGGCTGGTAATGGCAAGCAGGCTCCAGTCCGGCGAATAGCGGGCGATCTGCGCTGCCTTGGGCACGTCCTTGAGGCGCACTTCGGCGCGGACACGCT
Organism: uncultured Alphaproteobacteria bacterium; assembly: GCA_963773295.1. GTDB lineage: Bacteria > Pseudomonadota > Alphaproteobacteria > Rhizobiales > Aestuariivirgaceae > Aestuariivirga. The sequence goes on from CAVZAJ010000007.1 coordinate 635,631, forward strand.
CGCCTTGCGTGTCGATCAGGAACAGCAGCGGCTCGCTGTCGTCAACAGCGACGATGATGCGGCCATCTGCCGAAATCGCTATGCCCGCGAGCGCATGGGGCGTCTTGATCTGGCCAAGCAATTTTCGTTTCGGGAGGTCGATCACCGAAATCGTGGCGTCTTCCTCGTTCTCGGTATAGAGGCGCTGTCCGTCCGGCGCGATGATCAGGCGATGACAGTTGGTGGAGCCCGCGTCGATCGCCTCGACCACTTTGTTGGTCTGGCGGTCAATCACCGCGATTTTAGAGCTGTTTTCGCAGGTCATGTAGATTAGCCCATCAGGACCAAGCCTGAGGGTGTGGGGTGCGATGCAGGGCCGCAGGTCGATGGTGGTAAGCAGGGCGCGCTTGTCGAGATCGAACACGCAAAGCAAGTGATGCGGGTGGGGATTTCGACCATGAATGCCGTCTCCGTAAATCGGAACATAGGCCCGGCTGGTCTCCGGCACCACCAACAGCTCGTGGACGGTCTTTTCAAAGCCATCGAGAACGGCTTCGGTTTTAAAGGTGACTGGGTTCAGGAACAGCACATTGCCGCCTTTTTTGTCGACGGCAATCAAGCCGCGCGCGCTCGCCATTCCGGTTTTTCCCCTCGCCGTTCATAGTTGCGGGGAGCGGCTGGTTCCGTCAACCTGATTTTAGGTCCACAGCTTGATCATCGCGCCAACGGCGCCGGAAACCGGATCAGTGTTGGGCTTTGCGACCTTGGCGATACGGGCCCGGATGGCCGCCTTGCCGGACTCGCCCGAGCGCAAGAGATCGTATTGCGAACCGGGCGGATAGGCGCCGATGACGAGGAGATCGGAACTCGACGAGAGGCGCTTGTGGCCGGTGCCCGCCGGCAGGAGCAGCGCATCACCGGCGCGGGCGGTGAGTATCTTGCCGGCCTTGCCGCCGAACTGCACGGTGGCCTCGCCCCGGGCGATGCCAAGGACCTCATGGGTTTTCGAGTGGTAGTGGGTGAAGGGATAAATGCCGTTGCGCCAGGCCGCGGGCCAGCCGTTGCGCTCGAAGAGCTCATCGAAAGCATATTCGGACTTTTGGAGGGTCTCCGGCGAAATGGCCTGGGCATAGACAATCATCGGCCAGTGCGGATGGTTGGGAACATCGCCGTCGTCGGCAAAGGAAAAGGCTTCGGTGGGCATTTGTGTCGTTCTCCGAGGTCATAGATATATAGAAGTCGAAGCCTGGGTGCGAAGCCTATCCAAGCCTTTGAAATTACAAGCTTAAACATAAGCCTGGGACTCGCACTTGGCAAATTCGGATAGTTGGGTTATATTGAATATTCATTCAATATCAATGAGATTGAACATGGACATGGCAGCAAACGTCCGGGTGAAACTTGACGACGACAAACGGGGCGGCTTGCCAAACTGGGCCTATACCAATCCGGAATTCCTCGAGATCGAGAAGGACGAGTTGTTCCGCAAAAGCTGGCAGATTGCCTGCCATGTAAGTGATGTGCCCGATATCGGCGACTATTACAGTTTCGATCTCGTCGGTGAGCGGGCCCTCATCGTGCGCGGCAAGGACAATCAGGTGCGGGCCTTCCACAATGTCTGCCGGCATCGCGGCAGCCGCGTGGTGGCCGCCGAGCGCGGCACCTGCAAGTCGGCCATCGTCTGCCCTTTCCATGGCTGGTCCTACAATCTGGACGGAACCCTGCGGGCGGTGCCCCAGGCCAAGTCGCTGCCCAAGCTTGATCCCGTCGCGCATGGCCTGCCGCCGGTTGATTTTGAAATCTGGCACGGCTTTGTATTTGTGCGCTTTGTGCGCGGCGACCAGCCGCCGGTGGCGCACATGATGGCGCCGCATGAGAACGTCATCGGCCGCTACCGATTGGCGGAGACCAAGCCTTACGGCAAGATGACGGCGCAGAAAATGCCGGTGAACTGGAAATCGGTGCGCGATGTGGACAATGAGGGTTACCACGTGCCGGTGGCCCATCCGGCGCTGCAGGATCTCTATGGCAACGGCTACATCGATGAGAACGTGGGCTTTGGCATCACCCGCTCGACTGGCGTATTCAACGAAAGCCGCGACCGCTACTGGAGCGTGCGGAACTACAAGAAAATTCTGCCCATCATGGCGCATCTGCCGGACGCCAGCCAGAAGGCCTGGTATTATTACGGGATGTTTCCCAACATGGTGCTGATGCTCTATCCCGACATGGTGGGATTCTATCAGGAATTTCCGGTAGGCGTCGACAGGACCATCCAGCGCTTTGCCTATTATGCGCTTGCCGATGACCGCCGCGAGACGAAAATCTCGCGCTATCTCGCCGAGCGCATCGATAAGCTGACCGGCATGGAAGACACCCAGTTGATCGCCTGGAGTTTCGAGGCGTTGCAGTCTTCGGGCTTCAAAGGCCTTATTCTTTCGGACCTGGAAAGCGGAGTGAGGGCCTATCACGACATGCTGCGCCAGGTTGTCCCGGTGGTGGGGCTTGAGAAGCCGCCGGTTCCGGGCGCCATGGCCGAGACCAACAAGGCGTTGCGGGACGCCATCCCGCCGCTGCCCTGGGGCCGTTAACCGAATCGGCGAAGCGTGCCATGTAGTGGTTAGAGAGCTGGCGGTGCGCCAGTTCCTGAGGGGGCAATACAATGAAACGACTGGTCCTTCCGATGGCAATTCTGCTTGCCGGATGTGCGACAATCACCAAAGGCACGGATCAGCAGGTTTCGATTGATACTCCCGGCCACTCCGGTGCCATCTGCACGCTTTCATCCAAAGGCATTGGCCAGCGCCAAATCAACGCCCCAACCACGGTAGAGCTGCCCAAATCCAAACATGACATAGCGGTCAGCTGCGTTAAGGGCTGTTACAAAGGCAGTGGTGTAATATCTTCCAACATTGAAGGCATGACTGCGGGAAATGTGCTGCTCGGCGGGGTGATCGGACTGGGGGTTGATTCCGCCAGCGGCGCGATGAACCACTACAATTCCAATAACCAGATTGCCCTGTCGCTTGACCCGGCCTGCGTCCCGGCCCAGTAACGAAACTCACCTGGTTTGTTAACAGGGTTGATACGCCTCCGGCGTTGGTTTACCTAAGTCCCAACCCACCTTGAGCGATGAAGACGAATCAGGCGGCAATTCCAAGGTTGGCCAAGGAGTTCCTATGCCCGCGCAGAAACATAGCAGAGGTGAGATCGCAGCGGTCTTGCTGGCAAGCCGCGCGGCTTTTGCATCCACGGCGCTGTTCAGCTGCCTGGTGAACATTCTCATGCTGACGGGCCCGCTTTTCATGCTGCAGGTCTATGACCGGGTGCTGACCTCGGGCAGCGTGCCGACGCTGGTGGCGCTCACCGGCATCGTCATTGCGCTCTATGCCTATTACGGATTCCTGGAATATCTGCGGGCCCGCATTCTGGTACGCATCGGCCGGCGGGTTGAAGAGCGCCTGCGTGACCGGGTTTTTGATTCCATGGCGGAACACGCGCTGCGGCGGACGCAGGGGATTGGCGGCCAGCCGATCAACGACCTGGCAACGATCCGCCAGTTCCTTTCGGGGCAGGGGCCTTTTGCCTTTCTCGACATGCCGTGGGTGCCCATCTACCTGCTGGTGATCTTCCTCATGCACTGGCTGCTGGGGGTTGCCGCGGTCATCGCGGCCATCGTCATTTTCATTCTGGCTGTCTGGTCGGAAAAGGCAACGCGCGGGCCCCTGGCGGAAGCCAATTCGGCCATCGTCAAGTCATCGATCATGACCGATGAAAGCCGGCGCAATTCGGAAGCGCTGCATTCGCTCGGCATGCGCGGCGCCATCCGCAAAAAATGGTCCGACATGCAGCAGCTGGCGCTGGACCACCAGACCGTGGCCAACGACGTGGGCGGCAGCCTTAGCGCCGCTTCGCGGGTTCTGCGCCTCATGGTGCAGTCGGGCATTCTGGCACTCGGCGCCTTTCTGGCGCTGCAGCACGAGATTTCAGCGGGCGCCATGATTGCCGCGTCGATCATCATGGGCCGGGCCTTGGCGCCGGTCGAACAGGCGGTGGCAAGCTGGCAGCAGTTTCTCGGTTTCCGCAAGGCGATCGAACGGCTGGGAAGTATCCTGGCGTCAGTGCCGGCGGTTGCCAACCGCATGAAACTTCCCGCCCCTACGGGCAGGCTGGAGGTTGAAAATCTTATCGTGCAAATGCCCGGCACGGAAAAGCCGGTGCTGCACGGCATCACCTTTGCGGTTGAGCCGGGCAAGGGCATCGGGGTGATCGGGCCAACCGGGGCCGGCAAATCCACCCTGGCGCGGGCCCTGGTGGGCGTCATGCCGATTACCCGCGGCACGGTGCGCCTCGATGGCGCCACCCATGACCAGCGCGATATCGACGAAGCTGGCAAGCTCATCGGCTATCTGCCCCAGGACATTCAATTGTTCGACGGCACGGCGGCGCAAAACATCGCGCGCTTTGATGTGAATGCGGATCCGGCGAAGATCGTGCAGGCGGCACAGCTTGCCAATGTCCACGACCTCATCATGCGACTGCCCATGGGTTATGACACGGCACTGGGCGAAAATGGCGCCAGGCTTTCGGCGGGGCAGCGGCAACGGGTGGCCCTGGCGCGCTGCCTTTTTGGCGATCCGGTGCTGTTTGTCCTGGATGAGCCCAATTCCAACCTTGATGCGGAGGGCGAGGCCGCCCTTGACCGGGCCATCCGCGTCTCCATGGAGCGCGGCGCCTCGGTGGTGGTGATCGCCCACCGCCCCAGCGCTCTCGCCTCCATCCAGCAAATCCTGGTTCTGAGCGAAGGCCGGACCGTGGCGCTGGGGCCGCGTGACGAGATCCTGAAAAAAGTGCTGAACCGGCCCGCGGTGGGGGACGTCAGGGCAGCGCCGCCAGCCGCCAAACCAACCCTCACACAGGTGAACTAGGCGATGCAAACCATCAACACAAATTCCTCGTTGCGCCGTTTCCAGGTTGCCGGTTTTCTTTCCGTCCTGCTCATGGCCGGGGTCGTGGGAGGCTGGGCGAACTTCACGCAGCTCAATGGCGCGGTCATCGCCCCCGCCACCATCATGGTTGAATCCTATTCGAAGAAGGTCCAGCACAAGGAAGGCGGCATCGTCGGCGATATCAGGGTCAAGGACGGCGACCGGGTAGAGATCGGCCAGCCGCTGGTGATCCTCGACAACTCGGAAACCAAATCCGAGCTTGCCATCATTGACGGCCTTCTCGACGAGGCCCTTGCCAAGCGGGCCCGCCTCGAGGCCCAGCGCGACCGGGCTACGGCGATCATTTTTCCGCCGGAGGTTCTGGGGCGCGCGGGCGAACCGGGCGTTGCCGCCATCATGGCGGGGCAGACCAAGCTGTTCAATGCGCGCCTGCAGGCCATCGTGGGCAAGAAAGAGCAGCTCAGCCAGCAGATTGGTCAGTTGACGGAGCAAATCGGCGGCCTGGACTCGCAAAAAACTTCCAAGGAAAAGCAGTTGACCTTGATCACCGCCGAACTCACCGATTTGAAAGACCTGCAGAGCAAGGGACTGGTGCCCGTGAGCCGCGTCATGGCGATGGACCGTGAAACGGCGCGGCTGGAGGGCGAACGGGGCGAGCTGGTGGCCAGCAAGGCTTCGGCGGAGGCGCGCATTGCCGAAGTGAAGCTGCAAATCCTGCAGATCGACGAAGAGGACCTGTCGCAAACGCTGACCGACCTGCGCGAAATCGAAGGCAAGGCGGCCGAGCTGAAGGAACGCAAGTTCGCGGTGGCGTCGCGCCTTGAACGCATGGTGATCAAGGCGCCGATCACCGGCGATGTCTACCAGCTTGCGGTTCACACCATCGGCGGCGTGATCGGGCCGGGCGAGCCCCTCATGCTTATCGTCCCGGAAGCCGATGAGCTTATCCTGCAGGCGCAGGTCATGCCGCAGGATATTGACAAGGTGCAGCCGGGCCAGATTGCCCATATCCGTTTCCCCGCGTTTAATTCGAGGCTGACGCCGGAGATTGCGGCGAAGGTGACACAGATTTCCGCCGATACGAGCCGGAGCGACGCGAGCTCGCCGGCTTTCTACTCGGTGCGCCTGATGATTTCGGCCGAGGAACTCGCCAAGCTCGGCTCGAACAAGCTGAAGCCCGGCATGCCGGCCGAAGCCTTTATCCAGACAGAAGCGCAGACGCCGATGACCTATTTCCTGAAACCCCTCACCGACCAGTTCGCCCACGCCCTCCGCGAGGGGTGATTGCTCTGGAGTGCCTTCTTGAGGGCCCGCTAGCTGTTTCCGGCGATTAACCATGTTTGCCACACAAAGGCCACACTGCCATGCGCGATTCGGAAATTCGCTCGATTGAACGCAACTGTCTGAAAATGTTGCAAAATCTGATCGAACGGGGATGCGGCAGTTAGTCAGCTTAAGGAGTGTGGGATGGATTTTCTTCAAAGCCGCTATCAGCGGCCGGCTTTGTCTATCGCAGGTTTGCGCTCGTTGTTTTTGAGCACCGCTGCAGCCAGCGGCTTGTTGCTTGCGGTCGCCGCGGTTGCGCCCGCAATTTTTCCCCTGGCAACAGAAGCCCAGGCTGCAAGCCGCAGTTCAGCCACCATCGATTTTTATGAGGACCTTGCTCCCTATGGAAACTGGGTTTCGTACCATGACCGCTACGTCTGGCTTCCGAAAGATGTAGGCGAGGACTGGCGGCCTTACACGGCGGGCCATTGGGCCTACACGCGCGCCCATGGCTGGATCTGGTTATCGGATGAAAGATTTGGCTGGGCTACTTACCACTATGGGCGATGGGGCCATGCCAGCGACATAGGCTGGTATTGGGTGCCTGGGCGCCGCTGGGCCCCGGCATGGGTGGCCTGGAGCTACGAGGGCGACGACATTGCCTGGGCGCCCCTGCCGCCGCATCACTATGAAGGCTATGACGGTGCAAATGTTGTCGTGTCTTTTGGTTTTATTCCCGATATTTACTGGCAGGCCGCGCCGGTTTCTGCCTTCCTCTCGGCTGACTTGTCCGGCCAGGTGTACCGTGACCGCGACCTGGTGCGCCGGGTGGTCCAGCGCGGCGTGACCCGGACCGTGCGCATCCTGGACAAAATCGTTTTGAACAATGTCATCAAAGTTGACGACATCGAGAAGAAAACCAAGAAGAAAGTCGTGGTGCTCGAAGAAAAGGCGGTCGACAGCCCGGACCTTGCCTTCAAAGTCGACAGCAATTCCGTGGCGATCTTCAACCCCGAGGTGAAGGAAGAGCCGAACGCCAAGCCAACAAAGATCAAGACGGTTGAAGAGATTGTAGGGGCGCGCGTGGCGAAAGACATTCCGGACGAGGATGAGCCTTCCCGCCACGGCCGCCGCGACCACTGACCAACCTGTGACAGAGCCGAAAAAGGACGCAACCGGTGCCAATCTCGCGCCGAAATCTACCGCTTCGACTGAGCAACCGAACGTAGAAAAGACCGTCGAGGCGGCGGCCAGTGAGCACACAGGGGCGGTCGACACCCCTCGTGCGGCGGAAATGAAGGCCGACGACCCCGCCAAGGTCACGGAGAATCCACCGGCGTCAAAGCCCGCCCTCCCGCCCGCAAAAACCTTGAACCTTGATACGGTTGATTACGATCAAACGGGAAACATTGTGTTTGGCGGCCGTGGTCCGGCGGGCAGCAAAGTGCAGCTTTATGTCGACAACAATGCCCTTGGCCTGGCCTTTATCGATGACAAGGGAAACTGGAGCTTTGCCGACCTCTCCTCGATCACCGTCGGCGCGCATACCCTTCGGGCCAATCAAATTGGCGACGATGGCGGGGTGAATAGCCGGGTTGAAATGCCATTCTACCGCGAAGATCCAACCCGGGTTGTCAAGGCGCCTGAAACGCCCAAACCCGCCGAGGCGGCAACAGCTGAGAAAGTTCCGGCACCGACGCCCCCTGTCGAGAGCAAGAAACAGCAAGCCGCCGCCGCACCTGAGCCGCAGGATGGAGAGAAAATTGCTGAGGTGCCTGGCGAGCAGCCGACGGCTGCGGTCGCGCAGAAGAAAAAGGAAGCTGCCGCCGCACCCGAGCCGCAAGTTGTAGAAAAGAAGGCGGAGGTTCCTGCCGGGAAACAGGCAGCGCCGGTGGAGAACAAAAAGAAGAAAAAGAAAAATGCCGCTGCGCCTGAACAGCAGATTGCGGCAAAAAACGTGACGGCCCCCGCCGAGGAGCAGCCAGCCCCGCTCATAAGGAAGAAAAAGGCCGCAAAGCCTGCGAACACCGTCCAGAAGGGCCAGTCCAAATGTGATCCTTTGGTTGAGAATTGTGCGCCGGCGCAAAAGCTTGTGAACTTGAATCATCTGAGCACCAAACGGGTCATCCAACAGGCGACCGGGGCGGAAAGCTGGAGAACAAACTGTTCGGCCCGTTTCGGGGGCGGGATCAAGACTTCGCAATCTTACCTTTCAAGCGCCGGCAAACGCGTCTCATGCGCCTGGCGTCCAAAGAACGTGTCGGGGTGAAGAATTCGATTGCAAGCCAAAGCCGTTTTCGTTCGAAGGCAGGCGGCACCTTGGGCAGGGTGCCCCTAGCTCCCTTCGCGGGGCGGGCGGGGGCACATTTCACTCCGGCAACGGAGTTTTAACCCTAACAGCCTATTACTGACGGGATGAGTGTCCGTCGTGTAATCCTTGCGTCTGTTAGTTCCGCGTTTCTCGCTGCATGTGTGGCTGCATCCGGTCCGGCATTCGCCACATCCGAAAAACCCAATGAAATCATCGCTGAACAGGCCTATGAGGCGCTGGCGGCGGGGGACCAGAAAACAGCGATAAGCGCCTATTCGCAGGCGATTGAATCCCGGGATTTGCCCACGGAAGTGCTGGCGAATGCCTTGCTCAACCGCGGCCTGGCCTATCAGCAGCTTGCCGAGCACCAGGAAGCCATCGATGATTATACGGCAGCGCTCCAGCTTGACGCGATGAGCGCCGAAATGCGCGCCACCGCCCTTTATAACCGGGGCCTGAGCCAGCAGAAACTGCCGAACCTGTCGGCGGCGGTGGAAGATTACACCAGCGCGCTGTTCCTCGATCCCACCTTTGCCCATGCCTATTACGGCCGCGGCAATGCGCTGCGCGAAAGCGGGCAGTTCCTTTTTGCCCTGTCGGATTATGAGAAGGCCACGCGCTATCATCATCCCAATGCGGCCCAGGTCCATTATGCGGAAGCGCTCACCTATGAGAGCCTGAAGCGCCCCAATGAGGCGCGGAAATCACTGGAGCGGGCCGTTGCGGCCAATCCCAATTTCAAGCAGGCGGTCGAGCGGCTCGCCACGCTGCAAGGCAGCGTCATGCCCAAGCCATCGGTCGTGGCCAATGTCGGCGGCGGCCAGCTCACGCTGCGCAAGCCCAATCTGCCCAAGGCGGTTGAGCCCAGCGCCGCGCTGCTGAATGAGGGCGAAAGCGATCCCATCATGACCTCGGCGGTCAGCGTGACTGAGCCGGTGTCCAAGAAAATTGTCGACCGTGTGCCGGCCGAAGAAGAAAAAATCGTTGCGGTGGAAGTGGTTGAGGACGATGAGGAAGCTGCTGCGGCCGCCCCCGAAGCGGCCGAAGCGACAATCGCCGAGATTGCCGAGCCCGCCGCTGACGAAGGTGCCGAGGCGGAATCCGCCGCGCCGCCCGCCATGGCGGGCTGGAGCGTGCAGGTGGCGTCGGCCACCAGCGAGGATGGCGCCTGGTCAACCTGGAAAAAAATGAAGGCCAAGCACCGGGCGCTGGCGGGCTCGAAGCCCATTGTGGTGAAGGCCGATCTCGGCACCAAGGGCATTGTCTACCGGGTGCGACTGGGCGGATTTGAGGATCAGATTGCGGCGAAGAAAAGCTGCACGAAGCTCAAGTCCAGCGGCATTTCCTGCTACGTGAGCAAGATCAGCTCGTAACGGCTGAAAAGATCTCGGCGTCGCGCCAGCCGCGCAGGAAACTTTCCGCCGACTGATCAATTGTTTCACCGCGCGCCGCCGCATCCAGCGCTGCCGCCTCTTCGCCTCCCAGCATCCGGAAGCGTGCTGCAGTACCCTGACGCCAGACCAGCAGCTCCTGCGGCGCATCCAGCCGTTGCGGAGGAGGGGGCAATTCGCCGGCGGTCAAGGCGGCCCAGATGCTGGCGGCATTGGTGCGCAGTTGCAGTCTTTGCACCGAGGGATGAACTGCTTGCGAAGCGATGCTGGATTCCGGGGCAGTCAGGGCGGCATGAAAGGCTCTTTCCAGCCGGGCCAGATCGGAAAGTTCCGGACTTCGGGAAAAGGGTTTGGCCAGATCGAGGAAATCGGGAAGGTGGCGCGAAAGCAGCCGGAGCTTTGGCGTGTCGGTTGCGGCAAGGCAGTGGCGAGCAACGGTATTAAACCCAGTCTCGCCCATGTAGAGCCTGAGCCTTGGGTAATCCCCGGCCAGAAACTCCGTGAGTCGGGCGAGCGTGAGGTTTTCATCGACGGCCATCATCTGACATGGATGGCGACCCCCGCTATCAACTGCCAATCACGAGCCCGTTCATGCCGTCACGTTGGCGTGATTGGGCCGTTCATTTCAGCAGGAAGGTCACCTTCATGTTGACCCGCCATTCGCTGACCTTGCCGTTTTTGACGACGCATTTGATGTCCTGCACCCAGGCGCCCTCAATCTGATCCAGGGTGCTGTCAGCGCGCTTGATCCCGGTTTCAATTGCATCTTCAATGCTCTTGGGGGACGATGATGTGAGTTCAATAACTTTTGCGACTGTGGTCATGGCTTGTGCAATCCTCATGCTCGGAAAACAATGGCTTTGAGGTTTTCCTCGCGCCCATGTTAGCATAGGTGTTTCGTCCCTAGTCCAGAGGTATCTTCCGTCTTATGGCGCTGCATCTCATCAAATTGTGTGTGGGTGTTTCGGAAGTGTCCGAGCTCAGGCAATGGCTGAGGGACGCGCGGAAGGGCCTGGACACCCTGGATCACACAACGCGGATGTTTCCCAAGCGCGGCGGGGAGATATTGAATGGCGGTTCACTCTACTGGGTGATCCGCGGCATGATCCTCTGCCGCCAGCCCATCGCCGGCCTTGTCCCGGTCAAGGGCAAGGACGGCATTTCGCGCTGCCGCATTGATTTCAAGGCCAGGATCGTTCCGGTCTGGCCCACGCCGCGCCGGGCCTTCCAGGGCTGGCGCTACCTCAGCGCCGAAGATGCACCGGCCGACCTGAAAAAAGGTGCTACTGCCAGCGAGATGGATGAATCCATGCGGCGGGAATTGTCGGCGCTGGGCCTGCTGTGAGGGGCCAGGTAAAAATATGAATAAATCCCTTGACACTATATTCCTATTATGCCATTTATGTTCCTGTCCATCCCGGAAGGGGTCTCGGTCGCGACGGTGATCATAGATGGGGTGGATGTGGCGCCTGCGGGTCTGGTGAAACGTTCATCAGGCACCCGGGAGCCGGAGGGAGGGCCCTTGGGCATTACGACCCAATGCGTCTTAAATGGCTAAACAACCCTAGCGGAAAACCTCAGACACCGTGCGATCTAGGGCTCTGCAAGATCTTCCCCGAGGCAAAAACCGCCGCAAAAGCGTGGGCGCGGATTTCGCGTCACAGCCGGACTACACGACCGGCATTTCTGCGAGAGTTTGCGTCCACGCAACCCTTCGCTTCTCTGCTCCCGGAAACGGCATAACCGTTTTCACCCCCGGCGAAGCTATGCCCGGCGCTCATTGATAAGTGAAACACTATTCCCACTGTCATCCCCGCACTTGTTGCGGGGACCCATGGTTCAAGAGGGAGCATGCGGGATAGATGGGTCGCCGGAATGAATCCGGCGATGACAAATTGCAGTGAGCTGTGCCGAACGTTCATTGAAATGTGAATCGCTGCCGGCGGAAGCCGAATCCCATGGACGTTGGAAAGTTTCCGGCGTGCGCCGGAATGACGAAATGACGGGTGAATGACGAATTGGGTGGAGCTCATTGAAAAGTGGAAAATCACACATCAATGTTGTCAATCAGCCGGGTCTTGCCGAGCCAGGCGGCGGCGAGGAGGCGCAAGGGTTCTTCGCTGTGCGATTGGGCCACGGCGAGGGTTTCGGCGTTGCGTGCGGTGACGTAATCGACCTTGAAGCCGAGCGTGGTGAGCGAGCGCGAGGCGGCGCGCATGGCTTTTTGCGGGTCGGTGCCATTGCGGATTTTCTCGGCGGCCTGGGTCAAGGATTTGTGGATGGCGGTGGCCTGACCCCGCTCGGTTTTGGTGAGATACTGGTTGCGCGAGGATAAAGCCAGGCCATCCGGGGCGCGCCGGGTCGGCACGCCAATGACCTTGATGGGCATGTCGAGATCACGCGCCATCTGGGTCACCACCAGCAGCTGCTGGTAATCCTTCTGGCCGAACATGGCGAAGTCAGCTCCGCTCTGGATGAAGAGCTTGGCCACGATGGTGGCCACGCCGTCAAAAAAGTGGGGGCGGAACTTGTCCTCAAGATTGGCCTTGGCCGGGCCTTTAAGGGCCACAGTCGTGGCGAAATCCGCACGATAGACTTCCTCCGGCGGCGGGGCGAAAATCAGATGGGCTCCGGCGTCTGCCAGCTTGGCCACGTCGCCCGCCTCGTCACGGGGGTAGCGGCTCAAATCCTCATTCGCGCCGAATTGCCTGGCATTCACAAAAATCGTCACCAGCACCTTGTCGGCTTGTTTCAGGCCTTCGGCCACCAGGGCGAGATGGCCTTCGTGGAGGGCCCCCATGGTGGGGACAACGGCGAAGGTCAGGTCGTCATTGCGCCACTTGGCCGTTTCGCGGCGCAGCCCTTCAATGGTACGGACGACTTTTGGCTTCACGGTCTTCTAACCTTGGCTTGGGGAATCGGCAGCACCTGGCGCACAAACGAAGAGCTTTATATCCACATATTTTGCCGTTAATGGCGAGAAAAATGTTTGGGACTGTGGCATTGTCCCGCCATTCCGGAGATCTCCATGACCGCCCCATCAAGCCGTGCCGCCATTTCCGCCCGCCTCTTTGCCGATGAAACTTTGCTGGTAAAGGAACTGGCGGCAGAGGCGCAGCTCAGCCCCGACGACAAGAGGCGGGTGGCCGATCTCGCCAAGCTCCTGGTGGCGGCGGTGCGGGCCAACCGCCAGGCCCAGGGCGGCATTGACGCTTTCATGCAGGAATATTCGCTTTCTTCGGAAGAAGGCGTGGTGCTGATGTGCATGGCGGAAGCGCTGCTCCGCATTCCCGATGCCGAGACCGCCGACAAGCTGATCGCCGACAAGATCGGCGGCAAGGATTGGGAAGGCCATCTCGGCCAGTCGGAATCGCTGTTCGTGAATGCCTCGGCCTGGGGCCTGATGCTCACGGGCCGGATCGTCGAGCTTGGCAAGGGCACCAAGTTTGACACGGCGGGTTATCTCAAGCGCCTGATCACCCGCTCGGGCGAGCCGGTCATCCGCAGCGCCATGAAACAGGCCATGCGGATCATGGGTAAGCAATTCGTGCTGGGCCGCACCATCGAGGAGGCGTTGGGCATTGCCAGGCCGTTGGAAGCGGAAGGCTATCGCTTCTCCTATGACATGCTCGGCGAGGCGGCATTCACGGCGGAAGATGCGAAGAAATATTTCGCCTCCTATAGATCGGCGCTGAAAAAACTTGGCGTCAAAGCCACGGGCACGGACGTTTTTTCGCGGCCGTCGATCTCGGTGAAGCTCTCGGCGCTGCATCCGCGGTACGAGGACAAGCAACGGGCGCGGGTGCTTAGCGAGCTTCTGCCGCAGGTCATCGAACTTGCGGCGCTGGCCAAGTCGCTGAACGTGGGCTTTACCGTCGACGCGGAGGAAGTGAACCGGCTCGATCTGTCGCTGGAGCTGTTTGAAAGCCTGGCGGCGGAACCAGGCCTGAAGGGCTGGAACGGCCTTGGCCTTGCGGTGCAGGCCTATGGCAAGCGGGCGAAACCGGTGCTGGAATGGCTGGCCGGCCTTGCCGAAACCACGCAGCGCATTCTGCCGGTGCGCCTGGTGAAGGGGGCCTATTGGGACACGGAAATCAAGCGGGCCCAGGAGGCCGGGCTCGAGGCCTATCCGCTGTTCACCCGAAAAGTCTCCACCGATGTGAGCTACCTGGCTTGTGCCAAATTCATGCTGGCCAAACGGAATTTGTTTTATCCGCAGTTTGCCACCCACAACGCCCACACCATTGCGGCGGTCAAGATCATGGCGGGGGAGCAGGGGGGCTATGAATTCCAGCGGCTGCACGGCATGGGGCAGGCGCTATATGACCAGGTGGTGGGGCCCGCAAAAATGAACTTGCCCTGCCGCATCTATGCGCCGGTGGGCAGCCATGAGGACTTGCTGGCCTATCTGGTTCGGCGGCTCCTGGAAAATGGCGCCAATACTTCTTTCGTCAACCGCCTTGCCGATGACGATGCGCCCATCGCCGACATCATTGCCGATCCGGTGGCGGAGGTTGCAACCCTCACGCAGATTCCGCATCCCAACATTCCGCCCCCGCGCAATATTTTCGAGGGCCGCGTGAGTGCAGCGGGCGTACCCCTTTGGAACGGTGATGCGCGGGCCAAAATGGTGGATGGCATCAGGCGTGAATTGGCAAAGCCGGCTGAGGCTTCCACTCTTGTTGATGGCAAGGCCGTGCGCGGCGGGCCGCTGCGCAACATCAGCGCGCCGCACGACAACCGGGTGAACGTCGGCGTGGTCCATGAGGCTGATGAAAAGGCCGTGGCCGAGGCCATGGCTTCGGCTTCCAGGCAGCAGCATGAGTGGGATAGGCTCGGCGGTGCGGCGCGCGCCGCCATTCTTGAGAAGGCCGCCTTGCTTTATGAGGCGAAGTCGGCGCGGCTGATGGCGCTGCTGGTGCAGGAGGCGGGAAAGACCCTGGACAACGCGCTTTCAGACTTGCGCGAGGCGGTGGATTTCCTGCGCTATTACGCGGTGCAGGCGCGGGCGGAATTTACGGGCGTGCTGCGCCTGCCGGGGCCAACGGGCGAAAGCAATGAACTGACGCTGCATGGCCGCGGCGTGTTTGCCTGCATTGCGCCGTGGAATTTTCCTTTGGCCATTTTCACCGGGCAGGTTGCGGCAGCCCTGGCCGCCGGCAATGCGGTTGTCGCCAAGCCCGCCGAGCAAACGCCGCTGGTGGCGCATGAGGCGGTGAAGCTCCTGCATCTCGCCGGGGTGCCGGCATCGGTTCTGCATTTCCTGCCGGGCGATGGGGCGCGGATCGGCAAGGTTCTTCTTGCCCATCCAGCCCTTGCGGGCGTGGCCTTCACCGGCTCCAATGAAACGGCAGCGCTCATCAACCGGGCGCTGGCGGCGCGTGAGGGCGCCTTTGTTTCGCTGATCGCGGAGACCGGCGGGATGAACGCCATGATCGTTGACAGTTCGGCCCTTCCCGAGCAAGCGGTGCGCGATGTGCTCGCCTCCGCCTTCGACAGCGCCGGGCAGCGCTGCTCGGCGGCGCGCCTGCTGTTCGTGCAGGAGGACGTGGCGGCCCGCGTGATACCCATGCTGCGCGGCGCCATGGCCGAACTTCGCCTCGGCGATCCGCTGGACTACGCCACCGATGTCGGTCCCGTCATCGACGCGGAAGCGCGCGAGAAGCTCAACGCCCACAAGGCCGGGATGGCCAAGCAGGCCAAGACCATTCTTGACCTGCCGCTGCCGGCGGCTTGCGCCCATGGCACCTTCGTTGGGCCCGCCGCCTATGAATTGGCTTCCATTGCTTCACTGAAACGCGAGGTCTTCGGTCCCATCCTGCATGTGGTGCGTTTTGCCGGGGATCGAATCGCCGAGGTCTGCGCGGCGCTGAATGCCACGGGTTTTGGCCTCACCCTCGGGCTTCACACCCGCATCGAAAGCACGGTTAACGAAGTACGAAGCCTGGTCCGGGTCGGAAACATGTATGTGAACCGCAACCAGATAGGTGCCGTGGTGGGAGCACAACCCTTTGGCGGTGAAGGGCTTTCCGGGACGGGTCCAAAGGCCGGGGGAGGCCATTACATGCACCGTTTTGCCACCGAGCGGGTGTGTTCGACCGATACGACGGCATCGGGCGGAAACGCGGCGTTAATGTCCATGGAGACCGTAGCAAAAAATTAAATCAAACCGGAGCAATCTTTCTCCGGGATTTACCCTGTTGGGTAACGCTCTCTTTAGGGCGGGAACCTATCTTTGAAGAACGAGTTGGTGTGGTGATGACAAGCGATTTTGATCTGGCGAACGAGTCGAGAAGTGCTTTTGCCACTTTTGAAGAGGCAACGCATTATCTTGAGGACGTTTGCACGCGCCTGAAGGTCAATCACCTGTCCTATTGGCTGGTGCATTCCATCGATGGAACGCCCGACCAGGTCACCTGGATCACCACCTATGATCCGTCCTACATGAGCTTCTATATGGCGAACTACACGCCGCTGGGCGACAGCAGTTTTGAGAGCGCCATTGCCGAAAACCAGGTTATTGACTGGGCCGACGACGATTCGACGAAAAGCGAACTGTTGCCCACCGCCCTGAAATACGGGATCACCAAATACGGCATTTCATTCCCCATCAGGGACGGTGAATTCGGCGACGTTTTGTTTTCGGTGAATGTCAAGAGCAACGACGAGGAATGGGCCCTGCTGCGCGAGGATATGGTCGCCAAATTCCGCCCCTTCGCCGTCTATTTCCATGCCCGCGCCAAGCCGCTTATCCAGTCGCGCAAATTCGCCGAAATCAATTTCGCCGCCTAATCATTGTCAGTTTTGAAGCCTAGGCCGCGTTCGACGGCGTGCCTGCCGAATTTTTCGCGCAGCTTGTCGACGGCGCGTTCGGCCTTGGTGAGGGTTTCAACCCTGGCGTCGAGGCTTTTGCTTTCGGCCACTGCCGGGCTCAGTTGCGAAATGCCAACCCCGATGAGGCGGAACTCCGTGCCGGTTGCCTCGCGCTTGAGCAAGGGCAGGGCCGCTGAAAAAATACGGTGGGCCAGTTGGGTGGGCTCATCCAGCGTGGTGTTGCGGCTGCGGATCTTGAACTCCGTCGTCTTGAGTTTCAGCGCCACGGTCTGGCCCGCAAGGCCATCCTTCTTGGCCCGCCAGGAAACTCTTTCCGCGAGCTGCCAGAGAATGCGCTCCAGCGCCTCAAAGCCGCTGATGTCGTGATTGAAGGTGGTTTCGGCCGAGATGCTTTTGCTTTCGTCATGGGGCGAAACGTGGCGGGCATCCTCGCCGCGCGACAGGTGATAGAGCCTTGCGCCCATCACGCCATAGCGGCGCATGAGCTCGCTGCGGTCCATGTTCTGCAGTTGCCCGATGAGGCTTATGCCATCCTTGAGCAATTGTCCCTGGAAGGCGCGGCCCACGCCCCAGATCAGGCTCACGGATTTTTCGGCCAGAAAACTTTTGGCCTCGGCCTTGCCGATAACGGAAAAGCCCCTTGGCTTCTCCAGGTCGGAAGCGACCTTGGCCAGGTACTTGTTATAGGACAGCCCGGCGGAGGCTGTGATGCCGATCCTGGTTTCAATGGTCTTGAGCAGGGTTGCCAGGGAGAGTGCCGGGCTTTTGCCATGCAATCTGGTGGTGCCGGTGAGATCAAGGAAAGCCTCGTCGATGGAGATGGGTTCAACCTGCGGGGTGAGTTCCAGCATGAGTTCACGCACCTCCTTGCCCACGGCGGAATATTTGCGGATATCGGGACGGATCACCGTGGCGTCGGGGCACAGGGCCAGCGCCTTGAACATGGGCATGGCGGATTTCACCCCCCTGATGCGGGCCACATAACAGGCGGTTGACACCACGCCCCGGGTTCCGCCGCCGATGATGACGGGCTTGTCCATGAGATCGGGGTTGTCGCGTTTTTCCACCGCCGCGTAGAATGCGTCGCAATCGATATGGGCGATGGACAGGTCGTGGATTTCCGGGTGGCGCCTCAGCCGCGGGCCCCGGCACTTGGGGCAGCGCGAATCCTGCGGCGCCACCGCCGCAAAGCAGTCACGGCAGAATCCGGGGGCTTGCTGGGGGGTGTCCATGGCGGCAGTTTAACGCTGAATTCGCTTGGGCGCTAACGCCCAGCTATCAACTCCATTACGTGGGGGTGCACTTCCTCCCAGGTGTGGGTGCGCAGCGAAACGAAATCAAGCGGCGGCACGAGGCGGGCGTAGCGCTCATCATGGAGGAAATGGATGAGGTGCACGTCGGGGGCATGCTGAAAGGCCGAGGTGATGAAACCCGGGCTGTCATCGATGAAAACCACCGGGGCGGCAATCTGCGCGGCAATTTTCCGGATGGCTGGACCCTTGGGGCCGGAATTCGTCACCACCGGGAAATTCAGGCCATGGCCGGCAAGATTGGCGCGGCGGTCATCGCCGGCTTCATGGGGCAGGTTGGTGAGCATGATGACATCGGCTGATTTCTCAATGTTGAGAAGGGCCTCCACCGCGCCATCGATGGTTTGCATGGCCAGGGTGCGCTCGGAAAAGAACTGCACCACGGTTTTTTCGCTGTCCTCTGGGCTCAGCGCCATCAGGTTTTTGCACCGGCGGATATTGCTGCTGAAAAGCATGCGAGAAGTATCAAGTTCGAGGTCATGGCCAGCCAGAAAATCCTCGAAATCCCGGGTAAAATGCACCACCACCTCGTCCACGTCGCAAATGACTAGCGGGCGATCGGAGCGCAATTGCAGGCGGGCAATCTGGTTTATCGTGGTTTCACTAATCATTAAGGGCTCCGGGCAGGCGCTGGCGGGCCCGCACGATGATTTCTGGCGCGAGTTCTTCTGAGGCCGCGAAGGCCACAAGTAAAGCTTCATTCTGCAGAACATAATCCAAAACCCCGGCCAGAAACGCAGTGTCGGCGGCACCGGCCCGGAGATCTCCGGCCCCCACACCAGTCGCGCCCATAAACGGCTCCAACAACTCCGCATCGGCCGCCAAATAGCCCAATGCTTTCAAAGCTATCGCCTGGGCGCCTTGGGTATCGCCAGAAACCTTCGTCATCATCTTTGCTCGCAATTAACCAATTTGACTAACCCTGTGCTGAAACCCCTAACAATTAAGCCATTAGTGACGGAATCGCCCCACAATGACCATCAATAGGGTAGTGGTAGCGGCGGGACACTTGTCAAACAAGCAAGGCCCATTCAAATGTGAGATTGGCGTCAATTATGAATTTTACCGCAACACCAATGGCGGACGAGATGAAAACACCAGGGGCCGTGCCTGCGAAGCCCAAAACCGTGCTGGTTGTCGAAGACAACGAATTGAACATGAAGCTGTTCAATGACCTCCTCGAAGCCCATGGCTATAAGGTCATCCAGACCCGCGACGGCCTTTCGGCGCTCGATCTGGCGCGCAAGCACATGCCGGACCTTATTCTCATGGACATTCAGCTGCCGGAAGTCTCCGGCATCGAAGTCACCAAGTGGCTCAAGGAAGACGACGTGCTGCGCGCCATTCCGGTGATCGCGGTTACCGCCTTTGCCATGAAGGGCGACGAGCAGAAAATCCGCGAAGGCGGCTGCGAGGCCTACGTCTCCAAGCCCATCTCGGTCATCAGCTTTCTCAAAACCATCGACAGTTTTCTCGGCAAGCCGAAATGACAGCCCGCATTCTGGTCGTTGACGACATCCTGGCAAATATCCGTTTGCTGGAAGCCAAGCTTTCGGCCGAGTATTTCGAAGTCGTCACCGCCATGAATGGCGTCGACGCCCTGGAAGCGGTGCAGCGCGCCAAGCCCGACATTGTGCTTCTCGACGTGATGATGCCGGGCATCGATGGCATCGAAGTATGCAAGCGCCTCAAGGCCGATCCTGCAACGCAGCATATTCCGGTCATCATGGTGACCGCCCTTGACCAGATGGAAGACCGGGTGCGCGGCCTGGAAGCCGGCGCCGACGATTTCCTTACCAAGCCGGTGAATGACGTGGCCGTGTTTTGCCGCATCAAGAGCCTGGTGCGCCTCAAGATGCTTTCCGACGAGCTGCGGGCCCGGGCCGAATCCAGCCAGTCCATGGGGCTGGTCGAAAAAAGGGCCATCCCGGACGATCCGCGCCCTGGAAATATCCTGGTGGTTGACAGCCGCGTGGCCTTCATTGACCGGGTGCGCGTGGCGCTCACCGGCAAGCATAAGGTTTCCGCGGTGATTGATCCGCTTGAGGTCATTCCCTCAATTACCGAAAGTGCTTCGCCCTATGAGCTGGTGATCGTCAATCTCGACGCCGAGCAATTTGACGGCCTGCGCCTCTGCTCGCAACTGAAATCGCTGGAGCAGACCCGGCAAATCCCCATCCTCATTGTGGTGGCGCCCGACGACGAGCAACGCCTGATGCGGGCCCTCGACATGGGCGTAAATGACTATCTTATCCGCCCCATCGACCGGCAGGAGCTGATGGCGCGGGTCAACACTCAGATCAAGCGTGCCCGCTATGCCGAACGGCTCCGCGTCAGCGTGCAGACCTCCATTGAAATGGCTGCGACCGACGCCCTCACCGGGCTTTTCAACCGGCGCTATATGGAAACCCATCTTGGCCATCTGGTTGAACATTCCATCAACCGCGGCAAGCCGCTTTCAGCGCTTGCCATCGACGTGGATTTTTTCAAGCCGGTGAATGACACCCACGGCCATGACGTTGGCGACAAGGTTCTGCAGGAACTGGCCTCGCGCATCCGTGACAATATCCGGAACGTCGACATGCCTTGCCGCGTGGGCGGCGAGGAATTCATCATCATCCTGCCGGCAACCGAACTGCATCTTGCGCAAAAGATTGCCGAGCGCATCCGGAAGTCAATCGCCGGCAAGCCATTCAGCGCCGGGGCGGATGGCGGCACATTGAACATTACGGTTTCAGTGGGCCTGTCTACGCTGATTGGCGCCAACGACAAGGTCGAGGAATTCCTCAAGCGCGCCGACCAGGCCCTTTATATGGCCAAGCGCGAGGGCCGCAACCGGGTGACGCACATCGCGGCCTAGGATTTCAACGTCCGGCTTCCACGCTGCAGGATGACTTGCGCAAGAACGAGCAGCACCAGCGATGTCATCAGCACCACCGTTCCGACCGCGTTGATTTCCGGGGTGACGCCGCGGCGGATTGAGGAAAACACGTAGATCGGCAGCGTCACGTCCGGGCCCGCCACGAAATAGGCGATGATGAAATCCTCGAACGAGAAGGTGAATGCCAGAAGGAAGCCGGCGAGAATCGAGGGCGCCAGCAGCGGCAGCACAACCTGGCGGAAGGTACCGAGCGGAGTGGCGTAGAGATCCTCCGAGGCCTCCACGAGGCTGCGGTCCATGCCCTGCAGCCGGGCCCGCACCAGAAGCGCTACCACCGCGATGTTGAACAGAACGTGGGCGGCGACCACCATCCAGGCGCCCATTTCAATGCGCATGTTCCAGGCCCCCATCAGATACGGATTGATCATGTCGAAGAAGGAGACGAAGGCGATCAGCGTCGAGATGCCGATGACGATGCCCGGCACCAGGATGGCGATATAAATCAGGGCATCGAAAGCATTGCGGATCCAGCCGCTCATGCGCTCGAGGCCGAGCGCGGCAAGCGTGCCGATGATGGCGGAAAGCACCGCGGTGGTGAAGGCGATCATCAGGCTGGTGGCCAGCGCCTCGGTGATCAGCGGATTGGAGAACGCCTTGCCATACCATTCCAGCGAGAAGCCCTGCCAGATCATGGCCTGCTTTCCGGCATTGAAGGAGCCGCCGACGATGAAGGCGATGGGGGCGTAGAGGAAGACATAGATGAGGATGGCGTAAAGGCGCATGGCTAGACCAGGGCGGCCCGCCGCGTGCCGGTCTTGCCGAGCACGAAGCGCATGTAGAAGAAGATGGTGACGAACATGATGGCGACCAGCGCCACCGAGACAGCGGCGCCAAAAGGCCAGTTGCGCGACTGAAGGAAGAGGTCGACCAGCGCGTTGCCGATGAAGAAGACCTTGCCGCCGCCGAGGTACTGCGGAAGGATGTAGTCGCCCATCAGCAGGATGAAGACCAGCATCGAACCGGTGGCGACGCCGGGTAGCGCCAGCGGCAGAGTCACCTGAAGGAAAGTCCGGAGCGGCGTGGCGCCGAGATCGGCCGAAGCTTCGAGCAGGCGCTTGTCGAGTTTTTCGAGGCTTACATAGATGGGCGGCACCATAAGCGGCAGAAAACCGTAAACGGCACCGATGAGAACGGCCCAGGGCGTGTTGATGATCCGCACGTCCTCAATGCCGAGCCAGGCGAGCCAGGACGGAACGCCCCGGCCGCCGAGCAGCATGATCCAGGCATAATAGCGCAGCAACTGGCTGGTCCAGAACGGCGCCATGACCAGGACGAGGAGCGCCACGCGCCATTTCGGATCGACCTTCACCGCCAGGAAATAGGCCATGGGAAAGGCGAAAATGGCGGTGAGCAGCGTGGCGAGCGGCGCCAGCGTCAGTGTGTTGACGAAGGCTTTCCCGCGCGCCGCGAGGTTCAGGTAGTTGTCGAAGGTGAAGGCGGGCGCATAGCCGCCCGCCGGGGCCCGTTCGCCGAAGGAAAAAACCAGGACCACCATCAGCGGCACGATCAGCAGGAACAGAAAGAAGAGACCCGCAGGCGCTACGAGCAGCGCGGTCACGGCGCGGGAACGGGCAGGCGCTGCGGGCAAGGCGGTCTCCGATCTCAGAGGCAGAATCTCCCTCCCGCGCGGGTGCGGGGGAGGGAGGCAGGACTCAGGCTGACTTGAAGCGCGCCATGATTTCGGCACGGAGCGGGTTGGTCAGGGTTGCGGCGGCGCCGAACTCAAGCGGCGTCAGCGCCTCGGCTGCCGGATAGAGAATGGGATTTTCCAGCATTTCCTTCGGCACCAGCTTGTTGGTGCGCGAGTCGGTCGAGGGATAGCCGTGGGCCACAACCTCCTTGGCGTTGATCTCCGGGGTCAACAGGAAGTCGATCAGCGCATAGGCCGCCTCGATGTTGGGAGCGCCTTTGGGGATGGCGTAGAAGTCGCTCCAGATCTCGCCGCCCTCCTTGGCCAGCACATAGAGCATCTCCGGCATGTCGCGCTGCAGCTGGGTGGCGTCGCCGGTCCAGCAGACGCTCATCCACGCATCGCCTGAGATCAGCGAGGGCTTGTAGTCGGAATTGATGCCGAAGAGATGCGGCTTGGCGGCGATCAGCAGCTTCTCGGCCTCGGCAAGTTCCTTCTCATCGTTGGAGTTGAAGGAGAAGCCATGATATTTCAGCGCATTGCCGATGGTGGTGAGCTGATAGTCATGCACCATGGCGCGGCCGGTGGCCTCGTTCATGGCGAGGTCCCAGAATTCCTTCCAGCTGGCGGGTTTCTGCGACATCGACTTGGAATTAAAGACAAAGCCGGTGGTGCCCCAGTCTTTCGGCACGGCATAGGTCTTGCCGTCGATCACGCCTTCCGCCGTGAAACGCTGCTCCTGCGTCGAGGCGTCGTAATTCGGAAGCTTGGCGAGATCGAGTTCCTCAACCAGGCCCAGCTCCTTGTAGGTCGAGATCGCATAGTTGGTGGGCACGAAAACATCCCAGCCGGTGGAGCCCGCCTGCAGCTTGGCCAGCATTTCCTCATTCGAGCCGAACACTGCGATGTTGATCTTGACGCCCGTGTCCTTGGTGAACTTGTCGATGTTTTCCTGGGCAAAATAGCTGGGCCAGGTGGTGAAGTTCACCGTGCCCGACAGCGCCGCATAGGCCTTGCGCGGTCTGAGGCCCGGCATGGCGCCTCCAAGCACGGCGGTGGCCAATCCCAGGCCGGTGACGCCGAGGAAATGGCGCCGCGTGACCGAGCCCTTTTGGTAGCGGCGCAGTTCGTCCACGAATAGCCGTGGAGTGATGATGTTATGGTCTTTGGTCATGTAGTTTCTCCCTGTCGGTTTTTAGTTGCTCATGTTGCGGCCAATACGAGGGCTGCTTCTGGCCGCCAGCCAGTCGCCGCCGTATCGCCGATTTCGAAGGTGCCGCTGCTGCGCTCGGATTTGCGCGGCGTAAGCACCATGAATTCTCCCAGCTTGTCGTTGGCAACCCGGTATTCCGTGTTCTCGCCGAGGAAAATGCGGTTGAGGACCTTCACCGCGTAATGCGCGCTCAGGCCTTCCGGCAGGACTGACTCGCTGGCGGCGATCTCCACCAACTCGGGCCGCACACTAATAACGGTGTCCTTGGTGGGGCCGGCAAAGAAATTCGACTTGCCGACGAAATCGGCGACGTAGCGGTTGACCGGCTTGTCGTAGAGTTCGCGCGGCGAGCCCGACTGGACGATGCGGCCGTCGCGCATGACGCAGACGCGGTCCGACATGGACAGCGCCTCTTCCTGGTCATGGGTGACAAGGAGAAAGGTAATGCCCACATCGCGCTGCAGGTTCTGCAACTCGATCTGCATCTCGCGGCGCAGCTTGCGGTCAAGCGCGGCAAGCGGCTCGTCAAGCAGCAGAACCGCGGGGCGGTTGATCAGGGCGCGGGCCAGGGCGACGCGCTGCTGCTGGCCGCCTGACAATTCATAACTGCGGCGGTTTTCATAGCCTTCCAGCCGGACCATGGCGAGCGCTTCGGTTACTTCCCTGGCGAGTTCGGCGCGTGACGGTTTGGGGCTGCGCTGGCGCAGGCCGTAGGATACATTATCGCTGACGGAAAGATGCGGAAACAGGGCGTAGTGCTGGAACACCATATTGACCGGGCGCCTGTAGGCGGGAACCCCGGTCATGTTTTCGCCGCGGATGAACACCTCGCCTTCGCTGGGCTGTTCAAAGCCCGCCATCATGCGCAGGCTGGTGGTCTTGCCGCAGCCCGAGGGGCCGAGGATGGAGAGAAATTCGCCGGCCTCGACCGCAAGATTGTTCCCGGCAACCGCCGCCACGTCACCGAAGCGCTTGGTGACATTCCTGAATTCGATGACCGGGTGTTCCAAGGCTTTGTCCGACGCTGGTGTAAACCACTATGAATGCAGAGAAAATTTAGTTCCCCGCAATACTGCTGCGAAGCCACGGGATTGGCAAGGCCCAACTTCCGGGATGCGCTTTCTCAAACCACAAGATGCAAATTCCCGGAAACGTAACGCTTGAGCGCGGCAGCGTCCAATTGCCGTCCGCAA
The DNA here is from genome assembly GCA_963773295.1 of uncultured Alphaproteobacteria bacterium. Classification (GTDB taxonomy): domain Bacteria; phylum Pseudomonadota; class Alphaproteobacteria; order Rhizobiales; family Aestuariivirgaceae; genus Aestuariivirga. The sequence continues at coordinate 660,648 of CAVZAJ010000007.1, forward strand.
AGCCCGACATGGCCATCGGGGCGCAGCAGATAGAACGAGGGCTGCGGCACGTTGAGGCGTGCCAGTTCCGCTGAATTGCCAGGCACCGAGGGTATCCCGAAGACATTCAGCAGGCCGCCCAAGTCTGGGGTTTTTTCCAGAAGCTGCCCGATGACGATCAAGTTGAATTTCGTGTCGTCGAGTTTCTGGTACAGGTCTTCGACCGGCCCGCCGGCCTTTAACTGAAGCCGCAGCCATGGAAAGCGGTCACCCGCCTGCGGAGCCGCGGCAGCCAGGGCCTGCAGTGATTTCGAGAGCGGGCTGTTCCGGTAACTGATCCCGATCTGCGATACGGTGCGGAAGGCTACGTCCTGGATGGCCTTGCGGCTCAAGGCAAAGGCGGCGATCCGCGCCAGAATTTTGGTGCGGAACAGGCCGGCAAGCCAGTTGTCGGCGACGATGAGTTTGAAGGCCCGGTCGGTGGTGTTGAGGAGACGGCGCGCCACGGGAATACGCTCGTCTTCATAAGTGCCGAGCAGGGCGTCGCCGGCCAGCCCCTTCACGACCAGGGCCAGTTTCCAGCCGAGGTTGTAGGCATCCTGCAGGCCGGTGTTCATGCCTTGCGCGCCGACCGGGCTGTGGATGTGGGCCGCGTCGCCGAGCAGGAAGCAGCGGCGGTCACGGAAGCGCGACGCGCAGCGGTGGTGGATGCGGTAGGTCGAAAACCAGGTGCAGGCCTTGAACGCAAGTTCGGCGCCCGCTTCCTTGCGCAGCGAGGGCACGACCATTTCGAAGGTGACGTCGTCCTTGCCGCGCAGGTCTTGCGGCAGAATTCCCACGATGCGCCAATGGTCTTGCCCGCGCATCGGAAACAGCAGATGAAATCCCTCGCGCCAAAGATAGATGTTGACCTCATCCGGCGCCATGCGGCCGGTCATTTCCACGTCGGCCACGAAGAACACATGTTCGTAAGGCGCGCCTGGAAAAGTAATGCCGCTCAGCTCACGCACGGCGCTCCTTGCGCCGTCGCATCCGGCAACCCAGGGCACGCGCAGAGATTGGCTTGTCCCGTCGGCCAGCTTGAGCGTCGCGGTCACGCCGTCACCGTCCTGCTCAACGCCAACCAGCTCGGTGTTCCAGCGCACCTCCAGGCCCAGCTTGCCCAGGTTCTCTCCCATGATCTTTTCGTTGTCATCCTGGCCGAGAACCAGAATGTAGGGATAGGGGGTTGCGTCCTGGCCTCTTTCAGAGAGAGGCACCCGGCCCATTCTTCGCCCCTGGGCCCATAGTACCCCGCCGGTGCCGCGTTTGCCCAGTTCAAGCGCCCGGTCAACGATGCCAAGCTTGGCATAAATTTCAAGGGTGCGGGCCTGCACGCCCAAGGCCCGGGTTTGCAGCGACGGCCCGGCGTGCCGGTCGATGATCTGGACGCGGACTCCGCGCCTGACAAGCTGATTGGCCAGCATCAACCCCGTCGGGCCCGCGCCGACGACGAGAACATCTGCAGCCAATTCACTCATTTCGGTCCTGTCAGTTGGGGGTGAAGATCAAACGCCATCCTACCAGTTCAAGTTCGGAAATCGAAGAGCGCCAGATCCAGCCGCAGCGGGGAAGGATTATTTATTGAGCGCCGCGTCAATGGCGGCCTTGATCTCAGGCATTTCCTTGTGGCCCTCGATCATCCGGCCATTCACGAAAATGGCCGGGGTGCCCTTGATGCCAAAATCCTTCGAGGCCTGCCGTGCGAATTCAACCATGGCCTTGGCAATCTCGCCCCGCGCCAGGCAAGCATCAAAGCCGGCCTTGTCCATGCCGGCCATTTGCGTGACCTTGAACAGCTCAGCAGCCTTGTCGCCCTTCATCCACGTGGCTTGCCGGCGGAACATGAGGTCGATGGTCGCGAAATACTTGTCCTGCGGCACGCATCTGGCGAGCATGAAGGCGCCCAAGGCCGCCTGATCGAGTGGAAACTCGCGAAAGATGAAGCGGACCTTCCCGCTGTCGATGTATTCGGACTTGATGAGCGGCAAGACGTTTGCATGGAACTCGGCACAATGCGGACAGGTCGCCGAGGCGTATTCCACCATCACGACAGGGGCATCGGATTGGCCCAGGATGCGATCGCCAAGGGGCGAGGCGGCCGCGAGCATTTTGCCCGCCGCATCGCCGGCGTCCTGGGCTTGCGCCCAAGGGGCACACAAGCCGGCCGTGAAGGCCGCTGCAATAAGCCAGCCGCGGATGGATTGACGTCTATTCATTGCTCAAGCCTTTCTGCGGCGGGATTTGGCGAAGGTATCGAAGGCCACGGCGAGCACGATGATGACGCCGATGATGATCTGCTGGATGTAGGATGAGACGTTCATCAGCACAAGGCCGTTGAGCAGCACGCCGATGAGCAGGGCGCCGATGACCGTGCCGAATATCGAGCCGGAGCCGCCGAACAGGCTGGTGCCGCCGATCACCACCGAGGCGATGACGGTAAGTTCATAGCCGGTGCCGGCCACGGCTTCGGCCGAATTGAGGCGGGCGGCCAGAACGAATGAGCCGAGACCGGCGAAGAAGCCCATGATCACATAAACGCTGCAGATGATGCGGTTGACGTTGAGGCCGGCAAGGCGCGCCGCTTCAGGGTTTCCGCCCACCGCATAAACCCTGCGGCCATAGCGCGTGTAGTGCAGGACGATGTGGGCCAGCACGGCCGACACCAGGAAGATGATGACGGGCACGGGCACGGTCAGGATGCGGCCCTGGCCCCACCAGGTGAATTCCGGCTGGAAGCCGGAGATGGGCCCGCCGGCCGCAAAAAGCAGCGCCGCGCCGCGGAACACCGACATGCCGCCAAGGGTCACGACGAAGGCTGGAACCTTGAGCTTGGTGATGGCGATGCCCTGCAGGTAGCCGCAGGCCAGGCCCACGAGAATTGCCGAAAGCGCCGCCAACGGCCAGCCATAGCCTATGGCCGCATCGCCCACGGTGAAGCGATCCTGCATGCCGCCTTTTGCCACAGCGGCCGCCACGAGCCCGGCGAAAGCCAGCAGCGAGCCCACCGAAAGATCGATGCCGGCGGTGAGGATCACGAAAGTCATGCCGATGGCCAGGAGCCCGGTGATGGAGACCTGGCGCATGACGTTGAACAGGTTGATCGAGGACAGGAAGCGTTCCTCCATAATGTAAAAAATAGTCATCAGCAGCAGCAGGAAGATAAGCGGCGCAAAGCGAGCAAGCAAAGAGAAGGCATCAAAGTCCTTGATGGTTTCCTTTAAGCTTGCCTTGGCCATCTATCTCTCCACTACGCTTATGCTGCCTTGTCGGTACTCAGGGTCATCAGGGTCATCAGTTTTTCCTGGTCGGCATTGGCCCTTAGAATTTCACCGGTGACGCGGCCTTCCCGCATGGTGACGATCCGGTCGGCGAGCGCCAGAATCTCCGGCAGTTCCGAGGAAATGACAATAATGGCAATGCCGGCGGCGGCCATCTGGAAGAGCAGGTTGTGCACCTCCACCTTGGCGCCCACGTCGATGCCGCGCGTCGGCTCATCGACGATCAGCACCTTGGGGCGGAGCGCCAGCCAGCGGGCCAGCACCACCTTCTGCTGATTGCCGCCGGACAGGTTGCCGACGAGCTGGTCGCCCGAGGCCATGCGGATGTTGAGAAGCTTCCTGTACTCGTCCACCAGGGCGCCCTCCTTGTTCCGGCTGATGAAATAGCGGAAGGAGGAAATGCGGTCATGCGAGGCGATGGAAAGATTGGTGCGGATGGCGAGCGCCAGGAACAGGGCCTGCTGCTTGCGGTCTTCGGGGACAAGGCCAATGCCGAGCCGGATGGCATCGTGCGGCGAAGCGATTTTAACCTCCCGGCCATCGACGATGATCTGGCCTGAGTCGATCACATCGGCGCCGAAGATGGCGCGCGCCGTTTCGGTGCGGCCCGCACCCACCAGGCCGGCAATCCCCAGAATTTCGCCCTTGTTCACGGCCAGGGAAACATTGTGCAGTTCAATGGCGCTGGCATCGCTGCTCTTGCGGCGGCGCGACAGGCCGGCGACCGAAAGCGCCACTTCGCCGGTGGCGTAGGAGGTGTCGCGGGGCGCCAGCAGGCCAAGCTCGCGACCCACCATCAGGCGGATAATGCCGTCGAGCGTTGTCTTGGCAACGCTGCCGCTGCCCACATGCCTGCCATCGCGCAGCACCGTGTAGCGGTCGCAGATCTCGAACACTTCTTCCAAACGGTGGGTGACGAAAATCGTGGTGATGCCATCGCGCTTCAGGCTGCGGATGATGGCGAAAAGTTTTTCAACCTCGGTGCGGCTGAGCGCCGACGTCGGTTCATCCATGACGATCAATTGCGATTTCATGGAAAGGGCGCGGGCGATTTCCACCATTTGCTGCTCGGCCACGGAAAGATCGCGCACCAAAGCGCGCGGATTGCGGTCCAGACCAATGCGATTGGTCAGAATCCGGGTTTGCTCTTCCAGTTGCTTGCGGCTGATGAATAAACTGGAACCCGGTTCGCGGCCAATGAACACGTTCTCGGCAATGGTCATGTCGGGGGCCAAGGTGAATTCCTGGTAGATGGTAACAATGCCCTTGGCCTGGGCCGCTTGCGGGCTGCCGAAGACGATGGTTTCGCCGTTCAGTTCAATGTGGCCCGCATCGGGACCTTGCGCGCCGGACAGAATTTTCAGAAGGGTTGATTTGCCTGCGCCATTTTCGCCTAAGAATGCGTGGATTTCAGCCGTTCCCACTTCAAAATCGACGGACTCAAGAGCTTTCACGCCGGGAAAGGATTTTGAAATCCCGGTCATGCGGAGCAGGGGCTGGGTTGCGGGTGGTGTTGCCATGGACAAATGTCTTCCGGCCGAGGTTTGCGGCCCCGGCCGGAAAATTATCTCGGTTGGTTTACTTCACTTCGCCGAGGCGTTCGGCAATATTCAGGTTGTCCTTGGTGACGGCAACCGGGGTGAGCAGCATGACTTTCTCGGCAGGCTTGGTGCCGTCCTTCAGGAAGGCAACGAGCGTTTGCACGCCAAGAGAACTCTGCTGGCCGGGAAACTGCTCGATGGTGGCGGTGAGGCCGCCATCACGCACCTGGGCCAAGGCTTCCGGCAGCGCGTCGAAGCCGATGATGGCTATACCGGAAAGGCCGCGGCCTTTCACTGCTTCCATCGCGCCCAATGCCATGTCGTCGTTGGCGGCAACGATTACTTTCGGCGCGTCGGCCATGCCGGAGAGTGCTGCTTCAGTCACAGCCAATCCCTTGGCGCGGTCGAAGCCCGCCTGCTGTTCGAACACGATCTTGTACTTGTCCTTGCCGTCAAGGATATTGTGCAAGCCTTTGTTGCGGTCAATAGCCGGCGAGGCGCCGGGTTGTCCCTGCAGGTTGATGATGGTGGCGCCATCGGGGAACATAGAGACGATGAGATTTGCCTGGGCTTCGCCGCCCTTCACGTTGTCAGCACCCACATGGGCCAGAATGCCTTCGACCGAAGGCACACGGCGGTCGATTGTGACCACCGGAATGCCCGCTTCAACGGCCTGCTGCAATGCCGGCGCCATGGCGTCGACCTCGTTCGGGCTGATAGCGATTCCCTTCACGCCCTGGGTGATAGCCGCCTCAATGTCAGCGGTCTGCTTGGGCGACGACACCTGGCCATCGCTCTCGATCACGCCATAGCCCTGCTTGACGATTTCCGCCTTGAAGGCGTTCATCATGTGAACAAAGAAGGGGAAGGTGAGGCCCGGTACCGAGGCCAGGATCTGGTCTTCGGCACGAGCTGCAGGTGACATCACGACGGTCAGCGCCAAGGCGCTAGCAACCACAAGTCTTCTGGTATATTTACGCATTGAATGGATCCTCCCATGAAATTCGCGCCCAATTGGTGCGCTCTTGAAGCAGTGCATTCATCCGGAAGTTCGAGCCGGAAAATGCAGGGCTCAGCAACTGATATAACAGGATTGCACACCTCCCAAGGAAAATCTTAAGGTGCAATGCAGCATTGAATTTTTTTGTTGATGAATTCCGATTCAGGGAAAGCAAGTGCAATGAGCGACACACGCCCGATAGTCATCTCGGTTCCCGAACCCCGCTCATTGGACCTGATCTTCAGCAAGGACAATGAAGCCAAACTGCGGCGCGACTACCGGATTTTTGAAGGGAAAGGGCCAACGGTTTCCAAAACCGTGGCCGATCACATCGGCGAAGCCAGCTTCATTCTCGGGCAGCCCGATTTGCCGCGCCGGATTTTGCAGCAGGCAAAAAAACTTAAGGCGATCTTCAACGTCGAAACCAATTTCCTCGACAACATGGATTATGCCTATTGTTTTGCCAACGGGATTCATGTGCTCACCACGGGCCGGGTTTTTGCAACACCGGTGGCCGAGATCGGCTTGGGACTGGCGCTCAGCCTTGAGCGCAATATCGTTGGCGCAGACCGGGCATTCCGCGCCGGCACGGAATTGTGGGGCGGCGACGGCAACATGGAAGCCCGCCTCATGTCGGGCGGCAATATCGGTTTCATCGGGTTTGGCGATCTGGGCCGTGCCCTCCACCGGCTTCTCGCAGGCTTCAGGGCGAGGATCAGGGTTTTCGATCCCTGGCTTCCCGCCGGCATGCTTGAAGAGCAGGGCGTCGAGCCTGTCCCGCTTGATGAGGTGCTGGCGGAAAGCAATGTGATTTTCGTTGTCGCCTCGGTCACGTCCGGCAATGGCGGTTTTCTCGGCGCGGCGGAGTTTGCCAAGATGCGAAAGGGCACGAGTTTCGTGCTGCTCAGCCGGGCGGGAGTTGTTGACTTCGATGCGCTGATGGCGGCGGTGAAGTCCGGGCACATCCGCGCCGCCAGCGATGTTTTCCCGCAGGAGCCAATGCCCGCCGATCATCCCGTCCGTTCACTTGAAGGCCTTGTGCTCTCGGCGCACCGGGCCGGGGCGCTCGATGTGGCCTTCAAGCAGATGGGCAAAATGGTGCTCGATGACATGGAACTCATGGCGCGCGGCCTGCCGCCCGTCACCTGCCGGCGGGCCGAGCGCGAGACGGTGGGCCTGATGCGCTCCAAGCCGGTGAGCCGGAACTAGGCGCGCCAGCACTTGTCGAGCAATCGGCCGCCGGTCACGAGAATAAATCCCAGAACCAGAAACACCACGAGCAGACCTGCCTCATTCAGAAGCACGCGCGCATTGCCCAATTCCACCCCATTCAAAAAGGGATAGGGATAGAAGCCGGAAAAAACGCCGTGGATGAAAGTCCACACGAGGTAGATGACCGGAAAAGCGAGCCAGCCAATCGTGTCGCTCATCATCAGTGTCTGCTTCGGAACCAGAAACAGCCAGTCGATCACGAACAGCACAGGCATGACGTAATGCAGCAAAAGGTCGGCGGCGAAATCCCAGCCCTGCAGGTCGGTGAGGTGGCGCAGGACAAAGTAGACGACGGCCATCACGACGATAATATATGCGGCGATTGCGGTTCGCACCGAGGGCCTGGCGAAGAATTTTCCAAGCACCGATTGCGGCGCTAGCCAGGGAAGGGTGAGGGCAAGTGCCGCCAGAATGTTGATGAGTATGGTGAAGTAGCTGAAAAAATTTACGCTGCGGGTGAACGGGCCGGCATCCTGGGTGCCGGCCAGCACAAGTGCATATTGCAGGACCAGCGCCGCCCAACCCACGATACCCGCCGCCATGCGAAATGTTTTTCCCATTGCTGCCGCATTCTATTGAGGATCCTGCTCGCGCGCAATATGGCTGGCATGACGGAGCGGGCGGTTCTTGGTTCAATACGTGCGCGAATTAACGGCCGCGGTCACGCGGGTTGTAGACGGATTGGCTGAGGCCAATGTCGCGCAGGATATGATCATTCATACGCGCCAGGATGCGCCGGTCCCGGGCGCGCTGGCGGCTGGCGCGGAGATAAGCAACGATGGTTGACCAGAGGTGGTTAACCGGCGCGGGTTGCCTGGCGGCGGCAATTTTGAGTTTCAGCAGCATGGTAAGTCTCCATTGGCAATCATTTTATCAGAGGGTTTTGTCAGTTGCTGTCATGAGCATTTGACGCTTTCCTTGGCTGTCACAGTGCCTGCGGCGCGCCTGAAAGTCCTTGGGGCAAACCTGAAATTTCCTGAAATGGTGAAGGGAATTCGCCGCATGAGGCAAGCTAGGCTATATTGCGGGCCATAAACCTGTTTTAGGATTTTCGATGGACCTGCAATTTGCCGGCTACGAACTTAAATTGCGCGAGCGCCAGCTCATTGGGCCCGGCGGTTCCGTTGACTTGAGCAGCCGATCCTTCGACATTCTCGTGGCACTGCTGGCGCGCCCCAATGAAATGATCGGAAAATCCGATCTCTTTGATGCCGCATGGCCGGGTGTGGTGGTGGAGGAGAACACGCTGCAGGTGCATGTTTCGTCGCTCAGGAAGCTTCTCGGTCCCGGGTACATCGCAACGGTGCATGGCCGGGGCTACAAATACGTGGGGCCGATGCCGCAATCGGTGGCGGTGGAGATGGTGGCCGCTTCGGTGATGCCAAGGGAAAAGGGGAATGTTCCGAATTACCGGTCGGAATGCGTTGCCCGCGAGGATGAGCTTGCCAATTTGGCGGTGCTGCTCGGCAAGCACAAGATCACCAGCATTATTGGCCCCGGTGGCGTGGGGAAGACCACGCTGGCGGTTGAGACGGCGGCCCGGCTGGAGGAACTGTTCAGCGGTGGCGTATGGATTGTCGATCTGGCCCCGGTGGGAGATCCGGTTCACGTGGCGAGCACCATTGGCCAGACGCTGGGGATGCTGACGCGAAAATCAATTGCGATTGAAAATGAGCTGGCGGAATACCTGCGCAGCGAAGAGCTTCTGCTTGTCCTCGACAATTGCGAGCATGTGCTCGGCGGGGTTGGCGATGTTCTCAAAGTAATTCTTGCGAAGGCGCCGCGGGTCAAGGTGCTGGCCACATCGCAAATTCCCCTCGGGTTGCGCGATGAGCATGTCTTCAAGCTGGGAACCTTCAAGCTGCCGGAAAAAGATCAGAGCTGGCAGGACTCGCAGTCCGGGCGGTTCTTCCGCCACTGCTATGAATCACAAGGTGAAGTGATCAGCGGTGCCGAGTGGGACACGGTCTCGCGGCTCTGCCGCAATCTTGATGGCGTGGCCCTGGCGCTCAAGATGGCGGCGGCGCGGGCCGCCACGCTGGGCATCGCAGCGGTTGACCAGCAAATCAAGTCGGAAATGTCCGGGCTCTTTGCCTCGTGGCCCACGGATTTGCCGCGGCACAAGTCCTTGATGGCGGCAATGACCTGGAGCCACAGCCTGCTCAAGGAACAGGAGCGCAAGGTATTCCGGGGGCTGAGTGTTTTTAACGGCAGCTTCTCACTTGATGCAGCGCTGGCGGTGGCAGGCGTTGGAGAGGCCGAGAGCCTTTCGGAACTGGTGCGCAAATCGCTGGTGGTGAAAGATGGAAACAGCAAGGCGCTGTACCGGCTTCTTGAAACCTCCCGGCATTTTGCCCGCGACCAGTTGCTCTCCCACAAGGAAGTGGACGAGGCGCGCAGGCGGCATGCCGCCTATTTCACCAGCCTGTTCAGAACCAGTCTCGACGACTGGGAAAAGCTGACGGACCGGCAATGGCTCGATGTCTATCGGCCCGAAACGGATAATCTGCGCTCTGCGCTGGAATGGCTGCAGGAGCAAGCGCGGTGGCATGAGTATGCGGACCTCTGCGCGGTGTCTTTCCGGCTTTGGCTTGAAACCGGACTTTACCGTGAAGGCATGAGCCACTGCGAGCGGGCGCTGCAAGCCCTGGAGAATTCCCCGGACCGGGATTTGGATGCGCGGCTGCGGCTGGGCTTTGCCGAACTGTGCCGGACGGATGCGTTGGATCACCTTGCTATCAACGTCATCGGTCCCGCGCTGCAATACTACCGCGAAACCTCCAATGCGTGTGAACCTGGCGCAGGCGCTTGCACTCAAAGGATTTATCCTTCTGTCGCAACTGCGCGATGAACCGGCCCGCGCCATCATGGCCGAACTGGAGGTTCTGGTGCGTGATATGGGGGCTTCAAAGGTCAAGGCGCGGGCGATGATTTCAATCGGCTTGAACCAATTGAACCAGGGTGAAGAATTGCAGGGACTGGCCAAATGCGAAGCGGGGCTGGCCATGCACCGCGCCACCGGCAATACCCGCAGCGGTTTGCGCTCTGGTCTTTTTGTTGCCGAGGTGTTGCATCGCTGGGACAAAAACGCGCGCGCCATTGCCCTAGGCATGGACCTGCTGCGGGAATTGCGCGAGTTGGGCGGTTACAAGCTCGAACGCGGTTACCAATATTGCAATCTCGCCGCCTATCATCTTGCCGACGGTGCCACCGATCGGGCATTGGAAGCGCTGCTGGAGTCGATTGAATCGGTGCCGCGTGACGATACGTTCTGGCATTGGGCCATGCTGCAGAATGCGGCGGGGATTGAAGCCATGGCCGGCGATCCGCGGCGGGCGGCCAGGCTCATGGGATTTGTCGATCACCGCTATGCGGCTTTTCCCGATGGCCGCCAGCACACTGAGCAGCGTCAGCGGGCCCGCATCATGGAGCAGCTCACGGCCGCCATTCCCGCGCCGGAACTGGCAAGCCTGATGAAGGAAGGTGAAACAATCAGCGCCTTCGAGGCCGATTACTTTGCGAATTTTCCCGTCCTGGAACTTGACGGCACGGCCTGGTGATCCACAGCAACAGCGGTCCGTATAATGCCGCAGAGGCGGGAGTTTAGCCTTTGGCTCGACTTGATCCCGTCAGCGCCCCTGCGTCCGGGAGTTGGACGCCCGGAGTTACAGCCATGACAGCCGCCATTACACGCAGCGCCCTCGTATTTTCCGCTTTTCTCTTTTCAGCCGCCGCCGCCCAGGCCGCGGTGCTCACCGCCCAAAACGGCATGACGCTTTATACCTTCGACAAGGACAAGGGCGCCCAATCGGTTTGCTACGACGACTGCGCCGTGAACTGGCCGCCCTATGTCGGCACTGCCGCCGACAAGATGCCCGATGACTGGAAACTTGTTGAGCGCACCGACGGCACCATGCAATGGACCTATGACGGCAAGCCCGTTTATTTCTTCAAGGGCGACGCGGCCAAGGGCGATGCCGCCGGCGACGGCAAGGGCGGCGTCTGGCACGTCATCAACGAGTAGAACGTTTCTAATCTTCCTCCAGCAAGGCCGGCATCGCTGATGCTGGCCTTTTTATTCATCCGCGTTTCCTTCGGCACAGTTCTGGTGTATTGGCGGCCTCCATGCAGGACGGCAGTGAAAATTCCAATCAACTGGGGCGGCAGCGCTGGGGCCAGCGGGGCACGGCGGGCGCCTTGTTCGCGGGCAAGCTCACCTTTGAGAATGTCTCCTGCACCATCGGCACGACTGAAATCTTGAAGAACCTGAGCTTTGAATTGCAGGCGGGAGAAATCGCCTGCCTGTTGGGCCAGTCGGGCTGCGGCAAGACCACGCTGCTGCGCATCGCGGCGGGCATTCAAAGGACCACGGCGGGCCGGGTGCTGCTCGACGGCGAGGAAGTCGATGGGCCAACGCGTTTTGTGCCGCCGGAGCGGCGCAACGTGGGCCTGGTGTTCCAGGACTTCGCGCTGTTCCCCCATCTCAATGTCATTGAAAACGTCTCCTTCGGGCTCAGCGCTTTAAGCCGCAAGGAGGCGGCGAAGGTGGCTGAGCATGCGCTGGCGCGCGTCGGGCTTGCCAGTTTCCGCCACAGCTATCCCAGTTCGCTTTCGGGCGGCGAGCAGCAGCGCGTGGCGCTGGCGCGGGCCATTGTGCCGCGGCCGCAGGTGATGCTGATGGATGAACCGTTTTCCGGGCTGGACCAGCGCCTGCGTGAAACGGTGCGGGGCGAAACCCTGGCGCTGCTCCAGGAAACGCGGGCAACTTGCGTGCTGGTCACCCATGATCCGGTGGAAGCCATGGATTTTGCCGACCGCATCCTGCTCATGCGGGCGGGCCGCCTGGTCCAGACCGGCAGCTCGGCGGAGCTGTTCAACAAGCCCGCCGATTTGCAGGTGGCGCGATTCTTTTCCGATGTTAACGAACTTGGCGCCGTGGTGAACAACGGCAATGCCGAAACCCCGCTGGGCACGTTCAGCGCCGCCGGTTTTAACCATGAAGCCGAGGTCCGGGTAATTATCCGGCCCCAAGCGGTGACCCTGGCCCATGCCGGGGCGGGCACCGAGGGTTACGTGCTGGAAGCCCGGTTTCTGGGCGATAAAACAAGGCTTCAGGTGCAATTTAACGGGCTGGAAGAGCCCATTGCGGTGCTGCTTTCGGGCCATGCCCCGCAACGGGGCGAAACCGCCCATTTCCGCGTTGATCACGATCACGTTTTAATCTTTACAAAGCCCGCCCCAGACAGCATCTGAGAGGTGTGTGGCATTTGTTGCGGGAGCGAAGGCTTTCTGCGATAGTGCAGGACAAATTCAACATGCTGGTTTCAGGAGTTTTGCGATGGGTTTTGGTTCGTGGTGGCACTGGGTGCTTTTGCTGGTGGTCGTGCTGGTGGTTTTCGGCGGCAAGGGCAAGGTGTCGGATTTGATGGGCGATGTGGCCAAGGGCATCAAGAGCTTCAAGAAGGGCCTGGCGGAAGATCCGGCGGAGGCGAACGCTGAAGAGGTGATGTCGATTGAGAAGACGGCGGAAGAACCGGTCAAGTCGCCTGCCAAGAAGGTCAAGTCCTAGAGCATGATGCGCCAAAGTTGACAGACTTTGGCGACAACATCATGTTCCGGATTATTGATTTTGATCACGTTTATCGTGATCTATGACTTCCAAGAGGTTCCATGTTTGACTTTGGCGTCGGCTATTCCGAATTGTTCGTTCTTGCCCTGATTGCGGTCATCGTGATCGGGCCCAAGGACTTGCCCAAGATGCTCCGCGCCTTCGGGAAAATGATGACCAAGGCGCGCGGCATGGCGCGGGAATTCCAGGGCCATGTCGATTCGGCCATGAAGGATGCAGGCCTGGATGACGTGAAGAAGGATCTTCAGGGCCTCAAGAACCTCAACCCCATGACGCAGATCAAGAACGAGATCGCGTCGCCTTCCCCGTCCGGCAAAGGCAATGACTTCGACAAGTATTTTGGCGCCCCGGATGAAGCCAAGAAGCCATGACGAAAGAAGACATCGACGCCTCGGAAGCCCCGCTGCTTGATCACCTGCTTGAGCTCCGCACCCGGCTGATCTATTGCGTGGCGGGCTTCGCGGCCACCTTCATCCTCAGCTTTTTTTATTCCTCGGATATTCTCAGCCTTCTCATCCTGCCGTTCAAATGGGGCACCGGCACCGATACGGGCTTGATTTCCATCAAGCTCCTGGGCGTGTTCCTGGTGAAGCTGAAGATCGCCATGTTCGGCGGCATGTTCATTTCCTTCCCATTGATTGCCACGCAGCTCTACCGCTTTGTGGCGCCGGGCCTTTATAAAAACGAGCGGCAGGCGCTGTTTCCCTATCTTATCGCCACGCCAATCTTTTTCGTGATGGGTGCCGCGCTGGTGTATTTCTTCCTGCTGCCGGTTGCCATCCACTTCTTTTATGGGCTTGCGGCATCAACGGGCGACGCGGGCCAGGCCGCCATCCAGCTTATGCCGGATGTCGAGGCTTACCTCGATTTCGTGATGATGCTGATTCTGGCTTTCGGCCTCACTTTCCAGCTGCCGGTGGTGCTCACGCTGCTCGGGCAAATCGGCGTCGTGACCCATGACATGCTCACCAAGGGCAGGCGTTTCGCCATTGTCGGGGTCTGCGCCCTTGCCGCGCTCATCACGCCGCCCGATCCCATTTCGATGATTGCCATGGCGGTTCCGCTGATGGGGCTTTATGAGGTGGCGGTGTTGGCCGTGCGATTCCTTGAGAAGCGCCGGGCCAAGGCGCAAGCCGTGAAAGATGCCGCCGATGCATGACATAAAAACCATCAGGGACAATCCCTCAGCCTTCGATCAGGGCCTTGCGCTGCGTGGCTTGCCCGCGCAAGCGGCGGAGCTGCTGAAAATCGATTCGGAAAAACGCGATCATATCCAGAAGCTTCAGGATGCGCAGGCGCGCCGCAACGCGCTGTCGAAGGAAATCGGCGAAGTGATGCGGGCAGGGGACAAGGCAAAGGCCGAGGCCCTGAAAGCGGAAGTCGCCGGCCTCAAGGATTTCATCGCCTCAGGCGAGGAGGCGGAGCGCCTGCTCACGCAGAAGCTCAATGAGGCGCTTTCGGTGATCCCGAACCTTCCGATGGAAGGGGTGCCGAAGGGCAGGAGCGAGCACGACAACAAGGAGCTTCACACCTGGGGCGAAAAACCGCGCTTCAATTTCGAACCGCGCCAGCACTTTGATATCGGCGAATGGCTTGGCCTGATGGATTTTGAAACGGCGGCCAAATTGTCGGGCGCTCGCTTCGTCATCCTCAAGGGCCAGCTTGCCAAGCTTGAGCGGGCCCTGGCGCAGTTCATGGTTGATCTGCACACGGAGCATCACGGCTACACGGAAATCTACGCGCCCTACATGCTGCGCGACGAGGCGATGTTCGGCGTGGGGCAATTGCCCAAGTTCAAGGAAGACCTGTTCCAGACCACCTCAGGCCACTGGCTGATTCCGACCGCAGAGGCTTCGCTCACCAACATTGTGCGCGAACGCGTGCTTGAGGAAAAGGAACTTCCCATCCGCATGACCTCCTATACGCCGTGTTTCCGCGCCGAAGCGGGGGCGGCGGGGCGGGATACGCGCGGCATGATCCGCCAGCACCAGTTCTCGAAGGTGGAACTGGTTTCCATCACAACGCCGGAACAGGCGGAAGCCGAACACAGCCGCATGCTGACCTGCGCCGAGGACGTGCTGAAGCGCCTGAAGCTGGCCTTCCGCACCATAGTCTTGTGCACCGGCGACATGGGCTTCGGCTCCGCCAAGACCTATGACATTGAAGTGTGGCTGCCTGGGCAGAATGCCTACCGCGAAATCTCGTCGTGCTCGCAGTTCGGCGAATTCCAGGCGCGGCGCATGGAGGCGCGCTTTAAGCCGGTGGACGGCAAGGGTCCGCGTTATGTGCATACGCTGAATGGTTCCGCGCTGGCGGTTGGCCGCACCATGGTTGCCATTCTGGAGAACTGCCAGAACGACGATGGCAGCGTCACCATTCCCGAAGTGCTCCGGCCTTACATGGGCGGGGTGGAGAAAATTACGCGACCTCAATAAAACTGTGAAACAAATTACTTTGTCTTCTTGACCTTCGCCGAATAGATGTACCAGCTCGTGTCATCGGCCATGTTGGATAGAGCGCATGGTGTAGGTGCCGGCGAACTTCTGTGAGTTTCCCGATTTGGTCATGGCCGAAATGACGACAGGAATCTCGACATAGTTTGACCCAGCAGCACCTTCTATCTCGCCGGGTTCGCCGATCTCCACGCTCACCGATACCGTATCAGTGAAACCGCCCGCGAATTTTTCGAAGTTCTGGCCATTGACGGCAAAGCCATCTTCGCGCTTCTCCCAGATGTTGAAGGCGCTCACATATTTTTTCTGATTGATCCAGCGATAATAATTGCGGATGAGTTGCACCGCGTCTTCAGCGCGGGAGGCAGCGGATTGGGCATAGGCGCTGCCAACAAGCGGGGCGGGTTGGCCTGCAAGCAGGCAGACGGCCAAACATATTATCGCCGTTTGAAAGCGCTTGAAGGGCATATTAACCTCCGGGTCAGGGCTGTGTTTACATTGCCAATTTGACAGGCCTAACTTCTCTTTTTCCATGGGCAATGGGAGCTGTGTGGTGCAGTCTATCTCTGAATCTTTTGGCCGCAATTTCTTTTGGTTCAATACAACGGTTTATTTGCGGCGTCGCATTGTGCTTGCGGCGGGATTGCTATTTGCCGCCGTTCAGGGAACCGCCTTCGCTGCCGATAGCGAGGCATTTCTAGCTTTCAATGCGGAATATTATTATCGAACCGAGTATCCCGGCTTGAAAGGCCACAAGGCTTTCGCAATAGGCCCCCGGTCCGTTTATGGCTATAGTTGGGGGGCTCGAAGCTCGAAAGAAGCCGCTAATACGGCGCTTAAATCCTGCAATGAAGGGGTGGCAAGACAAAAGAAATATGGAACGTCGGGCAAATGCCGTTTGCATGCCGTCGATGGCAAGCTCCTGTCCAAGGATTCCAGCATAGGATTGCCATGGCACGAACCTGCGACGGGAGAGGACATACCTCTCTTGAAGGGAGCCAAGAGCTTTCACATTGGGAGCACGCCAAGGGGTATCGTGCTGCAACTTCACGGCTGCAATGGAATGGGTTGGAACAGGTATGCAGAAATCTGGGGCGCCTATTTCAATGCTCAAGGGTATGACTTTTTTGCCCCTGACAGTTTTTCCGAACCGCGGCCGCCGGAAGCATGTGGCGATGCATCGCAAAGGCGCGCCAGGGACCAAACCATCATTCTGAAGCTGCGTATTGCCCAGACGTTGAGAAGCATTGCTGAGCTGAAAAAAAGATATCCCGGACTTCCCATTTACGTTTGGGGTCATTCGGAAGGTAGCGCGATTATAAAGTACATCAATGCGGACGTTGCGGGAATAATCGCGTCGGGTGACGAATGCGACGCGGGAGGCTTGAGAATTGCGGCGCCGGCATCTGTTCCGGTGCTGTATATGTTTGGGGACAGAGATCCATTTATCGAAGGGAGCAAGTTACCCTTGACGGATAAAGATATGTTGAAATGCCGGAAATATGTGCGGAACAAAAAAACCAAAATTGTGATCATCAAGAACAGCAAGCATGACATTTGGCCGTGGCGCCCGGAGGTGGCCAAGGCAATGTCGGAGTTCATCGGGGCAGAGCCGTTCGCTCTCGCGCAGTCCCGGCCCGCGGCAAAACTTACCTTGAACGAAATGCAAGCTTCAGCAAAAGCGCTCTACCTAAGGCACCGTGGCCATAAGGCATTTGCAGCGAATGCAAACGGCACTTTTTCCTGGGTTTCCGAATGGGAGTTTGCAGAAGATGCCCGGCAATTCACGCTCTACGATTGCGCCCGTCGTGACCACATGAATGTCTTCAAGCTATCGACGCATGTCTGCTCAATCGTTGATGTCGATGGCAAGGATGCGACGGCCCCATGAGCGAGGACTATTCATGCTATCATGTTAGCATGCTGAGATGTCAGATCTGTTCGCGCGGAATTTGCCCTTGTAGCGTCATCTAAAGCTCACTTTTTGCATCCTTTTTCCTGCCATTTCGCACCCGGTTTGGTGCGATTATTCGCTCCACATTTGGTGCGGCTGGCCCTATAGCTCGCGGGCATGAGCGATGAAAATGATGTCATTTACGGGGCCCATCCGGTTGAGGAGGCGCTGAAGAATCCCAGGCGCAAATTCGTCAAGTTGACCTGCACCCTCAACGGCGCGGAACGGCTCAAGGTGTTTACCCAACCCCTTGGAATCACGCCGGAAATCGTTAACCCCAAAGTGCTGGACCGGCGCCTTGAGCCGGATGCGGTGCATCAGGGGATGATTCTCGAAGCCAAGCCGCTGCGCCAGCCGCAGCTGAAGGAGATCGAGCAATCAGGCGTTGTGGTGATGCTGGACCAGGTGACCGACCCCCATAATGTGGGCGCAATCCTGCGCAGCTGCGCCGCCTTCCAGGTCACAGCCGTGGTCACCACGGCGCGCCATTCGGCCGAGGCTTCAGGTGTCCTTTTCAAAGCTGCATCAGGGGCTTACGAGCATGTTCCGTTTGTGAAAGTGACCAATCTGGCGCGCGCCATGGAAGAGCTCCGCGAAGCCGGCTTCCGTTTGGTGGGGCTGGACAGCGAGGCCGAAATCAGTCTTGGCGAGGTCGACAAAACCCCGCCGCTGGTTCTGGTTCTGGGGGCGGAAGGCAAGGGTTTGCGCGAGCTTACACGCAAAAATTGCGATGTGCTGGCCAAATTAGACTTTTCTGGGGCAATCCGCAGCCTCAATGTTTCGAATGCGGCCGCCGTCGCCCTCTACGCGCTCACCCGCTGAAAGCGAAACAGCCAGACTTTTCAGGGTCTGGCCGCTCCTGTCACCGTCCCGCGATTTGCGGAGTTGAGTTGCTTTAAACCGCTTCGCTGGCGCTGGCAAGTGTGGCAATTTTGCGGCACTTCTAGCCGTCCAACGGCTATTGCAGGGCGGGTGCCAGTTGGCCTATAGGGGTCACCATGAAATGCCGATTTAGCTCAGTTGGTAGAGCACCTGATTTGTAATCAGGGGGTCACAGGTTCGAGTCCTGTAATCGGCACCAGATTTCAAGGGCTTGGAGCAAATTTCGCCGGTCCTGGCGGGGACATGTGTTGATGGAAAACTCGACTTTCCCGGTTGACTCAGCTTCTTAACCCCGGCATACAGCGCCTCACTGAAAGGCCCGGGCGAAACCCGGGCTTGTTGGCGTTTGGCTTGTTCATCAGCGAATTGGGGGAGTGTCCCGAGTGGCAAAGGGGGGGGACTGTAAATCCCCTGGCTTCGCCTTCGTAGGTTCGAGTCCTACCTCCCCCACCATCGCCTTTGGGGAGCGGGCCGGACGCACGACAGGTGAAGTGAAAAAAGAGGTTAGTTACCAAGAGGTTATAAGGCGGGTGTAGCTCAATGGTAGAGCAGCAGCCTTCCAAGCTGAATACGAGGGTTCGATTCCCTTCACCCGCTCCAGCCTGCGCTGCGATGCAGCTACGGCTCGGCAAGACAACAAGATAAAGACAGCGAAGGCTGTCGCGCCGCAGCCCGGAGGGCGAAGGCGGACTGAGATTTGAGTTGAGAACAGGAAATTAGAGATTATGGCCAAAGAGAAATTTCTTCGCGACAAGCCGCATTGCAACATTGGGACGATTGGCCATGTTGACCATGGCAAGACGTCGCTGACGGCGGCGATCACCAAGGTTCTGGCGGAGACGGGTGGCGCCACCTACACGGCCTATGACCAGATCGACAAGGCCCCTGAAGAGCGGGCCCGCGGCATCACGATTTCGACGGCGCACGTGGAGTACCAGACGAAGAACCGGCACTATGCCCATGTGGATTGCCCGGGTCACGCGGATTATGTGAAGAACATGATCACCGGTGCGGCCCAGATGGACGGGGCCATCCTGGTGGTGTCAGCGGCTGACGGGCCGATGCCGCAGACGCGGGAACACATCCTGCTGGCAAGGCAGGTGGGTGTTCCGGCCCTGGTTGTGTTCATGAACAAGGTGGACATGGTTGACGACCCGGAGCTCCTGGACCTGGTGGAAATGGAAGTGCGGGAGCTCTTGACCTCCTACCAGTTCCCCGGCGACGACATTCCGATCATCCGGGGCTCGGCCCTGGCAGCGCTTGAGGGCAAGACGCCGGAGATCGGCCATGACGCGGTGCTCAAGCTGATGGCGGCTGTAGACTCATATATCCCGCAGCCCGAGCGGGCCAAGGACCAGCCGTTCCTGATGCCGATCGAGGACGTGTTCTCGATCTCGGGGCGCGGCACGGTGGTCACAGGGCGCATCGAGCGCGGGATCATCAAGGTCGGCGAGGAAGTCGAGATTGTCGGCATCCGCGACACGGTGAAGTCCACCGTCACGGGCGTCGAGATGTTCCGCAAGCTGCTGGATTCGGGCGAAGCCGGCGACAACGTCGGAGCGCTCTTGCGCGGCATTGACCGCGAAGGCGTCGAGCGCGGCCAGATCCTGTGCAAGCCGGGCTCGGTCAAGCCGCACAAGAAGTTCAAGGCGGAAGCCTATATCCTGACCAAGGAGGAGGGCGGCCGTCACACGCCGTTCTTTGCCAATTACCGGCCGCAGTTCTACTTCCGGACCACCGACGTGACCGGGGTGGTCACCTTGCCTGAGGGCACGGAAATGGTGATGCCGGGGGACAATATCGCCTTTGACGTCGAGCTGATCACGCCCATTGCCATGGAGGAGAAGCTGCGCTTCGCCATCCGTGAAGGCGGACGCACCGTCGGCGCCGGCGTCGTTGCAAAAATCACGGAGTAACACCACTTAGGGGTATAGCTCAGTTGGTAGAGCGGCGGTCTCCAAAACCGCAGGCCGAGGGTTCGAACCCTTCTGCCCCTGCCATTAACCAAGGAAAAATGTGGCCATGGCCAAAACGAGCCCGGTAGAATTTGTCCAGCAAGTGCGCGAAGAAGCCAGGAAAATCACCTGGCCCAGCCGCAAGGAAGTCATGATTTCCACCGTCATGGTGATGATCATGGTGGCCATGGCTTCGGTATTCTTCCTGGTGGTGGACGCCATTCTGAAATGGGGCATCGACAAGCTGCTTCTGGGCCTCTAAAGGGTGCCGCTGAGAGTTACGGAATTGGAATGACAAAACGCTGGTATATCGTCCACGCTTACTCGAATTTCGAGAAAAAAGTGGCCGAATCTATAAAAGAACAGTCGGTTCAGAAGGGTCTTGGCGACCTTTTTGAGCAGGTCCTGGTTCCCACCGAGGAAATCATCGAGGTTCGCCGGGGTCGCAAGATCAAGAGCGAACGGCGGTTTTTCCCCGGCTATGTGCTTGTAAAAATGGAGCTGACCGACCAGGCGTTCCATCTGATCAAGAACACCCCGAAAGTGACCGGGTTCCTCGGTTCGGATTCCAAGCCGATTCCGATTTCCGACGCCGAGGCCAACCGCATCCTCAACCAGGTGGCGGAAGGCGTGGACAAGCCAAAGACCAGCATCTCGTTCGAAATCGGCGAACAGGTGCGCGTGGCCGATGGACCTTTTGCTTCCTTCAACGGGCAGGTTGAGGAAGTGGATGAAGAGCGGTCGCGGCTGAAAGTTGCGGTCTCTATTTTCGGCCGGCCAACGCCGGTCGAACTCGAGTATGGGCAGGTCGAAAAGATCCGCTGAATGTAATCCGTGGGAGGCCCCTAAAGCCGGACCACTAACCTTGAAAGAGGGACTATAGAATGGCCAAGAAAGTCGTCGGCTACATCAAGTTGCAAGTGCCGGCGGGACAGGCAAACCCGTCTCCGCCAATCGGACCAGCGCTCGGACAGCGCGGTCTCAACATCATGGAATTCTGCAAGGCCTTCAATGCGGCCACGCAAAAGATGGAGCAGGGCTCGCCCGTTCCGGTGGTGATCACCGCCTTCCAGGACAAGTCCTTTACCTTCGAGATGAAGTCGCCGCCGGCGTCATTCTTCCTGAAGAAGGCTGCCAAGGTAACCGCCGGCTCCAAGGAGCCTGGCAAGGTTTCAGCCGGCACCGTGACCATGGCGCAATGCCGTGAAATTGCCGCGCAGAAGCTCAAGGGCATGAATGCCCGCGACGTTGATGCGGCGGCGCGTGAGATTGCAGGTTCCGCCCGGTCCATGGGCCTTCAGGTGGTGGAGTAAGCAGATGAGCAAAGCCCCAAAACGTATTGCCAAGAACGAAGCCGACATTGACCGGTCCAAGTATTATGGCCTGGTGGATGCGGTGAAGCTGGTGAAGGCCAAGGCCAACGCCAAGTTTGACGAGACCATTGAAATCGCCATGAACCTGGGCGTTGACCCACGCCACGCGGACCAGATGGTGCGCGGCGTGTGCGCACTGCCCAACGGCTCGGGCCGCAAGGTGCGGGTTGGCGTTTTCGCCAAGGGCGCCAAGGCGGAGGAAGCCAAAAAGGCCGGCGCTGACGTCGTTGGCGCCGAGGACCTGTTCGAGATCGTGAACAAAGGCACACTGGACTTCGACCGCTGCATAGCAACGCCGGACATGATGGGCCTGGTTGGCCGTCTTGGTAAAGTTCTCGGCCCGCGCGGCATGATGCCGAACCCCAAGGTCGGCACGGTGACCATGGACATCACCGCGGCGGTGAAAGCCGCCAAGGGCGGCGCGGTTGAGTTCCGCGTTGAAAAGTCCGGCATCGTCCAGGCCGGCATCGGCAAGGCAAGTTTTACGGAAGAGCAGATCGCCGGAAACATCCGCGCCTTCGTGGATGCGGTGAACAAGCAAAAGCCGTCGGGCTGCGAAGGGTACTTTCCTCAAGAAGGTTTCGATTTCGTCCACCATGGGCCCCGGTTTCAAGCTCGATATCGCCAGCGTATCCGCTGCGTAACAAAAGTTTCTCCCCGAAAATGTGAAAGCATTTTCAGGGAGTTAGCCAGGGCCCGCAAGGCCTTGGATCTACCTGTCCGAGATTGCAGGCGTGAGGGAAATCCTCGCTTAAACCGCCAAGCCTGCATGAGATGGGTGTCAAAATTGAATGCGAGACCCCATATAGCGGGTTTCGAGTCGGTTTGGACCTCAAGAACCTGACCTCCGGCAACGGAGTAAGGGGACAGGCAAGTGAGCGCCGCCCAAGGCCTCACCTGCTGACGCAGGTGGCGTTTGAGCGGCTGGTCCAACGGCGCAGGCACAATCAAGTGCTGCGCCAAAAAGGAGAGAGCAAGTGGAAAGAGCTGAAAAGACAGAGCTCGTCGCAACGCTCAATGCCGTGTTCAAAAACACCGGCGTTATCGTTGTGGCCCACAACAAGGGACTGACGGTCAACCAGGTCAATGACCTGAGGGGCAAGATGTCCTCGGCGGGCGCCACCATCAAGGTGGCGAAGAACCGTCTTGCAATGCTTGCTCTGGATGGCACTGACGCTAACGGGATCAAGGGCCTTTTCAAGGGCCCGACCATGATTGCTTATGCAAAAGATCCCGTATCGGCTCCGAAGGTTGCTGCGGACTTCGCCAAGGCCAACGAAAAATTCGTTGTGCTCGGTGGGGCCCTTGGAACAACCATTCTGGATGCTGCAGCCGTCAAGGCACTCGCGGAACTGCCCTCACTCGACCAGTTGAGGGCAAAGATTGTCGGCATGATCCAGACTCCGGCTACCCGCATTGCGGGTATCCTGGCAGCACCTGGCGGCCAACTCGCCCGCGTGATCAACGCCTACGCCACCAAAGACAAGGCTGCCTGACAGCCTGCCTCAT
>CAVZAJ010000008.1:0-81924 GCA_963773295.1 uncultured Alphaproteobacteria bacterium
AAGTTTCACGCCGTCTTTCAAGGCGAGCCTCGCCACATCCGTTGTGCGGGCGACTTTCTTCAGCAGGATGATTTTTTCAGAACTCACAAGGCCGACGCGGCGCTTGCCCTTGGAATCAAGAATTTGCACGATGTTCATTATGGCTCCCTGCCTGTTTTCTATATTGTATGATAAATAACGCGGGATGTCATGGGTCCTTTGGCCAGGTATCGGCGATTTTATAGCCGGCGGGCCAAGGATCGCCAGGATCGAGCATCAGCGTGGTGTGGCCGGTGATCCAGGCAGAGCCGGAAATCGTCGGAATGATGGCCCGGTGATTGCCCACCACGGTTTCCGCTTCAATGCGTCCCACAAAGCGGCTTTCGATGATGGAGCGGCCGATAAAGCTGTCGCCCACTTTCATCAGGCCCTTGGCATGGAGCACGGCCATCAGGGCGGAACAGCCGGTGCCTGTCGGCGAGCGGTCGAGCTTGCCGGGTTTTACCACGCAGGCATTGCGGCTGGAGAGCGTGCCATCGATGCGCTCCAGAGGGCCGGTCATGAAGCAGAAGGAAAAGTGGTTCCAGTCGGGCAATGCCGGGTGTGAAAAACCCAATTGCGCGTTGGCGGCGGCGGCGATTTTCCGGCCCATGACGGCAATTTCGCGGGCCTCGCCGGGCAGCATATCAAAACCGAAGGCTTTTGCCTCGGTCAGCACAAAGCTGTCGCCGCCAAAGGCGGTATCGACAAGAATGGTGCCGTGGCCTTCCACTTCCAGCGGCACCTGCAGGCGGTCGGCAAAGGACGGAACATTGCGGAGCGTAATGCGGCTGGCCTTGCCATTGCTGCATAGGGCGGTGATGTCAACAAGTCCGGCAGGCGCTTCAAGCTTCAAATGTGTCACCGGCTCAACCATGGGGATGATGCCGGTATCGAGAAGGACCGTTGCCACGCAAATGCAATTGGAGCCCGACATGGGCGGCGTGTCTTCCGGCTCCATGATGATGAAGCCCATCTGCGCCTCCGGGTGCTTGGGCGGCACCAGCAGGTTCACATGGCGGAAGACGCCGCCGCGAGGCTCATTGAGGACGAAATTGCGCAGCGTCTGGTCACTGGCGATGAAGCGCGACTGTTCCCAGATGGTGCCGCCGGGTGGCGGGGCCACGCCCCCCACAATGACATCGCCTACCTCACCTTCGGCATGGCAGTTGATGATGTGGATGGATTTCGAGGTGCGCATGGCCGGGGGTTGTAGCGGATGCCGCAGGCTCCGGAAAGGGATGGGTCCGATGAAACATTTACCCTTGAAAAGCCGCATTGCGGACGGCAAATAGGGCTGAATCAACAGCGGTTACGGAATAGATGAAAAAACTGGAACATCTTGTCGAAAGCGTCATTCTCGCGTCGCGCTGGCTGCTCGTGGTGTTTTACCTGGGCCTGGCCATCGCCCTGGGACTCTATGCCCTTTCCTTCGCCCGGAAACTTTATGACTTTACCATAAAGGTCATGGTGGTCGATGAAACCGACGCCATCCTGAAAATTCTAGGGCTGATCGATGCGGCGCTGGTGGCCAGCCTGGTGGTGATGGTGATCATCTCCGGCTACGAAAACTTCGTCAGCCGCTTCGACAACGCGGACAGCGAAGTGTCGTTCCTCGGCAAGATCGATGCGGGCTCGCTCAAGATCAAGGTTGCCTCGACGATCGTCGCGATTTCCTCCATTCACCTGCTGCAGATATTCCTGAACATCGCCTCGTACACCGACAACCAGGTGATGTGGCTGACAATCGTTCACATGGCCTTTGTCGTCTCGGCCCTGCTGCTGGCCTATATCGACCGGGTGATGTCGCTGACGAAGAAGGACAAGGGCGGCGCCGCGTGAGCCGCCCGGCTTCGCCTCAAACG
Organism: uncultured Alphaproteobacteria bacterium; assembly: GCA_963773295.1. GTDB lineage: Bacteria > Pseudomonadota > Alphaproteobacteria > Rhizobiales > Aestuariivirgaceae > Aestuariivirga. Next base: position 1,884 of record CAVZAJ010000008.1, read on the forward strand.
GCCCTGAGATACCATTCAAAGTCGCGCAGCGTCGGTTCGGCGTAGAAGCGGTCGGCCTCCACTTCCTTGATGGTGCAGTAGGTGTCCACGAAGGGCTTGCCGAAATATTCCTTGAGGATCGAGGCGCGCCAGAAAGCGTCGATGGCGTCGAACCAGTTGCCGGGAATATATTTGGCGCGCTTTTCATAGCCATTGCCCACCACCGGATTTCCCGGATCGGCTTTCTCGGTGATGCCGTAATGCATGCCGGCCAAGATGGCTGCCATCACCAGATAGGGATTGGCATCGGCTCCCGAAGGCCGGTGTTCGATGTGGCAGGCGTTGGCGGCGCCGGCCGGAATGCGGATCGATACGGTGCGGTTGTTGATGCCCCAGCTTGCCGAGACCGGCGCATAGGAATTGCGGCGGAAGCGGCGGTAGGAATTGGCGTTGGGGGCGAAGATCAGCATGGATTCCGCCATGGCCGCCTTGAGGCCGCCGATGGAATGGAGCAGCAGTTCATTCTGCAGGGGATCATCGGCGGCAAACAGATTGTTGCCCTTCTCGTCGCCCAGGCTCACATGGATATGCATGCCGGAGCCCGTCCACTGGGCGTAGGGCTTGGCCATGAAGGTGGCCGCCATGCCGTGCTTTTCGGCGGTGGCCTTGATCAGGCGCTTGAGCATGATGCCTTCGTCGCAGGCTTTCAGCACATCGGCCCGGTGGCGCAGGACGATTTCCATCTGGCCCGGGGCATATTCCGAGATCAGGGTTTTGGCCGGCAGGCCTTGCGCCTCGCAATAGGCGTAGAGGTCCTTGAAGAAGGGGGCGAAGTCATCGAGGTCCTGCAGGTAATAGGCCTGGTAGTGCTGCGGGCGATGCTCGTTGATCAGCGACTTGGGGGCGCGCGGCTCCCCGGCAATGGCCGAGGCCCGGTCCATCAGGAAAAACTCGACTTCAACGGCGCCCACCGGCGTCATGTTAAGTTCGTCCTGGAATCTTTTGACGATGGCTTCCAGGGCATTGCGCGGGTCGGCAAAATGCGGCGTGCCGTCGAGGTCGTGGACGGAGGCCAGGTACTGCGCGGTCGGCTCTTCCATCCAGGGAATCCGGACAAGACTGCCCGGCACGGGCCAGAGCAGCATGTCGCGGTCGCCTTCATCGAAAACCAATCCGGTTTCCGGCACGTCCTGCCCGGTGATGTCGAGAACCAGGGCCGAGATGGGCATGAAGCGGCCATCCTTCCAGGCGGGAACCAGTTCATCGCGCCTGAGGATTTTGCCGCGGGCCACGCCGCAGATATCGGTCCAGATCACGTGGATGCTGGTAATGTCCGGGTTCGCGTCTAGAAATGCGTGGGCTTCCGCCTCGCGCCGTGGAAATACAATCGACATGTCACTGTCTCCGAATTAGCTCATCAGTTCCGCCAGGCAGTGATCGAGTCCCTCGATCATTTGGTTGACGTGCGCCTCGGTCGTTGACGGGCAGATGAGCAGCATGTTGTGAAACGGCGTCATGATGATGCCGCGGTTCAAAAGGTGATGATGCACGGCCTGGTCGACGGGCTGGTGGATCATCTTCGCCGCCTCGCCGCCGTTGCGCGGGCGATTTGGGCAGCACATGAATTCAACGCGGGCTCCGGCGCGAACCACATGCCAGGGAGCTGAATGTTTGATGATGACATCCGCCAGTCCCTTTTCGAGCTTTTTGGCAAGCGCGATCAGGGGCGCGAAGGCCTCCCTGGTGAAATAGGTTTCGAGAACGGTTTCCATCAACGCCATTTGGATCTTCGATCCGGCAAGGGTCGTGCCGATGCCGGAGTGGCCGGGCTGGCGGGTTTTCAGGTAATCCCGGATGCGGGTGGTGACGGCTTCGGAAAAGCCGTAGACGGCGGCGGGAATGCCGCCGGCAATGGGTTTTCCCAGCACGAAGGCGTCGGGCTCCAGCCCATGTTCACCGGTATAGCCGCCGGGGCCTGATGACATGCAGTGGGTTTCATCGATGATCAGCAGGGTTCCGGTGCGGCGGGTGATGTCGCGGAGTGCAGCGTGGAAGCCCTCGTCGGGCAGAACCATGCCGACATTGGTCATGATGGGTTCGGCCAGAACGCAGGCCACATCGCCGGGCGCAAGGGCTGCCTCCAGCGCCGGAACATCATTGAACTCGACGACCTTGGTAAGCTGGGTAAGGTCATTGGGTTCGCCGATCAGGGCGCGGTCGGCTTCCGGCTTGCCGTGATCGAGGTTCACATAGGTTTCATCCACGGCGCCGTGATAGCAATGGTTGAAGACCAGGATTTTCTTGCGGCCGGTGATGGCGCGGCACCAGCGCAGCACGGCGCGGTTGGCGTCAGACGCGGTCGCGGTGATCTGCCAGGCCGGCAATTTGAAACGGTCCTGCAGGAGCTGGCCCACTTTCACGGCGCTGGCGGACGGCAGCATGGTGGTAAAGCCATGGGCCCCTTCACGCCGAAGGGTCTCAACCACCGGCTTGGGCGAATGGCCGAACATGGCGCCGGTGTCACCCAGGCAAAAATCAATATAGGTGTTGCCGTCGGCGTCGGTCAGGTCAACGCCTTCCGCCTTCTCGATAAACAGCGGGAAGGGGGTTCCCCAGTCCACCATCCAATGCATGGGCACGCCGCGCAGCCAGTTCCTTGCTGCATTATCGGAATGCCCCTTGGACTTTGGGTTGCGCTGGATAAAGAGGGCCTTTTCTCTCGTCAGCATGGCCTTGATCGCGGCGTCCGATATGGCAGTTTTCATGATTTCCTTGCTTGGTGAGGTTGGCCTTGGTTTTAACCGGGCTTTAGGCCCATAAACAACCCCCGTGGATTTCCACGACCGAATCTGTTTTGAATGCAATGCAGCATTGAGGAGCCTTTGATGGGCCGCGTCGTTTACGTTAACGGTAGCTATGTATCTGAAGAACAAGGGAAAATTTCGATATTTGACCGCGGCTTCCTGTTTGCGGATGGCATCTATGAGGTAACTGCGGTGGTGAGGGGCAGGCTGGTTGACTATGATGCCCATATGGAGCGGCTGGAGCGGTCTTTGCGCGAAATCCGCCTGGATTGGCCGTGCAGCAAGGAGGAGCTTAAAACCATGCATCTGGATATGGTTAAGCGCAACAGCCTTGCTGAAGGCTGGATTTACATGCAGATTACCCGGGGCTCCGCCGACCGGGATTTCAAGTTCCCCAAGGACGTTAAGCCTACACTCATTGCTTTTACACAGGCCAAGAAATTGGTTGATAATCCGGATGCCGTCAGGGGGGTGAGCGTGATCACGGTACCAGACATTCGCTGGGCAAGGCGGGACATCAAGTCCGTCATGCTGCTGGCCCCGGTATTGGGCAAACAGGCGGCCCATGAGGCGGGGGCCTTCGAGGCGTGGATGGTGGAGGATGGGAAAGTGACAGAAGGCACCTCGTCTAACGCCTATATCGTCAAGGACGGCAAGGTGATCACCCGCGGGCTCTCCAACAGCATCCTGGCGGGCTGCACCAGGCGAGCCCTGTTCCGTTTGGCCAAGGAAAAAGGCGTGACGATTGAAGAGCGCGCCTTCACGCCGGACGAGGCCTATGCGGCGGACGAGGCGTTTCTGACGAGCGCCTCCAATTTTGTGATGCCGATTGTCGAGATCGACAATAAGCGGGTGGGCGGCGGGCAGCCAGGGCCGGTCACGCGCAAACTGCGGGAAATGTTCCTGGAAGAAGCAATGAACTAATTTGGGAAGGTCTGTTTGGGGCAAAAATGAAATACAAGGTCCGTGTATCGCCGACATTACTGGAAACCATGACACTGGCGGCTATCGAAGCCTATTGTTATGGCAATCTGCGCAAGCAGAAGAACACGGCGGTTGAAACCCTTGGCTATGTCTGGGGCTACCGCAAGCGCGAGAACGGCACCTCGATTTTCTATCTCGACCGCACCAGCGTCAGCATTTCGGCGGAGCGCCAGTACCACAGCGTGACGCCCAACCTGGACGCGGCAAAACTGAAGAACGAGGTGATGATGCGCTGGTCGCCGCACCTCACCCTGATGGGCGATTTCCACAGCCATCCCTACCGCAACCTGACCGAGGTCAACGACGAGGCCGGCTATAATTTTTCGCCGGAAGATCTCAAGGAACTGAAGAGCAATGATTTCGTCTGGGAACAGGCGAGCGACAACCCGGTCATCCTGGTGATCACGGTGTGCCGCCTTGGCCGGGTGCGCGACAGCGTGCAGGACAATTTCCGCAACAACACGGCGCGCTTTGCGGTGGGCGATTTCCAGTTCTGGCTGAATGCGGCGGTGGGCTATCTCGATGCGGACGGCAAGCGCGTGGTCACCGGCAACACCAATTCGGACGTCCATTTGAGCGTCGAGGGCTGGTATTACAACGAAGCGGGCGGGCGGGTGCGCTCGGCTAGCGCTGTGAGACCTTCCAGGCGGGATTGATCCAGGGCTCCTGGTTGGAGGCCGGCAGGGGATCGCGGCCGAGGATATGATCCGCCGCCTTTTCACCGATCATCAGGGTGGGCGCATTGATATTGCCGTTGGTGACCTGCGGCATGATGGAACTGTCGGCCACGCGCAGGCCCTCGATGCCGATGACCCGGCACTCATGATCGACCACGGCGGTCACATCCTTTGACGAGCCCATCTTGCAGGAGCCGCACGGGTGATAGGCGCTTTCGCAATGCTGGCGGATGAAGGCGTCGATTTCCGCATCGGACTGCACGGCACTTCCGGGCTGGATTTCGCGGCCCGCGTATTTCTGCATGACGGGCTGCTGGAACAATTCGCGGGTGAGGCGCACGCAGGCGCGGAACTCCTCCCAGTCATCGGGATGTGACATGTAATTGAACAGGATCTTTGGCGGAACCCTCGGATCGCTATTTCTTACGCGGACATGGCCCCGCGACTTGCTGCGCATGGGGCCCACATGAACCTGGAAACCGTGGCCCCGGAAGGCCAGCTTGCCGTCATAGCGCATGGCGGCGGGCAGGAAGTGATATTCAATATCGGGATATTCAATGCCGGCCTTCGAGCGGATAAAGCCGCAGGATTCAAAGTGATTGGTGGTCCCCAGCCCGGTTTTGAACGACAGCCATTCCAGGCCGATCATGCCCTTGGAGTACAGGTTGAGGCTTGAATAGAGCGTGACGGGGCGCTTGGATTCCATCTGGAAATAGATTTCGAGATGGTCATGCAGGTTCTCGCCAACGCCGGGCAGCACATGGTTCACCGGAAGGCCGGCGGCCTGCAGGACGTCCGGCGCGCCGATGCCGGAAAGCTGGAGGATTTTTGGCGAGTTGATGCTGGAGGCCGCGACAATGACTTCGCGCCGGGCCTTGGCGGCGACAAGCTGTCCGCCCGTTTCATATTCAACGCCGGTGGCGCGCTTGCCTTCAAGAACGATGCGGCGGACATAGGCGCGGGTCACCAGCTTGACATTGCGGCGGCGCAGCGCCGGCCTGAGATAGGCGGTGGCGGCGGACCAGCGGAAACCCTTGTGCACGGTCATTTCCATGGGGCCGAAGCCTTCCTGCTGATAGCCGTTGTAATCGGGGGTCACCGGATAGCCCGCCTCGCGGCCCGCGTCGACGAAGGCCTGGTAGAGCGGGTTTAACCGGCGGCCGCGTTTCACATGCATGGGGCCGTCCTGCCCGCGCCAGCCTTCCTGGCCGCCGTGGGAATTTTCCAGGCGCTTGAAATAGGGCAGCACATGGCGGAAGCCCCAGCCCTTGGCCCCCATGTCCTCCCAGGCATCGAAATCCCTGGCGTGGCCCCTGACATAGACCATGCCATTGATCGAGGAGGAGCCGCCCATCACCTTGCCGCGCGGCGTTGCCAGCCGGCGCCCGCCCAAATGCGGTTCAGGCTCCGTTTCAAAACCCCAGTTATAGCTGGTCATGTTCATGGGATAGGAGAGGGCCGAGGGCATCTGGATGAAGGGGCCGCGGTCACTGCCGCCGAATTCGAGAACCAGAACGGTATTCTTGCCGTCTTCCGACAGCCGGTGGGCCATGACCGATCCGGCCGAACCGGAGCCTATGATGATAAAGTCGAATTCCTGCATGTTTCCCAGCTAATTCCCCGGCAAATGCCTTCCATGTGCACTTTATACACTGCCAGTGTTTGACAGGCAGCGACAGTTCTGAAACAACGCGCGGCAAGGGAACTCGACCATAAATGACCAAAAACCTGCTTGAGGGGGAGGAAGACGCGTTCATTCTGGTGAATGAAGCGGGTCCTTCGCCCTATGTTCTGGTGTGCGAGCACGCCAGCAACCGCCTGCCGAAAAAGCTGGGAAATCTCGGCCTTCCGGCCGCTGACCTGCAAAAGCACATCGCCTGGGACATCGGCGCGGCAGGGGTCTCGCGGCTGCTTTCGCGCCTTCTCGATGCGCCGCTGGTTCTGCAGCGCTATTCGCGCCTGGCCTATGATTGCAACCGGCCGCCGGACGCCGCCGGCGCCATGCCGGAAATCAGCGAAACGACTGTCATTCCCGGGAACAAGGACCTGAGTGCGGCGGACAAGCTGGCCCGCGTCGCGGCCATCTACTGGCCGTTTCACGAGCGGCTGGCGCGCCTGCTGGATGCCCGCGCCTGCGAGGGGCGGGCCACAAGCCTGGTCACGCTTCACAGCTTTACCAAACTCTACAAGGGCAAGGAGCGGGCGGTGGAGCTCGGCATCCTGTTCGACCGGGACGCGCGCATTGCCGACAAGCTGATCAAGGCCTTCCCGAAAGTGGATGTGCGACTTAATGAACCCTATGGGCCGAAGGACGGAGTGATGCACACTCTCAACCTGCATGCGGCGCCGCGGGGGCTCAAATCCGTCATGATCGAAATTCGCAATGACTTCATTGCCAATGAACGCGGGCAGAATGAATGGGCGCAGCGCCTGGCGATGCCACTCATTCACGCGATAACAAAATAGGGAGACGAAAATGGCCAATGGGATGCTGACGCTCGAAGAACTGAAAAAGGAAGTCAAAGCCGGCAGGATCGATACGGTGGTGGCGGCTTTCCCCGACATGCAGGGCCGCCTCATGGGCAAGCGCTTCGAGGCCAACTTCTTCGCCGACGGCGCCTACGAAGAAACCCACGGCTGCAACTATCTGCTGGCAGTTGACGTCGATATGGAACCCGTGCCGGGCTACAAGGCAGCGAGCTGGGAAAAGGGCTATGGTGACTTCGTCATCAAGCCCGACCTCGCCACCATCCGCCTGTGTCCATGGCTGCCAAAGACCGCGCTGGTGCTGTCCGACCTGCTCGACCACCATGACCATTCGCCCATTCCGCATGCGCCGCGCAATGTCTTGAAGCGTCAGTTGGAACGGCTGTCGGCTCTGAAGATGAAAGCCTATTTCGCCTCCGAGCTTGAATTCTATGTCTTCGACCAGAGCTTCAAGGAAGCCCATGCGGGTGGCTACCGCACGCTCACAACACCGTCACACCTCAACGAAGATTATAACATCCTGCAAACCAGCAAAGACGAGAACCTGATGCGCGCCATTCGCAACGGTCTCTATGGTGCCGGAATCACGGTTGAGAACTCCAAGGGCGAAGCCTGGGCGGGCCAGGAGGAAATCAACGTGCGCTATGACGCGGCACTGCCCATGGCCGACACTCATGTGTTCCTGAAACACGCCTGCAAGGAAATCGCCCTTGGGCTTGGCCAGTCGCTCACCTTCATGGCCAAGCCTAACTACACATGGGCCGGAAGTTCGTCCCACATCCACCAATCCCTGTGGAGTGCCGATGGCAAGCAGCCGCTGTTCTTTGACAAGAGCGGCGGCCATGGCATGTCAGACATGATGAAGCATTATGTGGCGGGCCTGCTCGCCCATGCCGACGAAATCACCTATTTCCTTGCGCCCTTTATCAACTCCTACAAGCGCTACATCGCAGGCACCTTTGCGCCGACCCGCGCCGTATGGAGCTTTGACAACCGCACTGCGGGTTATCGCCTCTGCGGTGCTGACAGCAAAGCCATCCGCATTGAATGCCGCGTCGGCGGCTCTGACCTCAACCCCTATCTGGCTTTTGCGGCGCTGCTTGCGGCAGGTCTGGATGGTATTGAAAACAAGATGGCGTTGGAACCTGTTTTTGCGGGGGATGCCTATGACAAGTCCAAAAAACTGCGCGAAATCCCCAAGACGCTCCGTGAAGCGACAGCGTTGCTCGACGGCTCAAAACTTCTCCGCAAGGCGCTGGGCGATGAAGTTGTCGATCACTACGTTCACACGGCGAAATGGGAACAGTTCGAATATGACCGCCGCGTCACCGACTGGGAACTGCGGCGCGGTTTCGAGCAGTATTGACACAGCCACAAATACACTATAAACACACACATATATACATGAGTGTTTAAGGAGTGTATTTTGGGAAAATATGAACCTCTTGGGGAGTTTTTGCGGTCGCAGAGGCTTGAGCGGATAAGCATGACCTTCAGTGAAATTGAGCGGATTTTGAAGGCAAAACTTCCCGATTCAAAAAAACACCGGGCTTGGTGGAGCAATAACCCCAACAACAATGTAATGACGCGGGAATGGCTTGATGCGGGATATGAAACGGAATCGGTTGATATTGCCTCAGGCAAGCTGGTCTTTCGCCGCAATAAAAAACAAAACGCAGGCAAGGACGCACGTCTATCCATTTTTGGTTGCATGAAGGACTTGTTCACATTGGCCCCTGGCTATGATCCTACCTCACCAGCGGGCGAAGATTGGCTTAAGGGCGACATTCTTGGCCAAGGCCGGAAATGAACGAACAAGCCTTTTTTCTGCTTGATACCTGCGCGATGGTTCAAATTGCCGGTCCGGAGCCTTTGCAAGCGCACACGGCGCAAACGGTGGAGCAAGCAGCCAATTCTGGACGGCTTCGTGTCTCGCCAATTTCTGCTTGGGAAATCGGCATGGCTGTTGCTCACGGCAGAATAAATACTACGCTGACCGCCTTGCGCTATTTCAACACGTTCATGGAGCGTACCGGCTCGCAGCTTTGCGCATTGGACCCGGAAGTCCTGATTCAATCCATTAGCCTGCCAGGCGATTTTCATAAGGACCCAATGGACCGCATTCTTGTGGCCACGGCGCGACACTATGGATTTACATTGGTGACGAGCGACCGCGCCATTCTGGCCTATGGTCGACAGGGCCATGTCAAAACACTAGCTTGCTAACTTTTAAACCTGAGGAACCCCGCATGACCATTCCAAACCGCAATTTCAGCTATCCCACGGCGCTTAAATATGGCGTGGGGCGCATCAAGGAGCTGGCCGAGCTGTGCAAGGCCAATGGCATCATGCGTCCGCTCTTTGTCACCGATCCCGGCCTTGCCGGCATGCCGATGGTGCAGGCCATTGTGGCCGAGGTGAAAAACGCCGGGCTGGCGATCGCGGTTTTCTCCGATGTGCGGCCCAATCCGATCGAGGCGAATATCAAGGAGGGGATCAAGGCCTATCAGGCGGGGCGGCATGACGGGGTGATCGCCTTTGGCGGCGGCTCGGGCCTCGACATCGGCAAGATGATTGCCCTGATGCACGGGCAAAGCATTTCGGTTTTTGATCTGGAAGACATTGGCGACTGGTGGACCAGGGCGGATGCGTCGAAGATTTCGCCGATCATCGCGGTGCCGACAACGGCGGGCACCGGCTCGGAAGTGGGCCGCGCCGGCGTCGTCACCCATCCCGTCACCCACGAGAAGAAAATCATTTTCCATCCGGCCATCATGCCGAGGGTAGCCATCCTTGATCCGCAGCTAACCGTAGGGCTTCCGGCAAAACTGACGGCGGCCACGGGCATGGATGCGCTGGCCCATTGCCTGGAAGCCTATTGCGCGCCGTTCTACCATCCGCTGTCGGCCGGCGTCGGGCTTGAGGGCATGCGCCTGGTGAAGGAGAACCTGGCGAGGGCGGTGAAGAAGGGGTCCGATCTTGAGGCGCGCGGCAACATGCTGATGGCCTCCACCATGGGGGCCACCGCCTTCCAGCGCGGGCTCGGCGCCATCCATGCGCTGTCGCATCCCTTCGGCGGGCTGTATGACGCCCATCACGGGCTGCTCAACGGCATCGTGATGCCCTATGTCTTGAAGGCCAACCGCAAGAAAATCGAGAAAGACATCGAGCGCGCCGCCGCCTATCTCGGCATCAAAGGCGGCTTCAAGGGTTTCCTCAAATGGATTCTGGCAGCTTGCGCAAGGAGATCGGCATTCCGCACACGCTGAAGGACATCGGCATTGACACCAAGCGGCTGGACGAGGTGGCGGCCATGGCGATCAAGGATCCGTCGGCCGGCGGCAATCCCATTCAGTTCACCGAAAAGCAATACAAGGCCTTGGCAAAAAAATGTGTGGTGGGTGACCTCTGAGCGGTGGCAGGCGGATTTGAAGCAACGGTAGCGGCGGCCAGGGCCTGCGACATCTGCAAGGCCCACCTGCCGCTCGGCCCGCGTCCCGTCTTCCAGATTGCCCGGACGGCCCGCATATTGATTGTCGGCCAGGCCCCGGGGCGGCGAGTGCATGAAACCGGCATTCCCTTCAATGATCCGAGCGGTAAGCGCTTACGCGATTGGATGGCAATAGACCACGGCATATTTTATGACAGCAGCCGCATTGCCCTCCTTCCCATGGGTTTCTGCTATCCGGGAACCGGCACGTCCGGCGACCTTCCGCCCCGTCCGGAATGTGCCCAGCATTGGCGCCAGCCGCTTCTGGGATTTTCTGCCCCATATCGCGCTGACGCTGGTCATTGGCCAATACGCCCATGCCTGGCATCTGGGCCGGCGGCAAAAGGGCAGCCTTACGGAAACCGTAAGGAACTGGCGGGAATACGGGCCGGGTATTCTAGCACTTCCCCATCCCAGCCCGCGCAACAATATGTGGCTGAGAAGAAACCCGTGGTTTGAGGAAGAGATTGTTCCGGTTCTCAGGAGCCGCGTAGCCCAGCTTCTGAACTAAAACTTACTGGCCGGGTTTTTCCTCGACGAAAACTTCGATTTCAAATTCTCCAGCATTGAGAAAATCGAGAATGATCTTGAAGCGATCGCCAAGCTTCAGGGGCTGCCTCATGCCAACGAGGCGCAAATGGGTCGCGGTGGGGCGCATGGGAACAGGCTTTCCCGGCGCGAGCTTGATGGACGACAGCGGCGGATCGTCATAGTGGTTGTTTTCCCTGAGCTGGATGTAGGTGCAGACGCCGGAACGCGCCGCGACCAGTTCATCGGGCTGGTTTCCCTTGATCGCCATGGGAAAGAACACCTGGCCGTCGGCGAGCTGCCGGGGCAGGGCCCAGGCATGGCCAATGGCAATGTTGCCATGCCGGTAGGAATGGGCCTGGGCAAATGTTGGCGCAAAAAAGGCGAGCAGGAAGGTTCTTCTCAACATCTGGAAACCCTAGCGGCTTGGCAGGTTTTCGGGAATGTGACAGTATCGCCCGATGGCGCGCGTGACTTTTACCAGCAATTTGCGCAGGCATGTGGACTGCGCGACCGTCGAGGCCGGGGGCCAGACGGTGCGCGAGGTTTTGAACAGCGTCTTTGAATCCAACGACCGGCTGCGCACCTATATTCTTGATGACCAGGCGGCATTGCGCAAGCACATGACCATCCTGGTGGACGGCAAGCGGGTAAGCGATCTCGCCGGATTGAGCGACGCGGTGCGGCCCAAAAGCGAAGTTTATGTGATGCAGGCCCTTTCCGGAGGTTAGGCGATGAGCAACAGCATTCTGGTTTCAACCCGCAAGGGCCTGTTCACGGTCAAGCGCGGCCGGGGCGGCTGGAGCGTCACCGATGGCGACTTTGTCGGCGACAACGTAACGCTGACTTTGCATGATCCGCGCGACGGCACGGATTATGCGGCCCTCAATCACGGCCATTTCGGCATCAAGCTGCACCGCCGCGACAAGGGCCGCAAGACGTGGAAGGAAATCACCACGCCGGCCTATCCGGCAAAGCCCGAAGGTCTCAACGACCTTGACGGCTGGGGCAAGCCGGTGAACTGGACGACGCAGCTGATCTGGGCCCTTGAAGCGGGCGGGCGCTGACGAGCCGGGTGTCATCTGGTGCGGCACCATGCCGGGCGGGCTGTTCCGCTCGCGCGACCGGGGAACCACCTGGGAAATGATCGACACGTTGTGGCACATGCCGGACCGCAACAAATGGCTGGGCGGCGGCGCGGATATCCCGGGCATTCATTCGATCTGCGTTGATCCGCGGGATTCGAAGACGGTGCGCGTGGCGATTTCCTGCGGCGGTGTCTGGGTCACCCATGACGGCGGGGCCAGCTGGGCGCAAACGGCGCATGGCATGAAATATCGACCAGGGGCCGCCGGAGCAGGCGGGCGATCCCCATACGCAGGACCCGCACATGATGGTGCAATGCCGGGCCGAGCCGGACAAGTTCTGGGTGCAGCATCACTGCGGCATTTTCAAATCGACGGACAATGCCAGGAGCTGGACCGAGGTGAAGGCCAAGCCGTCGTCCTTCGGTTTTGGCGTGGCGGTGCATCCCGAAGATGCGGACACCGCCTGGTTCGTGCCGGGCATCAAGGACGAGAAGCGCATTCCGGTTGACGGCGCGCTGGTGGTGACGCGCACCCGCGACGGCGGCAAGACCTTCAAGAGCCTGAAAAAGGGCCTGCCGCAGAAACACGCCTATGACCTGATCTTCCGCCACGGGCTGGCAATTGACGGGCCGGGCGAACGCCTGGCGATGGGCTCGACCACCGGCGGCGTCTGGGTCAGCGAAGACCAGGGCGACAGCTGGCAGAACGTGACGCATTTGCTGCCGCCGGTTTATGCGGTGAGGTTTGCGTAAGGCCTAAATTACACTCCATGGTCGGGCTTGACCCGAGCAGACAACATATCCTCCTCTCTCCATGGTCGGGCTTGACCCGACCACCCAGACTTAGCAACATGACCCATGCCTCAAGGTCATGTTTACATTCTTGCGAGCAAGAGGAATGGAACACTTTACATCGGAGTGACGACCGATCTGCCGGCAAGGGTTTTCGCCCATCGCAACGGCACTGGCTCTGCATTCACCAAGAAATACGCGGTCAAACAACTCGTCTGGTACGAAACTTATGACATGGTGACGGACGCGATTTAGCGGGAAACGACCCTTAAGCATTGGCTGCGAAAATGGAAACTTGAGTTGATAGAGAAATCCAATCCTGACTGGGATGATCTTTATGAAACCCTGTAGGAGTCTGGGTGGTCGGGTCAAGCCCGACCATGGAGAGAGGTGGATTATGTCAATCTGCGCCAGGAATGTTTCTTGAGCGCCGCCGTGAACACATCCGTCTCCCAATTTTCAGCCAAAGCCTTGGCCATGAGCTGCTGCTGGGTTTGCGGGGCGAGGCCGCCGATGGGCGGGTCGCGGTCGAGATTGGTGGGGAAGGCATAGCCTTCGGCGCAGGCGGCGATGACGTTTGAAATTTCACCGGCATTCAATTTCATCTTGCGCAGCGTCGGATAGAGAATGGCCGACATGGCGGCGCGGTCCATGCTTTCCATGGCGCGGCCATAGGCCGACGACACCTGCAGCAGGTTCGCCATGCGCTTCACGTCCTTGGTGCGGTTATGGCCCGCCGCATGGAAGAGGGCGGGGCTGAGAAACACCGCATCGCCCTTGGCCAAGGGCAACTGGATGTAGTTCTGGTTGAAGTAGTCCTTGAACTCGGGCTTGCGCCAGGCGAAAAAGCCCGGCACGAAATTCTGCGAGTAGGGCAGGTAGAGCGTGGGCCCGCTTTCAACCGGCATGTCGCAATGGGCAACGGCGCCCTGCAGGGTCAGCACCGGTGAAAGCTGGTGGGCATGCAGCGGGAAGCGCTCGATCTCGGCTGAGGTCTGGAATCCCATGTGGTAGTCGCGGTGCACCGACTGGGCTTCGCCGCCGGGGTTCACCACATTGAGCTGCGAGGTGATCTGATAGCTGGTGCCGAGCCAGCTTTCGGAAATGAGGGCGACGATTTCATTGGAATAATATTTGGCAAACAGCTCGGGATCGCGCAGGCACAGCTTTTCCAGGGCATTCCAGATGCGGTCATTGGCGCCGGGCTTGGCAAAGTGATCGCCGCCGCCGGTTTTGGCCTCATGCTGTTCCCTGATCATGGCGTTGAACGTATCGGTGGCCGCATCAAGCACGGCCTTGTCGGGGAAGGCATTCTTGAACATGAGAATGCCGGGGCCGGAATAGATCGCCTCGGCCCATTCCGCCATGATGGCCTTGCGGTGGTCCGGGTCCTTCGCCGCGGCGCGCACCGCGTCGCCCTCATAGACCAGCACGTTGGATTGCACCGCGCTGGCCAGCGGATAGTCGCTCAGGCTGGTTTCGCGCGAAATGATCTTCACGAAATCATCGAGCTTGCAGCTTTCGGCGGTCATCCAGGTGCGGTCGGAACGGCGCTTGGCAATGCTATCGGTTTTCATGGGGGGTGCCTTTGCTCATCGTCAGGTCATTCCCGTTGTACGGCCAAGGGAACCCAGGAACAATAATCCGCCAAGTGCGGCAATCGCAAGGCCGCCGCCCAAGCGAAGCGTGACGGCCAGCCAGCCCAGCCACCGCTCATCGCGGCTGGCCAGCCGCATGGCAAGCTGCTTGGAATAGACGGCAATGGCGGCAATCACCGAGACGGTGAGAAATGTGCCGATGGCCATGACCAGGGTGGAAGCCACGCCGGCCCAGTAAATCCCCAGGGCATTGGCCAGGATCAGCACCAGGATGGCGCCGGTGCAGGGCCTGATGCCGACGGCGAAGGCCAGCGAAAAGGCCTTGGCAAGCGACCATTCGCCCCGCACCTGCTTGGCCTCCGCCCCATGGGCATGGCCGCAATGCTCGTCGTGGACATGGTGGTGATGGGCATGGCCTTGATGGTCGTGATCGTGATGATCGTGGTGGGTTTTGGGGCGCAGGGCAGTCCAGATGAGATAGAGGCCCATGGCGCCGATCAGGGCGTAGCTGGCGCTTTCGAGAAAGCCTGCCACGTCCCTTGCCGTGCTGCCGGCGCTTGCCACGACGAGCAGCAAAACACTCACCAATAAAATGGCCACGAGGGCCTGGATGATGGAACTGAGAAAGGCGATTGTGATGCCGCGCTTTAATTCATTTTCGGTGGCGAGCAGCCAGGCGGAGATCACCGTCTTGCCGTGGCCGGGACCTGCCGCGTGAAAAATGCCGTAGCCAAAACTCAAGAGCAGCAAAGTCCAGGCAGCGGCTGTTGTGTTGCCGGTCCTGATGTTGCGCAAGGCGCCCGACATGGAGCCATAGAATTCCTGCTGCTTCTCGCGCACCCACAGCACCGGGTCTTCCCAGAACGACACCATGACGAGCGAGCCATCGGCGTTGCGGGGCTGGACCAGCAGCTTTTTCTTGTCGATCTTGATTTCGCCCGCCGGTTCATTCGCGGTTTGCGCCATGGCGGGGACGGCAAAAAATCCGGCGAGGATGAAAACCATGAGCAGGGCGCGCAGAAGCTGCTTCAGCATGCGATGGACACGGCCTGGGCAAACATGGCGCCGAAGTCTTCGGCATTCTCCGGTTTCCAGTCGGCCCCCTTGGTGGACAGCATGGTGCGGGTCTGGTCAAGCTCGGAGTCGGTGGGCACGGGCTTCACCACCAGTTTGCAGGCTTCCGGCATCTTGCCCACCACATCGACGGGATCATCCTTGATGTAATCGATGGCGATAAAGAATTCCGGGTCGTAAACCTTGAAGGTAAACTCCTGGGCTTTCGGGTCGATGGGTTTTTCCAGGGGAACCTGGAGATGGAGGGTGAGCTTGTTGTTGCTCCAGATCTGGCCGAATTCAGTGACGGCGCCGATTTTCTGCTGCTCGCCGCCCACCCGCATGACGGTGAAGTATTCATAGTCCTTGAGGGACTCGATATTTTCCTTGGTGAGGGGGGCGAGCTCATCCTGGCTGTAGACGCCGTCGCCGTCGGTATCGAGGCCTTCCAGCGCCATTAGCGCATAGGCGTCGTCGAAGGTCCATTCCAGGTCGATTCCCTTGATCAGGCCATCCTCGGTGAACACCACGTCGGACTGCATCTCTATCCAGACGTGGGGGTGCGCCTGGGCGGCGGGGACTGCGGCACAACCCATCATTGCAGCCATGACAATATAAAGGTTGCGGCGCGCCGCCATCCGTGAAAACTCCGATTCAAGGCCCGCATAGTGAACGTATGCGGCAAAAAAGTGAAATTAAGTTTTGGCAAGGTCGGGAAACGGGTGGGCGGCACATCACCCCGCAGCCATGGTGCCTTGCTCAGCAGGAATGGGAAGAAATGGCCACGCAATATGTCATGGGCGCGAAGGAGTGGGCTTTGCTGCTTGCGCTCTCGGTTCTTTGGGGCGGGTCTTATTTTTTCATCGGGGTTGCCGTCAAGGAATTGCCGCCGCTCACCATCATGATGCTGCGGGTGGGCCTTGCCGCGCTCACCCTGCATGTGATCATCCGCGTCATGGGGCAGTGGATGCCGCGCGACCCCAAGGTGTGGCTGGCCTTTGCCGGCATGGGACTTCTCAACAATGCCATCCCGCAGACCCTGATTGTCTGGGGGCAAACGCAAATACCCAGCGGCCTGGCCTCTATCCTGAATGCCACCACGCCGCTGTTTGGCGTACTCGTTGCGCATTTCTTCACCAGCGACGAAAAAATGACGGGCAAGAAGCTTGTCGGCGTCATTGTCGGGTTTATCGGCGCTGCCGTCATGGTGGGGCCCGCCGCGTTGCAGGGGCTCGGCAGCAATGTCTGGGCGCAAGTGGCCATTCTCCTGGCTTCGGCTTTTTATGGCATCTCGGGCGTCTATGGCCGGCGTTTCAAGCAGTTGGGGGTTACGCCGATGATGACGGCGACGGGGCAATTGACCGCTTCAACAGTGATGCTCACGCCCCTTGCCTTGGCTGTTGACCACTCCTGGACCCTGACCCATCCCAGCCTTGCGGCGTGGGCGGCCATTGCCGGGCTTGCCATTCTTTCAACGGCGCTGGCCTATCTGATTTTTTTCCGCATCCTGGCCTCGTCGGGGGCGACCAACCTGCTGCTGGTCACTTTTCTGATCCCGGTCAGCGCGGTGCTGCTGGGCTTCCTGTTTCTCGGCGAGCAACTGGAGCCCAGGCATTTCGCCGGCATGGGGCTTATCGCGCTGGGCCTTGCGGCAATCGACGGGCGGCTGCTGACGCTGCGCAGGCCTGGGGTTAGGACCCATTGATCTGAAAGTTGCGAACGGCAGCCACCCCCGTTTGGGGGATGCGGCGTTTCCGGAAAAGGCGGACTCTCTCCCCGTCCTTTGTGCTTTCAAGGAGATAGCCGGTGCGCGTCGACCTGTTCTTTTTTCTGGTATTATTCCTCCTGATTGCGCCAAGATCGCAAGCGGCCGCTCTTCACGAGGCGGCCAAGAACGGCGACGTGGCCGCGATAACTGCCGCACTGGATGCAGGAATCGATGTAAACGCCAGCGACGGCATCGCCACGCCGCTCTATTTTGCCATCGACAGAGCACATCCCGACGCGGCGAAACTTTTGATCGCGCGCGGCGCCGACGTCAATCTCGCCGCCAAATGGGGGCCGCCACTCCTGGCGGCAGCCGAGTCCGGCAAGCCAGAATTGGTTAAATTGGTTCTCGACGCCGGTGCCGACGCAGCGGCTGTGTTCAAGGGGCAGACGGCGCTGCATACGGCGGCGCGCAACGGCTGCCTTGATTGCGTGGTGGCCCTTGTCGAAAAAGGCGCGGACGTCAACGCCTTAAATTCATTCCGTCAGCCTGCCATACATTTTGCAAGGGAAGAGGGTCACGATGCGGTCGCCGGCTATCTGCTTTCCCATGGCTATACCTTTCCTGCACCGCCGCCGGTGACCCCCCGGCTGGCTACGGCAGATCCGCTCAAGGGAGAGATGCTGTTCACCAAGAACTGCCGAACCTGTCATGCCATCGGTTCTGGCACCGGACACTTAAAGGGCCCGTCGCTGTGGAACATCGTGGGGCGAAAGCGGGGAACAGCCCCCGGCTATAAATATTCACTTACCCTGCGCGGGATCGGCGGAGACTGGAACTATGAAAATCTGAATATCTTCATTTCCGACCCAAGCCGCGCAATTCCCGGAACGGAAATGTTATTAAATCCCGGAACGAACAAGTTAACGGAACTGCTCACTGATGGCGAGCGGGCCGACATCATTGCGTTCCTGCGCAGCAGAAGCGATAGCCCCATTCCTTTGCCCTAAGACCAGCTTTAATCGGTGAAAGCGTTTTAATCGGTCCTGACCCTAGTTCATGAGGCAGTCGCGCGCGTCCTTTGCCAGCCTGGCGAGCAATTCGGCATAGGCTTTTGGCCCGGGGGTGAGGCCGCTGCCGATGGGATCGAGCACGCCTGACTTTGCATTCGAGCCTTCCAGCACAACGGTCACATATTTTGCATCGAACTGCGGCTCGCGGAAGACACAGATGGCCCTGGTTTCCTTGAGCTTGCCGCGGATTTCGTTCAGGCGCCTGGCGGAAGGGGCGGCGGCGGAGACATCCGAGATGCTGCCGACAGCGGTGAGGCCAAAGCGTTTTTCAAAATACTGGTAGGCATCGTGGAAAACAATGAAGGGCCTGTTCTGAATCGGTTTCGTTTCAGCGCTGATGTCGGCTGAGAGTTTGTCGAGCGAGGTCACATAGGATTTGGCATTTGCCTCGTAGGTTTTGGCGTTGTCGGGATCAATCCTGCTCAGATCGGCTGCAACGGCATTGGTCATGGCCTTGGCGTTTTCAGGATCGAGCCAGACATGGGGATCGAACTTCAGGAGCGCCTCGTCATGGCCTTCAGGTTCTTCGCCTTCAGGTTCTTCATGGGCTTCAAAGGTGCCGCCCTGGCGCACCGGCAGGGTCTTGATCCCTACGGCTTCGGAGAGGGCGGTGAATGTCTTGCCGCCCACGGCATCGCTGCCGCTGAGCTGGACAAGCTTGTGCTCCAGGCCGCTGCCTACCATGAAAACCACGTCGGCCTTGCCGAGGTCGGAGAGCTGCCGCGGCGACAGGGTCGCGGTGTGCTCGGAATTCCGCCCGGAGAGAAGGAGTTCGGGGGTGCCCACGGCGCCCATGACGGAGGCCACGATACTGTGCACCGGCATGATCGAGGCAATGACTTTCGGCGCGGCCAGGGCCGGCGTGGAAAGCAGGAGAGAGGCGAGGCAGGAGACCGCAAGGCGCATGGTTCATTCCGTGTATGTTATGTTATAACGTATCAGATTGAACCTAGGTGTCAAGGGCGTTGACGCGCACGTGACAGGGATGCGGCAAGGATTGAGTTGAACTTCAAAGCCCGGCCTGTCACGTAGGAGCGATGGATCTCACGGTTTCAGTCCAGGCGGCGCTGCTGGCGGGCGTCATCAGTTTTCTCAGCCCCTGTGTGCTGCCGCTGGTGCCGTCGTATCTGTGTTTCATCACCGGGGCCTCGCTGGATGAGCTCGCAAACCAGGATGGCGCCTCGGGGGCGCAGCAGCGGCGCGCGCTGAATGCGGCGCTGATGTTTGTGCTGGGTTTTTCCACGGTGTTCGTGACACTGGGGGCGAGCGCTTCGGTGGCCGGGCAATTGCTGCGCCAGCATCTCGGCGTGCTTTCGCAAATTGCCGGGGTGTTCATCATTCTGATGGGCCTGCATTTCCTCGGCGTGTTCAAGCTGGCGCTGCTGAACCGCGAGGCGCGCTACCACCAGCAGTCGCGTCCGGTCGGCCTGCTGGGCGCCTATGGCATTGGCCTTGCCTTTGCCTTTGGCTGGACCCCGTGCATCGGGCCGGTGCTGGCCACCATTCTCACAATCGCGGCCAGCGAACAGGATGTGGCGCGCGGCGCCGGCCTCTTGGCGGTCTATTCGCTGGGGCTGGGCATTCCGTTCCTGCTGGCGGCGGCGGGCGTGGGCACCTTTCTCGGTTTCCTGCAAAAATTCAGAAAGCATCTCGGCACGGTTGAACGGGTGATGGGCGGCTTGCTGGTGCTGACCGGCATCATGTTTCTCACCGGCTCCATGCAGACCATGGCCTACTGGTTTCTGGAACAGTTTCCGTGGCTGGCTACGATCGGCTGAGCTCGATGGGCTGGCCATGCGGCGTGGCATGGGCGGCGCGGTCCCAGGCCGCAACCCGGTTCAGGCGTTCAACGTGCGACATGAGGCCCTTGGCCTCGACGATTTTTTCGAGTGCGGCAAGCCACTGCTCATAATAGGGCGCATCCCTCGATTTTATTTCGGCACCGAGAGTTTCGGCCCATTCGCTCCAGGTAAAATGCCCACGCTCATGCAGCTTCACCACCATGGCGAAGGCCTGCGCCTCCCACGGCTCATTGAAAACCGGATCCTTGAGATCAAGCGGGTTCAAGATAGGGCTCCCAGAGATCAAGCATCACCGAGTCATCATTGGCGTGGTTCCATAATTCCTTCGCGGTGAAGCGCACGGTATAAAGCCATTGCGGATTTTCGCCCAAGCCCAGCGCGTTTGAATCGGGGAACACATGGGCGCCATGGATTTTCACCACTTCGCCCGCGTGGCCGCGCACGTAGCGCGGGGCGCGGGTGTGGCCAGCAGGGTTCATAATTTTCACCCGGACTTTCTGGCCCCTTGCGAGGGCCGGCGGAGCCGGAACGTCGCGGGCATAGCTGCGGGGCGCCGTCAATGCGGGCCAAACGCCTTCAGGACCCATCCGGCTGGAGCTGTCCGGCGTATATTTTTTCAGCAAGGATTCCAGGCCGTGCAGCCAGTGCTCGTAGTAGCTCGTCTTGAGATACGCCGCGGGGTGCATGGATTCGCAGGCCGCCCGGTCCTCGTCAATGGACCAGTCACCGGGAACCGCCATCATGAGGGCTGCCATGCGGCCTTCCCATTTTTCGTGAAACACCGGTTCGGCTGCGGGCGCGGCAATGGGGCCGAAACCCATCTGGCCGCCAAGATCATGGGCGCCGTTCATGCGGCCGCCAAATAGGGTTCGAAGAGATCGGCCTGCAGCTCATCGTCATTACCCGCGCCAAAGACATCGCGCGCCTTGAAGCGCACGCCATAAAGATGCTGGGGATTTTCGCCTGCGCCTTGGGCATTTGAATCGGGAAATACGTGGGCCTTGTGATAACGCAAAATTTCTCCGGCAGCGCCGCGCAGGTAACCGGGCAGGCGGGTGTGTCCCGGCGCATGAAGATTGCGCACCTTCACGCGGTCGCCGATGTTGAAAAGCGGTTTTGCATCTGCAGCCCGCATGTAGGGGCTTCCCCTGGCTAGCACGGCTCCAGCATTTTCAGGCGAAAGCACAGCTTTCACCGGCTTTGGCGGAACCTGCATGTGACCTGCCAGAATTTCGGCTTCGGTGATGAGCCCGCGCGCCAGCATCACCTTGATATGGGCCTCGATGCGGAGATGGTAGTAGGGGATCGACCAGTAAACTTCCGCCGGGAAGGACTCCCGTGTGTGGCGCAGGATGTCGATGTTCCACATACCGCAGGCATCCATGGCAAGGGCGAGCACCAGCACGCGGCGTTCCCAATCCGCATGAAACACCGGTTCATGGACCTCGGGCCGGACCGGGCCAAAGCCCATCATGCCGCCCATGTCCTGCGGGCCGTTCACGCGGTGCGCCCTGCAAGCCGTGTGCCGATCATCGAGTCGCGGTTGACGAGGCCCGCCAGTTCCTCCTCGCTCAGGCCTTCGCTGTTGGCCGGCCGCAGGGGGATGACGAGATAGCGGATTTCAGCGGTTGAATCCCAGACGCTGACTTTGGTTTTTTCGGGAAGCGTCACGCCGAATTCGGCGAGAACGCCGCGCGGGTCGATGACGGCGCGCGAGCGGTAGGGCGGCGACTTGTACCAGACGGGCGGCAGGCCCAGCACCGGCCACGGGTAGCAGGAGCACAGCGTGCAGACCACCATGTTGTGGGTGTCAGGCGTGTTGAACAGCGCCACCATGTGTTCGCCCTGGCGGCCGGTGAAGCCCAGGCTTGCGATGGCTTGGGTGGCATCTTCCTTCAGCCATTTCGCATAAGCCGGATCGGTCCAGGCCTTGGCCACCACCCTGGCGCCATTGCGCGGGCCGATCTTGGTTTCGTAGGTATCGACCAAAACATCGAGTGCGGCGGGATCGACATAGCCTTTTTCGACGAGCAGCGACTCCAAGGCTTTCACCCGCAAGGCGATGGGGGAAAGTTCCGAAGGCTCGTCGTGGTCGTGTCCGTCATGTGGCATGTTGTTTTTCCGCTTGTTGGTTTAGCATAGCCGGGAATTGCGGGACGGAGAAGGGCAATGGCTGGACTTGAGGGGATAAGGGCCTGCGTGTTTGATGCCTATGGCACGCTGTTTGACGTGAATTCCCCGGTGCAGAAACTGGCCACGGAAATTGGCGACAAGGCCACGGACCTCGCTGTGCTGTGGCGGCGGAAGCAGCTGGAATACACCTGGCTCCGCAGCCTCATGGGGGTGCATGCGGATTTCTGGCATGTGACCGGCGATGCGCTGGATTTTTCGCTGGAGGCCTTGCAGATCGAAGACGTGGGCCTGCGCGATGAATTGATGACGCTTTACCTGAAGCTCGAGGCCTATCCGGAGGTGGCCGGGGCGCTGCAGGCGGTGCGGGCCAGGAGCAAGCGCACGGCCATCCTTTCCAATGGCAGCCCCTCCATGCTCGACAGCGCGGTGCGCGCCGCCGGGCTGGAAAAATCCTTCGACATGGTTCTTTCGGTGGAGGATGTGGGAATCTACAAGCCGAGCCGGCGGGTTTACCGCCACGCCATGCAGAAGCTGCAAATCCAGGACGCGCCGTCGATCTGCTTTGTCTCGGCCAACAGCTGGGACGCGCAGGCGGCGGCACAGTTCGGCTTTCAGGTTGTGAGGCTGGCGCGCAGCGGCGGGCAGGACGACAGGATTCCGGGGAAGGCCGCGGCGCGGATCGAGTCGCTTTCCGAACTTGCGGCGTTGCTCGCTTAAGTCATGTCTTACTTCAGCATGTCTGTCCACAGAGCCGTGTAAAGCTCCGTCACCCGGGGCGGACAGGCGGCGATAAACTTGCCGTTGCCCGCCAGTTCCGGCGGGATGACAATTTCACGGGCCGTCTTCATCTCTTCGGGCATGAACGCCTCAGAACCGGTGATGGCATTGCCATAGCGGGCGAAGGTTGAGTTGAGGCCCGCCGCTTCCGGCGTCATCAGGAAGTTCTGGAAAAGCTTGGCGTTCTCGACATTCTTGGCATCCTTCAGAACCATCGCGTTGTCCATCCAGACGACGAAGCCTTCCTTCGGATAGCCCCACTTGATCGCGGGATTTTGCAGGCGGGCGCGAAAGGCGCCGCCGTTCCACTCAAGGCTGGCCGCATAGTCGCCCTTGGCGAGCTTCTCGACGTTGCTGTAGTCCATCGCCAGCCACTTGGGCTTGGCGGCTTTCACCATGTCGCGGACCTTCTTCAAGATCACCTTGTCTTCGGTGCAGATTTCGCCACCGGCGTACATGATGAACAAGGCCATCACGTCACCCATTTCCGGAACCACGTTGATCTTTCCCGCAAGTTCCGGCGGCGGGTCGAGGATCACCGAGAGCGTATCGACATCGCCGGAATAGACCGATGTATTGACCGCAACGCCGGTCGTGCCCCAGAGCCACGGAACGGAATATTTCCGGCCCGGATCATAGGGCACGTCCTGGAATTGCGGCATGATGTTCTTGAAGTTCTCCATCTGGTTGGGGTTGGTTTCGAGCACCAGCTCTTCCGAAATCCAGATCGGGACATAGTTTGCCGACGGCACCACCACATCAAAGCCGTGGCCGCCGGTGCGGACCTTGGCGAGGGCGGTGTCGTTCGAATCAAAATCGGTGATCGCCACCTTGACGTCATACTTCTCTTCGAACTTCTTGATCATGTCCATGCTGGTGTAGTCGCCCCAATTGTACAATTGGAGTTCGCCCGCGGCGAGGGCGGACGTGGCGGTGAAAGCCAAAGCCATGGCGGCAACAGCAGTCTTCAACTTCGACATCATGGCATTTGCTCCCACCAGGTTGCGATCATTCGCCCAAAGGAAACCACAGGTGAGGACTATCCTGCAAGTGGATTGTCAGCCGCCCCGCCGATAGCAAGGGCAGTCAGCCGCCGTTCCATTCCGAGCGCATCACCTCGTACTGCACTTCGCCGTCCTCAATGCCGGGAAAGCGATCAGGCCAGTCGACTTGGACCGTGCGAACGTAGTTCAGGCCGATCTTCTCGAGCACGCGGCGCGAGGCGTGGTTCACGGTCATCGCACCGGCAAAGATCTTGTCATAGCCGCCAAAACTGAATCCCCACTTGATCAGGGCTGAAGCCCCCTCCGTAGCCAGCCCCTGACCCCACTCCATCCGGCGCAGGCGAAATCCGAGCTCGGCTGCCTGTCCGCCCTCCGGCGACAAGCAGAACCACCCGATGAACGCGCCGTTGGCGGTGCGGCGCGCGGTCCAAACGTCGGGTTCGGTTCCCCTGGGCATGAGAAACGTGGCGTTGGGGTGGCTCTGTGCAGGATCGATGGGCTGTCCGCCGTTGAGAAAGCGCATGACTTCCGGATCACGTTCAAGCTCCATGAAGTCAGCGCAGTCACCCGGGCGGCAAGGGCTGAGCGTCAGCTTCAACGTCTGCAACACAGCCACTTTCAAATCTCCATCCATCGCCTCAGGAAGACTGTTCCTGGCATAAATCGGTAGTGTCTCAGCTTGAATAAGGCAGGTATCGCGCCGGCACTCCTTTTACTGTACTAATCCATGGTTCCTCAAATACAGGAGAACGCCATGGCTATGGAAGAACGTCCCTTATTTAAGCAGCATAGCATGCGGGGTTTGATCCTTGGCCTGGTTGCCCTCGTGGTCACCGCGCCATTTGCCCGGGCAGCAGGCGACATTGCCGCTGGCCGAACAGTCATGGAGAAATGTCAAGCGTGCCACGGCAAGGATGGCCTGGGCGGACAGCCTTTCATTCCCAATATCGCCGGGCAGAAGGAGTTCTATTTCGTCCAATCGCTGATGGCTTACAAGGCTGGAGAGCGCAAGAGTCAAAGTATGGCGGACGCCCTCAAGGGGCTGAGCGATGAAGACTTGGCCAATGTTGCGGCTTACTATGCCGCGATCAAGATTACCGTCAAAGTTCCGAAGTGACAGTGGCTAAGCTCTAAGGCAAAATGGCCCTGGAGGTGAAAAACGTCCAGCCGATGTGATCGGCGCTGCCATCCTGGTTGGACCATAAATCCACTTGACAATCTATTCCTATCGGGTTCATATGTTCCTGTTTTGTTCTTTATGAGGGATAGGAAAGACCATGGACTGGAAGATGGACTGGGACGCGGCCATCAAGCGCCACAGCGAGGCGCTTAACAGGATAGTCGCCGCCCTGTTCGCCCTGCTGGGGCTGGAAGGCGAGGCTGACTGGGGCGGATTCCCAATCCCCTCTACCGGGCCGTCTTGCTCGTGCTGCGGCCCGCTGAATCTGCGGTGCGCCGCCTGATCGTCATCGCGGCCAAGGGCTTGGTGGTGAAGGTTGCGCCGTCGCGTCCCATGCCCAAGGGGACAATCATCGGAAAGGGTGACGGAAGCAGGCTTCCCTCCTTCCAGCTCTACGATACCCGGAAATACTTCCCGGAGTTAAGCCAGCGCCGGGTCAAATACGCCAAGAATCCCCCGCGCGTCCTTTTCTTCGGACCTGGTTCCCGGGTTGACGACCTGTGGCCATCACCCCCGCCCAAGGCCGCTCCCGTGCCCCACCTTCTGACGGCCTGGTCAATGCCTTCCGCCTCGGCCGCAGGCTCCAGGTCCTCAAGTCAGCACTCGACGATCTTCCCCGCCAGGCCCGGCGCATGGCCCGCTGGCGGCTAAGGCGGGAGGCCATGAAAGCTCCCAAGTTCAAATCACCGCTGCGCCCCGGCCCGCCGCCCGGCCGCCGCAAGCGGCGCATTCACGAAATCGATGAGGTCCTCGCCGAGTGCCATGGGCTTGCCCGCTGGGCCATGGAGCCCGACACCAGCTGAAGCGTAACAAACAATCTGTGTACGGATTAATATGGTTCCGCCAAGGGCGGAGCCGTGCCCAAATTTCACCGCTCATCCTGGCCGTGTTCGACACGGCCATCTTCCGTGCTGCCGAAAGAAGATGCCCGCAGCAAGTGCGGGCATGATGAGAAGCGGTATGATAACTCAGGCGTAGCGCTGCTTGTTGAAGGTGGTGCTGGCGCGGTCGCGGTTGTGGGCGCGCACCGCATCGCCGAAGGCCGTGAAGAGCTTCACCGAATCCGGATTGTTGGCGGCCTTGTATTCGGGGTGCCACTGGGTGCCGAAGGCAAAGGCCTTGGCGCCCTTGACCGAGACGGCTTCGATGATGCCATCGGGGGCCACGGCTTCGGCGTTCAGGCCCGGCGCCAGCTTCTTCACACCCTGGCGGTGGATGGAATTCACCATGGTCTCGCTCTTGCCGATGATGCGCTCCAGCATGCCGCCTTGCGTGATCTTGACCGCGTGCGTGGGAGCGTAGCGCACATCGGTATCGTCGGATTTCGGCGCGCGGTGATCAAGCCTGTCTTTGCCTTTTTGCAATTCCGTTTCGAGGCTGCCGCCCAAAACCACGTTCAGTTCCTGAAAGCCGCGGCAAATGCAAAACAGCGGAATGCCGCGATCCACCACGGCGCGGATGAGCTTCAGGGTCATGGCATCCCTGGCATGGTCGTAGGGTTCATGGTCGGCGGTCGGCGCTTCGCCATAATGCGGCGGATGCACGTTCGATATGGCGCCGGTCATCAGGATGCCGTCGAAGGGATCAAGCAACTGGTCGAGGTGAATCGCGTCGATCATGGCGGGGATCATCAGCGGGGTGCATTTCGAGACTTCGGCGACGGCGCGGACATATTTGTCGCCCAGCGAATGGAAGAGGAAGCCGTGATTTTCGTAGGTGTCGGCAGGCAGGCCCACGAGGGGGGAGGCGGAGGTCATGTCACTAAAGCCCTTAAATCGCGAGCCGCCAGAATACGCCAAGTGCGGCGCACAGGGCCAGCGTTTTTGGAATGCCGAGATGCAGGCGCAGCAGGGCAAAGGCGGCGATGACGCTGATCGCCAGGGCTGCGAAGTCGAGGGTTTGCCAGTCCGGGAGCCACGGCTGGAAGAGGCCAACCCCGCGGTTAACCTTGTTGAAGAGCACATGCAGGCCAAACCAAAGGGAAAGGTTGAGGATTACCCCCACCACGGCGGCGGTGATGGCGGCCAAAGCCCCGGAAAGGCGGGGCATTCCGCTGAGATGCTCGATGTAAGGGGCGCCGGCGAAGATCCACAGGAAGCAGGGGGCAAAGGTCATCCAGAGGGTTATGGCTGCGCCGGCCAGGCCGCCCCAGATGCTGCCCAGCCCACGCAAGGCGGCGAGGTAGCCCACGAACTGGGTGACGAGGATCAGGGGCCCGGGCGTGGTTTCGGCGAGCGCCAGGCCATCGATCATTTCAGGCGCGGTGAGCCAGCCATGCTGCTCCACGGCGGCCTGCGCCATGTAGGAAAGAACCGCATAGGCGCCGCCAAAAGTCACCACGGCAAGCTGCGAAAAGAAGATGCCGATTTTGCTGAGGACATGATCGGTGCCCAGCGTCATGGCGAGAACAGCAAGCGGCACGAGCCAGATGGCGGCCCAGATTGCCACGGTGGAAAACAGCGAGGTGAAACTTGGCCGTGCGGCTGATGGCGAAGTGCCAAGCGGATTGCTGCGGAAGAAACCCACCAGGCCGGCGGCGATTATGATGAGCGGGAAGGGAACATCAAAACAATAAAGTGCGAGGAAGGCCAGCCCGGCGATGAGCCAATCGGCAGTGCCTTTCAAGGCGCGCCGCGCCAGGCGCAGCAGAGCCTCGATGACAATGGCAAGCACGGCGGCCTTCACGCCGAAGAAAATCGCTTCAACCCAGGGCAGGTTGCCGAAGGCGGCATAGAGCATGGACAGAGCCAGCACGACGAGAGCCCCGGGCAGCACGAACAGCAGGCCCGCCGCCAATCCGCCCCTGACGCCGTGCAGGCGCCAGCCGGCATAGGTGGCCAGCTGCATGGCTTCCGGCCCGGGCAGCAGCATGCAGAAATTGAGGGCCGAAAGAAATTGCGGCTCGCTCAGCCATTTCCGCTCATCGACGATTTCGCGGTGCATGAGGGCGATCTGGCCCGCCGGGCCGCCAAAGGAAAGGCAGCCGATGCGGGCCCAGACTTTTGTGGCTTCCGCGAAAGCCGGAGACGGGCTCACGGCTTTACCTTGTTGGTGGGCCAATTGTGGGTTTCGTCGGTTGCATCGCGGCACCAGCGATAGAAGGCATCGTAGAGCAGCATGCCGGCCTCGAGCTGTTCGAGATCATCGGCATGCATGCGCGAAAGGCCAAGCGATGCGGCGAGCAGGCCCGCCGCTTCCGGCGCCAGATCGAGCCGGGCCGTATCGGCGGCGCGGACGATGGTGGCCAAGCGCAGCAGCGCTTCGCTGGCGAGGCCAAATTCCTCGACCATCACGTCGAAGGTGCAGCGCTCGCCACGATGGCTCCAGTGGGTATTCTCGATGTCGAAGGCCGTGGCGTTGAAGCGGTCGGCGACGGCGGCCACTTCCTGGGGCGCCACAAAAAGAAACACGGCGGCGGGATCGACAAAGCGCCGGATGAGCCAGGGGCAGGCGATGCGGTCGATCTTGGGCCGGGCGCGGGTTACCCAAAGCGTGCGGCCTTCGGCATCGCGCCCGGGGATTTTCGCCACGGGAACAAGCGGCAGTTTTGCCTTTTCCCATTCCACGAAGCCGCCTTCCAAAACCACGGCATCGGCGCCGAGCTGGCGGAGCCAGGCGGCCGTTCCCTCGCTGAGTTTTGCCCCGTGATGGCAGACAACAATGACGGATTTTCCGGCAAGGGCCTTGCCCCATTCGGAAACGTTTTGGTGGCTCCTTTTCAAGGCGCCGGGGATGAGGCGCGGATCGGCTTCAAAATCTTCCTGGGTGCGGGCATCGACGATGACGGGGGCCGAAGGTGTGCCGACAAGGCGTGCGAGCTTTTCGGATTTGATCGCGTTTGGTGCGGACATGCTTGCGCCCTCTTGAAAGTTGATGGGACGCGATTCTTGGGCATGTCGCCTTGAGGGGAGATCGCTTTCCCCTGGCGCAAGGAATAGCGCAAATTGCGCCCGAGTCAAATCTGCCGGGCGATATGGCCGATGACGTTTGCGGCAATGCGCGCGGCGGTGAAGGCGGAGGTGCCGTCCAGATCCTTCTCGGGGACGAACTCAACCATGGCGAAGCCGGCAATACGGGCCTTTGCGGCAACCCCGGCAATGAGGTCGGTGACCTGCACAAAGCTCAGGCCGCCGGGCGAGGGATAGGCAACGGCCGGCATTTGCGAGCTGTCCAGCGCATCGCAATCCAGGCAGATCAGGCAATCGGCATCAGGCGAAATGGTTTCAAGCACGGCGCTCAGCCCCTCATGGTGAATTTGCCGGGAGGTAAAAATCCGGGCGCCCCACTGCTTGGCGTCACGCACTTCGGCTTCCCTGGCACTGCCGAGGCCGCGGGCCCCGGCCTGCACGATGCGCCAGACATGGGCCTGTTCCGAGGCCCGGCGCATGGTGCTGGAAAAACCCAGCCTTTCGCCATAGCGCTCCTCGCGCCAGTCGATGTGGGCGTCGATCTGCAGGATGGTGAGCGGCGCGCTTCCGGAAAAGCCGGCGACAAACGGAACCGGGGTTGAATCATCGCCGCCGAACATGAGCGGCACGGCGCCCGCGCTGAGGATTTTGCGGGTTTGCGTTTCAATGAGGTTGCGGTTGCCCTTGCCGTCCCTGGTCTTGGTCGGCAGGTTGCCGAGATCGGCGATGCGGCAGGCGCCTTCGGCCAGCAGCGGGCCGCCCAAATCAAAGTCCCAATGGTCCAGCCATTCGCCATCGGCTGCAAGGGCGAGGCGGAATGCGTCGGGGGCCGCAGCGTGGATGCGATTGTCAATGCGCGGGTAGGGGGTGCCGTGCGGCGCGCCAAAAACCGCGGCATGGAAACCGGTTGGGGTACGGGACCGGGTGGCTCCGATGAAAGGAGGAAGACGCGCGGCTTTTTTCATGGCCGCAGGATGGCGTAAATCGTCCTAGGCCGCAACACCCGGCTGGGGCTTTGCCGGCATGACGGGCCAGGTCACCCGTGACGGCGGCAATTCGAAGCGCGCCGTCGTGCCAACCCCGAACTGGCTTTCCAAAGTCACCTCGCCGCCATGCAGGCGGGCAATCTTCCGGGCGATCGACAGGCCAAGGCCGATGCCGGAAAAGCGCCGTGACATGCCGTCTTCGGCCTGCACGAAGGGTTCAAAAATACGGCTCATATCCTCGGACTTTATGCCGATGCCGCCGTCGCGGATGACAATGGCAAGCCGGTCATCGCGCAGGCGCAGCAATTCAATGTTCACGACGCCGCCGGCCAACGAAAACTTGATGGCATTGGTCAGGAGATTGAGGATGATCTGCTTGGTGCGGGTGATGTCGGCCCGGATTTCAATGCCGTCGGTCAGCTTCGCCACAAGCGTTACATCGGTCTTTTCGGCCTGGTCCCGGCACATCTTTACGGCGATTTCGACGAGTTCAGCGGCCTCGAAATCCTGCTCGACCAGGGAAATCGTGCCGTTTTCGATGCGGGTCGCGTCGAGAATATCGGTGATCAGGGTTTGCAGGTGCTTGCTGCTGTTCAGGATGGTTTTCGCGTAATCCAGCCTGACTTCGCTTTCGAGCGTTTCTTCATTGCGCGACGACAGAATTTCCGAAAACCCAACGATGGAATTGAGGGGGGTGCGCAGTTCGTGGCTCATGACGGCAAGAAACTGCGATTTCGCGGCGCTTGCAGCCTCGGCGGCCTCCTTGGCTTCAATCAGCTTGCGGTCGGTTTCCCATTCGGCGGTGATGTCGCGGCCAACACCGCGATAGCCCCTAAAAATATCCTCCGCCGAAAAGAGCGGCCGGGCGCTGATCTGCCAATGGGTGGTTTGCCCGGGCTTTTTCACCTCCAGCCGGTGAGCCACGATTGGCTTTCTTTCCTGCATTGTTTCGTAGAGTTCGGTCCAGCCGGATTGCGTCGCATCGGCGCCGGCCGCATCCAGGAGCGTCAGGCCCTTAACATTCTGCGGCGCCCTGCCAACAATTTCGCTCAGCCTGGTTGAGACGTAGGTGAGCGAGCCGTTGGCGTCGCATTCGAAGAGCCAGTCGCTTGTGCCCAGCTGAAAATCATTGAGCAGCAGCGCGATGATGTCTTTCTGATGCTGCATTTCCTGCGCATCCACGGCCTTCTGCAATTGGTCGCGATGCTGGTTGAGAACCATGCCCGCGAGAATAAGGCCGTAAGCAATCGTGAAAAACGTTGAAGTGAGGCCGATTGCCCCTTCGAGCTTCATGACCGACAGGGAAAGCGAACCGGTGATCAGGGCGCAGAAAATGATTGCGGCGGCCGGCACGCGCGACAGCGCGAAAGTCCCCACCGCCGAGGCGGCCAGGGTTCCGGCGACAATCAGGACACGCAAGTCGGCATCGGCGGGAGTAAAAAATGCCGCCGGGAAAAGGGCCCAGGACAGGCCAAAGAGGATGCCAAGCAGCTCGACCCAGCGGATATCCGTAACGCTGGCAACCGGAGACCGCCTCCGGGCATGATGCGTCCAAAGCACAATCAGCAAAGCCACGGGCACGATTGCAAGGGCAATCCACCAGGCGGTCATGGCGGTTTGAAACTGGCCCGATATTACCGAAGCGAAGGTCGGCACGACGATGATATGGGACAGAACAAACAGCGGCAGGCTGCCGTAAAGGGTTTTTATCTGCGAGGCGCGGAAAGGTCCCGGTTCGATGTTCGCGGTCGTCGAGGTTGTGTCAAGGTCGGTGAAAACAAGGTCAGCGGCCCGCTGACCTTCTTTCTGAAGCTGGGAGAAGAATGGACTTCGCCCGGTTTCCACACTATCCATTGCGATATGCGCCTTGCACAATTATCTGTTAAAACACGATATTCAATCAGAGTTTGCAATATGTTAACGGTCTCCGCTCGGGCTTCAGCCAGTCAATCCTGGTTTGGCCAAGGCCCATGAAAAGGCGCTCCCTGGAAAAATTCCAGCCCCCCGGTCATCCGAAAGTTAACAAAAGTAAAATCGGCGTTTTGCTGATGAATTTGGGGACGCCGGAAGCCACGTCCTATTGGCCGATGCGGCGCTATCTCAAGGAATTCCTGTCGGACCCCCGCGTCATCGAGGTCAATCCGGTCTTGTGGTGGTTCATCCTGAACGGGATTATCCTGACCTTCCGGCCGCAGAAGAGCGGCAAAGCGTACGAAAAGATCTGGAACAGGGCCCGCAATGAATCGCCCCTGAAGACCATTACGCGCGGGCAAAGCGAGAAGCTTGCGGAGGCGCTCGGGGACAGGCCGGAGATCATTGTTGACTGGGCCATGCGTTATGGCCAGCCGCCGGTAGCCGCACGCATTAACGACCTGAAGGCCAAGGGCTGCGACCGAATTCTGTTTGTACCGCTCTACCCGCAATACAGCGCGGCCACCACGGCGACAGCGCTGGACAAATGTTTCGATGCCCTCAAGGCCCTGCGCTGGCAGCCCGCAACGCGCAGTGTGCCACCCTATTTCGACAGTCCGGCATATATCGAGGCGCTGGCAGAAAGCCTGAAGCGGCATTTAAAGGAGCTGCGGTGGAAGCCGGATCTGATCCTGGCCTCATTTCACGGCTTGCCGCAGGAATACCTGACCAAGGGCGATCCCTATTATTGCCACTGCATGAAAACGGCGCGCCTGCTGCGGGAGAAGATGAAACTTTCGCCGGAGCAATTGCAGGTGGTGTTTCAATCGCGTTTTGGCCGGGCCGAATGGCTGCAGCCCTACGCCCAAGGCACGGTTGAAGGCCTGCCTGCCAAGGGCGTCAAAAACCTGGTGATGATCATGCCGGGATTTTCCGCCGATTGCGTCGAGACGCTGGAGGAAGTGGCGATCGGCCTTGATGAAACTTTCAAGCATGCGGGCGGCGCCAATTTCTCCGCGGTGCCCTGCCTGAATGACAGCCCCCTCTCGATTGGCATGCTGGACATGCTCGTGCGGCAGGAGTTGCAAGGCTGGGCCGGCCGGAGCGGGGATTGACCTAGCGCAGGTGTGCCAAAACCGCGGATTCAGGCACGGGCATGATGATCTCCGCCACCGGCTCCATGACTATTCCGGGCTTTTGCTTCTTCCAATCTATGATCTCGAAACGGCCGTCAAAATGCTCGACAAGGGCGGTGCAGCTTTCCACCCAGTCGCCATCGTTCAGGTAGTGTATGCCGTCGATCATCCGGTTGTCGGGGGTATGGATATGGCCGCAGATCACGCCTTGGCAGCCGCGGGCATGGGCTTCGCGCACCACGGCTTCCTCAAAGCGTGAAATGAACTCCACCGCCTTCTTGACCTTATGCTTGATATAGGCGGAGAGCGACCATTTGCCGAAGCCCAGCAGGCGGCGCAGGCCATTCACCACGCCATTCATGTCCATCAGGCGCTCATAGGCCCAGTCGCCAAGCTTGGCGAGCCAGGGGGCGAAGTAGATCACGTTGTCGAACTTGTCGCCATGGAGGATGAGATAGCTCAGGCCGGAGGCGCTTTTGTAAACCGCTTCGCGCATCACCGCGACATGGCCAAAGCGGTGGCCGGTGAAGGCGCGGAAATTCTCGTCGTGGTTCCCGGGAATGAAAATGACCTTGGTGCCCTTGCGCGCCTTGCGCATGATTTTCTGGATCACGTCGTTGTGCAATTGGTCCCAATACCATTTCTGGCGCAGCGACCAGCCGTCGATCATGTCGCCGATGAGATAAAGCCGTTTGCTCTCGGTTCCACGCAGGAAATCAAGCAGTGCTGCGGCCTGGGCGCGGCGCGTGCCGAGGTGGACATCCGAGATGAAAATCGCCCGGTAGTGGCGTATAGTTAACACGTCAGCTTTCATCGACTCACCCGTTCAGCGTTGTCCCGTCTCTATTTTCCGAGATTGATGAAGGCTGTGTGACGGTTGGCGGAAGCGTCCTGTGACACGGCTGTCACAAAGCCTGCCTAGGAACGTCGTCAAAATTTGACGGACTGGCCTGAAAGGATTCGCGATGGCATTCGACACGGTCATGGAGGCGCCGCGCAACGGCAATCTGGTGGGCCATGCGGTCCACCGGAACCGGATGCTGAGCCTTGAAGGCGTTTTGGAGCGGATTTTCAGCCTGGCCTTCCGGGGCCTTGTCTATCCGCAAATCTGGGAAGACCCGGTTGTCGACATGGCCGCCATGGAGATCGAGCCGCACCACCACGTGGTGACGATTGCCTCAGGCGGATGCAACGTGCTGAGCTATCTCACGGCTTCGCCGGGGCGCATTACGGCGGTTGACCTCAACCGCACGCATGTGGCGCTGACCCGCCTCAAGCTGGCGGGGTTAGCCGCGCTTCCCGGCTGGGAGGAATTCTACCGGTTTTTCGGCGAGGCCGATGACCGGCAGAATAGCCGCGACTACCGGCGCTACCTGCGCCCCGCGATTGACGGCGAGACACGCAAATACTGGGAAGGGCGGAACTGGCTGGGCCGGAAGCGGGTCAGGCATTTCCAGAACAATATATACACGAAGGGGCTGCTTGGCCGCTTTATCGGCGTGGGCCATGTCATGGCGAAGCTTTACGGCTGCGATCTCAAGGCACTGCTGGCGTGCCGTTCGGTGGAGCAGCAGAGGCAATTCTTTGAGACGCAAATCGCCCCGCTGTTCCAAAGGCCGCTGGTCAAATGGCTGACGGACCGCAAGGTTTCGCTTTACGGGCTCGGCATTCCGCCGGCGCAATATGAAGCGCTGGCTGGCGGCGGGCGCATGGCCGACGTGCTGCATAAGCGGCTGGAGCGGCTGACCTGCGGATTTCCGCTGCGGGAGAATTATTTTACCTGGCAGGCCTTTGGCCGCAGCTATGCGCCTGGCGCTTCCGGTCCGTTACCGCCTTACCTGAGCGAAGATAATTTTGCACAGCTCCGGGCCAATGGGGCCCGGGTTTCGGTGAGCCGGATTTCGCTCACCGATGCGCTTGAGGCCATGCCCGGCAAGAGCGTTGACCGCTTCGTGCTGCTCGACGCACAGGACTGGATGACCGACATTCAACTCAACGCCCTGTGGCGGGCCATATCGCGGGCGGCTACGCCCAATGCCCGGGTGATTTTCCGCACGGCGGGCACGGAGACCATTCTTCCCGGCCGGGTGGATGGCGAAATCTTGCATCAGTGGCGCTATCTCGAAGCGCGTTCGCACGCGCTTGGGGAGCGCGACCGGTCTTCCATTTATGGCGGCTTCCACATCTATGAACGCGCGCCTTGAGAGCCTGCCCGGCCCTGGCCAGGCCATGGATCGGATGTACCGGTTCCAGAGGCACTTCTATGATGCCAGCCGGCGCTATTACCTGCTGGGCCGGGACCGGCTGCTTGACCGCCTGGCGCCGCCGCCGGATGGATCCATCCTGGAAATTGGCTGCGGCACGGGGCGGAATCTTATAGGTGCTGGGCAGCGCTTTGGCGATGCGAAGCTGTTCGGCATCGACATTTCGCAAGAGATGCTGAAGACGGCGCTTGGCAATATGAGCCGCACGGGATTCGAAGAACGGGTGCGGGTTGCCTGTGCCGATGCCACGTCGTTTAATCCCATGGCAAGCCTCGGCTGGCGCCGGTTTGACCGCATCTATTTCTCATACACGCTATCGATGGTGCCGGAATGGCAGTTGGCGTTACGCCATGCCTTCAGCCTGCTATCGGCTGATGGCGAACTCCACATCGTTGATTTCGGCCAGTGCGAGGGCCTGCCACGCGGCTTTCGCGTGGCGCTGTTTCGCTGGCTTGATCTTTTCCATGTGTCGCCGCGCGCTGGGCTTAAAAACGAACTCGCCAACATACCTGGCACGTCAGTCCATTTTGAAACATTCTACCGCGGGTACGCGTGGCTTGCCAAGGTCAGGCGGCGGCCGGCTGCGCCTCAATCACCGGGCTCTTGACGCGTTTTACCGGCTTGGCCTTGGGAGCCTTCGGCTTTGCGCCGATCCTGATGCTGCTGGCAAAGGGCAAGCCCTCGCCATTTGCCGCGCCTTGCACGTGGATTTTCTTGCCGGCCATGTAGGCGGAGGTGACGAAGGCCGCCAGTGCGGCGAAACCGGACGGATTGGCGGAGTCCAAAAGATACGACCGGCTGCCGCTCTTTCCCACCAAGTCGAATTGGAACTGGCTTCCGGCGCCGCTGACATTGATGCTGTCCAGGCGTCCCGAGAATTCCAGCTTGCCGGCGGAATTCGCCTTTTTCGCAGGTTTTTTGTCGTCCATAATTTTCCCCTCTCCGTGTTCGTTTTCGGCAGCCCGGAAACCTAGTGAATTGTCATACGGCTGTCATTCATATCGATTATTCCCGAAGCATGGATGAATTAGAGGCTATCTCGGCGCTTCGCGCCCTTGGCGAGCCAACACGCTGGAAAGTGATGCGGTTGCTGGCGAAAAAGCAGCACGGCATGGCGGCAGGCGATATCGCCGAGGCGCTGCAGGTGCGGCAGAACACCTTGTCTTCGCATATCGCCGCATTGACGCGGTGCGGCTTGATCGACGGGCACCGCCAAGGCCGGCAAATCGTTTACGCGGCAGATTCAGGAAACGCCCGCAGACTCGCAGCCCATGTTCTGGTCAGTCTCGGCGATGTTCCGGAAAGCGCCGCCAGCAAACTGCTCAGGAAATGAATGCTGAAATTTTGTGCAGTTGCGGCGCTTGACTCATCAAGGATTGAAGTTGATCAAGCTTGCGATAACCTCAGTTTTTTGAAACCGGCGATGGGGATGTGATGCAATCGATCCTGGAAATTTGCGATCCGACAAAAAGAAGAGAAGTTCCCGCCGGAGAGGTGCTGCTTTCGGAGGGAAATACCTCCGGCCATATCTATGTTCTCGCGGCGGGACGGATCGAAGTGCTTCGCGGCAATACCCAAGTGGCAATTGTCAGCGAGCCCGGTTCGGTGTTCGGTGAAATGTCGGTCCTCCTTGGTTCACCTCATACGGCCACGGTCCGGGCCCTTTCGCCGGTGACAGTCTATGCCTATGCCGATGCCGCAGGGTTCATGCGGTCCGATCCGCAGATCGCCTTCGTCATCGCCCGCCTGCTCGCCAAGCGGCTGAATTCAGCCACGACCTATCTGGTTGACCTAAAGCGCCAGTACGCCGGGCAGGGCAATCACTTGGGCATGGTGAGCGACGTGCTCGCCAGCCTCATTCACCAGCAGGAGGCCGAATTCACGCCGGGTTCGGACCGCTTGCCGGATCCTGCAATGTGACCCAGGCGGGCGGCGTTGCAAGACGCCGCAGGGGCCGCTCCAGCGGCTGGCTGAAGTGCACCGATTGAAATCCTGCCGCCGAAAGCCAAACCGCCTCGTCTTTTTCCGTGTCGAAAATGATGTGGGCGGGCGGCGCCCCAAACTGGAAACCGACATTGAACACCCAGGTATCACCGATTCGGTCGACCCATGACCCATCCTTGACGAAAGGCGACTGGTGAACGTGGCCGGAGAAGACCATGTCCGGCTTGTATTGGTTGACCCAGTCCAGAAGCGAACTGTCGCCCAAATACTTGCTGCCGGTCCAGCTGGTGGGAGACTTGTCGGACGGCGCGTGATGCACCCAGAACCAGCGGCCGGTGCGCTTTAGGGCGTCGGCTGCCAGTTGCGCCCCGATCTTCTCGCGGGTGAGGGGGCCGTCCCACCACGGGCAGACGCTAAAAAGCGTGTCTTCGAGGACAAACGACGCCCCATCGGAAGGAACGCCATTTTGCGTGAAGTCACTAAGCCATTTAGCCACTTTTTCGCCGGTCAGATCGCGCGAATCCAGGTCGTGGTTGCCCGAACAAACGACAACTTTGGTTTTCTCGCGCATGAGCTCGATGTATTTGCGGATGACAACGGTCTGGGCGCGGCCTTCGACCAGAGAGCTCAGGTCGAGATGATCGCCGGCGATGATAACCAGGTCGAAGTCTCCCGCCACGTTCAGCACCCAGTCAAACTGGGGCAGGGAATAGTGCAGGTCGGCAACGACGAGACATCTCATGCCAAAACTTTCTGATTACGTTGCGTGGGCCCAGGCAGACATAATCATACCTTTCCGGGCGCCGTCAAATGGCCGGCCGGCGGCGGATTGCGATGCAGGTGATGTCATCGGTCTGCTCGGCGCCTTGCGAAAAAGAATCGACGGTGGAGAAAACGCGGGAGATAATCTCGGCTACGGGCCGATCACGCAAACCGGCGAGCGCTGCAATGAATGCGGCCTCACCAAGCTCTTCCCGGGAAAGGTTCATGGCTTCGGTAACGCCGTCGGTGAAGAGGATCAAGGTATCGGATTGGCTGAGCGTCATGCTGGCCATGGCCGGGGCGCGGTCCGCATAGAGCGCCAGCGGCAATCCGGTGGCCGGGAAACTGCGGGTCTCGCCGTTGCGAAGAAGCAGGACGGGAGCGTTGTGGCCGCAATTGCAATACTCAATGACCCCGCTGCGCAGATGCAGAACGGCATAGAAGGCCGTGGCAAACATCGACGACGCGTTGTCCCGGCAGAGAACGGCATTGGCCCGGGCAATGGTGGAGCCCACGTCTTTTTCCTCATGGGCCGCGGTGCGCAGGACGGTGACGACAACAGCCATGAACAGGCTGGCCGCGATCCCCTTGCCGCAGACGTCGCCAATGGCAATGGCGAGATGCTCCGCATCGAGCATGAAGAAGTCGTAGAAGTCGCCGCCCACTTCGCGCGCCGGGCGCATTTCGCCGTGGAACTCAAGAACATCTTCGATGGCAGCCAGGCTGGAGGCTTTGGGAAGAAAAGACTGCTGGATGATGGCGGCACTTGCCAGCTCATCATGCTGGCGGCGCTTGTCGAGGATCTGGCTGGAAAAGCGGTGGAAGGCGGCGGAAAATTCCGCCAGCTGCGGCGGCGGGTTTTCCAGCTGCTCCAGAATCCGTGAATCAAATTCCCGCTTTTCAAGGGCCGCGAGCGCGTTGGTGTAGAGGCTGACGGCGCGGTTCACGGCATCGAGCTGGCGCCCCAACTGGCCGATTATAGATAACAGCAATTCCGGCGTTTTCCGGCCAATTTCGAGAAGCTCCGACCGGTTGATGCGGTATCCGGCGGCGGATGTCGTGGCCTTGACGCTGGCGGTGCGGGGCAGATCGGCAAGCACGCCGATTTCACCGATCAGCTGCGGGGCATGAACTGTTGCCAGCGGCACGGAGCCAAAGAGCGTTTCAGCGTAAACGCTTACGGTTCCCTGGCTGAGAAAGAAGGCGTCCTCGCCGGCGTCGCCCTGCTGAACCAGTATTTCTCCCGGATTGAGATGGAACCGGGGAAGCGACTCGAGGGCCGCTTCCAAGGCTTCGGCATGGAGGTAGGCGGGTTTGGAGACGCCAAATTCAGCAAGGTCACTCATCAGGAGAGCAAGCTTAGACGGTCATTTTGTTTATAGCAAAAACTCGGCGGTAACGCGGTTACCAAGCCCCGCCTGCTCGTAGGCTACGGAGCTGGCGAAGTTCCTGATCAGTTGAATGCCAAGCCCGCCAGGCTGAATCTCATCCAAGGGCTGGTCGATGCGGTGGGCCGGCGCGTTCACGACGTCGAACGGCTTTCCATCATCCTCAACGATCATGCTTACGCGGCGGGCTGTGGTGCTGATGCCGATTTCCACATTCAGGGGAGGGACCGGCACCTCGGAAAGATCGCCGCGGCTTTCGGCTCCGCCGTGACGGACAATATTGGTCAGCAGTTCCTCCACGCAAATCTGCAGCGCAAATACCAGTTGTTCCGGAAATTGCTGCTCAGCCGCTATCGCATTCACCCATTGCGCGGCCGCCGAGATGCCGTCAATGGTGCCGGTAAAAGCCTTGCGCCATGTCTTGGGATGACCCACGTGATGCCTGTGAACGGCGCTCACTTGGCGAAAATTGCCGCCGCCGCATTCATGTCTCGGACGATCTGGATAACCGTGTCCACACCGCTTGTCCGCAGGACTTTTTCCACATTGGGCTGGGGATTGAGAAGGACCATGTCGCCACCCTTGCTGGCCAGCGTCTTGCAGCTCATGATCAGGGTGCGGATTCCCAATGAAGCGAGGAACGTGACCTGGGACAGGTCGATCACGACCTTTTTCTTTTCATCGGCGATGGTGCTGAATTTCTTGTCAACAGCGAGGGCGCCCTGGACATCCATGCGCCCGGACACCAGGACATTTGTGATGCCATTGTCCAGGTCGACGATATTCACATTGATTACATCTTCGGCC
The DNA here is from genome assembly GCA_963773295.1 of uncultured Alphaproteobacteria bacterium. Taxonomy (GTDB): domain Bacteria; phylum Pseudomonadota; class Alphaproteobacteria; order Rhizobiales; family Aestuariivirgaceae; genus Aestuariivirga. The sequence goes on from CAVZAJ010000008.1 coordinate 42,146, forward strand.
ACGTTGCATCCCATCCTGCATTGAAACCCCGCCCGGGTTGTCATTCCCGGCCATGGTCTAGAATTGACATTAGAAAACATACCAGAACGAAGATATATGACAATAGCGTGAAGGGCTCTTTGAAGGTCCGCGTTTGCTGTCCAATATCGGCCATGCAGCCTTTGGCAGGCAGCGGGGATAGCACATTCGGACGCATTGATCTCGCCAGCAAGTTTGCCTAACGATGGATGCATGATGACAAATAATGACCTGCTGTTCCTGATTCTGTTGCTGCAAATCAAGCATTTTATCTGTGACGGCCCGCTGCAGACCAAGGCCATGGTGGACGGCAAGGCGATCTACGGCAACCGCCTGGGCCTGCTGCATGCCGGAATTCACGGATTGGGGACGATCGCCGCCCTGGCGTGGTTCGGGCTCGACTGGACGCTGCTTTTTGCCCTCACCACTGCCGACATGGTGGTTCACTACCACATCGATTTCGCCAAGGAGAATATCGTCAAGATCAAGGGCTGGACGATTGCCGTACGGGAGTTCTGGTGGGCGCTTGCGACGGACCAGTTCCTGCACCACCTCACCTACCTCGCTATCGCCGCGATTATTGTCAGCTTGGCCTGAACTTGTCAGCCCAGGCTGCCAACGGTCAGCCGGTCATAAAACTTCTTCAGGTCCGGCTTGATGGAATTTGCCGCTTCAACGGCTTCGGCGCGAAGTATTTCGACCTTCGCGGCGGGCGCGCTGGGTAGGCTCATTAAAAGCCCTGCGTGAGCCTCATGCAACTTCCGAAATTCAGCCGTCTGCGCCAGCTTCGCATCGCCCAGAAGCAGAAACAGCCTGACGCGTTCCGCCTTTCCCTTCAAGGCGTGGGAGCCCGCATCAAGCAGGGCGAAATCCTTCAATTGTTCAGCGGCAACGGCGGATACCAGAATATCGAAGGCCAATTCCTTTGATGCGGCCTCGATGCGGGCGGCGGTGTTCACGGCATCGCCAACCGCCGAGTAGTTGAAGCGGTTTTCGGCCCCCATATTGCCGACGCAGGCGATGCCGGTATTGATGCCGATGCCAATGGCAACGGGCCGGCCGAGGCCCAAGGCGTCCTGTTCGTTCATTTCGCGCAAGGTTTCGCGCATGGCCAGGGCGCAGCGAGCCGCTTTAGCCGGGTGATTGGCCACGTCGACGGGGGCATTCCAGAACGCCATGATCGAATCGCCGATGAACTTGTCCAAGGTGCCTTCACTGGCCATGACATGGCGGCTCAGGCCGCTCAGCAGCTTGTTGAGGAAGCTGACAAGGGCGGTCGGCGGCATGCCTTCGCTGATGGTGGTGAAATCGCGGATATCCAGGAACATCAGGGTGATTTCCCGGTCGACGCCTCCGAGAAGCATGGCTTCCGGCTGGCTTTCGGCACGGGCCAGCACGGCCGGCGATACATGCTGGCCGAAGGCCTTGCGGATGTGGCGCCGCTCCTGGTCGGTTGTCAGAAAACGGAAGCCCATGACGGCAAATTGCGAGACAAGCGCCGTTGCCACTGGATAAGTCGGATCAATAAGCAGCCCGCCGTTGCGGAAGGCCAGCCACGAGGCGAGAAGCGCCGCGCCGGACATAGCGATTCCGGTGACGACGGCGATCCATGGCGAGACAAGGGCGGTGAGCAACACCACGGCGAGGCCGAGCAGGGCGACGGCGATGATTTCAAGCCCGTCGGCCCAGTCGGGCCGGTTGAGGAAGCTTTTCGTCAGAATTTGCTCGATGGCCTGGGCATGGAGCGAGACGCCGGGCACATTCTGGCCCAGCGTGGTGGTGCGGATGTCGAGGAGGCCTGCCGAGGAGGTGCCTACCAATACGATGCTGCCTTCGATGAGAGGGCGCAGCCTGGCTTCATCGCCTGACAGCACATCGCTGGCCGAGACATAGCGCTCGGCCCGTTCTGGGCTGGTGTATATCTGCAGTTCGCCGGCTGATGTTGTGGGGACTTCGACATCGCCCACCCGCGCCGTGGCGATGGAGCCCGCGCGCTCGGGAGCATTGGCGATAATGTAGGTGGAGGCGCCCTGAGCCACCCGCAGGGCCTCCATGACGAGCGAGGGATAAAGCTGTTTTCCATCGGAGCGGAACAATGAAATGGTGCGGACGACGGTTGAGTCAGCGTTGGCGTTCATGCTGATGTCGCCAATGCCTGCGGCGGCATCCTCGAGGACGGGCAGGGGAGGGGTTGCCCCGGCCAGCGGCGGCGGCGCGAGCAGCGGGCTTTCGCCGGTGAAGGCAAAGCCGGCCTTGACCTTGGGCTTGATAGACGACGTCACGTTGGTGGCAAAGCCCAGAACAACGGGCTGCAGGGCGAATTGGGCCGCGAGAACGGCATCATTGTCGCGAAGGCCCGCAACGATGGCCGGATCGACGTCGCCTTGGCCCGCCATGATGGTCTTCGGCGACAGGCGGTCGGGTTCGGCAAAGAGCACATCAAAAGCCACCACCGCGGCGCCAAGCTCGTTCAGGCGGGATGACAGTTTTGCAACCAGGGTGCGCGGCCAGGGCCACTGGCCGAGGTTCTTGAGGGCGCGCTCGTCAATGTCGACGACACGGACGGGCACTGGCTGGTAAACGCGGGGCGCCAGGCGCTGGAACTGGTCAAAGGCGAACTCGCGGACCGAGCGCAAGGTGCTGAAATCCGCCCAGCGCAATTCCGTCAGCAGGGCCACGACCGCCACACCAAACAGAATGGCCTTCAATGCAGGTCGCAGCTTCATGAGCCTTGGCTCATCCCCTTCAGGCCAATCGTGTTCACGCAAGTTCTGAGGATAGTTAGACTTTTTCCTTGGCGCCAGAATTTGTTTGGCGGTGAGGGCATTGAATGAACAAAATGTTTCGCCTGATGGATATTTTATTACATTTCCATACAATAACAATTGCTTAGGGAAATTTCAGAGGCCCGGAGCAGTGTCCCGCTAAGCAGAGCCCTAGGGGCGGGCCGGATTTGACCTGACGACCTTCAGCTTGTGTGCCTGCTTGGCCGCTCCACTGTCAGCCACGGTGTCAATGCGCTTGAGATCGATGCCATCGACAAACTCGGCAACGAACTCCGTGGCGGGATGATTGACGATTTGGGCTGGGGTTCCGACCTGCTCGATCTTTCCCTTGTTCAGGATGGCAACGCGGTCGGCCAACTCGAAAGCCTCTTCCTGATCATGCGTGACGAACACCGTGGTGTGACCGGTGCGGTCATGCAATTCGCGCAGCCAGCGGCGCAGGTCTTTGCGTACTTTGGCGTCAAGCGCGCCAAAAGGTTCATCCAGCAGCAAAACACGGGGTTCAATGGCAAGGGCGCGGGCAAGGGCCACGCGCTGGCGCTGGCCGCCGGAGAGCTGGGCGGGAAAGCGCGCTTCAAGGCCGTCAAGCTGCACAAGGCTGAGCAGTTCCATGACGCGGGCGCGGATCGCCGCCTTGGCAGGGCGCGAGGCGCGGGGTCTCGCCCGCAGCCCGAAGGCAATATTGTCCATGACGCTCATGTGCTTGAACAGGGCATATTGCTGGAATACGAAACCGATGCGGCGCTCGCGCAAAGTGAGCGCATTGGCGTTTATGTCGCCAAAGAAAACTTCGCCCGAATCAAATTCTTCAAGGCCTGCAATTGCGCGCAGCAGCGTGGTCTTGCCAGAGCCCGAGGGACCAAGCAAAGCCACCAATTCGCCGCCATCGACATTGAGCGACACATCGCGCAACGCCGCGAAGCGGCCGAAGTTTTTTTCGATGTGTTTTACGCTCACGGTTACGGACATGGATTTGCTCCTGCGGGTCTAATGTTTTTGCGCAGCGGCCAATGAGCCGGCGTAGCGCCATTCAAGGGCGGATTTAAGGACAAGGGTTAGCAGGGCAAGCCCGGCCAGCAAGGTCGCGACGGCGAAGGCCGCAGCGAAATTGAATTCATTGTAGAGAATTTCGATATGCAGCGGCATGGTGTTGGTGAGGCCACGGATATGGCCCGAAACAACCGACACGGCGCCGAATTCTCCCATGGCGCGGGCATTGCAGAGCAAGACACCATAGAGCAAGGCCCATTTGATGTTGGGCAGTGTCACGTGGAAAAAGGTATACAGACCGGAGGCTCCGAGCGTGAGGGATGCTTCTTCCTCGCTTGTGCCTTGTGACTGCATCAGGGGAATCAATTCCCGGGCAACGAAGGGAAAGGTTACGAACACAGTGGCCAGCACAATTCCGGGTACGGCGAAGATGATTTCAAGGTGATTGGCCTTGAGCCAAGGGCCGAGCCAGCTCTGGGCGCCGAACAGCAGGACATAGACGAGGCCTGATATGACAGGCGATACCGAGAAAGGCAGATCGATCAAGGTGAGAAGCAGGTTCTTGCCGCGGAAATTGAACTTGGCGACGGCCCACGCTGCGGCAACACCCACCGCCGCATTGAAGGGCACGGCGATGGCCGCCACAAGGAGGGTAAGTTTGATCGCAGCCAAGGCATCGGGATCAGCGAGGGCCTGCAGGAATTCCGCCGGGCCATGACGAAAACCTTCGACAATGACAACGATGAGCGGAAGAAACAGGAAGCCGAGAAGGAAAATTACCGCAAGGCCGATGAGGGCAATGCGTGCGGTCTGCCCCTCGCTGGCAACGTCGCGCGTGCGGATCATTTGATCGAGTTCGATGTCAGACATCCCCAAGCCTCCGGCGGGTCCAGGCCTGGAACAAATTGATGAGCATGAGAAGCGCAAAGGAGATTATCAGCATCAGAAAGGCGATGACCGTGGCGCCCTGATAATCGAACTCCTCCAGCTTGATGACGATGAGGAGCGGGGCAATTTCAGACACCATCGGAATATTGCCGGCGATGAAAATGACCGAGCCGTATTCGCCAATGCCGCGTGCGAATGCGAGCGTGGCGCCAGTGAGGAGCGCGGGATAGATTTGCGGCAATACAACCTTGAACACGGTGCGCAAGCGGCTGGCGCCAAGCAGGGCGGAGACTTCCTCAATTTCGCGGTCAACTTCTTCGAGAACGGGCTGCACCGTGCGCACGACAAAGGGCAGGCCGATGAAAACGAGAGCCAGAACCACGCCCACTGGCGTGAAGGCAATCTTGAAGCCGAGTTTATCTGCAAGGGATCCGATCCAGCCATTGGGCGCATAGACGGCCGCCATGGCGATACCCGCCACGGCGGTTGGCAGGGCAAAGGGCAGATCGACGGCAGCGTCAATGAGGCGGCGGCCAGGGAAACGGTAGCGCACCAGGACCCAGCTGAGCAACAGGCCGAAAACGGTGTTGATGGCGGCGGCGATGAGGGCCGCGCCAAAGGACAGGCGAAGGGCGGCGAGGGTGCGCGGGTCCGAGGCGATGGCCCAAAATCCGGAAGGGCCAATGCTGGCAGCGCGCAACACGAGGGCCGACAATGGAATCAAAACGATGAGGCTGAGGGCCGCAATCGTAAAACCAAGCGCCACCCCAAAACCGGGAATGACACTTGGTTCACGCAGGCGCGGGAGGAGAAGCGCCATATCTGCCTAGTTGCTGGGCTTGTAGATCTGGTCGAAGATTCCGCCATCGGCGAAATGGGTCGCTTGCGCCTTTGACCAGCCGCCGAATTCATCGTCGATAGACACGAGGTCAAGCTTGGGGAACCGGGCAAGATCTGCCGGGTCCGCTGACGCTGGCTCCGCTGGCCGGAAATAATGCTTTGCTGCAAGCTTCTGGCCTTCGGGCGAATAAAGGAATTGCAGGTAGGCTTCGGCAACCTTGGTGTTGCCCTTGGCCTTAGCATTTTCATCGACCAATGTCACGGGCGGCTCGGCCTTGATTGAAAGCGTGGGAACCACGATTTCGAACTTGTCGGCGCCGAATTCGTTGAGCGCGAGGAATGCCTCGTTTTCCCAGGCGATCAGCACGTCGCCAATTTCGCGCTGGGCAAAGGTCGTGGTGGAGCCGCGGGCGCCCGTGTCGAGAACGGGAACATTGCGGAACAGGTTTGCAACATATTCCTTTGCCTTGGCTTCATCGCCGCCACCGGCTTTTTTGGCCCAGGCCCAGCCGGCGAGATAGTTCCAGCGGGCACCGCCGGAGGTTTTTGGATTTGGCGTAATGACGGCGACCCCATCCTTCACGAGGTCACCCCAGTCCTTGATGGCCTTGGGGTTGCCCTTGCGGACAAGGAACACGATCGTCGAGGTGTAGGGCGCGCTGTTATGGGGCAGACGCTTGGCCCAATCGGCCGGAATTTTTTTTGAATTTTTGACGATGGCATCAATGTCACCAGCAAGGGCCAAGGTGACCACATCGGCATCGAGGCCATCGATCACGGCGCGGGCCTGTTTGCCGGAGCCGCCATGGGACTGGTTGATGGTGACGGTTTCGCCGGTTTTGGCTTTCCAGTCGGCGGCAAAGACCTCGTTGAACTCCTTGTAGAACTCGCGGGTCGGGTCATAGGACACATTCAGCAGGGTTGCTTCGGCAAAGGCCGGGGGTGTGGCTGAAATGACGGCCGCGAGCGCCAGAGTTGCGAAACCGAGGGTGAAAGTGCGGCGAACAATCTTGAGCGACATGGGCATCTCCTTTGGTTCAACTTAATGACCTAATACTATACCGATTTAGTATAGAATCAAGAGGGTTGTTCGCTAAAAAGAACAAATCGTATTTTACTTCGGGAATCAACGGTTTAGGCGGTGGTTGGTTCCACTAAAGCATCGCCGAAAGGCAATTCTGTGGCATCGGATTGGCGCATGATTTCGGCGAGTGAGGTGTTTTCCAGGGCCGCAAGATAGACCGCGTAGGCCTGCGCGAAGGCGATGCGGAGTTCGCAATGGGTTTCATCCTTGCAATCGGCGCAGCGGCGATAGGCGGTGCGTGAAAGGCAGGAAAGCGGGGCTATTGGGCCATCTACGGCGCGCAGCATGGGGCCGATGTAAATCAAGTCGGCGGGTTTCAGGAGCTCATAGCCGCCATCGCGGCCCCGGCGGCTGGATATATATCCGGCCGCCTTCAGCATCAGCAGGATCTGCTCGAGGAATTTGCGGGGAAGCTTCTCCTGTTCGCAGAGTTCGCGAATCTGCAAGCCAACGCCGGGCTTGGCGCGGGCGAGGGCTACGATAGCCTTAAATGCGTAGCGGGCGCGCTGCGAAATCATCTCTATAGAAATAGTCGTAGTAGGGGGCGGTTTTCAAGGTTTTTCAGGACTTAGAGCCGGGAAAGCTTTTTTGGGCCTGCCAGTTCAGCGCTGGACATAAACAACAGTGCCAACCCTCACTTGCTTGAACAAGGCAATAATGTGGGCATTGTACATTCGAAAACAGCCATAGGAGGCGCTGGTGCCGATCGTCCCAGGCCTGTTTGTCCCGTGAATTCCATAGGTCCCGTTGCCAAGCACCAGGACCGCGACGCCAAGCGGATTATTAGGCCCGGGTTTTACGAGGGCCGGAAGCCTGGGATTGTCTTTTCGGATGTGTGGCGGCGGCGCCCATGTGGGATTGCGGACTTTTCGGGAGATGCTTGTCTTGCCCGTCCATTTGCGCCCCTCGCGGCCTACCGCGATGGGATAGGTCACAATGTCATTCTTGCCCCGCACAAAGATCAGCTGACGCTTGCCTGTCTTAATGACGATGCTACCGACGGCAAGGCCGCCGGACACGGGTTTTTGAGAGGTTCCCGCCGCTGAAGGCAAGGTTGCCATTGCCAAGAGGAGAAAAAGAAAAACGATCCGTTTTAAAGAACGGGTTGGAATCAGGTTTCGCGCTGACATGGCAGAAATCCCTTCAACTCAGGACTGGCAAAAGCATTTCACAGGACGGCAGCGTTGCAATTGCGCGGTCCGGCGGACTTTTTCAGAACACACCCAATTCAAGTCCCGTGACATTGACGCCGCGTAGAATACTACGCGGCGTCCTATTGGGAGCATGCAGTCGCGCCTCAGCCGCTGACTGCGACTACGTTAAGGGGCTTGGAAACGCGACAGAGTTTGGAATTGCGAAGTGCGTTGCAATCGGAATTCCGCTCGGGAGGGATTCTTGGGGGCCTAGGAGGCTTGGGAGGCTTGTGAGGCTTGCAAGGCTTTGGCGGTGGCTTGCAGGGTGGCCTGCAGGGATCATCCTTGCGATACCACTTTTTAGACCGGTCTTTTTTACCGTATTTGGACCAATCTTTCTTGTCTTTGGACCAGTCCTTCTTGTCCTTTGACCAGTCCTTCTTGTCCTTGGACCAGTCCTTTTTGTCCTTGGACCAGTCCTTCTTGTCTTTGGACCAATCCTTTTTACCGTCCTTGGACCAATTCTTGCCGTCCTGCTTGGATCGATTTTTTGAATCTCGACCTGACTTGCCATGTGAACTGCGGCCTGACTTGCCATTGGAATTGCGGCCTGACCCGTTCTTGGAACCGCGATTGCCTGCTTCAGCTTCGCTGCTTGTCAGCACGCTTGGCGCCACGAGTGCGGCCATACCAAAAAGTGCAATTCTTCGTAAGGCTTGGCGCCTTGTTGTCTGAGGGTTATCAACGTCACTCATTTGGATGCCTCCAATTGAGTGGTACTCACCGCTACACCACCGGGTTACTTACAAACTCGGCCAACCGCCCCGTTCGCTGCCCTTTTTCAGCAGGATTGCCATCTGGCGCTTAACCTATTTTTAACCCTATCATTTGACTCAAAATTGATCAATGCAAGGAGACAAAAAAAATCACCGTCGCGCCTGAATTTTGATGTGTGGTTAACGCCGTTCCCGGAAGCGATGTCCAGCCTAGAGATGGGAAAGCCCGCCATCCATTTGGACAGCGGGCTTTTATGGTTGCGGGAGCCCGCCGCCACCTTTACCGAACCACCATTATTCAAAATAATAGGCGAACAACCTCCCAAATGGAATAACTTCCGCGAACCCACGACATGCAGGTTGGGAATCTGCCTACGGGACGCTGTCTACGGCGGCAGCGAAGGCCCCAAAGAGGGCGTCCCTTGGAAGTAGATGAAGAGGAGGGCGGTGGCTATCCTGATCCGTCACGCCTTCCCATTCGAGATAGTTCCTCCAAAAAAAGCCCCAGGCGGAAGCACCTCTTGGAGGGTGCCTTTTCGGCGTTCTGAGCCAGACCGCCGCCGCACGCAGCGCTGAGTTTAAGGCAAGGCTTGCGCAGGTGTTCTCCACATGGGAGGCAGAGATCGCCGAATTGCTGGAAGAGGCAAAATCCATTGGCGAAGTCGATCCGGGCCTCGACGCGAAGGAGGCGGCAGCCTTCCTGATCGATTGTTACGAGGGGATGCTGGTGCGTCTGAAGGTCGATGGCGATCGAAATTCCCTCCGCAGATTTCAGCGTCTGGCTCTTGAGCCGCTCGGGATCAAAAAAAAACGAACGTAGGCGAATTGGAGGATCAACTGAAACCCCGCGATCATCCTTGTCTCATGCTGTGGGCCATTTCCAATAGCCAGAGCGACATAGAGTAAAGGACCTAACCCCTTCTTGTTGCCCCGTTGAGGACATCTTGAGTAAGCGCGATAACCACCGCTGCCCCCAATCTGCGTTGGGGCATTTGGGGAGTACGCAATTTGTCAGATTTCAACGTCGGCTTCGTAATCTTTCCTGGAATCACACAACTCGACTTCACTGGCCCGTTTGAAGTCTTGAGTTGGCTTGGAACGCCACCTTTGATCACAGTCCCCAGCAAGTTCCCCCAATCGAAAACCCACGTTGTCGCGACTACAATGCTACCGGTATCGAGCGACCGTGGTCTCAGCTTCATGCCCACCTGTACCTTCGAGAACTGTCCCCCGCTCCACCTGATTTGCGTGCCGGGTGGGGCAGGCGTTGTAGAAGCCCTGGCCGATTTTGAGACGGTCGCTTTCATTCGCCACCAGGGCGGGCACGCAGAGTACGTGACCTCTGTATGCATGGGGGCCTTTCTTCTTGGTGCCGCCGGGTTTCTAAAGGGTCGTCGGGCTGTAACACATTGGGCGTATGTCGACCTGTTGGCTTTAGTCGGTGCCACTCACCAAAAGGGGCGTATCGTGCGCGACGGCAATGTCTTCACCTCGGGTGGTGTTTCGGCGGGAATTGATTTCGCGTTCGGCATCGTTGCCGAACTTACTGGACCTGAGGTGGCGCAAGCCATCCAACTTGGCATCGAATACGACCCGTCTCCTCCTTTTGACGCCGGCCATCCTGACAAGGCATCAACGGCGGCGATTGATCTAATGGTTCAACGCAACGAGAAGGCCCACATAGGGGTTCGGCAGCAACTCTAGAAGTTGACCATCCTAACCAGCTGAAAATCCGGCGATCATCCATTCCTTATGTTGTGAACTATTTCCAACAACTATTCCCCGGCGAATAGTGAAGTCTACTCCGGCAGTCCCGCCTTGATCATCCCCTCGCGCAAGTGGGAAGCCGCAACATCCAACCACCCCGATGTCGGGAGACAGTTTCAATGCAGAGTTCTAAAGGCCACCATAAGCAAATCTCTTTCACTCAAGCCACGCAGATAACGGCTGAAAATGGCTTTAGCTAACAGGTGCCTTTGCTCTTGGGTCTCTGTTTCCTCTGGATATTCGTCGCATGCCCGCCGGAATGTACGGCGCATGAATTCCAAGTCTTCCGGATTGTAATTCCGGGACTCAACGGGAAATAAAAATGACGGATTTCCTGCTGTAAGCATGAAGGCCTCCACCTTTTCTTGTTTTTGTACCCAATTTTTTAGCACTCCCTGAGGCAGTTAAAAGGCTCGGTCCGATTTCGTACAGCAGTGTTGATTTGCGCGAAACGTTATGCTTCGTTGTGGGCTGAGTTATGCCGTATCAGGATCGCCCGCATCCTGTCTTTCCAGAAAAGTGTTGAGAGCCTTGCGAACGTCCACGCCCTCAGGCCAACCTTCCAATTCGCATGCCCGGTTGAGTATTTGCTTGTGGGAATAGAGCGGCAACGTGTTCCACATATCGCGAAGGGCCATCCCCAGTCGCTTTAAAAGTTCCCCCTCATCTATTGGCACTTCCTTATCCATTGCGCGATTTTTTCAGCTTAAGCTTTACGCATCAAGTCAACAATTATTGACGCTCAGATGTTCCAAAGTAATTCAGGACATGCTTGCTTACCTAATAGTACGATTTCGTACATAGACAGACAGAACTATGCTAAGAAGGCATATCGTTTGCTCACATCAGGGCGCAAACGGCTGAGAGCATTCAAGACTTTCGCCCCTTCTAAGGACGAAAGTTATGCCCGACGATTATAAAACCATTATTGAAAATAGTTTGCTTGCTGCTTTGGCAAAATCAGATTTGGACCTGTTACGCTCCAAGTTTGAAATGAAAGACATCGCCTTGGGGGAAATTCTTCAAGAGCCCAATCAGCAATTGGACTACGCCCATTTTCCAATCTCCGGCATATGCTCAGTCATTGCTGAAAATGCAGAAGGGGTTAAGGCCGAAACTGGGCTCATAGGGCGGGAAGGTTTTGTTGGCATCCCGATCCTTCTCTGTGCCAACAGCGGCCCCTCCCAAGTCATGGTGCAAGCGGGAGGTCGGGCCCTCCGTATAAGCCGAACCAAATTTCTCAAAGCCATTGGTGGAAGCTCTTCGCTTCAAACCACATTGTTACGGTTTGCTCACACCTTCAATGTACAGGTTTCCCAGACTGCTGTGGCCAACGGTCATTATCACATCGATCAGCGCCTTGCTCGTTGGCTATTGATGTGCCAGGACCGTGTGGATTCCTCCGAATTTCCAATGACCCACAAATTCCTGTCAGTGATGCTTGCTGTCCGCCGGGCTGGGATCACTGACGCCCTTGCCTATTTGGAAGGCAAAAAATCCATTCGTGCGTTGCGAGGGTGCGTATATATCACGGACCGCAAATGTCTTGAAGAGATTGCGGGGGGAGCCTACGGGATCCCCGAGCGCGAGTATAAGCGACTGATCGCCTAATTCTTCTTATTGTCGTCATCAGGCATCGGGTTTCGATATTTCAGCCATTCATCAACCAGGCTATCCCAATAGCTCTTGATCTTCTCGTCCTTGGCCAAATTCGCCTTCTTCTCATTGCCTTTGGCTATGGGAATATCGCTACCGTCCGCATGGAAATTCATGACGGACCACCTTTCTTCTCCCATTGTACGAAACTGTACCGGAGTAAAAAGGTTCCGCCAAAGTCAAGTTGGTCTGTCGGGGTCGGGGTCATCAGGAGTACGTTTCATCTGATGCGTGTATTGTTGCATCCGCAGACGGACATGGGTAATAACCGTTTTTCGTATTCATAGTGAGGGAATAATGTTCTGGAAATTGATGCTGGCAGGGGCGTTCCTGTCGATTGGGGCAACAACCGCTTTCGCTCATATCACACTCGAAACAGGGGAAGCCCATGTGGGCGGAAGCTACAAGGCAGTTTTCCGTGTTGGTCATGGTTGCGAAGGAAAACCTACCAATCTTGTGAAGTTACAAATTCCGGAGGGCGTTATCAGCGCCAAGCCAATGCCGAAGTCCGGCTGGACGATTGACAAGACCAAAGGAGCCTACGCCAAATCCTATACCTATTTCGAAAGCCAGGTGAGCGAAGGGGTCAAGGGAATCACCTGGAAGGGCGGAAGCCTTGCCGATGATGACTACGATGAGTTCGTCGTAAGGGTTTTTCTTACTACCGATCTACCGGTAGGAAAGATGCTCTACTTTCCAGTTGTCCAGGAATGCCCCGATGGCGCTGCCGAACGCTGGATTGAAATTCCACCCGAAGGCAAGACGGCTGACGATCTCGAATTTCCGGCGCCCGGTCTTATGCTTCTTGAAAAGAAAGCGCACTAGAAAGTGCTGTAGTGGTTCACGGCTCAGTGTAGGCTGACACTGTGGACCCACTGACCCTTATAGCTTGCAGAATTTCTAGGGTAGGCCTCTGGCTCGTGCTGGCCATTTTGCTGTTGGGGCAATCTCTACATTCCTCTGGGGCTTTAGCGCACGCATCTCTTGTAAGCTCCCAACCTGCTGACGGATCGATGCTCGTAGTTGCGCCCGACCAGCTCACGCTTACTTTTTCGGAGCCGGTTTCCCCGCTCGTCCTAGGGCTCGTTCAACCTGACGGAGAAAGATTACCTCTGGAGAAATTCATCCTCCGGGACCGTGAACTTTCCCTCGAAAGTCCCGCGCACCTCCGCAATGGCACGCATGTTTTCACATGGCGCGTGGTTTCAGAGGATGGGCATCCAATTGGCGGCTCAGTAGTATTTTCCATTGGAAGCCATACGGCCCCGCCTTCGCAAATGTCTGGCACGTCAGGCTTGCCAGTGCTTGTGCTCCTGTGGGCGGGGAAGGTCGCCCTCTATTGCGGGCTCTTTCTCGGTGTCGGGAGCGCTTTTGCCCACAGATGGCTATTTCGGCAATCCTCAACCACAAAATCCTACGTGTCGGCCGTGATTTGTCTGGGAGTTCTTTCGTTGCCTGTGCTGCTTGCGGCCCAAGGCCTTGACGCACTCGGGCTCCCACTTTCGAATATTTTCCAGCCCGTTGTCTGGGAGACTGGTGCCCGCACAACTCTTGGCCCTTCGCTGGGGGTAGCAACAGCTTCGTTCGTCGCAGCTCTTCTTTCTAGACGCATGCATGGAAAAGCAGCGTCTACACTCGCTTTGCTTGGACTGGTAGGAGCAAGCGTGGCGCTCGCCCTCACGGGCCATGCAAGCAGCGCCCAACCTCAATTCTTCACCCGACCCGCGGTGGCACTGCATAGTGTGGCCGTGGCTTTCTGGGTTGGGGCGCTGCTGCCCCTCGGATTGGCGCTCAAAAGACAGTCGGGCGAAGAAATTGCGGCTTTGCTGCGGTTCTCCCGGACCATCCCTATCTTCATCGTCATTCTGATTATCTCCGGTTTGGGGCTGGCATTCATTCAACTTCGGAGTGTGCCCGACCTGTGGCGCACGGAGTATGGCCAAGTCCTGCTAGTGAAGCTTGGCCTTGTCTTTCTCCTGTTGCTGTTAGCCGCGCTCAACCGCTGGCACCTGACTCCACCGGCGGCCAAGGGCAATCAGAACCTGCGCAAGCAGCTTGTGCGCTCTATCAGCGTCGAGCTGGTTGTCGTCCTGCTTATCTTCGGCACGGTCGCAGGCTGGCGGTTTACACCACCACCCAGAAACATCGTTCCTGGTCAGCCATTGATGGTAAATCTTCATGGCGAACGCGCGATGGCCCATATGACCGTCAATCAGAACAGCCCGGGCCCCGTCACTTTGCGTTTCATGCTCATGAAGGCAAATGGGGAAATGCTCCCAGCGCAAGAGTTAAATGTTGCCCTCTCGTTGCCATCGGCTGGCGTCGAACCAATACGACGCAAAGCCAGACCAGGAAACGATGGACATTGGTCAACAGACGAGTTTGTGATACCCTTACCTGGCACCTGGAGTGTCGAGGTCAACGTGGTGGTGTCGGACTTTGAAGTGGCCAAGCTAGTCGGAGAATTAAAAATCCGATAGCTACACCCGAAGGTCCTCTCAGCATAGAAGCGGAATGATTTTTAATGACCATTATAAATCATTTCTACGTTGTCTCTGCTGAATTCCGATCGCCGTGGCTTCAATTGAGTAGAAAGCGGACTGTTTGTGTCTAACCAGAAACATCCGCAGATGACCCAATTCAGACATCACTCAAAATCCCAAGTGGGAAATTTCATAAAAAAGGCTAGTCTTGCCAATAACGCCGATTTGCGCAATTCTTGACCTTAACAAGCCGGTTATCCGGTGGATGTCAGTTGAAATACTTCTTACCGATAGGCTCTTAGAGAATGGAGGGGAAGTCATGACTGCGAAAACTCCAAGCGAACTGCGCAACGTGGTGCGCGGCGAAGTGGTGGCGCCGGGCGACGATGGATACGACAAGGCCCGGATGGTTCATAACGGGATGATCGACAAGCGTCCGGCTGTGATCGTGCGCGCGGCCAACGCGGGCGACGTGATGCTGACCGTCAGGTATGCTCGCGAGAACAGTCTTAAGCTATCGGTTCGGGGCGGCGGCCACAGCGGCCCGGGTTTTGGCACCAACGACGGCGGTGTCGTGATCGATCTATCGAGGATGCGGGGAGTCCGGGTCGATCCTTCGGCTCGGACCGCCAGGGCCGAGGGTGGTGCCACATGGGGTGATTTCAACGCCGCCACGCACGCCTTTGGCCTCGCAACGACCGGCGGTATAATTTCAACGACCGGGATTGCGGGCCTCACGCTTGGTGGCGGGATAGGATACCTTTCGCGGGGACTGGGGCTTTCGTTGGACAGCCTTCTGTCCGCTGACGTGGTGACTGCCGACGGCAAGATGTTGATTGTCTCCGAAACCGAGAACGCTGATCTCTTCTGGGCCATTCGAGGTGGTGGTGGAAATTTCGGCGTCTGTACCACACTGGAATACAAGTTGCACCCGGTTGAGAGCGTCTACTGGGGGCCGATGTTCTACGAAATCGAAGAGACTGAAAACATTTTGAAGTTCTACCGCGAGTACATCAAGCACGCGCCCGAGCAGATGGGCGCGTTTCCCGCGTTCCAGATAGCGCCCCCGCTGCCCTTCATTCCGGAGAATAGGCACGGTGACATGTTCGCCGCAATCGTCGCCTGCTGGTCCGGCGATCCGGCGGAAGGCAAACGCCAGTTCAAGGCCTTCCATGACGTGGCCGAGGTCAAGGCCGAAATGGTTGGCCCAGTTCCCTATCCGGCGATCAACTCGGCCTTCGACGGGCTGTTCCCAACGGGGATCCGGCAATACTGGAAGGGCAACTTCGTCAAGGAATTGACCGACGGCGCCATAGCTGCTCACGTCCAGCATGGACCAAAGGCCCCGACAGTGAGTTCGACTATGCACCTCTATCCCATCAATGGCGCTTGCCACCGCGTGTCGCCCGGCTCGACGGCCTTCGGGCACCGCGATGCCAACTTTTCGATGGTGATTCTGGCGGCCTCGGACAAGCCAGAAGACGACGAAGCCAACACGAAATGGGTGCGCGACTACTCGCAAGCGGTCGCCCCGTACTCAGAGGTTGGCGGCTATGTCAATTTCATGGACGATGATGACATCGACCGGATCAGAGCCAACTATGGCGGAAACTACGACCGGCTGGTTAAAATCAAGCGGAAGTATGACCCGGACAACGTCTTCAGGATCAACCAGAACATCGCGCCCTGAGTCGGCATCTGAGTGCAAGCGCAATGGATTAGGACTTGTTGAAGAACAGAAAGCGTATAATGGCCGATTGAGGCCCGCCAATCGCGGACCGTTGGGACGCCCGTTTTATCCGCCGAACCAGGTCAACATCGTGAGGGTGCCTGCCCAGAGGGCGGTGGAACGCGTCATGACGGATTAGTTGTGACGTGGTCGGGCGTAAAGTCATGAGTTTGACTTCTTTCGACTTCAATTCTGTTCCACAGGCAGGCGTTTGGACATTCTGGAAGGTGCCTTCGAGACACATTAGCGGGGGCCTAAAGTGCAATGCGCAGAAATGGGCTACGACATTAGAGAGACGCTTCTGATTGGCCCTTATGCGCTAATTCAATACCGTCCAGCAATAAATCCAGACCGGCGAAGAATATTGCATCAAAACTGTTCGACTTAAAGTGGGGGCTAACGGAGACGACGGTCGGATAGTCTCTGACGGCAATATCATCGGGAACCGGTTCAGCAGCTGACGGCCCTTTGGCATAGCCACTGGTTTCGTCCAGGGCCGCACCGGTTACATAATAGCTTAGCAACCGGAAGTATTTTGCTGTTTTCTCGGGTTCAAAGCCAGCCCGCCGGAAGATGCTCAAAATTCCCTCCAGCAACCCCAGCCCTTCCGGTGAGTTCATGCGATAAAGCACGATGAAGGGAAAAAAGGCTGGATTGCGATGAGCGACTTGGCGGAACTCTATAAGCACATGGCGCAGAGCGGAGCGCCAATGCGCGTCTTCAGGGGGGCTTTTATACTTGCTGAGACATTCGGCTACCAAAGCGTCAAAAAGGTGGGCCTTACTAGGAAAATGATAATAGATACTCATCGCCTCGCACTTCAGATCGCTCGCAAGTTTGCGAAAACTGAAGCCATTGAGGCCATCGCGCTCAATGAGCGCGAGAGCTTTCAGAACAATTCTTTCCTTGGTCAGGGGCTCACGCTTTTGTGAAGGCTTTTTTTTCAATGGCGGTATCATACCTCTTGTATTCTTACAGTGTAAGGATTATGAGTTTGACTATATCTTACGTCGTAAGGTAACGCAACAAAAATCACCTGAGGAGACTAACAATGAAAAAATACATTCAAATATCGCTAGTTGCCGCCGTTTTGTGTCTGACCACGATGACATTGCCAAGCTTTGCAGATGACATGTCCGCCAGGCTGCAGGAAACCTACAAGGAAATTGAGGGCGCGTTTGGCAAAGTGCCTGAGTTCGTCAAGAAGTTCCCGAAGGCCGGCATAGTCGGTGCATGGGAGGAGGTAAAATCGCTCGAAATGAGCGACAAGACCGCTCTCTCGCCGAAGGTGAAATCACTCATCTCGCTTGCCGTAGCGGCGCAGATTCCTTGCGAGTACTGCATCTATGCCGATACTATGTCCGCCAAGCAGGCCGGCGCAACCGAAGAGGAAATTGCCGAGGCAGTGGGGATGGCCGCCCTCTCCCGCCATTGGAGCACAATTTTCTATGGCCTCCAGATCGACCTTCCCCAGTTCAAGAAGGACTTTGGTGGCTAGTCAAACGTGAAGATCTCCCCTACAACCTAGTAGTTGGGTCATTTTGATTGCGGCGGCTGTTTCTGTACTAGACCACAGCCGCCTGCAATCAGCTTGGATCGCGTGGAAAAATCCAATTTCAAGAGCTTAGCCGATGCTATGCAACCAACGGCCAGAATGCTTGCTATTTGCGTGGTATCTCGTCGAGAAGTGAAGGGGCAAAGCCAGTAGCAATAAGTTTGAAATCAGTTGCCAAAGCCGCAATGTCCGTAGCTGGCCCGTTTCCACCGAAACCAAGTGGGCAGAGTATGTCCGCTCTGCCCTTTATTTCAGATGTCAACTTGTTCCGCTATCTCGAGGGCATCGTCAACCTCTATGCCCAGATATCTAACGGTACTTTCGATCTTGGTGTGACCCAGCAATAATTGAACTGCTCGCAAATTCCCAGTGCGCTTGTAAATCATTGTCGCCTTAGTTCGCCTTAGTGAATGCGTGCCAAAGAGGCTTGGATCAAGACCGCAACTTGCAACCCATTCTGAGACCAATCGGGCATATTGGCGGGTAGTGAGGCATCGGTTTGTCTTTTTTCGGCCATGGAACAGAAATTCACCCACCCGTTTGCCTTCGACACCTATGTAATCGTCTAAAGCTTGTCGAGTTTGTTCGGTAATCTCAAAGCGAACCGGGTGTCCGGTTTTCTTCTGCCTCACCGTTGCACGATCAACTGCATAACCACGTGGTGCAATGTCTTCCACTCTGATACTGACGACATCGCAGCCGCGGAGTTTACTGTCGATGGCGAGGTTGAACAGTGCAAGATCACGTTTGCGATCTTCGATTTGCAGTTTAGTCCGAATTGACCATACATGCTTTGACCGAAGTGGCGGCTTTGCACCAATGAGTTTTCCTTTATTCCATGGCTGACGGACCAACATCACAGGTAAGTTGTATTTCTCGACCATTCTCGTGCTCCTCAAGCGCTGGCGGGATTACCAGCACGAGGGAACTTGTAGGAAACACTGGCTACCGGAGTCTGCTATAAACGAGGAGCGGCCTTCGTGTCGTTGGAACTCGTCGACTGAGATTGACCCAAAGCGGCCTTCAATGGGTACGCCTCAAGACCGCGTTCAAAAGACCGATCCTTCCTTCTTCGAGATTGCGTAACATATTGCGGCTTATCGTGGCGAAGTCGCTGCCAAGAAGCAGATGCAGTCCGAGAGGTGAGGGCGAGCCAGTCTTCGCGACTTTCGCGCGCGCTTGCACCTCCTCAAGCGAAGTTTTCGTCGTGTCCATCCATGTCGTGGTCCGAAAACCTGCGCGCTCCAGCTTGTCGCGAGTCTCCTCGGCGGTAATCAAGAAGCTGATGTTCGGTTCACGTGCCCACGAGAGCGGAAAGAACGGAGGGCCACCGCTTCCCGCAACAACATCCTGAATTGCCAATTGGCCGTCCGGCTTCAGCACACGGAACATTTCCGCATACAGCGCAGGGCGGTTAGCTACGTTCATCGAAACATTCTGGCACCAGACGATGTCGAATATTTGGTCCGCAAAGGGCATGTTGAGCGCATCCCCTTGACGATAGTCCACCAGCGCGCTCAACCCGGTGAGATGCGCCAGCATATCGGCGACACGGACGAACCCGGAGGTAAGATCGAGGCCACTGACGCGGCAACCGTACTGCTTTGCCAGAAACCGAGAGGGTCCACCAATACCGCAGCCCACATCGACAACTCGCTCGGACCCTCTCAGATGCAAGAGCTCAGCGAGCCTGATGGTCGCGCCACGCTGGCCCGTATGAAACTCGTCCACGGCCGCGAGATCATCCGGCGTCAAGCGCTCGACATCTTTGCCGGCCTGTTTGAGTGCGGCCAATATCGTTGCGCCAAGATCGGGACGGTCATAATTACGCTCGATAGCCTGATGCGCCTCAGCCATGACACGCTCCTATGGTAATGCAGAGCCAGCTTTCGACTTCGACAAAAATGTCGCATGAACGTGCTCAGCAAGAAATTCAAGATCAAGCACTTCTCGAAGTCAAGATCAAGCACTTCTCGAACGAAGAATCATGAACGCCAAGTCTCCTTGTGGCCCTTAACGGGCGTGCCAGATCAAGAATTAAAGGTCTGCTCAGCGTGCACGAGCGAAAATGATTTATGATGACCATTTAAGTGCATTTTATCAACTGGGCTCTCACGACCAAGTCTGCTTGGGGCTCGACCCACTCCACCAGATGCCGGGATTAAACATCTAGCGGAACGCGCAGCTAAACCGGTAAAGCCGTGCTGATAGGTCTAAAACAGCCAACTCTGGGCACTCTGAAGCTGGGTTCCTGAGAAAGGCCACTGCTTTCTGTCCCTTCGGCAGATTGACCGCAATCTCCTTACGAATGAACCGTCCACCATCATTGAGGTAGACTTGGATGGCGCGCGCGTAACGGCCGAAGTAGATGTCATCGTCCCCATCTGAATCCAAATCTAGCACTTGAATCTTGGCCTGGTTTGCCAAATCGGTGTCGATTTTTCCAGAGACCAAGTCTTTTGTCACCTCCACGAATTTTCCGTCGCGAAAGGCAAACAGCTGGAACACGAACTTCCGGAAACCTATGCGGTGCCCTCTGAACTCCGAGGTGGTGAGCGCGACTAGCAGCTCTGCACCGAATCGCACAGTCGTTATGTAAAACGCAGCGTTGTTTTTCCCGAAGTACGGATTTGGCAGATCAACTCGCTCCCCACTGAAGGACCCATTTTTGTTGAACACAACATAAGAAGCGATTCGATCATTTGTGGTAATTGTCGTATATTCTGCTGACTCCCCGCCTTCTTTCTCTGCTTCGATTGCAGCAAGAAAATCGCAGGCCCCGTCGCCATTGATGTCGGCAAATGCGACATCGTTGTATGACCCGTCCTTGTCAGTTGCTTGTAGCCAGGGATAGGCGTAGCTCTCAACAAATTCATCCCCCCGAACGGTCACTATATGTGGTGCCAACTGGTCCTGAGATTGGTTTCCACCATTGTTGTTTACATAGATTTCAGGGAACCCATCCTGGTTGATGTCGCAACTGTCCACACTGGAGGTAGTGCCGGGTTTGAAAACCTCATAAACCTTCGAGGCGGTGATGTCGCCTCCATCCTGTCCAATCTTGAATATTGATGTCACCTCGCCCTTGCTGGTATGGGGCAGTCCAAGTTCGCCATCCCGACCCAATGTAAGTAGTGTTTCGCCTGATGGTCCTCGCAGGAACCGCGCATCCCAGGTTCTCCTGGTAAGCCCACCTTTGCCAAGATTGATCGTGCGAAACTTACCTTTAGTGCCGTTCTGGACGAGAAAGCTGCTGATCAGTTTCTCGTTCCGCACATTCTCCTTGCCGGTGACGTAGGTCTGGCCCGAAATGGCGAAGTCGTCTGCACCATCGCCATTTACGTCGAATACATCCAGGATGTACGCGTATTCGAGAGGGCCGCCGAAATTTACGGTCTGTCTTGACGTAAGCTTGTAGGTGGTGGATCTGGGACACCGGACATCAGTGGCTCGAAGCTGAGCAAGCAGTTCCTTGGTAACGGGTCTCTTAATTGCAATACCCGCTTTCGAAGCGAATACCTGCGCCGCTGCGGTTGTGCGGCGGCCCCAGGAGCCGCCGGCGGTACTAACATCGCATCCCCGCTCGACTAAAAACGCCTGAAACTCAGCCACCGGTTCCTGTGCAGCGGCCGGCGGCACCAAGAGTGCCAATGCCACGAAGCCGCAAAGCAGAGTACAAAGACGCATTCGATCCCTCCCATAGGATGCATAGTTCGTTCAGATCAGAGTGGCAATTTGCGGCAGCTTTGCCACCAATTCAAAATGGCCGCGGAGAGCCCTCGTTACTTGTCCGTACGTTCGACAATCAGTTCATAGGCCGCATCAAACGTGCCCGCCGTCGCCGCCGGCACAACTGTTCCGTCGATCATGGCAACGCGCCCCTTTGCCTGCGCAAACTCACCACTTCGCCCGTCCTCGCTGATGACGCCAGCGCCATGAAAGCCATTCTTGCCCCAGGAACCGGTGGAGGTGAACCTGAACGTGCCCTTGTCGCACGCTACGTTGCCTTCAAGATCAAAGAAGCCCCAACTCATGTTGTCGCGCGGAAATAGGCTTTCGGCAAAGCTCGCCGTGCAGCCATCGAGTTCGCCTCCTGACAGTTTCACGTCCCATGTCATGGCGTGCCCGCCTTCTGGCTGACTAGCGGCGGGTTTTTGGATTGCGGTATTGAAGGCAACCTTGGATCGCAGGGTTTCCGCCATCGCAGGGGCGCCCGCTGCGAGCACGACGGCAAGTCCTGTTGTCAATGAAATGATGCGCATGCCAGATCTCCCTTGTTTAAGGTTGGCTGAGCCGACATCCGGTGGATGACCGGCGTGTTGCGACTGAGATTTGCAAGAATCTGCGTCTGATGCAAGACCAGACCTCGCCAAATAGCGTTGGCAACCCACCAAAGCTGTGCTGTCGCTCTGGGTCAAAAGCGGATGAGTTGTTCCCTTTCCGGTTATGACCCGTTGCAGACATCTTCAGTAAGCGCGATAACCTCCACAGCGCCAAGTCGTTGTTCACTGCATTGGGGAGAATGTGGCATGTCAGATTTCAACGTTGGCTTCGTGATCTTCCCTGGCATCACACAACTCGACTTTACTGGCCCGTTTGAAGTTTTGAGCCGCCTCGGAACGCCGCCTTCAATCTCGACCGCAAGCGAGTTCCCTCAATCGAAAACCCACGTGGTCGCAAAGACCATGCTACCGGTAACGAGTGACCGCGGTCTCATAATTATGCCCACATGTACCTTCGAAAACTGTCCCCCGCTCAACCTGATATGCGTACCCGGTGGTGCGGGCGTTGTTGAAGCTCTCGCCGATGCTGAGACAATCGACTTCATTCGCCGGCAGGGTGGGCGCGCAGAGTACATAACCTCCGTCTGCATGGGGGCCTTTCTTATTGGTGCCGCGGGGTTTCTGAAAGGGCGTCGGGCTGCAACGCATTGGGCCTATGTCGATTTGTTGCCTTTAATCGGTGCCACTCATGAGAAAGGGCGTATTGTTCGCGACGGCAATGTCTTCACCTCGGGGGGTGTCTCAGCGGGAATTGATTTCGCGTTCGGCATCGTTGCCGAACTTGCCGGACCGGAGGTGGCGCAAGCCATCCAACTGGGCATCGAGTACGATCCCGCACCTCCTTTCAATGCAGGCCACCCTGATAAGGCATCGACGGCGGCGATTGAGCTAATGGTTCAGCGCAATCAGAAGGCCTATCTGGGGATTCAGGAGGGACTTGGGAAATTGGCCAAGTTCGCCAAAACTTAACCTCCCAGGCGGCGAACCCGTAGCTGGCAAGTTGAACTTTGGAGACGTCGCCACAATGGTATAACCGGTCGTTTGTCACGCGGCCAATCGTCCGCTTGTGACCCGTTGCGGACATCTTGAGTAAGCGCGATAACCACCGCTGCCCCCAATCTGCGTTGGGGCATTTGGAGGAGTATGCCGCAATTTGTCAGATTTCAACGTCGGCTTCGTAATCTTTCCTGGAATCACACAACTCGACTTCACTGGCCCGTTTGAAGTCTTGAGTCGGCTTGGAACGCCACCTTTGATCACAGTCCCCAGCAAGTTCCCCCAATCGAAAACCCACGTTGTCGCGACTACAATGCTACCGGTATCGAGCGACCGTGGTCTCAGCTTCATGCCCACCTGTACCTTCGAAAACTGTCCCCCGCTCCACCTGATTTGCGTGCCGGGTGGGGCAGGCGTTGTAGAAGCCCTGGCCGATTTTGAGACGGTCGACTTTCATTCGCCACCAGGGCGGGCACGCAGAGTACGTGACCTCTGTATGCATGGGGGCCTTTCTTCTTGGTGCCGCTGGGTTTCTAAAGGGTCGTCGGGCTGTAACACATTGGGCGTATGTCGACCTGTTGGCTTTAGTCGGTGCCACTCACCAAAAGGGGCGTATCGTGCGCGACGGCAATGTCTTCACCTCGGGTGGTGTTTCGGCGGGAATTGATTTCGCGTTCGGCATCGTTGCCGAACTTACTGGACCTGAGGTGGCGCAAGCCATCCAACTTGGCATCGAATACGACCCGTCTCCTCCTTTCGATGCCGGCCACCCTGACAAGGCTTCTACGGCGGCCATAGCGCTCATGGTTCAACGCAATGAGAAAGCTCACATTGGGATTCTGCAGGGACTCCAAAAGTTTGCAATCTCATCCTGACTTTGACAATGGGGCGCGCGGGGAGCTTGAACTCAGGCGTTTGACGGTTGAAGGATTGTGACACGTGGGGGTCATGCCTCTGTTTTGATTGGAACCATAGCCGATCAAGGGGTCTTGCCATTTCCCAGCGGCGTATCACGCATAGCGCGCGTCCAGCAGGTGGCGGCACTTAGCTGCCATGGACTCGGTCCCCATTCGGTGCTTCCTTAGACGACGGTTTCAGCAGCGGTTGTGGGGAAGCGATGGTTGAGAATCGGACCATTACAGTGGGACGCCATAAACTCGAAATGGCTTTTCGGGATGGTATTGCGCCAGCTACCGCATATTCACTCCTGTTGGCAGGAAATATTCCAGAGTTGACTGGTCAAACTGTTGTTGACCTAGGCACGGGCTCGGGACTCCTCGCAATCGTTGCGAGACTGCAGGGAGCCAAAACCGTTTACTTGCTTGACACCTACGACAAAGCCATCGGTCTTGCGATGGAGAATGCAGAGCGAAACGGGGTTCGCGCAGGGCTGATCCACCTGCCTATTGGTAGCCAAATAGTTCCGTTGCCGCATGGCGAGAGAGTTGATCTCATTCTGAGCAACCCTGCGCAACTCCCCCTGCCTGAAGCTGAGATGGAAAACAGCCCCTTTTACGCAGGACCGGAGGGGCGGGCGATGATTGATCCGCTTATTCGGGAAGCGTCCGAAAAATTGCTTCCTTCAGGAAGGTTGCTTATTACGCACAACTCCCTGGCAAATTTGCAAAGGAGTTTCGACTTTCTTGACTCGCTGGGCTTTGAAACCAGGATTGTGGCCCAACAGGAAATTGCATTTCGCCCGTTTATTGATCGCGCCTGGCTGGACACACTAGGCGGCAGTGGTGCCGGTCTCTATCACGTGCGAGATGGCATCGCTTATGAGCGTTTATGCATTGTCGAAGGGTTGAAGGGGAAGCGGTGATGTCGAAAGCTGTGCCGACTAAGGTGAGTGGCGGATGCCTCTGCGGCCGTGTCCGCTATGAGGCAGAGGTTTTCCTTAAGAACGGCTATATTTGCCATTGCACAATTTGCCAGAAAAGCTCAGGTCAACCCGCAGAAATTACTGTCTTAATCAAAGCGGGAACCCTCAAATATCTCACGGACGAACCTAAATACTTTGTCTCGTCCAAAAGCGGCAAACGAGGATTTTGCGAAGAGTGTGGGTCGCGAATTGTGTGGCAGGCCATCGACCCGCAGGATGATTGGAGCACGAATTTAGACGTTGGGAGTTTGGATAATCCCACGGAAGCTAGAATGACCTGCCACATTTATGCAGACGCTCAACTGCCGTGGTATAAGGTCTGTGAAGAACTTCCGAAATTTGTTGAAAAGGACGCGGAAGCAATGGTGAAGTTCATCAGGTTAGACTGAAATCCGCATGCGGGCCGAGTACCGTTTGGGCGGGAAAGAGCTCGGTACTTATCAAATTCCCAAGTTGCGAATCCTGAGTATCTCACCCAGAGGAGTATTCATTTGACCAGTCGGACGCATACCCAAGTCAGTTTGAACTTCCTTTATCGCTCTGGCCAACAAGAGCTGGTCTATGACACCGTAATGACCCGCATCGTAACCGAGACGTAACAGCATGCTTTGGGCGTAAGTGTCCCAATTTGCTCTATCAATTTGTTCGATGAGGGATGCGGAAAAAGGTATCGCGCCATTGGTACATTGTGGGCTCCACGGTTCGTACACAACGCCATTGAACGAAGTGCAACTCATAGATGACCCAGCATGAAAGCCCGAAATCATCGCGACAACCCTGTTTGTCCCACGTCGGATAATGGGAGCACCGGAATCACCATGTAAGGCGGCACAGTCATTCAGCATAGTTGCGGCACTGCCCCTGCCGCCCCCCAGGCGGATCGAACAGTTTGAGTCAACCATTTGGCGGCCTGTCGAATAGCCAAAAGCTGTATAGCCACCTTTCTCGGGCATGTCCTCGTCCAGAGTTGCTTCATAGGGCAGAAGGAAGGTGTATCGGGACCCAAAGCACTCTTCCAGGGCCAGCAGCACCCAATCATTCGCAGGCTGGAGGAATTGCCGGGCCGGACCCTTATAGTCTCCCCACATAATCGGGATTGCGGCCGTCGAAGGGTGCCGGCCATTCGGCAAAGTCACCTGGGTAAGGGTGAACGTTCCTTTGTTCGTGTTGGACGGCGGCTGCAGTTGGGTCAGGTACCAGGGCCCAAAGGCCACGTGGAAATTCGTCATTACAAGGCATTCGCCGACGAGAAAGGCAGTGCCAGTGGACCGGCCTTCAGGAAGGCTGAATTCAATGACACCAACCTGTGAGAAATTGGCCGCTTTACGCAAGTCAGGGTTGAACACCCACGCCGAAGCAAGGTCCCAAGAGCCCGGTAGAAAAAAAGTGCTATCAGAACAGTAACGAAGATGCGCAAGGCAACAGCCATTTCAAAGACCTCCTGCGAAAATCAACTGAAATTCCAAAGTTGGCCGGATGACGCACTCTAAACACTACTCTTATCACAAATGGGGAAATTCAACAACCTTGGGCAATCAGCCGTTTCTTGGTTAGAAACGGTTCTCATTTGGGTGCAATGCTGCAGTCGCTAACAATATGTCCGTATCAAATGCACAGCGGACTTCGACTGGGGATTGTTTGGCTTCGGCTTTTGACCCGAAGCGCTTGGCATTTTTCCGACGGCATCGGCGGGATTTGGGCATAAATAATCTCGGTTATAGTGGGTCCCGCCGCCTCACCACCCATTTGGGAATACGGATTATCAACGCCGGGACTTTACCATTCCGTCAGTTCACGCCATGCTCCAGCTAGCTTTCCTTAGATATCCGGAAAAACCATGGACCTAACTCCCGCTCTTGGCCAATTAACCTCGTTTAGCAAGACCGTCAGCGAAATTGATGTCTATCTTTTTGCCGGGATCACAGGCGATTTTGCCCCTAACCATGTCAACGAACAGTTCATGCGAGGCACACAGTATGGAGGACGCATCGCCCATGGGGCATTGTTGGTGGGGTACATGTCGACCACCTCGACAATGGTCAACGCACTGATGGCCGAGCGCATGCCGGACATCTTTCCCGTTTCGCTGGGTTATGACCGCGTGCGCTTTTTGAAGCCGGTATTCATCGGCGATACTATCACCGTGCGTTATCTGGTGGAGGGCATTGATGCTCCTAAGAACCGTACCTTGGCGAACGTCGAGGTGAGCAACGACAGAGGCGAAGTCGTCGCCGCAGCCACCCATTTGATGAAATGGCTACCGCGCCAGAGCCCTTGAGACTCAATCGACGCCTCGCGTCAGCCGGGAATGACGACGTGGCGCGCCAGCAAGGTGGGCGGCGAGGCCCATCAGCCGCGGGTCAAATATGCGAGCGTCCATTGTCTTGAGCGATGGACTAACCTTTGGCTTGAAATCCATGTGGGCGAAAATGTCAAACTCAAGATTGAGACCCGGCGCGATCTCGATCAGTACCGGACCGCCAACTTCGAGACGAAAAACGGCGCGCTCGGTGACATAAAGGACCTCTTGTCCACCCGCCGCGCCAACCTTGCCGTTGAAGCAAATCTGCTGGACAGCGTTCACAAACTTGCGGTGCTTTCCTTCCTCCAGAATGCGAAGTTTGCCGACTTCGGCCGCCACCTTGAGACCACCCGCCGTAAACGTTCCCGAGAAGATAACCTTCTTGGCGTTCTGGCTGATGTTCACAAATCCGCCGATGCCAACAATCTTATCCGCAAAGCGGCTGACGTTAACATTGCCGTCGCCATCGATCTCGGCCGCCGAGAGGAAGGCAAGTTCGACACCCCCGCCGTCATAGAAGTCGAACTGATACGGCTGATCGACGATTGCAGAGTAGTTGCGCGCGGCACCAGCATCCGAGGACGGTGCGCCGCCAATCAGGCCTTGCTCGTTAGTAAGGACGATGCGATCGAGAACGTTTTCTTCAGCGGCAACGGTGGGCAGTCCGGTCGAAATTCCCGACCCGATGTTACAGATGGCGCCAGGAAAGAGTTCGAGGGCGGCGCGGCGGGCGATAATCTTGCGCTCGTCAAAAGAAAGTGCGGGCATGTCGGCGAGGGGCACGCGCAGCTCTCCCGCATAGGCGGCGTCGTGCTTCATGCTGAAAGTCTGCCACTGATCGGGATCGACCACTACCACGTCAACTAACATGCCGGGAATCTTCACCGACTTGGGTGCTAGGGTCCCACGACAGGCTAAACGTTTGACCTGGGCAATTACCAGCCCGCCGCAGCGCCGTGCCGCTTGGGCCATCGACAGCATCTCCCCATAGATGGCCTCATGCTCCATGCTAATATTGCCGTCTTCATCCGCGGTGGTGCCGCGCAGCAGCGCCACTTGGATAGGGAATGGTTTGTAGAACAACCATTCCCGCCCGGCCAGGGTTACCACTTCGATCAAGTCCTCGGTCGCTTTCGCACTCTGCCTGCCTCCGCCTAACCGCGGATCGACAAACGTATGAAGGCCTGTGTGCGTAATCAGGCCGGGCCGACCGCCGGCGATCTCTCTAATGAGCAGTGAGATGGCACCCTGGGGCAGCGTGTAGGCCTCAATCTCGTTGCGCGCTGCCATGTCGGCAACCGCAGGGCTATCGACATAGGTTCCACACACGATGCGCTTTAGAAGGCCCTCATGGGCGAAGCGTGCGGCGCCCTTACCCGCTTTGTCGCCGAGCCCCACGGGATGGATGGAAGTGATATTGCGGGGGTGGCCCTCGGCAAGGAACCGCTCCTCGATCGCTGCCATGATCTTCTCGGGGACAGCGTGTCCGTTGCCGGAGCCGCCGACGAGGATGGTATCGCCGTCCTCCATTAGAGCCGCAGCTTGCGTAGCATTCATGATCTGCATGTCTGGAAATACCTACAGTTTTTGCGAAGTGTTTCATATGTCCTGCACGGGGTCAACGTGGGGTTTCGTTGACTCAACCGTGGCGCTCCATTACTGTTTTTGCATTCTTGAGGGAAAATCGTGTGAATTCAGGACGAGTGAAACTCGACGTTGCGGAGGGTATCGCCACTGTTACGCTCGACCGCCCCGAGAAGCTTAACGCCGTGACACCCGACATGGCATCCGAGCTCGCGCGGATGTGCCGTGAGCTTGATGCTGACGCAGCAGTCCGCGTGGTTTTGTTGTCGGGGACTGGCAGCAAGAGCTTCTGCGCGGGAACCGATCTCAACGGGCTTGCAGGGTTCGAGACATCCTGGGATTACCGTAACCGTGTGGAATATTCAGCGGCCGTTCGCGCCATGCGCAAGCCGGTGGTCGTGGCGCTTTTCGGCTGGGTACTCGGCGGTGGTGCTGAGTTGGCACTGTCGGCAGATCTTCGCATCGCCGACGAAACTGCGGTGTTTGGCTTTCCCGAAGTGAAGAACGGCTGGGTGCCGGGCGGCGGTGGGACTCAACTTCTGCCGCGACTGATCGGATACGGGCAGGCGATGCGCATGCTCCTAACGGGCGACCAGCTTTCTGCGTCTGAGGCCTGCGGCTGGGCCTCCTCGAGGAAGTGACAGTAGCCGGTGGCGCACACGCGCGGGCCCACGAGGTCTGCGCGCGGCTCGCTGCACTTAAGCCTCTGGCGGTGCAGGCCACTAAGGCGGCTGTGCGCGCCGCTCTATCCTTGCCGATAGAAGCAGGTGCGGCTTACGAGAACGAGCTATCGTCATTGTGTTTCAATGGTCAGCATATGGAGGGCATAGATGCCTTCCGCCGACGCCGTGATACACAATCCTGAAATTGAACTGCCAGGTCTGCCGCTGCCACTAACGGGGCGTACGTCGATCTTTGGCATCCTTGGTGATCCCATCGCACAGGCCGGATCACCAGCTTTGTTCAATACCGCATTCAGGCGTCGCGGCTGGCAAGCAGTGTTGGTGCCACTGCAGGTGAAGGCAACTGACTTGCCGATCACACTACAGGGGCTGCGCGGAATCGGAAATTTGCGCGGTCTAGTGCTCACGATGCCTCACAAGATAGCCGTTGTCGGTCTTGTCGACAGTATTGGCGCCGAGGCGCGGCTGGTAGGATCAATCAATGCCATCCGCTGCGGGCGCGACGGACACTGGCATGGAGAGAATTTCGATGGCTTGGGTTGCCTCCGGGGCCTGCAGACGGCGGGTCATTCGGTCGCTGGCCGACACGTCTTGGTCGTTGGCACCGGCGGCGCGGGTGCCGCCGTCGCTGCAGCGATCGCCCGTGAAGGGGCCTCGTCGCTCCGCCTGTATGACGTGGATGCCATTCGCGCCGGACAAATTTGTGCGGTATTGCGTGCCACATTTGGTGCTGTCAGTATCGCGGTGGGACCGCCCGACTCTTGGCGGAATTGACATTGTGATCAACTGCACGTCAGCTCGGCATGCAAGGAAAACCTGGCACCCCGGTTGATGTCGGAGGGTTAGCCCCCGGCATGGTAGTGGTTGACTTGGTAATCGAGCCGGAGATGACAGAATTGCTACAGGCGGCTTCATCGCGGGGCTGCATTGTGCATCGGGGCGGCGCACGCTTCGAAGGCCAAGTGGATGCCCTCTGCACCTTTTTCGAAGGAACGATCAATGGCTGAGCGTGTCGCGGACTTTGTTATCGTCGGCGGCGGTTCGGCCGGATGCGTGCTTGCCAACCGGTTGTCGGCAGACCCCGCCGCTGAGGTGGTGCTGCTTGAAGCCGGTAAATGGGACCATCACCCCTTCATCCGAATGCCCGCTGGCTTCTTGCCGCTGATGCAATCGGGCGCGTTGGACTGGGGCTACAGCAGCGAGCCCCAGAAAAACCTTGGTAACCGAGTGCTCTTCCTACCGCGCGGCAAGGTGATCGGTGGGTCGAGTGCTATCAACGGCATGGTATATTTCCGGGGTGATCAGTCCGACTACGACCAGTGGGCACAGTTCGGAAATCCAGGGTGGAGCTTTGCCGACTGCCTGCCTTTCTTCATCCGTCTCTGAGGGCCACATGTCTGGCCCCGCGATGGCCATGGCAGCGACGGACCACTGAAAACGCTGCGTCACGGCGTTCACCACCCCCTTTCGAAGGCCTTCGTCGCCGCGGCCCTCGAGATGGGGCTGCCATGGAACGATGACCTCAACCACGGCGGACAGTATGGTGTGGGCGAGACTGACAGTACAATGCTCGGCAACCGGCGTTGGAGCGCTGCGGACGCCTATCTCCACCCGGCACGCAGCCGACCTAATCTAAAGGTGATCACTGGCGCGCGAGTGCTGCGCGTAGTGATCGCTAAGGGCAAGGCAACGGGGGTGCGGTATGCTGTCGACGGAAAGATAGAAAACATTACCGCTGCCCGGGAGGTGATACTGAGCGGTGGCGCCGTCAATTCACCACAGCTCCTACAGCTTTCTGGTATCGGCGATCCAGATCACCTGGCTTCGCTAGGTATCGCCGTGGTCCACGATCTCAAAGGAGTAGGGCACAACCTGCAGGACCACCCGGCCATGACTGTGAAGCAGCTTTGCACGCAGCCGATCACGCTCCTATCGCAGACCGGGCCCGTTACCTCGGCATTGCAGGTCGCCCGCTACTTCCTCACCGGCGGAGGGCCCGCGGCCTATCACGGCGGGGAGGCGCAGATGCTCGTCAAGACGCGGCCCGACATTATTGCGCCCGATCTCCAGTATTTCATGACCAACATTCTCTACACCAATAATGGTCGCACCATCATCGACAAGCACGGATTCATGACTTATTTCACATTGCAACGGCCCGGCAGCCGCGGCAGCGTTAAGATCCGCTCTGCCGATCCTCTGGCAGTCCCTGCCATTGATCTCAACTATCTCGACGATCCTAACGACATTGCGACCATACGAGAGGGCATTCGCATCAGCCGTCGGCTGTTCGCGCAACCCTCCTTTGATCCATATCGCGGCGAAGAATACCAACCGGGCGCTGCTGCCCAATCCGACACCGATCTAGACGCTTATATCCGGAGAGAGGTCACCTCGAACTATCACCTGAGCGGGACGTGCAAGATGGGAAATGATTCCATGGCAGTAGTAGACCATACGCTGCGGGTACGCGGGCTCGCCGGACTTCGTGTGATCGACGCCTCAATCATGCCGCGAATAGTCAGCGGCAATACCAACGCGCCCACCATAATGATCGCCGAAAAAGGCGCGAAGATGGTTGTCGAAAACGTTTTGTCCGCACGGTAATTCTGTTTGGGTCCTCGTAACCCACGTCATATGCATGCCTCCACGAGAACTTCCGCTTTTGGCCCAAAGCTGACGAATTGAGCTGTTTGGCGATTGTCTGTTTCTGACCCGGATCGGATCTACAGTTTTGGCGAATTGTCGTCACCGATCACCAGAGCTGTCTGGCAAGTTTCGAGACAGGAGGACTGACTTAAATTTTGTCCAAATCTTGTCACAAACTTGGCTCAGCATATTGTATCTGGAGGAGGCCTCCATGCTCAAAAATCCAAATAAGCAAGTCTGGCAGTTCGCTGTTCAGAACAACCGCAGTCGCTTCGCTGACGAAGGCATCACTTATTTTAAGGCTCGTTCAACCGAGAAGGCCGTTACGCTAGGTCGTCGTCTTATAACGACGAAGGATGTGAAGCTTGAACGCACGCATAACAATGCATGGCGGGTCATCGGAACGGTAATTCTTCAAAACCCTATTGCTGACGGTGCCCCTTATCAATCGTTCTTCGAACCTCACGCGACAATTTGAAGAGATCTATCCGGTAAGGGCCTTTGTAGCCTGAGTGCTTCGTCCGTGGGCGATGGTTTGCTGCGGACGGTTCCAATTGTCGATCGGTTCACATCGACAAGGCCTTGTGGGCTCTGCGATGAGCTTTTCAAGGAATAATGTGACCCTAGTTAGGGAGGTAGCATTATGTACCATTTACCACGCAGAGATTTTATCATTAAAGGCAGTGCAGCGCTCGCCGCGTTGGCAGTTTTCCAGTCGCGGTTCGCCCAGGCCTTTCCAAGCCGGGCGGGAGAGACTGTGATTGCTTGGCTGGACCAGCCACCGCCCGATCCCGATCCAGCGGACCAGGACTTGCTTGTCTGGGAGGATCTGGATTCATGGTTGACCCCCAACGACAAGTTCTTCAGCATTTCGCATTTTGATCGGCCGGTGATCGACGCGGCGTCCTGGAAACTTGAAATTGACGGCTTGGTGAAGAAGCCCATGAGTTTGACGCTCGACGATCTTAAGGCACGCCCGCGCCAGGAGGTTGTTTTCACGGTGGAATGTTCCGGCAACCATGGCTTCCCCTTTTTCACTGGCGGCATTGGCAACGCCGCCTGGGCGGGCACACCACTCGCGGCCATTCTTGAAGAGGCGGGGGTTAAGGAGGATGGCATCGAAGTAGTGTTCTGGGGCACCGACATCGGCGACATCGTGCTCAAGGATGATATTCGCGATGTCAAGATGCACCAGAACTTCGCGCGCAGCATGTCGCTTGCTGATGCGATGAATCCCAACAACATTCTCTGCTATGAGATGAACGGAGTGGCCTTGCCGGCGCCGAACGGGTCCCCGTTACGGCTCATCGCGCCGGGCTGGTACGGCATCGCCAACGTCAAGTGGCTGAAGCGCATCGAAGTGCGCGACAGACGCTTCATGAGCCTGCTCATGGGGCGCAACTATGTCACCATCCGCGAGGAAGAACATAACGGCGAAACGGTCTGGGCTGAGACCTCGGTCGGTCGCGCCCGGTTGAAATCGGCGCCTGCGAGGGTCACCCTGAAAGACAGCAGCTACCGGATTACCGGTGCGGCCTGGGGGGCGCCGATTGGCAAGGTGGAGGTGAAGGTTGACGACGGGCCGTGGCTTGAGGCGACCATCGATCACAGTGATGAGGCGGAATTCGCCTGGAAGATCTGGCATCTAGACTGGGAAAATCCAACGACGGGCGAGCACACGGTCACCTCGCGCGCTATTGACGTGTCGGGACAAATCCAACCCGCTATGGACGATCCTTGGATCGCCAAGAAGAAAACCTATTGGGAAAGCAATGGGCAAGTGACGCGCCGCATTAATCTCTCTTGAATCACGTCGCCTTACAGCCATTTCCCAAATTAAGATAACAATGAAATGGCCCCACAGTGATGTGGGGTCGTCCAATATCAGTGATGGCCACGGAACAGGTCAAATTTTGACTCTCCAGATTTATGAGGCAGATTTAGGCAATTCTGCCCGTGGGATTGCCTCAAAAATTCAGGGCAAGGGTGGCCGCGATCCCACTCTCGGATCTAAAAAAAATACTAGAGGGTGGAATATTCGAGATACGCATTTCCACGCTCACACCCTTATACAAACGACAGGACTACTGTCATTTAGTGAAAGAGCGAGTCGCCACATTCCTTGTTGCCGCCTCTTTCTAGTGTTAGCGTGAAAGTCCTTGGTTCCGAAGAAGTGCGGCTTCGCCACTGACACGTACCGGGATAAGGACGGCATTTGCCAGTCTGTCGTAATCTTCGCCGACTGA
This sequence comes from uncultured Alphaproteobacteria bacterium, assembly GCA_963773295.1. Classification (GTDB taxonomy): domain Bacteria; phylum Pseudomonadota; class Alphaproteobacteria; order Rhizobiales; family Aestuariivirgaceae; genus Aestuariivirga. Next base: position 76,476 of record CAVZAJ010000008.1, read on the forward strand.
AGTCGTGCAGTGCATGAATTCCCAACGACGTATTCAAATCAAAAATGGGAGGTTTACATGAAAGGGATTTCATTTTGTGCAGCAACTATTCTCGCGATCAGCTTACCGGCGGTGCACTTAGCACGTGCTGATGATGCTGAGACTATTAAGAACGCTGAATCAGCAGCGCCTGCGGCCGTAGGCTCCGGTGCAGCGATCTATGCCCCGCAAGCCGATGGCTCAATGAAGACGCTCCGCGAGGGGAAAAACGGTTTCTGGTGCATGCCAAACGATCCCAACACGCCGGGCGATGATCCGATGTGCGGGGATGCCAACTCCATGGAATGGGCGATGTCCTGGATGAGCAAAAAAGATCCGCCGAAAGGCAAGGTGGGCCTGATCTACATGCTTGCCGGCGGCTCCGATGCCAGCAACACCGACCCCTTTGCCACGAAACCGAGCGAATCCAACAATTGGGTTTCTACGGGCCGCCATGTGATGATCATGAATGCCATGGACTTGATGGCTGGCTACCCCACCGACGCAAACCCAGACACCACCAGACCTTATGTCATGTGGGCCGGAACGCCCTACCAGCATCTCATGGTGCCGGTGGAATAAGCTGAATTGGCACAGGCGCAGTGGTTATTGCGCCTGTGCCTTAGCCGCCCAAACAGCTTGCGCTGGAGGGTACCGGTGCGGGAGAAAAACCTCGGCGTGACCAAAAAGGGTGAGAAAGCCTCAGTTTTTCTTCACGCGCGTATGCGCCACGAAACCGCTCGCCGGAGCAAGCATGCCCTTATAATAAGCGAAAAAGTACGGGAAAGGAGAAAACGATCATGAATTATGCCAAGAAGCATCAGCAGATTGCCTTAATGGTTGTCGCCGCCTTATTGCTCGCCGCTCCAATGGCGCTGGCCGATGGGGTCACCGACTGGAACGTCAAGGCCTGCGAGATCGTCGTTGAAGCCAAGATGGGGACGCCACCTGCCAACCGGGTGATGGCGATCGTCCACACGGCAGTGTACGAAGCTGTAAACGCCATCACCAAGCGCTACCCAGCCAGTGAGCCGCCAATAGAAGCAGCGGCGGATGCCTCGGTTGAGGCCGCAATTGCGGCGGCCAATCACGCCACACTTGCGAAGCTCATGCCGTCGCAACAGGCGGCCATCGATACCGCCTACGACGCGGCGTTGGCAAAGATTGCCGATGGCCCGGCGAAGACTGCGGGCATCGCGGTGGGAGACAAGGCCGCAGCGGCAATTCTCGCAGGGCGCGCCGATGACGGCGCCACCTCGGGGGAGACCTATCGTCCGAACACCCCCGCGGGGGTCTATGTGCCGACGGCCATCCCAGCGGTCTCGCACTGGCCGAAGCGCAAGCCGTGGGTGATGACGAGCTCTGCCCAGTTCCGGCCAGGGCCGCCGCCTGCACTCACGAGTGAGGTGTGGGCGCGCGACTACGCCGAAATCAAGGAGATCGGCAGCAAGAGCAGCAAGCGCCGCACCGCCGAGCAGACCGAGATCGCCGGCTTCTGGGAAGCGACCCTGCCTCCGATCTATCACGGGGTGGTGCGCTCAGTTGCCACCGTACCTGGGCGGGATGTTACCCAGAACGCCCGCTTGTTTGCAGCGGTAACGCAGGCTGCAGACGATGCGCTGATCGCCGTATTCGACGCCAAGTACCACTACAATTTTTGGCGGCCAGTCACCGCGATCCGCAACGGCGACATCGACGGCAACGATGCGACAGAACGGGATCCTTCGTGGATGCCATTCATCGACACTCCTATGCACCCCGAGTATCCGTGCGCGCACTGCATCCTCGCCAGCGCTGTTGGTACGGTGCTACAAGCGGAAATTGGCACCGGTCCTACGCCGACCTTGACGACGACCAGTGTCACCGCCAAAGGCGCGGTGCGGAATTGGACCAAGATCAATGACTTTATGCAGGAGGTAGCAGAGGCGCGCATTTACGACGGCGTGCACTACCGCAACTCCACGGAAGTCGGCACGGCCATGGGCAAACAGATTGGCGAGCTGGTAGCGGCGAAATACCTGCGGCAAGGAGCCGGACCATGAGTGCGTTCCACTACAAGTTCGCAATCAGATGATAGGTAAGTGGTTGACAGCTTGACAAGATGACGCCGGAAGGAATAGGCGCTTGGGTCATTAACGGACGCTTCTGGAATGTTAGCGAATGTCCGTTGTTGGCCCAAAGCCGACTGACCTCCGTCGTGGCGATTTGTCAGCTTTTGACCCAGAGCAGAAGTCAGTTCGGCAAAGTTCCCGATGTTTGGAAGTCTTCATCAGTGGCCAAAGACGGTGGTTTTCCACATGCTTCCGGTCGGTTTCATCAGGACCACATATCATCCGACGAATAACCCCTTTATAGGAACCCTGCCTGCGTCAGCGGTATTTGGCGGCGCTGATGAATTTGCTGAATGTCTCGCACCATACAACAACGGTTGTGTAAGCTTCGATATCTACTGCTGGCGGCACATCGATCAGGAACCCGTCAAAGGTCTTGATATCACCTAACAACTTAGCGGTTTGCTTAACCGCGAGGAATTGTTCCTCATCCTCGACGAATTCGGCGGCCAGATAAAGCTTGTAGTCGGGACCCGGGGCCAGACGTCCTTGGTGGATGATTTTAGTTGCCGAAACACTAATCGCTCCCTCGCCCCAGTGCAGGAAATCGCTGCCCCTAAGATCACGCCGAATGTCTGCCCTGTAGGTCGCTAATTGCGCAGTTTCGGTTAGCTTTGCTTCGTCAGGTCCGGCGGGCGCTATGAGGATCGGCAACAGATAGATCCCACCTGCAAAGCCAATCACGAGCATGAGGCCATGAGTTGCTGACAGAATGATCCAACGCAGCATAGCCCGACCCCTAATATGGTGAAACAATAGGATAAGGCTACGGCGTAAGTTCTGTCAATTCGCTTCGGCCGTCGAACTGATCAACCAGATGCCATTGCTTTGCGTAACGCATGTCCGCGCTGGGGAATACCCGGACAAGGCCCATAACGGAATGTCGATTTGGCCTTTGAACGTTGCATTCAATCTGTCGCTGCCACCAAATATTCAGATTAGAAAATTAACAAACGCTGCAACGGCAAGTGCGATCGTGCTGACTAAGAACAACGGAAACATAGATTCCACTATACTATGTTTCAGAAGCCATGAATTGAAGGGTCTACCGGGCCGAGCCAGCCAGAAGCTCACAATTGCAATCAGCAACAGCCCGACGCCGGCAAGGAATTCAAGAGTGGCGAACATGATCGTTCTCCTTCTTTCAGGCGAAGTATCTTCCATTGATCAGCAGATGAGTAAGAATGCTCGCACCATAACCCAGGAAAATTACCCAAGACCACTTGAGGTGGCTGGAAAATGTATAGACATCTCGGGCTTGACCCATTAGGGCCACTCCTGCTGCTGAGCCGATGGATAGCAGAGAGCCACCCACACCACATGTCAAGGTGATGAGCAGCCACTGACCCGCCGACATGTTTGGGTCCATCGTCAAAACAGCAAACATCAAGGGGATATTATCAACTATGGCGGATAGTGCTCCGATAATGACATTGGCACTGGTTGGCCCTAATCCTGCGTACAGGAAATCTGAAGCGACCCGCAGATAGCCAAGTACGCCTAATCCGCCAACCGCAAAAATGATGCCGAAGAAAAAGAGCAAGGTGTCCCACTCCACCCGCTGGATTTGGGCCATGCCGTCCAATTGCATTTCGGTGTCGTCGCGCTTCTGCCCCACGCGCTTGAGGCGATAGGAGATAATTTGCAGCAGTGCGAGCCCCAACATCATACCCAGCGCTGGCGGGAGGCCAAGAAAGTTTTTGAAGGATACGGCTGTCATAATAGTTGCGGCAAATAGAGCGATCACCAATACGGCACCCGCTTTCATCCGAACGTTCTTTGTATGAGCGTCCGGCTTAGTGCTCGGCAATGCGAATTGCATGATCATCGCCGGAATAAGCCAATTCACTACCGACGGCAGGAAAAGTGCGAAAAAGGTGAAGAATTCAAGTTTTCCTTTTTGCCATACCATCAGCGTAGTGATGTCTCCAAAGGGTGAGAAAGCGCCTCCCGCATTGGCGGCCACAACGATATTGATGCAACCCAGCGCGACGAAACGAGGCGAATGTGAACCGATGGCAAGAACGACTGCCCCCATAACCAGTGCCGTGGTCAAGTTGTCGAGTACTGGAGAGAGGAAAAATGTGAGAGTTCCTGTCAGCCAGAAAAGTTGGCGGTAGCTAAGGCCCATGCCAATGAGTTTGGTGCGGAGAACGTCAAACACCCGGCGCTCTTCAAGAACATTCACATAGGTAATGGCAACTAGCAGAAAGAGGAATAATTCGCCATATTCTGCGATGATGTGCACGGCCTGTTCATGAGCCTCTTTACTCAGCCCAGCTTGGGCATAGGAGATGCCAATGAGCACCCAGATCAGCCCCGCCGCCAGCATGACCGGATTAGACTTTCGCAGCTCTATTGTCTCTTCAAAAATGACAAATGCATAAGCCATGATGAAAATGGCGAGCGACAGATAACCTGTCCAGTGAGTTGTAAGATCAAGCATATTGTCGTCGCCCTCGGAAGTTGGCCGTTGCGCTACTTTGACAGCAAAGTGGATGGGTATATACTGTTTCTATGGAGATTTTTAGGAATTACACCTTTACATGGTGGCAAGTCGGCATTCTTAAACTTGCGCTGCTTTCAATCGGCGTTGCAATTGGCTCCTATTGCGCAAGCACTTTTCTACCGTATTTCCCAGTGTTGATTATTGTCGCCCTTGCGCTCGGAATCTATATCGCTTTTGTTTCTTTTCGTCAGCGGTATTAAGACGGTGGCTAGATCGAATAAACAGCCTTCAAGGCAGAAGGAGCCAATGAGCGCCAGATAATTCTGCTGCCAATCAGCGTTTGGCTATGCCCGCCGCATGAGGTAGTTTGGGCGGGTCAACAACAGGGATCAAACTTTGCTCGCTGGACTGGTCCGCAATGCGTTCTCCGCACCGCCAGGAGTGACTCCTTCTGTCGTACGTCAGGTCGTCATGCATGTTGCATTCTTCCTGGCTTATCTGGCGCTCTTCAGGATTTCCTACATCTTCCAGATTTCCGATCTTCGCTCCACCCCGTGGAATCCCGAAGCGGGAATAGCCGTCGTGAGCGGCATTGTTCTTGGCTGGTCAAGCCTTCCGGTTATTTTCCTTGCGTCAATTGCCAGCAAATTGACCAACCCCACGATCCTGACCTGGGGCTGGGAAGTTGTCGCGGCCGTTGCAAATTCCATGGTCTTTGCTGGCTCGGCGGCTGCCTTACGGAGCTTTTTTCCATCGCTTCAAACAACCACGACGGGAAGCATTGTTCTCTTTATCATCTACGCCGCGATTGTGACGCTGGCCTCGGCAATTGCCCGCCTCGTGGTTGCCTCCCTGGCGCTGAATATATCGC
>CAVZAJ010000009.1:0-57392 GCA_963773295.1 uncultured Alphaproteobacteria bacterium
GCTTGACCTCGGCGCCGACCAGATCTTGGCCTGCGCTGCGGCGGCCTGTGCCGCAGGCGATGTGGCCAGCATTGTCGTTCCCCTTCCCGCGCTGGCCGCAGTGACGGTAAAGCTCCAAAGTCTCGGTCTCGCGGTACTCGCCAACGGTGCAACCGGGTTGAAGTGCGATGGTGTGCATCTCGACGGGCTGGTCGATGATGTGGCCCTGACCCGGCGTTCCCTTGGCAAAGACGTGATCGTCGGTGCCTTCTGCGCCGCCTCGCGCCATGCTGCGATGCAGGCTGCCGAGGACGGCGCCGACTACATCGCCCTCTCGCAGAACACCTACACGCCGAGCGAACCCATCATCGGCTGGTGGGCCGACCTTTTCGAAATTCCCTGCGTGGCTTTCGATCCCGTAGAGGTGGAAAAGCTCGACATATTGCTGCCGCAGAAACCGGACTTTATCCGCCCCGCGGACGCCATGTGGGCTTCCTCCGGGGAGGCCCAGCGGATCGTGTCCGGGCTTGTGCAACGGATGGCCTGATGAAATATGTCCTGTCGCTTCTTCTCCTGCTCACGCTGGGCCCACCGGCATTTGCCGCCGCGGCATTTGAGGAAGCCGTAGCCCTCTTCGAGGACAAGGAATACACATCCGCCCGCGAGATTGCCGAACCTCTTGCCAATGAGGGTGACGCCCGCGCCATGGCCATGATGGGCGCGTTCTACCAGTCGGGGAATGGCGTAAAACCTGATCTCGAAAAAGCCGTTTCGTGGTTCACCAAGGCGGCCGAGAAAAATCATCCCGGCGCGCAATTCTCGCTGGCCATGCTTTACCTCGACGGCTCGCTGGGAAATCCCGATGCCGACACAGGCGCGAAATGGCTGGAGAAAGCCGCACTCGGCGGCAACCCGCAAGCCCAATACAATTTGGGCCTGCTTTATACAGGTGTTTATGGCACGCCTCCCCTTTGGCCGAAAGCCGCTGAATGGTTCAAAAAATCGGCCGATCAGGGCTTCGCCGACGCGCAGTATAATTTGGGCCTGCTCTTTCTCGACGGCAAGGGCGTGGAACAAAGCCACCTCACCGCCGCGACCTGGTTTTCCAGGGCTGCGCTGCAAGGCATGCCGGAAGCCGCCATGGATTACGGCGTGCTGGTGTTCCGCGGCGAGGGCGTGCAGCGCGATGAAGCGGTCGGGGCCAAATGGATGCTCATTGCCGCAAGGCGCGGAAACATCGTGGCGCAAAACCGCGTCGCCAAGCTTTTCGCCACCGGCCGCGGCGTGGCGCTTGATCCTGTCGAGGCGATGAAATGGAATTTCCTTGCAAGCCAAGCCGGCCGCACCGACCCATGGCTGGATGATTTTGCCGCCAAGCAACCCGAGGCCAAAAGAAAAGATGCCGAAACCCGCGCCGCCGCTTTCAAGCCGGAAGCCGCCAAAAGCGGAAGCTAGACTCATCCCGTCGCTTACCTCGGAGGTAATTGCGCGCTAGCATGGCGGCTTCTACGTAGCCTCCATGGATGCCTTCGTGAAAAATCAAAAGCCAACTTCCACCGGCAAGTTCAGCCATCTGCTCAGGCATTGGCGACGGCAGCGCCGGCTCAGCCAGCTTGAACTGGCAGGTGAGGCAAATGTCTCGGCCCGGCATTTGAGCTTTCTTGAGTCCGGGCGTTCAAAACCGAGCCGCGAGATGGTGCAACTGTTGGGCATGACGCTCGATCTGCCGCTTGAAGAACGAAATGTCCTGCATGTCGCCGCCGGATTCGTGCCTCCTTACGGCAACCGCGAACAGGCACCGGAAAATATACCCCATGTTCGCCAGGCGCTGGATTTCATGCTGCGCCAGCAGGAGCCCTATCCCGCCATTGTCATTGATGGCCATTGGGATATCCGGCTGCGCAACGATGCGACAAAGCGCATGTTTTCTGTTTTCCGCCAAGCCTATGACGTGGAGCCCGCCATCGCCGACAACGCGATGCACACGGTTTTCCATCCCAAGGCTTTGCGCCAGTTTATCGTGAACTGGGAAGAATTCGCCGGCGGGATGATTCAAATTCTTCACCGCGAAGTGGCCCAAGGCAGCCGGGTTTCGGCCCAGCTCCTGGATGAGATCATGGTCTATCCCGGCCTCTCCGTTTTCTCAAAACCCGCAAGGGCGCCTGACGGCATCATCGCCGGTCATGACCATGCAGCTTCAGAAAGGTTACCTCCGGCTCGACTTTTTTTCCACCTTCACGACGTTCGCGATGCCCGCCGACGCCGCTTTGCAGCAGTTGAAAATCGAGTGCTTTTATCCGGCAGACGACGCCACCGCCGAGATAGCACGGAAACTCGCTCCCTAACCAACACAGGACAAGACAATGGACTCCACTCTGGCATACACCCAGTCACCTGAAGCGTTGCGCTATCTGCGCGCCCTGAATGCCCGCTTCATTCATAATTACGTGACCAACGATGTGCCTTCGCACGACGCGATCCTCCATCCCGACTTCATCTGCCTGTCCAGCAACGGCATGCGGATCGACCGCGCCTCTTACCTCAAGCGCTGGGCAAACCTGTTCGATCCCGAGGTGGTCATCTATTGGGATACCCGCGACGAACTTATCACCGTCCATGGCACGGTGGCGCTGGTGCGCGCCACCAACAAGCACACGGAGCGCCACAATGGCGTGGAAACCACCGGCATGACCAACTACACCGATACCTATCTGTATGAGCATGGCGCCTGGAAATGCATTCAGGCTCACCTCACCCCCGTCGCCCCCGAGCACTGGCCCGCCGACAGCACGATCATCAGCGTCTACATCAAGGGAAAATGCCAGGCACGGTCGTTGTAAGGCATCCCCGGCAGGCCCGTTTGCCGCTCTAGCCTTCCTAGCCAAGGCCTGCTAACCCCTGCGCAAAAGAGCAAGGATTTCCCCGTGGCTGCCTCCCCCTCCATGACCGTAATGATCGCCGCTGTCCGCAAGGCCGCGCGCGGCGTGCAGCGCGACTTCGGCGAACTCAGCAATCTGCAGGTCTCCGTCAAGGGCCCCGGCGACTATGTGACCGCCGCCGACAAGCGCTGCGAGAAAGTGCTGCGCGCCGAACTCGAAAAAGCCCGCCCCGGCTATGGCTTCCTCATGGAGGAGTCGGGAACCGTGTCAGGCACCGACCCGGACCACCGCTTCATCATCGATCCCATCGATGGCACCACCAACTTCATGCATTCGCTGCCGCTCTTTGCCATTTCCGTGGCGCTTGAGCGCAAGGGCGAAATCGTCGCCGCCGTCACTTACAATCCGATCTCCGATGAACTCTTCACCGCCGAAAAAGGTGCGGGCGCCTTTCTCAACAACAAGCGCCTGCGTGTTGCCAGCCGCACCGACATTCACGAAGCCCTGATCGGCTGCGGCATTCCCCACCGCGGCAGCGAAGGCCAGGACGGCAACCGGGCCGAGATCGCGCTGGTCCAGGCCAAGGCCATCGGCATCCGCCGGCTTGGCTCAGTTACTCTCGAACTTGGGTACATTGCAGCGGGCCGCCTCGACGCCTTCTGGGAGCGCAACCTGAAACCCTGGGACCTCGCGGCCGGAATCCTGCTGGTGCGCGAAGCCGGCGGCTTCACCAGCGATTGCGATGGCGACGCAAATCCATTGCAGACCGGAAACATCATCGCCGCCAACGCCGATCTCCTTCCCCAGCTCAAGAAAGAGCTCGCCGCCGCCAAAAAAATCACCGGCGCTTAACTACGTCCGCAAATCCCAATCAATGGGATCCTGGTCATTGGCAATCAGAAATTCATTCGCCTTGGAAAACGGCCGCGAACCGAAAAAACCGTTATGCGCTGACAGCGGCGATGGATGCGCCGAGGCCAGCACCAGATGCCGCTGGCGGTCCACGAAAGCCGCCTTGCGCTGCGCGTAGGAGCCCCAGAGGATAAACACCACCGGCCGCGGCTGGTCATTGACCAGCCGGATCACCGCATCGGTAAAGCGCTCCCAGCCCTTGCCCTGATGCGAGGCCGCAAGCCCCGCCTCCACCGTAAGAACCGCGTTGAGCAGCAGCACGCCCTGCCGTGCCCAGGCTTCAAGGTTTCCATGGGACGGCGGCTCAAGGCCAAGATCGCTTTTCATTTCCTTGTAGATGTTGATGAGCGAGGGCGGCGGCCTCACCCCCGGCTTCACCGAAAAACAAAGCCCATGCGCCTGGCCCTCCCCGTGATAGGGGTCTTGCCCCAGGATCACCACCCGCACCCGTTCAAGCGGCGTCACATCAAGCGCGTGGAACCACTCGGAACCCTTGGGAAAAATCCGTTTGCCCCTGTCCCGCTCGGCAACCAGAAAGTCCTTCAGCACCGCCATGTAGGGCGCATCGAACTCCGTCTGAAGCGGCCCTTTCCAGCTTTCATGCAGCATGACCATGCCCATTGATGGCGGATGTGCCGCCTCTCAGGCAAGAAAAAAGCCGTGGGGATTTCCACGGCCTTAAAATCCAGAACTTGAACCGGCTTAAAACGCCCCGCCAGCACCGGCGCCGCCGCCGCCTGCGCCAAAGCGCTTGGGCTTCTCGATCTTCTTGGGCATGGGCAGCAGGCCTTCGCGCTGCAGCTTCTTGCGGGCCAGCTTGCGGGTGCGGCGCACCGCTTCCGCCTTCTCGCGGGCCTTCTTCTCCGATGGCTTTTCAAAATGCCCGCGCAGCTTCATCTCGCGGAAAATGCCCTCACGCTGCATCTTTTTCTTGAGAACTTTCAGGGCTTGGTCGACATTGTTGTCACGGACTACGACTTGCAAGTGCTACCTCTAAGTTGGTCAAAGTTAAATTTGTTTGAAAGGGGCCCCGCATGGGGTCGCTTAAAAGTTGGCGTGGCGTACCACAGCCTGTCATCCCTGTCGAGGGGTCAGCACGTTTATATGGCCCATCTTCCGCCCCCGCCGGGCTTCCGCCTTGCCGTAGAAATGCACGCCCGTATGGGCCGAAGCCCCATATTCCGCCCATCTGGCGCTTTCCCCGCCCAAAATATTATGCATCACCACGTTGGAGTGGCGCTCCGTCGAGCCCAGCGGCCAGCCGCAAATGGCCCTGATATGCTGCTCGAACTGCGAAACCACGCAGGCATCCTGGGTCCAGTGGCCGGAATTATGCACCCGGGGGGCAATCTCGTTAACGATCAGTTTCGAACCGGAAACGAACATCTCGATGCCCATCACCCCCACATAATCGAGCGCCCCGATGATCGTCCGGGCCACCTCGCGCGCCTCCTCCGCCGTGGCCCGTGAAACGCCGGCCGGAACGGTGGAGGTCTTGAGAATGTGGTTTTCGTGATGATTCTCCGGAACGTCATAAACCGCAATCACCCCGCCCCAGCCCCGCGCCGCTATCACCGAGATTTCCTTGTTGAAGGAAATGAAGCCTTCGAGAATGGCAGGCGCCTTGCCGATTTCCGCCCAGGCCACGCCCGTCGATGTATCGGCGGCAATCCTGGTTTGGCCCTTGCCGTCATAACCGAAGCGCCGTGTCTTCAACACCGAAGGCCTGCCAATCCGGGCAATGGCGTCATGCAGGTCCGCTTCGCAATTCACCGCCGCAAACGGCGCAACCGGAATGCCCAGCCCGGCGATGAAGATCTTTTCATCAATCCGGTCCTGCGCCGTCTTGAGGGCGGCCGAACTGGGCGCAAGCACCGCCTGCGACTCGAGAAACGCCGCCGTGTCGCCGGGCACGTTCTCAAATTCATAGGTGATGACATCGACATTTTTTGCAAATATCTCCAGCGCCGCGAAATCGTGATAGCCCGCGACCGTGTGTGCGCCAGAAACCTGAAACGCCGGGCTGTCCTCCTCCGGCGCGAAAATGTGGCATTTGAATCCGAGCTGGCCCGCCGCCAGCGCCAGCATGCGGCCCAATTGCCCGCCGCCCAGAATGCCAATCGTTGAACCCGGCGCTAAAGGCTTTGCAAGGCGCATCAGGCATCGTCCTTGGGCGTGCTGGCAACGCCCGCCGTCTGCTTCTCGCGCCACGCTTCAAGCCGTTTGGCCAAGGCCTTGTCGCTGAGCGCCAGAACGCTGGCCGCAAGCAGCCCGGCATTTATCGCGCCCGCCTTGCCGATGGCCAGGGTGCCCACCGGAATGCCGGCGGGCATCTGCACAATGGACAGAAGCGAATCCTGCCCCGAAAGCGCCTTTGACTCCACCGGCACGCCGAATACCGGAAGCGTGGTCAGGGCCGCCACCATCCCCGGCAGATGCGCCGCCCCGCCGGCCCCCGCAATGATCACCTTTATTCCCTCGGCCTTGGCGCTCCCGGCAAAATCATAAAGCCGCTTGGGTGTCCGGTGTGCCGAGACGATGCGCAAGTCGTGGGCCACGCCCAGCACGTCGAGAATCTCGGCGGCATGTTTCATCGTGGCCCAATCCGACTGGCTCCCCATGACAATGGCAACAGGTGCTTTCAAAATGCCCAGCCTTTCACGCGATAATATTGGGAATCAGCATGTTCTCGATCTTTTGTATCTGGTCTTTCAGGTCGAGCTTCATTTTTTTCAGCCGCCGCAGTTGCAGCTGGTCGCCCGTTCCGGTTTCTTCCAGCGAGGAAATCGCCGTGTCGAGGTCGCGGTGCTGCTGCAGCAAATTTTGCAGCTTTGACCGAAGCGCCACCTCCTGCAACGTATCCATGGGCCTCAACCCGCTCCCAAAGCCTTGATTTCAAACCCCTTCAACTATGCCCTTGAAAGGCGTTCGACAAGCCCCCAACTCTATGTCATCATGCTGTCGTTAACTTGAGCACTAGCGGAGGACATGAATGACCCTTCAGGCCCACTTGAGTGAATTGATCTCCAAGCATAAAGCATTAGAAACGGAATTGGCCGACGCGATCGCCCATCCCGCCTCCACCGACCAGGAAATCGCGGAAATCAAGCGCCGAAAACTCAAGATAAAAGATGAGATTACCAGGCTGGAAAGCCAGCCGCACGCCGCCTGATAAGGTTTAAGTTAAATTTGAGTGATGCGCGGAGGCTCTCGGCCTTCAGCCAAGGTTGCGGTTTGCATTCCTTATAGTTTCCATGGCCGCCCCCGGGGCGGCCGTTTCGTTTCATCGCGGTTTGTCGGGCAGGCCATTATGCGGTCCAAGTTCGCGCTCCGGCTTATCCTTCCAGTGTCTTTCACCGATCTCCGCATTGCGCCGTGGATGAAGCGGGTAATCGATGCGGCTGCGCTCGCGCGAAGCCTCGCCGACGACCAACAGCCTCACGTCACTTTCAGTATTGTTAAGAATCGTGTGGGCAATCCCGGTGCCCGCGGGAAAGCCGACGCCGTCGCCCGGCTTCAGATGCCTGAGATGTCCATCAACCCAGACATCAGGCCTCCCTTCGATGACGTAGACAAACTCCTCTTCATCGGCCTCCGCATGGGGCCAGGAAAGCCGGCGGCCGGGTGGCAGGCGCTCATGGTGGATGCCGAGCCGCATGAGCTTGAAGCGTTTTGAAAATGCCGCGCCGAACCCAAAACATTCGTCCGAATGCGGATAGCACCAGCTGCCATCGTTTTCGATCTCGCTGAAATGGGCCACAAAATCCGCAGGCTTTTCATGTCCAGCCATCTCAAACGTCCTTCGCCTTCTCCCGCAGCTTGAATTTTTGTATCTTTCCCGTGCTGGTCTTCGGCAGGTCGGTGAACACCACGTGCTTCGGCACTTTGAATTTGGCCAGGCCCTTGCGGCACCACTCCAGGATGTCTTCCGCGCTCGCCGCCTTCCCCGGCTTCAATTCCACAAAGGCGCAGGGCGTCTCGCCCCATTTTTCGTCGGGCTTGGCGACGACGGCGGCGGCTTGTATGGCGGGGTGCTTGTAGAGGCAGTCCTCCACTTCGATGGACGAAATATTCTCGCCGCCGGAAATGATGATGTCCTTCGAGCGGTCCTTGAGCTGGATGTAGTTATCCGGGTGCATCACGCCGAGATCGCCGGAATGGAACCAGCCGCCCTTGAACGCCTCCGCCGTGGCCTTGGGATTTTTCAGATAGCCCTTCATCACGATATTGCCGCGGAACATCACCTCGCCCAGTGTCTCCCCGTCGGCGGGAACCCGCTCCATGGTTTCTGGATCCATCACGGTCAAGTGCTCGAGGGAATGATAGCGCACCCCCTGCCGCGACTTCATCTTGGCGCGCGCCGGGCCGTCAAGCTCATCCCACTGCGCCTTCCAGTCATTCACCGTGGCGGGACCATAGGTTTCCGTGAGGCCGTAGAGATGCGTCACATTGAAGCCCTGCTCCGCCATGGCCGAAAGCACCGCTTCCGGCGGCGGTGCGGCGGCCGTCAGGAACTGCACCGTATGGCCAAGCCTGCGTTTCTCGTTTTCGGGAGCGTTCAGGATGGTGGACATCACAATCGGCGCGCCGCAAAGATGCGTGACATTATTGTCCGCCAAGGCATTCCAGATCAGGTTCGAGCGCACCCAGCGCAGTGTCACGTGGGTCCCCGCCACCACCGAAATTGCCCAGGGGAAACACCAGCCGTTGCAGTGAAACATCGGCAGCGTCCAGAGATAGACCGGATGCTTGGGCAGGTTTCCCGCCAGTACGTTGCCCGATCCCATGAGGTAGGCGCCCCGGTGATGGAAGACCACGCCCTTGGGATTGCCCGTCGTACCCGAGGTGTAGTTCAGCGAAATCGCCTCCCATTCATCGGCCGGCCAGAGCCACTCAAATTCTGCGTCACCGCCGGCGATGAACTGCTCGTATTCGATCGAGCCCAGCCGTTCGCCCTCCACCGGAAACTCCGGATCGACATAGTCGACAACGATGGGTTTATGCCCCTTCATCAGTTGCACCGCATTCTTGGCAAGCAGGGAGAACTCCTTGTCGACAATCAGCAATTTCGTTTCCGCATGGTCGAGCGAAAACCCGATGGTAGCCGCATCCAGGCGGGTGTTGAGTGTGTTGAGAACCGCCCCCATCATCGGCACCCCATAGTGGCATTCCAGCATCGCCGGGGTATTGGCCAGAAGCGCCGAAACCGTATCGCCCTTCTTGATCCCGGCCTTTACCAGGGCCGAGGCGAGTTTCCGCGCCCGTGAATAGAACTCCGCGTAACTCGTGCGGCTCCTGCCGTGGATGATGGCAATGCGCTCGGGAAAGACCGAGGCCGACCGGGCCAGGAATGAGAGCGGCGTAAGCGGCTGGTAATTGGCAGGCGTCTTGTCGAGGTCGACGTCATAGATGGACATGGAGGCAATCCCTGGGGTGAGAAGTGCCTCATACTGTAAAAATTCGCCGCCAAAGTGAAGCTAAACTTTGCTAGGCGCCTGCTGCCAGCCCGCGGTCAAAATCGCCCTGTGCCGCCGTGCTGTGCCACCAGCGGGCGATTGGCAATACGGCAAACCAGATCATCAGGGCAATCGCCCAGGCCAGGTAGCTGTCTACCGCATAGTGCCAGCCCAGATGGATGGAACCGATGAAAACCAGGAAACAATGAAGGGCAAGAATGCGGCCGGCAAAGCGGCTGACTTGATAGCCCGCAAGGACATAAAGAAGGGCCGAGCCATTGTGCATGGAAGGCATGGCCGAGATGCCTTTGACGATAAGCGACTGATCGATGTAGCCCTGCCACAACTCGTCTTGCAGCGGCAGCGCCCAGATCGGAAACACTTCATTGGCGCCGCGCAAGTAAGTCATAAGGTCGGCAAAAGGATCCGGCGTAAGCCCCAGCCTGCCGTAAAAGCATGGTCCCACCGATGAAAATCCAACTGCCAAAAGGCTGCCGACAACAATCCACAGGGCGAAGAAACTCAGGAAAAATCGTGTCCGCACTTCGCTTGGCTTGTCCAGAAAGGCGAAATACACCCACACCATCCATGTCACTAGAAACCACAGGTTATAGTTGAGATTGAGAAGGTAGGTTATGGGCGGATAACCCAGCAGCGGGTGCAGCCATTCCCAGGGCTGGCGGCCAAAATGCAATGCCTTGTCCAGGTTGGCAAAATACACATCCCAGGAATAGGGATTCAACACGGGAATCGATGACTTGATGTTTGAAAACACATACATGCAAACCATCATGATCAGGACGATGGGAAGGCCATTGGCCACTCGCTTCCGGTTTACCAGATACTGCTTCATCTCCTTCAGTAAGGCCGGGATCGGCCTCTCAGGCTTCACATATCTGGCAATATGGTAGAACCGCATGATGAAGACACTGAGCGTAATGAAGATCACCGAAACCGTCAGAAAACCGCCGAATGCCAGCAGCATGTCGGTAACCCACATATCCGGGTGCATTCGCAGCATAATGCAGAACGCCGCGTAATAGGCTCCCACGATTGCAATATAAATGACATGGGCCGAAATACTTTTCCGCAGGAGGCTGAAAAATCTGTTCGCAGGTAAGGCTTCAGTCCCGAAGTTTGCAGCCACAGCAGGCATTTCCATCTCTCACCACCCTGAATTTGTCGGCGGCCAATATCTCCAGTACGCCCTTATATTTGGTTAAACTGTTGAGCCCATTGTGGTAAATCGCTTATTAAGATCATCGGCATGGGCATCCCTGCCCCCTTGCCAACAGGCATTGGTTATTGCCGCACTCCGCGCTATTGAGGCTCGAAAACCCGGGAATCACCATGAAAACCAATACGCCGGCCCAAGCCAGCTGGGCCACGTTCACTCTCTTTTTGTTGCACGGAATCATGGTTGGCTCCTGGGTGCCGCATATTCCCCTGGCCAAGGAGCGCTTGGACGTGGGACCGGGCGTTTTTGGCCTGGCGCTGCTGGCCATCGCCGCGGGCGCCGTAACCGCCATGCCGCTGACCGGCGCCATGATCAACCGCTATGGCAGTTCCCGCGTCGCCCTGGTCACCGGCGTTTTCTTCTGCCTTGCCTTTGCCGGCCCGGTCACGGCACCTGCGCTCGTGCCCTTTGTCATCACGGGCTACCTGCTCGGCGCTTTCATCGGCAGCATGGATGTCGCCATGAACGCCCACGGCATCGCGGTCGAACGGGCGCTGAAACGCCCGATCATGTCCATGCTCCATGGCGGCTTCAGCGTCGGCGGCATGGTGGGGGCGTTTCTCGGCGCCTGGGCCATGAAGCATATGGGCGAATTCACCCACATCGCCCTCGCCGGCGGGGCTTGTCTCATCTTGCTTTTCCTATCAGTTCGGTTTCTCCTGCCCCGCGCCATCGACAAGGGACTGTCCGACACCCATTTCGGCTGGCCCACCAAGGCAACCATAGGCCTGGGCTTGCTGTGCTTCCTTGCCTTGATGGCCGAGGGTTCCGTGCTGGACTGGAGCGCCATTTATTTTACCGCCGAATTCAACGTCGATGCCGGGACGGCGGCCCTGGGCTATGCCTTCTTCTCCGCCGGCATGGCCGCCTCGCGTTTCACCGGTGACTGGTTGCGGCAGAAATTCGGCGCCGTGCACATGGTAGTGGCCAGCGCCCTTCTCACCGCCGTGAGCATTGCTCTTGCCATCAGCGTGTCCTCTTTCCTGATGGCTGTGGCGGCTTTCACCTTCGCCGGAATTGGCATCGGCAATATCGCCCCCGTATTATTTGCCGGCGGCGGAAGATTGGAGCCCGATGCGCCGGGCCGCGGCATCGCCGCCGTCACCACCCTTGGCTATGCGGGCTTCCTCGCAGGCCCGCCCTTGATCGGCTTTGCGGCGCAGATGACCAGTCTTGGCCACGCTTTCTGGCTGATCGCCCTGGCCGCTCTTGTCATCGCTGTGTTTGGCAGCAGGGTCCATGCCGCCGACACTTACTAATCCAATGAATTTGGGTTAGGTTCGCGGCCATGAGCTTCAGGGGGAAACGCGTGATTGTGACCGGCGCCGGACGGGGCCTCGGCGCGGCATTTGCCGTGGTGCTGGCCGATTCTGGAGCCGAAGTGATCATGACCGGCCGCAACATGGAAAATCTCACGTCTCTGGCCGAATCGATCAAGTTGCGCACCGGCAAGCGTCCCGAAACACTGCACATTGATTTGGCCGACATCAGCCAGACCACCCTCGCCGCCAAGAAAATGCGCGATGCCGGAACACCCCTTGATATTCTCATCAACAATGCCGCCCAATGGCTGCCCGGCGCCATGGACAGTCACGATGCCTATGCCATTGCCAATACCATTACCGGCAATGTGGCCGGCACCCTGCTGTTTACCCGCGGGCTTCTGCCACTTCTCGAAAAATCCGGCGCCGGTGACATCCTGAACATCGTTTCGACCAGCGGCATCCATAACGTGCCGCTGCAAGGTGCCTCCGTTGCCTATATCGCCTCGAAGCATGGCCAGGCCGGATTGACCGATGCCCTGCGCCAGGAATTGCGGGGAAGGCCGGTGCGCGTCACCGGAATCTATCCGCCCAACATCTTGGATATTTCACCGCTCGATGCCGCCGCCTGGAACGCCACCCCGCCGGATACATCATGGCCCACCAACCGCGACATTGTTGAATCAGCCCTCTTTGCCCTGAGCCGGCCGCGCCACCTGACCATAGCCTCGCTCATGCTGGAATCCGACGGCGGCAATTTCCACACCCACTAGGAGAAATCATTGAAGCTCAAGAACCGTACCGCCATCATTACCGGCGCCGCCCGCGGCATTGGCCTCAGCTGTGCCGAACGCTTTACGGCCGAAGGCGCCAGCGTTGTCATAACCGACGTGCTGGATGACATCGGCCGGGCCGAAGCCAGGCGCCTTGGCGCCGCCTATCTGCATTGCGACGTTTCGCGCGCCAGCGATGTCAAGGCCACCGTTGCCGCTGTCGTAAAGCAGTTTGGCGCCGTGGACATTCTGCTGAACAACGCCGGCATCAGCATCCCCGGCGATTTCCTTGAGATGAGCGAGGCCGATTACGACAAGGTCATCGATATCAACCTCAAGGGCTCATTCCTCATGCTGCAGGCCTGCGCCCGCGAAATGGTGAAACAGGTGGCCGCGGGAAAACCGCCAGGTGCCATCATCAACATGTCGTCGGTCAACGATACGCTCGCCATTCCAACGATCGTCAGCTATTGCATCGCCAAGGGCGGTGTCTCGCAGCTCACCCGGGCAACTTCCATTTCCCTGGCCCCGCATGGCATTCGCGTGAACGCCATCGGCCCCGGATCAATCATGACCGGCATGCTGCAAACTGTTGTGAGCGACGAGGCCGCCATGAAG
This sequence comes from uncultured Alphaproteobacteria bacterium, assembly GCA_963773295.1. Lineage (GTDB taxonomy): Bacteria > Pseudomonadota > Alphaproteobacteria > Rhizobiales > Aestuariivirgaceae > Aestuariivirga. The sequence goes on from CAVZAJ010000009.1 coordinate 13,117, forward strand.
CGGGTGATGTCGCGAACCCCCATGGGCCGCGTTGGCGAGCCCTCGGAGATCGCCGCCATCGCCGTCTTCCTGGCGTCCGGTGAATCAAGCTACGTCACCGGCCAAACCATCTACGCCGATGGCGGCCGCATGCCGCTGAACTACACCGTGCCTGTGAAGGAATGACCTTTAAGCATCATCATGACCGCGCTCGACGCGGTCATCTTCTAATGGTTATTCAATAATAATGACCTGCCCGGTCAGTGCGCCTTCAACGCTCTTGGCGTATGCAAGGCCCACCCGCGCCGATGACACGGCTTCATGTCCGGGGAACAGCCCTTCATATTTCTTGGCCGATTCCTGCAGCAGCCCGGGGCTTACCACATTGATGCGGATGCCGCGCTCCAGCTCGATTGCCGCGCCCGTCACAAAGCCCTTCAGCGCTGCGTTAACCGTCGCCGCATTGCACGCCTTCAAGATGGGGTCACGGTCAACCACACCGCTGGTGAGCGTGAACGATCCGCGGTCATTCACATAGGATGTGCCGAGGAGGACCAGGTTCACCTGCCCCATGAGCTTGTCTTTCAGTCCAACCATGAATTGCGTTTCGGTCATGCTGGCCAACGGCCCATAATGGGCATGGCCCGCACAGGCCACAACCGCATCCAGCTTGCCGAGTTTTTCATACATGGCGCTGATCGAAGAAGCATCGAGGAGATCAACGCGCACATCGCCGGAAGACCGTCCGGCGGTGATCACCTCATGGCGGGGCTTGAGCTCGGCTACTGCAGCCTTGCCGACGTTGCCTGCCGTGCCAACAATGAGGATACGCATTATTCTTTGATGGTTTCTTCAGTGGGCTCGAGCTTGAGGCCCTTCAATTTCGCGAAGACCGAATCGGCGCTGTACTGCTTGCCGTCGTTCTTCGCCGATTCCGCCGACACGGCCTTTTCGGCTTCCGCCGCGGCGGCGGCAACCGCCGCCACGTTTGCAACGGTGCCCACAACTTCAGCCGCGGGAATAAGGGTGCGCACCGGTGCTGCGTCGGCAACTTGTCCCTTGCCTGCCTTGCGCGCCGCCTTCTGAACCGCGAAGTCCAATTCGAGCTGCGAGCACAGGCCGAGCGAAACCGGATCGACCGGCTTGATGTTGCTGGCATTCCAATGGGTGCGGTCGCGGATGGCGGCAATCGTCGTTTTCGTCGTGCCAACCAGTTTCATGATGGCTGACTCCGGCAGCTCCGGATGGTTGCGCAGCAGCCACATGATTGCATCGGGGCGCTCGCCCCGGCGCGACACCGGCGTGTAGCGTGGCCCGCCCGTCGATTTCTGCACCGGAATGTTGACCTTCGACACCAGGATTTTCAAGGCATAAGCCGGATCGGCCTCGCCCTTCTGGATCTCGTCACGGGTGAGCTGGCCGCCGGTCACCGGGTCCAGGCCCTTGATGCCGGTGGCCACGTCGCCATCGGCGATGCCCTTCACTTCAAGCTCGTGCAGATTGCAGTAATCGGCAATCTGGCGGAACGTCAGCGCGGTGTTTTCAACCAGCCAAACGGCGGTCGCTTTCGGCATCAACGGGGCATTCGACATAGTTTTTTCGCTCCTTCGGAACCGTCTGGGGTTCCGTAACACAATGGTAAATAGACTTGGGAATGCCAGCTATATAGGCGCTGCGTCCCGAAGATGCAACGCGTTTTAAACGGTGAGAACAATCTTGCCAACATGCCCGCTGGTTTCCATCAGGCGGTGCGCCCCCGCTGCATCCGCCAGGGGAAAGGTTTTGAAAATCACCGGTTTGCATGTGCCCGCCGCAAACAGGGGCCAGACCCTGGCCTCCAACGCGCGGGCAATCGCCGCTTTTTCCCCCACCGTGCGCGGGCGCAGCGTAGAGCCCGTAAGGGTGAGCCGCTTGAGCATGATGGGCAGGAGATCAATCTCAACTTTCGAGCCTTTCTGAAACGCGATGTTCACAAGGCGCCCGTGCATGGCAATGCAGCGGAGGTTGCGCGCCACATACTCACCGCCCACCATGTCAAGGATCACCTCCGGGGCGATGGCGCGCGTCTTCAGCTCCTCAACGAAGTCCTGAGTTTTGTAGTTGATCGCCACATCGGCGCCCAAGGTGAGGCATTCCTTGCACTTCGCGTCACTTCCCGCGGTGACGGCAACTTTTGAGCCGAAAGCCTTGGCCAGTTGAATAGCCGTTGTGCCAATGCCGCTCGAGCCGCCATGGATCAAAATGGTCTCCCCGGGCTTGAGGCCGCCCCGCTCAAACACATTGGTCCACACGGTAAAATAGGTTTCCGGAATGGCCGCCGCCTCGATCATTGAAAAACCCGGCGGCACCGGCAGCGCATTGTCCTCGGCCACCACGGCATATTCCGCATAGCCGCCGCCCGGCACCAGCGCGCAGACCCTGTCGCCGACCTTGTAGCGGGTGCCCGCCGACATCACTTCGCCGGCAATCTCAAGCCCCGGCGTTAGAGGCGCTCCCGGCGGCGGCGGATAGCCTCCCTGGCGCTGCAGAATGTCCGGCCGGTTCACCCCCGCCGCGTGCACCTTCACCAGCACCTGTCCCGGCGCCGGTTCCGGCTTCGGCAACTCGCCGATCTGCAAAACTTCCGGCCCGCCCGGCTCGCGAATCTCGATGGCTTTCATGCCTTTATCCCTTTTTGTCCCACAATGGGTTGCGGACCCCGCCCCTGCAATGGCAAAATGGGACGGCAGCACAGGGAGCCAGGGCCGTGGACCTCGAAGACGCACCGAAAAAGCCCGCCAGCATGGTTATCGGCGAAAATCTCGATGCCATTTCCGTGGCCGAATTGGAACAGCGCATTCAGGCTTTGGAGTCCGAGATCATCCGTCTCCGGGCCGAAATCACAAAAAAACAGGCCAGCCGCAGCGCCGCCGACGCTTTCTTTAGAAATTAGGTTAACCGCGTTAACGAATTGGTAAGGAATATTGTTTACTTATAGAAACTGTAATCCAAGTCTTTTGGATTCTCCGAGTGGCACTTTCCACTCTGTTTGACGCCTCCCTGTTTAAACTCAAAAGCCACGTTTTTACGTGGCTTTTTTTTGGCCCCGATATTGCTTCGCTTTCCCCAAAACTATTTGCACGCCGGATATTGACCGGAAATGGCGCACGCGCCATGATCGGCCCGCCTGGTGGGTAAAATTTTTATGATTTGTGTAAGGGGTCATTAGGCATGCAGGGTTCGTCCGGTAACGTAGCTACCGTTAACTTCTTCACCAAGTTCACCTCTTCGGAGCAATTCGAGAAAGTGTTCCGGGAAGGCATGTCGCTGGTTGAGGAAACCGCCAACTACCTGGATGGCCCGGGCCGCCTTGATGCCCGCGTGCTTGAGCGCCATGGCGCTATAGCCTACGCCACCGAAAGCATGCGCCTCACCACCCGCCTCATGCAGCTTGCCTCATGGCTGCTCCTGCAGCGCGCCATCGGCGCCGGCGAACTGACCGTTGAGGACGCCCGCAAGGAAAACCACCGCATTAGCCTGAGCGACATCGGCAAGGGCCACGACCTCGCCGGCGCGCAAGACCTGCCCGACGCCCTCAAAGCCCTGGTTGACCGTTCGCTTACGCTGCATCAGCGCATCCAGAAACTGGACAGCATGATCAGCGCCCAGACCTGCCCGGCGCAAATGCCGAGCCCGGTCAACGACCAGATCGACCGTCTTGCCTCCATGTTGAAAGTGGCCAGGGGCTGACCCGCAGGCTTTATTTTCGCCCCACGATGCGTTTAGACTTGGGTGATGCGGCGTGTGGTACTCGGTCTCATATTTGCTCTCATGCTTTTTTCGCAGCCGCGCGCCGCGGTGCAGCCGCAAATGGTCAAGACCGCCTATGCCGCTGAAGTGTGTGCCCTCCTCAGTCATCATGCCCGGCGCAACAATCTTCCGGTTGATTTCTTCACGCGCCTGATCTGGAAGGAAAGCATTTTTGATGCGCGGGCCGTAAGCCCGGTTGGGGCCGAAGGCATTGCCCAGTTCATGCCGGGGACGGCGAAGCTCCGCGGCCTGAAGAATTCCTTCGATCACCGCGAGGCGCTTGCCGCCTCCGCTGAATATCTGGCTTTCCTCACCGAAAAATTCGGCAACCTGGGCCTGGCGGCCGCCGCCTATAATTTTGGCGAGGAGGGCACCAGCGCCTGGCTGCGGAATCGCCGGACCCTGCCCGCCGAAACGGAAGACTATGTCTTGGCCATCACCGGCCACGCGGCGGCGGAGTGGCGCTCACCCACAGCAGCGCTTGATATTCCCGGTCTTGGCGGCAACGGCAGCTTCACCGAAAATTGCGCCAGGCTGGTGCTCAGGGAAATGCTGCCTCCAAGGCCCGTAACCCAGCGCAGCCCAGCCAAGCCTTGGGGCGTGGTCATCGCCGGCGGCTTCTCCGAAGCGCGGACGCTGGCAAGTTTCGAGCGGGTCAAATCCCGTTATGCCACGCTGCTGAATGATGAACTGCCCCTGGTGGTGCGGACCCGCAACCTGAGCCGCGGACGAAAGCTTCTCGTGCGCGTGATGATCGGCCGCAACAGCCGGCAGGAAGCCGAGGCCTTGTGCGCCCGGCTGAGGGCGCAGAATGGCGCATGCATCGTCGACAAAATCTGAATGGCCCGCCCGGAAAAGAAAATGCCCGCGTCAGCGCGGGCATGATGAGAATTCGGTATGGAGATCGGGGTTCTTACTTGTCGAGGAAGCCGAACTTCTGCTTGAAGCGCGAAACCCGTCCGCCGCGGTCAAGAATGGTCTGGGTGCCGCCGGTCCAGGCCGGATGCGACTTGGGATCGATATCCAGCGACAGCGTATCGCCATCCTTGCCGTAGGTTGAGCGGGTCACGAATTTGCTGCCGTCGGTCATCACCACATTGATGGTGTGATAGTCCGGGTGAATGCCTTCTTTCATCGCATAATCTTTCTGGTCTGGCGCAAAAAAGCCGCGCCTGGTCACTATTGTGAAGTTTCGGCTGCGCTCTATACAGGAAGCCCAAATGGGAGGCAAGTAGGCCAAAATGGCAGAAAACACGCAGCAAGAACCAGGCCGCAAAAGCCTGAAACCGCTGGCGCGCCTGACGCCCTTCCTCACCCGCTACAAGCCCCAGATCGCCAAGGCCCTGATTGCCCTGGCAATTGCCTCCGGCTCCACCCTCGTCGTGCCCATCGCCGTGCGGCGCATCATTGACCACGGTTTCACCACCTCCAACGCCACCCTGGTGAACCAGTACTTCAGCGTGATGATCGCCGTTGTCCTGCTGCTCGCCTTGAGCTCCGCCATCCGCTTCTATTATGTCATGTGGCTCGGCGAAAAGATCGTCGCCGATGTGCGCGATGCCCTGTTCACGCATCTCCTGAAACTCAGCCCGGGCTTTTACGAAACCCAGAAAACCGGCGAAGTCGTCTCACGGCTCACCGCCGACACCACGCAAATCAAGTCGGCCTTTTCCTCCACCGCTTCGATAGCGCTGCGCAATGGCGTGATGCTGATTGGCGCCGTCATCATGATGATTGTCACCAGCCCCAAGCTTGCAGGGCTTGCCGGCCTTGCCATCCCCCTCATCGTGCTGCCGCTTGTCATCTACGGCCGGAGGGTGCGCGCGTTGTCGCGCGCCGCCCAGGATACGCTTGCGGCCTCTGCCGCCTTTGCCCAGGAGCGCCTTTCCGCCATCACCACGGTGCAATCCAATGTGCAGGAAAATTATACGCGGAATGAATTTTCAAGCGCCACGGATTTCGCCTTTTCGGCTGCCGCCAGGCGCACTCTCGCCCGCGCCGTTCTAACTGCCGCCATCATCTTCGTGGCCCTGGGTTCCATTGTTGGCCTGCTCTGGTTCGGCGCCCAGGAAGTGATCAGCGGAAATCTGTCCGGCGGAACCTTGAGCCAGTTCGTGATCTACGCCGTCATCGCCGCCAGCTCGCTCGGCCAGCTCTCGGAAGTCTGGGGGGAAATTCAGCTCGCCGCCGGAGCCGCCGAACGCATCTCAGAACTGCTCGATGAAAAACCTCTCATCAACGCGCCATCAAACCCCGCGGCGTTTCCGCAAACACCCAAAGGGCAGATAAAATTTTCCGGCGTTACCTTTCATTACCCAACACGCCTGAAAACCGCGGCGCTGAACAACGTGAGCTTCACCGCCAGGCCCGGTGAAGTGACCGCCATAGTGGGGCCATCAGGCGCCGGCAAGTCAACCCTCTTCGCCCTCATCCAGCGCTTTTACGATCCCGCCTCCGGATCCATCACAATCGATGGCCTTGACGTTAAAACCGTTGACCCGCAGGACTTGCGCCAACACATCGCCGTGGTGCCGCAGGACACGGTCATTTTCTCCGGCTCGGTTCTCGACAACATCCGCTTCGGCGCGCCCGGCGCAACGCGCGAAACCGCCATGGCCGCCGCCATCGCCGCCCGCGTCGATGAGTTCGCCAAAAAACTTCCCAGGGGATTTGACACCGAAGTGGGCGAACGCGGCATCACTCTTTCCGGCGGTCAGCGCCAGCGCATTGCCATCGCCCGCGCCATTTTGCGCGACGCCCCCATCCTGCTGCTCGACGAGGCCACCAGCGCCCTTGATGCGGAAAGCGAGTCGCTCATTCAGGAGGCGCTGGAAAAGCTCACCGCCAACCGCACCACCCTCGTCGTCGCCCATCGCCTTGCAACCGTGCGCAACGCCGATCGCATTCTGGTTTTCGAAAATGGAAAACTGGTCGCGCAGGGCACCCACAGCGAGCTTGTCAGGAAAAACGCGCTCTACGCCAGGTTGGCAAAACTGCAATTCAACGCTCCGTCAGCTTGAGCTCGATGCGCCGGTTCTGCGATTTGGCGTCCTCAGAAGTGCCGACATCCAATGGCTGGAATTCGCCGAAGCCCGCCGCCACCAGGTGCTTGGGCGCCACCCCTTGCGCAATCAGGTATTTGACCACCGCAATGGCCCGCGCCGACGAGAGCTCCCAGTTGGATTGGAAGAAGGGCGACTTGATCGGGTCAATGTCCGTATGCCCGTCAACCCGCAAGACCCAGGCGATGTCCTGGGGAATTTCCGCTTCAAGCTGGCGCAGCGCATCCGCCAGCTTCAGCATTTCCTCCTGGCCCAAAGGGCTGATTTCCGCATCGCCCTTGGCAAAGAGCACTTCCGATTGAAAGACGAAGCGGTCGCCCACCACCAGAATGTCCGAACGCTGCGAAAGAATTTGCCGCAGGCGCCCGAAGAATTCCGAACGGTAGCGCGACAGTTCCTGCACCCGCTGCGCCAGGGCCGAATTCAGCCGCTTGCCAAGATCGGCGATTTGCGCTTCTGACGATTTGTTGCGGATTTCCGCGTCCGTCAGGATGCTGTTCAGCTGCGCCAGCTGGCGGCGCATGGCGGCGATCTGCTGGTTCAGCAATTCGACCTGCGACAGGGCCTCCGAAGTGAGCGCCTTTTCCTTATCAAGCTGGGTCTGCAGCCCGCTGATCGTCTGGTTCGCCTCTGAGCCCTTTGAACCTTCCGCCGCAAGGTTGGCGATAAGCCCCGCGCTCTTTAATCTCTCGGCGCTTAGGTCGTCGCTGAGCGCCAGCAGGTTTGCTTCCACCGCACCCTTGGCGGATTTTTCCAATGCCAGCAATTGCGTGAGCTCGGCAATCTGCGAGCGCAATTGTCCCAGGGCCGAATCCTGCCCGGATAATTCCCGCGCCAGCAGAAATTGCGCCGTCATGAAAACCGAAAGCAGGAAGGTGATGACCAGCAGAAGCTGGGCCATGGCGTCGACGAAGCCCGGCCAATAGGGGGCGTCTTCCTGGCGTCTGCGTCTTGAAAGGGCGCCCGCCATTGCCGTTACTCGTCGCCCTTGGCGCGGCCGCGCCCCGCCGGCTGGCCGGTGGAGCGGATGAGCAGGCGCTGAATTTCATTCTGCTGCACCTGCTGGCTCTGCGCCCATTGCCGCACCATTTTCTGTTCCTCGCGCATTTGCTGCACCAGGCTTGCCACCGCCTCGGCCAGCTGCTCGATCAATTCATGGGTGCCGCCGCCGGCGCCATTGACCTTGGCGCCTTCAAGCTGCTTGCCAACCTTGTCCAGGCCGCGCTGCAGGCCCTGCATGTCAAAGCGCAGGTAATTGGTGGCCCCGGCCTGGCCGCCCCCCTCGCCCACCTGAATGTCGGTGATGGTGGAAAGCCAGTCTTCGAGATTGTGGTAAAAGCGGTTCTGCGCCTGGCTCGCCTTCAGATCCAGGAAGCCGAGGATCAAGGAACCCGCAAGGCCGAACAAGCTTGCGGAAAACGAAAGCCCCATGCCTTCAAGCGGGCGCTGCAAGCCGGATTTCAGCTCCTCGAACATCGAGCTCGATTGGCCGGCCCCTACGTCAAGGTTCTTGATGGCGTCGCCCACCGAGGTGACCGTTTGCAACAGGCCCCAGAATGTTCCCAAAAGCCCGAGGAAAATCAGCAGGCTCACCATATAGCGCATGAGGTCGCGCGATTCGTCGAGCCGCGAGGCCAGCGAGTCGAGCAGCGAACGCATGGTGTTGGTGGACAGAACCGTGCGCTCCTGCCGGTCGCCCAGAAGGGTGGCCATCGGCGCCAGCAAAACCGGTTCCGCCAGGTTTTCATCGCTCGATTGCCCGACGCGGAAGCCGTTGACCCAGTTGATTTCCGGAAACAGCCGCCAAACCATGCGGTAGGCATACAAAACGCCGAGCAGAAGAATGCCCACGATCAGGCCGTTGAGGCCCACATTGGCCATGAAGGCCGCCTTGATATTGGGAAAGAGAACCGCCGTCAGAACAACGACGACCAGCGTGAACACAACCATATGCACCAGATAAACGCGCGGCGGCTCCAGCACAGTTGTATCGTTTGTATCTGCCATAGACTCCTCAACCGCCTCCCCGCGCGACAACACTTCCAGCAAATCTAGACGATTGCGTGACCGCGGGCGAGACGCAACTTTCGTTGTCAACATGAGAGACAGGAATGGCGCTGTCGCCGTCAAAAACGGGCTCGAAAGTCATCGCAATTTGGAATAATTCTAATTCCGAGTAATTTAATCAACTATTGAATGACGTGTTTTCCCGTGCTAGTCAGCCATCAATCATAACAGCAAAACAGGATGAGTGTGATGAAGCGGATACCCAAATTGTGGACAGGCCTTGGCGTTGCGGCACTTGCCGGCTCAATGGCGGCCCAGGCCGATGTGATCACGCTCCAGAGTGCTGCAAACCAGTCACCCATCATCCTGGCCCAGGAAGCGGGAGAAGGCGGTGAAGGTGGCGGCGAAGGCGGTGGCGCAGCGCCCACAACCTATGCTCTCGAATCAACCGATGCCAGCGCCTTCAAGTATGATGCCACGCCCCAGGTAGACGCCTATATTGACCTCGTGGCCACCAGCTACAAGAAAGCCGCCGATGATGCCAAGGCTCTTGCCGCGGCCGTCGATGCCTTCCTGGCCGGCCCCTCCGAGGACACGCTGAAGGCGGCGCGCCAGGCTTGGGTGGAAGCCCGCCCGGCCTATCTGAAAACCGAAGCTTTCCGTTTCTATGACGGCCCCATTGAAGAGGTTGAAGGCGGCATCAATGCCTGGCCCATGAACGAAGCCTATATCGACTATGTCGAGGGCAAGGCCGATGCCGGCCTGATCAATGATGCAAGCTTCAAGATCGAGCTCGAGGACATCGAGAAATCCAACCAGGGCAAGGATGAGGCCGACGTCACCACCGGCTGGCACGCCATCGAATTCCTCCTCTGGGGCCAGGATCTGTCCGCCGACGGCCCGGGAAACCGTCCGTTTACGGATTATATCGCCGGCACCGGCAACAACGACCGCCGCCGGGAATACTTGAAGCTGGTGACCGCTGAACTGGCCCATGAGTTGCACGAACTCGAAGGCGCCTGGCAATTGCAGAATGCCGCGGGCTACGCCAAGAAGCTGAAAGCCATGCCCGGGCGCGAAGTGATTGGCCGCATGGTGAATGGCATGGCCGTTCTGGCGGGCTTTGAATTCATGTCGGAACGCTTGGCCGTGGCCCTTGATTCCGGTGACCAGGAAGACGAGCATTCCTGCTTCTCCGACACCACCAAGCAGGACTTCGTCTATGACCTGGTGGGCATCAAGCAGGTCTGGACCGGTGACAATGAGGGCGGTGAACGCGCCGGATTGAACGACCTGGTGCGCAGCCAGGATGCCGCCTTGGCCGACCGGATCGATGGCCTCCTGGCCGATGCTGAAACCAAGGTTGCAGCCCTCGGCGATCCCTGGGACCGGGTTCTGGCTGCGCCCAAGGATTCGCCTGAGCGCAAGGCCGCTGAGGAAGTGGTGGGCGCATTGCAGGCTCTGGGTACGGGCCTCAAGGATGCCGGCAGCAAGCTTGGGGTCCTGGTCCTTATTCCCACGGAATAATGCCCCGCTCCGGCCTCATCACCGCATCTCTTCTCGCGCTGGCTTCGCTGGCTGCCCTGGGCAGCGAGGCTGGCGTTCTGCCTTTGCGTGAGGCGCTTCTCGCCATTCCCGTGACGCAGCAATTGGGCGGCGGCGGAACCCGCCCAATCGCCAATGACGATGCCTTCACCTTCCAGACCCCCAACAGCCCGAAGGCCCATCAGCGGCCCTTCTCCTTCGGCAACCGCCTGTTCAATACCAACTGGGTGGAAGCGCCGGGTTCCGTCAAAGCCTTCGATGGGTTGGGGCCCATGTTCAACCGCGTCTCCTGCTCCGGCTGCCACACCAAGGATGGCCGCGGGCGCCCGCCGGAAAATAACCAGGGGCCGATGGACTCCATGCTGCTGCGCATCAGCATTCCCGGCAAAGCCGAAAACGGCGGCGTCATGCCCCATCCCGTCTATGGCGACCAGATCAGTGAGCGCGCCATTCTCCACGTCGCGCCGGAAGCGCGTGCTGAAATTTCCTACACCGAGCTTCCCGGCGCCTATGGCGATGGCGCGAAATTTTCCCTGCGCCAGCCGCGCTATGCCATTTCCGGCCTGAAGTACGGCGGTCTCGGCGATGACATCATGGTTTCACCCCGCGTGGCTCCCGCCATGATCGGCCTTGGCCTTCTGCAATCCGTGCCCGATGAAACCCTGCTGGCGCTTGCCGATCCCGATGACGCGGATGGCGACGGCATTTCCGGCAGGCCCAATGACGTGTGGGATTCGCTCGCCCGGAAAAACGCGCTGGGCCGCTTCGGCTGGAAGGCCAACCAGCCCAACCTCCGCCAGCAGAATGCCGGCGCGGCGGTGGGCGATATCGGCATCGCCACCTCAATGGCCGAGGGGCAGAACTGCACCTTAGCCCAAGCCGATTGCGCCAAGGCCATCACCGGCGGCGCACCGGAAATGAGCGATGAGTTCCTGGACAAGCTGACGCTCTACACCATGACCATCGCCGTCCCGGCCCAGCGCAATGCGACAGATCCCGCCATCAGGCAGGGCGAAGAACTGTTTCGCAAACTGGGCTGCGCCGCGTGCCACATGCCGACGCTGCAAACCAGGTCCGTCAAGGATTTTCCCGAACTGGCAAACCAGACCTTTCATCCCTTCACCGACCTCCTGCTCCATGACATGGGCGAAGGCCTCGCCGACAACCGTCCGGATTTCGAAGCCAGCGGCCGGGAATGGCGCACTCCGCCGCTCTGGGGCCTCGGCCTCTTTCCCGTCGTGAACAAGCATGACCTGCTTCTCCATGATGGCCGGGCCAGGGGCGCTGCCGAGGCCATTCTCTGGCATGGCGGCGAAGCTGAAAAATCCCGCGAGGCTTTCCGCACCGCGGCCAAACCGGAACGCGATGCCCTTATTGCCTTCTTGAATTCACTTTAGAGAGCTTGGCCAGCAGGAAATTCCGTAACTGCGGATCCGACTCCAAACCAATTGCCATCCCGTAAGCTTCAGCCGCTTCGCCGGGCAGGTCGGCGCGTGAAAGCAATTCAGCCCGCGCCGCCCAATAGGGCTGGAATTCCATCAGGTCCGGATTTGCCGAAAGCTCCGGCAACGCCGCAAGTCCCGCTTCGGGGCCTTTGACTTCCGCCAGCGCCACCGCATGATTGATTGCCACAACCTGCGAGGCGGTAATTTTATACAGCCCCTCATAGAGTCCGGCGATGGCTTCCCAGTCGGTGGCACCCGTAACCCGCCGCGCCGCATGGGCCGATTGAATGGCCGCTTCAAGTTGGTAGCGGCCGATCACGGCCATCTCGCCGGCCCGCCGCAACAGCCGCTCGGCCTCGTCGATCATCTCGCCATCCCAAAGCGACGGATCCTGATCGCTCAACGGAACAAACGCGCCGATCAAGCTTCGGCGTGCCCCGCGCCGCGATTGCAGGAACAGCATCAGCGCCAGCAATCCTGACGCCTCAGCTTCATGCGGCAGCAGCTCAACAATCAGCCGCCCAAGCCAGATCGCTTCTCCGGCCAGATTATTTTGAACATTGGCGGGATCATTCCAACCCTTGGTGTAGGCCGCATAGATGGCTTCAAGCACCGCATCCAATCTTTCGCTCAGCTCCGCCCGCTCAGGAACGCGAAACGGAATGCCCGCTACTTTGATTTTATTTTTGGCCCGCGCCAGTCGCTGCCCCATGGTGGCAGGCGTCACCAGAAACGCCGAGCCGATATCAGCGGCATTAAGGCCCAACACCGTTTGCAAAATCAGCGGCGAGCGGATGCCGGCATCAATGGCCGGATGGGCGCAGGCAAACATCAGGGCCAGCCGTTCGTCTGGAATGTGTCGTTCCCGGGTTGCCATGGCCTCAAGCTCCTCCGCCATGAGGTGCAGGTGATCAGCCGATGCTTCGCCGCTGCGCCGCCGCCGCGAAGCATCGATGATCTTGCGTTTTGCCACCGCCATCAGCCATGCCTCCGGATTGTCCGGAACGCCTTTCTGCGGCCAGTCCGCAAGGGCGGCCGCGAAAGCCTCTGACAGGGCATCCTCGGCGCCTGCCACATCGCGTGTTTGTTTCGCCAGAAAGGCAATCAGCTTGCCATAGCTCGCCCGCGCCACATTCTGCGCCGCGTCATGGGCAAGCTGATCATCCTGTGCCGGCATGCATCGCTTACGTCGGCCAGATCGGGCGCACTTCCATCACCCCGTGGTGGGCCCCCGGGCATTTCGCGGCCCAGGCAACCGCCGCATCAAGATCCTTGGCTTCAACCACATAGTATCCGGCGAGTTGCTCCTTGCTTTCCGCATAGGGCCCATTGAGCACCTTGGTCTTGCCGTCAGTCACCCGCACCGTGGACGTGGCCGAACTTGGCTGCAAACGGTCAGCCGAAACATAGGCGCCCGCCGCCTTCAGCGCCTGGCCATACGCCGTATAGGCCGCCATGCCCTGCTCCTGCTCGGCCTTCGTCAGCGTGTTCCAGCCGCCCTCTTCCGTATGAATCAACAGCATATATTGCATAACACTCTCCTCCGTTGTGAACGCGGGCCATCCCCGCCGCCGCACTGAAGACGCCTGAGTATTGCGGATTTTGACATGGGGCAGAAAAAATTAAGTAGTCCCATTATATGCTTTTAGTCCTTGACAACGCTTTTGGACTGGTCTACGTTCAATTCGTCCATCCCGGAAGGGGTCTCGGTCATGACGGTGATCATAGATGGGGTGGATGTGGCGCCTGCGGGTCTGGTGAAACGTTCATCAGGCACCCGGGAGCCGGAGGGAAGGCCCTTGGGCATTACGACCCAATGCGTCTTAAATGGCTAAACAACCCTAGCGGAAAACCTCAGACACCGTGCGATCTAGGGCTCTGCAAGATCTTCCCCGAGGCAAAAACCGCCGCAAAAGCGTGGGCGCAGTTTGCGTCAACCGCCGGACCACACGACCGGCATTTTCGCGTAGGCTGCGCTCACGCAACCCTTCGCTTCTTCTCGCCTGCCCCGGAAACGGCATAACCGTTTCCACCCCCGGCGAAGCTATGCCTAATGCTGATTGATAAGTGAATCCGACACCAAAGGGGGCCGTCTTGACCTACCCGCCACGCTTATTGATGCTTGGGAGGCAGTCCATTATCAGATGGACCTGCCAGACCCAATCGAAGCCATCAAGACGGAAATCTGCGTGAGGCGCAATTAGCGAAGAATTCATTTCTGAATGAGAGGTTGTGCTCGTTTGACAATGGGATTTCCACAAATGGCAAAACACACGGAAAAGCAACTTGACAAGGCAATCGAAGAAAAGTTCAAAAAGTTTGACGAATTCTCCGATTGGTTTCTTGGCCAGACAAAATTTGCCAATCGCCCTTCCAAGTTCGTTTTTTCACGGTCAAACAGCCCTTGGTACAAATCAAAACTAACCAGCAAAGAATCTGAAACAGATATTCTTGTGGTCTTTGAGGAAATTGAGACATCAAGGCGCTTCGCGATTCACATAGAAAACAAATTGTCCAATGGGCACTTCAAGCCTTCGCAACCCCAGCAATACCACGAGCGGGCACGAGCTTGGATTGGCGACAAGAAATATTCAAATTATTTGGACTATGAAGTGGTACTTGTTGCACCGCGGAAATTCTATGATCGCAATAAAGAACAATCAGGCATGTTTGATCGCTACATTTCACATGAGGAAATTGCACGATTCATTCCGGAGTTTGAAGCCTAGCCCCTCACATCCCCTTGACGATCTGCTCCGTCATCTTCTTCGCATCGCCGAACAGCATCATGGTGTTGTCGCGCCAGAAAAGCGGGTTGTCGACGCCAGCGTAGCCGCTCGCCATGCCGCGCTTGATGAACATCACCGTGTTGGCCTTCCACACCTCCAGCACCGGCATGCCGTAGATCGGCGATTTCGGATCGTCCTTGGCCGAAGGATTGGTGACATCATTGGCCCCGATCACGAAGGCCACGTCGGCCTGGGCGAATTCGGAATTGATGTCTTCGAGCTCGAACACCTCGTCGTAAGGCACATTGGCTTCCGCCAGCAGCACGTTCATGTGGCCGGGCATGCGGCCCGCCACCGGATGAATGGCATATTTCACCGTGACGCCCGCCTTCTTCAAATGATCCGCCATTTCGCGCAGCGCATGCTGCGCCTGGGCCACCGCCATGCCATAGCCCGGCACGATGATCACCGAGCCGGCGTTCTTGAGAATGAAGGCTGCGTCATCGGCCGAGCCCTGCTTCACCGGCCGCGTTTCCTTGGCGCCGTCGGCGGGCCCCGCCGTCTCGCCGCCGAAGCCGCCGAGGATGACCGAAATGAAGGACCGGTTCATGCCCTTGCACATGATGTAGGAGAGGATGGCGCCGGATGAGCCCACCAGCGCGCCGGTGATGATCAGCGCCGTATTGCCCAGCGTGAAGCCGATGCCCGCCGCCGCCCAGCCCGAATAGGAATTGAGCATCGACACCACAACCGGCATGTCCGCCCCGCCGATGGGGATGATCAGCAGGAAGCCCAGCGCGAAGCTGATGAAAACGATCAGCCAGAAATCGATGGGGCTTTGCGTGGCAAAGAATCCGAAGGTGAAGAACAGCAGGGCAAGGCCCAGCGCGATATTGATGTAATGCCGGAAAGGCAGCATGATGGGCGCTCCCGACATGCGGCCATCAAGCTTGAGAAACGCGATGATCGAGCCGGTGAAGGTGACCGCACCAATGGCCGCACCCAGCGCCATCTCAACCCGGCTCTGGGCATGGATCTCGCCGCCGCTGGCAATGCCGAAGGCATCAGGCGCATAAAACGCCGCCGCCGCCACAAACACCGCCGCCAAACCGACAAGCGAATGAAACGCCGCCACAAGCTGCGGCATGGCCGTCATGGCAATGCGCCGGGCAGCGAACGCGCCAATGCCGCCGCCGATGGCGATGCCGCCGATGATCAGCCCCCACACCAGCGGATTGGTGGGAGCCGCGATGGCCAGCGTGGTGAGAATGGCAATGCCCATGCCGACCATGCCATAGGTATTTCCGGCCCGCGCCGATTCAGGGTTGGAGAGTCCCCTGAGCGCCATGATGAACAGGGCGCCGGCCACGAGATAGAGAAGGGCAGCGAAACTGGCTGACATCTATTTGCCCTTCTTCTTATACATCGCCAGCATGCGGCTGGTGACCAGGAACCCGCCGAAAATATTCACGCTCGCCAATATCAGGGCGAGAAAGCCGAAGATCATGGCGATGGTGGAGCCCGAGGCAATGGCCCCTGCCCCAACCGCGAGCAAGGCGCCGACCACGATCACCGAGGAAATGGCGTTGGTCACCGACATCAATGGCGTGTGCAGCGCCGGCGTCACATTCCACACGACGTAGTAGCCGACGAAGACCGCGAGAACGAAAATTCCCAGCAGTGAAACGAAGGGGTCAACGGTGTGAGCAATCTGTTCCATGGGATCAGGCCTTGTACATCGGGTGAACCAGCGCGCCATCGCGGGCGATCAGGGTGCCCTTGATGATCTCGTCTTCATAGTCAATCTTCAGGCTGCCATCGGGCTGGATCATCAGATCCAGGAAATTGGCCAGGTTCTTGGCAAACAGCGGCGAGGCATTGCCCGCCAGCTTGCCCGCCAGGTTCACCGTGCCGATAATCGAAACGCCCTTGTGCTCGACAATCTGGTCGGGCTTCGACAGCGGGCAGTTGCCTCCGCGTTCGACCGCGAGATCAACAATCACCGAGCCGGGTTTCATGCTCTCAACCATCTCCTTGGTCACCAGCACAGGCGCGGGCCTGCCCGGAATAAGCGCCGTGGTGATCACAATGTCCTGGCCCTTGATATGCTCGGCAACCAGCGCCGCCTGCTTGGCCTTGTCCTCCACCGACAGTTCCTTGGCATAACCGCCGGACGTCGCCGCGTCCGCCACATCGGCAAACACGAATTTGGCGCCGAGGCTCTTCACCTGTTCTTCCGTGGCCTTGCGAACGTCGGTTGCCGAAACAATGGCGCCCAAGCGCCGCGCCGTGGCAATGGCCTGAAGCCCTGCAACGCCCACACCCATGATGAACACCTTGGCGGGCGGAACCGTGCCCGCCGCCGTCATCATCATCGGAAAGGCCCGGCCAAAATAGCCCGCCGCATCAATCACCGCCTTGTAGCCCGCCAGGTTGGATTGCGATGACAGGATATCCATCGACTGGGCCCGCGAAATGCGCGGCATGAGTTCCATGGCGAAAAATGACTGGCCCGATTTGGCCAGCGCCTCAAGGCCCTTGCGCTCGCCATAGGGGTCTAGCCCCGCGGCCACGACCGCGCCCTTTTTCAAGTTTTTGAGAATGGCATCGGCGGGCCGGCGCACCGCCAGGATGACATCGGCGTCCTTGAGCCCCGCATCGGATTTGATGATGTTGGCGCCGGCGGCCACAAAGGCCTCGTCGGAAATATGCGCGCCTGCCCCTGCCCCTGCCTGCACCGCAACGGCGAGACCCTTTTTGACATAGGCCTTCACCGTATCGGGGCTTGCCGAAACCCGCCGCTCTCCGGGGCTCGTTTCAGAAAGGACCGCGATTTTCATGGGCTGCGGCCTAGGAGACGTTGACGGCGGTGATCAGTCCAAACAACACCAGCGCGCCGAGGGACAAATACCATTTGCCGCCGGTGCGCACGTCAATGAGAATTGCGATGGTTCCGATGATCAGTCCGGCAAAGCCGGTGAAAACATTGAGCGTATGCGCGAAAGCGAAGGAACACAGCGCCACCAGCACAAAGCCGCAGTGGATGGAAAGGGCAATGGCGCCTTTGACGAAGCCCTCATAGGTGCTGCGATGCGCTTCCAAATCCTGTGAATGGTCGCCTGAAGAATGCTCTGCCATTGCTGAAGTCCCCTCGAATGTCATCAATCTCTGCAAGATGTGTAGCCAAGGCAGGAACGCCCCGCAAGCGCCCCAAACAAACGCGGCGATGAGTCACGTTTGTGGCTTCAACCCTGCTCCATCGTCTCCAGTTCATCAATCATGCCGGAAATGACCGACAGGCCCTTTTGCCAGAACTCCGGGTTGGTGGCGTCAAGGCCGAACGGCTTGAGCAGTTCAGAGTGATGCTTGGTGCCGCCTGCCTTCAGCATGGTGAAATATTTTTCCTGGAAGCCGCCGTCGCTTTCCTGGTAGCGGGCATAGAGCGAGTTCACCAGGCAATCGCCAAAGGCATAGGCATAGACATAGAACGGCGAGTGGATGAAATGCGGAATGTAGGTCCAGAAGGTTTCATAGCCGGGGCCAATGCCGATTGAATCGCCCAGGCTTTCCGCCTGGATCTCCAGCCAGATATCATTTATTTTATCAGGCGTTAGCTCGCCCTCCTTGCGTGCCGTGTGAACCTTGCGCTCAAAGGTATAGAAGGCGATCTGGCGCACCACCGTGTTGATCATGTCTTCAACTTTGGAGGCCAGGAGGATTTTGCGCTTCTTCGGATCAGTGGTCTGGCGGAGCAGCGCCTGGAAGGTGAGCATTTCGCCAAAAACGCTGGCTGTTTCCGCCAGCGTTAATGGCGTCGACGCCATCAGGGCCCCCTGCTTTGCCGCCAGCACCTGGTGCACGCCGTGCCCCAGCTCGTGGGCAAGCGTCATCACGTCGCGCGTCTTGCCCATATAATTGAGAAGCACATAGGGGTGCGCCGAAGGAACCGTCGGATGGGCAAAGGCGCCCGGCGACTTGCCGGGCCGCACCGGCGCATCAATCCATTTCCTGTCGAAGAAGGTCTTGGCGATGGCCGCCATCTCCGGCGAAAATTCGCCGTAGGCCGAGAGCACCATTTTCTCCGCCTCCGCCCAGGGCACCTCACGCGTGTCTTCCGCCGGAAGCGGCGCATTGCGGTCCCAATGCATCAGCTTGTCCTTGCCCAGCCACTTTGCCTTCATCTTGTAATAGCGATGCGAAAGCTTCGGGTATGCGGCGCGAACCGCGGCGACAAGCGCATCCACCACTTCCGGTTCCACCCGGTTTGAAAGATGGCGCGCCGCGGCAATGTCCGCGAAACCCCGCCAGCGGTCGGAAATATCCTTGTCCTTGGCCAGGGTGTTGGTGATCAGGGTAAAGAGACGCAAATTCGCCTTGAAGGTTTTGGCCAGCGCCTCGGCCGCCGCCTTGCGCTTGGCCTCATCCGGGCTCTGCAGCAGGTTGAGCGTGGGCTCGATTGCCAGCGACTGGCCCTCCACCTCAAAGCGCAGGTCCGCCATGGTTTCGTCAAACAGGCGGTTGAAGGCCCCATAACCCGTCTGCGATTTTTCGAGGAACAGCTCCTCCAGCTTGTCGTCAAGCTGGTATGGCTTCTCCTTGCGAAGGTTTTCAATCCACGGGCGGTAATGGTTGAGCCCGGGTTCCTGCATGGCCTTTTCCAGCGCCGCATCGTCAATCCGGTTGAGCTCAAGTTCAAAGAACAGCAGCTGGGTGGAAATATCCGTAAGCTTGGAACTCACGTCGCCATAAAACTTACCCCGCGCCGCATCCGTTGTATCTCCCACATAATACAGCTGGGCATAGGATCCGGTGCGGCCCAGCAGATCGGAAAGCCCCTCATAAGCTTTGAGTGCGTCGGCGAGAGCGGAACCCGAAAGCTTTGCCAGCTTCCCCTTGTATTTTTGGGCGAATGCCTTGGCCTCCGCCTCGCCTTTTTGCATGTCGGCCTTAAAGGCCGCCGCATCGGGCGCGGCATAGAGGTCAGCCAGGTTCCATTCAGGCAGATTGCCGAGGGCGGTGGAAGCGGTCATGTCCAGTCCTTGTTAATAATTTGTTTCCCATATGGCTCATGCCCGCAACTTCGGCAACTGCCTGAATTTGTCCCCAAATAATCTACCTCATTAACAGGGCCTTTACCCTTCACTGCGAGACTAAGGACAACAGGGAAAGCAAAGCAGACTCGCATCGGAGGGGTGCCTGTCGCTGGCCGTATCTGAATTTGGCCCTTTGACGATGAGTTGATTGCACAGCATGACTTCACGCATACTGATTGTTGAAGACGACCCTGCCCAGCGCCGCATCCTGGAAGAGCTTGTCAAGCGGTTTGGATTTGAATCAATCGCCGCGGATGGCGGCATCAAGGGCCTGGAAGTCTTGAATGGCTCCAATGGCGGCAGCATTGAGCTGGTGATCCTCGATCTGATGATGCCCGGCATGGATGGCCTGGAATTCATCGAAAAAATGCAAGGCATTCGCGGCGACCTGCCGGTCATCGTGCAAACCGCGCAAGGCTCCATCGAAACCGTGATCAAGGCCATGCGCGCCGGGGCCGACGACTTCGTGGTCAAGCCCGTTTCGCCCGAGCGGCTGAAAATTTCCATTCAGAATTTGCTGAAGGTCAATGCGCTCACCGAAGAAGTGAAGCGCCTGAACAAAAAAGTTGGCGGCGCCCTGAGTTTCAGCGATCTCATCGCCTCATCGCCCGCCATGGCCAATGTCCTGCGGCTTGGCCGCCGCGGCGCCCAGTCCAACATTCCCATCCTGATTGAAGGGGAATCGGGCGTCGGCAAGGAAATGATCGCCCGCGCCATTCAGGGCGAAAGCGAACGTGCCGGACGCCCCTTCGTGGCGGTCAACTGCGGCGCCATTCCGGAAAACCTCGTTGAATCCATTCTCTTCGGCCATGAAAAAGGCTCCTTCACCGGCGCCACAAGCAGGCATAGCGGAAAATTCCAGGAAGCCGACGGCGGCACCCTGTTCCTCGACGAAGTGGCGGAACTGCCGCTCGACATGCAGGTGAAACTTTTGCGCGCCATCCAGGAGGGCGAAATTGATCCGGTAGGTTCGCGGAAATCCGTCAAGGTGAACATCCGCCTGATCTCGGCCACCAACCGCAACATGATTGAAATGGTCAAAGCCGGCCAGTTCCGCGAGGATTTGTATTACCGCCTGAACGTTTATCCCATGATGGTGCCGCCGCTCCGGGACCGCAAGGACGACATTCCCGCCCTTGTCGAGCATTTCATCACCAGGCTTTCCGCCGAAGAGGGCCGCAAGGTTCGCGGCATTGCCCCCAGCGCCCTTCCCATGCTGCAGGCCTACGGCTGGCCGGGCAACGTGCGCCAACTCGAAAACACCATATTCCGCGCCATTGTCCTGTGCGAGAGCGATGTGCTCGAGATCCAGGATTTTCCCCAGATCGCCTCGCTTGTCGAAGGCTACGAGATCATCATGCCGCCTGCCCTGCCGCTGGCCAAAAAGCCGGCCGCGCCAACCGGCCCCGCCATGACAGGCGGAACCCAAATTGTAGGCCGTTCCGCCGGCCACCAGGTGAGCGATGGCATGGCCCTTGGCATTCCGGCGGTTACCGACGGCGGCCATATCCGCAAGCTGGAGGAAGTTGAGGCCGACATGATCCGCCTGGCCCTTAACCGCTACCGCGGCCAAATGTCGGAAGTTGCCCGAAAATTGGGCATTGGACGCTCCACGCTTTATCGAAAAATGCGCGACCTGGGCCTTGACGAGGCAACCGGGTAACACTCAAAACATATTTCTGCCGGGAACCTGCGAGCCGGTTGAATAGTTGCTGTCTCAAGACTAGTTTAATGCTCTAGAATCATAAAGGTGCGATTTTGATCCACAAGCTTCTGCTGAAGCTGTCTGTTGCTGCGATTGCTGTGTCTTTTGCCAGCCAAACCGTGCTCGCCGATACTTATAGGGATGGTAATCGCAAGGGTTTCTTTGAAAGCCTGTTTGGAGCGCCAAAGAAGAAAAAACACCGCAGAACCATCCTGCCCTGGTGGAAGGAAGACGGCGGTTCGCGCAGTTTATATGGCAATGATTATTATGGGGATGAGGACTACAGCGACCCCGAGCCCATTCCCGGCAAGGGCATGGGCAATCTCACCTATGTTTCGCCCAAGCTCGTAGCCCTGTCGGATCCTGCGTTTTCCAAATTGCTGGCTTTCGATGCTCAAAGCCAGGCAATTCTGGCCGAACTCTCTTCGCAGAAGCCCGCAACGCGCGTTGCCAAGGAAGCGCGTCAGCCCATTCTTGATGTCTACCGCAATGCCGGATTCAAGCCTCTTTGGCTGACGGGCAATGCGCCGTCCGATCGGGCGCTGACCCTTCTGGCCTTTGCGGCGAAAGTTTCCGATGATGGCCTGGAGCCGATGGCCTACCTTCCAGCAGATCTAAGTTCCTTCAGTAACGTCACGGAACAGCTCGGCACCGATCCCCAGGACCTCGCAAAATTTGATATTGCGATGACGGCAGCCGCATTGAAGCTGGCGCGCGAAATTTCCGGTGGCCAACTCGAGCCGAATAGCCTGTCGCGCTACAATGACATCACGCCGGAACGTGTTGATGCCAGCCAAGCCCTCAAGATTTTGGCTTGGAGCCCGTTTCCCGAGGCCTATCTCAAGGACCTCATGCCGAAACACCCAAGCTACGGCCTGATGAAGGCCGAGCTCGCGAAACTGCGGGCCAGCAGCGAGAAGCCTCCCTACGAGAAAATCGCCGAGGGCAAACCGGTCAAGGCAGGAAAATCTGACCCGCGCATTGCGCTTGTCCGTGACCGCATGCAGGACATGGGATTCCTGAGCAGCGAAGAAAGCGACGTCGAACCTGAATTCTCAAACACTCTGGATGCCGATCTTGCGGCGGCCCTGAAGAAATTCCAGAAATCCGTCAAGCTCCGCCAGACCGGAATACTTGATCTGGCAACCGTCAAGAATCTCAATCGCGACACCAGCCAGCGGGACATTCACCGCCTCGTTTACAATATGGAGCGCATGCGCTGGTTGCCCAAGAATCTCGGCAGGCGTTTTGTTTTCGTGAACCAGCCGGCTTTTGAGGTTCGGGTCATGGACCGCGGCAACGAGGTTTGGCATAGCAACGTGATTGTCGGCAAACCTTTGAACCAGACCTCCGCCTTCCACGATGAAATGGAAACCGTGGTGTTCAACCCCTCCTGGGGCGTGCCGCAGTCGATCATCGTCAATGAATACTTGGGCAAACTGCGCCGTGATCCGGGCTATCTTGATCGCCAGGGCTTCAAGGTCATTGCGCCAAACGGCAAAGTTATTAAGTCCCGTTCAGTAAATTGGGCTGCTTATGGCAGCCGGCCGCCCTTTGGCGTGCAGCAGCCGCCGGGCAAAGGAAACGCCTTGGGTGAACTGAAATTCCTTTTCCCCAACAGCCACGACATTTACATGCATGATACGCCGACAAAGAATCTCTTTGCCGAACCGACCCGCACCTTCAGCCATGGCTGCATTCGCGTCGAAAACCCCCGTGAATTTGCCGAAGTTATTTTGGGTTGGGACCGCGAGAAAATCGACCGGGAAACCGATAGCCGCAAAAGCCAGTCGGTGGCTCTCAGCCAGAAAATTCCGGTTCACATCACCTATTTCACCGCCTGGCCTGATTCTACCGGAAAAATAAGCTATTTCAACGACGTATATGAGCGTGACGAAGCGATGGAAAAGGCTTTGGCGGTGCTCGCCTCGGCCCGTGAGGCCAATTCGGCCCAGAAACTCGTGCAAAACTGAACTTTTTTGGCGATTTCGCGCCGAAATGTGTTCTCTTAAGTGCATGTTAATTATAATATTTCATTCTAATCTTCGGCAATGGGTGCCACAGGGCAGCCATATTCTTGTCTGAAGTCTTATTTCGGTGTAAGTCGTCTTTAGGCGACGAACGCTTGGACGGGGAAACTGTAAGGGGAACCGGGGGCCTTCTGCCTGGTGTGTGTGCGTATGGTAGTGGGTTCGCGGGACTGTGGAAATCGTCAGACATTGATGAATCGTGTAAAAAAGCTCTTGGCCTCAGCCGCCATCGTTGCAGCGTTGTCTGTTGCGGCTGTGTGGAGTCTTGGCACACCCACAATCGCCGGCGGTGAAACCCGCACCCTTTCCCTCTATCACGTGCATACCAAGGAAAGCATCACCGTCACCTATATGGTCAAGGGCCGTTATGTTCCCTCGGCCATGAAGAAGATCAACTACCTGATGCGCGACTGGCGCCGCAAGGAAGTCATTACAATCGATCCCAAGACGGTCGACTTGATGTGGGAGCTCCACGCCGACCTGGGTTCGCGCGCCCCCATTCATATTATCTGCGGCTATCGTTCGCCCAAGACCAACGCCTTCCTGAAGCGGGTTGGCCGCAACGTGGCCAAGAAAAGCCAGCACATGATCGGCCGCGCCATCGATCTTTATTTCCCCGACGTGGCCTCCAAGAAAATTCGCAATAGCGCGCTTGTCCGCAAAGTCGGCGGTGTCGGCTATTACCGCAGCTCCGGCGGGCCCACCGGCTTTGTTCATATTGATTCCGGCAATGTCCGCCATTGGGGCCCTGCCATCGGCAAAACCGAAATGGCCCAGATTTTCCGCGACGGCCGCAAAACGCTTGGCGCCAGGCTTAACCGCCAGGATTCAACCGCCGTCGCCGAAGCAGATGCCGCAGTCCTTGAAGCCGCCTATGAAGGTGTTGACGAGGATCTGGCGGCAATGAGCGAAGAGGCGAGCAAGACCCCGCCCGCCCCCAAGCCGGTCCTGGTTGTTCCCAAGGAAATCGTGCAAGGCTATCCCGTTCCAAAGCCACGGCCCAAGCCCATTGAAGTCCTGATGATGGCCGCCGCAAACATGGTGATTGAGCCTGCCTCGACATCACCGGACAACCAGATCATCAAATCCAACCCTTCAGCCGTTGCCGATAATCTCGGCATGGTTGAAGCTGCCGAAACGATGAGCGACGAAACCGCCCTCGCCCAAATGTCGAATGCGGCCGCAAAAGGCAGCTTTGCCGATGCGATCCGTAACGGCACGGCCCAGGGCGCGCCATTGATCAAGCCGATGATGGCGTCGCTCAGCAGCTCGGACATCAAATGGTGGCCGGAGGAACTGCTCTTCAACCCGGCACAGACCGTTCGCCAGAATGGCGCGCCGCAGGAATTTACCACGAACGAAATTTCTCTCGTTCCCAATGCCGTCGCCCAGCCGGTTTTGAGGACGGGCAGCACCCTGAATGCGCAGGCCGGCACGGTTCTGACTTCCGTGACTTCTCCAAGGGCGACATATTGGTGGTTCAGCGCGCCGGCAAAGGCAGCCTGCCGCAGGCCCTCCCCACCCTCCTGCAAGGCTTCGAGAAGCTCGGTCAACTCGAAACCGATTGAGCGTTCCAGGCTTTCTCTCATCATGGCCGCGCTTGACGCGGCCATTTTCTTTCATCGTGACCAGCTGCCCGCGTCAAGCCCGGGCATGATGAAAATCGGGAATTGAACGCCTATGCCGCTTCTTCCGCCGCGCCGGGAAGCATGCCAAGGGCCTGCAGGTAGAGATCGAGCATCGCCTCTTCTTCTTCGCGCTCGTTGGCGTCTTTCTTGCGCAGCGAAATCACCTTGCGCAGGACTTTGGTATCAAAGCCATTGCCCTTTGCCTCGGCGTAAACTTCCTTGATGTCGGCGGCGATGGTTTTCTTCTCCTCCTCAAGGCGCTCGATGCGTTCGACAATGCTTTTCAATTGTCCCTGGGCGAAACTGGATTTGTTATTCACGTCTGGAGCCTCCAAAAAATCTAATGCTTTTCACGTTTATCGAAAGCCGCCTTCTGCGCCTCGCCGGCGTCTGTCTGGAAGCGCGCCTTCCATTCCTCCTGCGGCATGCCGTAGACCATGGTTCTGGCTTCCTCGCGGGCAACTGCAAGGCCCCGCTCCCGCGCCGCGTCCTCAAACCAGTTTGACAGGCAGTTCCGGCAAAAGCCCGCCAGGTTCATCATGTCGATGTTCTGCACGTCGCTGCGCTTGCGCAAATGCTCCAGGAGTCTGCGGAAAACCGCGGCTTCCAGTTCCATTTGGGTCTTTTCATCGTGTTTCATGGCGGTCCCGGAGGCCCTTCATAACGGCTAATTCAAACCTTACCAGTGGCACGGACAACTCATCCACACCTGATTTGGAAAACGTTAGAAGTTCATGCTATAGGCTGCAAAATGGGCGTATGGCCAATACTAGGCCAAACTTGCCCGCCGGATTAAAAGGAATGTCATGAGCGATTCGAGATTTTTGCTGGGCGGCCAAAAAAGGCTTCGGGCGTTCACCTTGGGCGCAAGTGCCCTGGTGCTGCTCGGATTTGCCGGAACCACCCCGGCCCGCGCTGACCTCAAGCTGTGCAACAATACCGCAAGCCGCGTGGGCGTGGCCATCGGCTACAAGGACCGCGAGGGCTGGGCCAGCGAAGGCTGGTGGACCGCCGAGCCGCAGAAATGCCTGACCCTGCTGAAAGGCACCCTGATTGCCCGCTATTACTATGTCTATGCCGTGGATTACGACAAGGGCGGCTCCTGGGGCGGCAAGGCGATGATGTGCATCCGTGACAAGATTTTCACCATCCGCGGCATCGATACCTGCACCGAGCGCGGCTACCAGAAAACCGGCTTCTTCGAAGTCGACACTTCCGAAGAGGCTGACTGGACAATTTCCTTGTCTGGCGAAAAGACCAGCCAGGGACAATAGTTTTCCGTGCGCAGAAACCGTAAAGTAAAAATCCTCGCCACCCTTGGGCCTGCCTCCTCGAGCCCGGAAATGATCGAGAAGCTCTTTGTCGCGGGCGTCGACGTTTTCCGCATCAACATGAGCCACACGTCCCATGCCCTGCTGAAGGAGTTGCACGGCAGCATCCGCAATATTGAAACCAAGGTGAACCGGCCCATCGGAATTCTCGCCGACCTGCAGGGGCCGAAGATCCGCATCGGCACCTTCAAGGACAAGGAAGTGCAGATCAGGGCGGGGGACAAGTTCATTTTTGACACGGATGCGACGCCCGGAGACAGCAAACGCGTTCACCTGCCTCATCCGGAAATTTTTGCCTCCGTCAAAGTGGGGGATTTTCTCCTGCTGAATGATGGCAGGCTGCGGGTGGAAATCACCGCCGTCTCGCCGAGCCGCATTGAGACAGTGATTATTTTCGGCGGCACCCTTTCAAACCGCAAGGGGGTGAACCTGCCCAACACGCTCCTGCCGATCGCCGCCCTCACCGAAAAAGACCGCGCCGATTTGGAGGCCGCCGCCAGCATCGGGGTGGATTGGATCGCGCTTTCTTTCGTGCAGCGCCCGGAGGACGTGTCGGAAGCCCGTGATCTCATTGCGGGCCGCGCCGGGGTGATGGCAAAAATTGAAAAACCCTCGGCCCTGCTCTGCCTTGAGGACCTTCTGAAGGTGTCCGATGGCATCATGGTGGCCCGTGGCGATTTGGGCGTTGAGCTCCCCCTGGAAACCGTTCCGGCCCGCCAGAAGCAATTGACGCGGGCCGCGCGCAAAGCCGGAAAACCCGTTGTCGTGGCCACCCAGATGCTCGAATCCATGATCGTTGAGCCGGTGCCGACACGCGCCGAGGTTTCCGACGTGGCCACTGCCGTTTATGAAGGCGCCGACGCCATCATGCTGTCGGCCGAAAGTGCCGCCGGGGCCTGGCCTGAAAAGGCTGTCGCCACCATGGACAAGATTGCCCAATCGGCGGAAGGCGACAGTTTCTATCGCGGCATCATGAATGCCCAGCGCAATGACCCGCAGCCAACGAGCGCCGACGCCATTTCCACCGCGGCCCGCTCCATTTCCGAAACCCTCGATGTGGCGGCGATCGTCAGCTACACGGAATCAGGTTCAACCGCCATGCGCGTGGCGCGCGAACGGCCCAATGTGCCGATCATCACCCTGACGCCAATTCCGGCAACCGCCAGAAGGCTTGCCCTTGCCTGGGGCCAGCATTGCGTGCTCACGCCCAACGCCAATGATCTTGAACACATGATTGATACCGCCTGCCAGTTCGCCTCTTCCGAAGGCTTTGCCGAAGAAGGCCAGCGCATCATCATTACCGTTGGCGTGCCGCTTGGCTCGCCAGGCTCAACCAACATGCTGCGAATTGCCCAAGTGGGAAAAAAGCAAACGCCCGGAACCTAAACGTCCCGCTCGCGCTTTGACAGCTCCTGGATGGCGTTCTTCACTCCCGTCATGCTGGGATTCATGCTTAAAGCTTCCCGGTAGGCTTTGAGCGCGGCAGTCCAGTTTTCCTGGCGCTGGTAAATCATGCCCCGGCCCGCCAATGCCCCAAAGTGCCGCGGTTCCAGATCAAGAACTTTCTCGATATCGCGGAGCGATGCTTCATAATTGCCGAGAGCAAAGTGCAGCGTGGCGCGCTTGTTCCAGGCTTCCGCATAGGTGGGATAGGAGGCAACGATACGGTCGAGGATTTCCAGTGATGCGGTATTTTCCGAAGCGCCCATGGCCACAACCGCCTGGCCGAGCAGAACCTCGGCGGTGGGCGAATCAAACCGCGACCAGAGTTCCCAGATTTTTTCCTCCACGGCCTTGGCCGACTGCTCGTCAGAAGCTTTATGGAGGCTGGCAAAAAGCCGGTCGAGAGCGACTTCGCGCGTGTCCTGCGCGGTGAGTTTTTGCGGGGGAATGCCGGCGCGTTCCTGCGCCAGGCCCGAAGCCGCGAAAATCACCAATCCAAATGCGCTAAGCAGAGTGCGGGAATGTCTCATCGCGGCAAGTATAGCGCAGAAATGGGGCCATTAAAATGCCAGCCGCGCCCGGGTGGCCGGCCGCGGCTTCAAATCTTCGTCAACGGAAGGAATTAGCCCTGGCGCGCCTTGAAGCGCGGGTTGGTCTTGTTGATGATGTAAACCCGGCCCTTGCGGCGTACCAGTTTGTTGTCGCGATGGCGCTTGATCAGCGACTTGAGAGAATTGCGGACTTTCATAATTTCACCTAAGTATGGGACGTATCCCCTGAATTTGGGCGGACCATAGTGATGGTGTCCCAACCTGTCAACTCAAACGCCAAAGCCCTGAAAATGATGCAAAATAACGTTGGAATGCTGTTCACCTATGGCGGCTTGGCCCTTGGCGCTGGCCTGGTTGCCGTCATGGCCTGGCTCGAAAGGCGCCCGCGCAAAACCCTCGATCCGAAACTGGTGCCCACCACGCCGCTCATGTTCCTCGGAGCCTTCATCTGCCTTGTCGCCGTGGTCCACATCGTCAACACCTTCGGCATCCATACCGGACGGCGCTAGGGCTCATAGAGTCCCGCATAGGTCTGGCGCAGCAGGCTTTTCTGCACCTTTCCCATGGCGTTCCGGGGCAGCTCCGGAACCGCGATGATTCGCTTCGGCACTTTGAATTTGGCCAGGCGTTTCTGAAGCTCGGAAATCATCCCGCGCTCATTAAACTGCGAATGGCCGGCCTTGAGAACCACAAGTGCCGTGACGCCCTCGCCCAAATCCGCATGGGCAACCCCGATGACCGCCGATTCCTCGACGTCCGGCAATTGGTCAATCTCCATTTCGATTTCCTTGGGGTAGACATTGAAGCCGCCGGTGATGACCAGATCCTTGCCCCGCCCGGAAATCGTCAGATACCCCTGCCCGTCAAACGAGCCCAGATCGCCCGTGATAAAAAATCCGTCGGGCCTGAATTCGGCGGCAGTTTTCTCCGGGTTGCGCCAATAGCCCGCGAACACATTGGGTCCGCGCACCTCGATCATTCCAATCTGCCCGGCGGGGAGTAACGCACCCGTGGCAGGATCGGTCACCCGCACCTCTATGTCTGTCAACGGCAGTCCAACGGTTCCCGCCCGCCGCTCGCCTTGGTACGGATTTGACGTATTCATGCTTGTCTCGGTCATGCCGAAGCGCTCGAGAATGGCGTGGCCGGTTTTCTCTGCAAACCCGCGGTGCGTCTCTGCCAGTAACGGCGCCGATCCGGAAATGAAAAGCCGCATGTGCTTGACGCTGTCGCGCGTCAACCCTTCATGGCTCAAAAGCCGCGTATAAAATGTCGGCACGCCCATGAGAGTTGTGGCCTGCGGCAGGAGCGAAATCACTTCGTCCACGTCGAACTTGCGCCGGAACAAAAGGCTCCCGCCACTGAGCAAAACCGTGTTGGTGGCGGTGAACAGGCCATGGGTGTGATAGACCGGAAGGGCATGGATAAGCACGTCCCGCGGGCCGAAGCTCCATGCCTCCACCAGGGTCAGGGCATTCGAGGCAAGATTTCCGTGAGTAAGGAGAGCCCCCTTGGATTTGCCCGTGGTTCCCGACGTGTAAAGGAGGGCGGCGCCGTCATCCCAACCGGTCTTGGCGTCAGCAAAGGCGCTGGCTTGCGATTGAAGCGCCTCGGCCAGGCTTCCTCCACCTTGGTCATCAAGGGTAAGAACCATTTTGCCCATGCCCGACAGAACGGCCGCCTTCGCCGGCTCGCAGATAATGAGCGAAGGCTCCGCATCCCTGACGAAGTAGTCGACCTCCGCTGCCGTATAGGCCGGATTGAGGGGAAGGAAAATCGCCCCCAGCCTGGCACAGGCCAAGAAGAGCGCGAGCCCCTCGATGCTCTTGGCAACCTGAACCGCAACCCGGTCGCCGACGCCGACCGAATGGCTTGCAAGCGCATTGGCGAGGCGGCCCGAAAGGCTCCAGTATTCTTCATAACTGACTGCGCCGCCTTCCGCGCCGCGGATGAACGGGGCCTCCGGCGCCAGCATCCTGGCGCGCACCAGGGCGGGAAAATTGCCCACCCCGGAATTTTTCACCTCATCCCACTTCGTCACGTCACCCACCATTGCAGCCCGTCCCGCATCTGTTACTCTAACGCATGGACTATGACTATGTGATCGTCGGCGGCGGCTCGGCGGGCTGCACCATTGCGGCCCGCCTCAGCGAGGACCCCCAGCTTAAGGTTTTGCTCCTGGAAGCCGGCGGAAGTGATTGGAATCCCTTATTTCATTGGCCGGCGGGCTTTGCCAAGATGACCAAGGGCATTGCCAGCTGGGGCTGGTCGACCGTGCCCCAGAAGCACATGAACGGCCGTGTCTTCCGCTTTACCCTGGCCAAAGTGATCGGCGGCGGCTCCACCATCAACGCCCAGATCTACATCCGCGGCAACAAGTTGGACTACAATGAATGGGCCCAGCTTGGCTGCACCGGCTGGTCCTATGAAAGCGTTCTTCCCTATTTCAAGCGCTCTGAGAAAAACCAGAATGGCGCCAATGCGTTCCATGGCGCCTCCGGCCCCCTGGGCGTGTCAAATCCGGCGGCCCCGCTGCCCATCTGCGAGGCTTTTTTCAAGGCGGCGGGGGAACTGGGAATTCCCCGCAATGCCGATTTCAACGGGGCGGAACAGGACGGCGTGGGCCATTACCAGCTCACCCAGCTGAACGCCCGCCGCTCCTCCGTGGCCACCAGCTTTCTCCGCCAAGCCCGGAGCCGGGCCAATCTCACCATCCGCAAAAATGTCTTCGTCAAACGCATTGCCGTGGAAAATGGCAGGGCAACCGGAGTGGAGCTCGCCGATGAAACCATCCGCGCCAGCCGCGAAATCATTCTTTCCGCCGGCACTGTCGGCTCGCCCAAGCTTCTCATGCTGTCGGGTATCGGCCCCGCCGACCATCTGAAATCCGTTGGCATCAAGCCGGTTCACGACCTTCCGGGCGTCGGCGCCAACCTGCAGGACCATCTCGATCTTTTCGTCATCAGCGAATGCACCGGCGACCATACCTATGACAAATATGCCAGACCCTATTGGTCGGCCCTCGCCGCTATTCAGTATCTCGCCTCGCGGAACGGCCCGGTTGCCTCCTCCCTCTTTGAAACCGGCGGCTTCTGGTATGCCGATGAAAATGCCCGCTCCGCCGATATTCAGTTCCATTTGGGATTGGGCTCGGGGATTGAAGCGGGGGTTTTGAAACCAAAAAACCCCGGCGTCACCCTGAACACCGCCTATATGCGGCCCCGCTCGCGCGGCACCGTGCGCCTGGCCAGCAATGATCCCACGGCTTCGCCCTTGATCGATCCCAACTATTGGGCCGACCCCTATGACAAGGAAATGTCGCTGCGGGGCTTGCGCCTTGCGCGCCAGATTATGCAGCAGCCGGCGCTGAAGCCCTATGTGCTGCGGGAAATCCTTCCGGGTTCGGATTTGGCTTCGGATGAGGAGCTGATCGCCTATGGCTGCGCCAACGCCAAGACCGACCATCATCCGGTGGGCACCTGCAAGATGGGAATTGATGAGGCCGCCGTTGTAACCCCTGACCTGAAACTGCGCGGCATCGAAGGCCTGCGCGTCTGCGATGCCTCGATCATGCCGCGCGTCCCCACCGGCAACACCAATGCCCCCACCATCATGGTCGCCGAGAAGGCCGCCGACCTGATCAGGGGGCTGACATCCGCCGCGCCGTCCGGCAGATGATTCTGAAGGCGGAGCCCGCGGTGCGGGCTCGTCAACATCGCGCAGCGCCACCCTCGGCATCAAAAGCCGTTGGCTCAATTTAATCCGTAGACGGATGATTTATGCTTCAGCTGGTGTCGGGCTCCATCGCCCAGCGGGCAAGCCCATGGCACTCGGCGAGGACTTCGTCGATTTCGTGAATGCGCCGCTTGCGGCGGCCGGGCGGCGGGCCGGGGCGCAGCGGTGATTTGAACTTGGGAGCCTTCATGGCCTCCCGCCTCAGCCGCCAGCGGGCCATGCGCCGGGCCTGGCGGGGAAGATCGTCGAGCGCCAGCTTGAGGACCTGGAGCCTGCGGCCGAGGCGGAAGGCATTGACCAGGCCGTCAGGGGAAGGTGGTGCGGGAGCAGCCTTGGGCGGGGGTGATGGCCACAGGTCGTCAACCCGGGAACCAGGTCCGAAGAAAAGGACACGCGGGGGATGCTTCGCATACTTTATGCGGCGCTGGCTCAGCTCCGGGAAGTATTTCCGGGTATCGTAGAGCTGGAAGGAAGGGAGCCTGCTTCCGTCACCCTTTCCGATGATTGTCCCCTTGGGCATGGGACGCGACGGCGCAACCTTCACCACCAAGCCCTTGGCCGCGATGACGATCAGGCGGCGCACCGCAGATTCAGCGGGCCGCAGCACGAGCAAGACGGAGCGGTAGAGAGGATTCGGAATCCTTCCCAGATCGGCCTCGCCTTCCAGCCCCAGCAGGGCGAACAGGGCGGCGACTATCCGGTTAAGCGCTTCGCTGTGGCGCTTGATGGCCGCGTCCCAGTCCATCTTCCAGTCCATGGTGTTTCCTATCCCTCATAAAGAACAAAACAGGAACATATGAACCCGATAGGAATAGATTGTCAAGGGCTAATTGCGCCTCCTACTCGCGCCACAGGGGATCGAGGGCCTTCCGCTGCATATCGCCGCGCTGCAGTCCGATATCCTCCAGCAGATAGTCGGGAAAGCCGAGCAGGCGGTTCATTTCGCGGCGCTCGCGGATGCGCCGGGCGATACGCCCTGCGAAGGCGATGGGCTGGCCGATAAAAGCGGGCAAATGGCTTGCTTCAGAAATGCCGTCGGTGTGACGATTGATCATGCTTGTCATGGTTTTCTCCTATGCGTTTCAGGGGTCGAATTTCTTCTTTTCGAGACCTGTTTACTGGGTTATATTTGCGCCATTAACCTTGACATGACAAACGAGTAAGGCGCAGACTATGTGTGAGTAATAATCATATATAGGCAGACCATGTCCCAGCAGCTTCCACCGCTTACCACACTGCGCAGCTTTGAGGCCTCGGCCCGCCTTTTGAGTTTTTCCAAGGCCGCCGATGAGCTGCATGTGACCCACGGCGCCGTCAGCCGGGCGGTCCGCCATCTCGAGGATCATCTGGGCGCCAGGCTCTTCAAGCGCAGCGTGCGGGCCGTAAACCTCACGGCGACGGGCTCCGCCTACGCCGCATCGGTGCGCGATGTGCTGGGCCGCCTGGCGACCGCCACCGCCGCGATCATGGACCAGCAGTCGATGGGGGTTCTCAATATCAGCACGCTCGATTCCTTCGCCGCCAAGTGGCTCATTCCCCGGCTGTTCCGCTTCCGCCAGGCCCATGGCGACATTGAGGTTCGTCTCGCCACCTCGGTGAAACTGGCCGACTTCGTGAATGACGGCATCGACATCGCCATCCGCTATGGCAGCGGACGCTATCCCGGCGTCAAGGCCGAGCTGCTGATGCGCGAGGAGGTTTTTCCGGTGTGCAGCCCGAGGCTGGCGAAAGGCCCGCATCCCCTCGAAAGTGCCGCGGACCTGAAGCATCACACGCTGATCCACGATGCCTTCGAAATCGATTGGGCCATGTGGCTCAAGACGGCCGGGGTGGAAGGCGTCGACCCCTACCGCGGCCCGCGGTTCGAATCCTCCGATCATGCGGTGCAGGCGGCCATTCAGGGCGAAGGGGTTGTCCTCGGCCGCAGCACGCTCGTCGCCGATGACCTGCGGGCCGGGCGGCTGGTCAAGCCCTTCTCCGTGAGCCTGCCCGCCGATCTCGCCTATTACGTGGCCTACCCTACGCAAACCGCGCAGCGGCCCAAGGTGCGGGCCTTTCGCGACTGGCTCTTCGAGGAAGTAGGCCGTTCGGCCTGATCAGGACAGGCGGTAGGTACGGATTGCCGTGTCCCGGTAAAGCTTGCGCTGCTCCGCCTCGCTGGCACCCGCTACGACCTCGTCAATGATGCCCACCCAGGCTGGATAGGCGTGCGACAGTTCCGACACCGTCCAGTCGCTGCCATACATCACCCGGTCAAAGCCAAAGCTCTCGATGACATGGGCCACGTAGGGCTTGACCTGGTCCGCCGTCCATTTCTGGTGGTCCGCCTCGGTGATGACGCCCGACACCTTGCACACCACATTGGGATATTTCGCCAGTTCCCGGATCTGGCTCCACCACGGTTCGCGCAGGCCGTTCCTGATGTCGGGCTTGCCGATATGATCGAGAATGAACGACACCTCCGGGCAGCGCTTCACCAGTTCAAGGGCATAGGCCATGGCCCAATGCTTGATGCAGATGTCGAAGGTGAGATTATGTTTCGGCAGGAGGCGCAAGGCCGCGAGGAAATCCGGCTCAAGGCAGAAGGCCGGGTTGCGCTCGGTCTCGATCAGCCGCCTTATGCCGCGGACGTTGCGCAGTTTCTTCAGCGCCAGAATATCGGCTTCGACGGCCACGCCCTTTTCCAACGGCAGGTGGGCGACGATGCCGCACAGCCTTGGGTCGCGCCTCGGCGAGTTCCTGAATGAAAGCCGCCTCGCCGAGATGCAGGCCCGGATCGACCGCCACTTCGGCAAAGACCAGCTTGTCCACCTCGACGGGCCCCCGCGCCCGGTCAAAATCCGCAAGCCCATAGCTCCGGTTGATCTTTGGAACATTGGCAAGCCAGGCATAACTGAAACGCTTCACGTCATAGAGATGGACATGGGCGTCAACGATTGGAAATTTCGGCATTTCTCTTTCCCTGTGTTGGAGCGGTGAGTCATATCCGCCGTGAGATCGGCAAGGCGCGAGGCGCCCATCAGCGCCATGCTCCGGTCGATCTCGCGGCGGTAAATGTCAAGAACATGCGCCACCCCGGCCGCGCCGCCAACCGCCAGTCCCCAGAGCTGCGGGCGGGCAATAAGGCAGCAGGCAGCACCCAGGCACAGGGCTTTGACCACATGCGAGCCGCGCCTGATGCCGCCATCGAGCAGCACCGGAATTTTCCCCGCCACCGCCTCGACAATATCGGGCAAGGCGTCCAGCGCCGGCACCGCGCCATCGAGCTGGCGTCCGCCATGGTTTGAGACGATCACCCCGTCCACGCCGCGCGCCACCGCCCGTTTGGCCTCGTCGGGATGCAGGATGCCCTTGAGGAGCAAGGGCCCCTTCCAGATTTTCCGCAGCCATTCCACATCCTTCCATGACATGGAAGGATCAAGCAGGTCCGCCATGCGCCGGGCCAGGCTGCCGACGTCGATGACTTCGCCGGAGCGGACATAATTGCCAAAGGTGATGCGCTGCAATTCCGGCCGCATGCGCCAGAGCCAGGGAAGCTTTCCCGCCATCGCCAGCAGGTCCATGAGCTTGAATTTCGGCGGGATGGCAAAACCATTGCGCACATCGCGCTCGCGGTTGCCCAGCATCTGGTTGTCGGTGGTCAGCACCAGCGCGTCATAGCCCGCGGCCGCGGCGCGGTTGGCAAGCTCCTCGGTAAAGCCGCGGTCGCGGTAAATGAAAACCTGCATCCAGCGCGGGCTTGTGCCGAGGCGCGGAACATCCTCAAGCTTGCAGACCGAGCCATGGCTGAGGCAGTAGCCGGTGCCGGCCGCTGCCGCGGCGCGGGCTGCGTCCACCTCGCCGTTTGGCCACATCAGCCCGGCAAGGCCCGTGGGCCCGACCATCACCGGCATGGAGAGCGTCTGGCCGAACAGCTTTACCGACAAGTCCCGTTGCGCCGCGCCATTGAGCGGGCGCGGGCGCAAGCTAACAGCTTCGAAGGCCGTTTCGTTGCGGCGCAAGGTCCACTCATCCTCGGCCCCGCCATCGACAAAATCAAAAACCGGGCGCGGCAGCACGCCCCTGGCCTTGGCGCGCACGGCCTCAATGCTGTAGCAACCCCGACGCCAGCCTTCGCTCATCCCCGACCACTCCGGTATAGGTGTGGACCCGACAATAGGGCTTCGGTATCGTGGCGGGAAGAGCGAACAAGTTGAGTTAACAGCAGATGATCACTGATCCTCCCATCCTCAGAATCCGCCGCAATTTCGAGCGCCCCTCGGCCGGGGCCGTGGCAGCACTGCGCGGTGCCGCCACCGGCCACCTGGTGGATGCGATGGGCGGCGGCGGAGCCCTGGACTGGCAGATCAAGCCACTGGCTGACTCGGCCCCTTTCTGCGGCGTTGCCATAACCTGCGATGCGGGCCCGGCCGACAATCTGGCGGTGTTCGGCGCCTTGGAAGCGGCCAAGCCCGGTGATGTCATCATTGTTGCAACCACCGGCCACCGGGCGGCGGGCGTGATCGGCGATCTCGTCGCCGGCATGGCGCGCAACTGCGGGGTGGTGGGCTTTGTCACCGATGGCACCGTGCGCGATGCCGCCGGGCTTCAGGCGGTGGGCCTGCCCGTCTATTGCGCCGGCGTCTCGCCGAACTCCCCGGTGCGAAACGGCCCGGGCACGGTTGGCCTGCCCATTGTCGTGGGCGGCGTGGCGGTCGCACCCGGCGATATCCTGGTGGGAGATAGGGATGGCGTGGTTGTTGTCCCACGGCAAATGGCGGCAGCCGTGGCCGCTCAACTGGCGGTGATACGTGCAGCCGAAGCCGCACTGGAAGCCAAGGTCAAGGCGGGCTTGCGCCTTCCCGATTTCGCCGCGGCACTTTTGCAGTCAAGCCGGGTTGAAGAGATAGAATGAGGTCGGCGAGCACCATCGAGGTCGCTAAAAAATACAGGGAATTTACAGGGAATTCCGCCTGGCAGATTCCGGGCAAAAAATTAATAATATCTAATAATTTCAATGAGTTAATACAATAAACTCATCCTCTGTGTTATCCCGCTGCTTTTCCCAGGCTAATTATTAGCGATTTGCATACCCCTGTCGGCACGGCAAGTTGGCGAGCGCTCCCGGTGGAACCAGTTAGGGCGGGCGACGTTCTTCCGCCGTCATCGAGTTGAGGGGCGATGATTTGGCGGTTTCGCGATCGGCGCCTTTTGGGAGTTATGAGTTCGCAAGGATATCCCTGGTCGACTCATTTTCACAAACCCCTATACTGCCGCGTCGCGGGACCCGGATGGAGGTTTCCCATGGCAGCTGAGCAATATCTGATCGCATGCGATAACGGTGAATGGAAAATCACCTTCAACGGCAAGCAGTACGGGCCCTATGACAGCCAACAGGCCGCCCTCGAGGCGGCGGTTGAAGCGGCCTATGCCATGGGTGAAATCGGCATCGACGCCCAGGTAGCGGTCCAGGATCCCGACCTCAAGGTCCGAACCGCCTGGAGCTATGGTGAGGACTTTAGTATCTCCGTCCGCTAGGACGGAGGCCGAGGTAGATTCGCAAGCCCGATACCCTGGCGTTTTCCATTTTTTCCATCATCGCTGGACATCCTTGCGGCTAAGGATCGCTCCCTGCACTGCCTCAGAAATAATATCAATCAATTCAATGCTATAGATTCAGTGGCACATTGGCTGACGGGCGATACCGGAAGAGTTATTGGCGCTCATTGAAGCCAATCGTTCAAGAAACCCCGGATGGCCTGGCCACAATTTCCTAAACTCCAGAAAATTGCTCAATCGGGCGATTTTTCATAGCCATTAACAAGGAGTTATCATGTCTAATATTATCGATGAGAAACCGAAGATCTCCAACCAGGTTGCGAAAGCCGGCAAGAAGCAGATTGCGAAAGCTGGCAAGCATCAGGTTCCGAAGGCCATTGCTAAGATCAACGAGCAGCAGCTTGCTAGGATCAGCGAGCAGCAGCTTGCTAAGATTCCCAAGACCACGGGCTACAAGATGCCGCCGGTGCCGTTTCGTTTCAAGCCCGGGCAAACCGGGAACCCAGGTGGCCGCCCGCTGGGATCTAAAAACAAGCTTCCCGCTTTCGGACGCGAAAACCTCAAAGGAAGTTTGCGGCAAGAACTTAGCAAGCTGGTTACCGTGCTCAACGGCGAAAGGAAGGATGTGATGTCTGGGTTCCCTGCGATTTTCCGCATCATGATTGACAAAGCACTTTCAGGCGATGTGCGCGCCGCTACTTTGCTCATCTCAATGGAGCAGGAATTCGAATCTAAGGAAAAGGAATTTTATGAGCGGTTCTCCACGCGGGCCATGATCTTCATCCGGCTCTGGGAGGAAGAGGTTAAAAAGGCCAAGTCTTTTGATCGGTTCATCCATGCGCCTTTTCCGTTTGATCATCTCCGGGTGAACCGCGCCACCGGCCTTGTGGAAATTCACGGCCCTATTCCGTTCGAACATCTTGATCGCATCAAAGTGAACACTGCGACCGGCCAAGTTATTCGTGACGGTGATGGTTGGAATCTTGACTATGTTGAAGATCCCATGGCGATTGCGCGGTGGTTCATGGCTTGCATGGAGCTCCCGGCAGGGAAGGTCTGGGAACACTACCTTCGCTAAACATCAATGGAGCGGGATGCGCTAGCGCAGCAAGTGGCTCACCCCGCACCACCTTAAGGCCCGCGCTATAGCAGGGCTTTGCCCCCGAGGCCTTCACCGAAACATTTTGCCGGACCGCCGCCTTCTCCAGCATGAGCAGCTGCCCGGCAAAGCCCATCCCGAAATAGTCCAGGCCCCGCACATCCAAAGTGATGTCCAACCCTCGCCCGGCCGCCTCGCGAAACGCCGCCACCACCGGCTCCAGCTGGCCGTCCCGGGCGCTCCCGGCGATGACCACCCGGAGGGCATCCGCCTCCCCGCTTTCCAGCCACACGCTCAGCCCTTGCCCCTGGATGCCCTTGTCAGCCCAGCGCAGCCAAAGTCCCAGAGGCACCAGCCGGCTCGCCAGGAGCCAGAGGAGGCGCACCCCGTCCACCAGGTAGCGCGAGGCCAGATAGGGCTCCTGGCCGATCCGCCACAGCCATTCCAGCCCCAGCCTTTGCACGCCCTTGGGCGCCCGCCTGACCGCCCCCGCCAGAAAATTGAGCGTCGCCCCCAGGTGGCTGACGACCGGCACGGTGAGCTTCGCCCGGTTGGCCATGAGCCAGGCCTGCCCCTTTTGGGCTCCCAGCGCCACCAGCAGGAAATCCGCTTTCGTGCCGTTGATCCGCTCGACGAGGTGGGCGTCTACCATCTTCTCCGCCGTCATCACGCCGGGATCAATGCCGGCCACGCACAACAGGCGGTCCGGGTTGCCCGCATTGATCGCCAGGCAGGCCTCTTCGCCGACCCCGGGATCGCCGCCGAGAAGCGCGATGCGAAGCCGGGTCCGGCGGAGGTTTCGAATCGTCTGCAGCGCCCGCGGAAGGTCGGAGCCGGCAACCCGTGAAGTGATGGGTATGCCCAGCACCTTGCAGATGAGCAGAACGCCCATCCCGTCGGCGGGGCAGATGTCGCTCTCGAGCAGCGAGCGCCGGAACGCCGGGTCGCGCTGGCTCAGCATCAGGTAGTTCAGGTTGGGTGTGGAAATGAACAGGGGGTTCTTCGTCGAGGCAGCCTGGTGGATCCGGGCAACCAGGCCGGCCATGTTGACCTGATCGATGGGGACGCCGAGAACGCAATACACCTTCCGCGCAAAATCATCGTCTGCCATGGATGCCGTCAAGCCATTTCCCGTTCGTGCCCGAGGCAGCTTACTTCAGGGCAGCAGAAATGTCCCGTAGGAAAGCGTCAAGCGTGACCGCATTCGAGTGGGCCGTCTCGGTTTCATCGTCCGTCTCGATGTAGCGGTAGGATAGCGAAGAATTCCAGTCCTCGGACAATTGATAGTTAAGCGACGGGCTGACCGTAAAGGCACGCGAATCCCCCTCCTCCTCATCCTTCTGCAGGACATAGGATCTCGACAGCCCAAGCGTCAGTAGATCATTCACCTGGTGGCTAATGCCGAGGCGCGCCGAATAGGTATCATCCAGGGTTCCGTCCTGGCTTGGCGAAAGGTCGCGCGCCGCAGAAAATGTGTAGCTCGTCGTTTTGAGCTTGTAGTCCGCCCCGACATTCCAGATCACATCGGCCGTCAGGGAATCCTTTTGCGGATCGAGGAAGACGCCACCCGCCGCCCCGTTCACCGTAAGGCGCTTGGTCAGCCGGGCGTTGGCCCCTGCCGTGGCGCGGTAGAGCAGCCGGCTGTCGACCGTATCCGAGTCTGGCTCGTAGTACTGCACCGAGCCCGTGAGGTTGCCGGTGACCAACTCGCTCATCTCGCGCCGCCACGTGCCCGTTGAAGTTGCCGTAAGAGACGGCACGAGATCGTCGCTGGGGATTGTGTAGTCCACCAGATCTGCCGCATTGGACCAGATCAAGGTATTGCGTTGGTTGACCTTGTGCGTCACGGTCCCCGTCACGGCGTAGTTGAGCTGGTCGCCCTCATCCTCCGTGAAGATACCGTCGACGAGTTCGTTGGAAGAGGCCTCGCTTTTCGAATATGAAGCCACGAGATCATAGGTCGTGAGCTTCGTCCATTTGCTCAAGAACAGTGTGCCCGATGGAAAATAACTCCAGTCATCGGGTTCCCGCTGAAAAAAGGTTTTCTGAATGCTGACACGCGGCGCAAAATCAATCTTGTAGGTCTTGGCCAGGGCCAGCAGATCAAGATCAAACGCAGGTGGACGATATCAGACCCGCGTCGCGGTCGAATTCCTCGAGGTCAAGATTGTCATCAAGGGTGAGGGATTCAGACGCCCCGAACTTCAACGACCAGTCGGCAGCAAGCGCCGGCGCACTCACGGCGCAACGCCGCAAAACCTACCCGCAGGAGCCAGGAACTGGCTCCAATCCACCGGGAGGCTCTGCCGAACCAGGACATCTCTCTGTCTACTGAAACAGGCCGCGTTCCGGGACGACGACAACATCGCCATTGCGAAGCGTGATGTTGCCCCCCATGTCGTGGCCCTTGGTGTAGTCCCTGTAGTTAAATTGAAACACTCGGTCTTCGCCCTTCGCCTTGCGGATGACCTGAATGCGCCTCTCCGACGCGAAGGGTCCCAGCCCCCCCGCCAGCGCGAGCGCCTGCATCACCGTGGGGGGCCTCTTGGGCACCACAAAGGCGCCGGGCTTGCCGACTTCGCCAGTCACGTAGACCGTGTACTCCGCGTCCTTGGCTTCCTTAAGGGCCGAGGCTCCCGCTTTTCCGACTGGATGTAGCTCACGGTGACATCCAGGTCCGTGCTGAATTGCTTCTGCAGCCCTTGGCCTGAGGGCAGTTTCGACCGCCGAGGTGGTCAGACCACCGGCCTTGAAGCGGCCCGCCAGGGGAAACGCCACATAGCCATCGGGCGCCACCACAATCTGCCGATTAAGCTTGGGATCCTGGAAGACGTTAACATCCAGGACATCGCCCGGCCTGCAGCCGGTAAGTGTCCGCCTGAAGGCTGGCCCGGCCACCGCCAGGACCAAACCCACCAGCAACAATAGAATTACACGCATCTCAGTTACTCCCCAACTGCCTGCCGTCCACCTGCCGAACCTTATTTTCTAAATTCTGGCCCTAACCCCGAAAAATCGGCCAATCCGAGCTGAATTGTCGAGTCTGCGCGCCTCTTCAGATCTGAAGAATTAAGAGAATTGTGCCCATATAGCCACACTCATTTGCCATTATTTGAGCCCAGGCGATCTAAGAGCCACCGTCTGGCGGGCCCTTCTCTCGATTTGAACGCCCATTCACTCGCCTTCGAGGCACGATTCGCTTAGTCCGGCCAGTTTCCCTTGAACCAAAACGCCTACTGATCTTTACCTTAACTGGTAGGACTAACCGCGGTTAATTGTGTAACTCAAATAGAAAACGTCTTAAGTATAAGAACGCAACTTTAGGTAAGGTCGGCAGGATCGTGATGCGTCAAAAATTGAGCCGCCATGCTGAGTAAATTCGATGGCAAGGGTGTGAACGGATGCTGAAGCAGCCGGAAACAAATGTTCAAACCAAACCCCGGACGCTGCTTCCGCCGCTCTCCGCCACTAAA
Organism: uncultured Alphaproteobacteria bacterium; assembly: GCA_963773295.1. Taxonomy (GTDB): domain Bacteria; phylum Pseudomonadota; class Alphaproteobacteria; order Rhizobiales; family Aestuariivirgaceae; genus Aestuariivirga. The sequence continues at coordinate 55,299 of CAVZAJ010000009.1, forward strand.
GTTGCGACCCTCTTCATGTTCGCCGACACGCTCGCAATTTTGGGTTCAGGCTACTTCACCTACGACGCAATCGTCGTCTACTCGCTGTCCCAAAACCTCTACATGGCGGCAGTGGTATTCGTCTGGATAACGTCGCTATTTCTAATGAATTTTGGTGACCTCTACCGCTACCAGGCGGCCAGCCACCCGCTGCAGACCATATTCTCACCATTCATCTTGGTCCTGGCACCGTCATTTCTCTTTCTCCTCGCCGCCGCATTCTCCATAAAAATATCCGAAACATTTTCCAGGCTCTGGCTTGGCTACTTTGTAGCGCTAAGCGGCGGCACGCTCATTCTCTTCCGCCTTGCCATCGCCTTTGCCCTGGCGCGCCTTCTCCACGTCAGCGGGCTCCAAGCGAAGCATCGCCATTGTCGGCACCGGCGAACAGTGCCGCCGCCTCATCGATCGTCTTCGCCGAGGACGCCAATCGTCCCTACCGCATTCAGGGCGTCTACGCCGATAATTTGCACCCAGTCTTGCGCAACTGTGCCGATCAGCGAAATGGCACTGCCCCCCGACAACAGCCTCGCCTATCTGGTAAGCCAAGCCAGATGGGCCTCATCGATGATGTCGTGATAGCCCTGCCCTGGCAGGAGGAAGACCGCATAATGGCTGTCGTTTCGACGCTCCGCGAGCTTCCGGTCAACGTCTACCTGCTCAGCGACCTCGTTGGCTTCCGCACCGAATTCCGCGCCCCCCCGAGCCACTTCGGGACGCCTGCCCATCCTCCAAGTCGTGGGCAAGCCCATGTCGGGCTGGGATGCGCGGATTGAAGACGATCGAAGACTACACTCTGGCGCCGCTCATACTTCTGGTGGCGCTGCCGCTTCCTTGCCGCTGATCGCCATCGCAATCAAATTCGACAGCTCCGGGCCCCATTTTTTTTCGCCAGAAGCGCTTGGGCTTCAACAACCAGGTTTTTGATGTCTACAAGTTCCGCACCATGCGCCACAGTCGATGCACCACACGAGAAAACGCAGCAGACGACGCCCGACGATATGCGCGTGACCCGGGTGGGCCGCTTCCTCAGGCGCTGGAGCCTCGATGAGCTGCCGCAGATTTTCAATGTCCTGAACGGCACCATGTCGCTCGTCGGCCCCCGCCCCCACGCGCTTGACCACAACGAGGAATTTGCCCGCCGCGCCAAGGGCTACTTTGCCCGTCACCGCGTCAAGCCCGGCATCACCGGCCTTGCCCAGGTCAAGGGCTCGGGGCGGCACGGACACCGAAGAAAAACTCGAGGGCCGGGTGCGGAACGATATCTACTACGCCGAGAACTGGTCCCTCTCGCTCGACCTCAGCATCTGCTGCGCACCCTCGTCATCTGCGTGACGGGAAAAAACGCCTACTGAGCACTCGGCATCGCAATGGGTGAATTGGTAACCTTAACGAATTCCAAAACCATAAGATTTCCTTTCAAATTTTCATAGATTTACAGGTGCGGCCAACCACCTGAAATTAATGCGCCATTAGTATCAATTCGACTGTCAGGAATGACCCCTGGGAGCGAGGCAACCCTCACTAGGTGGACAGTGTGAGGGTCGGCGTATGTGTGTGCTGTGTGTGAATAATCCGCTTGTCGATTGGCATGCGCTTGATGCCGAGGCAATGGAACCCTCGCAGATCGGCACGGCCCAAGGCGGCACCAGCAACGGCACTTCGGTAGGTTTCAACCAGAACCTCGTCAATCAACTCGACAGTGGATCTACTGGTATAATGCAAGCGGCGCGGTCGCCCAGACGATCAGCTACGGCTTTACCACAAGCAACGCCTTTGCATCAGGCTTCGGCGAAGCCTCTGGCTGGTCTGCCTTCACCGAGGCCCAGAAGACCGCAGTCCGCCAGATGATGACGCTCTGGGACGACCTCATTGCCCCATCATTTGTGGAATCCACCGGCTCTCCAAACACTGCCGACATCAAGTTCTCCAATACCACGCACGGACATCGGCTTTGCCCATGCCTATTATCCCGGCCAGGTGAATGATGAGGAATTTCTTCCTACGACAAGATCGCAGGTTCAGTCTGGCTCAATCCGGCCTACAACAGCGGCG
>CAVZAJ010000010.1:0-13854 GCA_963773295.1 uncultured Alphaproteobacteria bacterium
TGAAAAGAAGGCGGAGGCGTCAAACTAGAGATGCGCAAGAGCCTGATCACATCCCTGGCACTGCACGGGGCCATTCTTGTGGCGGCACTTGTGGTCTTGCCTGATCCCGACAAGTACAAGGTGCAGCCGCAGGACGCCATCCAGGTCGACATTTCCCAGATCAGCGATGAGTCAAAGCGCAAGGCCACCTCCAAGACCGCTGAAAAGCCCATTGAGAAAGTTGCGCCCAAGAAGGCCGAAGTAATCAAGAAAGTCGAGCCGGCGCCAAAGGTCGATGAAAAAGTGAAAACGGCCGTCAAGGAACCGGTGGCTGAGCCGCCGCCGCCCGCTCCCAAAGTGGAAGAGCCAAAAAAGGAAGAACCCAAACCGCTTGATCCGGACCCGCTGAAGGACCTCCTCAAGAAGGTTGAGGAAGAACCAAAGCCGAAAGAGGAAGTGAAGAAGGCGGAAGTGAAACCGGTGAAGAAGCCGGAAGAGAAGAAGCCCAAGAAGAAAAAACCGGAGCTTAACACGGACGACATCGCGGCCTTCCTGAACAAGACGGATGATGAGAAGACGGCGCCGCAGCAACCGGCGGACCTCGCCGCGCTGCCCGAATTGGGAGAGGCCGAGGTTCAGGGCACGGATGACGCGATGGCGGCAACGCTCATTGATGCGCTGCGCCAGAAACTGGCGGGCTGCTGGTCGGTGCCGCCGGGCGCCCGCGAAGCCAATATCACCGTCAAAGTGCGCTTTTTCCTTACTCCTGACGGATCGGTTTCCGGCTATCCGGAAGTGCTGAATGGCAGCGGCGATCCGCTCTTTGCAACGACAGCGCAGTCGGCGATTTCGGCGGTGATGGAATGCCAACGCTATGACTTCATGCCGCCGGACCGCTATGACCTGTGGAAAGACATCACCGTCAATTTCAATCCAAACATGATGTTTGGAACATAAGCCCCATGGAAATTTCAATGCCCAAATTTGACCGCCTTGCGACCCGGAGAAATTTTCTTTTGGGGCTTTCCCTGCTTATGCTGGCGTTCGCGCCGCGGGCCAGCTTCGCCCTTGAGGTGGATGTTTCCGGCGGGCGCATCAATCCACTGCCCATTGCGATCACGCCTTTCCTGACTGGGGGCGGGGCGGAGGAGGCGGGGGCAACCCTTGGCGAAGTCATCAGCAATAATCTCGGCCGTTCCGGCTACTTCGAGCCTTTGCCGCAGAATTCCTTCATCGAGCAGATTACGGATTTCAACCAGGAACCGCGCTTTGCCGATTGGCGGCAGATTCAGGCCAAGGCGCTGGTGACGGGCCAGGTCTATGTGGAAGGCGGGAAAATCCGCGTGGAGTTCAAGCTGTTCGATGTCAACTCGCAGCAGCAAATTGCCGCCCAGCAGTTCTCCACATCGCCAAAAAACCTGCGGCGCATCGGGCATTTGGCGTCGGATGTCATTTACAAGGCGCTTACCGGCATTGACGGCTATTTTGATACCCAGATTGTTTTTGTCGACGAAACCGGCCCCAAGGACCAGCGCGTGAAGAAACTGGCGGTGATGGACCAGGATGGATTCAATGTCCGCACCCTGACGGATGGCTCGGAACTTGTGGTCACGCCGCGGTTTTCGCCGAACAGCCAGGAAATCACTTACATGTCGATCGGCCAGGGAACGCCGCGGGTCTATCTTTTCAACATCGTGACCCGCCAGAAAGAGATCGTGGGCGAATTTGCCAACATGAGCTTTGCGCCGCGCTATTCGCCTGATGGGCAGCGGGTGATCATGAGCCTTCTGACGACGGACGGGCGCAACTCCAACATTTACGAAATGGATTTGCGTTCACGCCAGCTGCGCCAGCTCACCAATACACCGGCGATCAATACGGGCCCCAGCTATGCGCCCGACGGCAGCCAGATTACCTTTGAATCAGACCGCGGGGGCACCCAGCAGATTTATGTCATGGGCGTTGACGGCTCCGGGCAAAACCGCATCAGCTTCGGCAACGGGCGCTATTCAACGCCGGTGTGGTCTCCGGATGGCCAGTACATTGCATTTACAAAGCAGGCGGGCGGCCGATTTGCCATCGGCGTGATGAAGCCGGATGGCTCTGGTGAGAGAATATTAACCGAAGGCTACCATAACGAAGGGCCGACGTGGGCGCCAAACGGCCGCGTTATCATGTTTTTCCGGGATACTCCCGGTGAAAATGGCGGACCTCAGCTCTATTCGGTGGATATCACCGGATACAATGAGCAACAGGTTCAAACACCTGGGTTCGGTTCCGATCCCGCGTGGTCGCCGCGCCTGAACTAGAAATTTTCGTGGGGGCCGGGGGGCTTGTCACGAATAAAGCATTGGAGTGGGTATATGTTGCGTAACTTAAGTGGTTTTAAAATTGCCGTGGCGCTGTGCTGCGTGCTGGCGCTGACGGCGTGCTCGAAAAAGAATACGCCCAACCTCGAAGCCGCAAATGCAGGCTTGGGTGCGGGCGCATCGTCACCCGGGTCCGAGGCGGATTTTGCCACCAATGTAGGTGACCGCATCTATTTCGTGGTCGACCAGGCCGATCTCACGCCTGAAGCCGAGGAAATCCTCAGCAAGCAGGCCGCCTGGCTGCAGCAGTATCCCGGTGTTTCCATCCAGGTGGAAGGCCATTCGGACGAACGCGGCACCCGCGAATACAATATTGCCCTGTCAGCCCGCCGCGCCACCGCGACGCGCGAGTTTCTCATTGCGCAAGGCGTTGAAGCCAGCCGCATTTCCTCCATTGCCTATGGCAAGGAACGGCCTGCGGCACTTTGTGACGCCGAGCAGTGTTGGACACAAAATCGCCGTGCTGTGACGGTTATTACCGGCGGCGCAAGGACGAGCTGAGCATTTTTCCCAGGCTCCGGCGGGTGAGGATTTGTTAATCTTGACCCGTCACAATGGTTTAAAGACTATGAATCCTTGCTGCGCGGGACGTATCGGGCTAAGTGCTCGCCGGAATTCCGTGAAATGTGAGTTTGGATTAGCCGGTTGCGTTTTGGACCGGGAATGGATTTGACCTGTTCCGACAGGGATCGCAGGGACGCGGCCGTGCCGGAGCAACATAGGAGTGGGATAGCATGATGCGTCGTATGGCAGCTTTCAAAATGGCGGCGGTTTGCTGCTGCTTTCTGGCATTGGCGGCGTGCTCCAAGAAGAATACCCCCGATTTGGAAGCAGGCACAGGCGGCGTTGGCCAGGCGCGGCCCGGTTCCGAGCAGGATTTCGCCACGAATGTGGGCGACCGCATCTATTTCATCGTCGACACGTCGGACCTGACGCCCGAGGGCCAGGAAATCCTGACCAAGCAGGCGCAATGGCTGCAGCAGTATTCCAATGTGGTAGTTCAAGTCGAGGGCCATTCGGACGAACGCGGCACCCGCGAATACAACATCGCGCTTTCCGCCCGCCGGGCCACCGCAACCCGCGAATTCCTAATAGCCCAGGGGGTAAATCCCAAGCGCATCTCCTCCATCGCCTATGGCAAGGAACGCCCTGCGGCGCTGTGTGACGCGGAACAATGCTGGACGCAGAACCGCCGGGCCGTAACCGTCATCACCGGCGGGGCCTCCTAAGACGCGGGCTGTGGCAGTCCGGCAACAGTGTGGGACTTTCCAGACCTGGTGACAGCACAGCCTCATTTTCACCCCAATTCAGGCCAAGTTGCAGCCTAGAATAGCGTTATGTCCAATTGCTATTGCAGTGGTTAGAAACATGTCAAACACCCTCAAAACCTCGTTCATTGCCGCTTTGCTGCTGGGAACCGCGCTGTTTTCGCCGGCCCAGGCCCAAACGGCGGAAGAACTCACCTCGCAACTCAACCAGATGGAAGAGCAGATGCGCCTGCTGGTGGGGCAGGTTGAAGAGCTCACCTTTTCGATGAAACAGCTCCAGGGCCAGTTGAAGAACGGGATCAAGACGGGTGCGGCGGAAGAACCACCGAAATTGAAGAAGGTTGCCCAGCAACCGGTGGTGGAGGAACAGCCCGTTGTGGCGGAGCAGGGCGTTGAGCAGATTGGCGCGGCTCCTGCCGATAACCAGCAAACGACCACCACGATTATCGGCGCGGACGGTGTGGAGCAGCAGGTTGCGGTTCTGAAAGCGCCCGGCCCCAAGATTTTGGGGACCATGCCGGGAGAAACTTCGGCAGCTGCTCCGGATGACGGCGGCTTCCAGGGCCAAGTTCTGGTGCCCCCGGGCGGCGGCGAGGACCAGCCGGTTGAGCAAGGTGCGGGCAATGTTAATCCCGACGCCATAGAAACCGTTTCGCTGGCACCGGAATCTCCCGAAGCGCTTTATGAGCGCTCCAACGAAAGCCTGTTGCGCCGCCAGTTCGGTGACGCGGAATCGGGCTTCAGCAGCTTTGTGAGCAAGTATCCCGAGCACAGCCTGGCCGGCAGCGCCCAGTATTGGCTGGGTGAAACCTATTATGCGCAGGGCGATTTCCGCCAAGCCGCGCAGAATTTCCTGCAGGGCTATAAGGGCTATCCGAAAAGCAGGCGGGCGCCCGACAGCTTGCTGAAACTTGGCATTTCGCTGAACAAGCTTGGGCAGACGCAGCAGGCCTGCGCGGCATTCGGCGCCATTGGCGGCGAGTTCCCCAATGCGGTTGACGCCAAGAAGCGGGCCCAGGCGGAATCCAAGCGTGCGGGCTGCTGAGGCAGAGCTTCCCCGCTTCACCAGGCAGGATTGCGAAAAACTGTTCGCGGCACTTCGGGATGAGCGCCACATTGCCGTGGCGGTTTCGGGCGGCTCTGACTCCATGGCCCTGCTGCGGCTGGTTGCGCAGTGGTCCCATCACCGCATCAAGATTTCAGTTCTGACGGTTGATCATGGCTTGCGCCCCGAGGCAGCGGCAGAGGCCGTCACGGTCGCCGAATGGTGCGCGCTTCTGGATCTTGAGCATCACACGTTGCGCTGGGAAGGCACGAAACCGACGACGGGATTGCAGGCCAAGGCGAGGGCGGCCCGCTATGATCTGCTGAGCAACTGGTGCAAGGCCAGTGATGTTGCGGTTTTGCTTACGGGCCATACTCTGGACGACCAGGCGGAAACGGTTTTAATGCGGCAGCAGAGAACCAATACGGCGGAAAGCCTGGCGGGGATTTGGGAAACTGCGGTTTGGGACGGGGTAAAGGTGTTCCGGCCCTTGCTGGGACAAAGCCGCGCTGATTTGCGCGCCTATCTCACGGGTCTTGGACAGCCGTGGATTGATGATCCAAGCAATTCGGACAGGCGGTTTGAGCGCGTGCGGGTGCGCGAAACGTTGGCCGAAGAGGGCCGGAAAGTCGAACTGGCGGACATTGCCGCAAAGGCGGGGCGCGTGGCCCGCGCGCTTGCAGCTGACACCGAACAGTGGATCAGCGGCCAACTCACCTCCTACCCCGAAGGTTTTGGCGCCATCCCGCGATCCGGATTTTATGAGCTCGATCCCGTCCTGCAGCGGCGGGTGCTGCAGCAATTGCTTCTGATTTACGGGGCGGGCAACCGGGCCGAACCCGGCGAGCTCGATTATCTGGCGAAGTGGATCATGGGGCATGGGATTTCGCGGCGGACCCTGGGCGGCGCGATGCTTGCCTGCCGCCAGTCGAGCGTTCTGATCGGACGTGAATGGGCGCGGATTTCGTCTGATCCAGCGGTTGTGCCTGAGGCGGGGGAAATCCTGTGGGATGGGCGGTTTTTGATCCAGGCGCCGCCCCAAGCGCAGGTTGTTCCGGTTGGACGCTTACCGGGGGTGGCGCGGCGGGCGGAACATTCCGAGCTTTGTGCAGCAAAGCCTGCCTGCGGTGCTGTTGGGCGATGGCGGCATGATCATTCCCCATTTGGCGGCGGGGCCGGGGGTTTCAGCTAAATTTATACGCCGTTTACGATAGTTCGATGCTTGGAATTGGGTTAATGCCATCCTATGTTACACTCCAGGTTTGGGTTGATTGCCCGGGCGGCCAAAACGGCCAGCACGGGAGATTTGAGGGTTAATTGTATCAGTTCCGTAATTTTGCCGTCTGGATCGTCATAGCACTCCTGCTGTTTGCCCTGTTCAGCCTGTTTCAGGGCCAGGTAGGCGGAGCGGCCACACAGGAAATCAGCTATTCGCAGTTTTTCGACCGGGTGAACTCCGGCGAAATCAAATCGGTGACCTATTCAGGGGAATCGATTTCCGGCAAGCTGACGGACGGCAAATCGGTCCAAGCCTACGGCATCTTCACCGAAGAAGATTTGAAAAGCATGCGGCAGAAGGGCGTTGAAGTCAGCTTCCGCCCGCAACAGACCGATTCACTTCTCAGCAATGCGCTGATCTATTGGCTGCCGATGCTGCTGCTCGTCGGCGTCTGGGTGTTTTTCATCCGGCAAATGCAATCGGGGTCCGGCAAGGCCATGGGCTTTGGCAAGTCCAAGGCGAAGCTCTTGACCGAAAAGCAGGGCCGCGTGACCTTTGATGACGTGGCCGGCGTCGACGAGGCCAAGGAAGATCTTGTGGAAATCGTTGACTTCCTCAAGGACCCGCACAAATTCCAGCGCCTCGGCGGCAAGATTCCAAAGGGTGCGCTTCTGGTCGGACCTCCGGGCACGGGCAAGACCTTGCTGGCGCGCGCCATTGCCGGCGAAGCCAATGTGCCGTTCTTCACCATTTCCGGCTCCGACTTTGTTGAAATGTTCGTGGGCGTAGGCGCCAGCCGGGTGCGCGACATGTTCGAGCAGGCCAAGAAGAACGCGCCGTGCATCATCTTCATCGACGAAATCGACGCTGTTGGCCGGCACCGCGGCGCGGGCCTTGGCGGCGGCAATGACGAACGCGAGCAGACGCTCAACCAGTTGCTGGTGGAGATGGACGGCTTTGAAGCCAATGAAGGCGTGATCCTCGTGGCCGCAACAAACCGGCCCGACGTGCTCGATCCGGCGCTTCTGCGCCCGGGCCGTTTTGACCGGCAGATCGTTGTTTCCAATCCTGATGTCCAGGGCCGCGAGCAAATTCTCAAAGTGCACATGAAGAATGTGCCGCTGGCGCCGGATATCGACGCGAAAGTCATCGCCCGCGGCACGCCGGGATTTTCCGGCGCGGACCTTGCCAATCTTGTCAATGAAGCAGCGCTTCTGGCGGCGCGGCGCAACAAGCGCGTGGTGACGCAGGCTGAATTTGAATACGCCAAGGACAAGGTGATGATGGGAGCGGAGCGCCGCTCGCTGGTGATGAGCGAGGAAGAGCGCCGCAACACAGCCTATCATGAAGCGGGCCACGCCATCGTGGGCCTGGCGGTTCCCTATGATCCCCTGCACAAGGTGACGATCATTCCGCGCGGCCGCGCTTTGGGCGTGACCATGAACCTGCCGGAAGGCGACCGGCACAGCCGCACCCGCGAATGGTGCGAGGCGCGCATGGCCGTGCTCTTCGGCGGCCGCGAAGCGGAGCTTATTCTCGGCGGCGAAAAGAACGTGACAAATGGCGCCACCGGCGACATCCAGATGGCCACGCAACTGGCGCGCGCCATGGTGACGGAATGGGGCATGTCCGACAAGCTCGGCCGGGTGCGCTACAATGGCAATGAACAGGAAGTGTTCCTCGGCCATTCCGTGACGCAGACCAAGAACCTGTCTGACCAGACGGCAAAGCTCATTGACGAAGCGGTGCGCGATCTGATTCAGGCCGGTGAAGCAACGGCCAAGAAAATTCTCACCAAGCGCCGGGCCGACCTCCATGCGGTTGCCAAGGCGCTGCTGGAACTGGAAACGCTTTCCGGCGAGGAAGTGAAGAAGATCCTGGCCGGCGGCACGATCAACCGTGACGATGATGAAGCGCAAGAAGAAGGCAACCAGGAAACCATCCTCGTCAGTTCCGCGGGCCGGCGCCAAGCGCGGAAGCAGCGGTTCGGAAGATTTGGAACCGCAGCCCCAGTCTTAGATGACCAAGACCTACTATCGACCCCTTGGCCTTTGCTATGGTTCCGATGCCGAGCAGCTCATTGCTTCGCATCGGGCCGGGCGTTTGGGGGGAAGCGGGGTCATTGGCTTCACGCTGGTTGAGCGCATCAAGCGCGACGGCAAATCCATAAGCCGGGAAATCATTCCGTATACAGAAGCCTTGCAGGCCATTGAGGTGCCGCGCGGCGATTTTGCCGGGCTGACAATGGAAGCTCCCAGTGATCATGGGCATTGTCAATGTGACGCCAGACAGCTTTTCCGATGGCGGGCAGCACAGCACTTCCGATGCCGGCTCTGCTCATGGGCTGGCGATTGCGGCGGAAGGGGCTCACATCCTGGACATTGGCGGTGAATCAACGCGGCCCGGCTCGGATGCGGTGCCGGTGGATGAAGAATTGTCGCGGGTTATTCCGGCGGTGAAACGCCTGAGCGAGGCGGGCCATGTGGTTTCGATCGACACGCGAAAATCCGTCGTGATGCGCGCAGGCGGTGAAGGCCGGCGCTGCCATCATCAATGACGTTTCGGCCTTGCAGCATGATCCCGGACAGCCTTCGCACGGTGGCCGAACTCAAGGTTCCGGTGGTGCTGATGCATGCCCAGGGCGACCCCCGCACCATGCAGCTTAATCCCGATTATGATGATGTGGCGCTCGATGTTTATGACCAGCTTGAGCAACGGGTCCTGGCCTGCGTTCAGGCCGGAATTCCGCGTTCGCATATTGCCATTGATCCCGGCATTGGCTTTGGCAAGACGTTTCGCCACAATCTTGAACTGCTCAATCAGTTAACCCTGTTTCATGGCCTTGGCGTGGCGGTGCTTGTGGGGCTTTCGCGCAAGGGCTTTATAGGAGCGCTGACGGGCGAAAAGAATGCCGGAAACCGGGTTCATGGTTCGGTTGGCGGGGCGGTACAGGCGGCCCTGAATGGAGTCCATATTCTGCGCGTGCATGATGTGAAGGCAACAGTTGAGGCGCTGGCGGTGGCGGGCGCTGCGATGGACCCAAGGTCCAGTGAATTTTAACTTTCGTTGCCTATAGATAGCCCGCTGAAGGGAACAGGCCATGAGCAGGAAATATTTCGGAACCGACGGGGTGCGCGGCAAGGCCAACAGCGGCGCCATGACCGCCGACATGGTTTTGAAAATCGGCATGGCCGCCGGAAACCTTTATCGCCGCGGCAGCCACCGGCACCGCGTGGTGATCGGCAAGGATACGCGCCTTTCCGGCTACATGATCGAGCAGGCCCTGACCGCCGGACTTCTGGCAGCGGGCATGGATGTGTTCCTGCTGGGCCCGGTGCCTACGCCTGCCGTTGCCATGCTGACGCGCTCGATGCGCGCCGACCTCGGCGTGATGATTTCGGCTTCGCATAATCCCTACTTTGACAACGGCATCAAGATTTTTGGCCCCGATGGCTACAAGCTGTCGGATGAGCAGGAACTCAAGATCGAGGCCATGGTGGAAAGCCCCGAAGCCATGCCGGTGGCCAATTCCGATGAGATTGGCCGGGCAACGCGCATTGAAGATGCGGCGCCCGCTATATTGAATTTGCCAAGCGCACCTATCCGCGTGACTCAAACCTTGATGGCTTGCGCATCGTGATCGATACGGCCAACGGCGCCAGCTACAAGACGGCGCCCACGGCCCTGTGGGAACTGGGTGCGGAAATCATCCGCATCGGCGATGCGCCCAACGGCTTCAACATCAACGAGAAATGCGGCTCAACCGCGCCGCAGGTCATGTGCGAAAAGGTGCGCGAGACGCGCGCCGACATTGGCATTGCCCTTGATGGCGATGCGGACCGGGTGATGATTTCCGACGAGCAGGGCCAGGTCATCGACGGCGACCAGTTGATGGCGCTGGTGACGAAATCCCTGCATGAGCGGGGGCAGCTGCAGGGCGGCGGGCTTGTCGCCACGGTCATGTCCAATCTGGGGCTTGAGCGGTTCCTCGGCAAGCAAGGCCTGTCATTGGCGCGCACCAAGGTTGGCGACCGCTATGTGGTTGAGCATATGCGGGCCCATGGCTTCAATGTGGGCGGCGAGCAATCGGGCCATATCATCCTGTCGGATTTTTCGACGACGGGCGATGGCCTGCTGGCGGCGCTTCAGGTGCTGGCGGAAGTCAAACGGGCGGGAAAGCCGGTGAGCGAAGTCTGCAAAATGTTCGAGCCGGTGCCGCAGGTTTTGAAGAACGTGAAATTCAAGAGCGGCAAGCCCCTGGACGATGCCCAGGTGAAGACGGCGATTGCGGAAGCCACCTCGCGGCTTGGCAACGCGGGACGCCTGGTCATCCGCCCTTCGGGCACGGAGCCGCTGATCCGCGTGATGGCGGAAGGCGACGATGCGCGGCTGGTGAATGCGGTGGTCGACGAACTCTGCGGGGTTATTTCCAAAGCCGCCGCCTGACACAAACATTACAAAAAGTTCATGGTTGGTAATCCGTCTACGGATTGTCTCAAATTCTAACAATTAACTGTGCTTTCAGGGCAACAGTCAGCGAACTGTCACGATATGGCCTCATTGATGCCCGTGTTGAGCCATCTGTAACCTCTAGCTTTCATCATCGGACGAGTCATGATATGGCCTCATTGATGCCCGTGTTGAGCCATCTGTAACCTCTAGCTTTCATCATCGGACGAAGACATTTGGAGGATTTTTCGATGAAGGTATTCAAGATCATTCTTTTGGCCAGTTTTGCGGTGTTGCCGTTTGCGGCGGCCGCTCACGCGGCTGATGTCGATCCGGCTCCAGTGGCGGAAGAGAACGATGTGACGAGTTTTTATCTTCGTGGCGATCTCGGCTGGTCGTTCCTGGAGTGGAGCGGCGGCGATGATGACAGCGCGCTTAACCTGAGTGGCGGCGTGGGCTATCAGTTCAACGAAAATTTGCGCGCCGACGTGACGGCGGACTGGGCCGGCGACTATGATGTTGCTCCCGGCGCCGACATGAGCACCACGACGGTTTTGGGCAATCTCTATTTTGACTGGGCCAATGATTCGGCCTTCACCCCCTACGTCGGCGCCGGGCTTGGCTATGGCTGGGTGGATGATGCGCCGGGCAACGACAGCGGCATTGCCTATGGCCTCGCCGCCGGTGTTTCCATGGGCCTCACCGACAATATCGACCTCGATGTCGGCTATAAATTCCGCGATATCATGATTTCGGGCTCGGATCCGCAGGAGCACGTGGTTTCCGCAGGCGTACGCTTCAACTTCTGATCCGCAATCGCGCGTGATCACTACAGCAAGCGGCGGCAGAGCAATCTGCCGCCGTTTTCTTTTGTAAAAGAGCCGCAGTTGACCTCCAGGCATTGCTGCCGCATAAGCGTGCCGGGCTAACCCTCCCCAACGAGGGTCAGTCCATCTGCAAGGATGGAGAACAAACATGACGACAGCTAAACCGGCTTTGCGGCCGGCAAACCCGCAATTTTCGTCCGGCCCCTGCGCCAAGATTCCGGGCTGGACACCGGACCTCCTCAAAACCGCATCAGTAGGCCGTTCGCACCGCTCCAGCGAAGGCAAGGCGCGCCTCAAGGAAGCCGTCACGCTCACCCGTGAGGTGCTTGAGGTTCCGGCGGCGCATCGCATTGGCATTGTGCCGGCCTCGGACACGGGGGCGGTTGAAATGGCGCTGTGGTCGCTGCTGGGGGCGCGCGGCGTCGATATTCTGGCCTGGGAAAGCTTTGGCGAAGGCTGGGTGAGCGATGTGCTCAAGCAGTTGAAGCTCAAGGACGTGACCAAGCATCTGGCGCCCTATGGCGAACTGCCAGATCTGGACAAGGTCAATTTCTCCAATGATGTGGTTTTCACCTGGAACGGCACGACATCCGGGGTGCGGGTTCCCGATGCAGAGTGGATTCCGGCGGACCGGCAGGGGCTGACGATTTGCGATGCGACGTCGGCCGCCTTCGCGCAGGATCATGGATTTTTCCAAGCTCGATGTGGTGACATTTTCCTGGCAGAAGGTTCTGGGCGGGGAGGGGGCCCATGGGGTTATCATCCTGAGCCCCCGCGCGGTGGAGCGGCTTGAGACCTATGTGCCGCCATGGCCCCTGCCAAAAATCTTCCGCATGACCTCGGGCGGGAAATTGAATGCCGGAATTTTTGAAGGCGAGACCATCAACACGCCGTCCATGCTCTGCGTTGAAGATTATCTGGTGGCGCTGAAATGGGCGAAGGGCCTTGGTGGCCTGAAAGCCCTGCGGGCAAGGGCCGATGCCAATGCGGCGGTGCTTGACGGCTGGATTACAGCTTCGCCGTTTGCGAAGAACCTCTCCAAGCGGCCCGAGACGCAGTCCAATACATCGGTGTGCTTTTCGCTGGCGGGCGATGAAGCGGTGCCAAAGAAAATGGCGAAGCTGCTGGAGGCGGAAGGCGTTGCCTATGACATCGGCGGCTACCGGGACGCGCCGCCGGGCCTTCGCATCTGGTGCGGGGCCACGGTTGAAACCTCCGATCTCAAGGCGCTCTTGCCCTGGCTCGACTGGGCCTACGCAACGGCCACGGCATAATTCATTTTTTCAGGAGAAGTCACATGGCTCCACGGGTTCTCGTTTCCGACAAGCTGTCTGAAACCGCGGTTCAGATTTTCAGGGACCGCGGCATCGACGTCGATTACATGCCGGATTTGGGCAAGGACAAGGATGCGCTGCTGGCGGCCATTCCGCTTTATGACGGGCTTGCCATCCGCTCGGCCACGAAAGTCACGCCGAAGATTCTGGAAGCCGCCAAGAATTTGAAAGTGATCGGGCGGGCGGGCATCGGCGTGGACAATGTGGATATTCCGGCGGCTTCGGCGCGCGGCATCGTGGTGATGAACACGCCCTTCGGAAACGCGGTCACCACGGCGGAACATGCGCTCTCCATGATGATGGCGCTGGCGCGGCAGATCCCCGAGGCCAATGCCTCGACCCATGCGGGCAAGTGGGAGAAGAACCGCTTCATGGGGGTTGAGCTTTTCAACAAGACGCTCGGCATTATCGGCTGCGGCAATATCGGCTCCATCGTGGCGGACCGGGCCATTGGCCTGAAGATGAAGGTGATTGCCTTTGATCCCTTCCTGTCGCCGGAGCGCGCCATTGCCATCGGGGTGGAGAAGGTGGAGCTTGACGATATTTTCAAGCGTTCGGATTTCATCACGCTGCATACGCCGCTCACCGACAAGACGCGCCATATCATTGATGCGGCGGCGCTGGCGAAATGCAAGAAGGGCGTTCGCATCATCAATTGCGCCCGCGGCGGCCTGGTTGTCGAGGATGCGCTTTATGACGCGATTGAATCCGGCAAAGTGGCGGGAGCGGCGCTGGATGTTTTTGAAACGGAGCCTGCCGATCGCGCACAAACTGTTCGGCCATGAAAATGTCGTTGTGACGCCGCATCTCGGGGCCTCGACGGGAGAGGCGCAGGAAAATGTGGCCCTTCAGGTGGCCGAGCAGATGGCGGACTATCTGATTTCCGGGGCGGTTACCAATGCGCTCAACATGCCGTCCATTTCCGCCGACGAAGCGCCGCGTCTGAAGCCCTTCGTGGTTCTGGCGGAAAAGCTTGGCAGCTTTGCCGGGCAATTGACCGATGGGCCGATCACCAGCGTGGTGATTGAATATGCCGGTGATGTGGGTGAAATGAATACGCGGGCGCTGACTTCCGCGGCGCTGGCGGGGGTGCTGCAGCCCATGCTTGGCACGGTGAATATGGTGTCCGCTCCCATTGTGGCGCGCGAGCGCGGCATGAAGGTGGACGAGGTGCGCCAGAGCCAGCGGGGCGCCTATGAAACCTATATCCGGCTTACGGTGAGTACCGAAAACCTGGAGCGTTCGGTGGCGGGAACCGTGTTCTCCGATGGCAAGCCGCGCATCATCCAGATCAAGGGCATTGAGCTTGAGGCGGATTTTGGCCCGCACATGCTCTATGTCACAAACCGGGACAAGCCGGGCTT
>CAVZAJ010000011.1:0-11556 GCA_963773295.1 uncultured Alphaproteobacteria bacterium
GAAGCCAGCAGTTTTTCACCATGCCCGCGGTCAACGCGGGCAACATTCGTGGGGTGGGCCAACCGTGGCGAAGCAAGGTTTCTTTTGGGCCAAAATGCGCCCTAAAAATTAAACTTTCTTAACTGTTTTGGCGTGCCGGCCGTCCCTACGTAAAGAGCGTCCGGACGTGTTTTGCGTGGGACGCCGGATTGGATCGATCCACCGGGAATTGAAACTGCCCGTCGTCGGCGGATGGGCATCAAAACGAAGGAATAGTGAAATGAAGAAGTTTGTTGCATTGCTGATCGCATCTTCGGCCATGGTGGCAACCGCCTATGCCGGCCAGATTGAAGGCACGGTTAAGGCCTTTGACCCAGCCACCAAGACCGTTACTTTGGAAGACGGTTCGGCCTATGTCCTGGCTGAAGGCGTAGCGGCTGACAAAATTGCTGCCGGTGCCAAGGTCCAGGTCACCTTCGACGACACGAGCAAGGCTGCGACTGCGGTCACCGTGGCTCAGTAATTTCACGCCGGACGGTTTAATCGTCCATTAGTGATATTTGCGCGTCCAGCTTAATCGCTGGGCGCGTTTTCGTTGATGCACTGGATTTTCCCGCCGCGAAGGCCTACATACGGCGGTGGCGGGCTGCCCGGTTTGTGAGGAACATTTTTCCCAGGGCCTATAATCGATCTTTAGGGAGCTGTCCCTGGGCTGGACCGTGGTCTGGCTTAAACGGCACCCACCTACGTGAGTAGGGACCAGGGATCGTCAGTTCCCACGGCCTATGGTGGCTCGCCGCTTGATTTAGAAAGAAGTGCTGCGTTGAGTCTTGCCGAAATGAAACGCCTGGCGCGAAGCGAGGCGACGCTCACCAGATTAAATGTGCATGAGGCGGCAAAGCGCGGCGCTGGCGCGGCATTGGCGGGGCGCGGGCTTCCGATTGCCAGAAATGCAGAGACCGCGGTCATTTCGGCGTTTCATTCCTTTGACACGGAAATTTCCACATTCGAACTGTTCGATAGGCTGGTCGCGGACGGCTGGACCACTGCCTTGCCCGTCGTGATCGCGAAAAACACGCCGCTGGTGTTCCGGCAGTGGGCGCCCGGAGATGCATTGGTGGTGGGCCGCTGGAATATCAAGGTTCCGCCCGCCGAGGCTCCCGAAGTTTTGCCGGCCGTTTTGCTTGTGCCCCTGCTGGCCTTTGACCGCCAGGGATTTCGCCTGGGATATGGCGGGGGATTTTATGACCGCACCCTCGCAAAGCTGCGGGCCCTCAAGAGCGTGACGGCCATTGGCATTGCCTATGCTGGCCAGGAGGTGGATGCGGTTCCGCGCGACGCGTTCGACCAGCGCCTGGATTGGATCATGACGGAAAAAGAGACCTTCAAATGCGGCTGATCTTCCTGGGCGACGTGGTGGGCAAAACGGGGCGCGAGGCGGTCGCCCGCGAGCTGCCGCTTCTGCGCGAGCGTTACACGCCCGACATTGTCGTGGTGAATGGCGAGAACGCCGCCCATGGCTTTGGCATCAGCCTCGAGATTCACCAGAAACTTCTGGCGTGCGGGGCCGACGTCGTGACCCTTGGCAACCATGCCTTTGACCAGCGCGAAACGCTGGTTTTCATCGCGCGTGAGCCCCATCTTATCCGGCCTTTGAACTGGCCCGCCGGCTGCCCCGGGCGGGGCACCTGCATGGTGGAAACGGCCAAGGGGCAGCGGGTGCTGGTGATGAATGCCATGGGCCGGGTGATGATCGAGCCGATGCTGGACGATCCCTTTCCGGCGGTGGGGCATGAACTCGACCAATGTCAGCTTGGCCGGGATTGCGATGCCATCGTGATTGATTTCCACGCCGAAGCCAGTTCCGAGAAAATGGCGATGGGGCATTATGTGGATGGGCGGGCCAGCCTGCTGGTCGGCACCCACACCCATGTGCCCACGGCGGACCACCAGATCCTGCCCGGCGGCACCGGCTACCTGACCGATGCCGGCATGTGCGGCGACTATGACTCGGTGATCGGCATGGACAAGGCAGAACCCCTGAACCGCTTCCTGCGCAAGCTTCCGGTGGAGAAGTTCAAGCCGGCCGAGGGGCCGGCCACGGTGTGCGGCGTTGCAGTCGAGACCGATGACCGGACCGGCCTTGCCACCCGGATTTCGCCCCTTCGCCTGGGAGGCAGACTGTCGCAGGCCGAGGTGGCTTTCTGGTAAAACGCCGCAGGTATGACAATAATTCTGCCTCGGGCATAAAAAAACTCTAGTGACCTTTCCCCCAGCCATGCTTAGTATATTTCCCAGCGCCTCGAAATAAGAACTGAAGCCAGTGCCGCCCACAGGGTTGCGGCGGCACTCAAAAGGTCGGCGGGGTCGTGATCAAGGGGAGGACGTCTTAGCTTGCTGTGGTGGGAAGGCCAGTACTCGTGCTGGGCCGCCAAAGCCCGTTGGATTTCTTCTCCATAACGCTATTTCAGCCGGAAGTCCGGCACTTTTGGAGGAGTTAAATGAAGAAACTTTCAATTCTATTCGGCGCAGCGCTGCTCACTGGAACAGCCTTTGCGGCAACCGCCCGGGCTGCTGATGAGCTTACGATCACATCCTGGGGCGGCGCCTACCAGGACAGCCAGCGCAAGGCCTATTATGAGCCCTATAATGCTGCGGGCAACAAGGTGACCGAAGCCGAGTACAACGGCGAGGTGGCCAAAATCAAGGCGATGGTTGAAGCCAATGCCATCACCTGGGACGTGATTGACGTCGACTCGGCAACAGCGCTTCAGGGCTGTGCCGAAGGCGCTCTCGAGACCATCGATTGGGCCAAGCTCGGCCTCGACAAAGCCAAGTTCCTCGGAGCTGATGTTTCGGAATGCTCGGTTCCAACCATCGTGTTCGGCACCGTGTTCGGCTACGACACCTCGAAGCTGGCCGAAGGCCCGACCTCGATCAACGATCTGTTCGACCTTGCCAAGTTCCCCGGCAAGCGTGGCCTGCAGAAGAATCCGACCGTCAACCTTGAATGGGCGCTGATTGCCGATGGCGTGCCTGCGGCTGACGTTTACAAGACCTTGGCAACACCGGAAGGCGTGGACCGCGCCTTCAAGAAGCTCGACACGATCAAGAGCGAAATCGTCTGGTGGGAAGCCGGGGCCCAGGCTCCGCAGCTTTTGGCCGACGGCCAGGTTGTCATGACCTCCGCCTGGAACGGCCGCTTGCAAAAGCCCATCGATGTTGACGGCAAGCCGTTCAAGATCGTGTGGGATCATCAGGCGCTGGACTGGGATTTGTGGGCAATCACCAAGGGCACACCGAAGATCGAAGAAGCCTATCGCTTCGTCGCTTACGCATCGGGTGCACAGCCTCAGGCCGAGCAGACCAAGTACATCGCTTACGGCCCTGCCAATGCTGACGCCATTCCAAACGTCGAGCCGAAGACGCTGCCGAACCTGCCGACTGCGCCCGACAATCTGAAAACGGCGTGGAATCTCGACACGCAGTTCTGGGCCGACCATGGCGACGAGTTGAAAGAGCGTTTCAACGCCTGGATCGCGCAGTAACTCATCCGGGGCGGAAGGCAACTTCCGCCCCGATTCCTTTGCGGTGATGGGGCATTGGCGATGACTGATGACGTGATGCGTACGGCGGACGGTACGCCTTTGAAAGTTAAATTGCGCCAGGCGGAGCGCCGCGAAGTGATGCGGGCCTTCATGCTGATTGCGCCGCTCTTCCTGTTCATCGTCATTTCCTTCCTGATTCCCATCTCGGTCATGCTGAAGAATGCCTTCTATGATCCGGATATCGTCAACAACCTGCCGCAAACTACCGAACTGCTGCGCCAGTGGGACGGCAAGGCGCTTCCGAGTGAAGAGGTGTTTGCGGCTTTTGCGGCGGACCTCAAGACCGCCAGCAAGGCAAAAACCGTGGCGCTGGTCGGCAAGCGCCTGAACTACGAAGTTCCCACCCTCAAGTCCAAGGTGACGATCACCGCGCGCAAGCTCGACAAGATTGTAACGGGGCCGTGGATGGAAGCCGTGACGGCCGCCGATCCGGTTTGGAAAGATGTGGGCACCTGGGCCGTGGTGAAGCGGGCGGGCAGCGCCTTCACGCCCTATTACCTGCTGAGTGCGCTGGACCTGAGGCAAAGCGTGGATGGCGGCATCGAACGCACGCCTGAAAACCGGCGGATTTACCTGCAGGTGCTGGGCCGAACGCTCGGCATCAGCCTGCTGGTGACCTTGTGCACGCTTATTCTCGGCTATCCGGTTGCCTTCATGCTGGCTACCCTGCCGCAGCGAACCGCCAGCATTCTGATGATTTTCGTGCTGCTGCCGTTCTGGACGTCGCTTCTGGTGCGCACCACGGCGTGGACCATTCTGCTGCAAGACGGCGGCGCCATGGCGCAGTTCCTGCATATCAGCGGCATAACCTGGGCTGCGAACATGCTCGGTCTGATGTCCGGCGAACCGCAACTGTTCAAGACGCGCTTTGCCACCGTGCTGGCCATGACCCATATCCAGCTGCCATTTACGCTGCTGCCCATTTACAGCGTGATGAAAACCATTTCGCCCACCTACATGCGCGCGGCAAAATCATTGGGGGCCACGCCATTCCATGCCTTCCGCACCGTCTATGTGCCGCAGACCATGCCGGGGGTGGCGGCAGGATGCCTGCTCACCTTCATTCTAAGCCTCGGCTATTTCATTACGCCAGCGCTGGTTGGCGGCGGCTCGGACAACATGATTGCCGGCTTCATCGACACGGCGATGAACAGCGAAGGCAACTGGGGCAAATCCTCAGCCCTTGGCTTCGTGCTGCTGACCGCCACACTCATTCTCTACTATGTCTACAACCGGATTATCGGCATCGACAAAATGAAGCTGGGCTAGAACGCGATGGCACTGCCTCCTTATATGACAACTTCCGAAAAGGTTTCCTATTACGGCCTGCGGATTTTCGTGGGCCTGGTGCTGCTGTTCCTGATTGCGCCAATCCTGGCCATCATGCCGCTGTCATTCAATTCCGAGTCGTTCTTCAGCTATCCGATGCCGGGCTTTTCGACGCGCTGGTACACGGGGGGAGTCGATGGCTTTTTTACAGATCCGCGGTGGACTGGGGCATTGAAGCTTTCGCTGTTCGTGGCCTTTGCCACAACGGTTCTCGCAACCTGCCTTGGAACGCTGGCCGCCCTTGGGCTTTCGCGCTCCAATATTCCGGGCCGGGCCGCAATCATGGCGGTGCTGATTTCGCCGATGATTGTTCCGGTGATCATTTCGGCAATCGGGCTGTTTTTCTTTTATGCCTATACGAACCTGAATGGCACGCTCGTCGGCATCATTCTGGCGCACACGGCGCTGGCCACGCCCTTTGTGGTCATCACCGTGACAGCCACACTGATGAGCTTTGACCGTACATTGATGCGGGCAGGAGCATCGCTTGGCGGGGCGCCGCATACAGTGTTTTTCAAAGTGGTGCTGCCGCTCATTCTGCCCGGGGTTATTTCAGGAGCGCTTTTTGCGTTCGTCACGTCGTTCGACGAGGTGATCGTGATCCTGTTCATCGGCGGGCCGGAACAGCGCACCCTGCCGCGCCAGATGTTTGCCGGCATCCGTGAACAGATCAGCCCGACGATTACCGCCGCGGCAAGCGTGCTGATCGTATTCTCAACGGTCATGCTGGTGACAGTAGAACTGCTGCGCCGCCGGGGCGAGCGGCTGCGCGGAATTAAAGCTTAGGCGCGGCGCTTGAAATGCATCGGCAAGGGGGTTGCGGTTTCCGCCAGGGTTGTCGGCTTCGCGTAGGCCTTCATGAGATTTGCGGCACCGGGAAGATCGTCGGCGGCAAGCGACTGGCCGATCTGGTTTGACATGTCCGTGAGGGTTGAAATGGATGCGAAGAGACGGCCGATGGGGGCGGTATCTGCCAAGTTGCGGACCTTTCGAAGGGCGCTGGAACAGGCGCCGGCAAGGCTATCTTCACTCGTGAACGAAAACTCTTCGACCATACGCGACTTGATTGTCATTAACTCACACTCCACCAACTGAGATGCCCAAGTTGACTTATGCCCGTTAACGGCGGGTAAACGAAACCGGGGTGGCTTGAATCTTCATGGCAGGCACGGCTATACCGCTCACGGACTACAGTTTCTCGAGGGTTTTATGGCGGGTCATTCACAATATAAAAACATCATGCATCGCAAGGGCAGGCAGGACAAACTCCGCTCCAACGCCTTTGCCAAGCTGGGCCGCGAAATCACCGTTGCGACAAAGGCAGGCCTTCCGGACCCGGCCATGAATGCCCGCCTCAGGCTTGCCGTGCAGAACGCGCGGGCCGGAAACATGCCGTGGGACACGATCGAGCGGGCGATCAAAAAAGCTTCAGGCGTTGATGCCGAGAATTTCGACGCCATGCGCTATGAGGGCTATGGGCCGGGCGGCGTTGCCATCGTGGTCGAGGCGCTGACCAATAACCGCAACCGCACGGCCAGCAATGTGCGGGCCCTGTTCACCAAGTATGGCGGCAACATGGGGGAGACCGGCTCGGTGAGCTTCATGTTCTCGCGGGTTGGCGAGATTTCCTATCCGCTGGCCAAGGGCAGCGCCGATGCGCTTCTCGAAGCGGCGATCGATGCGGGGGCCGATGACGCGGTGAGCGACGAGACTGGCCATGTCATTACCTGTTCGTTTGAAAATATCGGCGAGGTTTCGGCGAGCCTGGCTAAAAAGCTCGGCGATGCGGAAAGCGTGAAGATCGTCTGGAAGCCGCAGACGCTGACCGCACTTGACCAGGAAAAGGCCGAGACGCTGTTGAAGCTGGTGGATGCGCTGGATGAAGACGACGATGTGCAGAATGTCTTCAGCAATGCGGATATTCCCGATGAGGTGATGGCCAAGCTGGATGCCTAAGGTCCGCATCATCGGCATTGACCCGGGCCTGCGCAACACGGGCTGGGGCGTAATCGAGGCAGACGGCACGCGGCTTTCCTATGTGGCCGATGGCAGCGTTCATTCCGATGCGGAGGCGCCGCTGGCCACGCGGCTGCTGCAAATCCACACCCAGCTTGCGGAGATTTTGCTGCGCCATGGGCCCGATGAAGCGGCGATCGAGGAAACCTTCGTGAACAAGGATGCGCGTGCCACCTTGAAGCTGGGGCAGGCGCGGGGAGCGGCCATGCTGGCGCCGGCCCTGGCGGGCATCAGCGTTGCCGAATATGCGCCCAATGTGGTGAAAAAATCCGTGGTGGGCGCCGGCCACGCGGAGAAGGACCAGGTTAAGCACATGGTGAAAGTGCTGCTGCCGCGGGCGGAGCTGAATTCGGCGGATTCCATCGACGCGCTGGCCATCGCCATTTGCCATGCGCATCACCGGGGGGCGCAAACGCTGGCCAAAATTCTGGCGCGTTCTTGACTTGTTCACGATTTTGAGATAAGTAATACCTTAGAGGTATTACCATGCGCGTTACATCCAAAGGCCAGGTAACCATTCCAAAAGAGGTGCGCGACAGGCTTGGCATTGAGCCCGGTACGGATGTGGGATTCCGGGAAGAAGAGGGCAAGATCGTGCTGGTGAACGAGGACAGGCCATTGGAAGAAAGTCCCGGCGCAGTGCTGGTGAGGCAATTGAAAGAGTTGGGAGCAAGGGCCCGCCGCGAGGGTTTCGCAAGCGGGCTGACTGCGGATGAAATCATGGAGATGACCCGGGGACCGATTGATGACGTCGAGCCTCGTTGATTCCAACATCATAATTGACATTCTTGAGGAAAATACCTGGTCGCAGTGGTCGGAGCGACAGGTTTTAAGCGCAGCCGGGGCTGGCCAGCTTGTCATCAACCAGATTATTCTGGCGGAAACCGCCAGCTATTTTGAACTTGTGACAAATCTCGACAGAAACCTTGCGGCGCTACGGCTGACCAAGGAAGAACTCCCTTGGCCTGCCGCAATCAATGCGGGATTGAGTCACGCGCGATATAGAAAGCAAGGTGGAGAACGCGAACGGGTGCTGCCTGATTTCCTGATCGGGGCCCACGCCGCCATAAAGGGTTATAGGCTGTTGACACGAGATGCACGGCGCTATCGCAAATACTTTCCGGATCTTGAAATCGTTGCCCCGGATACCCATCCATGATCGGGAAACTCAAAGGCCGTATTGACAGCTTCGGCACGGACTGGCTGATCATCGATGTGTCGGGTGTGGGCTATCACGTATTCTGCTCTTCCAAGACGCTTGCGGCGCTGCCTTCGGTTGGCGAGATTCGCCGAGCTTCACACGGAAATGCTGGTGAGCCAGGACATGATCCGGCTGGTGGGCTTTCGCCTCGGTGCTGGAGCGGGAATGGTTCCGGCTCTTGCAAACCGTGCAGGGGGTGGGCACGCGGGTGGCACTGGCCATTCTGTCCACCCTGTCGGCTTCGGAAATTGCCAATGCCATCGCGCTGCAGGACAAGCCGATGATTGGCCGCGCGCCCGGCGTTGGCAAGAAACTGGCGGAGCGCATTGTGCTGGAACTGAAAGACAAAGCGCCGGCCTTCACGGGTGCGGATGCAACGCTTGCCAAATTGCAGGCGGAGCTAGAGGGGCCGCGGCCCACATCGGCATCGGATGCGGTGTCGGCGCTTGTCAACTTGGGCTACGGCCAAAGCCAGGCGGGTTCGGCCGTTGCCGCAGCTCTGCGCAAAAACGGCGATGATCAGCCGACGGAGAAGCTGATCCGGCAGGCGCTGAAGGAATTGGCACTGCTATGAACCAGCGCCTCATAGACCGCGAAGACAGGCCGGAGGATGGCCTGGATTCCCATGTGCGGCCGCAGTCGTTGAATGAGTTTGTGGGGCAGACCAAGGTCAAGAAGAACCTGCGGGTGTTTATCGAGGCGGCGAAGGCGCGGGCGGAGGCGCTGGACCATGTGCTGTTTGCGGGGCCGCCGGGCCTGGGCAAGACGACTCTGGCGCAGATCATGGCGCGGGAGCTGGGGGTGAATTTTCGCGCCACCTCCGGCCCGGTGATTGCCAAGGCCGGCGATCTTGCGGCGCTGCTCACCAACCTCGAAGACCGGGATATTCTGTTCATCGACGAGATTCACCGGCTTAATCCGGCGGTGGAGGAAATTCTTTATCCCGCCATGGAGGATTACCAGCTTGATCTCATTATCGGCGAGGGGCCGGCGGCGCGTTCGGTTCGCATTGATCTGGCGAAGTTCACGCTCATCGGAGCCACGACCCGCACCGGATTGTTGACCACGCCATTGCGGGACCGTTTTGGCATTCCCATCCGCCTCGATTTTTACACGGATGAGGAATTGCTCGATATCGTGAAGCGCGGCTCGCGGGTGATGAAGGTGGCAATCACCGAGGATGGCGCCCACGAAATTGCCAAGCGTTCGCGCGGCACGCCGCGCATTGCCGGCCGGCTGCTGCGGCGGGTACGTGATTTTGCCTCCGTCTCGGGCGAGGCACGCATCGATGCGGGCTCGGCGGACCGGGCGCTGGGCAATCTCGATGTGGACAAGCGCGGGCTCGATGCGCTGGACCATCGCTACCTGAACTGCATTGCCGTCAATTTCGGCGGCGGGCCGGTGGGCATCGATACGATTGCCGCCTCGCTTTCGGAAGCCAGGGATGCGATTGAGGATATTGTCGAGCCCTATCTGCTGCAGATCGGCTTTCTCAACCGCACCTCGCGGGGGCGGCTTTTGACGCCGCATGCCTTCAAGCACATGGGAATGCCCACGCCGCAGCGGCCCGAGATCATGCAAGGCATCCTGCCCCTGGATGACATGAATGACTGAACGCTGGCCTGATCTGGCGGGGCGCATCGCGGGAAAGGTGCATGTCTTGCCCATCCGGGTTTATTACGAGGACACGGATTTTTCCGGCGCGGTGTATCATGCAAACTATCTGAAATTCTGCGAGCGGGCGCGGTCGGACTGTTTACGGCTGCTGGGGATACACCACAGCGAGCTTAAAGGTACGGCAAGTTTTGTGGTGCGCCGGATGGTGTGTGATTTTCTGAAGCCGGCGCTGATCGACAACCTGCTGGAAGTGGAAACGCGTTTCAGTGAATTTGGCGGGGCGCGGATGGAGCTCAAGCAGACCGTGAAGCACGCCGGGGACAAGCTGTTTGAGGCGCATGTGACAGTTGTGCTGGTGGACAGCAAAGGGAAGCCAAAGCGGCTGCCGCCGGAAATGACGAAAACGTTTGTTTCCCTTGTTGAATCAGCCACGTAATAGAAACTTAACCATAACACCGTCATTTGGGTCGAGGCCCGTCATAATAGGTGCGGCCTTGCGGCCGATTCTCCCGAAAACTCGCGAATCGCCGCAGTTTCGACAGATTTAACCTGTTTCAGGACCCACCCCCCGCAAGGGGCATGGGGTTCAGGGACGGATTCCGGGGAAGTGGGAAGTGGCATGGATCCAGTCGTAGTCAGTGCGGTAGCGCAGCCGGGGCAGATTTCGCTTTGGCATTTGATCATGCAGGCGAGCTGGCCGGTATTCCTCGTGATGGTCGGATTGGCTCTCGCTTCAGTGTGGTGCTGGGCGGTTATCATCGAAAAGTATTTTGCGGTGCGCCGGATGAATTCGGCCAACGACCGGTTTGAGCAAAGCTTCTGGTCGGGCCAATCCCTTGAAGATCTCTATCTCGCCCTTGGAACGCGCAGCAATCTGGGCCTTTCGGCAATTTTCATGGCGGCGATGCGCGAATGGAAGCGGAGCCAGGATGCGGCATTGCGGGCGGGCTTCCAGGGGGTGCAGAAGCGCATTGAAAAAGTTGTCGATGTGCAAATCCAGAAGGAAATGAGCACGATTGAAGCGCGGCTTCTGTTCCTTGCGACAACGGGCGCGGCAGCGCCCTTTATCGGCCTTTTCGGAACGGTCTGGGGCATCATGACCTCGTTCCAGGCTATCGCCAATTCACAGAACACCAACCTCGCGGTCGTGGCGCCGGGCATCGCGGAGGCCCTGTTCGCCACGGCCATCGGCCTTGTGGCCGCCATACCAGCGACAATTTTTTACAACATGTTCTCGGCCGATGCGGGCCGTATCGGCATGCGACTGGAAAACTTTGCGGATGAATTCTCGGCGATTATTTCGCGTCAGCTGGATGAGCGGGTTTAGGCATGGCAGCAGCATCAGGCGGAGCTAAAGGCGGATATACGCGGCGCAATTCCAGGCGGCGCAAGTCAGCCGGCGTGATGCACGAGATCAACGTGACGCCGCTTGTCGACGTGATGCTGGTTCTGCTGATCGTGTTCATGGTGGCAGCGCCCCTGATGACGGTAGGCGTGCCCATTGAATTGCCCAAGACGGAAGCCAAGCAGCTGAACACCAGTGTCGAGCCTCTCACCATCACGGTGCAGGCCGACAAAACCATTTTCCTGCAGGAAACCCAAATTCCGCTGGAGGAGCTTCAGCCAAAACTTCAGGCCATCGCCAAGAACGGCTACGACGAACAAATATTCGTGCGGGCCGACACAAATGTCAGCTATGGCTCAGTCATGGAAGTAATGGGCCTGCTCAACGGGGCGGGCTACCGCAAGATAGGCCTGGTCACCGGCGACCTTGAAAAGAAGGCGGAGGCGTCAAACTAGAGATGC
>CAVZAJ010000012.1:0-183887 GCA_963773295.1 uncultured Alphaproteobacteria bacterium
AGCCCTGCTGCGTGCCCGGTTCAATGACGAGTAATGTTTTTCACAGGCCTTCCACAGGGCAATAGCGGTTTGCCTTGCCTGGACGAGAGGCAATTCAGCCAGGGTATAGGCGGCGATAACCAAATCGGCTGATACCTCATCGGCCGGATTGCTCAAGTCGGCATTCAGCGCCCTTGCCCCCTGCAGCGCGGCATGGCTGCCTTGGGTTGCAAGGCTGCCGGCCAAGTTCAGGAAAGTCAGATTATTGTCCAGAAATGTGACAGCCGAAATACCGGGATAGGCGGAAGTTGCCGCCCAAGCGGCAGTGCCGGGGCCAGAGCCGACATCAAGCAGCGTTTGGGGCAAAAATTGCGGGCGCCTCCTGGCGAGTTCGGCCAGGCAGAATGTCACCGCCGCATAGGTGGCGGGAAGCCGCGCGACGAGGTAGGCGCCAAAATCCAAAGCGCTGTCGGAACCCCTGCCCTGCCGGTAGTGTTCGGACATGCGGCTGGTTTTTTCCACGAGGGAGCCCACGGCATTTTCGGCGAGATACCGGTCAATCGCCGCTTTCAAGTCGGGAGGAATGGCATTCATGGGTGGGCGAAAATCTCTTTGCCTGAGGGGTTGACGGCAAAATCTGGTTACCCGTTTGGGTCACGAAGTAAGGTTAAATCTTTACCCATCCTATCGTTACAAGTGGAATTAAACCTTAGAAAACCAGATATTGAATGCGAAAGTATGTGGCCCCGGTTTTGCATGTTTGGCAGTGCAAACAGTTCTGACCCCGGTTTCGGACTTTTGTGACCTGGATTGTACCGTGACGGTACAAGCTTCAGGTCCCTATTTGAACGAGTTTTAGACTACCCGCAGATTTTTAAGTTTGTCAGTAAGAAAAGCGAGATGAAAGACTTCAGCGACCTCCACTTTACGGTTTCCGGTGGTTTTACGCGGCGTTCTCGGACACTACAAGCTTACGACAGTGATTGAGCCCGAAGGAGAATAGCGTGACGACAAGACACCTCGAACATTCCGGTCAAGCAACGGAACACGCATTTCGGATGACGGACGAGGAAACGTCAGCCAAGCCTGCGGTTCAGGGCGAGCAATGCACGCCTCAGAAATCTCCATCTAAAAATCCCCTACCAACCAAACTCCACGGTTCACGCCAATCGAGCGGCTTCCCGGCGGTTCCAAGTACACCGAATCGGTGCTCAGCAAGAAAGTTCTGGATGCCCTTTCGGAAGATATCGATCCGGCAAAATCATTGGCCGATATTCGCCGCGTGCTGGTCGGCCCAACGCGCCGCCTGCACGAAGCCCGCATGGAAGAAGTGATCGCGATCCTCGAGGAATCCGATCGCGCGCCCAGCAGTCCCTTGGATCGCTAGAGCAGCGCTACGGCGAATTGGCCCGCAGCTGTGAAAGGCTGTTCGTTGCCTCGGATGACACGCAGCGCCGGCTTCAGGACCAGGCCATGCACATGAATTCCGAGCTTCA
Organism: uncultured Alphaproteobacteria bacterium; assembly: GCA_963773295.1. GTDB lineage: Bacteria > Pseudomonadota > Alphaproteobacteria > Rhizobiales > Aestuariivirgaceae > Aestuariivirga. The sequence goes on from CAVZAJ010000012.1 coordinate 1,476, forward strand.
GAAGAGCCATGAAGCCCAGCAGCAGATGCTGTCGGAGATGTTCCTCGTGTTCGACAAGCAGCTGGAAAAGCTGACCACGGAATTGAACGAGAAAATTGATTCACTTTCGGCAAAAACCGGCCATGACCATCAAATGCTGGCCACCGAACTGTCACGGCGCATTCAGGAGCTTGCGGCAAACACCCGCGCCGACAACGACAAGATCGCCGCCGTTTTCGAGGCCCGCCTGACGCGGTCGGAAGCCCACACGGAAAAGGAACATCGCCGGCAAATCGAAGTCTTCGCCGACGGCTTCTCGGACATCGCCGACCGGCTCCTGGCGCTTCGCGGCATCCAGGGCGGCTAGATCATCGGGGTCATTCCGGCGCAGGCCGAAATACGTAAAAGAAGAACTCCCACCCAATTCGGATTGCGCCGGAATGACGATTGTTTTTTGACTTCAAGACCCGAAGCTGCACTTACAAGCTCTGCCCAGATTGAATTTTACTGAGGAATGGTGGGAGATGAGAGACTCGAACTCCCGACATCTTCGGTGTAAACGAAGCGCTCTACCAACTGAGCTAATCTCCCGGTGGGCGCTTAATAGCCAGATGGTTTGGGCTTTGCAAGGGCATTAAGAAACCCCGCGCGATTCTGAGGGCGCACGGGGCTGATAGTTTTGAAACGCCGTCAGATGTTAGCCGTTAACTGCCTCCTTAAGTAGTTTGCCCGCTTTGAATTTCGCCCGTTTTGAGGCCGGAAGCCGGATGGCTTTGCCGGTCTGCGGGTTGCGCGCCTCGCCCGCCTTGCGGCGCGTCACGGTGAAGGTGCCGAAGCCTATGAGGCGCACATCGTCGCCCTGGCGCAGGGCCCTCATGATGTTCTCGATGGTGGCCTCTATGGCCTCGCCAGCCTCGCCCCGCGTAAGCCGTGTTTCCTTGGCGACCTTGGCTATCAACTCGTTCTTGTTCATGTCTTCGCGCTCCCGGAACCAAAGGGGGAAGAAAGCCCGCACACCAAATGCCGTGCAGGGAGGAAACGACAAAACAGCGGGGATTCGCAAGAGTTCCGGGGATAAAAATTTATTCGGGAGTCAGATCAACGGGTTATGGCGGGGCCAAATAAAAGCAGGCGGAGCAAGGATGCTCCGCCTGCGGATTATTTGAAAAAAGTGATTCGAAAGGCCTAGTGCGACCGGGCGCCCTCGCCGGCTCTCTCGGCTGCTCTTTCGGCCAGGGCCCGGGCGGCGGCGGCGGCCTCTTCGGCCACCTCGTCCCACTCGATGGGCTCGGGCATGCGCACCAGCGCCTGCTTCAGGACGTCGTCCATCATGGCCACCGGAATGATTTCCATGCCGTTTTTCACCGAGTCCGGGATTTCCGCCAGGTCCTTGGCGTTTTCCTCCGGAATCATCACCTTCTTGATGCCGCCGCGAAGCGCCGCCAGGAGCTTTTCCTTCAGGCCGCCAATGGGCAGCACGCGGCCACGGAGCGTAATCTCGCCCGTCATGGCAACGTCCTTGCGCACCGGAATGCCGGTCATGACCGACACGATGGCGGTCACCATGGCGATGCCCGCCGATGGGCCATCCTTGGGGGTTGCCCCTTCCGGCACATGCACATGGATGTCCTTCTTGTCGAAGACCGGCGGCTTGACGCCAATCGACGGGGCCCGCGAGCGGACATAGGAGGAAGCAGCCGAAATCGACTCCTTCATCACGTCCTTCAGGTTGCCGGTCACCGTCATCTTGCCTTTGCCGGGCATCATCAGGGCTTCGATGGTCAGCAGCTCGCCGCCCACTTCGGTCCAGGCCAGGCCGGTTACGACGCCTATCTGGTCTTCGCGCTCGGCTTCGCCGTGCTTGAATTTCTGCACGCCAAGATACTGGTTCACCACTTCCGGGGTGACCTTGATCTTCTTTTTCTTGGACATCATGAGATCCTTCACCGCCTTGCGGGCAATGGTGTTGATCTCACGCTCAAGGTTGCGGACGCCGGCTTCGCGCGTGTAACGGCGGATGGCCTCGTAAATCGCCTCGTCGGTGATTTCGAACTCCTTCTTGTCCAGGGCGTGATTTTCCATCACTTTCGGAACAAGATGGCGCTTGCCGATTTCCATCTTCTCTTCCTCGGTGTAGCCGGCGATCCTGATGATCTCCATGCGGTCGAGAAGAGCCGGCGGAATGTTCAGCGTGTTCGAGGTGGTGACGAACATCACGTTCGACAGGTCATATTCCACTTCAAGATAGTGGTCCATGAAGGTCGAGTTCTGCTCGGGATCCAAAACCTCAAGCAGGGCCGATGACGGGTCGCCGCGGAAATCCATGCCCATCTTGTCGATTTCATCGAGCAGGAAAAGCGGATTGGACTTCTTGGCCTTCTTCATCGACTGGATGATCTTGCCGGGCATCGATCCGATATAGGTGCGGCGGTGGCCGCGGATTTCGGCCTCATCGCGCACGCCGCCAAGCGACATGCGAATGAACTCACGCCCCGTGGCCTTGGCGATGGATTTGCCGAGCGAGGTTTTGCCGACGCCGGGAGGCCCCACGAGGCAGAGGATCGGGCCCTTCATCTTGTTGGTGCGGCTTTGCACGGCAAGATATTCGACGATCCGCTCCTTCACCTTGTCGAGGCCGAAATGGTCGGTATCGAGCACATTCTGCGCGAAAGGCAGATCGCGCTTGACCTTGCTCTTCACGCCCCATGGCAGGCTCAGCAGCCAATCGAGATAGTTGCGCACGACGGTGGCTTCCGCCGACATCGGGCTCATCTGCCGGAGCTTCTTGATTTCGGCTTCGGCGCGCTCGCGGGCTTCCTTCGAGAATTTGGTGTTCTTGACCTTCTGCTCGAGCTCGCCGACTTCGTCGCGCTCTTCGCCGTCGCCCAATTCCTTCTGAATGGCCTTCATCTGCTCATTCAGATAATATTCGCGCTGGGTCTTCTCCATCTGGCGCTTGACGCGGCTGCGGATGCGCTTTTCTACCTGCAGCACGGAAATCTCGCCTTCCATCACGGCAAAGGCTTTCTCAAGCCGGGCCTGGACGGACTGCATTTCAAGGATTTCCTGCTTCTCGGTGATCTTGATGGCAAGATGGGCGGCAATGGTATCGGAGAGCTTGCCGAGATCGGTGATCTGGCCAAGGGTGGCGAGGATTTCCTGCGGCACCTTCTTGTTCAGCTTCACATAGCTTTCGAACTGCGAAATGGCGGTGCGGGCCAGCGCCTCGGTTTCCTGCTCGTTGGCGATGATGTTGGGCAGCAGCTTCACTTCGGCTTCGAAATAGTCGGCATGGCTGGTGAAGCGCTCCACCTTGGCGCGCTCGGTGCCTTCGACCAGCACCTTCACGGTGCCATCGGGCAATTTCAAAAGCTGCAGGACCTGGGCAAGCGTGCCCACTTCATAGATCGCGTCAATTGATGGATCATCATCGGCCGGATTTTTCTGGGCGACGAGCAGAATGCGCTTGTCCTCGCGCATCACTTCCTCAAGCGCCTTGATGGATTTTTCGCGGCCCACAAACAGCGGCACGATCATGTGGGGGAAAACCACGATGTCGCGCAGCGGCAGCACCGGGAGGGTTTCCGGGCTGCTGGGGATTGCCGGGGCCTTTGAAACTTTATTCGTCATTTTTATTCCTTTCGCGGGTTTGGCCGCTTGTTTCGACCGCCCCCGGGAGGTGGGCTGCGGTCTACTTGCGCCTTCGGGCCATCACGCATCAGCTCTCGCGTTACACACGCAACAACCCGAACCAATAGGCTAGAAGTGGAGGTCCGGCATTAACTTTTCAATGGCCGCATTCGGCCATTTTTCGGTCCATATCAGGCAGAAGCGGGCGCCAGCTTGGCATTGCCCTGCTTGTCGCGGTCGGCGTAGATCAGCAGGGGCTTGGCATCGCCATCAACCACTTCCTTGGAAATTACCACCTCTTCCACGCCGTTCATGGTGGGAAGATCAAACATGGTTTCCAGGAGGATCAGTTCCATGATGGAGCGCAGGCCGCGGGCCCCGGTCTTGCGGTCGATGGCGCGCCGCGCGATGGAGCGCAGGGATTCCTCGGGAAACGTGAGCTTGACGCCTTCCATCTCGAACAGGCGCTGGTATTGCTTGATCAGGGCATTCTTCGGCGCGGTCAGGATTTGAATGAGCGCCTGCTCGTCCAGGTCTTCCAAAGTTGCGATGACCGGCAAGCGGCCGACAAACTCGGGAATGAGGCCGAAGCGTAGCAAATCCTCAGGTTCCAGATCGCGCAGCATGGCGCCGGTGCGGCGGTCGTCAACGGATTTCACTTCGGCGCCGAAGCCGATGCCCGACCCCTTGCCGCGCTGGTTGATGATGCGCTCAAGGCCGGCGAAGGCGCCGCCGCAGATGAACAGGATGTTGGTGGTATCAACCTGGAGGAATTCCTGCTGGGGATGCTTGCGCCCGCCCTGCGGCGGCACCGAGGCAACGGTGCCTTCCATGATTTTCAGAAGGGCCTGCTGCACGCCCTCGCCCGATACGTCACGGGTGATCGACGGGTTGTCGGATTTCCGCGAAATCTTGTCCACTTCGTCGATGTAGACGATGCCGCGCTGGGCCCGCTCGACGTTGTAGTCGGCGGACTGGAGCAATTTCAGGATGATGTTTTCAACGTCTTCGCCGACATAGCCCGCTTCGGTGAGCGTCGTGGCGTCCGCCATGGTGAAGGGCACATCGAGGATGCGGGCGAGCGTCTGGGCCAGCAAGGTCTTGCCGGAGCCGGTGGGGCCCACCAGCAGGATGTTGGACTTTGCCAATTCCACGTCATTGTTCTTGGCGGCGTGGTTCAGGCGCTTGTAGTGATTGTGGACGGCGACCGCCAGGACCTTCTTGGCATAGACCTGGTCGATGACGTAATCGTCCAGAACCTTGCGGATTTCCTGGGGCGAAGGCACGCCATCCTTGGATTTGACCAGCGACGACTTGTTCTCTTCGCGGATAATATCCATGCAGAGTTCGACGCATTCGTCGCAGATGAATACGGTGGGTCCGGCAATAAGCTTGCGGACTTCATGCTGGCTCTTTCCGCAGAAAGAGCAATACAGCGTGTTCTTGTTGTCGCCCGCGCTTGCCTTACTCATGCTTTCTCCTTGAACATTCCGGCCCGCACTACATCAGCAATATACGTGCCAAGCCTTTAACGGGATATCACCCAACTGTCACAAACAAGGCGAATTTAGCTCAATTAACGCGACTCAATCCAGCATGCGCCGCCAGAGTTAATCAAAAATTGATGATCCCCTGACCGGATCACCCAATGAAGCCCTATTCACCATAAAACTCAAGTTAACTATTTGGAATCGCTGGGCTCTGCCCGTTTTTCCAGTATTTTGTCAATCAGTCCGAATTCCTTCGCTGTTTCCGCCGTCATGAAATTATCACGTTCGAGGGCTTCCTCGACTGCCTTAATGTCACGCCCGGTATGCTTCACATAGATCTCGTTGAGGCGCTTTTTCAGGCTTTCAACTTCCTTGGCGTGAATCAGAATGTCCGTCACCTGGCCCTGATAGCCGCCGGACGGCTGGTGCACCATGATGCGGGCGTTCGGCAGGGCAAAGCGCATGTCCCTCTCGCCTGCGGCCAGCAGGAGCGAGCCCATGGAGGCCGCCTGCCCCATCACGGTGGTCGAAACCTTGGGGCGGATGAACTGCATGGTGTCGTAGATCGAAAGCCCGGATGACACCACGCCGCCGGGCGAATTGATGTACATGGAAATCTCTTTCTTGGGATTGTCGGCTTCCAGGAAGAGGAGCTGCATGCAGATGGAGGCGGCAACATTGTCGTCAATCGCGCCGGTGATGAAAATGATGCGCTCGCGCAACAGGCGCGACGGCAAATCATAGACGCGCTCGCCGCGGGCCTCCTGCTGGATGACCGATGGCCAGAAGGAAGCCTGGGTCAGATAATCGACGGGATCGCGCATATAGTCCTCGGTTCGGGTGAATCAGTTGAATTGGCTGTCCTATAGATAGGTGACGCCCGCCGCTTCGGGAAGCCCCTTATTTTCAACGCGGATAATGGCAAGCAGTAGTCTTCTCCTGCGGAAGCGGGAGAAGAAAGGGGCCCATGGCACGAAGTGGCATGGGATAGATGGGGGCGCTTCGACCTTGTTGCCCTCACCTCCCCGCCGCGTGCCGCGGTGGGTCCCTTCCTCTCCCGCTTGCGGGAGAGGACGAAAACTTTAGTCTTTCTTCTTGGCTTTCTTGGCGGCCGGTTTCTTCTTTGGCTTGGCCTCACCCTCGGCATGATCGTGGTCATGGCCGGCATGGTCGTGGTCGTGATCGTGATCGTGGCCGGAATGATCTTCCTCATCGTCCTGGACCATGGCCTGCAGTTGCTCGCGGCTCACCGCCTTTTCGGTGACCTTGGCCTTGGACACGAGGAAATCGACGACCTTCTGCTCGAACACCGGGCCGCGCAATTCGATGAGGGCGCTGGGGTTCTTGCGGTAATGGTCAAATACCTGCTTTTCCTGGCCGGGGAACTGGCGGGCGCGGGCCATCAGCGATTGCTGCAGCTCCTGCTCGTTCACCTGGATGCCTTCTTTTTCTCCCAGGGTGCCGAGAACCAGCCCAAGGCGAACCCGGCGCTCGGCAATGGCGCGGTATTCCTTCTGGGCGGCGTCTTCGCTGGTGCCTTCGTCGGCAAAGCTTTTGCCGGCCTTCTGCATTTCGTCGACAAGGGCTTTCCAGATGCCGGCGAATTCGGCGTCAACCAGGCGCTGGGGCAATTCAAAGCTGTAGAGGCCGTCGAGCGCGTCAAGAACATCGCGCTTCAGCTTCATGCCGGTCATCGAGGCATATTCCTGGGACAGGCGCGAACGGATCATGTCCTTCAGCTTGCCCAAATCTTCAAAGCCCATCTTCTTGGCGAATTCATCGTCGACGGTGCCTTCCTTTGGGGCCTCGACGCCTGCCACCTTCACGTCAAACTCGGCAGGCTTTCCAGCCAGTTCCTTGACGCCATAGGTGGCCGGGAACGTCACTTTCACGACCAGTTCGTCACCGGCCTTGTGCCCTACAAGCTGATCCTCAAAGCCCGGAATGAACTGGCCGGAGCCGAGCTCGAGGGGCACATCCTCGGCGGTGCCGCCGTCAAAAACCTTGCCGTCGACCTTGCCGACGAAACCGATGGTGACCTTGTCGCCCTTGGCGGCCTTGCCGTCCTTGGGCTCCCAGGCCTTGTATTGGGCGGTGAGGCGGGTCAGCGCCTCGTCAACCTGGGCATCGGTGATTTCAACCACGTGGCGGGTCAACTGGACGCCGGACACATCCTTCAACTCAAACGTCGGAATGATTTCAAAGGCCAGCGAGAAGGCAAGATCGCCTTCACCGGCCATGATGGCGTCCACTTCCTTTTCTTCTTCGGGAAGCTTCACTTCCGGCTGGTAGGCGGGCTTCAGATTGCGCTCGGCCAGAACCTGCTTGGACTGGTCGTCAATGGTCTTCTGCACCACTTCGGCCATGAGCGCCTTGCCGTACATGCGCTTCAAATGGGGCACGGGCACCTTGCCGGGCCTAAAGCCCTTGATATTGGCGCGGCCGGCCATTTCATGGAGCTTCGAATCCAGCTCCTTGCCCAGTTCGGCGGCGGTTGCCACAACCTTGAATTCACGCTTGAGCCCGGAGCTCAGTGTTTCTGTAACCTGCATCGTCTCTTGTCTTTCCGGTTTGACCTAAATTATCCCGCCTCGGCGCATTGGTGCGGGCGGAGGGACTTGAACCCCCACGGGTTTCCCCACAGGAACCTAAATCCTGCGTGTCTGCCAATTTCACCACGTCCGCGCGCTGCGCTTCCTAATCGGGGCGGTCTATAGCAGAGGGGTTTGGGGGATGCCAGTGGAGAAAAATATGGGGATAATGGCCCGTTTTCGCAAGGATTTACGGGGCGGCTTCCCGCCAAGGGGCGAGTCGCGCGGCGTGATAACCTTTGACTTCCTGGACGCGAAGCGAAACCGGAATGTCCTAGTAAGCGCTTGCGGGCGGCCCTGCTATGTGCTACATTGTAGCTACATTATGAACGGAGGTATGGTCATGGTCGCCATCAGCAAGTCCGATGTCGTGCGCGCCCGCATCGAGCCAAAGGTGAAGCGGGATGCCGAAAACATCCTGAAGCGCTTGGGCGTATCGCACAGCACTTTCATCAACATGAGTTACCGGGCGGTGGTCGAGGAAGGCGGAATTCCCCTTTCGCTCCATGTGCCCAACCGGGAAACCGCCGCCGTGCTGCGCGATGCGCGGAAGCCTTCGAAGCGGCGGGGCTATGCTAGGGCCGGCAGCCTGGATGAATTCAGCGCTGCCATGAAAAAGGGTGTGAAGCGCTAGGCCGTGAGAAGGATCGAGTACGGCACGGCGTTCAAGAAAGACCATAAGCGCATGGCAAAACGAGGCGCCGCCATGCAAAAGCTTAAGGTTGTCCTCGGCCTCCTGATGAGCGACACGCCACTGCCCGCCCGCAATCGCCCGCACATGCTTTCTGGCGAGTGGCGGGGATTTTGGGAATGCCACATCGAGCCCGACTGGCTTCTCATTTATGACCTTGATGATCCCTCCGTGCTGGCGCTTCACCGCACGGGAACCCATTCCGATTTGTTCGAATAGAGAGGCTCAGCGCCTGGGATTAACTAAGCTTGGGCGATCGGATGGTTAGAATTTATTCTTATTTTTCCCCTTGACACTATATTCCTACGTATGTCAAATATGTTCCTGTTTTGTTCTTTCAGGCAGGGATAAGAAACATCATGGACTGGACGATGGACTGGGACGCGGCCATCAAGCGCCACAGCGAGGCGCTTAACCGGATAGTCGCCGCCCTGTTCGCCCTGCTGGGGCTGGAGGGCGAGGCCGATCTGGGGCGGATTCCGAACCCCCTCTACCGGGCCGTCTTGCTCGTGCTGCGGCCCGCCGAATCCGCGGTGCGCCGCCTCATTGTCATCGCGGCCAAGGGCTTGGTGGTGAAGCTGGCGCCGTCCCGTCCCATGCCCAAGGGGCCAGATCATCGGAAAGGGTGACGGAAGCAGGCTTCCTTCCTTCCAGCTCTACGATACCCGGAAATACTTCCCGGAGCTAAGCCAGCGCCGGGTCAAATACGCGAAGAATCCCCCGCGCGTCCTTTTCTTCGGACCTGGTTCCCGGGTTGACGACCTGTGGCCGATCACCTCCGCCCAAGGCCGCTCCCGCGCCGCCACCCTCTGACGGCCTGGTCAATGCCTCCCGCCTCGGCCGCAGGCTCCAGATCCTCAAGTCAGCGCTCGACGATCTTCCCCGCCAGGCCCGGCGCATGGCCCGATGGCGGCTGAGGCGGGAGGCCATGAAGGCTCCCAAGTTCAAATCACCGCTGCGCCCCGGCCCGCCGCCCGGCCGCCGCAAGCGGCACATTCACGAAGTCGACGAAGTTCTCGCCGAGTGCCATGGGCTTGCCCGCTGGGCGATGGAGCCCGACACCAGCTGAGCCTAAATCATCCGTCTACGGACTAATTTGAAAATTATCCCCTTCTGTCATCCCGGCGCAGGCCGGGTGCCGGACTTGATGCAGGCGTGATGGTTGAAAGCCTGGGCCCCGACTTACGTCGGGGTCCCGCGGATGAGCCATAACCTGCCTGAGCGGCAATCGTTCCGCCGCCATTTGCAGTGCTCACTGCCGCCTATAGAAATTCCGGGCCAACGGAACCAACAGCGGATTGCTTCATTTCGTCCAACAAACAGAAAGGGAGTTATGCGATGCATTTGGCGGGTTGGAAATTCACGGTTTGCGAGGGAGCCTCCCGGGACGGGGATTGGAACATCCTGGATGTCAGGATCCCGAATTTCAAGGAGGCGAAAGACCTGGCCTTGCGCCAATACAAGCCGGACAGTTTCGTGGTGGATTTCAGCCCCCTTTCCGACGAACAGTTCGGCGATTCCGAAATCGCCGGGCTCGTCCGCAAGTGGATTCCCCACCCGGAATAGAGTTGAAGCCGGCCCGGAACCAAATCCGCCGGACCAGGTTATTGAAGCTGGTTGCCGCCCCCGCATTTCGGCAACCTTGCAGTCTATGGTCCTAGAGCTTGTCTCCCCAGATCCCTCTAGGACCATAGCAATTTCATTTTTCAGTCCTGCCGCCCAGATATTTCGCCGGGCCCTGCAACTTTTCATCACAAGAAAAGTTGACTCCCCCATGAGAAATGCCGTGCAGTGTGTGTCCTGTTTGTTGGTCTGTGCCGTCGTTGCGGGTGTTCCGGCGCAGGCGGACCCGTGGGATGTTGTCATTTTCATCCCGCCCCAGGACGGCATGAGCGCCCACACCCTCAATCTGGATACCCGGGAAATCCAGCGGGTTTTCGAAGGGGTTGCGGGAAAACCGCCGAATTTTTGTCCCACCGAGGCCTATTGGGCGGTCGCGCCCGGCCGCCTGGCAAGCTGCGCCGATGGAACCCTGTTTGAGCTCCGCGAAACCAGCAAGGTGGGATATCTCGGCGCCTTTGCACTTATTCCGGGCTCATAAAAATCCGCCGCGGCCTTTCGCAGTAGATCAGCGTCAAGAATATTTTTGCGGAGCGCCGACGGAATGGAACCAATTCGACCGTCCTTGATTATGAATCCGTCGGATGGAGATGGCTGAGATGCTGAAAATCCTCGTGCCCGTGAGTTTACTCGGATTGCTGGCGCTGGCTCCGATGGCCCAGGCGCATGCGCCCCACGCCAACCCCGACCATTACATCTACATCCCGCCCCGCTACGATATCAGCTGCAGGGAAGCCCGCGTCCTTCTCAACAAGGACGGCTACCACGTCTCGAAAACCATCCGCTGCGGCGGCAATTATCATCAGTTCCGGGCCCAGCGCAGCGGCCGTGATATGATCGTGCGGGTCATGACGCGCTGCGGCAAACGCATGATCGATGCCCGCAGCGGCTCGAAAGGATACCGCTTGAGGGTGGCATCTTACTAACGTGCTTGCCAATAAGTTTTCAACAGGAAGGAGACGACTATGGAAAGAAGGTTATTTCTAACGGGTCTGATCGGCGTGGCCGGCACCGCCGGGATCGCCGCGATGTTGCCGCGGCAGGCGCTTGCCGCGGTTCCGATGGGCCCTGCCCCGCAGGCCAATTCGGTTCTCCCCGACCTTAGCGCCCCTTCCGACGAGGCGATTGAGCCGGAAGGCCTGGATGAGCTGGGCGATCTGGACGAAGGCGTCCAACTCGCCAATCACCGGCGGAACCACCGCCGCCGCCGGGTGCGCCGCTGGCGCCGCCGCTGCCGCAGCCGCTGGCATAATGGCCATTGGCGCCGCCGCTGCCGCCGCGAGCCGTACTGGCACTTTGTCTGGTTCTGGATCTAACCCAGCCTGATCCCATGAGTGGGCGAGGTGTTGCCTTCCTCAAGGACTGGACCGCCCGGAATCTGGGCGGTCCAGATCAGGACAGCGACCGGGCCAAGGCGGCGAGGCTGGCCAAGCGCCTGGTCGCCGATGCGGCGGTGAAAGGCATCACCGTCGCGGAGATGAATCTTGACGGCTACGACATCGAAAAATACCTCCTTGAGGCGATGACCGCGCCGATTGAATGACGCTTGCTGCGTTCAGCGGAGGGAAAACAGGATGGCTGCAACACAACGGCGCCAGTTGATTTCCCTCTACGAGGCGTTGATCAGGAGCTGGAACAGCCGGGATGCCAAGGGCATGGCTGGGCTTTACGCGGCCACCGGCGGGCAGATCGGTTTTGACGGCAGCCAGATCAGCCGGCCCGCCGCCATCGAGAAACATCTCACGCCCATATTCCGCGACCACCCTACCGCCAGATTCGTTTATATCATCAAGGACGCGAAAGTGCTCGGCGAGGCGGTGGGCGTGGTGTGCGCCATTGCCGGCATGGTTCCCCGCAGCGGCAGCGAAATCAATCCATCGCTGAACACGGTGCAAACCATGCTGGCGCGAAAACAGCGGAGCTTATGGAAAGTCGAGCTTTTCCAGAATACGCCGGCGCGGCTCGATGGCCGCCCGGAGGATGTGGCGGCGATGACGCGAGACCTGCAGGCTATCGTCAAGGCGCAGCTCTAGCCTACTTTCACCTGGAACAATTCCGTGCAACAATCATTGCGTCAGTGAGCAGGCGTTGGCGTGGAGTAGTGAGCAATGACATCCCTATTGGCGTTTCTGGTATTGTGTCTGCTCCTGGCTTTCACGCTTAAGCGGCGCGCTACGTGCAAAGCCGAAGCGCGGGGCGAATTCGCCAGCGCCTACGCGTTCCTGAGCTATCTGATCGTTGCCTGCATGGGTTTGGAACTGGTGGCGCTGGCGCAATAAAAACAGCGATTGTGATTTTCCTTCGGGATGGGCAGACTTCGCGCTTCACTTTCTGATGAAGGGCCCATTAGCGATGACCGGCGACAAACTGGAAAACGACAGGCAAAGCGCCAAGAGCTGGTACTGGTGGGGCATTCCGACATTTTTCCGCTGCGACTGGAACGAGGATCCGGCGGCCTGCGACATCGCCCTTGTTGGCGTTCCGCACAGTTCGGGCAATGGCTCGACCGAACGCGACCAGCATCTGGGCCCGCGGGCGGTGCGCAATGTATCGGGGTTTTACCGCCGGGCCCATGCCGTCCATAATTTCGCGCCGTTCGAGGCGGCGCGCGTCCATGACCTGGGCGATGTTCCCCTGCCCGAGGCCATGAACAATGAAGCCTGCGTGCGCGACATCGAAAGCTTTTTCGAGCGGCTCGATGCGGCGGGCACGCGGCCCGTGTCGATTGGCGGGGATCATTCGATCACCGGGCCCATCATCAAGGCTTTGGCCGGGCCCACGCGCAAGACGACAAAGGGAAAACCGTGCGGGCTCATCCATTTCGACGCCCATACGGATTCCTACGAGAACATGCCGCATTGGCTAGGGGCTAAGCGTTCAGCGGCGCATTGGGCGGCTTATACGGCGCGCGAAGGCGCGGTTGATCCCAAACGCAGCGTGCAAATCGGCATGCGCGGCCACCCGTCCAGCCTGATCCACGGCGGGAAAGTGGGCAGTTCCAGCGAGGCGCTGGGCTACCGTGTGGTGCCCATGGCTGAGTTCGAGGACCTGGGCATCGCGAAAACCGTGGCGCTGATCCGCCAGCGGGTGGGGCAAGGACCCGCCTACATCACCTTCGACCTGGATTGCCTTGATCCATCGGTGGCGCCGGGCGTTTCAAACCTTGAACCCGGCTTTGGCGGCTTTTCGATCCGCGAGGCGACACGCCTTCTGCAGGGCCTGCGCGGGCTGGACATTATCGGGGCCGATGTGGTCTGCCTGATGCCGACCAAGGACAGCCCGAACCAGATTACGGCGCAGGTGGCGATGGTGATGATGTTCGAACTGGTGAGCCTGATTGCCGCCCGGCATGCGGAGCCGGAAAAGCCCTAGGGATTATTTTTGGCCTGGCCAAGGGTTGCAAAGGCAATGCCCACGGCAATGACGCCGGCGCCCACCCACACGTTTGGAGGATAGACCTCGCCAAAATAGAAGACGCCGATGACGACGCCAACGGCGGCCGCGACATAGCCGATCTGGCTCAGATAAGTTGGGCCGCCGATTTGCTGCAAACGGAAAAACATGAGGAACATGACGGTCGAGACCACGAGCTGCAGGGCGACAAGTTCGGGGATGCGGGCGAGAGGGACCAGGTCAAAGGTGCCGGTCTGCACATAGACGGCAAAGGCCAGGAAAGGCACGGCGGCGAGATTGGTGTGGGCAGCGAGCTTGCGCGGGCTGGCGCCAAAGGGCCAGGCGATGGTGCGGTAGACGTTTCCCGCGCCGAGAAAAACCGGGATGAGCAGGCCTGCCAGAATCCACGTGGTGGAACCGCCGCTGAAATCCGATTGCCGCGAGAAAATGATGATGCCGGCGCCGGCGAGGCCCACGATGATTCCGAAAATGCCCAGCAGGTTCGGCGGACGGACGCGGAGCAGCAGGGATAGCAGCGCGGTCACCACCGGCGAGAGGGCGAACATGATGGCGGCAAGGCCGCTGCCGATTTTCGGGATCACCGAATAGGTAAGGAAGTTGGGCACCACATAAGAGAGAAAGCCGGAGACAATGGCGAAATAAAACGTGGAGGTGCGCGACAGATCGTTCCGTTCGGTCACGGCGACGATGAGCAGCATGGCAAGCCCGGCGCCGGCGGAAATCACCGCGGCCCATAAGGCGGGCGTGACACCGGCGGCCAGGGCCATTTTGCCGACGGGAAAGTTCAGGCCGAGGGCCGCCCCGGTGCCAAGGAGAAGGAGAAGCGGACGGTTCATTCGGCCTCGCCGACATGGCCGAGAAGAGTTTCCGCGGTGAGAGGCCCGGCACCATGTCTCCTGGCGGCATCGCCATGCAGCCAAACGGCGGCGCAGGCGGCTTCGAAGGCGGGCATTCCCTGGGCCAGCAAGCCGGTGGCGAGGCCCGCCAGGACATCGCCGGAGCCGGCGGTGGCGAGCGAGGGTGGCGCGTTGCCGTTGATTGCGGCGCGGCCATCGGGGCTGGCGATGACGGTGTCGCCGCCCTTGAGGATGACGACGGCACCTGACCGATTCGCCGCCGTTACGGCGCGCTCATGTTTCGCTTCCGGAACATTGGCCAGATCGCTGAAAAGGCGGGCGAATTCGCCTTCATGCGGGGTGAGGATGACCGGACGCCCGGGCCGCTCGGCAATTGCGGCGAAGAGTTCGGCGGGGTTTTGGGCAAAGGACGTCAGGGCATCGGCGTCGAGGACGGCCGCTGCACCGCTGGCGAGGATGGCGCGGGTTTTTGCGCAGGTTGTGGAACCGATGCCGGCGGCGGGGCCGATGCAGACGGCGTTGCGGCGCGTGTCGTTGAGGAGTTTGCCGAGGGCCAGGGCTGTGTCAGTTTGTGCCAGCATGAGGGCGGTGGTGTGGGCGGCGTGGACCAGGAGTTCATCCGCCCGGCCCGCGAGGGTGACGAGCCCCGCGCCAATTTTCAAGGCGGCCTGGGCGGCGAGGCGCGACGCTCCGGTGTTGAACTGCGGGCCGGAAATGACGACGGCATGGCCGCGTTTGTATTTGTGGGTGGAGGAATCGAAGCTTGGAAGACTAGGTTTGGTATTTTCCGAAAGCCGGATTTTCAGGTCCGGCAAAACGGTTGCGGGGATGCCAATGTCAGCGACCACGACTTCGCCGCAGAGCGTGCGGCCGGGCAGCAGCAGGTGGGCCGGCTTCTTGCGGAAGAAGGTGACGGTGAGGTGAGCTTTAACGGAAGCGCCGCGTGGCTGGCCTGTCAGGCCATCGAGGCCGGAGGGCACGTCGATGGCAACGACGGGAATACCGGCGTGGTTTATTTTGTCAGCCAGCTCAGCGGGAAAATCGCGGTTGAGGCCTGCGCCGTAAAGCGCATCGATGATGAGTTCTGCGCCTGCGATGTCATCGGAGATGGTGACGGGCCAGCCCCAGTGCTGAAGGTAACGGGCGGCAATCTTTCCATCCGCACCATTGTTGCCGGGGCCGCAGAGCACGACGGTTTTCCGCGCGCCATAGCGCCTGATGATTTCCTCGGCCACGGCGCGCCCGGCATTTTCAATGAGCTGAGATTCGGAAATGCCGGAGGCAATGGCCAGCGCATCTGCTGTGTACATCTGAGAAGGAGTGAGAAGTTCAGTCATCGCCGCCATGGCTTGCAGCTACGGGTTTTCCCTTCGGCTGGTCCAATTCCTTCAGCAGCTTGGTGAACCATTTTGCGTCCGTATCAAAAGCCTTGCCGCCCTTGATGCGGGGGAATTCGATGGTGCGAAGGATACCCTTCCTGCCTTCATCGTGGCCGACCACGCCGCTTTCGCCTTTCAGGCCGCTTTTCACGGCGTGCTTCACCATGGCCTTGATGAGGGCCAGGTCTTCCGTGTTGGCGGCGGCGGACCTTGCGAAATAGCCCGATTTCTGCACCAGGACTTTTTCGGCGCCGAGCATTTTGGCAAAGCGCCTGGCGAACCATTCGCCGGGGTTGATCTTGTCAATCTTCACATGGCCGAAGGCATCGCGCTCGGGTTCTTCGCCGCGGGCCCGCATCTCGGCCACGATGTCGTTCACGCCGGCCCCTTCCGAGAGGAAAATCGTCACGCAGTCATAAGTGTCCATGGATTTCGTCAGGCGCGCGGCTTCGGCTTCGAGATCAATGGCCAGTTCCGGCACATAGACCGCGTCAAGCTCCTTGAGGTCCACCCCCAGATTAAATTCGGGAATGAATTTACGAGCCTTGAGGCGCTTGCGATAAACTTCCGCCGTTGCCGCGGTGAGCCAGCCACAGTTGCGCCCCATGACTTCATGGATGAGCAGCATGCGGGGAGAGGTGCTCTGTTCGTTGATGACATTTTCAAAGAAGATGGCGCCCTGCTCCGCCGCCGTGAGCGCGCCAAGGGTTTGCCTTATCGGCACCACGTCATTGTCGATGGTCTTGGGCAGGCCCACCACAGTTAGTTTGTAGCCGTGCCCGGAGAGATAGGCGGCAAGATCGGCCGCCGTGGTATTGGTGTCATCGCCGCCGATGGTGTGGAGGATGGTGATGCCATCGCGCACCAATTGTTCGGCTGCCACTTGCAACGGGTCTTCGCCCTCCTTCACCAAGCCGCGCTTGACGCAATCCTTGACGTTGGTGAGTTTCACCCGGCTGTTGCCCAGCGGCGAGCCGCCATGCTGCAGCAGCACCGGGGCCCTGGCGCGGGCCCTGGAGGTCACCTTGATCGACACGCCCTTGAGCAGCCCGGCATAGCCGGAGCGGTAACCGATGATTTCGGCCCTGGGAGCGCGCCTGGTGTATTCCATGATCAGGCAGCCTACGGCGGCGGAGAGGCAGGGGGCGAGGCCACCGGCGGTGAGCATGGCAATTTTCTGTTTCGGCATAGGCTACTCCCGATTCCCGCGCTCTTCCTACAAGACAAACAACGGCGATGCCAGCCATGGCGTTTGCGCTATATTGCGGACTTGGCAATGACAGGAGATCCCCATGACGTCAGCACCTAGCGAGGCAACCCAGCTACTGGCGAAGCGCATTCTGGACATGGGAACGAAGGAAATGACGGCTCGGGAACAACGGGTGATCGAGCGGGCAGCCAAACGCCTTGCGGTTTCGCGCGACATCAACGCGGAATACGACCAGGGCTCGAAATTCGGCGGGCACCTGGCCGACAGGGTCGCGAGCTTTGGCGGCTCGTGGACCTTTCTCATTATCTTTGGCCTGTTCATATTGGCCTGGGTCGGCCTCAATGCGGCAATGCTGGCCGGGGCCTTCGACCCCTACCCATTTATCCTGCTCAATCTTTTCCTGTCGCTTCTGGCTTCCATCCAGGCCCCCGTCATCCTGATGTCGCAAAACCGCCAGGCGGCCAAGGACCGGCTGGCGGCGGCGCATGATTATGAGGTCAATCTCAAGGCCGAAATCGAAATCATGGCGCTGCATGAGAAGCTGGACGAAATCCGCGCCAAGGACATTGCCGAACTCTTGAAGCATGTGGTGAAGGGCAAAAAGGCTCCGCCTAAAAAATGACCATTCTGCCTATTTTTTTATCATTTGAATTTTGGCTTAATCCCAAAAATGGCCTAACCCATTGAGATTATTGCGCCCAGGTTATGGCACAAGACCTGCAGTCGTTTAGGGACATCAAGAAAAGGCTTACGCATCCATGAAAAAAATCGAGGCGATCATCAAGCCTTTCAAGCTTGATGAGGTGAAAGAGGCGCTGCAGGAAGTCGGCCTTTTGGGGATTACGGTGACTGAGGCCAAGGGCTTTGGGCGCCAGAAGGGCCACACGGAGCTTTACCGCGGCGCGGAATATGTGGTGGACTTCCTGCCCAAGGTCAAAATCGAAATTGTCATTGCCGATGAATTCGTAGACCGCGCCGTAGAGGCCATCCAGACGGCGGCGCGCACCGGGCGCATCGGCGACGGCAAGATTTTCATCTCAACCATCGAACAAGCCATCCGCATCCGCACCGGTGAATCCGGCTCGGACGCACTATAGTTCATGCCATAAGCATAAGAGGAAAACATAATGGCCAAAGAGACAAAAGACGTTGCAGCAGCCTTGAAGATGATCAAGGACAAAGAGGTGAAATACGTCGACCTGCGCTTCACCGACCCGCGCGGCAAGATGCAGCATCTCACCATGGACGTGTCGCAGATGGGCGAAGACGCCTGGGCCGAGGGCCTGATGTTTGACGGCTCATCAATCGCCGGCTGGAAGGCGATCAACGAGTTGGACATGGTTCTCATGCCCGATCCCGCCACCATCCACATGGACCCCTTCTATGCCCAGACCACCATGGCGGTGTTCTGCGACATTCTCGAACCCTCAACCAACGAAGGCTATTCCCGCGACCCGCGGATGATCGCCAAACGGGCCGAAGCCTACATGAAGCAGACGAAAGTGGGCGACACGATTTTCGTGGGCCCGGAAGCCGAATTCTTCATTTTCGATGACGTGCGGTTTTCATCATCGCCCTACAATACCGGCTACAAGCTGGACTCGATCGAGCTTCCGACCAATACGGACACGGTTTATGAGACCGGCAACATGGGCCACCGGATGCGCACCAAGGGCGGCTATTTCCCGATGAACCCGATGGATTCGGCCCAGGACATGCGCTCGGAAATGCTTTCGGTCATGGGCGAGATGGGGGTGAATGTTGAAAAGCACCACCACGAAGTGGCGGCCGCCCAGCACGAGCTTGGCATGAAGTACGACACGCTCACCACCATGGCCGACCAGATGCAGATCTACAAATACGTGATCCACAACGTGGCGCACGCCTATGGCAAGACGGCGACTTTCATGCCGAAGCCGGTGTTCGGCGACAACGGCTCGGGCATGCATTGCCACTTCTCCATCTGGAAAGAGGGCAAGCCCATGATGGCGGGCAACCAGTATGCGGATTTGTCGGAACTGTGCCTGTTCTTCATCGGCGGGGTGATCAAGCATGCCAAGGCCTGCAACGCCTTCACCAACCCGTCCACCAACTCCTACAAACGGCTGGTGCCGGGCTACGAAGCGCCGGTGCTGCTCGCCTATTCGTCGCGGAACCGCTCGGCCTCATGCCGCATCCCGCACACGAGCAATCCCAAGGCCAAGCGCGTGGAAGTCCGTTTCCCCGATCCGGCGGCCAACCCCTATCTCTGCTTCTCGGCATTGCTGATGGCGGGGCTAGACGGCATCGCCAACAAGATCCACCCCGGCGAGGCCATGGACAAGAATCTCTATGACCTGCCGCCGGCGGAGCTGAAGCAGGTGCCCACGGTCTGCGGTTCGTTGCGTGAAGCCTTGGCCTCTCTCGACAAGGACCGCGAGTTCCTCAAGAAGGGAAGCGTATTCTCCGACGACCAGATCGACAGCTACATCGACCTCAAGATGGAAGAAAACATGCGGACCGAAATGACCCCGCATCCGGTTGAGTACGACATGTATTACAGCTGCTAGAGTCAGGCAGCTAAAGGCGGGCGTCTCCCCGCCAAACTCAAAGGCCGGAAGGAAAAGTTCCGGCCTTTTTTGTTGCTGTGATGGCATTGCGCGGCGGGGGCCTTCATGGCAGAATTTTATTTTCTTCGATCCAAAGAGGGCCAGCTTATGTCGCTTTCAGTGTTTCGGTTCGCGGCGCTTATCATTTGTCTTATCGTCCCAACTGCCCTGGCAAGGGCCGAAACGCTTCCCCTGCCGCAGTCGCTGATCGGCGCTGCATCGGACCAGGGCGAAGCCCTGTTTTTCGATGCCGATGCGCGCGAGGCCTACTTTCCGCTGGCCAGCAATTTCCTGACGCAGCAGAACCAGGCGTTTTGCGGCGTTGCCAGCATGGTGATGGTGCTGAATGCGCTGGAACTGCCGGCCCCCGCGGTGCCGGCTTTCGATCCTTACCGCACATTCACGCAGGATAACGTGTTCAACGCCCAAACCGAGGCGGTGCTGCCGGTTGAGGTGATCAAGAAAATGGGCATGACGCTGGACCAGCTTGGAGGCCTGCTGGCGGTGCAACCCGTCACGGTGTCGGTGCACCATGCGGCGGACAGCAGCATTGAGGCGTTCCGGAACGAGGCCCGCGAAGCGCTGGCAGCACCCGGCCGGTTTGTCATTGTCAATTATCTGCGCAAGGCGATTGGCCAGGAAAAAGGCGGGCATATTTCACCGCTGGCCGCCTTCGATGCCGAGTCGGACCGCTTCCTCATCCTGGACGTGGCGCGCTACAAATATCCGCCGGTGTGGGTGAAAACTGCGGAACTCTTCGCCGCCATGAACACCACGGATTCCGACAACGAGAACAAGACGCGGGGCTATGTGCTGGTGTCCAGGAAATAAGAAGGCCGGATTTTTTCCGGCCTTTCTCATTTTTGAATTTGATTACGGCCAGGAGCGGCAATCGTTGTAAGCGCGCCGATAGACCTTTTTCCACTTCGAGTTGGCGTGGGCACCGCCCAACACGCCGCCGGTCACGCCGCCTGCGACGATGCCAGTACGAACGGCGTGTTTTCCGCCAATGACGGCGCCAAGAAGGCCGCCGGCCACGGCGCCGCCAACTGCGCCGCCAACAACCTGCTGCGCGCCAGTCCGGCGATCTGCCATATCCTCAGCATAGGCATTGCACCATCTCTTGCTCTTTCTGGCATCGGCATCGGGCGCCACAAAGCCGGATGCCATGATTGCGACAAGGGCGGCAACGAAAATTCTGCTTCGGGTCATGGTTTCATATTCCTCTCATGGACTCAGGAGCCCCCTCCTGCGGTGGATGCAGTATAGACACACTTGCGATGTGGCGAAAGTATGGGATTTGCGGGCTATTCCAAAGGTTATTTACGGTTACTCGAGCCTTGCCGGAAAGCCCGGGGCGCGCAGGTCGGTGGCGAGCTCATCTTCCAGAAGCTTGACGATCTGGGTTGACTGGGCGCTGCCGCCATAGGCTTCCCGGCCCTTGACGAAGATTTCGCTGGTCAGGGTCGCAAGACCAAGCGGCACGCCGAATTCGCGGCCGAAATTCATGGCGAAGCCCAAGTCCTTCAGCGCCAGGTCCATGGTAAAGGCGATGTCGTAGCTGCCATTGAGGATAAGCTGGCCCTCGGTTTCATGGACAAAGCTAGTGCCGCTGCTGGCCTTGATGGCGGCCCAGCTCTGGGCGAGGTCAAGCCCGCCGCGCCTGGCCAGCATCAGGGCTTCGCCATCGGCCACAAGGTGGATGAAGGCCAGCATGTTGGTGATTACCTTGATGATGGCGGCAGAGCCCAGCGGCCCCATGTGAAAAAGCTGGCCGCCCATGGCCTGCAGGGCGGGTTTGTGCAATTCGAACAGATCGGTGTCGCCACCGGCAAGAACGGTGATCTTGCCTTGCGCGGCGAGATGGACGCCGCCGGTGACGGGGGCCTCCATGGTGCGTATGCCCTTCGCCGCTGCACGTTTTGCAAGGCGTTGGATTTCATCGCGGCCCAGGGTGGACATCTCGATCCAGGTTGATCCGGGCTTCAGGCCCTCGAGGACCTGGGCCAGAACTTTTTCCGATACGGCGGGAGACGGCAGGCAGGTGACGACGCAGTCCACATTTTCGGCGAGTGCCTTTGGCGTATCGGCCCATGTGCCGCCGGTTTTCAGATGGCGCGCGCCAAGATTTTTGTCGATGTCATTGACGGTGACGTCAAAGCCATTGCGCAGGAGGCTGGCGGCGAGATGGCCGCCGAGATTGCCCAGGCCGATGTAGCCGTATCTCATACGTTGACCGGATGGTTGGTCATTTCGAGATGCAGCTTATCGCCGGTGTAGGGGTGGGCCAACGCCACCTCCTCATTGAGTTCAATGCCGAGGCCCGGCTCGGTGGGCGGGATCACATAGCCCTGCTCCCAGCGGATGGGTTTTTTCAACAGCCTGGCATAGAAGCCTCCGAAGGTTTCAATGCTTTCGAGAATGAGGAAATTGGGAAGCGAAGTGGCAAAGTGGATGTTGGCGGCGGCTTCGACGGGGCCGGCATAGAGATGGGGGGCGATCTGCGCGTAATAGGTTTCGGCCATGCCGGCGATCTTCTTGGCTTCCCAGATGCCGCCGACGCGGCCGAGGGCCATTTGCAGAATGGAGGCGGCACGGCATTCCAGGACCCGGCCGAACTCATATTTGGTGGTGAGGCGTTCACCGGTGGCGATGGGAATGGAGGTGCCGCGCGCGACCAATGCCATTTCTTCCGGCTTTTCCGGTGGGGTCGGCTCCTCGAACCAGAGGGGATCATAGGGCTCGATGTGCCTGGCAAAGCGGATGGCGCCGCTGGCTGTGAACTGGCCGTGGGTGCCGAACAACAGATCGGCCTTGGTGCCCACCGCTTCACGGATGAGTTTGCAGAATTTTGCGCAGAGCTCCATGGATTCGAGCGAGGGCTGGCGCGGATCGAAGCTTGAATAGGGCGCGGCGGGATCGAACTTGATGGCGGTGAAGCCGAGCTTCACATAGTGGGCGGCGCGTTCGGCGGAGGCTTCGGCGTTCCAATAGATGGCGTCGGTCTGGCCCTTGGCGACATCGGGATAGATATAGGTGTAGGAGCGGAGCTTTTCATGGACGCGGCCGCCCAAGAATTCATAGACGGGCTTGCCGACGGATTTGCCAATGATGTCCCACAGGGCGATTTCAATGCCGGAGAGAACCCCCATGAGGCTCACATCAGGGCGCTGGGTGTAGCCCGAGCCATAGACCTTGCGCCACAGGCTTTCGATGTGGAACGGGTCCATGCCTTCGACATAGCGGCCGAAGGTGTCCTCGATCATGGCGGTCATGGCCTTGGGGCCGAAGGTGGCGCAGTAGCATTCGCCGATGCCTGAAATGCCATTGTCGGTAGTGAGCTTGACGAAGGTGAAATAGCGGCCGCCAAAGCCGGGCGGCGGATTGCCGACGATAAAGACCTTGAGCTCGGTTATTTTCATGGGGGTGCTTCTTTCAACGCGATGGCATAAAGCTAAACGATAACAGCTTGCAGACACAAGCAGGGATGAATTTTTCTAACTATGGTGAAGCGTGGACCGGGTTTTTGATTTTATCGTCGTCGGCGCGGGATCGGCGGGCTGCGTCCTGGCCGAGCGGCTTTCGGCCAACGGGCGGCATAGTGTGCTGGTGCTTGAGGCGGGCGGTTCGGACCGACGCTTCTTCATCCGCATGCCGCTGGGTTATGGCAAGACGTTTTACGATCCAACCGTGAACTGGATGTATGCGGCGGAAGCGGACCCGGGGCTCAACGGCCAGCGGGATTACTGGCCGCGCGGCAAGGTGCTGGGCGGCTCAAGCTCGATCAACGCCATGGTCTATATCCGGGGGGCGCGCGAGGATTACGAGAGCTGGGAAGCGGCCGGCAATAAAGGCTGGGGATGGAGCGATGTGCTGCGCTGCTTCCGCGCCATGGAGGACACGGAAGCGGGCGGCAATGAATTTCGCGGGGTGGGCGGGCCCCTGCCCGTGCGCTGCGGACCGGTTGATTTTCATCCGCTCTATCTCAAGTTTGTGCTGGCCAGCAGCAAGGCCGGGCTTCCGCTGAATGAAGATTTCAACGGGGCGACGCAGGAAGGGGTTGGGGCCTATCAATACACCACGTGGAACGGGCAGCGCATGTCAGCGGCGCGGGCCTTCCTGCGGCCTGCGATGAAGCGGCGGAAGGTGCGGGTTGTGACCCATGCGCAGGTGACGAAAGTTTTGTTTGAGGGGCGGCGCGCCACCGGGGTCGAATACTTGCATCGCGGTGTCAGGAAAACCGCTGTGGCGGGGCGCGAGGTTATTCTGGCCGGCGGGGCGATCAATTCGGCGCAGCTCCTGCAGCTTTCGGGCATCGGGCCGGCCAAAGTTTTGCAAACCCACGGCGTTGAGGTGCGGCTGGAGAATGCGAACGTAGGGGCGCATCTGCAGGACCATGTGGGACTGAACTACACCTACCGGATGAAGGTGCCGACGCTGAATGACGAGTTGCGGCCGTGGTGGGGCAAGCTGCGGGTGGGCCTGCGCTATGTCCTGTCACGCGGCGGACCGCTGAGCTTGAGCGTCAACCAGGGCGGCGGCTTTTTCCGCTCCTCGCCCAGCCACACGCGGCCCAACATGCAGCTCTACATGCAGGCCTTCTCGACGCTTATTCCCAAGGCGGGCGAGCGACCGCTGCTCACGCCTGATCCCTTCTCGGGATTTTCCCTGGGCCTTTCCAACTGCCGGCCGAGCAGCCGTGGCTTCATTGAAATCCAGTCGGCGGATCCGCTGCAGCATCCGCGCATCGTGGCCAATGCCTATTCGACCGATGCGGATGTGGCAGAGATGCTGGACGCGGTAAAATTCCTGCGGAAGATTGCAGCACAGGAGCCCTTGGCGGAGGTGATTGCCGAGGAACTGCGCCCTGGGCCGGCCTGCGTCGCCGACGGCGAATTGATCGCTGATATCCGGCAGCGCAGCGGCACGGTCTATCATCCCTCCTGCACCTGTCGCATGGGGCCGGATGCGGCCACTTCGGTTGTCGATCCGCGCTTGCGGGTGCATGGCATCAAGAATTTGCGGATTTGCGATGCTTCGGCTTTTCCCAGCCTGATCGCGGGCAACACCAACGGGCCTGCCATGATGGTGGGCTGGCGCGGGGCGGAGATTATTCTGGCCAACCAGGCCTGATCAATTGGTCACAATGCAGCGGCGTTCCTTGCCGGTGTGCGAATTGTAAGTGCCGGTGTCCGGATTGAAGGATTTGTATTTCGCGGCGCAGTATTCATTCCAGGCCTCGGAGCCCTCTTCCAGCACCGGTTTCGGCTTTACCACGGCAGCGACTGCGCTCGCGGTGTCCGATTCACTCAAGGGTGCGGCGGCCTGTTTCTGCAATTTTTTCTTCGGCGGCGCGGCAGGGGCCGCGGCGGTGTACTGGTTCATGCAATCATTGAAGGCGTTGCGGTAGGACTTTTGCCAGAGGTCAACATCGGTGGTGCGGGTGTCGGCGAAATCTTTGGCGAACATTTCACAGTAGGTTTGGCTGTTGGCCGAGGCTGGCGTAGAGACCAAAAGAAGAGTGGCAGCAGCTAGAAATGAGCTGGAAAATCTACGCATACTTACTATCCCTACCTGATCCCTGCCGAACTATCCCGCCCAATTGTGGCAGGTCCGGGGCACTCTAACTCAGGTTTTACCCAGATTTTCCAAGCAGTTTTGCGCTGCAGCAACGGCAGTGGAGAAACATGCCTGGAGCAGATAACCGCCGGTTGGGGCTTCCCAATCCAGCATTTCGCCCACGGCGTAGCAGTTGGGGAATTTCAGGAACTGGAAGTTTCCATCCACTTCGCTGCGGGCAACGCCGCCGGCCGAGGAAATGGCGCGGGCGATTCCCGCGGGGCGGAGGATGTTCACGCCTACATCCTTGATGCCTTCTGCGGTGATGGGGGTTTTGGTTTCATGGAGCAGTGAAATGGCGACGGGCGGGAGGCCCACGGTTTTGCGGAGATACGTCGAGAGGCTTTCCTTGCCGCGCGGCTTTGCCAGTTTCTCGGCAAGGGCCGCCGTGGTTACATCGGGGCGGAGATCAATCTGCAGGGGTTGGCCAGGGGCTTCGCGCATGAAACGGGAAAGCGCATATATGGCGCCGCCCTCGATGCCTTCCTGCGAGATCATAAGTTCGCCGCGCACCTTGTTGCTGGCATAGGTGAGGCCAACATTCTTCACCGGAGTTCCAGCGAAGCGGTTGCGAAACAAGGGTGTCCAGTTCACCAGGAAGCGGCTGTTGGCGGGCTTGAAGCCATTCACCCTTATGCCCGCCGCACGGAGCAGCGGCACCCAGGCGGCATCGCTGCCCAAATGCGGCCAGCTTGCGCCGCCCATGGCGAGGATGGTCGGCGTGCCGTCAAAGCCGTTCCAGGGCTCGCGGTTTTTCAGCGTCACGCCGAGGCCTTCCAACCGGCGGAGCCAGGCACGGAGCAGCGGCGAGGCCTTCATCTGTTTTGGAAAGACGCGGCCTGACGAGCCCACGAAGGTTTCGATGCCAAGGCCATGACACCAGTCAATTACCGCTTGCGGCGGGAAAGCGCGGATACCGGGTTCTAGAAATTCCTTGGCCTCGCCATAGCGGGTGAGGAAGATTTCCAGGTCTTCAGAATGGGTGAGGTTAAGGCCCCCTCGCCCCGCCAGCAGAAACTTGCGGGCGGGCGATGGCATATGATCACGGATGGTGACCTCAACACCGCCCCTGGCCAAAACCTCCGCCGCCATCAGGCCCGACGGGCCAGCGCCTACAACCGAAACCTTATGCCGCTTCACGGCGCAGCGGCTGGCACATGCAGTGAACGCCGCCACCGGCCTGGGTGAACATCGTCATGTCGGGATCATAGACCCTGAAACCGGCGGCGCGCATTTTGGCGTTGAGGTCGGTGGCCGTCAGGGTTGACAGCACGCGGTCGTTGCCAAGCGGCACGACGTTACAGCCCAACGCCATGGTTTCCTTGAAGGAGGCCGGGATGATTTCAATCTTCTTGGATTTCAGCCACTGGATGACATCATCTTCGGTCGTTTCGAGGCACACGGCGGCGCAATTTTCATTCAGCATGCAAACCATGAGATCAATGTGGACATAGAACTGGTCGATGGGGGCGTATTTGATTTCCCAGCCTTCCTTGATGAACCATTCGGCCGCCTGGCGGGCGGCCACTTCCTCCGAGCGGTGGTCGGTGTAGCCCACCAGCGCCACCCCTGCCCGGATGGTGTTGAAGTCGCCGCCTTCGAAATTGCCGGCGGAGATCATGTCATAAACCGGAATGTCGTTTTCGAGATAGAAGCGCAGCGCTGCCGCATATTCGCCGCGGCGGCGCGGGTTGGCCAACTGGCAGATCACCGCGCCATAGGGCGACATGAAGGAGCTGTCGCGGGCATAGACCTGGTAAGGATTGTTCATGTCGGTGGGCAGGAAATGGGTGGTGACACCGGCGTCATGGTAGGCATCAACCATTTCGCGGTGCTGGCGCATGGCCACCTGCTTGTCGAACTTGTAGCCTTTCCGGATTGTGTCGCGCACAAGAGAGGACCAATGGGCATTTTCCAGGCCCATCCAGCGGAAGCTTTCGGCGGGGCCGAGCAGCACATCCTTCAGCAGGCCGGTTTCCGACTTCAGATACCAGTTTTTCATAAGAGGCGTGTTGCCGCCTTCGACACGGGCGCGGAGGGGAATTTGCTTGTTGGCGGTCATGGACGGCTCCCTAACTGTGTGAAATGCATTTAGCACCAGCGGCCGTGCGCAGGAATACCGCACCAGGGTTATACCGCACGAGAGGCGAGAAACCAGTGAAACAACCCGGCCTGGGACGAGATGCCAAGTTTCGCATAGACATGGCGGCGATGGACACGGACAGTCTCGACGGAGATGGCGAGTTGCGCGGCAAGGGACCTGGTGGAGTGGCCTTCAAGTATGAGGTTCACCACTTGCGCCTCGCGGGCGGTAAGGGCCGAGGCAGGCGCCCGCGGCGTCCGCCGGCGGGCGGCGGCAGGTTTGGAGGCCTTGCCGATTGCCGCATCCGGCAGGGCAAGGTGACGTTTCACGGCGGCAGCCATGACCGGCAGGAGATTTTCCAGACGGCGCACATCCGTTGGGGCAAAGCGCTTATGACCGATGCTGCGCGAGAAAGACAAAAAAGCGGTGGCGCCTTTGCCCGCCGGGATCAGTACGCCGATCAAGTCCACCACGCCGATACGGCTGAAATAGCGGCGGTGGTATTCGCTTGCCGGAAAGCCGTCAGGGGCGATGTCCATGAGGCGCGCCACGCGGGGCACCGGACCCTTCTTGGCCAGCCGGTAGAATGGACTCAGTAAATAGACGCCGGACGCATAGTCACCATAGAGATAACCACGCTCCGCAGGCTTCAACCGGTCAACCGCAACAAGCGGCGGGGCATCATCAACAAACAACATGAGGGCCGCTGCATCGTGGACGATGGCGCAGGCAGCAAGCCCCAGGAGGCGGTCGGCAAAATCGGTGGCCCCGAGCGCCGCGATCAGGTCCGCCGTAGCGCCAGGAACGCCATTCATTCTGAGGGCAGACAGGAGAGACCCGGAAACATCCTTATGCCGCTTTCCACTTGATCGAGCAGCCCATGGAGGCGGTTTGATCGCGGGGACCCTGGCCAGTTTCGGCAATCAGCTTCATGGCTTCGAAAAGCTCCCGCCGGGCGTCGGGCACAAGCGTGGTTTTCGATGCATCAAGCCGGCCGCGGTACTGCAATTCCAGCTTGCCGTTGAAACCGAAAAAATCCGGGGTGCAGACCGCCTCATAGGCGCGGGCCACGTCCTGGGTCGCATCGTGCAGATAGGGGAAGGTGAAGCCGTGCTGGCTGGCGAAGATTTTCATATTATCAAAATTGTCGGCGGGATGGGTCACCGGATCGTTGGAGCAAATGGCCACGGTCGTAACGCCAAGCCCCTGAAGCTCTCCGGCATCGCGCACCAGCCTCCCGATAACGGTTTTCACATACGGGCAATGGTTGCAGATGAAGACGATGAGCGTGCCGTTGGCCCCGCGAAAATTGGCCAGTGTGTAAGTCTTGCCGTCAACGCCCGGCAGGCTGAATGCCGGCGCGTTCCAGCCAAAATCACAGAGGGGCGGAAGGGCGGCCATGGATGCTCCTCAATACGGGAGATCGAAATATTCGGCTGCCGTCATGGCGTAGATATCGACGTCTTCGAAACGCCCGTCGCCCACGGCATAGCCCGCCACGCGCTTTTCGTGGACCATGCCGATGCGGCTTGCCAGCTTGGCCGAGGCCGCATTTGCCCGCATGATCTTGCACCATACGCTTTTCGCCGAAAGACGCTCAAAGCTGAGGCCCAGCAATGCCGTGCCGATTTCCGTGCCGAAGCCGCAGCTCCACATGGCGGGGTGGACGCCCCAGCCGAGTTCAATGGTGCGGTCGCGCTGCATGATGAGGAAGCCGTCACCGATCGCTTCGCCGGATGAACGCTCTTCGGCGGCGAGATGAAAAACATTGCGGCGGTCATCGCCTTGCCTCGCCACCGAACGCAGGACGAAGGCCGCAACCTCCGCGTCAGTGCGCAAACGCATGGCGGTGTAGCGCTGGTAACGGGGCTGCATCATGAAGCCAGCGAAGGCCTTGACATCATAGGACTCGATTTCGCGCACTATGAGGTTTGGCGTGTCGGCGAGCGGAAGTATGGTCAGCGACTTCATGACAGGCATATACTAACTACAAATTCCGAATCATGGGAAGGGCTGCGTTGCCCAAGCCCCGTGCACCGCGAACTTGTACTGTTGCCCGCGAATCAGGCATAGTCGGCGGCAACTGATTTGGTCTGGGGGACTAAATGACGGCGAACAGGTTCATCGCGGAAGCGATCGGGACTTTTACATTGGTTTCGGCGGTGCTGGGTGCGGCCCTGATTTCCGGCAATGCGGCGGGATTGGGCGTGGCCCTTGCGGTAGGTATCGCGGTGATGGGCATGGCCTATGCCATGGGCCCTATTTCGGGGGGCCATTTCAATCCGGCTGTCACGCTTGGCCTTTTTGCGGCCGGGCGGTTCGAAAAATCGCAGATTCTCGGTTACTGGCTGGCGCAGATTGTCGGCGGGGTTCTCGCTGCCCTGTTTTTTGCCTTCATCCTTTCCAGCAAGGGGGCCCTACCGGCAGGTTTTGCCGCCAATGGCTATGGCGAGCATTCGCCCGGCGGCTATTCCATGATCGCCGCGCTGGCCATGGAAATCGTGCAAACGGCGCTTTTTGTGCTGCTCATCTGCCGGGTGACGCGCAAGAACGGGGCCGGCAACCTGGCCCCCGTGGCAATCGGTCTTACCCTTGCTCTCATGCACATCATGAGCATTCCGGTGGCCAACACATCGCTTAATCCGGCCCGTTCCATTGCCTCAGCAGTCATTGAAAACGGCTGGGCCTGGCAGCAGCTTTGGCTGTTTATTCTTGCGCCCCTGGCGGGGGGAGCCATCGGCGGTTTGGTTGATAAACATCTCGGTGAAGTTTAGTAACCTCCCAAGCGTAACAAACTCAAAGGGCGGGCTTTAAACCCCGCCTTTTTTTACCGCTTAACCCTTACTTTCAAGTCATTTGACTTTAATTGGAAAAGCCCTATTTTCCGCCCCAATCAGCGCGCCCCCGGATGTGGCGAAACGGCCCCGGGCGCTCACCCATTTTTAATCGCCAGAACGGTCTTTCAATCCTAGATGAATTTCTCCGAACTCGGACTAAGTCCAAAAGTACTCGAAGCTATTACCGCTGCCGGATATACGACCCCCACGACAATCCAAGCGGAAGCCATTCCCCATGCCTTGCAGCGCAAGGACGTGCTTGGGCTGGCGCAAACCGGCTCGGGCAAAACGGCGGCCTTTGTGCTGCCCATGCTGACCATGCTGGAAAAGGGCCGGGCCAGGGCCCGCATGCCGCGCACCCTGATCCTGGAACCGACGCGCGAACTGGCGGCGCAGGTTCACGAAGCCTTCGAGACGCTGGGCAAGCAGCACAAGCTGACGGTCGCCCTCCTCATCGGCGGCGTCGCCTTCGAGCCGCAGGCGGCCAAGATCAACCGCGGGGCCGATGTGGTGATCGCCACGCCGGGGCGCCTGCTCGACCACATGGAGCGCGGCGGGCTGCTGCTCACCGGAATCGAAATGCTGGTGATCGACGAGGCCGACCGGATGCTCGACATGGGCTTCATCCCGGACATCGAAAAAATCTGCAAGCTTTTACCCTTCACCCGGCAGACCTTGTTTTTCTCCGCCACCATGCCGCCGGAAATTCACCGGCTCACCACGCAATTCCTGCACAACCCGGTCCGCATCGAGGCAAGCGCGCCAAGCTCCTCGCCGTCAACCATTGAACAGCGCCTGGTAAAGGTGCCGCACGACGCCACGCAGAAGCGCGACGCGCTGCGGATGCTGCTGCGGACACAGACCGAGGTGAAGAACGGCATTGTCTTTGCCAACCGCAAGACCACGGTGGCGCTTCTCGAAAAATCCCTGCGCAAGCATGGCTTCAGCGTGGGCGCGCTGCATGGCGACATGGACCAGTCGGCGCGGCTCAAGATGCTCGCCGCCTTCCGCAACAATGAGGTCACTTATCTCATCGCCTCGGACGTGGCGGCGCGCGGGCTCGACATTCCGGAGGTGAGCCACGTGTTCAATTTCGACGTGCCCATTCACGCCGAAGACTACGTGCACCGGGTGGGCCGCACGGGGCGCGCGGGCCGCGTGGGCCATGCGTTTACCATGGTGACCCGCGAGGAAGCGAAATACCTGCGCGCCATCGAAACCCTGATCAGCAGGGAAATTCCCTATTTCGATATTGGCGCGGTGGAAGAAAGCCCAGATGCGCCGGAAAAGGAACACCGGGCGCCGCGTGGCGGCAGAAAGCCAAGCCATCACCGGGAGAAACCTGCCGCACGGGAGCATGCGGCGACAATACCCGCCGTTGCAAAGCCAGTGACTGCGCGACCGGTTGCTGAAAACCCCGTCGCCGAAAAGCCGGTGCCGCGGCCACGGCCTCAACGCCAGCCGGAGCAGCGCCGGGCAAAGCCCGAACGGGAACTCGAAGATGCGCCGGAATCGGGCGGCTTTCACAAGGGCAATATGCCGGCCTTCCTGCTGCGGAAGTAGAAGCCGCTCTCCAGTCCTTATCTCGTCAACGCTACTTTCTCCATGGTCGGGCAACGACCCGACCATGGAGAGTGGGGAATTAAACGGTAGCCTCAGCCTGTTTCAATTGAACGCTTTCGCCGCAGCCGCAGGCGGAGGTCTGGTTCGGGTTGTTGAAGGTGAAGCCGGATTTAAGCGCCGAGGTCTGGAAATCCATTTCGGTGCCAAGCAGGAACAGAATGGCCTTGGGGTCAATCAGGACCTTCACGCCCTTTTCCTCGATCACTTCATCGAAGGGCTTCTGCTCGGTGGCCCAATCCATGGTGTATTCCATGCCGGCGCAGCCGCCGTTCTTCACGCCGACGCGCAAGCCCACGACGGGCGTATCCGACCTTGCAATGATCGCCTGCACGCGAGCCGCTGCGGCATCGGTCAGCGTCATCACTTTCGGGCGGGGTCTTGCCGTTGCCTGGGTCATGTTCCTTCCTTACCACATATTCATCGCAACGCGCGCTTCATCGGACATGCGGCTATGATCCCACGGCGGATCAAACACCAGATTGGCCTTGGCGCTAGCCACGCCCGCCACGGTCGAAACAGCGTTTTCCACCCAGCCCGGCATGTCACCCGCCACCGGGCATCCCGGAGCGGTTAACGTCATGTCGATGGCAACGTTGCGGTCATCGTCAATATCCACCTTATAGATGAGGCCCAACTCATAGATATCAACGGGAATTTCGGGATCGTAAACGGTTTTGAGGGCCGACACGATATCATCGGTCATGCGGGCCAGTTCATCGGCCGGGATGGCGGAGGGGTTTGGGGCGTTATCCAGGGCTGCGTCTGTCACAGGAATATCCTTTGTGCAGAGATAAGGGCTTCGGCCAGTTTATCAACTTCGGCGCGGGTGTTGTACATGGCAAATGAGGCCCGGCAGGTGGCGGTGACGCCAAAGCGCTGCAACAGGGGCTGGGTGCAATGGGTGCCGGCCCGGACCGCCACCCCTGCCCGGTCAATGACGGTTGCCACGTCATGGGCGTGGGCCCCGTTCATGTTGAAGGAGAGAATGGCACCCTTGGTTTTGGCGCGGCCGAAAATACGGAGCGAATTGATTTCGGAGAGGCGCTGGGTGGCGTAATCCCGGAGGTCCGCCTCATGGGCGGCGATCTTGTCGAGGCTGATGGCGGTCATGTAGTCCAGTGCCGCGCCGAGGCCGATGGCCTGGACGATGGCCGGGGTTCCGGCCTCGAAGCGGTGCGGCGGGTTGTTGTAGGAAATGCTTTCCAGGGTGACTTCGTTGATCATCTCGCCGCCACCCTGGTAGGGCGGCATGCGGTTGAGATGCTCGGCCTTGCCATAGAGGACGCCGATGCCGGTGGGGCCATAGGTCTTGTGGCCGGTGAAGACATAGAAATCCGCATCCAGCGCCTGCACGTCAACGGGCATGTGAACGGCGGCCTGGCTGCCATCGACCAGCACCGGAATGCCGCGGGCATGGGCGAGCTTGATCACGTCCTTGATAGGAACGACGGTGCCCAGCGCATTCGACATATGCGTGATGGCGACGATTTTGGTGCGGGGACTGAGGAGTTTTTCGAATTCGTCGAGAAGGAAATTGCCATCGTCATCGATGGGGGCCCATTTGATGACGGCGCCGCGGCGCTCGCGATGGAAATGCCAGGGCACGATGTTGGAGTGGTGTTCAAGAATGGAGAGAACGATCTCATCGCCCTCGTTGATCACCAGGCCGCCAAAGCTTTGCGCCACGAGATTGATGGCCTCGGTGGCATTGCGGGTGAAGACGAGTTGATCCCTGGAGGGCGCATTGAGGAAGCGGCGCACGCTCTCGCGGGCATCCTCGAAGCTCTGGGTGGCCGCGTTGGAAAGGAAATGCAGGCCGCGATGGACGTTGGCATATTCCTCGGTGTAGCTCTTCATAATGGCATCAAGCACCGGCTTGGGCTTCTGGGCCGAGGCGGCGTTGTCGAGATAGACCAAGGGCTTGCCATAGACCTCGCGGGCGAGGATGGGAAAGTCGCTACGGATTTTTTCGACGTCAAGCACGGCCACTCCGATGCTGGCTCAGCCATTTGTTGGAGAATCTCACCAGGGCTTCCTTGATGCCCTCATGGGCGATCAGATCGAAGGCTTCGCCGACGAAGGCGGCGATGAGCAGCGACTTGGCTTCGGCGGGCGGAATGCCGCGCGACATCAGGTAGAAGAGATGATCGTGATTCAAATCGCCGGAAGTTGCGCCATGGCCGCAGACCACGTCATCGGCGAAGATTTCAAGCTCGGGCTTGGCATCGAACTCGGCGGTTTCGGAGAGCAGGAGCGCGTGGCTGGATTGCTTGCCGTCGGTTTTCTGGGCGTCGCGCTGGACGATGACCTTGCCCTGGAAAATTCCCCGGGCCTGATCATCCATCACGCATTTGAAGAGTTCACGGCTGGTGCAGTGGGGCACCTGGTGGTCAATCACCAGGCGCGTATCGGCATGCTGCTTGCCGCCCAGCATGTAGGCGCCGGAAATTTTTGCTTCTGTGCCCTGCCCTTTGAACTCCACGGTGCCGTTCTGGCGGTTGGTTTTGGCGCCGGAGGTCAGGGTGAAGTCGTTGAACACGGAGTTCTTGCCGAGAGTTGTGTGGGTGTGGCTGAGATGAATGGAATCGGCGGCTTCGAGCTCGACCTTGACGCGGTCAAGCCGTGCGCCCTCGCCCACCCGGATTTCGGTGACGGAATTGCTGAGATAAGAGCCTTCGCCGAGATGGGTTTCGATCAGGGTGGCGGCGGCGCCCTTTTCGATTTCGATCACGTTGCGGGTGGCGACGGTGCGGGCATCGGCATTGGTGGCGATAAACAGCAGCTCGATCGGCGTGTCCGCCGTGCCGGAAATTTTCAGGCGCGCGCCATCGGTGGCGAAAGCGGCATTCATGTTGATGACGGGTTCATCCAGTTCCACCACGGACGTGACGTTGTCATTTTCCAGTTGTGAGAGTCCGGCGGCATAATGGCCATTGACGAAAACCATGCGGGCGCCGGCGACCTTGGCAAAGGGCGACAATTTCAGCAGGCGCTCAACATCCTTGGGCGCAGCAACAACGGTTTGGCGTGGCGGATAGGGCCGATCTACGAGCTGGCGCAGATCGGTCCAGCGCCAGTCCTCCATCTTGCGATGGGGCAGCGGCAGGCCATAGCTCAGCTCGGCCGCAGTTTTTGGGACGACCAGGTTCACGCCGCCTCGCTTTCAAACTCGGCATAGCCCTTGGCCTCAAGCTCAAGCGCCAGGGATTTGCCGCCGGATTTCACAATGCGGCCCTTGGACAGCACATGGACGTGATCCGGCACGATGTAGTCGAGCAGTCGTTGGTAATGGGTGATGACGATCATGGCGCGGTCGGGCGAACGCAGGCCGTTCACGCCATCGGCCACGACGCGGAGCGCGTCGATGTCGAGGCCTGAGTCGGTTTCATCGAGCACGCAGAGAGCGGGCTCGAGCACGGCCATCTGGAGGATTTCGGCGCGCTTCTTTTCGCCGCCGGAGAAGCCGACATTGACCGGGCGCTTCAGCATGTCCTGGCCGATGTTCAGCCTGGCGGCACGTTCCTTCACCAGGCGCATGAAATCGGGCGTGGAGAGTTCTTTTTCGCCGCGGGCCTTCTTCTGGGCATTCAGCGCCACTTTGAGGAATTGCATGGTGGCAACGCCGGGAATTTCGATGGGGTACTGGAAGGCGAGGAACACGCCCTTGGCGGCACGGTCCGATGGCGTCATGGCGAGCAGATCTTCGCCCTTGTAGGTGACTGAGCCTTCGGTGACCTCATAGCCTTCGCGGCCGGACAGAACATACGAGAGCGTCGATTTGCCCGAGCCGTTCGGCCCCATGATGGCATGGACTTCACCGGCTTTAACCGACAGCGTGAGGCCATTGAGGATAACGCGGTCCTCATCGGCGAGCTTGACGTGGAGATTTTTAATTTCGAGCATTTAACTTCACTTACTTTCTAATTTCATTTGCGCGACGGGATTGTGGAAATGAGGTCAATTGCCCCGGTCCTGCGGTTTGAGCCACTCGAATATGCGCATTGTCATCTCGCGCTTGATGGTGGCTTCTTCGCTCTGGCTCTCAGACTCGAATACCAAAGGCGGGAGATCGGCTTTCGGCATAGGTGTGATCTTGAACTTTATCTCACCTGGCGTGGCCGTCATAACGATGGAGCGGTCGGCCCGCTTGAGCACAACAGCTCCGCCTTCGCGCCCTGCGGTGACCGACAGATCGCGCAGAACGGTGGAATTCACTACGTTTTCATCATAATAGCGATCGAGAAAAAGCTGCTTCGCGCCGAGGTTTTTCTCCACCAGGGCTTTTGCGAGAGCCGTACTGTCGGCCATTTGTTTTGAGTAGACGTCAATGTCTGACACTGGCTCTGTCCTTGTACTTCATTTCATTTGCCGGTTGGCAATGCACTATCCGACACTTCCCTCCAGGGAGATGCCGATCAATTTCTGGGTTTCCGCCATGAATTCCATGGGCAATTGCTGCAGCACGTCGCGGACGAAGCCGTTGACGATGAGGGCCACCGCCTCTTCCTGGCTGAGGCCGCGCGACATGCAGTAGAACATCTGGTCGTCGGAGATTTTCGAGGTGGTGGCCTCATGCTCGAACTGGGCAGTCAAGGTTTTGGCCTCGATATAGGGCACCGTGTGGGCGCCGCACTTGTCGCCGATGAGAAGTGAATCACACTGGGTGAAGTTGCGGGCGTTGGTTGCCTTGCGGTGGGCCGAGACGAGGCCGCGGTAGGTGTTGTCGGAGCGCCCGGCAGCGATGCCCTTAGAGATGATGCGGCTTGAGGTGTTCTTGCCCAGGTGGATCATCTTGGTGCCGCTGTCCACCTGCTGGCGGCCATTGGAAATGGCGATGGAATAGAATTCGCCGCGGGAATTGTCGCCGCGCAGGATGCAGCTCGGATATTTCCAGGTGATGGCCGAGCCGGTTTCAACCTGGGTCCAGGAAATCTTGGCGCCCCTGCCCCGGCAATCGCCGCGCTTGGTGACAAAGTTGTAAACGCCGCCCTTGCCTTCGGCGTCGCCGGGATACCAGTTCTGCACGGTGGAATATTTGATTTCGGCATCATCAAGGGCGATGAGTTCCACCACGGCGGCGTGAAGCTGGCTTTCCTCGCGCATGGGGGCGGTGCAGCCTTCGAGATAGGAGACATAGGAGCCCTTGTCGGCAATGATGAGCGTGCGCTCGAACTGCCCGGTGTTCTTGGCGTTCATGCGGAAATAGGTGGAAAGCTCCATGGGGCAGCGGGTGTTGGGCGGCACATAGACGAATGAACCATCGGAGAACACCGCCGCGTTGAGGGCCGCATAGAAATTGTCGCCTTGCGGAACGACGGAGCCCAGATATTTCTTCACCAGTTCGGGATGTTCGCGCAGCGCCTCGGAAATCGAGCAGAAGATGACGCCCGCCTTGGCGAGTTCGTCCTTGAAGGTGGTGACGACTGAAACGCTGTCGAACACCGCGTCGATGGCGACACGGCCGGCGACAACCTCATTGCCGTCATCATCGAGGGTGCTCTTCTCGCCCTGCTTGCGCACGCCGGCCAGGATTTCCTGCTCCTTCAGCGGAATGCCGAGCTTGGCGTAGGTTTCCAAGAGCTTGGGATCAATTTCATCGAGGCTCTTGGGGTTCGCCATGCTCTTTGGCGCGGCGTAATAATAGAGGTCCTGAAAATCGATCTTGGGAAACGAGACGCGGGCCCAGGCGGGCTCATCCATCTGCAGCCAGCGGCGATAGGCTTCCAGGCGCCATTCCAGCATCCAGGCGGGTTCGCCCTTTTTGGCGGAGATGAACTTGACGATATCCTCATTCAGGCCCTTCGGCGCATAGTCGGTCTCAATATCGGAGGTGAAGCCGTACTTGTATTTGTCGACTTCGATATCCTTGACGAGTTCAATGGTGTCGAGATCTGCCATGATTTTATGCTGCTGCCTTTGCCCTGTGGCGCGCGACAAGACGGCGCCAGACGGCGATGAAGTGTTCGATGTGTTCGGGTGTCGTGTTCCAGCCGAGGCTGACGCGGATGGCGGCCTTTGAAAGTTCCGGGCCAACGCCCATGGCGGTGAGCACGTGGGACTTTGTCACCTTGCCGGAGGAACAGGCGGAACCCGATGAAACGGCGATGCCTTCAAGGTCAAAATTCATCAGCAGGGTTTCGGCTGACATTCCGGCGTGGGCGAAATTGGTGGTGTTGGACAGGCGCGAGGCGTCGCCGCCAAAGATCACCGCTTCGGCCAGCGCTGCTTCCAGCTGGGCCTGCAGGGCTTTGACATTTAGATGGCGTTCCTTAGCCACGGCGGCAAAGCCGGCAACGCCGACAAGGTTTTCAGTGCCGGCCCGGCGGCGCAGTTCCTGGCCGCCGCCGTGAATCAGCGGTTCCAGCGGCAGGCCGTCGCGCACGACAAGCGCGCCGATACCGGTTGGACCGCCGATCTTGTGGGCCG
The DNA here is from genome assembly GCA_963773295.1 of uncultured Alphaproteobacteria bacterium. Classification (GTDB taxonomy): domain Bacteria; phylum Pseudomonadota; class Alphaproteobacteria; order Rhizobiales; family Aestuariivirgaceae; genus Aestuariivirga. The sequence goes on from CAVZAJ010000012.1 coordinate 39,513, forward strand.
CAATGGTCATCATGTCCACGCCGAGCAAACCAAAATTGACCGGGATTTTGCCGAAGGCCTGAACCGCATCCGTGTGCACCAATGCGCCATGGGCCTGGGCAAGGGCAACGATTTCGCGCAGCGGCTGAATGACGCCGGTTTCATTGTTGGCGAGCATGACGCTGACCAAGGCCTTCGGGCCTTCAAGCAATTTGGCCAAGGCCTCGAGATCGACAACGCCCTGCGGTGTCACGGGAATGAACTCGGCCGGCTTGTGGGCGGCCTTGGCGGCTTCGATGACCGCCGGGTGTTCAATGGCGGAAACCAGCAGGCGCGCAACGGGGGCGCTCTTGATGGCCAAGTTATTGGCTTCCGAGCCGCCGGAAGCAAATGAAATCATGGGGGCGATCACACCGATCTCGCGGGCGATGGTTTCGCGTGAATCGTCCAAAAGCTTTCGCGCCAAGCGGCCTTCGCGGTGCACGGAGGAGGCGTTGCCTTCCACATCCATTGCCGCCCGCATGGCTTCCCTTGCCGCAGGCCGCAAAGGGCTGGTGGCATTATGATCGAGATAGGTTCTCACGCCTCTTGCCTCACATAACGGTCCTTTGCCTGCTTGATGGTGGCGGAAAGCGCTAGGTTGCGTTTCTCAACGACATCCTCAAGGGTGATGGAACCCAAGAAGTACATCATCTGCCGGCCGAGCGACGACCAGAGATCGTGGGCCGAGCATTGTTCGCCCTTCACGCAGCCATCTACCGCATCACCCGAGCAGCGGGTGAAACGCAACTCCTCATCGACGGCCAGAATAATATCGGACATGGCGATATCGGCAGCATCGCGGGCGAGCTTATAGCCTCCGCCCGGGCCTCGGGCGCTCTCAACTAGGTTAAATCGGCGCAGCTTGCTGAAGAGCTGTTCGAGGTATTCCTGGCTGATGTCCTGACGCTCGGCAATTTCCGAAAGGGAAACAGGACTGCCACCCGAATTCTGGCCGATGTCGATCATGGCCATGACGGCATAACGGCCTTTGGTGCTCATTTTCATCTGCTTTTTCCTCTATCCAATGCACGAAAAGCTTGCTTTTTGCCCCCCGTGCCGTGCTAAAGCCCTTGCAACTGACCGGGTCCGGGAAGCTCCTGCTTTCTTGAACCATTCTAAACAACAGATATAGAAAGCCCGACTTCACGAGTCAACTATTAGACGGTGGTTCAGTGGAAGAAATCAAACGGGCGAAAACAGTGAAACGGACCCCAAGGGATGCCTGAAGTCATATTTAACGGCCCGGCTGGCCGCATCGAAGCACGTTATCACCACGCCAAGCCTGCCGGCTCGCCCATCGCCATCCTCCTGCATCCCCATCCGGCCTTCGGCGGCACCATGAACAACCCCATCGTGCATTCGCTTTACCAGACCTTCGTAAGTCGCGGATTTTCGGTTTTACGCTTTAATTTCAGGGGTGTAGGACGAAGCCAAGGACTTTTTGAGAATGGTGCCGGGGAGCTTTCAGACGCGGCGTCGGCGCTCGATTGGCTGCAATCCTTCAACCGGGAGGCCAAGATCTGCTGGATTGCCGGGGTGTCCTTCGGAGCCTGGATTTCCATGCAGCTTCTGATGCGGCGGCCGGAGATCGGCGGCTTTATCTCCATTGCCCCACTCGCCAAGCATTATGACTTTTCGTTCCTCGCGCCCTGCCCGGCCTCGGGCCTGTTTGTCAATGGCGAGAAAGACGTGGTGGCCTCGCCTGAATCGGTGCACAGCCTGGTTTCAAAGCTGAAGACACAAAAGGGCATCGTCATCGAACACAAGGTGGTGGCGGGCGCCAATCACTTCTTCGAAGGCAAGACCGACGAGCTCACTAAGATCTGCTCGACCTATCTGGACAAGCGGCTCTCACGGGAGAGCTAAGACTCCGCCTGTCATGGGCTCACTTACCTTTGTCGTCATCGGGAAACTGAGCGGCAACTTGTTCAGGCTGCGCACCGCCATGTAGGCCCAGGCCTCCGCCTCCACCGAGTCACCATTGAAACCATAGGCCTCGGCGGGTTGGACATTGGGCAGCCTGCTGCGCAGGGCTTGCATGATGGCGGGATTGTGCCGGCCACCGCCGCAAATGATCCAGGACTTCGGCGTTTCCGGCAACCAGCTTGTGGCCCCGGCAATGGCGCGCGCAATGATTTCAACCAGGGTTGCGGCACCATCTCGGGCGCTCAGGGCATCCATCGCGAGGGCAGCGAAGCTGTTGCGGTCAAGCGATTTAGGTGGGGCCATTCTAAAAAACGGCTGGCTCAAAAATTGTTCAATGATCGATTCGCTGGGCGTTCCCGCTGCCGCAAGTTTGCCATCCACATCGCGGGCTACACCTGTGTGTTGCATCGCCCAATCGTCCATGGGGGCATTACCCGGTCCCGTATCAAAGGCAATCATGTCGCCTTGCGCGCCAATCCAGGTGATATTGGAAACGCCGCCAATGTTCACAAAGACCACCGGGCGCTCAGGCACGGATGCGGCAAGGGCGCGGTGATAGACCGGCACAAACGGGGCGCCCTGGCCGCCGGCGGCCACATCGGCGGCGCGGATATCATAGACAACGGGCACGCCTAATTTCTTGGCCAGGGCGCTGCCGTCACCCAGTTGCACGGTGAGCCCGATTTCCGGACGGTGAATGACGGTCTGGCCGTGGAAGCCGATGACGTCGATGGCTGCCGGATTGGCTTTCATAAAACTCTCTACGGCCTGCACATGCCAGTCCGTAAGCGCGGCTTCCGCCTTGACCAGGCCAAAAGGCCTCTCGTCACGGCGTTCAAGGCCTTTGGCGTCCTTCAGGGCAGCCTGCAACAAACGGCGTTGCGCGTCCGAATAGGAATAGGTTTGCGCGGACCCGCGCTCGACAACGTTTGCCCCATCGGTGCGGATGAGGGCAACATCGATGCCGTCGAGCGAGGTGCCGGACATGAGGCCTATTGCGGTTGTGAGTTTTGACACTGGTTTATCCCATGCTATGAGCAGCCCATCATGGCCACCTATAAATCCGATCTTCTTAACACCCTTTCAACCCGGGGCTACATTCACCAATGTTCCGATGCGGCAGGTCTCGATGCGCTTGCGGTCAAGGGCGACATTACGGCTTACATCGGTTTTGACTGCACGGCAAAGTCCCTGCACGTGGGCTCGCTGGTGCAAATCATGCTGCTCTACTGGGCCCAGGAACTGGGGCAGAAATCCATTGCCCTGATGGGCGGCGGGACGACGCGGGTGGGCGACCCCTCGGGGCGCGATGAAAGCCGCAAACTGCTCACCCTTGAAGATATTGAAGAGAACAAGCGCGGCATCCAGCAGGTTTTCGCCAAGTTCCTGCGCTTTGGCTCCGGGCCCAAAGACGCCCTGATGATCGACAATGCGGAGTGGCTGACGAAACTGAACTACCTCGACATGCTGCGCGACATTGGCCGGCACTTCTCGGTGAACCGCATGCTGGCGATGGATTCGGTCAAGCTGCGGCTGGAGCGCGAGCACGAGCTCTCGTTCATCGAATTCAACTACATGGTTCTGCAGGCCTATGACTTTGCGGAGCTGGCGCGGCGCTATGGCTGCAACCTGCAAATGGGCGGATCGGACCAATGGGGCAATATCATCAACGGCATCGACCTTGGCCGGCGCATGGGCACGCACCAGCTTTTTGCGCTGACCACGCCGCTCATCACCCTGGCCTCAGGCGCCAAGATGGGCAAATCCGCCAGCGGCGCCGTATGGCTCAATGCGGACATGCTGTCGCCCTACGGGTACTGGCAGTTCTGGCGCAATACCGAAGATGCCGATGTGGGACGCTTCCTCAAGCTTTTCACCACGCTTCCCCTGGGCGAGATCGCAAAACTGGAAGGCCTCGGCGGTTCGGAAATCAACATCGCGAAAAAGGCGTTGGCGGATAAAGCAACGGCCCTGCTGCACGGACAAAAAGCGGCCGAAGAGGCATCGGAGACGGCGCGCAAGACCTTTGAAGAAGGCGAAAGCGCTGCGGGCCTGCCAACCCTTGAAATTGACCTGTCAGCGGGAGTGGGCGTTCTTCAGGCAGCGGTGCTGGCCGGATTCGCGTCGTCAAATGGCGAAGCGCGGCGCTCCATCCAGGGTGGCGCCCTTCGCATCAATGACGTTGCGGTCAGCGACGAGAAAATGCAGCTCACGCTCAACAGCCTCAATGGCGAAGGGGTGATAAAGCTGTCGATGGGAAAGAAGAAGCACGCCCTGATCAGGCCGAAGCAGGCCTGATCAATTCGATTCCCTGACCTTTTGCTTGGCGGGCGGGCCCGCGCCATCGAATTCAAATATCTTGCGCAGAATGCCGGGAGCAATAGCCGACAGGGGATTGAATTGGATTTTCGGATTGGCCATGGTGCCGCCAAAGGCGAAGGTGAGGCCAAATATCCCCTGCCCCTTACCGCCGGTCAGAATTTCGCCAAACAGCGGGATGTTCCCCACGGCGGCATTGATGCCATAGGCGGGGATGATGGTTCCGGTGATGTCAATGGCGCCGTCGGCCTTGCGGATAAGGCCTTCGGCAGAGGCGCCGAGTTCATTTCCCTTGAGAAGTGAATCACCGATCCTGATGAATTTGGCATCGGTGGTGAAGGGCAAGGTGAGCCTGGTGAAGGAAAGTCCTTCGCGGCGCGGGCCGGATTTTTTCGATTTGCCGCGGCTGTCAATATCGGCAAGGGCCGCTTCGTTGCGGACATCGAAATCGCGCAGCACAAGGCGGCCATTCTGGATGGTGGAATTGCCGCCATTTGCCAAGAAGGCGGAAAATTCGAGGCTGCCTCCGGCGACTTTTGAATAGAGGTTTGAGGCGCGCAGGGCGGCGCCCCCGTCAGCGCTGGTGATCTGCAACTGGCGCCCGGTGGCATTGGGACGCACACGGATTGCCAAGGGCCTTTCGGAGAGGAATTTTCCTTCGATATCGGCATTGGCAATCAGGCTGTTGCGCACGCCGATGCTGGCCGAAACCCCGGTAATGACTTCGCCGCGATTGGCGATGACCCGGTCAAAGGCCGCATTTACCGTCAGGTTTTGCCGCGGCGCGGACCTATTGGCGGAGCCGGCGTCCTTGGCGAATATGGATTTGATGAAGGGGCGGGCGTCAAATGACTGGCCGCTGATGTCGATGGCTTGCCCCTCGCCGGCGGGCACCATTGTCAGGATGAAGTTGTTCTCGTCGCTGAGCCAGACCTGCGAAAACTTTGCCGATTTCAATCCGCCATCGGCCGTCAGAAAAACGTCGCCCTTGAGGCTCAAGCTTTGCCCCTTGACGACAAGATTTTCAACTTTCCGGCCCGCCTCGTCGCCCGCCAGATAGGTAAAGCTTGCAGTGGTGTTTGCGGTTGGCGGCCTGCGCCAGCTTATGGCGTTGATAAACATCTCGGCTTTTGCGAGGTCGGCCTTGACCTTGATGCTGGCGTTCTTCTCGCCCACGCCGTTGATCTCGGCCTGGACCTTGACCGGACCCTGCAGATAGTCGCCAAGCTTGATGCCGAGTTTTTCGCGCGCCTTGTCATCAAGTTGCGTCTCAATCGAAGCGGTTGCCCTGGACTCCGGACCGGCGGGGCGCTCCCAGGAAATCCTGGACGGGAAGCCGTTTATTTTCACAGGTCCGGTGGCGGTAATTCCGCTCCGGTCAAAGGCCACGAGGAGCGAGCCCTCCGACAAATCCACATTGGGCATGACCTGCTTGATGCTGGCACCGGTTACCTGGATTTTGGCGGCAGACTGGATCTGGTCACGCGGCAGGGCCTTGATCAAGGGCATCGAGAAATCGATTTTGGCTTCCGCCTGGCCGCCGATATTAAACGGAACAAAATTGGCGTTCTTCAGAAGATCGAGATCAGGCAGTGCGGCAAGCTCCAGAAGGTCGGGAGCGCTGGCAGAAAGATTAAGCGCGAAAACGGCGGGCACGGCACTGGTCAAAAGCCTTTCAGCCCTGAAGGTGGTTTGGCTCACCTGAACGGTTCCGTTAGATGGCAGAACCACCTTGCCGGATTCGATGGTCAGTTCAAAACTGTCGCCCTGCAGGCGGGCATGCCCTGAAGCCCCAAGCAGCGGCGGCAACGACTTGAAATAAGTGGAGGTGACATCGGCCATGGAAAAGCGGAAATCGATGGTTTCATTGGGCAGCACTTTCTGGCGCAGCGCCTCGGCCAAGCCATTCACCGGAATATTCACGTTGAAAGCGCCTTCGGTGATGCGGCCCGACTGAACATTGTCCGTGACCCATTTCCGGGACTTAGGAACAATAATGGGCGGCCACAGTTTTTTGAGAAAGTCAGCCGAAAGATCGCGCACCCGGCCGCTCATTTTTATGCCCGCCAACTCGTCGCCGCCGGTGATGGTGCCGCGCAGGCGGACGCCGGTATTGCCTGACATCACAACCAGGTCTTCGATGTCCATGACGGCGCCTTCGGCGGAGGCCTTGCCGAGGAATTCAATGCGGTCGACGAGAACCGGATTTTTTACGGTGCCTTGCGTATCGACGCTGACATTGGTCGCCTTGAGGTCAATTTTGAGATCAGTCAGGCGGCCATCGCTGGCCCGCACGGGATCAAGGCGCCCGGTGAGTTCGGCGCGCGAACCGCCGACGAGAATAATCGAGTCGACAATCTTGAAGCCGCCGGTGGGCGTTTCGTAATCCACCCGGAGTGCTCCCTCATCAATTACGATGGGCTGGGCGATATAGCCCGGCAGGCCCACAACCCCCGCCGCGGCGGCAAATTCGGCCGAGGCCTTGGTGACGACACCGGCATCGCTGATTTCGATTTCAGCGTGGCCGGATAGCGGCACATCAACCTTGGCAAACTGGGCCAGGGCAAATATCTCATCGGAAACATTTGCCGGAACCAAATCCTCAATGCGGGCGCTCACCGCGAACGAGCGCGATTCTGTACGGTAGGTGGCCGACAGTTCAGTGCGCCACGGCGTTCCGCCGCTGGCCACCGAGGCCTTGGCAAAGACCACAAAGCCGTAGGGCATTTTCTTGAAGGTCAGATCGGCTTGCGGGGCAAACCAATTGGCCTGGTTTGCCTCGTCAAAAAGCTGGATCGAAGCGCCGGTTATCCGGATGTCCTCCAACGATGTGCCGCTGGCCCCGTCATTGCCGGACAAGACCTCGATCAAGGATTTCGCCGTTGCTTCCGGCAGAACCGGCGTCTGCTCCTCGCGGCTGGCCTTTGGATCGCTGGTCTCGGGGACCGCGCCGTCCAAGGTCGCCGATTCGTTTTCCGGCGCGGCGGGCGTGCCAAATCCCAGCACCAAGCCGCCATCAAGCTGGCGCTTGACCAGGATTCGCGTGCCGATGAGCTCAATGCCGCGGGGCACCAGAGAACCCATGAAAAGTGACGAGCCCTCGAAGCTGATGGCGGCGCGCTGCGATTTGGCAATCAGATTGCCTGATTTATCGAGCAGCACCAGGTCTCTCAGGCGAAAGTGGGGAACATTGGTCTTGCTGTCCATTTCAAAGACAGCCCCAGCCACATCCACCGTCATTCCCGAAAGCGACTTGTTGATTTCCCTTTCGATCCTTTCGGTCATGAAATCCAGGGAAACCGGGCCTTGCGACAGGCGCCAGAAAAAGGCCGCCCCGACGATGACCACGATGGCGGTGACCGAAAGCAACACAAGCACCAATATTTTAGCCAGCCGATGGCGCAATTCTTAACTGCCCTAGTTGATCAACTTAAATACCGTCTATTCCAACAGAATCAGCCAATTAGAACCAGCATTATAGCACTTGTGGCGCAATCCTAGCGCCATTGGCCAGTAAAGATAGGCCAAACAATGGCAACCCCTGAAGCCCGTAAAAGCACAATGGACTTGCGTTCGACGGCCAAACTGGCATCTTTGGGCGCGCGAGGCGAGATTTGAGGCAGCGCAGCGCGCTTATGGTTGGGACCAGAATGATGGCGGACCGCCATCAGGATAAAGGCGGGTGGTCTATGAAACGGGGTTTTCCGCTTCGCGGGCTTTTGCAAACGCGCCAGATTTACGTGCGCAGCAAAAGCGATGTGCAGTTCATCACCGTCTCGCCGGTTTCGCAGATTTCCCTGCTCATCATTTTCCTCATCGGCTTCCTGTGGATGGCTTTTGCCAGCGTAAATATCGTGTTCAAGGACCAGTTGCTGGAGCTCAAGCAGCAAAAACTGTTCGAGGCACGGCTGGACTACGAGAATCGCCTGGCGGAGCTCCGGGCCTCGGTAGAGCGGGTGAATGACCGGTTGCTGCTGGATCAGAAGCACTATCTGCAAAAAGTGGACGAGGTGAAAGCTGAATTCAATAGCCTGGCGGCGCAGCAGAAAATCATGGAAAAATTTTTCAAGGAGGGCTGGTTTCCCCTGAAAGAAAACGCGTTCCCCGACCCTCCCCCGAAACTTCAGGTGGAGGGAACTGCGGAAAGCCTTTTCGCGAAGCGCTATGCGGCTGACTTTCAATCACGCCTTGAGGCGGTCAAGCCTCTCGTTGAAGTGAGGGGAAGCTTCGCCGACTTGCACGGCCAGCAGTTGGCTCTGCTGAAAGAGGCGCAGGCCTATTCCCGGCGCAAGCTTGATACCACGAGCGTTCTGCTCAGCAGCCTGGGCATCCAGCCTCCCCCGAAAATAACTCCGGCGAAGGGCGATGCAGATGCAACGGGCATGGGCGGGCCATTTCTCAGCGTGCCCGAGCAAACCCAGCGCGAATTCGAAATTTCCGAGGGCATCGAAAGCGTGCACGCCACATTGGAACAGGAGAGTAAGGTGCGCGAAGCGGTGGCGGATTTGCCCCTGGTAAAACCCATGGCGGCGATCACCGGAATTTCCAGCTCGTTTGGCTACCGCAGAGACCCTTTGCGGCATTCGCTGGCCTTCCATGGCGGCATTGATTTTAAATCAAATTATGCCGAACCGGTTCTGGCCACGTCAAACGGCGAGATCACCTGGGCCGGCCCCCAGGGACCCTACGGTAACCTTGTTGAAATCTTTCATGACAACGGGGTCTCAACCCGGTATGGTCATCTCAAGTCCGTTAACGTTTCCCTGGGCCAGAAAATCAGCCGCGGCGACCTGGTTGGCTGGATGGGCAGTACGGGGCGGACTACGGGGCCGCATTTACACTATGAAACGCGTGTAAATGGCCGTGTGATTGACCCTCAAAATTTTTGGCGAATACAAAATGATCTTCAAGCGCTCGAAAACCTCAACTAACGGAAGCGACACCCCTGTAAATTCGGGGCCGTCGATTGTTGCCCAGGATGTGACCATCGAGGGCAACATCACGGCGGCCGGCGAGCTTCATATCGACGGCACGGTGTTTGGCTCGGTGCGGGCAAAGTCTTGCGTCATCGACATGAACGGATTTGTCCAGGGTGAACTGGTGGCGGAGGAAATCTTCATTCGCGGCCGGGTGATGGGGCCAATCCGGGGCCTCCACGTCAACCTGTACGCGGGCGCGCAGGTTGAAGGCGATATTCTGAACGAGACCATTTCCATCGAAAATGGCGCCAACATCTACGGGATGATCAGCCGGGCGGAAAACCCCCTGGCGGAAGGGCAAGTGCACCAGGGGCCGCCGCCCGTTGACGACAAGGCCCGCCCTGCCCCCAATCTGGCCCTTGGCCCGGTCAACTACTTCGGCGAAAACCCCGACGAGGCCTTCCGGCCCCTCAAGGTTGTCAGGCCGGTTTAATTCCCGCGCTAGTCGATGTCTTCGATGACGCCGGAATCCAGTCCCTGAACGCGCTTGGCCAATGAGGCCTGGATGAAATCGTCCAGGCCGCCATCGAGCACGGCGGCGGGGTTGGTGCTGGTGAAGCCGGTGCGCAAGTCCTTGATCAACTGATAGGGTTGCAGAACGTAGGAACGGATCTGGTGGCCCCAGCCGATATCGGTTTTCTTGGCGTTGACGGCGTCAATCTTCTCCTGCTGCAGTTGCAGTTCGCGCTCGTAAAGACGGGCCTTGAGCATTTTCCAGGCGGTGGCCCGGTTCTTATGCTGGGAGCGCTCGGCCTGGCAGGCCACGACGATGCCGGTTGGAAGGTGGGTGATGCGGACGGCGGAGTCAGTGGTGTTGACGTGCTGGCCGCCAGCCCCCGAAGCGCGGTAGGTGTCGATCTTGCAGTCGCTTTCGTTGATCTGGATATCGATATTGTCATCGATCACCGGATAGGCCCAGACGGAGGCAAATGAGGTGTGGCGGCGGGCGTTGGAGTCATAGGGCGAAATGCGTACCAGGCGGTGAACGCCGGATTCGGTCTTCAGTTTGCCGTAGGCGTTGTGGCCCTTGATTTCGAGGGTGCACGACTTGATGCCGGCCTCTTCACCGTTATGCTCATCTAGCACGGACACCTTGAACTTGTTCTGGTTGGCCCAGCGCGTGTACATGCGCATCAGCATCGAGGCCCAGTCCTGGCTTTCGGTGCCGCCGGCCCCGGCATTGATCTGCAGGTAGCTGTCATTGCCATCGGCTTCGCCGGAGAGAAGCGTTTCAAGTTCCTGTTCGGCCACTTCGGCCTGCAGCTTGGTCAGGGCCTTCTCGGCTTCGGTGACAATGGCGCGGTCGCCTTCAAGATCACCGAGCTCGATCAGGCCCACATTGTCTTCAATGGTTTGCTCAAGGCGCAGGACGGCGGAAATGCGGGCGTCCAAGTCCTGGCGCTTGCGCATCACCTCCTGGGCTTTCTGCGGATCGTTCCAGAGCGCGGGATCTTCGGATTTGGCGTTCAGCTCGGCGAGCTGGCGAATGGCCGAATCCCAGTCAAAGATGCCTCCTTAGCAGTCCGATGGACTGCTTCATCTCTTCCACGAGCTTGACAAATTCGGCGCGCATAAATGAACAACTTTCCAGCTTTGATGATGGAAGCTCAATAGAGGCCGCCGGTGCCTGTCGTCAACCCGCCTTCGTCCACGGGCTGTCCACTGTCGGCGGGGGGCACGAGTTGCTGGCCCGCGCCGTAGATGGACTCGCTTGAGACGGCGGCCAAATCTTCACCGATAATCTTAGTCGAGTCGGCGGGCTCCTCGCCGGGCTTGAAGGCTTCGAGAATGACACCCTGGTCACCGAAGACTGCCCGCTGCCCGGTGTTGGCATCAATCGGGATAAGCTCAATAGCGCGCGGCACGCGGAAAGGCGTGGCAGGCTGCTCGCGGAGCGCCAAGCGCATGAAGTCGGCAACAATGGGGGCGGCCAATTCGCCGCCGGTGCGGCCTTTGCCCATGGGCCTGGGGTTGTCGTAGCCCACGTAAACACCCACGGCGAGATCCGGGGTATAGCCTATGAACCAGGCGTCCTTTTCCTCATTCGAGGTGCCGGTTTTGCCGGCCACGGGCTTGCCTACGATTTGAAGTTTCTTGCCGGTTCCGCGCTGGACGACGCCTTCCATCATGGACGTTATCTGATAGGCCGTGTAGGGGCTCATGACCTGCTCACGCACATCCATGAGTTCGGGCTCGGCACTGTTTTCCGTATAGGCTTCCTGCTGGCAGAAGCTGCAATCCCTTTTGTCATAGCGGAAAATCGTGCGGCCATAACGGTCCTGCACGCGGTCAATGAGGGTAGCCTGGACCTTCTTGCCGCCATTCGCGAACATGCTGTAGGCGGTGGTCATTTTCATCAGCGTCGTCTCACCGGCGCCAAGCGCCATGGAAAGCTGCAACGGCATTTTGTCGTAGAGACCAAGGCGCTGGGCAAGGTCCACGATCTTGGTCATGCCGAGATCGTCGGCTAACCGCACGGTCATCACGTTTCGGGACTGTTCAATGCCGCGGCGCAGGGTCGAAGGGCCAAAAAACTTGTCCTGGTAATTCTTTGGCTTCCAGACTTCGCCATTTGGCATGTTGTATTCAACGGGAGCATCCAGCACCACGGATGACGGCGTGTAGCCATTGTCGAGGGCCGCGGCGTAAGCAATGGGCTTGAAGGCAGAGCCCGGCTGGCGCATGGCCTGAACCGCGCGGTTGAACTGGCTGTTGCCGTAAGAAAATCCGCCGACCAGCGACAGCACGCGTCCGGTATGAGGATCCATGGCCACCAGCGCGCCTTCCACATCGGGCATCTGGACGAGGTGCCATTGGCCCGCGTCGGCGCTTGGCGCCACGTAGACCACATCGCCTACGGCCAGCACGTCGGTTGCCTTTTCGATCTTAGGACCGAGTTTCGTGCCATCCACATAGGCCCGGGCCCAGCCCAGCAGCGCCACCGGAACAACGCCGGTTTCGCGGGCTTCCTCCGGCTTGCCATCGGGCAGCAGTTTTGGCTGGAGGCCGATGGTTGCCTGCTGTTCATTCACCTCGGTGACTACGGCCAGCCGCCAGGGCGCGACATCGGAAGGGGCGCGGGGCTTTGCCAGGAGAAGGCCCCAATCACCCTGGATTTCAACCTTCTTGACCGGCCCGCGGAAACCACGCTTGCGGTCAAAGGCAATCAGGCCCCTTGCCAGGGCCTGCCGCGCATAAATTTGCAGTTTGGGATCGAGCGTTGTGCGCACCGAAAGGCCGCCTTTGCCGAGCGTGTCCTTGCCATACATCTGAGCCAGTTCACGGCGCACTTCCTCGGCAAAGGATTCAGCGGCAAAAAGCTGGGCGCCAAAGGGGCGCGGGTTGACGACCAGGGGCTTCTTGGTGGCCTCATCATATTCGGCCTGGGTGATGTAGTCATTGTCCAGCATCTGCAGGAGCACCCAGTTGCGCCGCTCTATGGCGCGGTCCTTGTGCCTGAAGGGGTGATAGTTGTTGGGGCCCTTGGGCAAGGCGGCGAGATAAGCCATTTCATCCAGGGAAAGCTCGGTCAGCGACTTGCCGAAATAGTTCAGCGAAGCGGCGGCAATGCCATAGGAATTCAGGCCAAGGAAAATTTCGTTCAGATAGAGTTCGAGAATTTGGTCTTTCGAGAAAGCCGCTTCAATGCGCTGGACGATGATGGCCTCGCGCAGCTTGCGCTCGATGGTCTGCTCATTGTTGAGAAGAAAATTCTTGGCCACCTGCTGGGTAATGGTGGAGGCGCCGACGATTTGCCCCTTGCCGGTGAGCTTGACCTGAATGTAGCGCAGCCCCGCTGCCGCGATGCCGCGCCAATCGAGGCCGCCATGGGTGTAGAAGGTTTTGTCTTCGGCGGAGATATAGGCCTGGATCAGGCGTTTGGGCACGGAATTGATGGGCACGAAAAGGCGGCGTTCATCGGCGTATTCGGCAAGCAGCGAACCGTCGGCGGCGTGGATGCGGGTCATGACCGGGGGTTCGTATGAAGCAAGCTGCTTATAATCCGGAAGGCCCTTGGCCACATCCCAAATCACGTAAACCAAGGCCCCGGACAGGCCTAAGAAAATCATGAACCCGGCTCCGAAGAGCCATCCTAAAAATCTTAACATCGCTGGTTTACTGATCCGATTCCGTCAATTCGTCTCACTGGCGATAGCACATGCCATGGGAGACTTGCTAGGCTTGGAATATGGCCAAGGATAGGCAGGTCAAAGGCGCGGGTAGCTGGCCGGTTCGATGCCAAAGGCTTCGCGGAATCCTTCCTGCCCGGCCCGGGTCACGGTGAGCGCCCGGCTATTGTCCTGGCGCTTCACCCAGTTCAACTCAAGCGTCCGGTGGAGCAAGGCTGCCCCCAAGGCGCCGGCGAGGTGAAAGCGGCGTTCGCTCCAATCGAGGCAAGGCCTGCAGAAGACGCGCTTTGCCTGTTTGGCGGCGGCGATATCAATGCCGAATTTTTCGAGAAATGCCCTGCCAGCATCAGTCACAGCGCCGCCATCACCATCAAATTCAATCTGCCGGCGAGCCAGCATTGCATCTGTGACGCTCACGGCCAGGTGGCCCGCCATGTGATCATAGCATCCGCGGGCCACGCGCATCGCGGCATCGCGCGGGCCGGTACGAATGGCGCGTCCGGCATGCCTGATGTTCTGGGTTGAGGCCACCTGCTGCAAACCCTCGAGCATGCGGGCGATTTCGGATGATGCCAGGGCGTGATAATGGTGGCGGCCATGCTGTTCCATCGTAATGAGGCCGGCGGCAATCAGTTTGGACAGATGGCCGCTGGCGGTTTGCGGGGCTACTCCGGCGCGCCCGGCCAGTTCCTTGGCGGTGAGCGCCCGGCGGTCCAAAAGCGCTTCCAGCATGTTGGCCCGCGCCGGGTCGCCGACGAGGGCGCCAATTTCCGCTATGCTGACGATATGAACCATGGGCTGTCTCCGGCGTTTGGGTAGCATGCCAAACGGTGGAAATGCTACGCCCACCACCGTAGCATTTGAATAGCCGTTGGTCCTAGAAAACCGGAAGGAGACATTCAATGTCGAAGCAAAAGGAAAAAGCAATCGCATTCCGCGCCTTGCATGCAAGGCCCGGGGCCTTTGTCATTCCCAATCCCTGGGAAGCGGGCACGGCGAAACTTCTGACCCAATTGGGATTTGAGGCCCTGGCCACGACAAGCGCCGGGCTGGCGTTTTCGCTTGGCCGCAGTGACGGGGCTGCCGGCCGCGAAGAAACGCTGGCAAACGCAAAAGCCATAGTTCAGGCAACTCATCTCCCGGTTTCGGCGGATCTTGAAAATGGCTTCGGGCACGCGCCCGAGAAAGCCGCCGAAACCATCCGGCTGGCGATCGGGGCTGGCCTCGCCGGCGGTTCGATTGAAGATGCAAGCGGCGATAGCGCCAAGCCGATCTATGACTTCGATCAGGCAGTTGAACGCATTGCGGCGGCGGTGGAAGCGGTGCGCGCGCAGGACATTCCGTTCGTCCTTACAGCGCGGGCCGAAAATTTTCTCCATGGGCGAGCCGATCTGGATGACACCATCAAGCGGCTGCAGGCTTTCGAAAAAGCCGGGGCCGATGTGCTGTATGCGCCGGGCCTGCCAAGCCTGAAAGCCATCAAGGAGGTTTGCGCGGCGGTCAGCCGCCCGGTGAACGTCCTTGCCGGCCCGGCCTTTACCCTCAAGCAACTGGAAGATGCGGGGGTGAAGCGCGTGAGCGTTGGCTCCTCGTTGAACCTTGCAGCACTGGCTGCATTCGCAAAAGCTGCCCGCGAGTTGAAAGACTTCGGGACTTTCAATTTTGCCAAGGACGCCTTCCCCTACGCCGAGATCAACAAACTCATGAAAGAAGAGCCGCGATGAGCGTCACCGTACAAATCCGTTATGTGATCGATCCTTTCCGGCGTGACGCGTTCGAACGCTACGCGCAGGCTTGGAGCAGCATTATCCCGCGCTGCGGCGGTGACCTGCTGGGTTATTTCATGCCGCATGAGGGCACCAACAACATCGCCTGGGCGCTGATTTCGTGTGACAGCCTCGCTGCCTATGAAGCCTACCGGGCAAAATTGCGGATGGATGAGGAAAGCCTTGCCAATTTCGCTTTTGCGCAGCGCGAGCGCTTTATTTTGTCAGAGGAGCGGACGTTTCTTCGGCGCGTCGCCGCCTAACTCAATTGGCGGTGGAGGCCACTTCGGTGGCAAAATAGGCGTCGATAGCGGTGGCAAAAGCCTTGGCGATTTTTGCTTGCCAGGCGGCTGAGGTCAAAAGTTTTTCGTCGGATTTGCTGGACAGAAAACCGAGCTCAAGCAGGACGGATGGGACGTCCGGCGCCTTCAGAACCATGAAACCGGCCGAGCGCAAGGGCTTTCCCGTCATCAGCGTCAGGGGCTTCAAGTGAGTCACCGCCTTCTTGGAAAAGAACATGGCATGGTTTTTTGACTCGCGCTGGGCGAGGTCAATCAGGATGTCGGTGATTTCCTCGGTCTCGGTTTCAAGGTCGAGGCCGCCGATGATGTCGGCGCGGTTTTCGCGCTTGGCCAGGGCTTCCGCCTCGGCGTCCGAGGCCTTGTCGGAAAGCGTGTAGAGCGTAACCCCGCGGGCATCCCTGCCCCTCACCGTATCGGCGTGAATGGCCAGGAACAGGTCAGCATTCTTATCGCGGGCCACCGTCACCCGGTTTTTCAGGCTGATAAAGCGGTCATCGCTGCGGGTCATCACAACTTCATATTTGCCGGTGCCCAGCAGCGCTTTCCGCAGAACGTTGGCGAAGGACAGGACCACGTCCTTTTCCTTCGTGCCCGCCCGGCTTGTGGCGCCCGGATCGATGCCGCCATGGCCCGGATCGAGGACGATGATTTTCTTGCCGCGCTTGTTCGGCAGGAGGATTTTCTTTCCTGGCGGCGGCGCTACCGGCTCAGCCGACAGGGCTGCAATGTCCTGCTGGATTTTCGCCTGTTCGGAATTGTAGGACTTGACGAAGGCCGCCTCGGTGGTGGTCACGAGGTCAACCACCAGGCGCGCCGGCTGGCCGGGTTGCGGCTCCACCAGAAACGACTTTTCAATGAGAACGGGACCCTTGGTGTCGATGACGATGCGGGACTTTCCCTTCTCCACCAGGCCGTAACGGTACTGGGATACCAGCCCCCGCACCTTATGACCGATGCCGGGCGGGAGGTCGAAGGTCACATCCGGCAGGTCGATGACCACCCGGTAGGGATCGGGGAGAACATAAACGCTGTAGTTCACGGTCTTGGACACATCGGCCACGAAGCGGGTGCGGTTTTCATCGCCACCGACACGGGTTCCGGTGGCAACCGCATCTCCCGCCGCAAGAGATGGCTGCAAGCCGATGAAAAACATGACAATAACATAGGCAGCTTGGATTGACAGGAGGCGCAGTTGGCGCACCCATGTTCTCCAGTCCACAGCGTTGTGCAGTGCAATCATCGTGTTTTGGCCCAATCGCGGAAAGGTTAGCGGGGCCGTGGTTAACCGAAGGTTTCCGGGATGGGCATTTGGCCAAACGGGCACGAGCGACCTTGCAATTCCGGCCTCTTCTCCTTAAAGATAAGGAGTCTCTTCGGCAGACTCGATTTAATCGTTTGGGTTGCAAGAGCAAAAATTTCGCGGCTGAGAGGTCCGGAGAACCGCCTGGTTCACCCCTTCACGCCGCGTCTAGGTGAGGTTCCCAAGTCGGGAGCCTTGTGGGCTTCGCGGGCAAAGGACATCCGCCCGGGCACGCCACTGAGTTTAACCGTTCAGGCCATGGTGGCTTGAGCAAAGATCAATGAGGGCCATGATTCAGGACTTTTCGATTGCGCCTCCAGCCGCTGGAAACACAGCCAGCGCAGAGCCGTTCGCATCGCAAAACGCCGTGACATGGATCAGGCCCCTTTCGCGCAGGCTGGCCCGTCGGGCCGTCTGGTTTCTCAAGTCCGGACATGGGACCTTCGAAGCCTCACCGCCAGCTGCCGCAGAGGATAAAAGACCATGGGCAGCAAAATGCTCGTCGATGCCACACATGCCGAGGAAACACGCGTTGTCGTGGTCCGCGGAAACCGCATCGAGGAATTCGACTTTGAAAGCGCTGCCCGCAAGCAGCTAAAAGGCAACATCTACCTGGCCAAGGTGACGCGGGTCGAGCCGTCACTGCAGGCGGCCTTCGTGGAATATGGCGGCAACCGCCATGGCTTTCTGGCCTTCTCCGAAATCCACCCCGACTATTACCAGATTCCGGTGGCCGACCGTCAGGCCCTGCTCCGCGAGCAGGAGGAAGACGACGCCGAGGAACATGAAGACGATAATGATGATGAAGATAATAACGAGGAACCCGAACCCTCAGGCGGGGCGCAGGCCCTGCAGGCTTCAGAAGAGCCGCAGCTCGCATCAGACGTTGTAGACGCGGAAGAAGACGAGGAAGACTCACCGGCCGAAGAAGAAACTGCGTCCGATTCAGAAGCGCCCTCACTGGAGGCTCCGGCCATTGGCGAGGCGGGCGTTGGCGTCGAGACCGTGGAAGAAGACGCGGAAAGCCAGAAGGTCGAATCCGTTGGGGCGGAAGATGCCCTGGAAGAAGTGCCAAAGCGCCAGCGCCGCGCGCCGCGCCGCCAGTACAAGATCCAGGAAGTCATCAAGCGCCGCCAGATCATTCTGGTGCAGGTGGTCAAGGAAGAACGCGGCAATAAGGGCGCGGCGCTTACCACCTATCTGTCGCTTGCCGGGCGCTATTGCGTTCTCATGCCGAACACCGCACGGGGCGGCGGCATTTCCCGCAAGATCACCGATGCGGGCGACCGCCGGCGCCTCAAGGAAGTTGCCCGCGATGTGGAAGTTCCACAGGGCATGGGGGTGATTGTCCGCACCGCAGGGGCGCAGCGCACCCGGCCGGAAATCAAGCGCGACTTTGACTATCTCATGCGCCTTTGGGAGAATGTGCGCGACCTGACGCTGCACTCAACGGCGCCTGCCCTTGTCTATGAGGAAGGCAGCCTGATCAAGCGCTCAATCCGCGATCTCTATACCAAAGACGTCGACGAAGTGTTTGTCGAAGGCGAAGCGGCTTACCGCGAAGCCAAGGACTTCATGAAGATGCTCATGCCATCGCATGCCAAGAACGTGAAGCTTTACAAGGACACGCGGCCGCTGTTTTCCAAGCACCAGACGGAAACGCAACTCGACGCGCTCTACTCGCCGACGGTTACGCTGCCGTCCGGCGGATATATTGTGATGAACCAGACGGAAGCCCTGGTTTCCGTCGACATCAACTCCGGCAAGGCGACGCGCGAGCACAATATCGAAGACACGGCGCTGAAGACCAACCTTGAAGCCTGCGATGAAATCGCCAGGCAGCTGCGGTTGCGCGATCTTGCCGGACTGGTGGTCATCGACTTCATCGACATGGAAGAGAACCGCAACAACCGCGCGGTGGAGCGGCGCCTGAAGGACGCCCTCAAGAATGACCGGGCCCGCATCCAGGTGGGCCGCATCAGCCATTTCGGACTTATGGAAATGTCGCGGCAAAGGCTGCGCCCGGGGCTTCTCGAAGGTTCGTCGCGGCCCTGCCCGCATTGCGAAGGGCGCGGCATTGTCCGCTCCATTTCGTCGTGCGGACTTTCGGTCCTGCGCGCCATCGAGGAGCACCTGATCAGCCGCAAGGCCGAGCATCTCACGGTGAAATGCACGCGCGAGGTGGCGTTCTACGTTCTCAACGAGAAGCGCGACAATCTTCTCGCGATCGAACAGAACTACGGAATTTCCGTCTTCATCGTGCCCAGCGACGAAGTTAAAGGGTCACAGGCGGTCATCGAGCGGGCCAGCGAGCGGACCGTTGCGGTTCGCAAGATACAGATCGTGCCTGTCAAGATGGACAGCTACGTGGAAGATGCGGAAGACGAAGAGAGCGAAGCCGAAGTTGAGGCCGAGGAGGAGACCGAAGAGGTTCAAGCCGAGGTTTCACCTGAAGCCGAGCGCAGCGATGAAGGTTCCGATTCGCAGCGCGGCCGACGGCGCCGGCGCGGACGCCGCGGCGGCAGGCGCGGCGGACGTGATGAACCGCGCGATAAAATTGCCGGCGAGGCGGACGGTGAAACCGATTCACCGGGACTGCCGGATGAAAGCGATGATCCTCCTCGCGATGATGCCCCCTCGCCCGCCGGGGCGGAGGCGGGTGCGGCTGCCGGTGAAGCCACGGAAAAGGAAGGCTCCGAGCGCGGTCCTTCCCGCCGGCGCGACCGCTGGGGACGCAACCGTAACGGCCGCAACAAGAATGGGCGCAATGGCCCGGAAGCTGACGGCAACGGCCACCTTCAGGGCCATAGGGCGGACCCGGTTGAACCACGCGAGCCCCAGCCGGAGCGGCAGCAGCCACCGATCATCGCCATTCCGGAAATCGTGGCTCAACCCGCGGAGCCGCGAAAGTGGCAACCGCCGGCGGCAACGGTGGCGGCCACCGAAGTGACCAAGCCCAAGGCCGGTTGGTGGAGCAAGCGCGGCTGAAAACCATGAGCCTCAAACTCGCCGTATTTGACGGAGAAACACCCTCTTCCCAATGCGATGGGTTTCCAGGCGGGAATCCACCTGTCGAGTGAGCCATGATTCGTAAACTAACAGCGGTTTGCCTTGCCATTTCGGTCGCTTTCCCGGGTCTGATGCTTGATGGCATGGCGGCCACCAAACAGAAGCCGCGGGGGCCACAGCTTCCGTTGATTCGCGACGCGGAAATCGAAGGGCTGCTGCGGCTTTATTCAAAGCCGATTTTCAAGGCGGCGGGCCTGAACCCTTCGGCGGTGCGCGTCTACATCATCAACAATGACAAGATCAACGCCTTCGTGGCCGGCGGCCAACGCATGTTCATTCACACCGGGCTGTTGACGCGATCCAAAACGCCGAACGAGATCATCGGCGTCCTTGCCCACGAAACGGGCCACATTGCCGGCGGCCATTTGGCCCGCTTGGGAATTGAGCTCGACCGGGCCAGCGTGCAATCCATCATCGGCACCTTGATCGGCGCTGCAGCGATTGTCGGCGGGGCCGCGGCCGGGCAGAAAGGCGCGGCGCAGGCCGGACAGGGAATCATGATCGGTTCCCAAGGCATGGCGCAGCGGAATTTGCTCTCCTACCAGCGCGGGATGGAGGCGTCCGCCGACCAGGCCGCTCTCAAGTATCTCAAGGCAACAGGGCAATCGCCGAAAGGAATGCTGACGCTGTTCCAGCTGCTTGCCAATGAGTCGCTGGCATCGCTGGAAAACGCCGATCCCTATCTGCTGTCGCATCCCATGCCGCTTGAGAGAATCCGCAACCTTGACCTGGAAGCCAAAAAGTCGGCGTTCTTCGGGAGAGAAGACGCCCCGCAACTGATGTTGCGGCACCAATTGATGCAGGCCAAGCTGGCGGGCTTCATGCAATCACCGCAGTTTGTTTTCCAACGTTACCCCTCGTCGGACCAGAGCCTGCCGGCCCGCTATGCCCGCTCCATTTCGATGTTCCGCAAGGGCGATATGAAAAACGCCATCCCGATCATCGACAGCCTCATCAGCGACATGCCGGAGGATCCCTATTTCTGGGAACTCAAGGGCCAGGCCCTGCTTGAAGGCGGCACGCCGGCAAAGGCCCTGGCTCCGCTCCGGCAGGCCAACAAATTGCTGCCCAACAGCGGGCTCATCCAAATTCTTTATGCGCAGGCCCTGATTGCCACGGAAAACCGCGCCAACATCAGGCAGGCGCTTAACCTGCTGACGCTCGCCAAGAAAACCGAGCGGGATTCCGTTGACGTCTACAAGTATTCGGCGCTGGCCTATGGCTATCTGAATGACCTGCCGCGGGCCGAATTGGCAACGGCCGAGACGGCCATGATGCAAGGCGACACGGCATTGGCTTCGGAAAAGGCAAAGCGCGTGATCGGGCAATTCAAGCGCGGCTCCCCGGAATGGATCAAGGCCAATGACATCCTGAATTTTGCCAACAAGGAGCGGGATTGACCTGAAACAGGTCTTTCAGGCAAATAGGCCGCAAACATAAGGAATTGCAATGCAAGCTGCTTTCAGGACATGCGTGTTTTCGGTTTTGCTGCTGTGGGGCGCCGTTTCCGGCGTGAGCGCCGCCGAATTCAGCGAAAGCCAGCGCAAGGAAATGGAAACCATCATCAAGGATTATCTGCTGGCCAATCCGGATTTGCTCCGGGACATGGGCCAGCTTCTTGAACAGAAGGAAAAACTGGCAGAAGACCAGCAAAGGAAAGGCGCCCTGGTCTCCAATGCCGACCAAATCTTCCGCGACGGAACGGATTTTGTCGTTGGCAATCCCAACGGCAAGGTCACCATGGTTGAGTTTTTCGACTATAACTGCGGCTGGTGCAAAAAAGGCTTCCCCGAGGTTCTGGCTTTGATCGAGTCGGACAAGGACCTGAAGTTTGTGATGAAGGAATTCCCGATATTCGGCGGCGATTCCGATTATGCGGCCCAGGCCGCGATTGCCGCCAGCAAACAGGGTAAATACTGGAATCTCCACGTGGCGATGATGAGCCATGAAGGAAAAATCACGAAAGAAGCGGTCGATGAACTTGCCGCGGCGCAGGGCCTCGACATGGCGCAGCTTAAGAAAGACATGGAGAGCCCCGCGACGGCCGGCATCCTGGAGCGCAACCGCGCCCTGGCCCAGTCGCTCGCCATCAACGGCACCCCGGCCTTCATTATCGATGACAGGCTGGTTCCCGGCTATCTGCCCCAAGCCGAGCTGGCCAGCGCCATCAATGACGTGCGCGCCAAGGGCGGCTGTTCACTCTGCTGATGCCAAGCGCTTCCCTGCCCGGCGGTGACCGCCTATAACACACCGACAGGACAGATTCTGATGGCAGGGCGATGAAACCGATCTATATTTTAAACGGACCCAACCTCAACCTGCTCGGCCTGCGCGAGCCGACAATTTATGGCCAGGAAACCATCGGCGACCTGGAAATGCGCTGTTCGGCCAAGGCCAAATCGCTTGGGCAGCAGATTGTTTTCAGGCAGACAAATACCGAAGGCGAACTGATAGGCTGGGTGCATGAGGCGCAAAGCAAGGCGGCCGGAATTATCATCAACGGCGCGGCCTATACGCATACGTCGGTGGCGCTGCATGATGCGCTGAAGGCGGTGAACATCCCCACCATTGAAGTCCACCTGTCCAATGTTTATGCGCGCGAGCCATTCCGCCATCACAGCTATATTTCTCCTGTTGCCCACGGGGTCATTTGCGGCTTTGGTGGGCAGAGTTATGAGTTGGCCCTCGACGGGATCGTGCAAATTCTGAAAACAAGCGGAAAGGGGTAACAGAATGCCCTCGAAAAAAACGCCAGCAAAGCGTGGCCAGACAAAATCCACCAGCCCGGAATTGGAGCTGATCCGAACCCTGGCAGACATCTTGAACGAAACAGGGCTTTCTGAAATCGAATTGGAGCAAAAGGGATCGCGGGTCCGCGTGTCACGGAGCATGACGGCGGTTGCAACGGTGCAGCACCAGGCAGCCCCGGCCCATCATGCGCCTGCGCCGGTTTCCGCCCCCGCCCTTGCCAAGGTCCCAGACACGGATCATGCCGGAACGGTGAAATCCCCCATGGTGGGAACCATCTATATGGCTTCGGCGCCCGGCAACCCGAACTTCATTGAGATCGGCTCGGAGGTCAAACAGGGCCAGACCCTGATGATTATCGAGGCCATGAAAACCATGAACCAGATTCCATCGCCGGTGGCGGGCAAGGTCATTCGCATCCATGTTGATAACGGCGATCCGGTTGAATATGGCGCGGCCCTTGTGACAATCGAGTGAGTGATGTTTGACAAGATTCTCATCGCCAACCGGGGCGAGATTGCGCTTCGGGTGCTGCGGGCCTGCCGCGAGCTGGGCATCCAGACTGTTGCCGTCCACTCCACGGCGGACGCGGACGCCATGCATGTGCGGCTGGCGGACGAAAGCGTGTGCATCGGGCCGCCGCCGGCGCGCGACAGCTATCTCAACATTCCCGCCATTGTTTCGGCTTGCGAGATTACCGGGGCGGAAGCGGTGCATCCCGGCTACGGCTTTCTGTCGGAGAACGCAAAATTCGCGGAAATCCTCACCGAACACGGGATAAAATTCATCGGCCCATCGGCTGAAAACATCCGCACCATGGGTGACAAGATTGAAGCCAAGCGCACCGCCAAGGCGCTGGGAATTCCGGTGGTTCCAGGCTCCGACGGCGGCGTTTCAAACGTCGATGAGGCAAAGCGCGTTGCCCGCGAGATCGGTTATCCCGTCATCATCAAGGCTACGGCAGGCGGCGGCGGGCGCGGCATGAAGGTTGCCCGCAATGACGCCGAGATGGAAAATGCCCTGAACACGGCGCAGACCGAAGCCAAGGCGGCGTTCGGCAATGAGGAAGTCTACATCGAAAAATACCTGGTCCTGCCGCGCCATATTGAAATCCAGGTGCTGGGCGACGGGCAAGGCAATGCAGTGCATCTGGGCGAGCGTGACTGCTCGCTGCAGCGCCGCCACCAGAAAATCTGGGAAGAAGCCCACTCGCCTGCCCTGAACTCGGCGCAACGCGACCAAATCGGGGGGCGCGTTGCCAAGGCCATGGCGGACCTTTCCTATGAAGGGGTGGGCACCATCGAATTTCTCTACGAGAACGGCGAATTCTATTTCATCGAGATGAACACGCGGCTGCAGGTTGAGCATCCGGTGACCGAAATGATCACCGGCCTCGATCTGGTCCAGGAGCAAATCCGCGTGGCCAGCGGCGCAAAGCTGCAATACGCGCAGAACGACATTACGTTTGCGGGACACGCCATCGAATGCCGGATCAATGCGGAAAACGCCAAGACCTTTGTGCCGTCTCCCGGGCGGGTCGATGCCGTGCATTTTCCCGGCGGGCTTGGGGTCCGGGTTGATTCGGCCCTTTACGCCGGCTACCGCATCCCGCCCTATTACGACAGCCTCATCGGCAAATTGATCGTCTTTGGCAAGACGCGCACCGAATGCATGATGCGCTTGAAGCGGGCGATGGGCGAGTTTGTGATTGAAGGGGTCGAAACGACAATTCCCCTGTTCCAGCGTTTGTTGATGGAACCCGATATCATCGACGGGCACTATGACATCCACTGGCTGGAGAATTATCTCGCGCGAGATGCCTAGTGACAACCATAACGCCAAAGATTCTGCTGCAGGCCTATGCCGTCGGGATTTTCCCGATGGCGGAAACGGCCGAGGATAACGCGCTCTACTGGGTGGAGCCGGAGGAACGCGGGATCATCCCCTTGCGCGGCTTGCGGATTTCCCATTCGCTGCGGAAAAAGGTGCGCCGCCAAACCTTCGAGGTCCGCGTTGATTCGGCTTTCTCCGATGTCATCCAAGCCTGTGCCGCCAAAACCAAGACCCGCAAGCTGACCTGGATCAACACGCGCATCCGCACCCTTTATAACCAGCTCCACCAGCTGGGCCACTGCCACTCGGTGGAATGCTGGCGCGACGGCAAGCTGGCTGGCGGGTTGTACGGGGTGAAGATCGGAGCGGCATTTTTTGGCGAGAGCATGTTTTCACGGGAGACTGATGCCAGCAAAGTTGCCCTGGTCCACCTGGTGGCACGGCTCAATGCGGGCGGCTTTCAACTGCTTGACGCCCAGTTCATGAACCCGCACCTCAAGACCCTGGGGGCCATTGTCATGTCGAAGGCCGGCTACAAGGAGCTCTTGCCATCGGCTATAGTCGCGCCCGCGGATTTCAACCGGTTCAGGGACGATAATGACCCGGCCCGGGTGCTCGAGCTAGCGTCACCGCTCTAATCCAGCGGTTCGCCTTCTTCGATCTGCTCCTGCAGGGTTGAGAGATCGGGAATTTCCTCAACGGCCGGCGGCGGGGCGGCAGGATCGCGGCAGTTGATCAGCCAGACGTCATAAATGGGATGCTCAACCGCGCTCAAACCCGGGCTTTGGGCAAACATCCAGCCGGAAAAAATCCGCTTCAGCGAATCATCCAGCTGCACTTCATCGACTTCGACAAAGGAGGTGGTTTTGGGTTCCTCGGTGGCCGGGCGCGAATAGCAGACGTCGGCCTTCACAATCAGGCCGCCGAATTGCTTGGCTTCGCCGACCTTGGTTTCAAACGTCGTGGTGACGCCGGTTATCTTGTCCAGCCCGGTAAAGACCGCAATTGGATTGGCGATACGGTCGGCGGCGGCGGCGCAAGTCAGCATGACTGCCGCGAGCGCAGACAAGGCAGCAAGTCGAAGCATTCCTACTGGGCCTGTTCCGGAGTTTCGGGCGTTGCGGGAGCCGCGGGGGCCTGGGTTGTCTCGGCGGGTTTGGCTCCGGACTTGTCGAACATGGCCTGGCTGATCAGCGACCAGATATCGACCGCGCCCTGGGTGTAATTGATGACGCCGCCGGCCGCCAATTTGGTTTCAGAACCGCCGGGTTCAAGCGAAATGAACTTGGAACCCAGCAGGCCTTCCGAGGTCACCTTGGCGGAGGTGTCGTCGGTGAGCTGCACGGACGGATCAATGCTCATGGTGATTTGCGCTTGGTAACTCTCCGGGTTGAGCGATTGGGCGGTCACCGTGCCAATCTTGATGCCGGCCATGCGGATGTCGCTGCCGACATTGACGCCCTCGACATTGTCGAATTCTGCGGTGATCAGGTAGCCCGCACTTTTCTGGCCCATGCCCGGGGCGTTGTAGGCAAATGTCAGAAAGGCCGCGGCGATCACGATGACGACGGCCCCGATTAGCGTTTCAACCGTTGAATTGTTCATGGCAGTTCGATCCTGATTCTAGGCGCATTCAAGGCTTTGGAGAATAGCAGAAACAAGCGGGAAAATATGGCGCATTGAGGCCGCCGATTATTCCGGCCGCCAGGCCTGGTATCCGGGATCGGATTTCTTTGGCCGCACGGCGCCGATGATGCTGCCGGGCGGACGGTAGGCGCCAGGCGAACCCGTAAGATTGGGCTGGTGCGGCAATTGCCATTCATGGTCCGGGCGATCGGAGGCCGAGGGAACCTTATCCACCCGGTGGTGCATCCAGCCGTGCCAGGCCGGCGGAATGCTTGACGCTTCCGAATAGCCATTGAAGATCACCCAGCGGCGTTCGGCAATGGAGTCAGGCATGGCGGATTTGGCGCGGTAATAGTGGTTGCCCGCCTGATCGGTTCCGACATGCTCGCCCTTGCGCCAGGTGAAAAACCGGGTGCCAAGGGTCTGGCCGCTCCACCAGGTAAAGAACTGTTTCAAAAAAAGCATTGCTGGTCCTGCGCAGGGTCGTAAAATTCGGGCGGAATATGGCCCAATGGCGGGCGTTCGTAAAGCTGGCAAATTGGCGCTCATGGCAGGGTGATCAAACGCACCTGGCCGCCATCGCCGGAGCGCTGTTCGCTCACCGTCCGGGTGTTTGACGGGAGCGCCATATCCGTCTCAAACTGGGCGGCCTGACCGGCATTTGCCGCGATAAGAGTGGGAACGACATAGGCCCGCAAACTCTTGCGCAGGCTTTCCTGGGTGAGGCTGATGAGGAAGATGGGGGTTCCATTGGCGGATTTAAGATTGGCATTGGTCTTGTAGGCGCGCATCACGAGGCGCCGGTTGGTATCGCCATTCAAGGCCAAGGACATGGTGAGTTTTGCCTTGAGGCCCAGATGGAGGGCGGGACGGGGCGCAACGCCGCCCAGGACCGCATTTGGATCAAGATAGGGAATGCTGTCACGCCAGGTCCATTTCGGCCAATAGACCCAGCTTCGGCTTTCCAGGATTTTCTGCAGGTCCTCAAGCGAACCGGCCCACTGCATGATGAACGGTTCCTCCGGCCGGCCGGCCAGATCAATGCGGCGTTCCGGCAGTTGCTGCCAGGCGGCGGATTCCCATTCGGCCGGCGTGATGGAATAGGACCGTTCGGGGGCCGCGTAAAATTTCTCGGCCCGGTCAAAATTGTTCGAGATATTCAACCCGCCTGCCACCACAAAGGCAATGAAGGTTGCGCTGAGCAATCCCAGAGGCAGGATGCGGCGCGGCGGGATGGCTTCAATGGCAACGCCAAAGGCTGCGACCATGACGCCGCCGAAAATCACCCCGCCCATGACATCGGACAGCCAATGGACGCCGAGGTAGACCCGCGAGTAGGCAATGGTGATCACGATCAGCCCGCAGATGGCATAGACCAGGGACCTGCTCCAGCGGTTCATGGCGTGGCTTGCCAGCACCGCCAGCACCCCGAAGGTAATGGCGGCCATGGTGGCATGGCCGGAAGGAAAGCTGAAAGCATCGGCACCGGCATAGAGTTCAATCGGCCGGGGCCGGTGAATGCCGTATTTGAGAAGGAGTGCAAAAAGTTTTCCGGCGAGAAACACCGCCGTCGAGGCTATGGCCGCCCGCCAGGCCTTGCGCCACACCAGCCAGCCCACGATTGTCGCCATCATCGCGGTGAGGACAAAACCATCGCCCAGCATGGTCAGGGGAATCATCAATTCATCGGCGGGGGCATTGCGGATTTCACGCATCAGGTTGAAAACCGAAACGTCGGTATTAGGAATGGCATTGCGGGCCACCATGCCGCCGAGCAGGACCAGGAAGGCGATCAGCCCGAGCAGCAGCGCCGCGATGAAGAATATGATCAGCAGCGAACGCGGATTTTCCGGGGAAACGGCCCGCCCGAACCGGTGCAGCGAACGGCTGTTGCGGGTTTTGGCCCAGTTCGAAAGTCGCTGCAGGATGTGATCAAGGTAGGGCGATATGCCGGCGGCAAAAAGCCGGATGATCCAGCCCGCCACCGCAAGGATAACCAGCAGCTCAAGCAGGACGAGGCCCAGGTGCCCACTGAGTTCGCCGGCCAGGGCCAGCCCCTGCCCGATCAGAACGCCCGGAATCACGTGGGCGGCGGTCCACACGATGCCGGATGAAATGTTGACGGTGGCAAAATAGAGCTGGCTCATGCCCAGCATGCCAACGATGCCGGGCACGACAGCCTTCACGCCCGGCACAAAGCGGCCAAGGGCGATGCTTTTGCCGCCGTGATTGCGGACAAATTCTTCGCCGCGCAGCACCAGTTGCGGGAAGCGGTTCAACGGCCAAAGGTTTTTCAGGTGTTCGCCAAAGAAGCGGCCAGCCCAATAGGAAATCTGGTCACCGGCCACGGCGCCGATCAAAGTGGCAAGGAACACCGGCCAAAACGGCAGATGGCCGGAGCCTACCAGCACGCCGGCGCCTACCAGCACGGCAGTTGAGGGCACGAATAGCCCGATAATGAGAAGCGCCTCGCCAAAGGCGATCAGGAATACAACAACGATTGCCCACCCAGGGTGCTGGGCAAAATAGTCAAGAAAAGGCTGGATATGGTCCATATCGGGGGGTTGGCGCTCGTCTTCGTCCTAGTTGGCGGTCAAATGGGGGCAGGACACGGCCCAAGTCTAGAACTATTTGATTACAACAAATTAAATTGCGGGATTCTGTGGGAAAGCCCTAAAGCGGCCAGCAAAACCTGATGATATTGCATCACATTATCTCCTAACATGGCTGGCGATGGAAGATTTGGAAGCGAATAAAACCCAGCCGCCTCCGGCGACGGTTTGGCTCTGGCTGGGGTATGGCGCGTTGTGCGTGGGCATGTTCATGGCCATCCTGGATATCCAGGTGGTGGTCACATCGCTCGCCGTCATCGAAGACGCGCTGAAAATCGGCGCCGACCGCATGAGCTGGGTGCAGACCACCTATCTCATCGCCGAAATCATTTCCATTCCGCTGACCGGCTTGCTCATCCGCATTTTCACCATCCGCTGGCTCTTTGCCGGGGCCATTTTCACGTTTACGCTGGCCTCCATCGGCTGCGCCTTCAGTTATGATTTCATCTCGCTCATCGTGTTCCGCGTCCTGCAGGGCTTTGCCGGCGGCGTGCTCATTCCCCTGGTCTTCGCCGCCATCTTCCTGCTCTTCGGCAAGGGCCTGAAGCAAACCATTGCCACGACCATCGGCGGGTTGCTCGCGGTGCTTGCGCCCACGCTTGGGCCGCTCACCGGCGGCTGGATAACGGAAAATTACACATGGCACTGGCTGTTCCTGATCAATGTGGGGCCCGGCATCGTGACCCTGGTGATTGGCGTTTTATGCCTGCCGCGGAATGGCACCCGTCTGTCACTGTTCAAGACGCTGGACTGGATTTCACTTATTTATGTAGCCGTGGGCCTTGCGGCCCTTCTGATCGGCCTGAAGGAAGCACCCGACGAGGGCTGGCTTGCGCCGCGCGTTTTCGGCTGCTTTGTCATCTTTGCGATTTTCGTGCTGCTCGCCATTCGCCGGCCCACATCGGCCATTTCATTTTCGCTGCTGCGCGACCGCAACTTGGCCTTTGGCTGCATACTCAGCTTTATCCTGGGCATCGGCCTGTTCGGGTCGGTCTATCTGCTGCCGCTGTTCCTCGCCTTCGTGCACGGCATGGGCCCGCTCCAGATCGGCCTGGTCATTCTGGTGACAGGCATCGCCCAGCTCGTCACCGCGCCCATTGCCGTCCAGGTTGACCGCTATGTGGATGCCCGGCTGCTTTCGGCCATCGGCTTTGGTGCATTTGCATTGGGGCTGCTGATGAGCGGTTTTCAAACGATTGCCACGGGCTATGACGAAATGTTCTGGCCGCAGGTGGTGCGCGGCGCCTTCGTTGCCCTTTGCATCCTGCCGCCCATCCGTTTTGCCCTCGGCTTCATTCCCCGCGAGCATATTGCCGACGCCAGCGGGCTGTTCAACCTGTCGCGCAACCTGGGCGGGGCCATCGGCATAGCACTCATCGATACCATCGTGTTTTCGCGCGGGCCCGAGCATGCGGACCGGATCGTGGACCTCCTCAAGCTCGATCCTGCGCAAGCGGCGGCCACTCTGGGCCTCACGATGGAGGCGCTGCCGGATGCCCAAGACCCGTTGGGGCTTATGGGAATCATGGATGTGATTGAACAGGCCAGCATCACGGCGGCCATCAACGAGGCCTGGCTTGTCATGGCGGGCATTACCGCCTTGGCGCTCGTGGTCCTGCTGGCCATGGGGCCGATTCGAGTGCCTGTGACGCAGGTGCCGGCCGAGGCCCGTCCGTAAATATATTTTGATTGAAAACTTGGTTAACAGCTTGACGGTTTTGGCCCGCCCGGGTTTTCCACAAGAGGTGCTCCAAATAATCCAACTGGCACTTGAGCTTGCCCCCAGAATCGGATGATCATCCGGTTATCCACAGAAGGGACTAAGCTGTGGACACAACATATAGCGTTAGGGTTTCGTTAACACACTAGCTATTGACGTCCGGTAAGCGGTGTAATATTTTGATCATCAAGGCCGTGGGGACGGAGAGACGACAGTTCAGCCGTTTCTCCCAAGTGTAAAAAACCAAAATCAGAGGCTAACAAATCTGAGGAATTGCGGTTTCTCAGACAGGGTTCGTGTCGTCAAACACGGGTGAAGAAGGCTCCGTGGGCGCATTGTTGTGCGCTCGCGGCAACGAAACGAAAAAACAAGAGGGACTGCAATGCACGTCGCGCGCAAATACACCAAAGCCGGCCAGGATGCCTACGCGGAGATCGAATTCCGCCAGGCCACCAGTGAAATCAAGAACCCTGACGGGTCGGTCGTTTTCCGCCTGGAAAACATCGAGGTCCCCGCCGCCTGGAGCCAGGTTGCCACCGATATTCTGGCGCAGAAGTATTTCCGCAAGGCGGGCGTTCCGGCCAAGCTGAAACGGGTTGAGGAGACGAGCATGCCCTCCTGGCTGTGGCGCTCGGTTGCCGACGAGGCGGCCCTGGAAGGCGTGCCTGAAAAGAAACGGATCACCGGCGAGATGAGCTCCAAGCAGGTGTTCAACCGGTTGGCCGGCACCTGGACCTATTGGGGCTGGAAGGGCGGCTATTTTAACACGGAAGAAGATGCGCGCGCCTTCAACGACGAATTGTGCTTCATGCTGGCGACACAAAAATGCGCGCCGA
Organism: uncultured Alphaproteobacteria bacterium; assembly: GCA_963773295.1. Lineage (GTDB taxonomy): Bacteria > Pseudomonadota > Alphaproteobacteria > Rhizobiales > Aestuariivirgaceae > Aestuariivirga. The sequence goes on from CAVZAJ010000012.1 coordinate 70,700, forward strand.
ACTCGCCCCAGTGGTTCAACACCGGGCTGCATTGGGCCTACGGCATCGATGGCCCGGGCCAGGGCCACTTCTATGTGGACCACGAGACCGGCAAGCTCACCAAGTCAAAATCCTCCTACGAACATCCCCAGCCGCACGCCTGCTTCATTCAGGGCGTGGCCGACGACCTGGTCAACGAAGGCGGCATCATGGACCTGTGGGTGCGCGAAGCGCGCCTGTTCAAATATGGTTCCGGCACGGGATCCAACTTCTCGTTCCTGCGCGGCGAGAACGAAAAACTGTCGGGCGGCGGCAAGTCCTCCGGCCTGATGAGTTTCCTCAAGATCGGCGACCGCGCGGCCGGCGCCATCAAGTCCGGCGGCACGACACGGCGCGCCGCCAAGATGGTGGTGGTTGACGTGGACCATCCGGATATCGAGGAATACATCGACTGGAAGGTGAAGGAAGAGCAGAAGGTCGCGGCCCTCGTCACCGGCTCCAAGATCGTCAAGAAGCATCTGGCTTCGATCATGAAGGCCTGCGTCAATTGCGAGGGCCCGGGCGATGACTGCTATGAGATTGACAGGAACCCGGCCCTGAAGCGCTCCGTGAAAGAGGCGCGGCGCAATATGGTGCCGGACAACTACATCAAGCGCGTCATCCAGTTTGCCAGGCAGGGCTACACCGAGCTTGAATTCGATGCTTATGACACGGATTGGGATGGCGAGGCCTACCGCACCGTATCGGGGCAGAATTCCAACAATTCGGTGCGCGTCACCGATGAGTTCCTGCGCGCCGTTGAAACCAATGGCCCGTGGAACCTCAATGCCCGCATGTCCAGCAAGGTGACCAAGACCCTGCAGGCCCGCGAGCTCTGGGACAAGATCGGCCATGCCGCCTGGGCCTCGGCTGATCCCGGCATCCAGTATCACACCACGATCAACGACTGGCACACCTGCCCGGCCTCGGGTGAGATCCGCGCCTCAAACCCCTGCTCGGAGTACATGTTCCTCGACGATACGGCGTGCAATCTTGCGTCACTGAACCTGCTTCAGTTCCGCGATCCGGCAACGGCCAAGTTCGATGCCGGGGCTTACGAGCATGCGGTGCGGCTGTGGACCATGGTTCTGGAGATCAGCGTGCTGATGGCGCAGTTCCCGTCCAAGGAAATCGCCAAGCTCTCCTATGAGTACCGGACCCTTGGCCTGGGCTTTGCCAATATCGGCGGGCTGCTGATGACCAACGGCATCGCCTATGACAGCCATGAGGGCCGCGCCATCTGCGGGGCGCTTTCGGCGATCATGACCGGCATTTCCTATGCAACCTCGGCGGAAATGGCAAAGGAGCTTGGCCCCTTCCCCGGCTTCGCCAAGAACAAGGACCACATGCTGCGGGTGATGCGCAATCATCGCCGCGCCGCCTATGGCGCTGCCGTGGGTTATGAAGCGGTGCGGATCGCGCCGGTTCCGCTCGATGAAACGGATTGCCCCGATGGCGATCTCATTGCCCACGCGCGCAGGGCCTGGGACCTGGCGGTTGAGCTGGGCGAAGCCCATGGCTACCGCAATGCGCAGGCCACGGTCGTTGCGCCCACCGGCACCATCGGACTGGTGATGGATTGCGATACCACGGGCATCGAGCCGGATTTCGCGCTGGTGAAGTTCAAGAAGCTGGCCGGCGGCGGCTATTTCAAGATCATCAACCAGGCGGTTCCGGAAGCGCTCCGCACCCTGGGGTATGAGCCCGCGCAGATCGAGAGCATCATCAACTACGCGGTGGGCCTCGGCACCCTGCAGGATGCCCCTGCCCTCAACCATGCGCAGCTTGCCGCTAAGGGCTTTGGCGAAACGCAAATCAAAGCCGTGGAAGATGGCTTGGCCGCGGCCTTCGACATCAAGTTCGTGTTCAACAAGTGGACGCTTGGCGAAGAGTTCTGCAAGTCGGTTCTGAAAATCAGCGATGAGCAGCTCAATGACTACGGCTTTGACCTTCTCGCGCATATCGGCTTCTCGAAAGCCGATATCGACAGGGCCAATATCCATGTGTGCGGGGCCATGACGCTGGAAGGCGCTCCGGGCCTCAAGGACGAGCACCTGCCGGTGTTCGATTGCGCCAATGCCTGCGGCCGGCTGGGCAAGCGCTACCTGTCGGTGGAAAGCCACATCCGCATGATGGCGGCAAGCCAGCCCTTCATCTCGGGGGCGATTTCCAAGACCATCAACATGCCAAATGAGGCAACGGTTGCAGACTGCAATGCGGCCTACATGCTGTCATGGAAGCTGGGCGTGAAGGCCAACGCGCTGTACCGCGACGGCTCCAAGCTTTCGCAGCCGCTGTCCACCCAGCTCATCGCCGATGAGGAGGATGAAGCCGAGGATATGGTGGAAGGCCTGATGGCCAAGCCTATGGTCCAGCGCATCGAAACCATCGTCGAGAAGATCGTCGAGATCACCCGGGGCCGCGACAGGCTGCCGGGCCGCCGCAAGGGCTACACCCAAAAGGCGGTTGTCGGGGGCCACAAGGTTTACCTCCGCACCGGCGAATATGATGACGGCAAGCTCGGTGAAATCTTCATCGACATGCACAAGGAGGGGGCGGCGCTGCGGGCGATGATGAACAACTTCGCCATTTCCGTGTCGGTGGGCCTGCAATATGGCGTGCCGCTGGAAGAATATGTCGATGCCTTCACCTTCACCAAGTTCGAGCCGGCAGGCCAGGTGCAGGGCAACGAGTCGATCAAGAACGCCACGTCCATTCTGGATTATGTGTTCCGTGAACTCGCCGTCTCCTATCTCGGGCGCAACGACCTGGCCCATGTTGAGGCTTCCGAAATGGGCTTCGATGCGCTTGGCAAGGGCATCAGCAGCGATGAACCCAAGGCGCCGGCTTCGGTTCCGGCGCAGAAGTTCCTGTCATCGGGCTTTGTGCGCAACCAGAACCTGTCAAACGTCGTGGTGATGCCGCAAAGTGTGAGCGCTGCGGCATCGCCCGCCCACGCCTTGCAAATGCGCGCGGCGGAATCGGTGTCGATGGGTTCCCTGGCGCTTGCCGAAACCACCGTGGCCTATACTTACGAAGAGCCACTGCCCGCCGCTGACCAGCGCGCCAAGGCGCGGCTGCAGGGCTATGAAGGCGACAGCTGCGGTGAATGCGGCAACTTCACCCTGGTGCGCAACGGCACCTGCCTGAAGTGCAATACATGCGGCGGAACGAGCGGCTGTTCATGAGCGGCATGACATGAATTCTGGAATGGCCGGGAGAAATTCCGGCCATTTTTCATTTCGTGATCATCGTGAATCGTCACCAAAGACATTTTTTTGGCGACGCGTGGTTCAATTTTTATGATTTCAGCGGCGGCGAAGGTGTCTCATTGTGATACGGAAACACATTTTCACCGGCGCGATTCCCGTCGCGCAGCGTGTTAAATCGGCAACAGATGACATTTTATTAACAATTATTTTTTGGACGCCGGAGATCGGAAAAATGGCCGGGAGCCGAAAAAATGCGCCGCGGAACCGAAAAATATCCCGTCTATCCGTATACGGAGAAGCGCCGATTCAGCCGGATTTGCTGAAATATTCCGCTGAATCGAATTATCTCTCCGTATACGGACAATCGGCGCGGCATCTGGGGCGTTCACCGCCTGTCAGGCAACTTGAGGCGATACACCAGATGTTGACTCAGTATTGCCGAATCACACAATCGGGTTCAAAAGAGACGTCAACAACGATTACGAATACGGAAGACAGGTATGCGCAATCGTTGGGTAAGACTAGCCTGCGTTATAGGGCACTAACATCTAACTCCTAGGAGATTATACTATGGCTAAGAAAGCTGCTAAGAAGCCTGCTAAGAAAGCTGCTAAGAAGAAAGCAAAGAAGAAGATCTAATTCTTCTGATTGCATAGACTCTAGGATTGGACCCCGGACGGCACTGCCTCCGGGGTCAATTCTTTTCCAGGACACCGCCCGCATAAAAAAGGCCGCGAATTTCGCGGCCTTTGTCCTCTGGAGCGCTGCTTATTGATAGACGTAGATGGGCGAGCCCACCTTGACGCGGCCGTAAAGGTCAATCACGTCGGCGTTCATCATGCGGATGCAGCCGGAGGAGACGGCCCCGCCAATGGAGGATTCGGCATTGGTGCCATGCACGCGGTAGATCGTGCCGCCGATATACATGGCGCGCGCGCCCAGCGGGTTGCCCGGGCCTCCCTTCATGAAGGGCGGAATGACATGGCCCTTTGCGGCTTCGCGCTCAATCATGGTTTGGGGCGGCGTCCATGATGGCCATTCGGCCTTGGCCACGATCCTCGAGTTGCCGCTCCACTGGAAACCCTCGCGTCCCACGCCGATCGAGTAGCGCATGGCCTCGCCATCGCCCAAGACATAATAGAGCGCCCGTTCCGGGGTTCTCACGATCAGGGTGCCAGGGGCATATTTGGTGTCGTTCCAGGCCACCTGCTTGCGCATCGAGCGGTTGCTCAGGCCGCCGGAGCTGGTGCGCCGCGACTTGCCAAACAGGCACTGCATGAAGCTGCCGCAATCGCGCCGGGCGGCGGTCCGCATGGTTTTCCGCCTCTCGGCCTTGAGCATTGCCGCCTTCTGCCTGGAAGCCTTCAGTTTGGCCACTTCGGCGGCCCGGGCCGCCTTCTTCTTTTCCTCGGCGGCCTTCAATGCCGCCAGTTTCTTTTGCTTTTTAAGCAAAAGCGCCTCGTCCTGGGCCGTATTGACCGTGGCGTAGGCCTGGACCGGGGCCATCGATAGGGCCAGGAACACAAAGAACACCGCCGTAAGTAGTTTGCGCATAATGATTTTCCCCAAGTAATAACAGCGCAATAGCTAGCCATTTAGTGCTGATTCATCAAGTGGCTTGAGTTCACCTGCTGTTCACTTATGCTTGGGCATAGAGCAATCGCGTTGACAACCTCCTAAAAAGGAAAACCCCATGAAAACCACCCTCCGCGCCGCCACTTTTTTTCTGCTTGCCGCCACGGCCCTGACGGCCCCGGCTCAGGCGCAGGATGTTCCACCGGTTGTCGCGGCGATTTTCAAGAGCTGGGCGACCCAGCTCCGGGCAACGCCCGCCTACGACAAGATCGAAACCGACAGTTCGGGCAATGTGACCATCAGCAATCTCGCGGCCACGGTCGGCGCACAGGATCCCGCCACAACGGTGAAGCTCACCATTGGCTCCATCGCCCTGGAAAATGTCGCGGCCGAAGCCAATGGCCTCATCGGGGTGGGAACCGCGACATTCTCGGACACCAAAGTGGAGTTTGCCGGGCCGGACAATAAGACGGTTGTCATCGAAATCCCCAAGAGCGGGGCGCAAGACTGGTATGTGGCGGTTCCCGGCGACAACCCGACGCCGATGCAAGCCTTTCGCGCCAGCATGGGCATTGCCAAGAAAATGACCTCGGGGGAAATCAAGATCACGGCGGAAGGCCAGAACTTTAGCGCAAAGGGCGTTGAATCGGCCTGGAGCGGCGATCCGGTGACGGGGGCCGGCAAAACCACCATGAGCCTCAATGACCTGGTCATTCCTGAAGCCGCGCTTGCCGTAATGGACCCCTCGGGCCAGTTGAAGGCCCTAGGCTACAGCGACATCACCCTCAATATGACCGGCGAGGGCGAGCTCTCGGTCACCGGCGATAATTTTGGCATGACAGGCGCATTCGGCGTTTCGAGCAAGGACATGGCCGGCCTTACCTTCACTTATGGGGCCAGCGATATTCCAATTGCCGTGATGGCCGAAATGCAGACGGCGCAAAAGACGGGGCGGCCGCCGGATTTCAATATGCTCTTGCCGCAGTTGATGAACGTGTCGCTGAACGGTTTCAAAATCCGCTTTGAGGACGCCTCGATCACCAAGAAATTGCTTCCGGTCATTGCCCGGATGCAGGGCATGGACGAGGCCGCCATGGTGGCCAATGCCGGCGCGATGATGCAGCTCAGCCTCATGCAACTGAAGAACCAGGCTTTCACCGACCAGGTGGTGGGCGCGGTCAACGCATTCCTGAAGGACCCCAAGTCATTCAGCGTGTCCTTCCAACCCGCAGCTCCGGTAAAGGTTCAGCAGCTGATGACACTTGATCCGGCCAATCCGGGTGCCGCGGTTGATGTGCTCGGCGTTTCCGTCACGGCGAACGACTGATAGTCTCTCAGCAGAACGCTCAGCATGCCCGCGCTTGACGCGGGCATCTTCCACTTTGGGGCATCGCGGAAGATGGCCGGATCGAGTCCGGCCATGATGAGAAATTGGGGGGGCCGTTACGCTTCCGGCAAGTTCAGCCTGATGTGAAGTTCGCGCAGCTGCTTCGGCGTTGCGTCGGAAGGCGCTCCCATCAGCAAGTCCTCGGCCTGCTGGTTCATCGGGAAGAGCACGACCTCGCGGATGTTGGGCTCGTTGCAGAGCAGCATGACGATGCGGTCCACGCCGGGTGCGATGCCGCCGTGGGGCGGTGCGCCATACTGGAAGGCGCGGTACATGCCGCCGAATTTCTCGAGCAGGACATCCTCCGGATAGCCGGCGATCTCAAAGGCCTTCTTCATCACGTCGGGCCTGTGGTTACGGATCGCTCCCGACGACAGCTCAACGCCGTTGCACACGATGTCATACTGGTAGGCCAGAATGTCGAGCGGGTCCTTGGTTTGCAGCGCTTCCAGTCCGCCCTGCGGCATGGAGAAGGGGTTGTGGGAGAAGTCCACCTTCTTGTCGTCTTCGTTCCACTCATACATGGGGAAATCGACGATCCAGCAGAAATCAAAACGGTCTTTGGCGATAAGGCCGAGTTCATCGCCGGCCTTGGTGCGGGCTTCGCCGGCGAATTTGTAGAACTTCGCCGGAACGCCGGCCACGAAAAAGACGGCATCGCCAGTGGCGAGGCCAAGCTGCGCCTTGACTGCCTCGGTGCGTTCCGGGCCGATGTTCTTGGCGATCGGGCCGGCGGCGCCCTCCTCGCCGTCACGCCAGAACACATAGCCCAAGCCGGGCTGGCCCTGGGCCTGCGCCCAGGAATTCATCCGGTCACAGAAGGCGCGGCTGCCGCCCTTGGGCGCGGGAATGGCCCACACTTCAACTTTCGGATCAGCCGCTATCATGCCGGCAAAAACCTTGAAGCCGGAGCCCTTAAAATGTTGCGTCACATTCTGCATCTTGATGGGGTTGCGCAGGTCCGGCTTGTCGGTGCCATACCAGCGCACCGAATCGCGGAAGGCGATCATCGGAAATTTCGGCGTGACCGGAAGCCCGCCGCCAAATTCCTCGAACACGCCGCGCAGCACGGGCTCGACCGCATCGAACACGTCCTGCTGGGTGACAAAACTCATCTCGATATCGAGCTGGTAGAATTCGCCGGGGCTGCGGTCGGCGCGCGCATCCTCGTCGCGGAAGCAGGGGGCGATCTGGAAATAACGGTCAAAGCCCGACATCATCAGGAGCTGCTTGAACTGCTGCGGGGCCTGCGGCAGGGCATAGAATTTACCGGGATGAACCCGGCTTGGCACCAGGTAATCGCGGGCCCCTTCCGGCGAGGACGCAGTCAGGATCGGCGTCTGGAATTCGAAGAAGCCCTGCTCCTTCATGCGGCGGCGCAGTGAATCGATAATGGCGCCGCGCTTCATGATGTTGCCGTGAATACGGTCGCGGCGGAGATCGAGAAAACGGTATTTCAGGCGGATGTCTTCGGGATATTCGGTGTCGCCGAAGACCGGCAGCGGCAGCTCCTTGGCTTCCGAATGAACCGCGATTTCGCTGGCAGCTATTTCAATGAGGCCGGTTGGGAGTTCAGGGTTTTCCGTGCCGGCGGGACGGGGCTGGACCTTGCCGTCAACTCTTATAACCCATTCGGATCGGACTTTTTCAGCCGCCTTGAAGGCCGGCGAGGCCGGGTCAATGACGATCTGGGTGAGGCCATAATGATCGCGCAGGTCGATGAACAGCAGGCCACCATGGTCGCGCACCCGGTGGACCCAGCCGGAAAGCCGGATGTCCTGCCCCTTGTGGTCAATTCTGAGCTGGCCACAGGTGTGGCTCCGGTAGGCGTGCGTCATGGCAGGAAATGTCCCTCAATTTGCGCGGAAAAGCGCATGGGGGCAATGATTTGTCAAGTTTTAAGGGCTTTGAACGCGGTTAATCGGTTCCGCCCAGGGTTTGCCCCAGGATGAAAAGCCGGCGCTTGGCCTTTTTCTGCAGTTTCTTGGTCGTGGTGGTCACGTCATTCTCGAACTCGGCGAAACCGCCCTCAAAGAAGCCGCCGCGCAGGACGACGGTGGTGTTCTGCATGCCCGCCTTCTGGACGAGACTGTAGAGCTTGGCGGCATTGTCCGGGGCGAGGCGGACGCAGCCATGCGAAGCCCGGCGGCCCAGGCTCTTTACGTAAAAGCTGCCATGGATGGCGTGGCCGCGCGGGGTGAAAAATATCGAATTGGGCATGGGCGCGTCGTCCCATTCCTTGGAAAAATGGTCCTTTTCCATGCGGAATGGACGGTATTTGCCGCTTGGCGTCTCATAGCCGCGGGCCCCGGTTGAAACAGGCCAGACATATTCCGTCTCACCGTCCACCCTGACGGTCATTTTCTGCGAGACTTTGTTGATGGTAATATGGACCGTGGTGGCGAAACCAGCATTGGAAATGGCGAAAAAGCCCAAAACAACCGTTGCAATAAGAAGGCGGATACGCATCACCCAAACTTTCCCCAAATCAGAACTCGATGAACGAAGCTAGATCATTCCCGCGAGCCTAGCAAAGCATAAGATGGGCGGTCCCTGTCAAGACTTTGTGAGGGCAGGCAGCGTTGCGCCGGGGCCCCTTGTCATTTGTCCGGCAATCAACCTAGGATTTTCACCATGAACACGGAAATCTTCCACCGGGACTTCAAGGCCCAGCCCTTTTGGTGGGAGGCCTACAGGCCGACCGCCCTGCCCGAATTGGCCCTGCCGCGCGAGGCCCGCGTGGTGATCGTGGGGGCGGGTTATGCGGGTCTGTCGGCGGCGCTGGAGCTTACCGCCCTTGGCCTGGATTGCCTTGTGCTTGATGCCAGTGAGCCAGGCTTTGGAGCCTCGACGCGCAATGGCGGCATGGTTTCGGGCGGCGTCAATGTGGGCAAGCGCTATCTCTCCAAGCCGATGCCTTCGGACGAGGCGGCGCCCTTCCTTGCCGACGCGGCGGATGCCTTCACGCTCATTGAAGACCTGATCACCCGGGAGAAAATCGACTGCGGATGGAACAAGGCGGGCTACTTCCTCGGGGCCTGGTGCAAGAGCCATTATGATGACATGGCCAAGAAGGTGGCCCACCTCAACGCGGCGGCAAAATCCGATTCCTACCTGGTGCCGCGGGAGCGCCAGCGCGAGGAAATCGGCTCTGACTATTACCGCGGCGGCATGGTGGTGGGGCGGGCGGCGCATCTTCATCCGGCTCTCTTTTTCAAAGGGCTGCTTGAGCTCTGCCAGAAGCGCGGCGTGAAGATAGCCTCGAAAACGCCGGTGACAAAACTCACGCAAACCGCGGCGGGCTGGTCGGTTGAAACGCCGCACGGAACCATCGCGGCGGGCGACGTGATCATCGCCACCAACGGCTATACCGGCGACATTACCCCGCAACTCAAGCGCCGTGTGGTGCCGGTGGGCTCCTACATTATTGCCACGGAAGAATTGCCGCCGGATCTCGCCGCCTCGCTCAGCCCCAAGAACCGCTCGATTGCCGATACGCGACGGGTCCTCACTTACTACCGCATGTCGCCGGACAGGAAGCGGCTGATTTTCGGCGGGCGCGCCAAGTTCGGCCATACTGATCCGGTGGAAACGGCGCCCATTCTTTACCGGTTCATGACCGACCGCTACCCGCAATTGAAAGGCGCCAGGATTACCCATGCCTGGACCGGCAACGTGGCGTTCACGCTGGATGAAATGCCGCACATGGGGAAATTCGATAATCTGCACTACGCGCTGGGCTGCAATGGCTCGGGGATCGCCATGATGACCTATCTGGGCCAGCAAACGGCGCGCAAGGTCGCCGGCAAAGCAAACCGGGTCTGCGCCTTTGACCGGCCGGAGTTTCCCGATCATCCCCTCTACAATGGCTCGACCTGGTTCCTGCCCTTCGTCGGGCGCTATTTCAGGGCGCGCGACTGGATTGACCGGAGATTGGGCTAATTACCCGCATTTGGCGTAGGCGGTCCATTTCTTGCCCACATAGACCGGCATGCCCATGAGTTTGCCGCGCTGGCCATCGGGACAGGCGAAATAGCTCAGGCCCGAGGTGGCAATGTTCACGGCGTCCTGCTGCTGCTTGGGGCTGAGGCCTGACACCTTCATGTCGAAAGCCCCTTGCCCTTCAATATAATTGTAATCCAATTGATAGGTCTTGCCGTTGTAGAAAATCGGTTCGGAACGCGAGGCGGTCTGCACGGCCGCAGTCGTCCGGTTGATCTTCACCTTGGACGAACTGCAGGCTGCAAGCAGCACAAGAGCGCAAATCACGAGTGCGATTTCCTTCATGGGGCCCTTATGCCCGCGAACCCTCGACGCGGCAAGGCTTGCATGGCATATGAGCCCCGATGAAAAAATTTGACCCCGCCCCGCTCCTTGTTTCCCGCACCGCCGCCGCTGACGAAGGCGCCATCATCCGGATGTCGCAGAAATCGCGCGATCTCCGCGCCCTTGGCCATGACGTGGTGAGCCTCACTTTGGGGGAACCCGATTTCGACACGCCCGACAATATTCAGCAGGCCGCCACCCGCGCCATGAAGGCGGGCTTCACTCATTATTCGCCGGTGGCGGGCATTCCGGAATTGCGGGCGGCGATTGCCAAAAAGCTCAAGGCCGAAAACAATCTTGACTACGCGCCCGCCGAAATCGTTCTCGCCAACGGGGCCAAGCAGGCCATCGCCAATGCGGTGCTGTCGATCATTGATGCCGGCGATGAAGTGATCATGCTGGCGCCATTCTGGGTGTCCTATGAAACCACGGTGCGCTTTGCCGGCGGAACGCCCGTGGTGCTGCATTCCGGAATCAGCGAGGGCTACAAGGTTCCGGCCTCGCGCATTGCGGCAGCGGTGACGCCACGCACCAAGCTGCTCATTCTCAATTCGCCCTGCAATCCGAGCGGGGCCGTATGGTCGCCCGCCGAACTCGAAGAGATTGCCGCGATCGTCCGCGCCCATCCGCGGATGATGGTGCTGTCGGATGAGATCTATGAGTACATCATTTTTGAAGGCGCCATGGCCTCGATCGGCGCTTTGCCCGGCATGCGGGAACGCACGATTACGGTCAACGGCTTCTCCAAGAGCTTTGCCATGACCGGCTGGCGGCTGGGGTATGCCGCCGCCGTCGAACCCATCAGCAGGGCGATTGCGCGCATCCAGAGCACCATCACGACCGGCGCCAATCAATTCGTGCAGCGCGCCGCCGTCGAAGCGCTCGAAGGCCCGCGCGATGCGGTTGAAGCGATGCGCCTGCGCTACAAGGCGCGGCGCGACATGGTGTTGGCGGGGCTCAAGAAAATCAAAGGCGTGGCCGTCTCGCCGATCCCCGCGACATTCTATGCCCTTCCCGATGTCGCCGCGGTGCTTGGCATGAAATCCGGCAACCATGTTCTGGATACGCCCGAGGCGCTGTGCGACTGGCTGCTGGAAAGCCATGGAGTGGCCACGGTGCCGGGCACGGCTTTCGGCGCGGCCACCTCGATCAGGCTGTCATTCGCGGCGAGTGAAGCGGACCTGGAAAAGGCCTTGGGGCGCATTGCTGCGGCATTCAACGGGCTTTCCTGAAGAGGCCTGAGCCGAGCATCGTCTGTCCGGCCCAAAAAAGATGCCCGCGCCGGGCGCGGGCATGATGGGATCTAAAACGTGTGCGTTACTCCGCCGCTTCCTGCATCGGCGGCGCCTGGCGCTTCTTTTTCGAATTCTGGTTAACCGGCAGCGGACTTGCTTCAACCGTTGGAGCCATGGCTACTGCCTTGCCGTGGCGGTCGCGCGCCACGAAGGAATAGATCGCGGGCGTGATGAACAGGGTGAACATGGTGCCGATGGACATGCCCGCAGCAATCACCACGCCGATATCGAAGCGGCTTTTGGCGCCGGCGCCATCGGCAATGAGCAGCGGCACCACGCCGATCACCATGGCGGCCGTGGTCATCAGGATCGGCCGCAAGCGCACGGCGGCGGCTTCCTTGATGGCGCTGTTCTTGTCCATCCCTTGCGTTTCCTGCAGCTTGTTGGCGAATTCCACCATCAAAATGCCGTGCTTGGCGATGAGGCCGATCAGCGTCACGAGGCCGATCTGCGTATAGATGTTGATCGTTCCGGAGCCGATGTTGAACGGCGGATTGTTCTGCATCATGCCGTTGACATTGCCGAGAATCCACAACACGAACAGAGCGCCGAAGACCGTGGCCGGCAAGCCGACAAGGATGATGAAAGGGTCGCGAAAGCTTTCGAACTGGGCCGCCAGCACCAGATAGATCAGCAGCAGCGAGAAGGCGAACGTGATGGCAAGCGTATTGCCTTCCTGTACGAATTGCCGGCTTTCACCCTTGAAGTCATAAGCCATGCCGTGCGGGAACATCTCGGCAGCTTTCTGCTGCAGGAAAGTCACCGCTTCGCCAACCGTGCGGCCGGGGAACGGCACGCCCTGCAGCGTTGCGGAATTCAACTGCTGGAAGGTCTTGAGGCTGTTGGGCTGTACCGACTGCCCGAGAGAAATGAACGATGACAATGGCACCATATCGCCATTCGCCGCCCGCACGTGATACTTCAGGATCTGTTCCGTCGTGGCGCGCTCGCCACGCGGCACCTGCGGAATCACCTGATAGCTGCGGCCTTCGACTGCGAAGCGGTTCACATTGTTGCCGCCGAGGAGAGTTGCCAGCGTGGCGCCCACATCCTGCATGGTCACGCCGAGCTTGTTTGCCCGGTCCTTGTCCACGATGAGTTCCGCTTGCGGAGTAGAAAACCGCAAATCGGCATTGGTAAAGATGAACAGCCCGCTCTTCTTGGCTTCCGCATCGATCGCGTCAAGCGTAGCGGCCAGCTGCGTATAGTCACCCGGATAGGTAATGACGAACTCCACCGGCATTTCACCGGCACCAACGGGAATGGCTGAAGGTGCTGTGGCAAAGGCGTTGACACCGGCAACGCCCATGAACTTGCCCTGCAACTCGCCCATGACCGAGAGGTCCGAACGCTCACGCTCACCCCAGGGCTTCAGGATCAGGCCCATGAAAGCGCCATGCGGGGTCGGGAAGCCATTGATGGCGAACAGGTTCTGCCGCTCCGGCACATCCATGAAGATGCCGGTGAGCTGATCGGTATAGGTCGTGAGATAGTCGAGATTGGTGTGTTCCGGAGCGTTAATGAAGGCAAACAACACGCCCTGGTCTTCGGCCGGCGCCAGTTCGCGGTTGATGGCGTTATAAAGCACGCCAGAGAGAACAACCGTCAGCACTGCAACCCAGGCGAAAACCGAACGCTGCCTGATCGTTCCGTCAAGGCGGCGCCGGTAGAAGCGCTGCAAGGATCCAAACACGCGCTCCACCAGCCGCCCAAACCAACTGAGCTCTTCGTGCGGCTTCAGCATCTTCGATGTCATCATCGGTGACAGGGTCAAGGCAATGACACCCGAAACGATAACTGCACCTGCCAGCGTGAAGGCGAATTCGCGGAACAGTGCGCCGGTCAAGCCGGAGGTGAAGCCTATCGGCGCATAAACCGCCGCAAGCGTGATGGTCATGGCAATGACCGGGCCGGTAATCTCGCGTGCGCCCTGGATCGCCGCATCGTAGGGCGTCAGGCCCTCTTCAATATGCCGGTGAATGTTTTCGACAACCACGATCGCGTCGTCGACCACCAGCCCGATGGCAAGCACCAGCGCCAGCAGGGTCAGCAGGTTGATGGAGTAGCCGAACGCCACGAGCACCAGTGCCACGCCCACAAGCGACAAGGGAATGGTAACAACCGGAATGAAGGTAGAGCGCAAATTGCCGAGAAACAGGAAAATGACCACGATAACGATGAGCCCCGCTTCGCCCAGCGTCTTGGCAACTTCCCAGATCGACTCGCTGATGAACTCGGTCGCGTCATAGGCGATGTTGGCATCAAGCCCCTGCGGCAGACCGCGCTGCACTTCCGGCATCGCGTCGCGCACGGCGGAAATCACCGTCAGCGGATTGGCATCTGGGGTTGCAGTGATCCCCATGAACACAGCTTTGACGCCGTCGAATGCGGCCGCAAAATTGTTGTTTTCGGGGCCAAGTTCAACCTTGGCAATCTGGCCTAGCCGGATGACGGTGTCGCCGCGTGTCGCCACAACGAGCTGTTCGAATTCCTCGGGCTTTTCCAGCGACGTCTGCGCATTGATGTTCTTCTGGGTGAATTCGGCCTTCACCTCGCCGGCGGCAGTGGTGAAGTTGTTGGCCGCCAAGGCATTGCTTACATCGAGCGGCGTGATGCCGAGCGAGGCCATTTTGTCAGGGTCGAGCCAGGCGCGCATGGCGAAAGTCGAGCCGCCAAGGATTTCGGCTGATGCCACGCCATTGATCGCCTGCAGCCGCGGCCGCACCACGCGGTCAAGGTAATCACTGATCTGCGGTGGCGTCATCTGCTCGCTCTTGAAGCTGATGTACATCAGCGCAAAACCGGCACCCGTAGTGCGCTTCACCACCGGATCGCTGGCCGCTTCCGGAAGCACGCCCTTGACCTCGTTCACCTTCGACAGCACGTCGGCAAGCGCCCGGTCGCCATCGGCATCAAGGCGAAGCTTGAGGGTGATGGTCGAAATGTTTTGGGCCGAGCTTGACTCGATCGTTTCAACACCTTCGGTCGAGGCCACTGCCTGCTGCAGCGGCGTTGTGATGAAACCCTTGATCTGGTCGGCGTTGGCGCCAGGATAGGCCGTGGTGATCTCGATCTTGGTATCGGCGACTTCCGGAAACTGGCGGATGGGCAGCTGGAAAAATGCCTGCAAGCCGGCCAGCAGGATGAGCAGGCTCACCACGGTGGCCAGTACCGGCCGCTTTACGAAAATGTCGGTGAAATGCATCGCTTCGCCTTACTGTATAGTCGCGCTGTCGGCTTCCCGGAGCGCAACGGAATTATCAATTTTGACCTTCGCGCCCTGGTCGATCTTGTTATGCCCGGCTGTCACCACCCGCTCACCCGGCTTCAGGCCTTCGGCAATCTGCACACGTCCATTGCGCATGCTGCCCGCCTTCACAAAGCGGCGCTCAATTTCGAGCTGCTCTTCCTTGTTGTTCGGATCCGGCTTCTTCGCAGGCACCACGACGAACACGTTGTCGCCATACAGCGAAAAGGTCACAGCCGTCTGCGGCACGGTTACGACATCCAGCGGGGCGCCCGCTTCAACCAGCACATTGGCATACATGCCGGGCAACAACCGGCCGTCTGGATTGTCGAGTTTGGCGCGAACCGTAATCATCCGGCTTGATTCCGACATGCGCGAATCCGTTGTCGTAACCGTGCCTTTGAACTGGGCATCAGGCCACGCGTTGAACCGCGCGGTTACCTTCAATCCGTCGGCGATGCGGCCGTAGTCCTCTTCGGTCACATCGAAATCGGCATAGATCGGATCGACCTTCTGAAGCCACACCACCTTCTGGCCGGGCGCCACGTAACTGCCGACCGAAATGCTGCGCAGGCCGAGCTTGCCGTCCCATGGCGCGTAAATTGATTTCTGCGTGATCTGCGCCTGGGTGCGTTCAATGCTGGCCAGCAACTGGTCGCGGGCCGTGCGCAGATTGTCGAGATCGGCCCGGGCGGCGAAGCCGCGGTCGAAAATCTTCTGCTTGCGACCTAGTTCTTCTTGGGCGTTTGCCAGCTGCACTTGCAGGTTCTTGAGATCGGCCTCGTCAGTTGCCGTATCGAGTTGGACCAGCTTGTCGCCTTTTTTCACAGTAGCCCCTGACTCGAACAAGGTTTCCGTGACCACGCCACCGACCTGCGGGGCAATGTCGATGCCTTCGGATGCTATCAGCGTGCCAATGGCGGCAATCTCAGGCTGCCAATTCTCGGATTTGGCTTCCTCGGCGGAAACCGTTTGAATCGGCGCCGGGGCGCTCTGGATGCTTTGGGCGATCATTGCCGGCAAGGCATAGAACGACCAAAAGGCAATGCCGGCGGCGAGGCCGCCGAGCAGGACGGTCACGAGAAGAAAATAAAACGAGCGGCGTATCATAACATGGGTCTCCAGATCATTCGGCGGCCCGGGCAGCCATTTGCTGCAAGAGCTCGGCCTTTTTATACTCCAGGCATTTGACAGCAGCTGTCAGCACGGCGTTGCCATAATCAGCCACAAAATGCGAGCCATGGCCAACCGGGGCTTGTTGGCCGCATTCAGCGATACGCGCAAGATCTTCATTAAGATCATTCAGCTGTTTTTGAATGGCCACCAGAACCATTTCCGGTGACAGGTAATCCTGCAGAAGCATCTGAAAGAGGAACTCCGAACGGTATTTGTCCTTGGCGGGCACCACTGAAATGGCTTTCGCCAGGGCATTCCTCCCGGCTTCGGTTATCGCATAGACCTTTTTATCGGGTTTGCCGGTTTGCTCCTCCTCGCGGACGGTCACAAAGCCCTCGCCCGCAAGTTGGGTCAGGGCCGGATAGATGGAACCGAAGCTCGCATCAATGAAATGGCAGAAAAGGCCGTCTTCAACATCCTTCTTGATCTCGTAACCGGAAGCCTCCTGCAGGGAGAGAATTCCAAGGCATAGGGTGCGAACATTCATAATTATGGCATTCCGATATATGGCAAATTGATATAGCTCAGGCGTATATATATCAAATTGATATAGCGTCAAGACAAAATCACACCTCGGGTGCAATTGCCGCATATAGCGTTGATATAGTGACGGAGCGCCCGGTTCCAAGCCTTAAAAACTGCGGGATTTCCGGCCGGAGAACCGGTGGGCTGGCGATGCATCTTCAGAAGCGCATGAATTTAAATAGAAATTCAAAATGTAAATGCGGCTTGTAATAAATTTTGGAAGTCTTTAATTAGCAGGAGTGAAACGCGGCCACCTTATGCGCTGCGAACACTGGCGGGCAAAATACAAGGGGGGGCAATGGAGTATTTTCTCCAGCAGCTCATTAACGGCATTACTCTCGGTTCAATTTACGGTCTCATCGCCATCGGTTACACGATGGTTTATGGCATTATCGGCATGATCAACTTCGCCCATGGCGACGTTTTCATGGTCGGCGGCTTTGTGTCGCTCATTGCCATCGTCAGCCTGGGTATTACCGGTGGCAGCGGCTTTTTTCCCATCATTCTGGCCCTGGTCCTTGTCGTCTTCATCGCCATGATCATTGCTTCGGCCTATAACTGGACCATCGAGCGCGTGGCTTACCGGCCCTTGCGCGGCTCTTTCCGCCTTGCGCCCTTGATCTCAGCCATCGGCATGTCGATCGTCCTCCAGGAATTCGTTCGCATCGCCCAGGATGGCCGGCCAAAGCCCCTCCAGCCCATCGTCACTGGCGGCTACGAAATCATGAGCCGCGCGGCCGCCCAAGGCGAATTCATCGTCCGCCTTTCGAACATGCAGATTTTCATCATCATCACCACCCTTATCCTGATGGCCGTGTTCACCGCCATCATCACCCGGACCTCCCTTGGCCGGGCCCAGCGCTCCTGCGAGCAAGACATGAAGATGGCCTCGCTGCTCGGCATCGACATCAACCGGACAATTTCCATCACCTTTGTCATGGGCGCAGCGCTTGCCGCCGTCGCCGGCCTGATGTTCTTTCTCTATTACGGGGTGACCGACTTCTACGTGGGCTTCCTTGCCGGCATCAAGGCTTTTACGGCGGCGGTGCTCGGCGGCATCGGTTCGATCCCCGGCGCGATGATCGGCGGCCTGATCATCGGTTTGATCGAAGTCTTCTGGTCGGCCTATTTCACCATCGAGTACAAGGATGTCGCCGCCTTCGCCATGCTGGCGGCCGTCTTGATCTTTCTGCCCCAGGGCATTCTCGGCAAACCCGAAATCGAAAAGGTCTAACGCGTCATGGCCGCTGCCCCGAAATCCAATGATGCCATGAGCGAGGCCCAGCCCCTTAAGGTCGCCGCCGTCGTCAAGGACGTCCTCTTCACCGCAATCCTCGCCTTCGTTATCCTCGGCCCCATTCTCGGCCTCAAGACATTCTCCATCTCCGGCAGCCTGGCGCTCGAGCAGCGCTGGGGCATGGTTGCGGTGTTCGCCGCCATCGTCGCCGGGGGCCGTCTCGCATACCACTTGCTGGTGTGGAACAAACCAGTGGCGAGGCCATCGAAGGCAGCCAGCGCGCCCGCCCTGCCGGCCATAAATTATGGCAAGTACATTGCCCCGGCCGTGCTGATTTTGGCGATCGTCCTTCCCTTCCTGCCCGGCGTCGACAGGCGCGTCGTCGATCTGGCGATCCTCATCCTCACCTACATCATGCTGGGCTGGGGCCTGAACATCGTCGTGGGTTTGGCCGGATTGCTCGATCTGGGTTACGTTGCCTTCTATGCCGTCGGCGCTTACGCCTATGCGCTGCTGGCGACGATCTACCTGCCCGCCTGGTTCGGCGACGGCATCGTTCCCTGGGCCTTCTTCATTACCTTGCCCATCGCCGGCATCCTCGCGGCGCTGTGGGGCGTGATCCTCGGCTTTCCAGTGCTGCGCCTGCGCGGCGACTATCTCGCCATCGTGACGCTTGCCTTCGGCGAGATCGTCCGTGTTGTCCTCATCAACTGGTCCGACTTCACCGGCGGCCCGGCGGGCATCGGCGGCATTCCCCGCCCGTCTTTCTTCGGCCTGCCGTTCACCGAGGGCGAAGGCGGCTTTGCGGCATTTTTTGGCCTGGACTTCAAGCCCATCCACCGCATCATCTTCCTCTACTACGTCATCCTGGTGCTCGCCCTCTTCACCAATTTTGTGACCATGCGCCTGCGCCGGCTGCCGGTCGGGCGCGCCTGGGAAGCATTGCGCGAGGACGAGATTGCCTGCCGCTCGCTCGGCATCAATACCACCAGCACCAAGCTCACGGCCTTCGCCATCGGCGCCATGTTCGCCGGCTTTGCCGGCAGCTTCTTCGCCACACGCCAGGGCTTCGTCAGCCCAGAATCCTTCGTCTTCCTGGAATCGTTCATCATCCTGGCTATTGTCGTGCTCGGCGGCCTGGGTTCGCAGATCGGCGTCGTCGTCGCCGCAATCGTCATCATCGGCTCCTTCGAGGTGTTCCGCGAAATGAATTTCCTCAAAGCCGTCATGCCTGCGGGCTTCGATCCGGTGCAGTACCGAATGCTCGCCGTCGGCATTGCCCTCGTGCTGATCATGCGCTGGAAGCCGCGCGGCTTCGTCACGCGGCGCGATCCTTCGGTCGTACTCAAGGAGAAGAAGGCCATCCCCACCGATCTGGTTGCTGAGGGGCATGGCTGATGACTGAGGCCGGACCAGACGCCCTTTTGCGCGTCGAACACCTTACCATGCGCTTCGGCGGGCTCACTGCCATCGGCGATCTCTCGTTCAGCGCCGCCAGCAATGAAATAACCGCGATCATCGGCCCCAACGGGGCGGGCAAAACCACGGTGTTCAACTGTCTCACCGGATTCTACAAGCCCACCGAAGGCAGTGTCATACTCACCCACGGAGACGGCAAGCAGTTCCTGCTTGAGCGCATGGACGATTTCCGCATTTCGCAGCGGGCCAAGGTGGCGCGCACCTTCCAGAACATCCGGCTGTTCGCCGGCATGACGGTTCTGGAAAACCTGATGGTGGCGCAGCACAACACCCTGATGCGGGCCTCGGGCTTTACGGTCACCGGCATCTTTAATTCCCCCACCTATGCCCGCGCCAACCGCGAGGCCATTGAGTTTTCCGAATACTGGCTGGAGAAGGCGGGCCTCGTCGACCGCGCCGACGATCCCGCGGGCGAACTGTCCTATGGCGGCCAGCGCCGCCTCGAGATCGCCCGCGCCATGTGCACCAAGCCGGTGCTGCTCTGCCTCGATGAACCCGCCGCCGGCCTTAATCCGCGCGAGTCCGAAGACTTGAACGGCCTGCTCCTCAATATCCGCAAGGAACAGCAGATCGCCATCCTCCTGATCGAGCATGACATGAGCGTGGTGATGGGAATTTCCGATCACATCGTGGTGCTCGACTATGGCGTAAAGATATCCGATGGCTCACCCGCCGAGGTGAGAAACGATCCCGCCGTCATCCGCGCCTATCTCGGCGTCGAAGACGAGGAGGAGGCCGAGGTTGTGGTCGAACGCGCCGTGGCGGCCGTCGCCCAGAAACCGGCAGGCCGGAAGAAGACGGCAAAAAAACCGCCGGCCCGGAAGAAGGGGGCCCGCAAATGAGCGAGGCTCTCCTGTCGGTTCGCGGGGTCGAAACCTTCTACGGCAAAATTCAAGCCTTGAGGGGCATCGACCTCGATGTCGAAGAAGGGCGAGATCGCGACCCTCATCGGGTCGAACGGCGCCGGCAAATCGACGCTGATGATGACCATTTGCGGCACGCCGCGGGCCCGCGCCGGAACCATCATCTTCGACGGACATGACATCACCAACATGCCGGTCCACGAGATTGTCCGCCTCGGCATTTCGCAATCGCCGGAGGGCCGCCGCATTTTCCCGCGCATGACGGTTGAGGAAAACCTGCAGATGGGCGCCACGGTCAGCGATCCCAAGTTCTTCGACGCCGATCTGGCCCGCGCCTTCAAGTTATTCCCGATCTTGGAAAAACGCCGCGACCAGCGGGGCGGCACGCTGTCGGGCGGCGAACAGCAGATGCTGGCGATTGCCCGCGCGTTGATGGCAAGGCCCCGCCTCCTGCTCCTCGATGAGCCGTCGCTGGGCCTGGCCCCCCTCCTCGTCAAGCAGATCTTCGCCGCCATCAAGGAGCTGAACGAGAAAGAAGGCATGACCGTCTTCCTGGTCGAGCAGAATGCCTTCCATGCCCTCAAGCTCGCGCACCGCGCCTACGTGATGGTGAACGGCAGCATCGCCATGTCCGGCACGGGCAAGGAGCTTCTGGCGAGCCCCGAAATCCGCGCCGCCTATCTCGAAGGGAGCCATTAAACGATGTCGCTTTTCGTCGAAGACACGCTTTCGGTGTTTCTCATCATGACGGTGGTGATCGGCGGAGGCGCCGCTTATCTGGCGGGCCGCAACCTGGCTTCCCGGTGGCGCCCCTGGTGGATGCCGGCCGCCTATATGGTCCTGCTGGGGCTGGCGCTCCGCTTCTTCCACTATGCCCTGTTCAATGGCGACCTCCTGTCGCTCCACTACTTCGTCACCGACACGGCGGTTCTTATTGCGTCCACCTTGCTCGGCTACCGGCTGACGATGGTTAATCAGATGGTCAGCCAGTATCCTTGGGCCTACGAGCGCTCCGGCCCGCTGTCCTGGAAGGCCAAATCGGCCCTTTGAACTTGGAAATGGCCGGTTTGGCCCTTCCCAATGGTGTGGCTTTAGGGCTATATTCTCCATAAGGGGTGAGCAAACCCCGAAAGACCTTACGGTCATAAATTCCAAGGGAGTTACCATATGAAGAAATACCTGTTGTCCGGCATTGCCTTAGGCTTTGCCGCGGCGCTCTCGGCCACCACGGCCCTGGCGGACATTACTATTGCCGTGGCTGGCCCGATCACCGGCCAATATGCGGCCTTCGGCGAGCAGATTGAAGCGTGGCGCCGAAATGGCGGTCGCCGACATCAATGCGGCGGGCGGCGTTAACGGCGAGCAGCTCGTGCTTGAAATCGGCGACGATGCCTGCGATCCGAAGCAGGCGGTGGCGGTTGCCAACCAGATGGTGTCGAAAGGCATCAAGTTCATGGCCGGCCACTTCTGTTCGGGCTCGTCGATCCCGGCCTCGTCAATTTATGCCGAAGAAGGCATCATCCAGATCACCGGCGCCTCGACCAATCCGGACTTCACCGAGAGGCGGCCTGTGGAATACCGCACCGCGTTTGCGGCCGTGACGATGCCCAGGGCATTGTCGCCGGCAACTTCCTGGCCAAGAACTACAAGGGCAAGAAGATCGCCATCATCGACGACAAGTCGCCCTATGGCAAAGGCCTCGCCGATGAAACCCGCAAGGCACTCAACGCCGCCGGTGAAAAGGAGACCCTGAATGAGTCCTACACGGCTGGCGAAAAGGACTACACCGCCCTTGTGTCGAAGATGAAGGATGCCGGGCATCGAGGCCGTCTATGTCGGCGGCTATCACACGGAAGGTGGCCTCATCCTGCGCCAGATGCGCGAACAGGGCATGTCTGCCCAGATGATTTCCGGTGATGCGTTCAACACGGAAGAATTCTGGACCATCACCGGCCCCGCCGGTGAAGGCATGATCTTCACCTTCGCTCCAGAGCCCCGCAACAACCCGGCCGCCAAGGAAGTGGTCGAGAAGTTCAAGGCGGCAGGCTACGATCCGGAAGGCTACACGCTCTATGAGTATGCGGCGATCCAGGCCTGGGCCCAGGGTGCCGCAGCCACCAAAGCCACTGACGGCAAGAAGATCGCCGAATGGCTCCGCGCCGGCAACCCGTTCAAGACCGTGCTCGGCGACCTGTCCCTCAACGAAAAGGGCGACATCAAGGACGCCAAGTACGTCTGGTACAAGTTCTCCAATGGCAAATATACGGAAGATACTTCGCTGCAATAAGCGGCTCTACGCTTAAGGGAAACCCGCGTGATTGGCTTCACGCGGGTTTTTTATTGCGAAAGGCGCAAGTTCTGGCGATAGTTGCCCGACCGTCCCTGCCCCTCAGGGGAGGGACGTTATTTCAAGAGGCGGCGTGACTAAAATTGCAAAAATAGCCTTCGGTGTTGCCATGCTCTGCGCCATGAGTGTTTCGGCGGCGCGCCGAAATCCTCATTGCCGCGGTGGGGCCCCTGAAGGGCCAGTACGCGGCCCTTGGCGAGCAGTTGCGCCAGGGCGTAAGCCGCGCCGTGGCGGACATCAATGCCGGCGGCGGGGTCAACGGCGAGCAGCTTGTGCTTGAGGCGGCCGATGATGATTGCGACCCAAGGCAGGCGATGGCGGTTGCCAGCCAAATGGTGGCCAAGGGCGTGAAATTCGTGGCGGGGCATTATTGCTCCGGCTCGTCCATCGCCGCGGCAAAAATCTATGAGGACGCCGGCATCATCATGATCAGCCCCTCCTCCACCAGCCCGAAGTTCACCGACGACGGCGGCTGGAATGTGCACCGGGTGTGCGGCCGTGACGATGCGCAGGGGGCCTTTGCGGGCCGGGCCGTTGCCAAGGCCTATGCCGGAAAAAGCATTGCCATTCTCGATGACAGCTCGGTCTATGGCGTGGGACTCGCCACCATGTTCAAGCGCGCGCTCAACGGCGCGGGCGTGACCGAGACAGTGCGCGAAAGCTACAAGGCCGGGGCCAATGACTACAATGACCTGGTTCAAAAAATGCTGGCCGCAAACGTGGATGTCATCTACCTCGGCGGCTATGCCTTTGAGGCGGGCACGATCATAAGGCAAATGCGCGATTTCGCCTCATCGGCGGTTCTGGTGGGCGGTGATGCGCTGCTGGTTGAACAATACTGGGCCACGTCCGGAACCGCGGGCGAAGGCACGCTTGTTACCTTTGCGCCGGACGCGCAAAAACTGAATTCCGCGAGGACCGTGGCGGAGGCCTTCAGGGCGGCTGACTACAATCCGGAGGGCTACACCTTGCAGGCCTATGCGGCGGTCCAGGCCTTTGCCCAGGCGGCAACGGCAACCCGCAGCGTGGATGGCCGCGCCCTGAGCCAGTGGCTGCGCGCCGGAAATACCCTGAACACGGTTTTGGGGCCCCTCGCGCTGGATGCGAAGGGCGATGTGAAGGACGCCAGTTTCGCATGGTACAAGTGGTCGGAAGGCACCTATGCTGAGGCCCAGCCGTTTCCCGCAACAGTGAGCACGCCATGAAAGCATTTTTTGTCCAGATCAAGTGTGAACTCGGAAAATCCTATCAGGTGGCCACGGCCATCGCGGACGCGGAAATCGCCTCGGAAATTTACTCAACGGCGGGCACCTACGACCTCATGGTGAAATTTTATCTTGAAGAAAGCCAGGACGTGGGCCGGTTTGTGTCGGAAAAGCTCCAGCCCATTGCCGGGATCAGGGACACCACGACAATCATAACCTTCAGGGCATTTTGATGAGAAGACTTGGAGGCAGCCGATGATCCCGCGCTATTCACGGCCGGAAATGACCGCCATCTGGGAGCCGCAGACGCGCTTCCGCATCTGGTTCGAGATCGAGGCCCATGCGGCGGATGCCATGGCGAAGCTCGGCATCGTGCCAAAGGCGGCGGCCAGAGAAAATCTGGGCGATGGGCAAGGACGCCATTTTCGATGTGGCGCGCATTGACGCCATCGAGGCGGAAACCAAGCATGACGTGATTGCCTTCCTCACGCATCTTTCGGAAATCGTGGGGCCGGAGGCGCGCTTCGTGCACCAGGGCATGACCTCGTCGGATGTGCTTGATACATGTTTCAATATCCAATTGGTGCGGGCCGCCGATATTCTCATTGCCGACATTGACGGCTTGCTGGCCGCATTGAAGCGCCGGGCGAAGGAACACAAGAACTCGGTTTGCATCGGGCGCAGCCACGGCATTCACGCGGAGCCCACGACATTCGGCGTGAAGCTTGCCTATTCCTACGCCGAATTTAAGCGAAGCCGGGCGCGGCTGGTTGCGGCGAAAGAAGAAGTTTCCACCTGCGCCATTTCCGGCGCCGTCGGCACCTTCGCCAACATCGATCCCAGCGTTGAAGAATACGTGGCCAAGAAGCTGGGGCTTACGCCGGAACCGGTTTCAACGCAGGTCATTCCGCGGGACCGGCACGCCATGTATTTCTCGATCCTTGCGGTGGTGGCGAGCTCCATTGAACGGCTGGCCACGGAAATCCGCCATCTGCAGCGGACCGAAGTGCTTGAGGTCGAGGAGTATTTCTCACCGGGGCAAAAGGGCTCTTCAGCCATGCCGCACAAGCGCAACCCGGTACTGACTGAAAATCTCACGGGACTGGCGCGGCTGGTGCGCTCGGCGGCCATTCCGGCGCTCGAAAATGTCGCCCTCTGGCATGAGCGCGATATTTCGCACTCCTCGGTGGAGCGCGGCATCGGGCCTGACGCCACGGTGCATCTGGATTTTGCTTTGAAGCGCCTGACGGGCGTCATCGACAAGCTTATGGTTTATCCGGAAAACATGAAGCGCAATCTGGACCGGCTCGGCGGCCTGGTGCATTCCCAGCGCATTCTGCTGGCGCTGACGCAAAAGGGCATGAGCCGCGAGGCCTCCTACGCGGCGGTGCAGCGCAACGCCATGCCGGTGTGGCGGGGGGAAGGAAATTTTCTCGATCTGCTGATGAAGGACCCGGAAGTTTCGGCCCATCTGAAGCCTTCCGAGCTCACAGCCCTGTTTGACCTCGGCTATCACACCAAGCATGTGGACACGATCTTCAGGCGGGTGTTTTCATAATTTGGCTCGATGCTTCCTTGTAACATATTGATATTACTCTATTAAAATAAACCCCGTCTTGAGGTTGACCTCGTCTCTCGACTCGGGCGAGTTAACCTTCATGGACCTCATTACCGATACAAAGGCGCTGGCGGCGCTGTGCAAGGCCCTGGCGCACGAGAGTTTTGTGACCGTCGACACGGAATTCATGCGCGAGACGACCTATTGGCCGGACCTTTGCCTAATCCAGATCGCCGGGGCCGAGGTCAACGGGCTGATTGATCCGATGGCCGAAGGGATCGACCTCAAGCCCTTCTTTGCCCTGATGAACAATGAGAAGGTGCTGAAGGTTTTTCACGCGGCGCGGCAGGATGTGGAGATCATGGTGCATCTCGCCGGCACCGTGCCGCATCCCATTTTTGATACGCAAATTGCC
This sequence comes from uncultured Alphaproteobacteria bacterium, assembly GCA_963773295.1. Lineage (GTDB taxonomy): Bacteria > Pseudomonadota > Alphaproteobacteria > Rhizobiales > Aestuariivirgaceae > Aestuariivirga. Next base: position 96,565 of record CAVZAJ010000012.1, read on the forward strand.
GCCATGGTCTGCGGCTTCGGCGACCAGGTGAGCTACGAGGCCATCGTGCGCAAACTGGCGAAAGCGCAGATCGACAAGTCCTCGCGCTTTACCGATTGGTCGCGCCGGCCTTTGACCGAAAAGCAGCTCACCTATGCCCTGTCGGATGTCACGCATCTGCGCACGGTTTATGAAAAGCTCAAGCTGGAGCTCGACGCCAACGGCCGCGAACCGTGGCTGGCCCAGGAAATGGCGATCCTGATGGCGATCGAGACTTACCGCACCGAGCCGCAGGATGCCTGGAAGCGCATCAAGGTGCGGCTCAAATCGAAAAAGCAGTTGGCGGTCCTGATTGCGGTTGCCGGCTGGCGCGAACTGGAGGCGCAGGAAAAAAACGTGCCGCGCTCGCGGGTGATCAAGGATGACGCGGTGGCGGAAGTTGCCATGCAGATGCCGCAGAGCAAGGAAGCTCTTGCGCAGTTGCGGGCGCTGCCAAGGGGCATGGCCACCTCGCGCATCGGCGACGGCCTGATCCGCGCGGTCAAGGAAGGCCTGGAGCGTGATCCCGCCACCCTGCCCCACACCAATTGGGGCCGCGATGAAAGTTCTGAATCGGTCCAGGCTGCGGCTGAAATCTTGAAGCTCGCCTTGAAGGTCGTTTGCGAGCGCGAGGGACTGGCGCCGAAACTTGTGGCCAATACCTCAGACATTGAGGCGGTTGCCGAAAGCGACGAGGCGGATGTGCCCCTGATGCACGGCTGGCGGCGCGAAGTGTTTGGCAATCTGGCGCTGGAACTGAAGCGCGGCAAGGCGATGATCGGCTTCCGGGATGGGCGCGTGATAATTTCGCCCGCAAGCGGCTAATCAATCACAACTTTTGCGACCCGGCCCATTTCGGAGGCGAGGCCCGCCAGGCGCTTTTCGACGCGCTCGCCCATCAGGTCCTGCAATTTTTTGGGCAAGCTGAGCTGCAGGGTTTTCCCTTCGGCCATCCTGAGCCCGATGCGCGGCAACATGCCGGGCATGGCGGCCGAGAGGATATAGGCAAGGCGGAAAATGGAACTGAGCAGATGGGCCCGCATCATCTGGTTGTCGTCGAGGAGATGCACCAGGCCGTCGCCCATCTCCTCGCCGTCGTAGCGGTAGAAAACAGTAAGCGCCAGGAACACCCGGCCGGGATGATCGATGCCGACAAAGGCGGCTTGCGAAATCATGCCAAGGGAGCGTTCGGCGCGATAATCCGGATGGGCCCGCCAGCCGATGTCGGCCAAGAGGCAGGCAGCATAGCGCAGCCGCGTTTCGATCTCTGTCTCCTTGAAGCCCGTGCCGCCAAAAATCTGATCGGTCCAATCGCACAGTTCCAGTTCATGTTCGGGCGAGCGGGCATAGCGCCGGGCAAAATCCCAGCAGGACGAGAGCAGCGCGTCGGCCTGCATTTTGCGGCGCGGCAGCTTCGAATAGAGCAGGCCCTCGCGCACCCCGTAGACCGACGAAATTACATGGGTGGCCTTGCCCTTGGCGAGCAGGCGATCCAGCACCAGGGCGCCGTAGGGCAGCGTATCGGAGCGGCTGCGGGAAACTTCGCGCACGTCGCGCAATGAAGAGGACGACAAGCCGGAGACGAGATCGGCAACGGCGGAAGCCTGCTGCCGCGTCATTGCATAATGGTGCAGCACATGGAGCGGATACTTGTTCTGCGCCATGTGAAGCCGGGCCAGGTTCCGCCAGGTGCCGCCCACGGCATAGAAGGAGCGGCCCTTCAGGCTTGGCCAGAAGCGTTGCCTTCTCAAGATATTCATCGACGATTTCCTTGGCCCGCTTGATGGAGCCGCCGGACATGTCGATGAGGCGCAAGGGGCCGATGGGAAGGGTAATGCCGTCGCGCAATTTTCCGTCCTGCACATCGATCAGTTCAAGGGAGCCGCCGCCCAGATCGCCCACGATGCCATCGGCCTCGGGGATACCGGCGATGACGCCCAGGGCGGCGTAGCGCGCTTCCTCCTTGCCGGAGAGCACGTTGATGCCGACGCCGATGGCCTCTTCGGCACTTTCGATAAAACTCTGGCCATTTGAGGCTTCGCGCGCCGCGGCGGTTGCCACGGCGAAAACCTGTTTCACGCCGATTTGCTTGGCCAGGGTGCGAAACCGGCGCAGGGCCGCAAGGGCGCGGGCAATGCCGCTGTCGGCCAGCTTTCCGGTGATGGCCACGCCCTTGCCAAGGCCGCAGAGGATTTTTTCATTGAACACCGGGGTGGGAGAGCGGCGGAGGCCGTCATAGACGACAAGGCGGACGGAGTTGGAGCCGATGTCCACCACGGCCACCGGCCGGTAGGTCGGTGGTTCTGTCCTAAAGCCCTTGTGCCAACTCACTTCCGAATCCTGGACTTTCTCTTCGCGGCAAAATTATCGCCTGCCACACTAGCTTTAAGCGAGCGGCCGCGTCCAGAGAGAGAGGGATTGTTCATGAAATATTCGTGGGCGTTGAACGGCGCCTCATTCGGCCCCGGCACCACGCGCTGGGCCGAGCCATCGGCCAGCAGGTTCCAGCTCTGCTGGTTGTCCTTGAAATTGACCACCATGATCTGGTCCTGGATCTGCTCATGCACAGTGGGGTTTTCGATGGGAATCAGGGTTTCGACGCGGCGGTGCAGGTTGCGCGGCATGAGGTCGGCGGAGCCGATGTAAACAAGCGCCTTGGCATGGGGCAACCGGTGCCCTGCCCCGAAGCAAATGATGCGGGAATGCTCGAGAAACCGTCCGACGATGCTTTTCACCCGGATGTTGTCGGAAAGGCCCGGCACGCCGGGGCGCAGGCAGCAGATGCCGCGCACCACAAAATCGACCTTCACGCCGGCCTGGCTTGCCTTGTAAAGCGCGTCGATCATGCCGGGGTCGACAAGCGAATTGAACTTGCCCCAGATGTGGGCCGGCCTGCCCGCCTTGGCGTGGGCAATTTCAGCTTCAATATGCTGCAGCAGCCGGGGTTTCAGGTTGATCGGCGAAAGCGAAAGCTTTTCCAAATCCTCGGGCTGAGCATAGCCGGAAATGAAATTGAACAGCCGCGCCGCATCGCGGCAGAGGGCCGGATCGCTGGTGAAGAAGGACAGGTCGGTATAGATCTTGGCGGTGATCGGATGGTAGTTGCCGGTGCCGTAGTGAACATAGCTCCGCATGTTTGCGCCTTCACGGCGCACCACCATGGAAACCTTTGCGTGGGTCTTGAGTTCGATGAAGCCGAACACCACCTGCACGCCGGCGCGCTCCAGGTCGCGGGCCCACTGGATGTTGGCCTCTTCGTCAAAACGGGCCTTGAGCTCCACCAGGGCCATGACGGACTTGCCTGCCTCGGCCGCCTTGGCCAGCGCTGCGACGATGGGCGAGTTGTTCGAGGTGCGGTAAAGCGTCTGCTTGATGGCCACCACATTTGGATCGCTCGCCGCCTGCAGCACGAATTGCACCACCACGTCAAATGACTCGTAAGGATGGTGGACGACGAAATCCTTCTGCCGGATGGCGGCAAAGCAATCGCCGCCGTGGTCACGCACCCGCTCGGGAAAGCGCGCCAGGTAAGGCGTGAATTTCAGGTCGGGACGCTCATCGAGAATGAGCTGCTTGGTGTCGGCATAGCCAACCAGGCCTTCGCAGGTGACCGTGACATCTTCGGTGACATCCAGCTGGTCGGCAATGAAGCCGCGAATGCCCGGCGGGCAATCGGCATCCACCTCCATGCGAATGACCGACCCGCGGCGGCGGCGCTTCAAGGCGCTTTCAAACACCCGCACCAGGTCTTCGGCCTCTTCCTCGATTTCAATATCGCTGTCCCTGATGATGCGGAACAGGCCCTGGCCCAGCACGTCGTAGCCGGGAAAAAGCTTCGGCAGGAAAACCCGCAGCATGTGCTCCAGCGAGATGAAGCGCGGGTTCGAGCCCGGCAGCCGGATGAAACGCTCAAGCTGCGGCGGAATGGGAAGCAGCGCATTCATAATGCCGCCATCGCGCCTCCGCTTCAGTTCCAGCGCGATGATGAAGCCGCGGTTGAGAATGAAAGGAAAGGGATGGGCGGGATCGATGGCAATGGGCGTGACGATGGGCAGAATATGCTCGAGGAAACGGTTGTCGAGCCATTTGTGCTCGTCCGCCGACAGGTGTTCCTCGCTCACGATGGTGATGCCGTTTTCGGTCAATTCGCTTTTCAACTGCAGCCAGCGCCGGTCCTGCTCGGCCATCAGCTCCTGGGCGAATTTGCGGATTTTCTCGAGCTGCTCTTCCGGGTTCAGGCCATCGGGGCTGATTTCCACCATCTGCTCGCGCACCTGGCCCACGAGGCCCGCGACGCGCACCATGAAAAATTCGTCGAGGTTGTTTCCGGAAATGGAGAGAAAGCGGAGGCGCTCGAGCAAGGGATGGTTGCGGTTTCGGGCCTCTTCGAGAACCCGCATGTTGAAGCCCAGCCAGGACAGCTCGCGATTGAAAAAGCGCTGGGGACTGTCCAGGCCAATCGTCACGGCGGGTTCAAGCGGATGCATCTCGTTCATCGAAAGGTCCTCAAAATTCAACGGATAATAGGCCTATGTGACGGTTTGGTGAAAGCGGCGAATGCAGAGGGGGTAAATGAAGCGCTAGTCCTCATCGCCAAAAAGCCCGGGGGCGGAAAAATCGCCCATGACCCTGGCCACGAAGGGGCGGGTCACCTCGGCCCGTTCCTCCAGGGCCCGGCGGTCGATCTCCGCCACCAGCAGGCGCGCCGCACCAAGCGAACGCGGCATCCGGGCCAGCATGAAGCTGATGATCGATTCCGCCGCCGCGATCTGGCGGTCAAAAAACAGCTTTACCAGCACGCCGCGCAACAGGGCATCATCGGGCGGAAGAATTTCCAGCACCGGCATGGCCTTCAGCCTTGAAAGGAGATCGGGCAAGGCAATTTTCCAGTGTTCCGGCCTGGTCTGCGCGGTCAGCAAAACGCTGCTGCCCTGCTGCCTGGCCAAATTCAGGAGATGGAAAAGCCCGCGCTCATCGAGAGGAGGCAGCGCATCCTCAATGGCAGCGGCGCCGGAAAGCAACAGTTCAGGAGCCGCCTCGATTTTCACATCAGCGGCCCGCACCCGCGATGCCTTTGAGCGCTGGCGCCAGACTTCCACAAGGTGGGACTTGCCGCATCCCGGGGGACCGACAATCATGGCCGCATGGGCGGGCCAATCGGGCCAGTGGTCGATCAGGGCCACGGCTGCCGTATTGGAGTCCGTCACCAGAAAATCATCGCGTCCCAGGGCTTGCCTATGGGGCAATTCCAAGACGAGTTGTCGGCCACGCCCCGTCATTTCGCGCGGTTACGCACCGGCGGTTTTGCAGGCATTGGCATTTCACCGGGGACGCCGCGATAAAGTTTGCTTGCCATATATTTGTCGAGGGCAAAGCGCACCAGAACGCCAGCCGCGGCCGCCAGGGGTACGGCCAGCAGCAACCCGACAAAGCCAAACACATAGCCAAAGGCGAAGAGCGCAAACATCAGCCAGACGGGATGGAGGCCAATGCTGCCGCCCACCAGCTTGGGCGAGAGGAAATTGCCCTCGACGAACTGGCCGGCCGCGAAGATGCCGACGATGACCGCGATACTGGTAAAATCCGGCCAGAACTGGACCAGCCCCACGCCGATTGCCACCACGCCGCCAACCAGGGCCCCGACATAGGGAATGAAACTCAGGAGACCGGCGCCGAGGCCGATAATCAGGCCGAATTTCAAACCGGCAAGGCTCAGCGCCAGGGCATAGAACAAGCCCAGCAGGAGGCATACCGTTCCCTGGCCGCGGATAAATCCGGCCATCGCCGCATCGATGTCGGTGAAAATGGTCCTGATCTCCGCCGCATGGTCGCGGGGCAGCCAGCTATCCACCCTGGCAACCAGCCGGTCCCAGTCGGCCAGAAGATAGAAAGCCACGATGGGTGTGACGACCAGGAGCGAGAGGATGTTGACGAGGGCCATGCCGCCTGACCAGACGGAGGCCAAGAGCATTGCGGTCCAGCCAGCGGCCTTGCCGGCGATGTCGGAAATGGACCCCTGAATATCGGCCCCTGATTCTGTGATGGCGTCCTTCATCCATTGCGGAGCCACGTCATTGAAGCGCGCCAGCAGGGACTGCATCAGCGATGGCAGGTCGCCGGCAAATTTCACGATCTGGTCACCAAGGATGGGCACCACAAGCAGCCCGATCAAGACCAGCAAAAGGATGCTGAGCAGAAGAATGACGGTGGTTGCGGCCACCCGCGGCAGGCCAAGCCGCTCCAGCGCATCGGCAACGGGATCGAGAAAATATGCCAATACGAGGCCCGCGATGAACGGCAGCAGAATCGGGCTGAGCAGCCACAGCGCCAGAATGAGCACAAGGAATGCCACGACCCAGAATGTGACTTGCCTCTGAAACGTCATGGAGAGCCCTTGTCCTGCCTGCCGCCGGCCATGTGCAACAGCCAGTCGCGCATGTATAGGGCGCCGGAGCCTAGGGTCAAAATCGCCACACAGGCATATCCGGCAAGCAGCACCTGCTCCATGCTGACTTTCAGCCCGAGAATGCCAAGGACCAGGCCGGCAAGAACAATCTGCCCCACCGTGTTCACTTTGCTGGCCATGGACGGGGCCACCACCATGGGCTTGCCGACCACCCATGCCAAAATAACCGCGCCAACAATCAAGACATCACGGGTCACCACGAGAAGGACCAGCCAGGCCGGCAAAAATTTCAAAAACCCCAAAGATACGTAGATGGACACCAGCAAGGCCTTGTCGGCAAGGGGGTCGAGATAGGCGCCCAGTTCCGAGCGCTGGTCAAACCGCCTGGCGATGTAGCCGTCCACGCCGTCGCTGATGCCGGCCGCCACAAAGGCCGCGAAGGCCAGCAAAAATTCGCCGGAGATGATCAGCCACACGGTTACGGGAACCAGCAGGATGCGGCCGATGGTAATGAAATTTGGCAGGTTGATGGGCATTACAAAAGGGACTGGATGACCCAGTTCCCGCCGATTTGCGACATCTCCAGCCCGGTTCCCTGCATTGACGTTTGCACCTCCTGCAAGTCGCCAACATACATCAATCTGATCACCGCGCCATCGGCGGCAAGGGTTGACACGTCAACCCCGATGATGCCCGGCGCGGAAAGGATGCGCGAGCGAACCGCGTTCCATTCGGAAGGGCTGGCAAACGGCACGCTCACGGGAATTGAATGGGAGACGCGGGCATCGGCGCTGACCTGCTGGGCCCTGGACTTGTCCGACCGGTATTTGTCGATCATGACGGCATGGAAGCGCGAGGCCGCGAGGGCCGCCGAAGCCTCGAGCGTGGGCGGATCGGCGGTATAGATCTTGTCGAAGGTGATTTTGCCGAGTTCGGACTCGGCATTCATCATGGCGCGCACGCCGTTGCCTTCGGCGGGTTCGGCAATGGCCACCAGTATGGTGCGGGTGCCGTAGCGGCGGCGCAGCGCCTCAAGCTTGATCGGATCGAGATTGAGCACGTCCTGCGCCGTGATGGCGGCTGTGTCCTCAAGATCGCCGATGGGTATGATGAGGGGGACCAGCGACTGTTCGGCGTGGAGGCTGAGCCAGGCGGTGCGCCAGAGGTTGTCCTCCCAGAGCTCGGTGCCTTCCGGCGCCTTCCAGACTGGCAGCACCAGCATGGGGGTGGCCTGCTCGGACACAACGGTGACGCCATAGCTTTCGAAAAGCCTCTCGACCTTTGCCGGAATGAACCTGACGGTGAACTTGCCGATATAGTGGCCGGGCCCGGTGCCCTCCTCCTCGATGGACAGGGACTTCAACAAGGGCAGGACATCCTTTGGCTCCAGCTTGGCGATTTCCGCCGCGAAGGTTTCATTGCCCAGCCGTTGCGCCAGCATGACAATGGCCTTCATCTGGACTTCAAACAGGGCCTTGTTCTTGGCGGTGGCGACATCCTTGTCGGTGACATCGGCGGCCACGCCCTGGACGGCAAAGACGTTGGTTTCCACGGGTCCGGCCGCAAAGGCTCCGGAGGCGCCAAGCATGATCATCGTGGCCACAAAAACCAGCCACAGTCGTTGATAGATCATGCCGTCAACCGCTCCATTTCCTCTGGTGATTGGCCACCATCACGCTTTATTCGCACGCCACTTCAGGCTAAGAGGCCCTTTAGCATGAACATTGGGGCAAACTAGCGGCATGAGCGGCGGCAAACAAGCACAACAAAACGGCGTTACCTATGCGGACGCGGGCGTCGACATCAGCGCGGGAAACGCCCTGGTCGAGGCGATCAAGCCGCTGGCGAAGGCCACGCGGCGCAAGGGCGCCGATTCGGCGCTGGGCGGCTTTGGCGGGCTGTTTGACCTCAAGGCCTGCGGCTACAAGGACCCGGTTCTGGTGGCCGCCAACGACGGGGTTGGCACCAAACTGCGCGTCGCCATTGAAACGGGGCTTAACCACGGGGTGGGCATTGATCTGGTGGCCATGTCGGTCAACGACCTGATTGTCCAGGGGGCCGAACCGCTGTTCTTTCTCGATTACTTCGCCACCGGCAAGCTTGATGTGGCGCAAGCCCGTGAGGTGATCGCCGGGATCGCCGCGGGCTGCAAGCAGGCGGGATGCGCTCTTGTCGGCGGGGAAACCGCCGAGATGCCGGGCATGTATCACGGCAAGGATTATGACCTTGCGGGATTTGCGGTGGGGGCTGTCGAGCGCAAGAGACTTCTGCCGGCAAAGAATGTCGGGCCCGGCGATGTGATCTTGGGGCTGGCGTCATCAGGCACCCATTCCAATGGCTATTCCCTCATCCGCAAGATCGTGGAATTGAGCGGGCTCGGCTATGATGCCCCTGCCCCCTTTGCCAAGGGCAAGACCTTGGGCGAGGCGCTGCTGGTGCCGACGCGGATTTATGTGAAGCCGCTGCTCAAGGCGTTCCGGAAAAGCAAATCGATCAAGGCGCTGGCCCATATCACCGGCGGCGGCTTTCTGGAAAACATACCCCGGGTTTTGCCCAAGGGGTGTGTGGCGGAAATCAATCTCGACGCGGTGCCGTTCCTGCCGGTATTCGCCTGGCTGCAAGAGATTGGCGGTACGCCCGAGCGCGAAATGCTGCGCACCTTCAATTGCGGCGTCGGCATGATTGTGGTGGTGGCGGCCAAGGATGCGAAAGCGGTTGCAACGGCGCTCAAAAAATCCGGCGAGACGGTTGTCGTCCTCGGCCGTTTGCGCAAGCGCCGGGGCAAGGAGGCGCAAGTTGCAACAACGGGAAGCCTGACCCTCCGATGAAGCGGAAGCGTGTCGGGGTTCTGATTTCGGGACGCGGCTCCAACATGGCGGCCCTGGTGGAGGCAGCGCGCGACCCGGCCTATCCGGCCGAGATCGTGTGCGTGGTTTCCAACCGGCCGGATGCCGCCGGGCTGGACTTCGCACGGGGCCGGAATATTCCAACGCATGTCATCGATCACAAAAAATTTGCGGCACGCGAAAAATTTGATGCCGCCCTCAACGACTATTTGCGCGCGCAGAATTTGGACCTGATCGCCTGCGCCGGATTCATGCGGATCATGTCGCCGGTTCTTCTGGAGCCTTGGGCCGGGAAAATGATCAACATTCACCCCTCACTGCTGCCGCTCTACAAAGGCACCCATACGCATGAGCGGGCGCTGGCCGATGGCGCGAAGGTTCATGGCTGTTCGGTTCATTACGTAACTGAAGAGCTGGACGGCGGGCCGGTCATCGCGCGGGCGGAAGTTCCGGTGCTGGCGGGTGACACGCCTGAAACGTTATCAGCGAGGGTTCTGGTGGAGGAGCACAGGCTCTATCCCAAGGCGCTGGCGATGGCGGCAGAATAACCGTTGATTCCCTCCCCCTTGTGGGGTGGGGGTCGTTGCACCACCAGACCCCACCGTAAATCCGCGCTATCGCGCGAATTTGACCTCCCCACAAGGGGGAGGTGGAGATTAGATATTCACATAAACACATCCAGTTGCGGCTGGCCGGTTTCCCGGCGCACGTCGTCCTGCCATTTCTTCAGCAGCACCTTGCGCCGTTCCGGATATTTGTCCTTCAGCACTTCCATGGCCATCATGCGGTCGGTGCGGAACGAGCGGAAGGCGGTGCGCAGTTCGCACCAGCCGATGATCAGGCGCTGGGCATCGAAGTAGGAGATGGCGATGGGCCAAATGGTGCGAATGGTTTCATTGCCCTCTTCGCTGCGGTAGGAAATCGTGGCTTTCCGGCCATCGCGGATGGCGGCGCGGAACTGGGCCACGTCGATGCGGTCCGGCGCGTGGTGCATGCGGGGCGGCACCAGCAGCCCCGCGTCAAACAGAAAAGGCCTGAGTTTTTCCGGCAGCACGGTGCCGATCTTGGCCACCGTATCGAGGGCGGCGCGGGCCAAATCCTTGTCGCCGCGCCTGGCCACCCAGCGCAGGCCCAGCATGACCGCTTCCAGCTCATCGGTGGTGAACATCAGGGGCGGCAGGTCATAGCCTTCGCCCAGCACATAGCCCACGCCCGCCTCGCCGCGGATGGGCACGCCCTCGATGGTCAAGGTGGCAATGTCGCGGTAAACCGTGCGGAGTGAAACCTCCAGCTCACGCGCCATCACATCGCCGGTCACCGGGCGGCGGTGGCGGCGCAGGATCTGGATCAGTTGCAAAAGGCGGTCGGCTCGGCGCATGTCTTTACCTATCTTAACACTGCTGACAACATGCTGTCAGCAGTGTGGCAGTAGAGCGGCAGCAGGGAACCGAATGGCACGGGGAGCGGCAGTTCATGGCAAAGCCTGATTTCAGCGTCTATCCCAGGCCGGTGCGGGAAAAACTGCTGGGCCTGCGCCAGATGATATTGGACGTGGCGGCGGCCACGCCGGGGGTGGGGCGGCTTGAAGAAACCCTGCGCTGGGGGCAGCCCAGCTATATCACCCGGGAGACCGGCAGCGGCAGCACCATCCGGATCGACCACATCAGGAATGAGCCCACCAAATACGCCATATATTTCATCTGCGCCTCGGGCCTGATCGATGATTTCAAGGACCTTTACCGGGGCAAGATGAAATTCGGGGGCAACAGGAGCATTGTCTTTGATGTGTCCGATAGGCTACCAGAAGAACCGCTGCGCCACTGCATTTCCCTGGCGCTCACCTATCACCTGCGCAAGAAAGCAAGAGCTTCAAAAAAATGACCCAGCCCCTGCCCATCATCATCGATACGGACCCCGGCCAGGACGACGCGGTTGCCATACTGCTGGCGCTGGCCTCGCCGGAATTCGAGATTCTGGGCATCACCGCGGTGGCGGGCAACGTGTCTTTGGCGCTCACCGAAATCAACGCCCGCAAGATTTGCGAATTGGCGGGCCGGCCCGACATCAAGGTTTATGCGGGCGCCGCGCGGCCCATTCTGCGCCCACTTGTGACGGCGGAATACGTTCACGGGCAGACGGGACTCGACGGCCCGGTGTGGCCTGAGCCCAAGATGGCGCTGCAAAAACAGCACGCGGTGGATTTCATCGTTGAGGCGCTGATGAGGCACGAGGCAGGCACCATAACGTTGTGTGTTCTCGGCCCCATGACAAACATTGCGCTGGCGCTTATCCGCGAACCCCGGATCGCGTCCCGCATCAAGCGCATCGTTGCCATGGGCGGCGGTTACTTCGAAGCCGGAAACGTTACGCCTGCCGCCGAGTTCAATATCTATGTGGACCCGCATGCGGCGCGCGTGGTGTTTCAAGCGGGCATTCCGATCACGCTCGTGCCGCTCGACTGCACGCACCAGGCGTTGGCCTCTGCGGCGCGCATCGAAAGATTCCGCGGCATCAAGAATAAGCCCGGGCCTGCGATTGCGGCCATGCTGTCGTTCTCCGAACGCTTTGACGAGGAGAAATACGGCACCGATGGCGGGCCGCTGCATGACCCCTGCGTCATGGCCTGGCTCTTGAAGCCCGCGCTTTTTCAAAGCCGCGAGGTGAATGTGGAGATCGAATGCGAGTCGGAACTCACCATGGGCGCAACCGTGGTGGATTGGTGGCGCGTCACGGCCAGGAAGCCCAATGCCACGGTGTGCCGCGCGATCAATGCGCAAGGGTTTTTTGACCTGCTCGTCGAGCGCATTTCGCGTCTGCCTTGAAGCTTTTAGCCGACCAGAACGGCGACGGGCGCGAGGGTTGCGAGGATCAGAAACACGGCCATCAGCAGAAGCCAGGATGGTGCAGCGGGATAGCGGATTTCTATCATGGGAGGCATCGTGGCGCGATTCTGGCCTGCAAGAAAATGATTCTTTTCAAGCACTTGCAGGGACTCGAAAGGGTTAATCATTGGTTAACCGTGACCCGCATCCGCAGGCGCAAGAGCTTAATGGAAACCTGCTGGTGGGCGCCCGCAACCTGGGTTTGCACGGTCTTTTTCCTGGCATCGCCGGCAAAAGACGGGGCTGTCGCCAGCACAAGAGCCGCGAGGGAGAGTGCAATCCAGGTTTTCATGTCGGTTCCGTCGTGAAAGGCGTTTAACTAGACCTCACACTAGGACTATCCACCTGAGCCGAACCTGAACCCGCCGTTCATCCCCGATTCACCTCGCAGGCTTCAGCCAGACGCGGTTATCGTGGAAAAGTCCGCCCGCCGCGGGGGCCGCCTGATCGCAGCCGGTCAGGGTGTTGATGCCCTGCCCGTCTTCAAAGGCCTCATTTGGCCAGATGGACTCGGCGATCAGAACGCCGCGCCGCTGGCCGTCATGGGCCTTGGCATGGAGGGTGACAATCCCACGGGCGCTGCCCACCTTCACCTTCTCGCCATCGGCAAGGCCTGCCGCCTCAAGATCCAGGGGATGCACAAAGAGCGTGGGCCTGCCCTCTCGCTTGAGCGAGGACGGCGTTTCATTGAAGGTGGAATTGAGAAAGGTGCGGGCCGGGCTGGTGGCCAGGCGGAAGGGATAGTCCGCGTTTGCCTCTTCAATGGCTCCCCAGTGATCGGGAAATACCGGCATGTCTTGCATCGGGCCGAGAGGGCCGGTGGGCGACAGATAGGCGGCCTTCGTCCAATCGGGCTTGAAATGGAACTTGCCATCGGCATGGCCGAAGCGCCTCAGATTATGCGCCGTTTCAAAATCGGGCTGCACGTCTATCCAGTTTTCTTCATCGAGCTTTTGCAAATCGGGGCGGCGCGAATGCTGCAGGGTCCAGTCAATCAATTCACGGGGCGTCTTGCGAAGCCCTCGTGCTCCGCGCCCAAGCGGCTGGCGAGGTCGCAGAGCACGTCATGGTTGCTGCGGCATTCACCGGGAGCTTCCACCAGTTTGCGGCCAAACATGATGTGCTGGTGGCCGCCTCCCTGATAGACGTCATCATGCTCGAGAAACATGGTGGCGGGCAAAACGATGTCGGCGTACTTCGCCGTCTCAGTCATGAATTGCTCATGCACGCAGACAAAAAGATCCTCGCGGGCCAGCCCCTGCTTCACCTTGGTCTGGTCGGGGGCGACGGAGGCCGGATTGGTGTTTTGAATGAGCATGGCCTTGACCGGCGGGCCGCCGGCAAGATCGAAGGGGTCGCCCAGAAGTGCGGGGCCGATGCGGCTTTGATCGATGACACGAAGGCCGCTCTTTTTGGCGTCGGTGCCTTCGATCATTTTCTTGTTCCACTTGTAGATGCCGCTGTTGGAGTGGAGCGCGCCGCCGCCTTCATGTTTCCAGGCGCCGGTGACCACGGGAATGCAGGAGGCGGCATGCATGTTCACCGCGCCATTGCGCCCGCGGGCGAAGCCGTAGCCCAACCGAAAGTACGTGCGTTTGGTTTCGCCGATCAATTTGGCAAAGGCTTCGATTTCGGCCACAGAAATATCGCAAATTTTCGAGGCCCATTCCGGTGTTCTGGTTTTGAGATGGGCTTCAAATTCATGGGGGCAATCGGTGAGGGCCTCAAGGTAAGGCCAGTCGGCGAAACCGTCGCGGAACAGCACATGCATGACAGCGCAGGCCAGAGCCCCATCGGTGCCGGGGCGGATGAGCAGTTTCACATCGGCCTGCTTCATCGTGCCGGTGTCATAGATGTCGACGCAGGCAATCTTGGCGCCGCGATCCTTGCGGGCCTTCATGGCGTGGGTCATGACATTCACCTGGGTGTTCACCGGGTTGCCGCCCCAGATGACGATGAGGTCCGACTTCTGCATTTCGCGGGGATCGACGCCGGAAATATTGCCGGCCCCGGCGAAATATCCGCTCCATGAAAGCGAAACGCAGAAGGTGGCGTACATGCCGGAATAATTCTTGGTGTGGCGCAGGCGCTCGATGCCGTCGCGCATGACAAGGCCCATGGTGCCGGCATAGTAATAGGGCCAGACGGATTCGGAACCATGCTCGGCTTCGGCTTTCAGGAAAGCCTCGGCCGTTTCTGCCATCGCCTCATCCCAGCTTATGCGCTTGAACTGGCCGGTGCCCTTGGGGCCCACACGCTTCAGCGGGTAAAGCAGGCGATCGGGATGGTGAATGCGCTCGGCATAGCGGCCGACTTTTTCGCAGATGACGCCAAGGGTGTAGGAATTGTCCTTGGCGCCACGCACCCGGCCAATGGTGCGCTCGTCGAGCAGTTCCACCTCAAGGGCGCAGGCCGAGGGGCAATCATGGGGACAAACGGAAATTCCGGTCTTGATGTTGGGGCGAATGTTCATGGACGGAAGATATAGCCGAAACTATAGTTGCCGTCATGGCTCCAGTTACCTCCTCCCAAAACCCCACAATCAAGCTTATCCGCTCCTTGACCGAGAAGAAATTCCGGCAGGACACCGGGTTTTTTGTGGCCGAAGGCTGGGAGATGCTGGACCGGGCGCGAAAGGCCGGCTGGGTGCCGGAGCATCTGGTGTCGACGGAAGCCATTTCGGCCTGGGGCGAAGCGCGGCCCATTCTGGTCACCGAAAAAATCATGGCGGGACTGAGCGGGCAGAACAATCCGCAGAGCGCCCTTGCCACGTTCAAACAGCGTTATGCGGGCGATGTTAGCCAAAAAGGTGTCTGGGTGGCGCTGGAGGATATGCGCGATCCGGGCAATCTGGGCACGATCATCCGCACCGCAGATGCGGTTGCGGCCTCTGGAGTCATACTGGTCGGCCAGTCCTGCGATCCCTATTCGGGAGACTGTGTGCGGGCCACGACAGGTTCCATTTTCGGAGTTCCGCTGGTGCGGATGGAAACAGAAGCCTTCATCGCGTTGTGCAAAGCCTGGCGCGGCGACGTGGTGGGCAGCCATCTCAAGGGAACTGAGGATTTCAGGCGAACATATAAATCCCCTACCCTGCTTGTCATGGGCAGCGAGCGCCGGGGGCTTTCGGAGGAACTTGCGGCGGCGTGCAGCAGCCTTGTCCGCATTCCCATGCCCGGCGGAGCGGAGTCGCTCAATGTGGCCACCGCCACGGCCCTGATGCTCTATGAGGCTGTTAAGTCCTGAGTAACAGGGCCGGCGATAGTCTCGCCCGATGACCGGCTTTGCCTATATAAGTTTTGTTTTTGCGGCCTCGGTGATCGGCGCGCTGCTGGGCGGCCTCGGCCATTTCTGGCGGGCCCATGCGACCAGGTTCGCGGAAGATCTGGACCTCGGCGAACCGCTGGATACGCTGACCCGCGACAATTACCAGTTTGAAAAACATGTGGTGGGGGCGGAATGGGACGATGCCGGGTTCTGGGCGCCCGACAGCGTGCGCAATTTGATCTATTATGTGGCCAGCGGCCTCACCGCGCCGCTGCTCCTTGGAATTGGCTTCTGGAGCCTCCGCCGCGAGATCGTGCAGGCAATTTGCAGTGGCTTGCCGTCGCCCCTCTGCCCCTGATTACGGGCAATCACTGTCCCTGACATAGCGGGCTTTCACCCAGCCGTGGGTTACCACTTCCGCATTGTAATGGCTGACCCGGCACCAGCGCTGGGGCCAGGGGCTGCTGAGGGGGCCGCAGGGCGCGTCGAGATGGATAATGCCATGCTGGCCCGGCACCAATTGATCGACAATGCGGGCTGAGGCGGAGGGGCGGCTGCGCATATTCAGCGCATCATCATCGGCAACATTGGTGACGATCAGGCAGCCGGGACCCGAGGTGGCATGGGCGGCGGGGGTGAGGGAAACAGCGAAAAATAGAACGGCTAATAGCTTGCGCATGGCGAATTCTCCTGATTTTTCCAGTCTCGCACCGCCCACCTGAACCTCCCATGAACCACATGGTGGTGAATCTCCCTCACCTCGGGCACAAGAAACTCGCTTGCGCGGCGCTTGAGAACATGAGCACTCACGGTTTACACTGTTTTGTTTCCCGGAGGAATCGAATGAAGTCCCAGGCGCGGGTGGTTGTGGTAGGTGGCGGCGTGATGGGCGTTGGCCTGCTCTATCACCTGGCGCTTGAGGGCTGGAGCGACATTGCGCTCATCGAAAAGGGCGAACTCACTTCCGGTTCCACCTGGCATGCGGCGGGGCAATGCCCGCAGTTCAACGGCTCGCTCAACATGTCGAAGGTGCATCTCTATGGCACCCAGCTCTATCCGCAACTGGAGAAGCTCACGGGACAGGCCGTGTCCTGGCATGGCTGCGGGGGCTTGCGCCTCGCCACCACGGACGAAGAGCTGAACTGGTTCAAGTATGTGTACGGCGTTTCGCGCCTGGCGGGCTATGAATGCGAAATCATCGGCCCCTCGGAGATCAAGCAATACCATCCCTTCCTTGAAACCTTCGGGGTGAAGGCGGCCTTCCGCACGGTCACCGACGGCCATGTGGCCCCGGCCGATATCACCAATGCGATGGCGGCCGGGGCGCGGAAGCTCGGCGCCGAAATTTACCGCCGCACCCGCGTCATGGACATCAAGCAATTGCCGTCGGGCGAATGGAACGTGATCACCGACAAGGGCAACATCATTTGCCAGCATGTGGTGAATTCGGCTGGCTCCTATTGCGACGTGGTGGGCTCGTGGACGGGGCACAATGTTCCCATCGCCAACATGCTGCACCACTACATGATCACCGAGCCGTTGAAGGAGCTGATCGATCTGGCGCCGGAATTGCCGGTGGTGCGCGACCCCTACTCGCACGCCTATCTGCGTGAAGAAACCAACGGCGTTTTGGTCGGCCCCTACGAAACCGAAACGGCGCATCTCTGCTGGGAGGGCCGGCCGCCCGCCTGGGATTTTGAAAGCGAACTGGTGGCGCCGGAACTCGACCGCCTTACCCCGTGGCTGGAGCGCGCCACGGAGCGCATGCCGATTTTCGGCAATGCGGGGCTCAAGTCCATCATCTCCGGGGCGATTACCCATACACCGGACGGCACCTATCTGTCCGGCCCGGCTCCCGGGCCGAAGAATTACTGGATGCATTGCGGGGCCTCCATCGGCATCTGCCAGGGCGGCGGGGCGGGCAAATACCTGGCGCAGTGGATGGTGCACGGCCAGGCCGAGATCAACATGCGGGAATTCGATCCGCGGCGCTTCGGCAATTGGGCGAGCAAGGATTACACGGCGGAAGTCTCGGTCGCCGATTATCACCATATGTATTACTGCTACAAGCCGGGCGAGCAGCATGAGGCCGGCCGGGGCCTGCGCAAATCATCGCTCTATGACCAACTGAAAGCCGAAGGGGCGCAATTCGCCCAGATCTTCGGCTGGGAGCGGCCGCGCTGGTACGACACGTCGGGCAAAGGCGAGGCCTATTCCTTCAAGCGCTCGAACTGGTTCGAGGCCGTGCGCGAAGAAGCGCTGGCGGTGCGCGAGCGGGTTGGCCTCATGGATCTTTCCACCTTCTCCAAATTCGAGGTAACGGGCCGGGACGCCTATGCGTTCCTTGAGCGGATTTGCGCCAACAAAATCCCTGCGAAGGACGGCGGCATTATCCTCGGCCATCTGCTGAACGAGAATGGCTTCATTGAATCGGAAATAACCGTTACGCGGCTGGGGCCGGAGCATTTCTATGTGCTTTCCGCCGCGGTTGCCCAACTGCACGACAAGGACCAGTTGGAGTGGCGCAGGCTTGCCGCCGAGAAAGTGACGGTCACCGACGTCACCGATGATTTTGGCGTGCTCGTTCTGGCGGGCCCGCGATCGCGCGAGGTCCTGAGCCAGTGCACCACGACTGATCTTTCCAACGCGAGCTTCCGCTGGCTCACCGGCAAGCAGGCAGAGGTTGCGGGGGTCAAGAAGGTGCGGCTGCTGCGGGTGAATTACGTGGGCGAGCTGGGCTGGGAACTGCATGTTCCCATGGCGGAAATGCCTAAAGTTTTCAACAGTCTGCAAAAGGCCGGGAAACCCTACGGACTGAAATTGTTCGGCACCTACGCGATGAATTCGCTGCGCCTGGAGAAGTGCTATCGCGGCTGGGGCTCGGAACTTACGGCGGAAATTGACATGTTCGAAGCTTCAATGGAGCGTTTCATCCGCCTGGACAAGCCGGCCTTCACCGGCAAGGCCGCCAGCCTTTCCAAGCACCAGCGCGGCCCCCGCATGAAGCTGGTGCCGCTGGAAGTTGCCAATACGGATTCCGACTGCGTGGGGAATGAACCGGTTTACCGCGGCGAGAAGATCGTGGGCCTCACCACTTCCGGCGGCTACGGCCATGCGGTCAAGAAATCGCTGGCCTTTGCCTACGTGGATCCCGCCATGACCGCCATGGGGACGGGTTTCGACGTTCTCATGTTCGGCGAGAAGCGAAAGGCAAGCGTCATCGGCGAATCGCCCTGGGACCCCAATAATGCCCGGCTTAAGGCCTAAAGCGAGGTCAAATTCTTGCTCGGCGGCAAGTCTTCCCAGGAGCTTCCGGCGGCAATAATGCAGGATTTGCCCTCCGGTGTCGTCACCAAAATGGTCCAGGTGCCCGCCTTTGAGGCAAAGACTTCAACCAGATTGACCTGGCCCGCGATGCCGAGCGCCTTGCCGGTTTCCTGATATTTGTCATTGAGCGCCTTGATGAAATCGCCGCGCTTGCCGCACATGCCAACGGCCTGCGCCGGGATTGACAGGGTCAGGGCAAGAAATGAGACGCATGCAAATACAATATTGAACTTAGCCATAGGTCCTCCAGTTCGCCGTCCGAGGCGCCGCCGGAGGATTTAACCCCCTGAGGTTAGGCGGGTCTCGGAGCGGTTATGCCGACTTGATCGTTCATAAACAGCTCCAACTAAACGTACCGAATCATCATGCGCCCAAGGTGTAAACAAATTGCCAATAACCACGTGATGCGATAGCTAGCCGCCATGCGTTCCGCCCCATCCCAAGCCACCGCCCACAATACTTTGTTAGGCATCGCCCTGATGGTTGGGGCCATGATTGTCCTGCCATTTCTTGATGTTGTGGCCAAATTCCTCGGCCAGCAGAATGTGCCCATCATGGAAATCGTCTGGGCCAGGCTGTTCTTCGGCATGGTGATGACGGCTCCCCTGGTGTGGAGGCTGGACGGGGCGCGCAGCCTTATCCCGCAGCGTCCCTTGGTTCACATGATTCGCGCCATCTTCCTCATCGCGGCCACGGCGCTGTTCTTCTGGGCCCTGAAATTCCAATCCATTGCCGATACGCTGGCGATTTTCTTTGTGCAGCCGCTGATCATCACCATGCTGTCGCCTTTGGTGCTCAATGAAAAAGTCGGCCTGCGCCGCTGGCTTGCGGTGGCGGTTGGGTTCATGGGCACCCTGATCATCATCCGCCCCGGCTTTCAAAGCTTGAACCCCGGGGTTTTCATGGCCTTGGGGGCCGGCACCTCGCTGGCCCTTTACATGCTGCTCACGCGGCGCATCGCGGGCAGCGCCAGCGCCATGACCACGACGTTCCTCACCAGCCTTGCCGGCGCGGTGCTCACCTCCATCGCCGTGGTCTTCGTCTGGCAGGCGCCGAGCCCGCAACAGTGGGGGCTTTTCCTTTTGCTCGCCTTCATCGCCACGGCCGGTCACTATCTCATCGTGCGGGCCTATGATTATGCCGAGGCTTCGCTGCTGGCGCCGCTGGGCTACACGGAGATCATCATGGCGGTGGTTTTGGGCTGGTATTTCTTCGGCGACTTTCCCGATGCCTGGACATTCGTTGGCGTCGGCATCCTGATTGCCTGTGCGATCTACATTTCCTACCGTGAACGGGTTCTGCATGTGCCCCCGTTGGAAACGCCGCCAACAATGATAGGCTAGCCTTTCATCACTCTCTCGATGCGGCGATCCGGAATAAACCACATCAAAGCCACCGCTACAAAGAGGCCGCCGGAAATCCAAGGGTTGTAAAAGGCAACGGCAATGCCCGAGAGATAGGCCACAAGGGAAACATTGCCCTTGAAGTCGGAGCCTATGGCCCGGGCAATTTCCGACTCATGGCCGTGATGCTTGATAATTACGCGAACCAAAATTGTGTAAGCCAAGGCTGCCAGCAGCAAATTGACCCCATAAATGACAACAGGCCAGGTGGCGAAATGATTTTCGCCCATCCAGCCGGTGGTAAATGGAAACAGCGAAAGCCAAAACAGCAAATGCAAATTGGCCCAAAGCATGCCGCCGCTTACGTGCTTTACGGCGTGAAAGAGATGATGGTGATTGTTCCAGTAAATTCCCACATAGGCAAAGCTCAGAACATAACTCAAAAATATCGGGCCAAGCTCCCATAGGGCTGAAAGCTCGGCATTGTGAGGAACTTTCAATTCCAGCACCATGATCGTGATGATAATGGCGATCACCGCATCGCTGAATGCCTCAAGCCGTCCCTTGCCCATGATTCTCCTTACTCGCTCAAAAATCCGACCCTGGCATGGGAGCCGTCGCAATAGGGTTTGTTGGCGGAATGGCCGCAGCGGCAGAATGCCGTCTTGGTCACGCGGTTGACGGTCCGCCCCGTGCCGCTCACCACTTCGAGATTGCCGCTCACCAGGAGCGGGCCATTCGGCTTTGGCGTGATCTTGACGGGTCCATTGCGGATTTCCAGGACCTGCGACTCCTCTTGGGCGGGCTCGCCCGTCGCGGCAAAGCCTGCCGCCGTATGACTGCCGTCACAAAACGGCTTCCGCTTTGACTGGCCGCAGCGGCACAGGGTAGCCCGCAGGCCCTGTTCTGCGCCGTCAATAACAAGAGGAGCATGGATGGCGAGCGGGCCGTTTTCACGCACCCGCACGGTGTTCACGATCGGCGGTGCTTCGCCCTCGCCGCCATCGACGCGCTCGTAGCGAATGGCGCCGGACGGGCAATTATGGGCAAGCTGGGCCATGGCCTCGGAACTCGCCCGGTCGGGATAGATCCATTCGCCCTTCACATTGGGCACAAACACGTCGGGCCGGTCGAGCACGCAATTGCGGGAGTGGATGCAACGGCTGCCGTCGAAGTGGATGATGAATTCGTGGCCGCGAACCGTTTCTATCGCCATGGAGTCAATCTCCCAAATTCAATGCACCGAAGCGGGTTTCCCATCCATCCGGAGTTTGAGGAGATACCAGACGATGGCCACGCCGAGGGCCTTGCTCAACACTTCAGTCGTAAAGGCCGCCGGGGTCAAGTAGCCCGCGAGGTACTGGAAGGCCAGCGTGTCGAGCGGCACCGCCACAAGGCTTGAAATCAGAATGCGCGACTGCAGCGGGCGCCTGGTAAAAGAATAGATGGCCCAGTCAGCCATTTCCGACAGCACGAAGGCGGTTACGCTGGCAATGGCGATGGCGGGGTCCACCATGAAATAAGTGGCAATGCCCGCAAACAGTGTCGCCAGCAAAACCTTGTGGCCGATTTCGCGCTGGGCGTAGTCGCGCAGGACGAACACGAAGCCTACGACGACATTGGCCAGGTAAAGGTCGCCCAAGACCGTGCTCCAAGGCGCCACGGCGGTGAACAGCCAGTTCACCAAGACAATTGCAACGACGTAAAGGGCGACCCACATGGCTTCAGCCGACGATCTCAGCGGCCTTGAAGCAGAGCTTGATTTCCTTCTTGGCGTTTTCGGCGCTGTCGGAACCATGCACCGAATTGGCTTCGATGGACTCGGCGAAATCCTTGCGGATGGTGCCGGCATCGGCGTTGGCGGGATTGGTGGCACCCATGATTTCGCGATACTTGGCAACCGCGTCGTTGCCTTCCAGAACCTGCATGACGATGGGCCCCGAGGTCATGAACTTCACCAGATCCTTGTAGAACGGGCGCTTGGCATGAACCGCGTAGAACTTCTTGGCATCGGCCTGCTTCCACTTGGTGCGGCGCTGGGCAATGATGCGCAGGCCGGCGCCCTCGATCTTGGCGTTGATGGCGCCGGTCAGATTGCGCCGCGTTGCATCCGGCTTGATGATCGAGAAGGTACGTTCGGTGGCCATGATTTTCCCTGCATGTTGAAATGAATTGGGCCGCCTTTTAGGGGCGGCCCAGGTAACTTGCAAGGGAAAGACGTTATTCCTCAAGCTCACCCAATACGGAGGTGGCACGGCTCACCGAAACGCGGCGGTTTTCCTGCTCCGCCTCGGCGGTGGGGATCTTCAGGTAGCGTTCGCCATAGCCCACGGTCTGCAGGTTTTCCGGAGAAATGACGTAGTAGGTCGTGAGCGCCTTCTTGATGGCCGCGGCGCGCTGGCGCGACAGCGTCAAGTTGCTGGCATCGGAACCAACCGCATCGGTATGGCCCTCGATCAGGAATACTTCACGTGGGTGCTTGCTCAGGACGCGTTCCATGACTTCACCGATACGGTCGAGGTTGCCCACCTCTTCCGGGCGCACGAAGGCCTCGTTGAAGCCAAACCGCACGGTGTCGATTTCGATGCGTGGCAGGGCCTCGCGCAGATCGGGCGAAGCTTCAACTTCTTCTACCGTATAGCGGCGGTCAATTTTCCGGCGGGGGGCTGAGACGAGCACATCTTCCAGTTCCTCGTCGTCAACTTCGGCGGCATAGACATCGTCCTGCTGATCGGGGTCATAGCCTTCGCCCAGCTCAATGTCATACTGGTCGTCTTCATAACGGGAGGCCAATTCGGCCTGGCGCTCGCGGCGCTCACGCAGCAGGCGCCGCTGGAGAAGCGCTTCGTCGCGCTCCCTGACTTCACGCCAATAGGCGCGCTGATCGGCGCCGTAACGTTCGTCCCGGTCATACTGGCGATAGACTTCCAGGCGGCGGCGAAGCTCATAGTCCTGCAGTTCGTCGGAAGGCCTGCGGTCATTCAGCACGATGTCAATGTTGAAGGTGTAATCCTTCCTGTCGATTTTCGATGGCTTGGTTGGGGCCGACTGATCCCCGCCGTCGGGCTTGGTTGGCTTTGGCGGCTCCGCCATCGCCACGCGGTTACGCAAGATGTCGCGCTCGGTGCGCAGCTTCTTGCGGAGCGCCTGTTCGGTTTGGCGGGAGAGTTCATTGCCGGCCATCAGTTCACGAATGCCATCCAGGCGCTTGCGCAGATCGTCATCGGAAAGCTTGTCGGCGGGCGTCGGATCGTCAAGATAGACCTTGGCCTTGGCTTCGGCTGCAGGAACCGCGGCATTGCCGTCCAGTTGCTGGCTCTGCTTGGCATCGGCCGGGGCGGCGGGCTGGGCTTCGGCCACCGGCGGCTGCTCGCCGGCAGGCGGCTGGGTTTCAGCAACCGGCGGCGGTTCAACCAAGGGGGGCTGCTCCACGACAGCCGGCGCTTCGGCAGCGGGTGGCTGCTGCTGCGGCGCGGTCTGGGCCGCCTGCTCGCGCACCATCAGTTCGTCGCGCGCGGCCTTGGCGATCCCGGCCAACTGCGCCTTCGTGTCGTCTGGAAGCTTCTTCGCCTTGGCGAATTGCCGCGCCGTCTTGAAGCGGTGGTCCAGTTCCTCGGCGCTGAGTTCGCTCAACGGGCGCTGGTCATTGAGAAGCGCGGCAACGTCGGGCGGAAGTTCCGCCGCCGCGGGGGCTGCGGCTTCGGCGGGCTGCTCAGCCGGCGTTTCAACTGCGGGCTGTTCGGCGGTGGCGGGGGCTGCCGGCGGTTCGGCTGCCGGGGCTTCGGGCTGGGCCGCCTGCTGTTCACGGGCGGCTATTTCACCACGCGCCGCCTGGGCCATGGCCTGCAACTGGTCCCGCGTTTCGGGCGGAAGACCTTTCATCTTCGAGAAGCCGCGGGCCTGCTTGGCGCGGGCGCCGAGCTCTTCGACGGAAAGCTCGCTGAGCGGCCGGCCGTCATTGAGCAGGACCAGAACTTCATCCGGAACCTGGGGAGCTGCTTCTTCAGCTGCGGCCGGTGGCTGTTCCTCGGCCGGGGCCTCGTCCTGGGCAAATGCCGGGGCTGAAAACAATGCCAAAACCATAAGGCTGGCGGTCAAGGGTAGAAACTTCATGTGTCGCCTCCGAGGAAGTGATGTGCGGAATGCACGCCAAACTGTTGATTCCGCCCGATTAGGGGAGGTATGCGGCAGAACTAAGGGATAATTGCGCAGCTTTGCCACAAGTCTGAACGGCAAGCGGCGGTTATTGTTCCCCCGGAACAAGAATTAAAGCCTGCCGGCCTCGATGATGCGCTTCAGAAAGGCCCGGGTGCGCTCCTCCCTCGGTTCGCCAAAAAGCGCTTCCGGCGGGCCTTCCTCATGGACGACGCCCTCGTAGAGAAAACATACTTTGGAGGCCACTTCGCGGGCAAAGCCCATTTCATGGGTGGCGAGCAGCATGGTCATGCCCTGGCCGGCGAGATCACGCACAATGTTCAAAACCTCGGCCACCAGTTCGGGATCAAGGGCGGAGGTAATCTCATCCAGCAGCATGAGCTTGGGCTCCATAGCCAGGGCCCTGACAATGGCCACGCGCTGCTGCTGGCCGCCGGAAAGCCGGTCAGGAAATTCAGCGGCCTTGGATTCCAGGCCGATGCGCTTCAGGAGCGCCATGGCGCGGTCATCGGCTTCGGCCTGCTCCAACTTCAGGACCTTGGTGGGCGCCAGCGTCACGTTCTCCAGGACGCTCATGTGCGGAAACAGGTTGAAGCTTTGAAAGACGATGCCAACCTGCTGGCGCAGCCGGTTCACGTCGACGCCCGGCCCCGACACCCGGTCATTTTCGAGCCGTATCTCGCCGCCCTGGATTTTTTCAAGGCCGTTGATGCAGCGCAAAAGGGTGGACTTGCCGCAGCCCGACGGGCCAATGAGGCAGACGACCTGATGCTCATCCACTTCCAGATTGATGCCGCGCAGCACGCGCACCAGCCCGAATTCCTTTGCAACGTTCTTCATTTCAAGGAACGCCATGTCAGCCGCCTGCCCTGGTGCGGGCGTTGTCGCGCTCGATGAGCTTGTCGACAAAGCGGGCCTGCGGAATGGTAATCAGTACAAAGAGGATTGCGACAATCGTAACGGCAGAGAGGTTGAAGGCATTGGAAGCGATGATGCGTGACTGGTTGAAGGCGTCGATGACGCCCACCACCTGGACAAGTGCCGTGTCCTTCTGCAGTCCGATGAAATCATTGAGCAGCGGCGCCATGATGCGGCGCACGGCTTGCGGCACGACGACATAGCGCATGGTTTGCATGTAGGAGAGGCCGAGCGAACGCGCCGCGGACACCTGGCTCCAGTGGATGCTTTCGATGCCGGAGCGGTAGACTTCGGCCACATAGGCGCCATAGGTCAGGGTGAGCGCCAGGATGCACCACCAGATCACCGGGATGCGGGTTGCGGTTTTAACCTCCATCGGGGTCATCGCCGAGAGATCGACAAACAGCCCGACGATTTTCGGGACGATGAGTTCGGGAAGGCCCGAGATGGGAATGCCAAAACCGATGAGATACAGGGTGACGACGGCAGGCAGGCCGCGGAAGACATCGCAATAGATGATGGCGAGCGCCCGAATGGGCCGGCCCGCCGGGCCCGGCAGCATGCGGGCCAGAGCCACAACCAGGCCCCATACCAGCACCAAAATCTCGGCAACCACGAAGATGAACAGGTTGTTGAGGACAAACGCCTTGGTCACCAGCCACCATTTCTCGCGCATCAGGGGCAGGAGGAAAAAGGTTTTCCCCACCGCCGCATCATTGGTGAGAATGAAACAAATGAAGGCAAGA
This sequence comes from uncultured Alphaproteobacteria bacterium, assembly GCA_963773295.1. Lineage (GTDB taxonomy): Bacteria > Pseudomonadota > Alphaproteobacteria > Rhizobiales > Aestuariivirgaceae > Aestuariivirga. The sequence goes on from CAVZAJ010000012.1 coordinate 122,473, forward strand.
GCCACGAGGCCAAAGCTGCCCCAGCCGAAAGTGAGCCAGGCGGAATCGCGGGCCTCCGACGTGGCAATGCGCATTTCGGCGAGATCGTTCGTCGCAAGGGCTGCGCCCGCGGCAGATGATTTTCTCAGCGCCTTGAGTGCCGGGATGAACGTCAATGCTGACAGCAACACGGCGGCGCCAAAAAGCAATTCCCAGGCGAGCCCGTAAAAATCCAGGCTCCGCAGGGCAATGCGCACCAGGGCGGTGGCGCCGAAGGTTGCCACCACGCAGAGGCCGGCGAACCACACGGCCGCGAGGCTGATCCGCGTCGCATCATTGGGATTTTTTTCGGGAGTTTCCGGTGCGTTCAATGTTGGGCCTGGGTGCAAAAAGAAACCCCCGCGAATGGTGCGGGGGTTCCAGCCTAATGTTATTCGAAGTAGGGTATTGTCGCGGGATCCTTGCCCCAGGCCTCAGCCAGGTATTTACCGCCAAGCTTCTTCATCGTGCCGTCATCGATCATCGCCTGGATGATCTTGTCGATGGTGGCGGCATTGGCCGAACCCTTTTCATAAATCGCGCCATAGGCTTCGCCGGTCTTGTACTGGCCAACCACCACCGATTTTCCTTCGGTGTTCTTCTCTTCCGCCAAGGCAATGGAGGTATCCGTCATTGCCGCATCGATCTGGCCGGCACGAAGGGCGGTGAACATGTCGCCCTGTTCAGGGTACATTTGCACGTTGGTCAGCCCGAGCTTGTCGGTGGCAAACGTGGCACCGGTGGTGGCCTGCTGCAAACCGACCTTCGCGGTCTTTATGCTTGTTGCATCAACCGGGGCATCGGCGCGGGTCAGCACACCGATATCCGAACTGAAATAGGGGATGGAAAAATCGACCACCTTTTTGCGGTCTTCGGTGATGGAAACCTGCGAGAGGGTGAGGTCATAACCTGAGGTCTGGCCGGCAACCAGCGGGTCCCAGCCGACGTTTACCACTTCCAGCTTGTCGTAGCCGGCGCGCCAGGCAATTTCTGCGGCCATGCAATATTCCATGCCGTCCTTGACCGCTTCCGGCGTATCGCCGTTCCACCAGGTAGGTGCAGGCAAATTGACCTGAACTGTGAGTTGGCCTGGTTTGGTCGGTGCCGCGATCGGGATAGAACCCTTGGCTCCGGACAATTCACAATTGCCGATCATGTCCATGGACATGGCCGAGGTCGAGAAGGCCAGCAAAGCGGCCAGTGCGAGGAAGCTGCGTTTGGTCTGCGTCATCATTTTCTCCCGGTTTTTAGTCTTGATACGGAGCATACACCGAAACAGGGGAGAGGCTACAGGGGCTAAATGCGACATATTTAGACCGTGTTTTCAGGTCCTATATGTGCGCTATGAGCAGAAAAATACTCTTGGCCGCATTTGCTGTTGGGTTGGCCAGCGCCGCCTTTGCGCCGCCAGCCGGGGCACAAGACGGGAGCTTCAGGCCGCTGGAAAAACGGGGCCTCATCCTGGGCACCATGGCTCACCTCAAGGCGGTGAAACTCCAGGACGCGCCGGCGATTTCCGACTACACGGTAAATAACGATAACGTAGAGCGGGCAGACGAAGAGACAGCAAGATTTATAATTGGACTCTCGCGCAACTGCGTGCAGGGTTTCTGGGGCGAGTAGATCAGCCGGTCCAGCCGAGGCCACCGGCGACGCAGTTCATGGTCATCAGCAGCGGCATGTTGAGCCGGTCATCGCCCTTGGCCCCGCGCGCCTCGCGGAGCAGCTGCACCTGCCAGAGATTGGCCCGGTCTACGATGGGACGCACCCTTTCAAAACGCCGCCAGAGACCCTGGAAGCGCTCGCACAGAACCTTCTCACCCGTAAGCTCAAGAATGGCGCGGCTGGTGCGGCGGTGCTCGTGGCTGATGACGGCGAAAATGCGCTCGGCATCAACGCGGTCCGGCACCAGTTCGGCGTATTTCTCGGCCACGCGCATGTCGGCGAGGAACAGGGATTTCTCCACTTCATCGACGGCCAGGCGGAAGCCGCGCGACTTGTTGAACATGTCACGGAGCAGCGCGAGGCCCTGGGGCCCGCGGGCCGAGAGGAAGTCGTCGAGCGCGTAGCCCAGCCCGTACCAGCCGGTAAGCAAGTGGCGGTTCTGGCTCCAGGCGAAGACCCAGGGAATGGCGCGCAGATCCTCAATGCCCTTGGCGCCGAAACGGCGCGCCGGGCGCGAGCCGATTTTCAGGAGCGCCAATTCCTCGACCGGGCTTGCGGCGTGAAAATAGGAGAGCAAGGCCTTGTCCTCGGCCAGCTTGCGATAAGCCTTGAACGACAGGCTGGCGATTTCCTCAACCGCTTTCTGATGTTCCGGATTGAGGCGCAGTTCCGGTTCTTCGCCGGATTTCAAGGTGTGAACCAGAACGCTTGAGGTCAGCACTTCCAGATTGTTCAGCGCGGTGCCGCGATTGGCGAATTTGGAGGAGACGACTTCACCCTGCTCGGTCACCCGCATGTGGCCATTGATGGTGCCGGCGGGCTGGGCGGCAATGGCCCGGCCGGTTGGCGCGCCGCCACGGCTCACCGAACCGCCGCGGCCATGGAAGAAGCTGATGGCCACCTCCGCCTCCTTGCCCACGCGGATGAGCCGGCGCTGGGCTTCAAACAGTTCAAAGCTGGCGCAGAAGAAGCCGCCGTCCTTGTTGCTGTCGGAATAGCCCAGCATGATTTCCTGGCGGCCGCCGTTGTCGTTCACCGAGCGCTTGACAACGCCGGTGGCCAGGAGCTCCTGCATGATGGCGGGTCCGGCGCGCAGGTCGTCAATGGTTTCAAAGAGCGGCACGATGCGCAGCCGGCAGCTTTCGCTGCTGGTGTCATCGCGGAACAGGCCGCAGTATTTCGCCAGCAGGTAAAGCCCGAGGACATCGGCGGCGGAGCGCGTCATGGACAGGATGAAGGCGCCGATGGATTGCGGATCGGGGCCATCAAGGGTTTCGCGGATGAGAAAGAGGAGATCCAGCAGTTCGCGCGCCTCTTCGGAAACGCCGAAGAAATTTGGCAGGAAGCCCAACGGCTTGTTGAGTTCGTCCACGATCCACGCGGTCCATTCCGGACTGCCTTGCTGGGGTGCGGCTGCCTTGGCAACCGGATTCATCTTATGCCAGATTTCCTGCAGCACCCGGTTCGTCACCGTGGTGTTCTGGCGGATGTCGAGGCTCACGGTGCGGAAGCCGAAAATCTCCGCTTCCCAGCGCACGGGGCGCACAAGCGTAGCGGCAATGCTCACCGCTTTCACCTCAACCAGCGCGCGCTCGGCAGCTGTCAGCTCGGCGATGAACTCGGCCACATTGCGGAAGGGCTTCGCCCCCGGCACTTCCTTCAGGCGAAACCGCAGGGCACTGAAAAGCTGGCGGAAGGGTTCGTGCGGATTGCGCTGGCTGATGCTTTCAGCCTGCCCGCTTGCTTGCAACTGCTGCGCCAGCCGCGCCGCGAATTCGCTGGAAAAACTCACTTCACTGCCGCTCAGCGAAATGAGCTGGATCAAATCCGTCAGGCGCTTCTCCAGCCGCTCCACCGCGGCCTTGCGGTTCTCCGTCAAGGCATTGCGCGTGGTGGCAACGGTCACAAAGGGATTGCCGTCCCGGTCGCCGCCAATCCACGAGGAGAATTTAAGCGGCGGGCGCACATGGCTTGGCAATTCCGGATAGTGCCGCTGAAGGGCGGATTCCATCAGGTCGCAAAGCGAGGCGGTGCGGTCAAACAGGGCTTCGCGGAAGAAATGCAGGCCCCAGGAAATTTCCGATTCAACGGTCGGCTTTTCGATGCGGATTTCGCCGGTCATCCAGAGCAGATCGATTTCATTGCGCAGGAGATCAACCAGCGCCTTGCGCTCGCGCGGCGTCCAGCGCGGGCTTTCCAGTTCATAGAGCTTCAGATAGATGCGGCGGTGAATTTCCAGGACGGTGACGCGCTTGGCCTCGGTCGGGTGCGCCGTGATGGTGGGCTGAACGTCAATCGTGTCGAGCGCCTTCTGGACGTTTTCCGGGGCGACGCCAAAAGCCGCGATCTGCGAAAAGGCATGGGACAATGAGCCCATCACCACATCGGGCCCACCCTGCTTTTCATACTCGCGGCGATTGCGGATGGCGGCATTCTCCTCGGCAATATTGAGAAGCTGAAGCCATATGCCGATGGCCTGCAGGGCGTGCTCGATGAGATGGGGCGGGATGCCGGCGGCCTCCTCCGGCTCATCGATGACGCTCAAAACCGAGGGTTCGCGCAGGCGGATGACCTGGCGCAGGAGATCGCGGAGCATGACGGTGATCTCGTCAATATAGGCAGCCTCTTCGGCAGCCACCTGGACCCTCTCGTTCATCCCGTCGGTTCCTCTTGAGTGGCGCACCTCACGCCGTGCGGCAATTTGTGCAGCGCAACATGGGTCCTGTCAATGCGATAATGTGGGTTCCCCAGCCCGCATTCTCCCGCTAGAACGCCGCTCCATGTTGCAAATCAACAATCTCACCTTTCGAATTGGCGGCAGGCTCCTGCTTGAGGGGGCCTCGGCCGCCCTGCCGGACGGCCACAAGGTGGGCCTGGTGGGGCGCAACGGCACGGGTAAATCCACGCTTTTAAAGCTCATTCTCGGCGATCTGATTGCCGAGGCGGGCGCGGCCAGCGTGCCGAAAAATGCCCGGATCGGCACGGTGGCGCAGGAAGCCCCAGGCGGCCCTGAAAGCCTGCTCGACACGGTCATGGCCGGCGACAAGGAGCGCGCAGCCCTGCTCGCCGAAGCCGAAACGGCCACCGATCCGCACCGCATTGCGGAAATCCAGATCCGGCTGGCGGACATCGAGGCGCATTCGGCTCCAGCCCGGGCAGCGATCATCCTGGCGGGCCTCGGCTTCAGCGAAGCGGCGCAGAATGGCCCCTGCTCTGCGCTTTCCGGCGGCTGGCGCATGCGCGTTGCGCTGGCGGCAGCGCTCTTTGGCGCGCCTGATGTTTTGCTTCTCGACGAGCCCACCAACTATCTCGACCTTGAAGGCACGATCTGGCTCAAGAGCTACATCCGCGATTATCCGCACACCATTCTGCTGGTGAGCCACGACCGCGACCTGCTCAATGAGGCGGTTGATTCCATCCTGCATTTGGATCAGCGCAAGCTCACGATCTATGTGGGCAATTACGACAATTTCGAGCGCCAGCGCCGCGAGAAGCAGGCGCTGACCCTGAAAATGAAAAAGAAGCAGGACGAGCAGCGCGACCATATGCAGGCCTTTGTCGACCGCTTCCGCTACAAGGCATCCAAGGCGCGCCAGGCGCAGAGCCGCCTGAAGGCGCTGGCGAAACTTGAACCCATTGCCGACATGGTTGAAAGCCGGGTGGCCCCCTTCCTGTTTCCAAATCCGGAGAAGGCCCTGGCGCCGCCGCTGGTGCGCTGGGACAAGGCGTCGGTCGGTTATGGCGACGGTCCGCCGGTTCTCAAGAACATCACGCTGCGGCTTGATCCGGATGACCGGATCGCGCTTCTCGGTTCCAACGGCAACGGTAAGTCCACCTTTGCCAAGCTGCTCTGCGGCAAGCTGCAGGTCTCGGCCGGCGAGATGCGCCATCCGCCGCGCATCACCATGGGTTATTTCGCCCAGCACCAATTGGATGAGTTGTCGGAAGACCTTTCGCCCTACGAATATATTTCAGCGCTGATGCCCGACGCCACGGTCTCGCAGCGGCGCGCCAAAATTGGCGCGGCGGGTTTTGGCGCGGCCCTTGCTGATTCCAAGTGTTCGGTCCTGTCGGGGGGCGAGAAGGCGCGCCTGCTGTTCATGCTGGCCACTTTCCACGGCCCGCATATTCTCATTCTCGACGAGCCGACCAACCATCTTGACGTGGACAGCCGCGAAGCCCTGATCATGGCGATCAATGATTACGAGGGCGCCGTCATCCTGATCAGCCACGACCGCCACATCATCGAAACCTGCGCCGACCAGTTGTGGCTGGTCAGGGACGGCACGGTGAAGCCCTTCGATGGCGACATGGATGAATACACCGACATCGTGCTTGGCCGTGCCGCCGCCGCGAAGAAAACCGAGAAGGCTGCGCCTCCCGCCGCAAAACCACTGAAAAAACTGATGACCCCGGTGATCAAGAAAAAGATCCAGGAGCTTGATCTCAAGATGCTGAAGATCAAGGACAAGATCATCCTGCTCGAGCAGGCGCTGGCCGATCATACGATTTATGTCCAGGAGCCCAAAAAAGCGGCGGACTTCGCCCGGCTCAAGAGCCGCTTTGAATCCGAGCTCGAGCGGGAGGAAACCCATTGGCTGGAGCTGCATGAAGGCACGCTGAATGCTTGACCTCACGCGGAGCTGGTTCGGCTATCTGGCGCTGGCCATATTTCTTGCTCGCCTACATCCTCGTCGTTTTCGAAGAAACCACGCAAGATGCGGAAATCAAAGCCGGTGCTCATGGCGGCGGGTTTAATCTGGGCGCTGATCGGCATGGCCTACGCGGCAGCCGGCATGGGAGACCAAGCGGAAGCGGCGGCCCAGCATGTGATCATGGAATACGGCGAACTGTTCCTCTTCCTGCTGGTTGCCATCACCTATGTGAACACGCTGGAAGAGCGGCGCGTGTTCGATGTCCTGCGGGGCAAGCTCACCGGACGAAACCTGTCCTACCGCAGCCTGTTCTGGCTTACCGGCATCGCTGGCGTTTTTCCTTTCAGGCGTTCTCGACAATCTGACCACGGCTCTGGTCATGGGTGCCGTGGTGCTTGGCAATCGGGGCAAGGATTCGCCGAAGTTCATTGCCCTCTCCTGCATCAGCATCGTGGTGGCGGCCAATGCCGGCGGGGCCTTTTCGCCCTTCGGCGACATCACCACGCTGATGGTCTGGCAGAAGGACAAAGCTGACGTTCTTCGAATTCTTCGACCTGTTCGTGCCGTCACTGATCAACTGGCTGGTGCCTGCGCTCTTCATGCATTTCGCCATTCCCCATGACAACCCCCGCGGCCAGCCGCTGAAACGGTGCGCGCCAAGCCCGGCGCCAATGGCGTGATCGTTCTCTTTGCATTGACCATCGCCACGGCGGTTGCCTTCCGGAATTTCCTGCATCTGCCGCCCGCCATGGGCATGATGCTGGGCCTGGGCTACCTGCAGGTCTGGTCCTACTTCCTGCAGCGCAAGGGGGCGCGCCTCGGGAACGACGACATGGTGCTGAATTCCTTCAAGCAGATCGAGCGCGTCGAATGGGACACGCTGCTGTTTTTCTTCGGCATCATTTTTGCCGTGGGCGGCCTCGGCGTCATGGGCTACCTCGCCATGGCCAGCCAATTTCTCTATGTCGATCTCGGCCCGACGACGGCAAACATCGCCATCGGCGTACTGTCGGCCATCGTCGACAACATCCCGCTGATGTTCGCGGTGCTCACCATGAACCCGGCCATGAGCCATGGCCAATGGCTGCTCGTCACCCTCACGGCCGGCGTCGGCGGAAGCCTGCTTTCGATCGGCTCGGCGGCCGGGGTGGCACTCATGGGGCAGGCCCGCGGGGCAATACACCTTCTTCAGCCATTTCAAATGGAGCTGGGCCATTGCGCTTGGGCTACGTCGCGAGTATCCTGGCGCACATGTTCATCAATGCGGCGCTGTTCTGAGATGAATGACCAGTCAGCCCTGCTACGCTTCATCAACCATGAAGCCACGGCCGGCCTCATCCTCGTGCTCGCCGCCGCCTTGGCACTGATCGTCACCAATGTCGGCTATGCCGATGCCTATGATCATTTTCTGGAGCTTCCCGTCGCGATCCAAATTGGCGGCATCGGGCTGGACAAGACGATGATCCACTGGATCAACGACGGCCTCATGGCCATTTTCTTTTTCCTGGTGGGCCTGGAAATCAAGCGCGAGGTTTTGCAGGGCAACCTTTCGTCGCGCGAACAGATCACCCTGCCCGCCATGGCTGCAATCGGCGGCATGCTGGCGCCTGCCCTGATCTATATTTTCTTCAACCGGGGAACTCCGGAGACGTTGCAGGGCTGGGCCATTCCCGCCGCGACCGATATTGCCTTTGCGCTTGGCGCCCTGGCCCTGGTGGGTTCGCGCGTGCCCTTGTCGCTGAAGGTGTTCCTGCTCACCCTGGCCACCCTCGATGATCTCGGCGCCATCGTCATCATCGCGATTTTTTACACCTCCAGTTTGTCGCTGATGGGGCTTGGCCTGGCGGGCATTGCGTTCGCCCTCCTGATCGGGCTGAACCGCCTGCGCATCGACCGGACCGCCCCCTATATTTTCCTCGGTTTTGCCATGTGGGTGTTTGTGCTGAAGTCCGGAGTTCATGCCACGCTTGCCGGGGTTGCGCTGGCCATGACCATTCCGCTTTTGCGCCGGGACGGATCAAGCTTTATCCACGCGCTGGAAGAAGGCCTGCACCCTTACGTCAAATTTCTCATCCTGCCGCTGTTTGCCTTTGCCAATGCGGGCATACCGCTGGCCGGATTGTCGCTGGATTCACTGACGGCATCGCTGCCGCTGGGAATAGCCATGGGGCTCATTGCCGGAAAACCCCTGGGCATTGCGCTCGCAGTTTTTGCCTGCGTGTCGCTTGGCCTGGCGAAATTGCCGGAGCAGGCGACGTGGCCTCACATGTTGGGCGTTGGCTGTCTTGCCGGCATCGGCTTCACCATGAGCCTGTTCATCGGAACCCTTGCCTTCAACACAGCCGCGCAAATTGATGCGGTGCGCCTTGGGGTTATCGCCGGATCAGTTGTTTCCACCGTCCTGGGCCTGGCAATCCTGTGGCTGGGTTCGGGAAAAACGTCACCGTCTTAGTCTGTGGTCTTCGACTTGTTCTGCCAGCGATGGTTTTCATCCTGCTGCCAATAGGAAATTTCGTGGCCCTCGGCTTTCAGGCGCTTCCAATCGGTGCGCGCCGTTGCCACCGCGGCTGCATCGCGCCCGTCAAACAGGATGGCGGCGCGGATGAGCCCGGCCACCTCGCCAACCGCCGCGCCTTCGATGAAAAATCTGACTGTGGCGGAATTGGGGTTGTCGGTTTCCGCCGTGAGCCAGACCGGCTGCCGATCAGCCCTGCCATCGGCCTTGCTGCCATGGGCGAGGAATACATCGGCCTCGTTTTTCCAGAGGATTTCTGAAACTGCTTCAACGCGCTCCTCACGCCCCACCTGAACCACGCAGCGCCAACCGCGCTCCAGGGCGGTTGCAAGCTGCCGGGGCAACACCTGCTCCCAGGGCTTGTGTTCAAGGTGGTAGAACATGATTTCTGCCATGGCCCGTTTCAGCCCAGCCAGCCCCTGATTTCAAGCGCGAAAGTTTCCTTGGCCGTCTTTTCGCGCTAGTGTTCCGGGGCGATTCTGTGGGGGATGAGCAATGCGCACATTGTTGGGATTGGCCGGCCTGGGCCTGTTTTTGGCGGCGGCACCGGTGAGCGGCGCGAGCCTGTGCAAGTGCTGCGCCGATGGCATCACGGAAAATTGCAGCGCGGTTTGCGCGCCCCTCAAACCAGCACCCGGCCAATGCATTGCCGCGGTGAACTATGCCGGAGAGGCGGTGATCGCCGACGGGGATAATCCGCTCTATGGCATTTCGCTTCTCGGCTTGAACATTGCGAATGCGATGCGGGCCGAGCTTGAGGGCGTCCGTCGGCTGCTTGAAGAATCGCGGCGCGGGGCTGAGAAAGACCGCAAGGCTTCGGCGCGGGATTTCCGAAAGGGGCGGATCGATGACGCGGCTCTGGCGGCGCAGACCCGGCGTTATGAGGAGGCGATCGTAAACTATTATCTCGGCCTGCGGGCCTACCGGGACCGCCTGGCTGAGGTTCCGAGACACTAGGCCTTTTGGTAAGATATTGTTTTATATCGGCAATTTCCTTCCCCATGAATTGGCAAACTAAGTGCCCTAGTATTACTATGTAACTAGCCCTATATATTGAACTTTCTCCAAGGAGGTTCGAAATGAAACCTGAAATCGCGACCGATAGCGGCAACTGCCGGGCTGTAGCGGATGTGCTGGCCCGCATCGGGGACAAGTGGACGGTTTATATCGTCGGCCTGCTCTCCAACGGCCCGATGCGCTTCAACGAAATCCGCCGGGCGGTCAGCGCCATCTCCCAGCGCATGCTGTCACTGACGCTGCGCGGGCTGGAGCGCGACGGACTGGTCACGCGCACGGTGTTTCCAACCATTCCGCCGCGTGTCGACTATGAATTGACGGACGCGGGCCGCACGCTGATTGGGCCGCTCAAGCAGGTGGGGGCCTGGGCGATTGCCAACCGGGATTATGTGGAAAGTGCCCGGGCGAAATTCGACGTGGTCAATGCCGGCAGCAAGACCGCCGAGGCCTTGGGCCGGCGGCGCACGAATGCCCTTCCCAAAAATCCGGAGTTTACCTCAAGCAGTTCGCCGCCCCTGGCGGAATGATGCAAGCACGCTCCATCTCCATACGGCCTTACCAGCCGTCAGACCTGGATGCCGTGATCACAATTTTTGAAAGAGCGGTGCGCGAAGTCGCGAGCGCGCATTACACGCCCGCGCAAATTGACGCCTGGGCCCATACCGAGCGGAAGGAATGGCGCACGGCCCGTCTCAGCCAGCCAACCTGGATTGCCGAGATGGGCGGCGCACCGGTTGGGTTCGCCGACCTTGAAGGGGACGGACATCTCGACATGATGTTTGTTCATCCGGCTTTTCAGGGCCTGGGCATCGCATCGGCGCTGCTGAATACGGTTGAAAGCGCCGCGCGAAAATTGCTTCTCCGCCACATTTACACCGAGGCCAGCCTTTCGGCGCGGCCTTTCTTTGCGCGCCGCGGGTTTGCCCTGTTGGCGCAGCAGACCGTTCAGCTTCGCGGCCAGAAACTGGTCAACTTCCGGATGAAAAAAACGCTGGCTTAGGCATCGCGCGCTAGCCCTCGTAGTGTTCCGCCACCAGCCGGTTGAGCAGACGCACGCCCCAGCCTGAGGCCCAGCTCTGGTTGATGGGCGACTTGATGGAATCCATGGCGGTTCCGGCCACATCGAGATGGGCCCAGGGAACCTTGTTCACGAAGCGCTGGAGGAATTGCGCGGCGGTAATCGAGCCGGCATTGCGGCCGCCGATGTTTTTCATGTCGGCCACGTCATGGTCGATCAGCTTGTCATATTCCGCGGTCAGGGGCAGGCGCCAGACTTTTTCGCCGGTGGCGTTGCCGGCGTCCGACAGGCGGGTGGACAATTCGTCATTGTTGGAAAAAAGCCCGGCATGCTCCTTGCCAAGCGCCACAAGAATGGCGCCGGTCAAGGTGGCAAGATTCACCATGAATTTCGGCTTGAAGCGCTCTTGGATGTACCAAAGCACGTCGGCAAGAACGAGCCTGCCTTCGGCGTCGGTGTTGAGCACGGCAATGGTCTGGCCCGACATGGATTTCACCACGTCGCCGGGGCGCTGGGCCTTGCCGTCAATGGCATTTTCGACAATGCCGATGGCGCCGATGGCGTTGACCTTGGCCTTGCGCTTGGCAAGCGCCAGCATCAGGCCGGTAACGCAGGCCGCTCCGCCCATGTCGCCCTTCATGTCTTCCATGCCCGCCGCGGGCTTGATGGATACACCGCCCGTATCGAAGGTGACGCCCTTGCCGATAAAGGCCACGGGCTTTTCGCCCTTCCTGCCGCCGTTCCATTTCATCACCACAAGACGGGCCTCGTGGGGCGAACCCTGGGCCACGCCGAGCAAGGCGTTCATGCCCAGTTTTTTCATCTGGGCCGCATTAAGGACTTCGACCTGCACGCCGCTCTTGCCCAGCGCCTTGGCGCGGGCGGCAAATTCAATGGGAAAAAGAATGTTGGCGGGTTCGTTGACGAGATCGCGGGCCAGGTGAACGCCTTCACGAATGGCGCTCAAAGGCTCAAAGGCTTTCCTGGCCTTTTCGGCCACCGAAGACAGGATCGTCAGGCTGTCAATCGCGCCGTTCTTTTCCGGTTTCTTGGTCTTGTAGGAATCAAAACTGTAAACGCGCAGGCTGGCCCCGGACGCAATGAGGGCAGCGGCGTCCTCCGATTTCACTTTCGTTTTGGCGGGAAGTTCCACGGCGACGCTGGCCACCTTCGCCTTGGCGGTTTGCAGGGCTCCGGCAATGACGCCGCCGAGCAATTCGATTTCTTTCGCTCCCAGGGAATCCCCTGTCCCTGTTCCCACAATCAAAATGCGGTCAAAACCGCCGCCGGGCGCCAGGCAATCCAGGACAGAATCACGCTTTCCCTCGAATTTTGAAGATTTGATCGCTTTGCCCAACTGGCCGTTGCAGCGTTTATCGGCAAGGGCTCCCAGGGGGAGAAGTTTTCCACCCTCATCGGCAAGGACAACGAGGGTTCCGGACTTCGGCAGGGCGGCACCGGCAAAATTGATTTTCATGTTTTATTCCATTGATTTGCTTACGCAATTGCTTAGCCGCTTCGGGGGCGCTGTTCAACTGAAAGACTTTCCCTCTCCTGCCATATTCACGCCTTTCCGGCGACATGTTAATCCCACAGATTGCTGGAATTCTCCGCTTCCCGGCGCGCGTGAAACCAGTTAAGAAAGTGTAACGTGTTGTGAGTGATTTGGCTGGGAACGTGGTGATCGCGGCAATTCCAAGAGAAGCGGTATTGGGCGTGGGGACTCTGGTTTCCCGCAGCGCGTTGCTGATTTGTGCCAGCCTTGCCGCAATGTTTTTGGCGGCTCCGCTCTCCCAGGCCATCGTCAAAAAAGAGTTCGTCAACCCAATATTGAAAAAACCCGCAGCCCGAACGCGCGTCGACGTGGTGGCGGACCGCATCACGTTTGAAGGCAAAAGCAAGCTCGCCACCGCCACGGGCACGGTGAGAATTACCTATGGACCCTATGTCCTGGTGGCCACCAAGGTTGTCTATGACCAGGATGGCGACAGCTTCAAGGCCAATGGCTCGGTGGAGCTGCGCGAGCCCAATGGCAATATCATGCAAGCCGAAACCGCCGATTTGCAAAACAAGTTCAAGGAAGGTTTTGCCAGGCACCTGCGTTTGCTTCTCACCAATGATGTGACGATTTCGGCGGAATACGCCAAGCGGCAGGAAGGCGGCATCACGATTTATGAGCACGCAAGCTACACGGCGTGCAAGGATTGCTCCACTGACGGAGGCGCGCCGCTTTGGGAAATCACGACAACGAGAACGGTCCACGATGAAAAGGCAAAAAACCTTCACCACACCAATCCAACGCTCAAAATTGGCGGCGTTCCGGTAGCGTGGCTGCCCTATGCGTCAATGCCGGACCCGACCGTCAAGCGGCGCACGGGCTTCCTGCTGCCAAATTTTGGGACCAGCAATACCTACGGCTTTGGCGTGACCACGCCCTATTTTCTGGAACTCGGCCCCAGCGCCGACCTGACCTTCCGTCCCCTGTGGACCACAAAGCAGGGCCCGGTGGCCGATGTGGAATTTCGCCAGCGCCTGGCTTCAGGACGCTACAAGGTTCGGGGCTACGGCGTTTATCAGCTGACCGAAACCAACTATCCAGACAGCAGATGGCGGGGGGCGGTGACGACGGATGGCCAGTTCCAGTTGAACGACACCTGGGATTGGGGATGGGACGGCACTCTTACCAGCGACAAAACCTTCCTCGACAAGTATGATTTTGACGACCGGGACTTGGGCACCAGCGAGATCTATCTCACCGGGATGGACGACCGCAGCTATTTTTCGGCCCAAGCCCTCCATTTCAGAGCCTTGACGCGGGAGCTGGATCAGGACGATCTCCCCTACATGCTGCCCTACATCAATTCAGAGCATACTCTGGACCAGGCGGTGTTCGGCGGCGAATTGAGCTTTGACTTCAGCGCCTACTCGCTGTCGCGCGAGGAACCGGGAACGCCCTACGATACCATCGATCACGGCACCGACCAGACGCGCGCCATCGTCAATGTCAATTGGCAAAAGCAGATGACTACGGGGGCCGGACAGGTCATCACGCCTTTTGCGAAAATGCGCAGCGACCTCTACATCAGCAACAATCTGCCGGATGGCCTGGGCTTTCAGGATGAGGAGGTGACGGGCCGCCTCCTGCCTTCCGCCGGAATTGACGTGCGCTGGCCCTTTATCGCGTCCTCCGACTATGGCCAGAGCATCCTGACGCCGGTGTTCCAGGCCATTGCGGCGACCAATGAGACGGACGAGGACAAGATTGGCAATGAAGATGCGATCAGCATAAATTTCGACAACAGCAGCCTGTTTCTGCACGACCGCTTCACCGGCCAGGACCGCTATGAGGGCGGCACCCGCGCCAATGTCGGCCTGCTCTATTCCTTCCTGGCCGACAACGGCGGCTTTGCGCGGATGAGCCTCGGCGAATCCTTCCATATTGCCGGCGAGAACAGCTTTGACTTGGGCTCCGGGCTGGACGGCAGCGAGTCCGATCTGGTCGGCGCCATCGTCGTCCAGCCCTGGGACGAAATCGCCTTTTCCTATCAGGCGCGGGTGGAGGAAGACCTCTCAGACATCAACGTCCAGGAGGCCTTTGCCAATTTCACCGTGGACAGGTTCTCCGGTTCCCTGGGCTATATCTACCTCGACAGCGAGCCCAGCGCCGGCCGCGAGGAAACCATCGAGCAGATCGAGAGCGATGCCAGCTTCAGATTCACCGAAGCATGGAGCCTGTTTGGCGGGTTCAAGTATGATTTGGCCGATGAGGTGTTCCGGAGCAAAGTCATTGGCATCGGCTTTGACTGCGACTGCATGAGCGCAAAATTGACATATTCGGAAACCAACAAAGTGGAAGACAGCGACGGTATCGACCGGGCGCTGAAACTTTCTGTGGAGTTGCGGACCATTGGCCAGACCGGCTTTTCCGCTGGCCTTTGAGTGAGAAATTAATGGCTAAGACGATCTATTGTTTCGCGGCCCTGTTGTGTGCGTTGTTTTTGCTTGGCGGCACCGGGTATCCGGCCCGCGCCGCCGATCAGGGCGTCATTGCCACGGTCAATGATATTCCGATTACCAGCTTTGACATCGACCAGCGGCTGCGGCTGCTGGAAATCCTGGGCCGGAAGCTGGAAACGAGTGACGCCCGCAAGAAAGCCCTGCACATGATGATCGACGAGGTCATCAAGATCGCCGAAGGCACAAAATACAAGGTCAATGCCAGCGACAAGGAAATCGAGGCCCAGCTGGGACGTGTTGCCAAGGGCATGCAGACGGACACAGCAGGGCTTCGCGCCAAGCTCCAGGCGCAGGGAATTGCCCTGGCTTCGGTGAAGCAATACGTGGCCGCGCAAATTTCCTTCGCCAGAATCCTGAGCGGAAAATACCAGGTCAAGGTCAAGGTGGAGCCTGGCGAAGTCGACAAGAAGATGGCCGACATCAAGCAGAGCCTTGAACAAAAGGTCAGCACCATGATGAACGATCCGCGCATGAAGACGGTGCAGGTCTACACCATTCTTGAAATCGACTTGCCGGTTGAGGCCGAGGATTCGATGCTGCTGCAGGCGCGGGCCGTCGAAGCCGCCCAGCTCATCCGGAATTTCAAGGGCTGCAGCACGGCGCGCGAGGCAGCTTCGGGCATCTTCAACGTCAAAATCGGAAAGCCGCTTGACGCGGATGCGGCGAAAATTCCCAAGCGGCTGAAGCAGGCCCTGGACAAGGTCGGGCCGGGAAAGGCCATGGGGCCGGCGCGCGGCGGCAAGGGCATTCAGGTCATCGGCTTCTGCAGCAAGCGCACGCTCCGGCCGCAGAAACCCAAATACGAAATGCCCACGCGCAAGCAGGTTGAGGTGGCAGTGTCGAACGAGAAGTATGACGCCGCCGAAGAAAAATACATGAAGATACTGCGCAAGGGGGCTCTCGTCGAATACAAGGACCCGGCCTACGCGCCGTCTTGAGCCATGGGGCCAGCCTCGCCAGACGCCAAACCCATTGTCCTCACCAGCGGCGAGCCCGCCGGGATAGCGCCTGAAATCACGGCGAAGGCCTGGCTGGCCTTGCGCGAGGCAAATTCCAACGCATTTTTCCTGATCGGCGATGACGACTATTTCAGCAGCCGCGCCGCCCAGGCGGGAATTCCGGTTGCCACACGAAAAATCTCGGCGCCGCACGAAGCGCACGGGGTTTTTGCCACGGCCTTGCCCGTCCTGCACCGGCCGCTTGCTGCCCATCCCAAGCCCGGCGTCATTGACCCGGCTACGGCAAAGGGCGTGATCGCTGCCATCGACGAAGGCGTTGCCCAGCTTCTGGCCGGCACGGCGGCGGCCCTTGTCACCAATCCCATCCAGAAGGAGGCGCTCTATGCCGCCGGCTTCAGGCACCAGGGCCATACGGACTATCTGGCGGCCCTTGCCAGCAAGACAGGCCAAAGGTCTCAGGAAGTGATGATGCTCGTGGCGCGGGATCTGCGCACCGTTCCGTTGACGGTTCACATCCCTTTCAAGGATGTGCCGGCGGCTCTCAACGCAGAGATGATTGCCGCCCAGGCCCATATGGTGGCCAGCGGCCTGCAAACGTATTTCGGCATCATGCGGCCACGCCTCGCGTTCACCGGGCTTAACCCCCATGCGGGCGAGAACGGCACCATGGGCCGGGAAGAACAGACGCTCATCATCCCGGCCATCAACCGGCTGCGCGCCGAAGGCCTGACGGTTGCGGGGCCGCTGCCGGCGGACACGGCGTTCCACGAGGAAGCCCGGGCGACCTACGATGCCATCCTCTGCATGTATCACGATCAGGCGCTTATCCCGGTGAAGACGCTGGATTTCCATGGCGGGGTCAATGTCACGCTGGGCCTGCCCTTCATCCGCACCTCGCCGGACCACGGCACGGCGCTTGGCATTGCTGGCACGGGAAGGGCAAACCCGCAGAGCCTCATCGCGGCGCTCAAGCTGGCAGGTGAAATGGCGGCCCATGTCCGCCGCTGAAGACGGGCTGCCGCCGCTTCGCGAGGTCATCGCGCGCCATGATCTGGGTGCCAAGAAAAGCCTGGGGCAGAACTTCCTCTTTGACTTGAACCTGACGCGCCGCATCGCGCGCAGCGCAGCACCCCTGGAAGGCTTCACCATTGCCGAAGTGGGCCCCGGCCCCGGCGGGCTGACGCGGGCCCTTCTGCTGGAAGGGGCCACGCGGGTTCTCGCCATTGAACGAGATGCCAGAGCCCTGCCCGCCCTTGCCGAAATATCCGCGGCCTATCCCGGCAGGCTTTCAGTGATTGCCGATGACGCGCTGGGCGTGGATTGGCCGGCGGTGGTTTCAGGCCCGGCAAAGATTGTCGCCAACCTGCCCTATAATGTTGCCACGGCCCTGCTCACCGGCTGGCTGGCGCACAGCGCCTGGCCGCCGTGGTTCTCCTCCCTCACGCTGATGTTTCAAAAGGAAGTGGCCGAACGCATCGTGGCCAGGCCCGGCGGCAAGGATTACGGCAGGCTGTCCGTGCTTTGCCAGTGGCGCTGCGAAGTGAAGAAGCTGTTTGACGTCAACCGCAGCGCCTTCACGCCGGCGCCGAAGGTAACCTCGAGCATCGTCCAGCTTGTTCCACGGCAGTCCTTTGACGTTTCCTGTGAGGTGAAAGACCTTGAGAAAGTGACGGCGGCGGCGTTCGGGCAGCGGCGGAAGATGCTGCGTTCAAGCCTGCGCGGGGCGTTTGATGCACCGGAAACCATCCTGGCTGAACTGGGCATCAATGCGGAGCTGCGGGCCGAACAACTTGCGGTAAATGATTTTGCGCGATTGGCCAAGGTGTTCGGAAAGCGCTGACTTACAGTCCCTTGGTCAGTCCACGGACAAATTCGGTCAAGCCCACCCGGCGCCGGCGGCGCAGCCTTTCGGCGGTGAGGATGGCGGTCACCTGGGCATGCGAGTCCTCAAGCTCGTCATTCACGATCACATAGTCGTACTCCGCCCAGTGGCTAATCTCGTTTGAGGCTTCCGCCATGCGCTTGGCGACAACGGTGGAGGAGTCCTGGGCGCGATTGATGAGGCGGTTCTGCAGTTCATCCGATGAGGGCGGCAGGATGAACAAGCGTATCAGGTCTTCCTTCATCACCTGGGCAATCTGCTGGGTGCCCTGCCAGTCAATATCGAACAGCACGTCGCGGCCCTTGGCCAGCGCCTCGTCAACGGGCTTGCGCGGCGTGCCGTAATAATTGCCGAAGACCTCGGCCCATTCCAGCAGCTCCTTGCGGTCGCGCATCTGGGCGAAGCGCTCCTTGCTGATGAAATGATAGTCCTTGCCATCGGTTTCACCGGGGCGCGGGGCGCGGGTGGTGACCGACACGGACATGGTGATGTTCCGGTCCGCGGCCAGGAGCTTGCGCGACAGGGTTGTCTTGCCGGCCCCTGAGGGCGAGGACATGACAAGCAGCAGGCCCCTCCGGGCAATCTCGGTTTTCTGCACCATCCTATTCAATGTTTTGCACCTGTTCGCGCATCTGATCGATGACTGTTTTCAGCTCAAGGCCAATGGCGGTCAAGGTCTTGTCGAGCGCCTTGGAGCAGAGCGTATTGGCTTCCCGGTTGAATTCCTGGGCCAGAAAATCAAACTTCCGGCCCGCCGGTTCGGGCGAGGCGATCAGGGCGCGGGCCGCTTCAAGGTGGGCAAAGAGCCGGTCCAGTTCCTCCTGAATGTCCGCACGGGTGGCAATCAGGACGGCTTCCTGATGCAGGCGGTCCTTGTCAAAGCTGGCGCCGGTATCGAGCAGTTTTGCGATTTGTTCCTGCAAGCGCAGCCTTATGGCCTCGGCCGATCTTGCCGGGCAATCGCGGGCGGCGATGACGAGCTCTTCGATCTTTGCGAGCTGGGCTGAAATCACGGTGGAAAGCCTGGCCCCTTCGGCGCGCCTTGCGGCATCAAGGGCAACGGCGGCCTGTTCCAGCGACGTTGAAATTTCCGCCAGGCGGGCGGCCATCTCGGCTTCGGTTTGGCTGGGTTGCACCACATCCAATACGCCGCGGAGGCCCATGAGGTCCACGGCGCTGAGCGGCGCGCCGCCAAGGCGCTCGCGCAATTTTTCGGCAATGGCGAGGACCTGCGCCAAAACGGCTTCGTTCACCACAACGGCGTCCCGCGAAACGCTGCCGCCGGTGGTCAGAGTCACCTGCAAATTTCCGCGCTTGAGATGCTGCGCCAGGGTGCTGCGGGCGGTCGCCTCAAGCGCCTCGAAGCCCGGCGGCAGGCGGCAGCGCAGATCCAGCGCCTTGCCGTTCACGCTCTTGATTTCCCATTGCCAGTGCAGGCCATCCTTTTCGCCCGAGCTTTGTGCAAATCCCGTCATGCTCGAAAGCGCCATATGGTCCCCGTTGCCAGAATCAATCCCGTGGAAAGTCTAACAGGTGGCTGGCTCCTACTCCACTTTAGTCCTCGCCAGCGCCCTGTTTGGCCCTGTATTATGAGCCTTTCCACCTTTCAGCAAAGGAATTTCCATGAGCAAGCGCATCGTATTCACCGGCGGTTCTGGCAAGGCGGGGCGTCACGTTGTGCCGTGGCTCAAGGCCAAGGGTTATGACATCCTCAACCTCGACCTCAAGCCGCTGGATTGCCCGGGAGTGAACACGCTGATCACCGATGTCACCGACAGCGGTCAGGTGTTCAACGCGCTTTCGATGCATTTTGACTTTGGCGGCTATGAGACCGGTAAAGGCCCTGCCAAGATTGATGCGGTGGTTCACTTTGCTGCCATTCCCCGGGTCTTGATCCAGCCGGACAACGTCACCTATTCGGCCAATGTGATCAGCACCTATAATGTCATTGAAGCCGCGGTGAAACTCGGCATCCGCAAGATCATCATCGCCTCCAGTGAAACCACCTATGGCGTGTGTTTTGCCGAAGGCGACAAGGACTTCCATCATTTCCCGCTGGAGGAGGATTACGACAGCGATCCGATGGACAGTTATGGCCTGTCCAAGGTGATCAACGAAAAAACGGCGCGGGCATTCGCCATGCGTTCGGGTGCGGATATTTATGCGCTGCGCATCGGGAATGTCATCGAGCCCGATGAGTATGACCGCTTTCCGGGGTTCATGGCCGATCCCCTGACGCGCAAGCGCAATGCCTGGAGTTATATTGATGCCCGCGACCTGGGGCAGATCGTCCATCTCTGCCTGGCAAGGGACGGGCTCGGCTATGAGGTTTTCAACGCGGTGAACGATACGATCACGGCGCGGGAGGACAGCGAGGGGTTTCTCAAGCGCTGCTGCCCCAAGACGCCGCACCGCCGCGCCCTCAAAGGCCAGGAAGCGCCGCTGTCAAACCGTAAAATCCGCGAGGTGCTTGGCTTCAAGGAAGACCACAACTGGCGCAAATATGTGAAGTAGTATTGGAGCGCCTGATGAAGAGGCCCTCATCCGGCCTTCGGCCACCTTCTCCCATCCTTCGGACGGGAGAAGGCACTTGACGGTTATCGCCTTCTCCCGTGCCCCTTGGCATGGGAGAAGGTGCCCGACAGGGCGGATGAGGGCTCTTCGGCGCAGGCTCTAAGGTCAGCTACTGCCTGGGCTTTTGCTTTGGAATGGGCACGAGCTGATTGGCAACCATCAGCCAGGTTCCGGGCTCAAGCGCCGCGCCGCCCAGAGCGTCCGGCTTTGGCACAGGCTTTATGATGGTTGAGGGTGTCCCGGTTCCGGCAGGGTCCGTTGCCGCAACGTCAACCGGCTGGGGAGTTTCGGCAGGCGCTGCCGCCGCGGCGGCAGCGGGCGGCGTCGGCGGAACCGGCAAGCCATCCTGGGCCGGCGCGGTTGAGGCCACCGTCGTCGGCAGGGCTCCTTCTACACTTTCAATGGCCCGCCATTTGGCCACGTTGACGTTGTGCTCTTCCAGGGTCTTGGCGAAGGCATGGCCGCCGGACCCATCGGCGACGAAATAGAGGTATCCCGTATCGGGCGGATTAAGCACCGCTTCGAGCGAAGCCCGGCCGGGATTTGCAATGGGGCCCGGCGGCAACCCATCGATCCGGTAGGTATTGTAGGCCGTGTCGGAAGCCACGTCATCCTTGGTCAGGCCCCGGTCAAGCTTGCCCTTGCCGCCCACCAGGCCATAAATAATCGTCGGATCCGATTGCAGGCGCATGCCCTGCTTCAGGCGGTTGTGAAACACCGAGGCAATCAGCGGGCGCTCCTCGGGGATTGCCGTTTCCTTCTCGACGATGGAGGCGAGGGTTACGGCTTGCTCCTTGGTCTTCACCGTGTCGCTGACGGCGCGGGTTTTCCAGATTTCGTCAAGCATTTTGGCTTGCGCGGCCTGCATGTCGTCGAGCATTTTCTGGCGCGTCAGGCCGCGGCGGAAAACATAAGTCTCCGGCATGATGGCGCCCTCAACCGGCACGGCGGAAACCTCGCCGGTCAAGACATCGTTTTCAGCGAGACGGGCCACGGCCATCTGCGTGGTCCAGCCCTCGGGTATGGTGATCTTGTAGGTCTTCACGTTGCCACTGATGATCATGGACAATACTTGCTCAATGCTGGCATTGGCCGGAAACTCATACTCGCCGGCCCTGAGCCGGTTCCCAAAAGCCCCCTTCACCTGGGCCGCCGCGGTAAAAATTCCGGCGCTGCTGACAATGCCCGCATCCTGCAGTTCGGCGCCAATTGCGCGCTTGGAACCCTGCTTCACCTGATAAATGGTGTCGGCCACAAGGGGCCCCTCTGCGGTGAACTGCATGTAGGCAAAAGCGATCGCCGCACCGGCAATCACGACCGTCACCAGGGCAATTGCAAACAGCGAGCGCATGACGCGCTTGAATGCCGATTTCCGCGACCGGCTCAGGATGGGATCGGGTACCCGCAGTGGCTGCTCGCGTTGAGGCAAATCCGGCACTCCCCAGGGTCAGCCCGCAAAGCGGCGCATGACGATTGATGCATTCGTACCACCAAAACCAAAAGAATTGGACAGAACTATGTTGATCTCCTTCTTCCGCGGGCGGTTGGGAACCAGGTCGATATCGGTTGCAACCGAAGGATTGTCCAAATTCAGGGTCGGCGGGCAGATATTGTCACGAATTGCCAGAATTGAGAATATCGCCTCAACCGCCCCGGCGGCCCCCAGCAGATGCCCGGTCGAGGACTTGGTGGAGGACATGGACAGGCGCTCCACCTTGCCGTCCATGATGCGTTCGACGGCGCGCAATTCGATCTCGTCGCCCACCGGCGTGGAGGTGCCATGGGCGTTGATGTAATCAATTTCGGTCGGCGCGATGCCGGCCCGCTTCAGGGCCGCCTTCATGCAGCGGAAGGCGCCGTCGCCGTCTTCCGGCGGCGAGGTGATGTGGTAGGCATCGCCGGACAGGCCATAGCCCACGATCTCGGCATAGATTTTAGCGCCGCGGGCCTTGGCATGTTCAAGCTCTTCAAGGATGAGCATGCCGGAACCCTCGCCCATCACAAAGCCGTCACGATCCTTGTCGTAGGGGCGCGAGGCCCTGGCGGGCGTCTCATTGAAGCCGGTGGAGAGCGCCTTGCAAGCCGCGAAACCCGCGATGCCCAAGCGGTTGATGCAGGATTCCGTGCCGCCGGCGAACATCACATCGGCATCGTCAAGGGCAATCAGGCGCGCCGCGTCGCCAATGGCGTGGGTGCCCGATGAGCAGGCGGTGACGACCGCATGGTTCGGCCCCTTCAGGCCATGGGCAATGGAAATCTGGCCCGCGGCGAGATTGATCAGGGCGCCGGGAATGAAAAACGGGCTGATGCGGCGGGGACCCTTTTCATGCAGGAGGATGGATGTTTCTTCGATGCTGGGCAGGCCGCCGATGCCGGAGCCCACGAGCGCGCCGGTCCGGAATTGCTGCTCCGGGGTCTTGATCTCGTAGCCTGAATCGGCCAGCGCCTGCTGGGCCGCGACCATGGCGTACTGGATGAAATCATCGTTGCGGCGGCGTTCCTTGCCGTCCAGCCACTGGTCCAGGTTCAGGGTGCCGCCGCTGCCGTCGCCGCGCTTCACCTCAAAGGCGATGCGGCACGGCAGGTCGCTGGCATCAAACTTGGTGATGGGCCCCGCCCCCGAGGCGCCGGCCAGCATGCGCGACCAGGTTTCGTCTATTCCGGTGGCCAGCGGACTTACAATCCCCAATCCCGTGACTACGACACGACGCATGCGTTCTCCCTCAAATGAAAACGCGGGAGCCAGGGTGTTTCACATCCCTGCTCCCGCGTGGCGATTGAATGCTGCCCCATCCTTGAGGCAAAATCCTAAGCAGCAGCCTTTTCAATAAACTTCACAGCATCGCCAACCGTCTGGATTGTTTCGGCAGCGTCATCGGGAATTTCAATGGCGAACTCTTCCTCAAAAGCCATGACGAGCTCAACCGTGTCGAGGCTGTCGGCGCCGAGGTCGTCAATAAAGCTTGCCTCGGTCTTCACTTTCTCGCCGTCCACACCGAGGTGCTCGACAACGATCTTTTTTACCCGCTCAGCAACGTCACTCATGTTTAATCGTCCTTGTTTGCTTGGAATTATACTAGGTTGGACACCCGGTTTTGTGGTGGTTCCCCCTTGTGCCTACCCGCTAACTACCACAGAATCCAATTCCGGCAAAAGGGGGATTATTTTTGGCCTTGCGGGTTGCCTGCCGGATACATACATCCATCCGTTCCCGCCCCTAAATTCAGGAGAGCATGAGCCATGCAGCAGCGTAATCTGGCGACATTAAGCGTTTCAGCGGTGGGTTTGGGCTGCATGGGCATGTCGGAGTTCTATGCGGGCCGCGATGACGCGGAATCCATCGCCACCATCCACCGGGCCCTTGAACTTGGGGTCAATTTTCTCGACACGGCCGATATGTATGGCGTGGGCGCCAACGAGGAGCTCATCGGCAAGGCCATCAAGGGCAAGCGCGACAAGGTTGTTCTGGCCACCAAATTCGGCAATGTGCGCGGCGCCAAGGGCGAGTTTCTGGGGGTCAACGGAACGCCCGGCTATGTGCGCAAGAGTTGCGAGGACAGCCTGAAGCGCCTCGGCGTTGAGGTGATCGATCTCTATTACCAGCACCGCGTCGACCCCAACACGCCGATCGAGGATACGGTCGGGGCGATGGCCGAGCTGGTGGGCCAGGGCAAGGTGCGCCATCTCGGCCTGTCGGAAGCTTCGGCCAAAACCATTCAACGGGCCCACAAGGTGCATCCGATCACCGCCTTGCAAACCGAATATTCCCTGTGGAGCCGCGATGTCGAAGAGGAAATCCTGCCCGCCATCCGCAAGCTCGGCATTGGGCTGGTTTCCTACAGCCCGTTGGGCCGCGGCTTCCTGACCGGCCGGTTCAAAACAACCGATGATCTCGACGAGCAGGACTACCGCCGCAAGACGCCGCGTTTCCAGGCGGAAAATCTTGAAATCAATCTCGGCCTGCTCGGCGCCGTTGAAACGCTTGCAACTGAAAAAGGCGTGAAGCCGGGACAGGTGGCGCTGGCCTGGGTTCTGGCCCAGGGCAACGACGTCGTGCCCATCCCGGGCACGAAACGCCGGACCTATCTTGAGGAAAATGTCGCTGCTGCTGAGATTACGCTAAGCAACGCCGAGATCGAAAAACTGTCCAACGCCATTCCGCGTGGCGCCGCCTCGGGTGACCGTTACTTGGCGGCCTCAATGAAGGCGCTGAACGGCTAGCTCTCGCTCCATCACACCATCGCCATGCCGCCATTCACGTGCAGGGTCTGGCCGGTCACATAGGCGGCTTCCTCCGAAGCGAGGTAAAGGGTGGCGGCGGCGATGTCATCGGGCGAGCCCAGCCTTCCGGCCGGGACCTTGGCGAGGATGGCTTCCTTCTGCTTGTCGTTCAAGACATCGGTCATGGGGGTTGCGATAAAACCGGGAGCCACGCAATTCACCGTTACGTTGCGCGAGGCCAGTTCCTGCGCCAGGGATTTGGAAAGGCCGATGAGGCCGGCCTTGGACGCCACGTAGTTGGCCTGCCCCGCATTGCCGGTCACGCCCACCACCGAGGTGATGTTAACGATGCGGCCCCAGCGCTTTTTCATCATGGGGCGCATGGCGGCACGGCACAGGCGGAAACTGGCGGTCAGGTTCACGTCGAGCACGGCGGTCCAATCCTCGTCCTTCATGCGCATGGCAAGGCCGTCCTTGGTGATGCCGGCATTGTTCACAAGGATATCAAGTCCGCCCAGCGCAGCTTCGGCGGCGGGGACGAGCTTTTCAACATCGGCGGGGTCGGAGAGATTGCAGGGGAGGACATGAACGCGCGCGCCCAATGCCGCCTTCAGTTCTTCCAGAACGGCGGTGCGGGTTCCGGAAATCGCCAGCGTGGCCCCTGCTCCTTGCAACGCCCTGGCAATGCCGGCGCCAATGCCGCCAGTGGCGCCGGTGACCAGCGCAGTTTTTCCCGTGAGATCAAACATCGGCTTGTCCTTGCTTTAGAATTGCGGCAGCGGCGGCAATTTCATCGGGGGTGCCAAGCGCCAGGCCCCGCGCTTCTGGCGCGTTCTTTTTCAGGAGTCCGGTCAATACCTTGCCGGTGCCCACTTCACAAAACAGATTAACACCCTGCCCCGCCATGAAACCCACGCATTCGCGCCAGCGCACGGTGCCGGTCACCTGCTCCACCAGGCGCTGGCGAATTTCGTGTGGGTCGGAAATCGGCCCGACCACGACATTGGCAATCAGGGGAACACACGGCGCATGCATGGTCACGTTCGTCAAAGCTTCGGCCATCGCATCGGCGGCGGGCTGCATCAGGGCACAATGGAACGGAGCGCTCACCGGAAGCAGGATGGCGCGCTTGGCGCCCTTGGCCTTGGCCAGCTCGCAAGCGCGGTCCACCGCGGCCTTGTGGCCGGAGATCACCACCTGGCCGCTGCTGTTGTCGTTGGCCGCCTGGCACACGTCGCCCAGGGCTGCTTCCTTTGCGACAGCGGCTACCTCGGCAAAATCCAGACCGAGAATAGCGGCCATGGCGCCCACGCCCACCGGCGTTGCGGATTGCATGGCCTTGCCGCGGATGCGCAGCAGCCGCGCCGCATCGGGCAGCGAAAATGTTCCCGCCGCGGCCAGCGCCGAATACTCGCCCAGCGAATGCCCGCCGACAAATTTCGCGGTGCCGGCCACGGTGATCGCGTGTTCGGCCTGCAATGCGGCGAGCACCGCCATGCTGACGGCCATCAGGGCGGGCTGGGCATTGGCGGTGAGAGTGAGCTCGGCTTCCGGCCCTTCCCACATAAGGGTGGAGAGGTTTTGCGAAAGAGCCGCATCGACCTCGGCAAATACCGCGCGGGCCGTTGGAAACGCCGCCGCCAGCGCCTTGCCCATGCCAACCGCCTGGCTTCCCTGGCCGGGGAAGGTAAAAGCAACGCTCAATCGCGACTCCTCCAATCACTTCTGGGGCCACGAAACATGGGGCGGCGGCGGAGTCAAGCAGGGCAAACCCCACCTGGTGCGCTGCACATAAATTCATCAGGGCTCATTTTAAAATTTTGCTCCGGAGAACCGGTTTGCGCATTGCGCAAGGTGGCCTCTATGTTGTAGCTTCAATATTGACGGCCGCAGCCGGTGCAACCCGGAAGCGCGGCGGTTTGCGTATTGCCAATACTGCAAGTTTGTCCGGTGCATTGGATAGGAATTGTGTCTTGAACCATCTTTCCAGATTTTTGCTGGCCGCCCTCACACTGTTGCTGATGCCGGCCACCAGCGCATTCGCCGCGGAAGAAATAGGCAAGGCATTGGCGGTCACGGTCACCGTCTCGGGTGACAGCGGGGCGCTAGCAAAGGCCTCGCCCATTCACCGTGACGAACGGATACGGACCTCCAGTTCGGGCACGGGGCAGTTTGAATTCCGGGACGGAACCAAGCTCGCGGTCGGGCCGAATTCGTCGCTGGTCCTTGACCGTTCCATTTTCTCCGGTGACAGTTCATTCCAGACTTTGTCCCTCAAGGCCACGCGCGGCACGTTCCGCTGGGTCAGCGGCTCATCCAAATCATCGGCCTATAAGATCAATACGCCGTTTGGCACCTTGGGCGTGCGCGGAACCGTATTCGACTTCTATGTCAATTCCAGCACCGCGGCCGTCGTCCTTCTCGAAGGGCAGGCGACCTTTTGCGGAAACGACGGTGTTTGCAAGCGGCTTGACCGCGGCTGCGACTTTGTCCGCGCCAACCGCCAGGGCGTGACGGATGAAAGCAAGAAAGTTGCACGGACCGCCGTCGACGGCGTGAAGAACGAAGTGGCATTTCCGTTCCTGGTGGGAACCCGCAAACTGCAGCGGCCCTTCCAGGTGGGCGGGGGCAAGTGCGGCCTTTCCGCCTCGGCCACTCTCGAGATAAAGAAAGGTGGCGATGCGGGCGATAGATCTGAACGCGGCACGCGACGGACTGGTACCACCCGAAGTGATGGCGGTGGTTCTAATCCAAATGGCGGTGGGCCAAGTTCAGGCAATGGAGTTGACTAGAGTTGGTGAGACCGCAACTACATATTAAAAGAGCCTTGGCCGTGGCGCTGGGCTTTGCATGGGCCGCCTGCAATGGCCAGGCAATTGCCGCGACTATCATTGCACCGGTTTCCGCCACGGCGTCATCACAATTTATCTCGCCGGGCCGTGATTATTTCATCGAGAATACGTTTGACCGTTCAGGCTTGTCGGCGGCATACCGGAACCGTGTTGATGATTTTGCCACGTATTTGACAAGCAATCCGACACACACCAGCGATGCCGACGGCAACGAATGGTTCAGCCGCGATTTCAGCAATCCCAAGGGCAAAATCAAAGGCCTGACGATCACCTATGGCTTCGGGCAATTGACTTCCGTAGACAGTTTTGCGCTCTGGAACGATGAATTCGCGGGACTTGGAAAAACAAAACTGCAGTACTCGACCGACGGCAAAAATTTTAAGACTTTAATGAAAATCAAGCCCACGCGGTCCAAATTTGCGCCTGCTGGCGAAGTCGTTCCCTATCTGGCGCAGGTGTTCCCGTTCAAGCTGACCGACATGCTGTTCTTCCGGCTGCTGATTAGCAAGTGCCCAGGCCCACCCAAGCGCGAATCCAGTTATCGCGGTTGTGGAATTGGCGAAGTCGCATTTTCCGCAATCGTGCCGACCGTGCCTGGTGATGGAGAAGTCGAACCGGTTCCGCTGCCCGCGGCCCTGCCGCTTCTTGGTTCGGCCCTCGGCTTCTTTATCTGGATAAGCCGGCGGCGCATCAAAGCCATCTGACGTTTCGACCCAAAAATCATTTCGGCCGTGCTTCGTGCAAGCCGGCATCCGGCGGTGTAAGCTTTCCTGCCCGCAGCAGCTTCACCGCATTCACCAGCGCCTGGGCTGCCGTCTTCACGTCGGCCTGGACATCCTTATCCCGGTCAAGATCCTTGTGGCTTTCGGCATAGGTTCCGTAATAGCCGATATAGGCGCCGATGTGGGACTTGTGGCCCGCGGCGACCAGGCCGATGTCTTCCAGCCAGTCGGTGAGAATGCGGCGCAAGGTTTCAACGCCTGCCGCATCGCCGTGCACGGCCACCGAGAATGCCCTTCCCGCGAGATGGCGCGGATAATCCCAGCCCTTCAGCTCAAGGGCTTTGGCCTTTGCCGGATCCTTGCCGCCGGTCGTGGTGGGATCGGGATTGCCGCCATCGGCGCAGACCAGGCGGTCGATCATGGCCTTGAGGCCGGCCGGCGCCTGATACCAGTTCACCGGCGTTATGATCATCACGCCGTGGGCCGCCGCCCACATGGGATAAATGTCAGCCATCCAGTCGCTCGTCTGGCCCATGGCGAAATTGGGGTAGCAGGAACAAGGCCAATGGCACAGGGGCATGGCGGTTGAAACACAGGCCTTGCAGGGGTGAATGACGCGGCCATACTGCGAGGTGAGCAGCGAGAGATCGAGAATCTCCGTCTCAAAGCCGGGAGTGGCCTTGATCGCTTTCTCGGCCAATTTCACCAGCCGCCAGGTCTTGGACATTTCACCGGGGCAGCTCTGGTCGGAGCGCATGGAGCCGTTGATCAGCAGGATACGGCTTTTCGAGGCCTTATCCTTCTGGCGCGCTTCAGCCGCCCGGATCGCGGCGCGGGTTTCCAGCCACTCCACCGGAAGCTCGGCTTCCGGCTTGGAAAAACCGCGGCCGGCCACGCGCTTCACCGGATTTTTGCGGTACTCATCATAGCCATCCCAGGCCGTGTCGATGATGGCCTTGATCGCATCCTCATTCCCGGCAAAGGCGGGATCGAAGAAGCGGTCGCGGAAACGGCGCGCGAATTCTTTGCGGTTTAGCTGGACATCGGACATGCCTTTGCGGACGTCGATGCGGCTCATGGTAATCCTCCCTGTTGCACGCGATATCTTGCGCCGGGTTGCCGGAGGTTTGCAAATCACTGCGCCACACGAAGGAGTGAGGGATAGTTATTCCGGCAAAGCCAGGTTTTTACCCCATGGCAAAATAAGAATAAATACCCCTTGACATGTATATTCCTATGATACTAGCTATGTTCCTGTCCATCCCGGAAGGGGTCTCGGTCGCGACGGTGATCAGTAGATGGGGTGGATGTGGCGCCTGCGGGTTTGGTGAAACGTTCATCAGGCACCCGGGAGCCGGAGGGAGGGCCCTTGGGCATTACGACCCAATGCGTCTTAAATGGCTAAACAACCCTAGCGGAAAACCTCAGACACCGTGCGATCTAGGGCTCTGCAAGATCTTCCCCGAGGCAAAAACCGCCGCAAAAGCGTGGGCGCGGATTTCGCGTCACAGCCGGACGACACGACCGGCATTCTGCGAGAGCTTGCGTCCACGCAACCCTTCGCTTCTCTGCCCCGGAAACGGCATAACCGTTTTCACCCCCGGCGAAGCTGTGCCCGGCGCTGATTAAAATGTGAATCTGTAGCTAAGAGGCGCGCCGCGCTTGCCTGCGTGAGGGAACCGTCATCGCGGCGACACCGGCGATGACGCAGACCAATCCGGCCAGGATAGTGGATGTCAGCGTTTCACCCAGAAACAGGATGGCAATGCCCACGCCGATGGGCACGCGCAGATAGGCCTGGGCGGTTGTTCCCACCGAACCAAGTGTTGCGAGAAGACGGAAATAGATCACGAAAGCAAGGGCCGTCGAAAAAACCGAAAGCCCCAGCAAGGCCCAGACGGATGCGCCAGACGGCGACAGGGTCCAGGGCTGGTCAACGGCCAGGGACAGCGGCAGCAGAATTGCGGCACCGCAGAGGAGCGAGCCGGCGGCGGGCATCATGGGATCAAGCCCTTTAAACCCGCGCCCGAAGATGGCGGCAACCGCATAGCTCACCGTCGCCGTGACAATGGCGAGTTGCGCCAACAGGTCGTGGCCGAGGCCGTTAAGGGCCTCCAGGCCGACGATAAGAAGAATGCCTGTGATGCCGGCGATGACGCCGAACAGTTTGCGGGCCGCCGCCGGCTCGTGCTGGGTGAGGAAGACCGTCAGCAGGAACGTGAAGATGGGAGAGGTCGAGTTCAGGATGGATGCAAGGCCCGCATCCACGCTCTGCTCGGCCCAGGCGATCATCGTGAAGGGAATGACGCTGTTGAGGCAGGCCTGGAAGGTGAAGCGTTTCCAGGTTTCCCTATCACGCGGCAGCCGCATGCCGCGCAGGCGCAGAATGGCAAAGAGGATGCTTCCTGCAATCAGGGTTCGCGCGGCAATAAAGGTAATGGGCGGGATGGTCGCAACGCCGATCTTGATCAGGCTGTAGGATGCGCCCCACAGCGTGGCGAGCGCCAAAAGCAGCGCCAGATCAAGCACAATCGGTTTTCTCATCAAGGTCAGCGCCACTCCCGCTATCTGAGTGATTATAACATTCTATAGCGAAACCGTTGTAAAATGCTTCGGTACGGACCGGAGCATAGTAGTCGAGATGCGGGGTGAGGGTTACAATGGACACCAGGTATTCTGGCAGGCATGTCTTCTTAAGGTTGAATTAAGGCGAAAACACTAGGCTCGGACAGTTCGTAATACTATTTGGTACCTCAAATATGGAATCTGGTGCACACAGAATCGATGAACTTGCCAAAATGGTCGCGGCGAACGTTGGCGTTTACGAAATTTCTTTGCCACCGGAATACTTTTACAAATCATTACCCCTGGCAATCATTGATGCAGTGTTTTCGATTGGCGTAACTTACACTTCTACAGCAAACACAGTCCGTCGATTCTGCGAAAATCAAACACAGCCTTGGGCTAAACACCGGAACGAATCGGGGCATGAGTATACAATTAAGGATTTTCTGAGCCTCGTGAGTTGTCGTCCCGTTGATGAATTGGCAGCATATGTGTATGGCAACAGGCAAAGGACGTCGGCGAAGAACGGCATTCTTAAAGCTGAGGCGGTTAACAGATGGGCAGACGTCTTACTTAAACATGACATCAATTGCTTCGCCGACGCGCCTAAGCTCATGGATAACCATTTGCTTGACCAGGAGTTACGTGCATTACGCGGGCAAGGATCCGGCATTTCTCTTGATTACTTTAAGATGCTCATTGGCGATGATACCGGCATTAAGGCTGATCGACATATCCTTCGATTCATGGAAATGGCCGGCATTCGTGATGTCGCAATACTCAAAAGTATTGCTGCTCAAATGGGGGTCGCCCCACGACTACTTGACTACGCAATATGGCAAAAGATGAGTAAACGCGCAGCCTAGCCCGAGCAAACAATTATTTGGCTGATAGAAATAAAATGCTCACATTTGCGGCTTAGCTATCGGCCCTTCACGGCCATGCTCCGCATGGCACCACAGGGCGGGGATATTCTTATTTCTTCAGCCCGTTTATCTTCTGGAACACGTCGATCATGCGCGGGATGAAGCGGTCGCCAAAGCCCATGTTCTCGGCCATGACGAAAAGCTGGTGCACATTCTCGCCGAGGAACGAGGCCACCGGCAATTGCTCGGTCATGTTGGTGTAATAGCGCATGTCCTTCCGGGCGTTCTTGATGGCGAATTTGGCGGCGCTGTCGTCATCGGCGAGCGGCACCTTGATCAGGCGCTCGAACATCACTGACATGGCGCCGCCGGACAGCACGATGTCGCGCAGCGCTTCCATCTTGACTCCCGCCTTGCCGGCCACCGTGATGGCCTCGGCGGCGATGGCGGCATGGCTGATCGAAAGGAAGTTGTTGAGGAGCTTCAACTGATGAGCGGCGCCCACGTCGCCGGAGTTCACGATGGTATCGGCAAAGCAATCGAGCACCGGCCGGATTTTTGCCAGGACGTCGGCCGGCCCCGCCACCATGAGGCCGAGCTTTCCGGCTTCGGCTTCCTTAGGCGTGCGGGTCATCGGCGTGTCGACGAAATGCACGCCCTTGGATTTCAAGTCAGCGGCGATCTTTATGGTGGAGGCAGGCTCCGCGGTAGAGCAATCGGCGATGATGAGGCCCTCGCGCAAAGCCGTGGCCAAGCCCTTGGCACCGTAGATGGCTTCTTCAACCTGCGGCGTTCCGGTGACGCAGAGGATGACCAGGTCGGAGGCCTTGGCGATTTCGGCGGGCGAGGCACCTTCCTTGGCGCCAAGGGAAACCAGACTTTCCACGGGGGCGCGATTCTTGTGCGCCATGACATTCAGGGCAAAGCCCTTGGCCAAAATGTTCTTGCCAATGCCGTGGCCCATGAGGCCAACGCCGATGAGGCCAACTTTCTTGATTGTCATGGAGGATCCCTTTCCGCGATGAAATAATTCAGGCCATCCTGTTCCAGGACGAAGAGCCTGTCTTCGAGTTTTTTCTTGAAGCCCAGGCGCTCATAAAACCGCGCCCCGCCGGCATTGGTCAAGTCCACTTCGAGCTTGACAAATTTGGCGCCGCGCACCTTGCCGCGCCGGGCGGTTTCACGCAGCAGCGCCTCGCCGATATTGCGGTTGCGCTCCGCGCCATCGACAAAAAGATCGACCACATAAACGCCTTTGCTGCCGCGAAAAGTTGAAAAGGTCATCAGCGACAGGCAGGCGCCCAGAAGCTTGCCTCGCTCCTCAGCCACCACAACATTGACCAGGTCGAGGCTTTCCAAAAGAATCTGGCCGGTCAGGGCGGGGTTCACATTCAGGCTCAGGTCGCGGGCCAGGCCATGCACCATGCCGGCGACAACTGGCGCCTCGTTGTCCTGCATGGTGCGAATTTCGAAGGTCATGCGCCCAGTCCCTTCAGCAGCGAAGCAAGATTGCGGCCAAGGCTCGGGCTGGGGTAGCCGCCTTCCTGCACAATCAGGGTCGGCAAACCGGTTTGCGCGATCATGTTGCCGATCGTGGCAAATTCCGGCGTGGCGATGGCAAAGCCCTTGAAGGGATCGTCCACGGCAATGTCGAGGCCCGCCGCCAGCACCAGCACATCGGGCTTGAAACCGCCTACGCGCCGCAGCGCCGTTTCCAGGCCCGTGCAATAGTCCTTGATCACGGTTCCGCGTTCCATGGGGATATTCAGGTTGAAGCCCTCGCCCGCGCCGCGACCCGTTTCATTTTCATAGCCCCAGAAGAAAGGGTAGAACCTTTTGGGGTGGGCATGGATGGAAACGGTCAAGACATCGGCGCGGTCATAGAATATGGCCTCGGTGCCGTTGCCGTGGTGGACATCGATATCGAGAATGGCGGCGCGCTTTCCGGCCCGGGTGAAAATCTCCGCCGCAAGTGCGGAATTGTTGAAATAGCAGAACCCGGCGGCCACATCGGAAGCCGCATGGTGGCCCGGCGGGCGGCACAGGGCGTAAACCAATTTCTCGCCGCCCAGCACCAGGCTTGCGCCATGGGCGGCGCTGGCGGCACTGGCGAGAGCCGCCTGAAGGGTTGTTGGGGTTACCGGGCAGGCCCCGTCGCCCAGATGATAACCCGCCTGCCCGACCACGGATTCGGGGTAGCTCACGGGGGCAAGGGTTGCCCGTCCCATGGCATAAATATTGGGAAGCGGAATGGTGCTGGCATCGGGAATATGGCTCCAGCGCTCCAGCAGGGTTTCGAGGAAGGTGAGGTAGCGCCGGTCGTGGACAAGGGCCACGGTTTCCCCGGTGATCGCCGGCGGCGCTACCAGGGTTGAGCCCACCTGCCTTACGCCCTGCAGCAACATATCGATGCGCTCCGGCTTCTCGGGAATGGGCTGGGGCTTGCCGGACACGATGAATGTGCTGGGCGCATGGAGGCGTTGCGTTTCGTCGAAAACAGTGAGCATGATTTGTGGCTTCTTCCTCGTTTCTGCTAGTACGGCATGAAGCCACCCCGCATTGCAAGATGGATTTGAACATGACTGCCGCGCCTGCCCTTCCCCCAAATATCCATTCCACCGGTTCCCTGCCCAAGGTCGTCTGGGCCAAAGGCAGCTATCTCCATGATGTGGATGGCAAACAGTATATCGATGGTTCGGGGGGGCCGGCGGTTTATTGCATCGGGCATTCGAATACGGAAGTGAACGAGGCCATCAAATCGCAGTTGGACCGCATAGCCCATGGCTACCGCTATAATTTCACCACCGATGCGCTGGAGGAATTGACCGAGATCATCCGCGGGGTTTGCGGCGGCACCCTCAAGCATGTGGTCTATGTGACCGGCGGTTCGGAAGCGGTTGAAAGCTGCCTCAAGCTGGCGCTGCAATATCACGCGGCCAGGGGCGAGATGAGCCGCAGGCGGTTCATCGCGCGCGAACGAAGCTGGCATGGCAACACGCTGGGGGCCTTGTCGGTGTCCGGTTTCCTCGAGCGGAAGGCGGCTTTTGAAGGATCGCTTCTCGAAGTGTCACGCCTGTCTCCGGCCAATGCCTACCGGCCCATTGCCGCCAATGTGGGCGAAGCCTGCGCCCAGGAACTTGAAGATGAAATTCTGCGCATGGGGCCCGACAAGATCGCGGCGTTTATTTTTGAACCGGTGGTGGGCGCGGCGGGCGGCTGCGTTCCGGCGCCCGCCGGCTACGCCAAACGGGTGCGCGAGATTTGTGACAAGTATGGCGTGCTGATGATTGCCGATGAAGTGATGAGCGGGGCGGGCCGCTGCGGCACCTGGCGGGCGCTGGAAACGGACGGGGTGGAGCCGGACATCATGGCGGTGGCCAAGGGCCTGGCAGCGGGTTACCTGCCGCTGGGCGCTGCAATCTATTCGGACCGGGTGGCGGAGCCCATCATGCGAATGCATGGCGCGCCGATGACGGGCCACACCTTCACCGGCCATACGGCGTGCTGCGCTGCCGCGGTAGCGGTTCAAAAAATCGTGGCGCGCGAAGGACTCGTTGCCAAGGTCCGCGCCAATGAACCGAAGCTGAAGAAAATGATCGCCGCGGCGCTGTCCGGGGTGGAGGCGGTGGGCGACATTCGCGGCCGCGGGCACTTCATCGCCACGGAACTGGTGGCCGACCGCAAGACCAAGAAGCCCTTTGACGGTTCCTTGAAACTCTTCATGCATGTGCGGCAGCAGGCGCTGGCCAACGGGTTGATCTGTTATCCGGTCGGCGGCAATGTCGATGGCATCAACGGCGACGTGGTCATTCTGGCGCCGCCCTATAATTCCACCGATGCGGAACTGATTGAGATGGTGGACAAGATGGCCAAGAGCATCAAGCAGGTGCTGGCGGCGAAGGGATTGGGATAGGCTCCCCCTCTTCTCATCATGGCCGTGCTTGACACGGCCATCTCCGCATCCCCCGAAAGAAGATGACCGGATCAAATCCGGTCATGATGAGAAACAAAACTATATTTGCTAGCTGACCGGCGTCCACAGCACTTGATCGATGCGTGTCGCCCCCGTTGCCAGCATGATCAGGCGGTCCAGTCCGAGGGCGACGCCCGAGGCGGGCGGCATGAGGCGCAGGGCTTCGAGCAGGTCCTCATCTATCGGATAGCGCTCGCCGTAGAGTTTTTCCTTCAGGTTCATTTCGGCT
Organism: uncultured Alphaproteobacteria bacterium; assembly: GCA_963773295.1. Classification (GTDB taxonomy): domain Bacteria; phylum Pseudomonadota; class Alphaproteobacteria; order Rhizobiales; family Aestuariivirgaceae; genus Aestuariivirga. The sequence continues at coordinate 158,221 of CAVZAJ010000012.1, forward strand.
TCGAAACGGCGGCGCTGCTCGACGTGGTCGGTTAGTTCGCCAAAGCCATTGGCGAGTTCGACACCGCAGGCATAGAGCTCGAAACGCTCGGAGACGCGGGGGTCATGGCTGCAGGCGCGGGCGAGCGCGGCTTCGGCGGCGGGATATTCGTAAAGAACCGTGACTGCGCCATTGCCGAGACGGGGCTCAATTTTTTCCACCAGAATGCGGCTGAAAATATCGGACCAGGAATCCCCGTCGGTGAATTGCACGGGGCTTTGCCTGGCGAGAGCATTGCGGTCTGATGCATTTCCATTGAGGGTCGCCAGCAGATCAACGCCGGCAAATTTCTTGAAAGCCCAGGCAACGCTGAGCCATTCAGCTTCCGCAAAGGGATCAACCTGCCTGCGGCGCCAGGTGAACTGTTTCGTCTCCGAAACCTCGGCGGCCAGTCTTACCAGGGCGAGGCAATCCTCGATGACGGCGGCATAGGGCTCATTGGCCCGGTACCATTCCAGCATGGTGAATTCCGGGGAATGGGTGGGCGTGCGCTCGCGGTTCCGGTAGACATGGCCCAGGTTGAAAATGCGGGTCTCACCTGCCGCCAGCAGCTTCTTGCAGGCAAATTCCGGCGAGGTGTGGAGATAGCGGCGGACCTGGCTGCCGTCGGGCTGGATCAGGTCCGTTGCAAAGGCATGGAGATGGGTTTCAGCGCCGGGCGAGACCTGCAAGGCGGCGCAATCGACCTCCAGAAACCCCCGTTCGTCGAACCATTGGCGAAAGCCCGCCATAATGCGGTTCCGCGCCAGCAGAAAGGGCCGTCTGTCCTTGTGCTTTTCGGGCGAAAACCACGGCATTTACAGGCTATCCTTAAGGGGTTGGCTTAATCTCCGGGTGCTGCTAATACCCCCGCCAACTCAAATCAGCAATTCATGAAAGTTTCACACAGTGGTCAAGGTTATCGCAAGCGGCGTCCGCAAGGGCAATGTCATCGAACATGAGGATGGCAAGCTTTACGTCGTCCTCAAGTCCGAAAGCATGCATCCCGGCAAGGGCACCCCCACGACCACCATCGACATGCGGCGCATCTCCGACGGGGTCAAAACCGTGGTGCGCTACAAAACAACGGACGCCATGGAGCGGGCCTTCGTGGAAACCGTGACGCACAGCTATCTCTACAAGGATGGCGACTTGTACGTGTTCATGAATCCGGAAAGCTTCGAGCAGATCAGCCTGCATGAAGACATGGTGGGCGATGCCGCGCCTTTCCTGCAGGAAGGCATGGAATGCCAGATCGCGCTGTTCAACGGCGCGCCGATTTCCATCGAATTGCCGCAGCGCGTGACTTTGGAAATTACGGAAACGGAACCTGCAATCAAGAACCAGACGGCCTCGTCTTCGTTCAAGCCCGCCCTGCTTTCCAACGGTGTGCGCACGCTCGTTCCGCCCCACATCGTTTCGGGCACCCGCATCGTGGTTGAAACCGCCGACGGTTCCTATGTGGAGCGCGCCAAGGACTAACGGCTGAAACTTCCCACGATCTCCACGTGGGAGGTCCATTTGAACTGGTCCACGGCGGTGAGAGATTTCAGCTTGTAGCCGCCGCCCACCAGGATTTCCGCGTCCCGGGCAAAACTCGCGGGGTCACAAGAGACGGCGACGATTGTCTTCACTGCTGATTTTGCCAATTGCCTGGCCTGTGCCTCGGCGCCGGCGCGGGGCGGATCGAAAACCACGGCGTCAAATTCTTTCAACTCATTGGCCACCAACGGCTCGCGCATGAGATCGCGCACTTGGGCTTTCAGCGGCTTGAGGCCGGTGGTGAGGCGGGCCGCCTGAGCCAGGCTGGCGATGGCCGGCTTGTCGCTGTCGATGGCTGTAACTTTGGCGCGTTCCGCGATGCGCAGGGCGAAGGGGCCAACACCGCAGAAAAGATCGGCCACGGATTTTGATTTTCCCAATGACACCAGCACCAGATTTGCCAGGGCATCCTCGCCGGCTGTTGTGGCTTGCAGGAATGATCCCGGTGGCAGTTGTACAAGGGCCTTGCCGATGGAGACAACCGGAACAGCACGGGTTGCGACCAAGTTTCCGTTGATGCTCAGCCGCGCCAAATTCAATTCGCCCGCGAGGGCTGCCAACTTTGGCATTTGCGCATCGGCAATTCGACGTTCCGCCTTGATTGAAACATCAAGGCCGTTGTCGGCTGCCGTAAGCGAGACATCGCAATCGCCCAGCTTCGCGCCGAGCTTGCGGGCGATATCAGTTGCATTCCGCAGGTCGGGAACGAGGATGGGGCATTGGTCTATGTCGATGAGATCATGGCTGCGGGCCGCCATGAAGCCGGCAAGTACAACGCCACCTTCGCGCCTGACATGAAGGCTCACACGGCGGCGCCCTGCTCCGTGGGCATCGATGACGCCGCCCACGGGAAAGTTGATCCCCCGTTTTTCAAGAGCAGTTGCGATGAGATTGCGTTTCCATTCCTGGTAAGGAACCTGCTGCCAATGCTGCAACTGGCAGCCGCCGCATTTGACGTAGTATTTGCAGAAGGGCGCGATGCGTTCGGGAGAAGACTGAAGAACTAGTCCGGTTGCCGTGTCCACGGTTTCGCCAGCCAGCACATTGCGAAATGTCTGGCCGTCGCCCACGCCCTCGCCGCGCCAATTCAAATGTCCGATGGTAACTTGCATGTCAGTCCGTCTGCGTTGGAAAGGCGAAGGCAATGGCAATGCCCGAGGTAAACGACAGTTTCACGGGACCGAGCGCGACATTCGACATGGTGAAGCTGGTGCCAAGAGTTAACGCCTTGTCCTTCAGGGGCCATTTCACGCCGGTAAGATTGAGCCCGGTGATGTCGCTCCACGGCACGATGCTGAGCCGGCTTTGCGGACCGAAATCAAATTCATAGGTTCCGGCGATGAGCGGATAGGCTTCCTCGTTGCCATTGGAAATGAAGGATTTATGACCGGACTTGGCCAAGTGCAGCGCCAAGCCGAGATGGGAGGTGGCATGATCGCTTTGGCCGCCCAGGCCGCCGATCAAGATGATCTCGCTTGCGCCCAAGCGAAGCGCTTGGCGCACGGCGATTTCGCCATCGGTGGCATCCTTGTCGGCGGAGTGGGTCTGGCGCGGCACAAGGGCATAGTCCCGCACGAGTTCCGCGCCCGAGGAGTCAAAATCCCCCACCCAAAGCTCCGGCATAAGCCCCAGGGCGCGGGCATGTTTCATGCCGCTGTCGGCGGCAATAGCGCGGGCTCCGGCGATTTGCCGGCGCAGGCGAGGCGTGACCGCAAGGGCGCCGCCGAGGAGGATGGCAAACCGGGACATGCCAGCCATGTAGCAAAAACAGCTTGAAAGATCACGCCCATAAGTTTAGGTCTGATTTTGCTCTCAACGGGGTGCCATTCTTTCACGTGGCTGAGAGGAGCTTTCCGCTCCAACCCGCTGAACCTGATCCGGATTATGCCGGCGGAGGGATTGCGAGCGGAACTTGGAATTTCCCTCGTTCCCTGCCTCCATCCGAAACTGATTGGAGGTATTATGCTAAGACTTATCAGCACAATTATCGCTTCCGTCATTTTCGCTTCCTTGGCACAGGCCAGGGAGACGTTGACGATCTACACCTATGAAAGCTTCATCACCGAATGGGGCCCGGGGGCCAAAATCGCGGCGACTTTCGAGAAGACCTGCGGCTGCAGCATTGAATGGGTAGCGCTGGGTGACGGGGTCGCCGTGCTTAACCGGCTAAAACTGGAAGGCGCCAATACCAAGGCCGATCTCGTTCTGGGCCTTGATACCAGCCTGACGGCGGAAGCCACCGGAACCGGGTTGTTCGGCAAGCATGGGGTGGACAAGGCACTCGCCAAGACGCCACAGGCTTGGAGCGACGATTATTTCATGCCCTATGACTACGCGCATTTTTCGGTGATCTATGACACGGAGAAAATGACCTCTCCGCCAAAGAGCCTCGACGAACTTGTGAACGGCGATCCGGCCCAGAAAATCGTTCTGGAAGATCCGCGTTCGTCAACTCCCGGCCTTGGCTTTCTGCTTTGGATGAAGGCGGTTTACGGCGACAAGGCGGCGGAGCAGTGGAAAAAACTTCAACCGCGCATCCTGACAATTACGCCGGGCTGGAGCGAGGCTTATGGGCTGTTCACCAAGGGCGAAGCGCCGATGGTTTTGTCTTATACGACATCGCCCGCCTATCACATGGTGGCGGAAAATACCGCACGCTATCAGGCGGCTTCCTTCAGCGAAGGCCATTATCTTCAGATCGAAGTGGCTGGCCTGATCGAGGCCTCACCGGAAAAAGCGCTGGCGCAGAAATTCCTGGGCTTCATGATGACGCCGGCCTTTCAGGACATCATCCCCACCACCAACTGGATGCTGCCAGCAGGCGCCACGGACACCGCGTTGCCCGACGCCTTTGGCAAACTCGTTGTCCCTGCCAGGACGCTGCTCATTTCACCGGACGAGGTTTTCAAGAACCGCCGCGCCTGGCTGGATGAGTGGTTGAATGCAATGAGCAAATGATGTTCAGGAACCTTACATTGGCAACGGCACTCGGATTTATTCTGGCTGCGGTTGCCCTTGGGTTCCTGCCCCTGCTCTGGCTTGGTTTCGGGCAAGCCTTCCATTTTGATGACTATCTGCCACGGGTGGTGGCCTTCACGCTGAAGCAGGCGTTTCTTTCAACGCTGCTGTCGGTCGTCATTGCCTTGCCCGTGGCGCTCGCCCTGGCGCGGCGGCAGTTCTTCGGCCGGGAGGCTTTGCTCAAGATCTTCTCCCTCCCGCTTGCCCTGCCCGCCATCGTTGCCATTCTCGGGATTGTCGGGGTTTATGGCAACAGCGGCCCCTTTGGCGGCCGGTTCTCCATCTATGGCCTCACGGGAATTCTGCTGGCCCATGTGTTCTTCAACATGCCGCTTGCGGTGCGCCTCATGCTGACGCGGCTGGAAGCCATTCCGGCGGAAAATTTCCGCCTGGCGGGGCAGCTGAATTTCAGCAGCGCGCAGGTGTTCCGCTTCATTGAATGGCCGCAGCTATCATCGGCGATTGCGGGCATTGCCAGCCTTATCTTTCTTCTGTGCACGGCGAGCTTTGCGGTCGTTCTCATCCTTGGCGGCGGCCCGCAGGCGACCACGCTTGAGGTGGCGATCTACCAGTCGTTGCGGCTGGATTTTGACCCGGCGCGGGCTTCCATTCTGGCGTTGGCGCAACTCGTGACCTGTGGCCTTCTGGTTCTTGTCGCGGGCCAGTTTGCGCGTGAAATCCAAGTGGTTCCACCGACACTTGGCAGGACCCGGCGCTGGGATGGCAGATCAGGTTTCTCGAAGGCTAGGGATGGCCTGGCGATCGCCTTGGCCAGCGTGATCGTCGTGCCGCCCATCCTGAGCGTTGTTCTTTCCGGTATTGGCAACATTCGCCCGGATGGATCGTTGCTGTGGGCGACGGCCACAAGCCTGCTGATTGGCCTCGCCTCGGCAAGCCTCAGCATTGCGTTGGGATGGGTGCTTGCGGAAACGGCGGCCAGACAACCGCACGCGCTTCTGAAATCCGCTATAACGCTTGCCTGCCTCGCTTCGTTGATCATGCCGCCTGCCGTTTTGGCCACGGGCTGGTTTGTGACCCTCAGCCCGCTTGCCGATATAAGCCGCTATGCGATTTTCCTGGTGATTATTCTTAATGCCCTTATGGCCCTGCCCTTCGTCTGGTCACCGCTTTACCCGGCCATCACCGACTCGGTTCAACGGCATGACCGGCTTTGTTCAAGTCTTGGATTAAGAGGCTTCGCGCGTTTTGAGCTTATTGATCTGCCAGTGCTTCGCAAACCTTTGGGGCTAGCTTTCCTGATGGCTGTCATTGTTTCGTTGGGTGATCTTTCGGCGATCACGCTGTTTGGCAGCGACAGGCTGGTCACGCTCCCCGCCCTGATCTTCCGGCAGATGGGCAACTACCGGATGAATGATGCGGCGGGAACGGCGCTGGTGCTGGCGGTTTTCTGTTTTGCCCTAATAACCCTCGCCCAGAAATGGAGCCAAAGCCATGATCACGCTTGAGAACGCCGGCTTTCGCTATGAAGACATGGTGATGAATTTTGACCTGCAGGTCACAAAGGGCGAGCTTGTGGGAATCATCGGGCCGAGCGGGGCCGGCAAGTCCACCCTGCTCTCGCTGATTGCCGGATTTGATGATCCCGTCTCGGGTCGAATTTCGATTGGCGGGGTCGATATGGAAGGTGTGGCGCCGGACCAGCGCCCGGTGAGCATGATCTTTCAGGATCACAACAGCTTTGCCCATCTCGATGTGTGGACCAATGTGGCGCTGGGCATTTCGCCGGACCTGAAGCTCGACCCGCAACAGCGCGCACGGGTTGACGCGGCGCTGGCGCGGGTTGGGCTTACGGACTTCAGGGCGCGCAAGCCAACGGAATTGTCAGGCGGCGAACGGCAGCGCATCGCCATTGCCCGCGCCCTGGTGCGGGACAAGCCGGTGTTGCTGCTGGATGAGCCCTTTACGGCGCTGGGGCCGGCGCTGCGGCGCGACATGCTGGATCTCATCCGGGAAATTCAAAAGGAACGGAAACTGACGGTTCTTATGGTCACGCATCAGCCGGAAGACGCCAAGCACGCGGCTTCGCGGGTTGCCTTTGTGCAAAATGGACGGATTTCCCAGGTTTTGCCGACGAAACAGTTCTTTGCCGCCACGGCCCCGGCGGAGATCAGGGCTTACTTGAGGGGTTAGCGACAATCGGCTAACCAGCCCCTGCCATGGCTAGACTCCTCCTCAATCTGCAAGACATCCACCTCACGTTTGGCGGCAAGCCGGTGCTTGAGGGAGCAGAACTCATGCTGGCCGATGACGAGCGCATCTGCCTGGTGGGGCGCAATGGTTCGGGCAAGTCAACGCTTTTGAAGATCGCGGCGGGCCTGGTCGAGCCCGATGGCGGCGAGTGCTGGCTGCAGCCGGGAACGACAGTGAGATACCTGCCGCAGGAGCCGGACTTCGGAAATTTTGCAACGGTGCTGGAGTATGTCGAGGCGGGTCTGGGTCCCACGGACAATCCCTACCGCTGCAAGCATTATCTTACCGAGTTGGGCCTGACGGGTGATGAAAAACCCGAAAGGCTTTCGGGCGGAGAAATGCGCCGCGCAGCTTTGGCGCGGACGCTGGCGCCGGACCCGGATATTCTGCTGCTTGATGAACCGACTAACCACCTCGACCTGCCCGCCATCGAGTGGCTGGAAAATGAACTCAAGGCATCACGCGGCGCTTTCATCCTGATCAGCCATGACCGGCGCTTTCTCGAAGCGCTTTCGAACCGCACGCTATGGCTGGATCGCGGTGCATCGAAACGAATGGACCGCGGCTTTTCGGAGTTCGAGGCCTGGCGCGACCAGGTTCTGGAGCAGGAGGACATCGAGCAGCAGAAACTGGCGCAGCGCATTGCCACGGAAGAACACTGGATGCGCTATGGTGTTACGGCGCGGCGCAAGCGCAACATGCGCCGGGTGGCCCTGCTTTCAACGCTGCGCAAGGAGCGGCGGGAGCATGTGGGCAACCTCGGTAATGTCAGGCTCACGGCCTCAAGCGGCGACGCTTCGGGCCGGCTGGTTGTCGAAGCCAAGAAGATCTCCAAATCCTTCGGTGAGCGGGCGATTGTTGCCAATCTCGATCTGCTGATGCTGCGCGGCGACAGGCTTGGAATCGTCGGGCCCAATGGAGCGGGCAAAACCACGCTGATCAAAATGCTCACCGGCGTCATGGATCCTGATGGCGGATCAGTGCGGCTTGGCACCAACCTGCAAGTGGTAACCCTCGACCAAAGCCGCCAAAGCCTTGATCCCGATACGCTGCTGGCTGATGTGATCACGGCGGGCCGCGGCCAATCGGTGACCATCAATGGCGAGACGCGCCATGTGGCAAGCTACATGAAGGATTTTCTGTTCCGGCCGGAACAGGCGCGGACCCCGGTGTCGGTTTTGTCCGGTGGGGAACGGGCGCGGCTGATCCTGGCGCGGGAACTGGCCAAGCCTTCGAATTTCCTGGTGCTGGATGAGCCCACCAACGATCTTGACCTTGAGACGCTTGACCTGCTGCAGGAGATGCTCGGCGACTATCAGGGAACAATCCTGCTGGTGAGCCATGACCGCGACTTCCTCGACCGCGTGGCCACAAGCATCCTGATGTTCGAGGGTGATGGAAAGTGGACGGAATATGCGGGCGGCTATTCGGACATGGTGGTCCAGCGCGGCACCGGCGTAAATGCGCGCAGTGTAAAAGCTTCAGGAAGTGAACGGTCCGTTTCGCCTGGGCAACCGGCAAAACCGCAGGCCCGGCGCAAGCTGACATTCAAGGACAAGCATGCGCTTGAAACGCTGCCGGCCAGAATGGCTTCCCTGCACGACGAGATCGCCAGGCTTGAAACGAAGCTTGCCGACCCGGAGCTTTTCGCGCGTGATCCCAGGAGCCTTTGAAAAAACCATGACGCGTCACCAGAAAGCCAAGGTGGAAATAGCTCAAGCGGAGGAGCAGTGGCTGGAACTTGAAATGCTGAAGGAAGAACTGGAGGCAAACTAGGTCTACCAGCCGCCGCCGCCACCGCCGCCGCCACCGCCGCCCGATGAACCGCCGCCACCGGAGAAGCCGCCGCCGGAACTTGAACTTGATCCCGGTGCCTGCGAGGCCGAGGCAGCGCTTGCCGCCAGGCTGGAGCCCAGGCTTTCGGTGAAGCCGCCCATATCTCGGGAATTCCAGTTGCTGCCGGAATACCAGATCGGGCGCCGCGGCGCCCGCCAAGGCAGCGGCGGCCAGCACGGCGGTGAACTTGGCATTCCATTCATTCTCGCAATCGAGCGCCAGGGCATAGGGCAAATAGCGTTCGAACAGTTCCGGTGTCTTTTCCGGCGGGTTTAGAATTTTGAGGCGCTCTTCCTCGGCGGTTTTCATATACATGCGAAAACCTTCGAGCTGATCGAGAACCTGGCGGCCGGCAACAGTGGGGGCGCTCAGCAGATTGTAGAACAGGACGTTCAAAATCCCGAGGCCGATTGCGGTGCCGACAAGCATCACGATGCCCGGCGACAGCGCTTCGGAGAAAATCGCAACAATGGGAACCGCCACGCCGGCGATGCCAAAGGGAATTAAAAAGAGAAGCGAGGCGGCGGAACCGAATTTTGCAAGCACGCCGCGGCTATTGATGACGCCTTTGATGGAACTCCAGGCAATGGTCAGAATCACACCCCACCAGATGCCGGACCAGCCGGCCGCGAAAAGCCCCACGAAGCTGTCCCTCTCGGGGAGCAAAAGGGCCGAAATCACCAGCCCGGCGATTGAAAGCCCGGCCCCCACCCAGAACCAGCCAATGTTGCGGACGAAAACCGAGCCTTCAAATTCCAGCTTGAGGGCATTTTCCAGAGACCGCTTCATCATGCTGATTGCGACATGATTGGACTTTTCGAGTTCGGTGGTGCCGGATGGCGTTGAACTGAGGAGAGCGCTTTCCGCCGAGGTGAGGGCGGTTCCCGGACCGGCCAGCTTGCTGATCTTGAATTCGCCGTCACTGTCGGCGATTTTCAAGCGCCCCTTGACCGCAAGCCCCACCAGGGCGGCGGCAAAAGCCTTCTGATCATAACGCTGCTTCCAGATGAAACGGGAGCCGGCGGGGCCAAGGGCCGGGGGCGGCCGGAAGAGCGGCACGATCACACCCGGTGGAGGATCGCGCCCCACTTTCACCCAGGCAAAATAGAAAAACAGCGCGACGCCGAGAAGCGTTGCCGCAAGGCCCAAGACTCCGGCGTTGTCGCGCAGGAACCAGGAATATTTCTGCGCCTGGCTGGGGGCCGCAACAATGCCTTTTTGCCAGGCCACGGCCACGGTCATGCCCTCGCCCGGGGCAAGGTTCCGGGTGGCTACGGCGCGGTATTCGTTGCCGGTGGCGGCGAACACCTTGAAATCGTGGCCATTTTCGCCCTGATAGCCGGTATAGGCAGCATGCTGGAGGATTCTGGCACCCGGCGGAAGCCGCACAACCGCGGTTGTGGCCTGAATGGGAAAGGTCCAGCCGTTGCCGGTGACATTCCAATAAAGCTCATCATAATCGGCGAAAAATCCAAGCTGGCGCGTGGTTTTATACTGTATTTCATAGACATGAATGCCGGGATCGAGAAATACCTCGGCCCTTCCGATGCGGATGCGCTTGCCGTTGGCCAGCCCTTCAATCGTGTAGGGTTCCGCCTGCCGGTCGCGCTTCACCGCGGTCACCTCGAAGCCCACAACCACCCGCAGGCCGTTCCGGTCCGTATAGGTCGTGGGAAAATCGCGAAAGATGCCGCGCCGGATCTGGCGGCCTTCGGCATTGACCGAAATGGTCTCGGTCACGTCAACGGAGCCGTCCACGTTCACCCGGGCGTCGCTGGTGAACTGTTCAATGCGCTCTTCGGCCTGAACCGCGGAATTGAGGATGACGAGCGCTACGAGCGCAAAGAAGAAGGCACGCATGGCCCTTGCTATTTCTTGAAATCGACTTTTGGCACTTCGCGGGCCGCCGCATCGCCAATTTCGAAGAATTCGGCCTGGCGTGAACTTGAAGAAGTTGGCGACGAAGTTGCTGGGGAAGGACTGGATCATGGTGTTGAGATTGCGCACCGCGCCGTTGTAGTAGCGGCGTGAAAGCTGGATTTCGTCTTCGGTGGCGGCAAGCTTGTCCTGCAAATCACGGAAATTGGCGTCGGCTTTCAATTCGGGATAGGCTTCGGCCACGGCGAACAGCTTGCCAAGGGCGGCCGTCATGGCTTGCCCCACCACCGATTGCTCGCCAACCGAACCACCCGCAATGCTCTTGGCGCGCAGGTCAGCAATATCGCGAAACAGCTTGTCCTCATGGGCCGCGTAGCCCTTCACGGTTTCGATGAGATTTGGAATGAGATCGGCGCGGCGGCGCAGTTGCACGTCAATGCCGCTCCAGCCTTCGGCCACCAGGTTCTTGTTACTGACAAGGGCATTGTAGGCGTAGACCAGATAGCCTGCGACGGCGACGACGAGCGCTAAGAGACCATAACCGAATGTCATTTTTGTTTCCCCTGAATGGCCAAGACCCGCAGTTATCGCAGTATTCGGGCCGGTTTGCCAGACGGGTTTTTTCTGCCATAAGGCTGCTCCAGCCTGGCGAGAGAATCTCAATGACAGCACACCTGCGGGTTTTGCGCCCCGCCCCGAACATTTATGCCTTCTACGACGGCCGGGTTGAAGGCTACCGCTTTGCGGAAGGGGAAAACTGGGTGGATGACGGAGCGCTTTCACTGGGCATCGCCAGCTATGCCATCGTCGATGGCGAAGATGGGCTGGTCTATGACACGCATATTTCGGTCGAGCATGCGACGTTCATCCGGAAAACGCTTGCCGAGGCGGGCGTGAAGAATTTCACGGTGGTGCTCAGCCACTGGCATCTCGACCATGTGGCGGGAACCGCGGCCTTCGCCGATTGCAAGGTCATTTCCAACAAACGCACCCTGGATCATCTCACACGGCGCAAATCGGCGATCGAATGCGGCGAGTCTTCCGGGCCGCCGGTCATCAAGCCGCTCATTCTTCCCACCCAGACTTTTGAGGGGCGCACGCAACTGCGGGTAGGCAAGCTCACCATAGAGCTGATTGAAGCCAACATTCACAGTGACGATGCGACGGTTCTCTGGCTGGCTTCCGATCGCATATTGCTGGCCGGCGATACGCTGGAAGATACGGTGACCTATGTGGGGGAACCGGAGAATTTTGACATCCACCTGGCCGACCTGGACCGGCTTTGGGCGCTGAATCCGGAACGCATTTTGCCGAATCACGGCGATCCCGAGATCATCGCCCTTGGCGGCTATGAGAAAACCTTGATCCGCGCCAACCAGCAATATATCCGCATGCTTAAGCGCTGCGTGGCCGAACCGGACCTGCGCGGCAAGCCGCTCCGCGACATCATCGCCGGCCCGCTTGAGGCAGGTTGGGTCAATCTCTTCGAGCCCTACGAGGCCATTCACCGGCAGAACATTGGCGTGGTTCTGGCCGCCAGACTCAGCTAGGTCTGGTGCTTGATCCGCTTGCGCAAAAATGGCCAATGCTTATGGTGAACGGCCGACACGGAGCCCTTGAATGAATGCGAAGACGCAACCCTACAAGCCGCAATTCCCCGGCCCTGAAGGCCAGGAGGACATGCCGTACCTGCTGACCCCCGGCCCGCTGACGACATCCCGCACGGTGAAGCTCGCCATGCTGGCCGATTGGGGCTCGCGCGATGTGGAATTCCGCAAAATCGTCGGCGATATCCGCAAGCGCATCCTGCAACTGGCCAATTGCGACGGGCGCTATGAATGCGTCATCATGCAGGGATCGGGCACCTTTGCCATCGAGGCAGCGCTGGGCAGCCTGTGCCCGGACAAGCGGCGCAAGACGCTGGTGGTTGCCAATGGCGCCTATGGCGACCGGGCGGCGCAGATCCTCGAACGCATTGGCAGGCCCTTTTTCAAGATTGACAAGGGCGACAGCGCCGTTCCAACAGTCGAAGAAGTTGTCACCATGCTGGACGCGGACAGGAGCATCAGCCATGTCTGGATGGCGCATTGCGAGACGACCTCGGGCATCGTGAACCCCATCGAAGAAATCGGGCAAGCGGTCAAGCTGCATGACAAGGTTTTCATGGTGGATGCCATGTCCTCGTTCGGGGCCCTGCCGCTCCACATGGTGGGACAGAATATCGACGTGATGGTCTCGTCCTCGAACAAATGCCTGGAGGGCGTTCCCGGCTTTTCCTACGTGGTGGTGAAGCGCGACCTGCTGGAAGCCTCGGCCGGCGCCAGCCATTCCATCGTGCTTGACCTGTTCGAGCAGTGGCGCGGTTTGGAGACCAATGGGCAATTCCGCTTCACCCCGCCCACCCATGCGCTGGTTGCCTTCGATCAGGCCTTGAAGGAGCATGAACAGCAAGGCGGCGTCGAGGGGCGCGGGGCGCGTTACGCCCGCAACGCCAAGGCGCTTGTCGCCGGCATGACCCAGATGGGATTTTCGACACTGCTGGAGGAAGCTTTGGCCGGACCGATCATTCAGACCTTTCTTACCCCGCGCGACCTCAATTTTCATTTTGAGCAATTTTACGAGGCGCTGCGGGTGCGCGGCTTTACGATTTACCCGGGAAAATTGACCAAGCGCCCAAGCTTCCGCATCGGAACCATCGGCCAGATTGATGAGCGCGTCATTGCCGCCGCCCTTGAGGCCGTTCGCGAGGTGATGAGCGAAATGGGGGTGAAGGATTTCACCCCGATAGCGCGATGAAATCCGGCAGCAAAAGCGTTTCCGTGAACGGCCGCGACTATGCCTGGCCGCAGGCTCCCCTCGTGGTCATCTGCTGCGATGGCAGCGAGCCGGACTACATGGAAATGGCCATGGCCGAAGGGCTGATGCCAAACCTGAAGAAGATGATTGCCAAGGGGGAAAATACCCGCGGGCTTTGTGTGATCCCGAGCTTTACCAATCCCAACAATCTTTCCATCGTCACCGGCTCGCCGCCGGCGGTTCACGGCATCTGCGGAAACTATCTCATTGATCCGGTAACCGGGCTTGAGACGATGATGAACGACCCCAAGTGGCTGCGGGCGCCCACCATTTTCGAAAAGTTCCAGAAGGCCGGCGCCAGGATCGCCGTGATCACGGCCAAGGACAAGCTGCGCCTGCTGCTCGGCAAGGGCCTGGCTTTCGACGGAACCGCGGTCGCCTTTTCTTCCGAACATGCCGACAAGGCCAGTTTGAAGGACAACGGCATTGAAGGCGTTTGCGAGATGGTCGGGATGGCCGTGCCGGAGGTTTATTCGGCGGAGCTTTCGGAGTTTGTATTTGCGGCAGGCGTCAAGCTGCTGGCATCCATGAAGCCTGATCTCATGTATCTCTCCACCACAGACTATGTGCAGCACAAGTATGCGCCGGGTTCGAAGGGCGCCAACAGCTTTTACAGGATGATGGATGGCTATCTCGGCCGGCTTGATGCGCAGGACGCCATCGTGGTGGTCGTTGCCGATCATGGCATGAAGGCCAAGCATTTGCCCAGCGGCGAGCCCGATGTGATTTACCTGCAGGATTCGCTGGACAAGAACTTTGGCGCGGGCACGACCAAGGTCATTTTGCCTATCACCGATCCCTATGTGCAGCATCATGGCGCGCTTGGCTCCTTTGCAACGGTCTATGTCAAAGGGATTCCGGTCGAGGAGGCATCGGCATTCATTAAAAACCAGCCTGGCATTGATGTGGTTCTTGACCGCACTGAGGGTTGCGCCCGCTTTGAACTGCCGGAGGACCGCATGGGCGACATCATTGTCGTATCGGGCGGGAGCACGGGATCGAAAGTGATCGGCACCAGCCGGGCGCGGCATGACTTGTCCGGATTGAATGAGCCGCTGCGCTCCCATGGCGGCCTCACGGAGCAGACCATTCCGGTGATCGTGAACCGCAAGACCCAAGACCTGCCGAAACCTTTACGCAATTTCGATGCCTTCTTCATCGGCTGCAACTGCATTATCGAGGCCTGACATGACCCGCACCGTCATCACCGAAAGCATGCGCATTGGCGGCAAGAAAGTGTCAGCCGATGGCGTTGTGCCGGTGCATTATCCCTTCACCAATGAAATCATCGGCACGGTTCCGGCGGGCCGGGCCGAACATGCGGCGCGGGCTTTCGAAATCGCCGCCGGCTTCAAGCCGAAGCTTACGCGCTATGAACGCCAGCAGATTTTGTTCAAGTCGGCGGAGCTCATCCGCCAGCGCCGGGATGCCCTTGCCCATGTCCTCACTCTTGAGCTGGGGATTTCCATGAAGGATTCGGTTTATGAATGCGGGCGCGCCTACGACGTGTTCTCGCTGGCGGCCCAGCTCTGCATTCTCGACGACGGGCAGATTTTTTCCTGTGACCTCACGCCACAAGGCAAGTCGCGCAAGATTTTCACCAAGCGCGACCCGGTCGGTGTGATCTCGGCGATCACGCCGTTCAATCACCCGCTTAACATGGTGTCGCACAAGGTGGCGCCTGCCATTGCCACGAATAACTGCGTGGTGTGCAAGCCCACGGAGCTCACGCCGCTCACGGCGCTGGCGCTGGCCGACATTCTTTATGACGCGGGCCTGCCGCCGGAAATGTTCCAGGTGGTCACCGGCTGGCCCGATGACATTGGCGACGAGATGGTAACCAACCCCCATATCGCGGTCATTACCTTTACCGGCGGGGTGCGGGTGGGAAAACTCATCGCTGCCAAGGCGGGCTACAGGCGGGCCGCCCTGGAGCTTGGCGGCAATGATCCGCTGATTGTGCTGAATGACCTCAGCGACAGCGATCTGGACAAGGCGGCGGAGCTGGCTGTTGCCGGGTCCACCAGAAATTCCGGCCAGCGCTGCACGGCGGTGAAGCGCATCCTGGTGCAGAACCGGATTGCCGACAAGTTCGTGGCGCTGGCTGTGGAGAAGGCCAAGAAGATCAAATTCGGCGATCCCATGGACCCTGCCACCGATCTGGGCTGCGTGGTGCATGAAGAGGCCGCCAAAGTGTTCGAAGCCCGGGTCCACACGGCCGCCGAACAAGGGGCCAAAATCCTTTATAATCCGGGCCGCAAGGGGGCCGTGCTGCCGCCCATCACCGTGGACTTCGTACCGCACACCTCCGAGCTGGTTTTCGAGGAAACCTTTGGCCCCATCATCCCCATCGTCCGGGTGCCCGACGACGATGCTGAGGTGATCCGCATTTCAAATTCCACGCCTTTCGGGCTTTCCTCGGGTGTGTGCACCAATGACCTCAACCGGATGACCCGCTTCATCGAGGGCCTCAATGTGGGTACGGTTAATATCTGGGAAGTGCCGGGTTACCGTATTGAGATGTCGCCCTTTGGCGGGATCAAGGACTCGGGTAATGGTGTGAAGGAAGGGGTTATGGAAGCCATGAAGTTCTTCACCAATGTGAAGACGTGGTCTTTGCCATGGCCAAGTTGAACTGAATTGAATCCAGGCACGCTCGTTATCATCAACCTGCTCGGCGGTGTTGCCCTTCTTCTCTGGGGGGTGCGCATGGTGCGCACCGGAGTGCTCAGGGCCTGGGGCGACCGCCTTAAGCATTTCATTGAAGTCCGCCTCGGAAACCGCGGTTCGGCGTTTCTTTCGGGAGCGATGGCGACGGCCATCTTGGGCAGCGGCACGGCAACGACCCTGATCGTGGCGGGCATTGCGGCCAGCGGGGCCATTGGCACCTCGCTGGGGCTGGCGGTGCTTCTGGGAGCGGACGTGGGCTCCGCGGTAGTTTCCGCCCTTTTCGCCTCGGGAAGCTCGTTTGCGCTGTGGGCTTCCCCCATCCTGATTTTTGCGGGCTACGTCACCTTCAGCGTGTCGCGCGAGTTCCGGCCGCATAACATCGGGCGGATCATGATCGGCGTTGGACTGATGCTGATGTCGCTCCAACTCATCTCGGTGGCAACGGCGCCGCTGCGCGAGGCGAGCCTGTTTCATGCGGTGCTGACGGCCATTGGCCATGAGCCGATGCTGGCCTTCCTGACCGGCGCCATACTGGCCTGGGGCTTTCACTCAACCCTTGCCGTTATCCTGCTGATTGCCTCCTTCGTGGCCAATGGCAGCCTCGAACTTGGCGGGGCCCTTGCCTTCATCCTGGGGCTCAATCTCGGCGGTGGGCTGCCTGCCATATCGTCCACTCTCAGCCTCCCGCCGGCGGGACGGCGGCTCCCGGTAGCCAACCTGATGTGCCGGAGCCTTGCGGCCCTTATCGGCCTGGCCTTCATTCAACGCATTGCCGATTGGGCGGCACTCCTGCCCCTAGATGCGGTCACCGTGGCGCTGGCCTTCCACGCGGCGCTCAACCTGGCGATTGGCCTGTTTTTCCTGCCGCTCACCAAACTTGTTGAAAAACAAGCGATCAAGCTTGTGCCCGACGTGAAACTTGACGCCGACCAGCTTGCGGCACCGCGCTATCTCGATGTCAAATCCCTGGATTCGCCGTCCATTGCGCTCTCCAATGCGCTGCTCGAAACCGTGCGCATGAGCGAGGTGCTCAACCGGATGTTTGAAACGGCCCTTTCAGCCTTGCGCATGAAGAGTACTGAAACCCTCAAGCTGCTCAAGGCACTGGATGAGCGGCTCAACACCTTTCAAAACGCCATCCAGTCCTATCTCGTCGATCTCACGCAAACCCAGCTTTCCTCGGAAGAGGCAAGGCGGGCCTTGGAGATCACCCTCTATGTCAGCAATCTCGAACATGCCGGCGACATCATCCATCTCAATCTGGCGGACCGCATCAAGGCGAAGGCCAAGGAAACGATTGAATTCAGCATCGAGGAACAGGCGGCGCTTGACGATCTTTGCCTGATCATCCACGACAATATCAGGCTGGCCACAGGCGTGCTGAGTTCCGCCGACCTCGAGGGCGCCAAACGGCTGATCGCGCAGAAGGACGCGTTCCGCAAGCTTGAGAACACGGTGCTGGACCAGCATTTCAAGAGCGACAAGCAGACCAAGCGCGGGGCGCTCCGCCGCAGCGCGCTTTACGTCGACATGATCCGCGACCTGCACCGCATCAATTCGCATATTGTTTCGGCGGGCTACCCGATCGTCGATGCGGCGGGATTGCTGCGCGGCTCGCGTTTGAGAAATGAAGCAAAGAAGAGCTGATGAAATTCATCCATGTCACCGACCTTCACCTCGTACCCCCCGGCCAAAAGCTTTGGGGGTTCGATCCATTTTTGCGCCTCGACCGGTGCCTTGCGGACATCGCGAAGTATCATGCGGACGCAGAGTTCTGCGCCATATCCGGAGATCTTACTGAACGTGGAGAAGCCGAGACCTACCGGGCGCTACAGGAGCGTTTGAAAAAATTCCCGCTTCCGGTTCACCTGATGCTTGGCAACCATGATGATCGCGCCGCCTTCCTGAAGATTTTTAATGGACCTTTGGAAGGCGGGTTCGTGCAACATGGCTTGATCCGGGAGGGGCAGCATTTCCTGTTCCTTGATACCCTGAAGGGGGGCCCCTCCTCCGCCGGCCTTTATGATGAGCCTCGGCGCACATGGCTAAGGGCTGCATTGGCGAAAGCCAACGGTGCGCCGGTCTATATCTTCATGCATCATCCGCCCTTCAAGATTTATCATCCCTTGATGGATCTGATTCCGCTCGAGGAGGGCGATGGATTTGGCGACCTGCTCAAGGGCCACAATGTGCGTCACCTCTTCTTCGGCCATGCCCACCGGACCATCAGCGGCCAGTGGCGGGGCATGTCCTATTCGGCCCTGCCCGGCCTTAACCACCAGCTTCCGCTGGTCGACGGCTCCGTTCCCACGATCTACAGCGACGAGCCAGCAATGTATTCGGTGGCCTACCTGAACGGCTCCCAGATCACGGTTCATTCCGATGCCTTCATGCACCGTGCGCCAGCGCAAATGGCCGAGGATGCCGAACGCGGCAACTGGAGCTAGAGTTCCGACTTCTGGTACTTAGCCTTGTCGAGCCATTGCGGATTGATGTCCACGCCCCAGCCGGGGCCTTCGGGAATTTGCACCTTGCCGTCGCGGGCGACCAGCGCGGGACGGTAGAAATCCTCCTGCCAAGGATAGTAATCTTCGCCCTCGATTGAGAACTCAACATAGGGCCCGGCATTGGAAATGGCCCCCATCATGTGCAGGGTGAAGACCGTGACCATCGACATGTTGGCGGCATGGGGCGTTATCGGAAGGCCTGCCTTTTTCGCCATTTCGACGACCTTCAGGGTGCGCGACAGGCCGCCGAGATAGCAGATGTCGGGCTGGGCCACGTCTACACAGCGCATCTCCATGGCGAATTTCCACAGGGCGAGATCGCAGTCCTGTTCGCCACCCGTCACATCCAATGACAGCGCGTCGGTCACCTGTTTGGTCCAGCCATATTCCCAATAGGGGCACGGCTCCTCAAAATGCACAACGCCGTGCTGCTCGAGGAACTTGCCGATTTCGATGGCCTTCTTGGGCGTGTAGCTGCTGTTGGCGTCCACCAGCAAGGTGGCGCCATCGCCCAGGGCCTTGCGGACCATGGGAACAATGGCATCGGTGCGCCCCGGCCATTCATCCTCGTCATGGCCGCATTCCTTGCCGACGCGGAATTTGAAGGCGGTGTAACCATGCTCATCACGCAGGCGCGACAGGCGTCCGGCCTCAGCTTCCGGGGTGATTTCGCCGCGCTTCATGCTGGAGGCATAGACGGGAAACGGCCGCGGCTTTCCGCCCAGCAATTCGCACACGCTTTTCTTTTCCAGTTTCCCGCGCAGGTCCCAGAGGGCCGTATCAAGCCCGGTGATGGCCCGCATGAGATAGGAACCGGGGAATTTATGCTCGCGTTCCGGAATCAGCGTGACAAGGGCATCGATGTCGAGCGCGTCGGCGCCCAGGCTCCACTTGGCGACCTGGCGGTGAAAAATGTCACAGGTGATGTCCGCATTGTAGGTTGAAACCTGGCCCCAGCCCTGGCTTCCGTCATCGCTGGTGACCCGCACAAACCCAATATATTGGTTGCAGAAGGTCTCGAGACTTTTGACTTTCACGCCAATACCGTTTTTGCACCAATGATCTCGCCGCGCTCGGCCAGTCGGGCCCGCTCCTGCATCCGCTGGGCGGCGGCCTCTTCCCGGCGCTTGGCGACCTCATAGAGAATGGCCCCGATAAGTGACAGTCCGATGATGACCACGGCCAGCGCAGAGAGAGCCGGCGTGGTTCCTTGCCGCACCTCACCGGCCAGAACCGTAACAAGGGTCTTGTCCGCAAGGATCGCAAAGGTTGTGGTGTTGTAGTTCTCGAACGACGACAGGAAGGCAATCACCGAGGCTGAAACCAGGGCGGGCTTCAGGAAGGGCACGAGGATATGCCAGAAAACCTGCGGGAAGCTCGCGCCCAGGTCCAGGGCCGCCTCTTCCTGCGAGCGGTCAAAGCGCTGCAGGCGCGCCATGATGATGAGCAGGCAATAGGCGGCAACGAAGCTGGCCTGGCCGAAAATCGCCAGGATGATGCCCTTGTAGAAATAGGCCTTGGTGAAGTCCGTGAGGCCCATCATGTCCTTCCAGAAGATCACCGTGGAAATGCCGATGATGACGCCGGGGGTGAGCACCGGTGAAACCGTTACGAGATAAAACATGCTGCGGGCGCGGTGGTAGATTTGCCCCATCATGATTGCCGCCGCGAGGCCGACGGGCACCGAAATGGCCACCACGCCCAGGCCGATGATGATGGAATTCTTGATGCCGTCCATCATGGCGCGGTGGTTCCACAGCTTCACAAACCACTCGAGCGTGAAGGCTTCAAACGGATAGGCCTGGGGATAGCTTGGCGTGTTGAACGCCGTAATGCTCATCACCACCAGCGGCCCAAAGAGATAGGCGAAGAAGAGAAAGACGTAGAAACCGATCATTCCCCGCATGACAAGTTTGGAGCTCATCGGATGGCCTCCCCGAGCCCCACCTTGAACAGCTTGAGCATCGCCATCACAAAGATGATGCAGGCGGTGAGCAAAATGAAGGCGTAGGCCGCGCCCCGCGGCCAGTTGAAGGCCTGGAAGAAGAAGTCATAGACGATGGAGGTGAACCACAGAGTGTTTGGCCCGCCAAGGAACTGGGGGGCCGCCAGCGAGCCGGCCGACAGCATGAACACCATGGTGCAGCCAGAGGCGATGCCCGGCTTGGCATAGGGAATGACGACGTCCCGGTGGATTTTCCACCAGGGGGCGCCGAGGTCGCGGGCCGCCTCAATCTGGTTTTTGTCGAGGCTTTCGATGGCGTTGTAAAGCGGGAAAACCATGACCAGCAGGTAGGCGTAGGACAGGCCGATATAGAGGCCCGAGTTGGTGCCGAGAAAATCAATGGGCGTGTCGATGATGCCTATGCCCATCAGCGTCTGGTTGATCAGGCCCTTGGAAGCCAGCAGCAGCCGCAGGGAGAAGGCGCGCAGGATTTCATTTACCCAATAGGGCACGATGAGGCCGAGCATCAGCAGGCGCACTTTCTGGATGGAGCCAGCCTGGGCCATGTAATAGGCCAGCGGGTAGCAGATGGCGAAATTGATAACCGTCACAAACACCGACGTCAGGATTGAGAAAATGAAGGCCAGCATATGGTTGGTGTTCCAGGCTCCGCCGGTCGGTTCCACGAAGAAGGACTTGTATTGCTGGATCGTCAGGAAATCTTCCGGGCCGCCGCGCTTCATCGGCGGCAGGCGCGGATGGAAGCTCTCCTGCACCATGTAGAGATAGGGCAGCACCACCAGGAACAGCATCCAGAACGTCACGAGGCTGATAAATACAATGCCGAGAACCGTGCCATTGCGCTCGAAAAAGCTCTTGTGGGTGGGGTCGTGAGCCAGCTTTGCTTCCTGGCGCGAGAGCAGCCAGAAGGCGGCGATGACCGCCAGCGGAACCAGGAATATGAAATACCTACTCACGGGCCATCTTCCCTTCCGGCAGAACCACGGCGTAGCCGGGATCGTAGCTGACGGCAGCCTTGGCACCTTTGGCGGGGATTTCCGCCCCGCCGTGGCGGCCAACGGTCACCGACAGGTCCTTCTTGCCGGCACCCTTCATGAAGATATGGCTGGCATTGCCTTCGAAGGCGACGTTCAAGACCTGCGAGGTAATGGTGGCATCGGCAGCACCTTTGCCGAGTGAAATGGATTCGGGCCGGACGAAGAGAATGGCCTTGTCGCCTACCTTCAACCCTTGCGGATTTGCCCCACGCAATTCACCGAAGGCGGTCTTTAGCACGGCGCCATTCTTGGCTGCCTTGGTGACACGGCCCGGCAAGGGATTATTCTCGCCGACGAAAGACGCCACGAACGATGTTGCCGGCGAATCATAGATGGTCTTGCCGTCGGCGATTTGCAGAATCTCGCCGTCGCTCATCACGGCCACGCGGTCCGACATGGTCAGCGCCTCGCCCTGGTCGTGGGTGATGTAAATGAAGGTGATGCCAACCCGCTTCTGAATTTCGCGCAACTCATTGCGCATGTGCTGACGCAGTTTCAGATCGAGGGCCGACAGCGGCTCATCAAGGAGCAAAACCTTGGGCTCCACCGCAAGGGCGCGGGCAATGGCGACGCGCTGCTTCTGGCCGCCGGACAATTCGCTGACCAGTTTCTTGCCCTGGTCCGGCAGGGCGATGAGATCGAGAAGTTCATCGGCCCGCTTCATCCGCGCCGCCTTGTCCACGCCGCGCACACGGAGGCCGTAGGTGATGTTCTCCGACACGGTCATGAGCGGGAAAAGCGCCAGGTTCTGAAAGATCAGCGCGGTGGGGCGCCTGTTCGGACCAATTCCGGCCATGTCCTCGCCGCCAATGCGGACCACGCCGGAGGATGGATCAAGAAAGCCGGAAACGGTGCGCAGGATGGTGGTCTTGCCGCAGCCGGATGGCCCCAGGAACGAGAAGAACTCTCCGCCCTTGATATCCAGCGTGGCATCCTTCACCGCGGTGAAGTTGCCAAATTTTACCGTAATATGGTCAAGCTCAACACCTGAACTCATTGCGCCAATATCCCCTGTGCCTCGCGCAGGCTCTGTGTCCCGCTTTTCCGTACTGTCTACCGAACTGCCCGTCAGTTCAAGTGGAGTCAAAAGAATCCCTTAAAAAAAACAGCCCCGGATTTCTCCGGGGCCGGTTCTGTCGTTGAAAGTCGATAAATCAGGCAGCCTTGAACTTGTCGGCGTATTGGCTGCGGATTTCGGCATACCATGCCGGTTCCACGGGCCAGGGCCACAGGTTCTTGAGTGCGTCGCCGGGGAAGGCTTCCTGGAAGTTCTTCTTGGCAACATCGGAGAGCAAGGCGTCCGCGCCGGTGACGACCGGGTTGTAACCCGAGCCTTCGGCAACGGCGGCTGACACTTCCGGCGTGTGCAGGTAGTTCAGGAAGGCATAGGCCTGTTCCGTGTTCTTGGCGGACTTGATCAGCGAGACGCCGTCAACCCAGGCAATGGCGCCTTCCTTCGGTGCGGTATAGTTGACGGGCTTGCCTTCCTTCTTGAGCGACAGCGGCGGGCCATCCCAGGTCAGGCCGATCCACACGTCGTTCTCCATCAGGCCCGACTTGGTGTTATCGGCTGAATCCCAGAACTGCTTCACCCACGCCTTGTGCTCGATGGCGAAGGCAAGGATCGGATCCCAGATCTTCTTGAAACTCTCCTCGTCCTTGTAGGCGTCATGCATGCGGTTTGTCGGCATTTTGCCGGTGCCATCCCACCACAGGCCGATGCTGAGCAGATAGGAGTGCGGACGGCCCTGAACATGGCCCTTGACGCCCTCGTCCCAGAGCGAGCCGTAGCTCAATTGCGTGGGATCGCCCTTGTAAAGGTCGGTGCGATAGGAGAGCGCCTCGGAACCCCAGCAGTGCGGCAAATAATACAGGCCGTCTTCCCATTTCCAGAGCGCGTTGGAACCATCCATCATGGATGGCAGGATGTTGCTTACATTGGTCAGTTTATTGGTATCAAACGGAGCCAGGACGTTGAGGTCCTTGTATTGCGGGGCCCGGTTGATTGTCGGCGAGCAGAGATCAAAGCCTTCGCCGCCCGTGGCCTGCAGCTTGTTGATCTGCTCTTCGTTCTGGGAGAATGGCGTCTGGTTGATCTTGATGCCCGATGCCTTCTCGAAATTCGGGATTACCGGATCAGGATATTCGTCCGACCACATAAGCAGGTTGAGTTCGCCGGAAGACGAAAAAGCGTTTTTCACATAAAGCGGGCTGGCAAAACCTACGGCACCCAAGGCGGCGCTGGCCTTGAGCAGCGAGCGGCGCGAAAGCATCGCGGCGCGTAATGTTTCCTGGGTAGATGTTAGTTTTTTCATGCTGACTGTCCTCTGACTGCCGGGGCGGAATGCCCCGCATTGTTTCCTCAAAATGCCACGTCCGGTTTTCCGGCCTCTGTTGTCATTTCAGGATAGTATGACAATGACGTAACATTCTGGCAATGGGCATATGGCGCTGGACTTATGGCCGGAAAGAGGCTGGCCCTATGAAATGGACGTGGTCCTGTCGCATTCGCAGCCGAAGTGTTAATGGGTTAACGCATGCGCGTGAGCCTCGACCAAATCGTAAATTCCGCCAAAAGGGCTATTCCTGAACCGGAGACGGCGGCCAGGCATTGCGCCTGGCTGGAGGCTTGCGGCTATCCCGGGATCAGGCTGCTGCTCGAGGCCCGGGCCGATGAGCGGCGCTCGGTTAACCTGTCGCGCGATGCCATGGGACTGGACTTGCAGAATATTTCCTGTGTGTTCCTCGGGCCCGAAATCGCTGCCCACGTCGCCAGGCATGGCCGGGAATACCTGCGCAATGTGCGCCATGGCCTGTATCTGGTGCCGCTGGCAGTCGAGGCCAACATCGGCATTGGCTGCCCGGTCGACCCGGCCTTCGCGCTGGGTGGCGAGCGCCACAAGAATCCCTATAGTGAAAAACTTGAGCTCGCGGCGCGCGAAGGTGTCGTCGTGGACGATGATTTGTGGCGCGCAGTGGAGCAGATATAGATGGCCGGACCCCTTTCCAACATTCGCGTGCTGGACCTCACTCGCGTTTTGGCGGGGCCCTGGGCCACCCAGATGCTGGCGGATTTTGGCGCCGAGATCATCAAGATCGAAAAGCCCGGCGAAGGCGATGACACGCGGGGCTGGGGGCCGCCGTTCCTGAAAAACGCTGACGGTTCGCGGGGTGACGCCGCCTATTTCCTGTCGGCCAACCGGGGCAAGACTTCGGTCTGCATCGACATGGCAAGTGCGGCGGGCCAGAATCTGATAAGGTCGCTGGCGGCCAAGTCAGATGTGGTGATCGAGAATTTCAAAGTGGGCGGCCTGAAGAAATACGGGCTGGATTTTGACAGCCTGAAAACGGTCAATCCCAAGCTGATCTACTGCTCGATCACCGGCTTCGGCCAGGACGGGCCCTATGCGCAGCGGGCGGGTTATGACTTCATGATCCAGGGCATGGCGGGCAGCATGTCGATCACCGGTGAGCCGGACGGCCCGCCGATGAAAAGCGGCGTGGCCTATGCCGATATTTTTACCGGGCTTCACGCGGTGATCGGCATTACCGCCGCCCTCTTCCACCGGGAGCGCACCGGTGAAGGGCAGTATCTCGATCTGGCGCTGCTTGATTCGCAGGTCGCGGTGCTGGCCAATCAGGCGTCGAATTACCTGGTGGGTGGAACTGTGCCGGGCCGGCTTGGCAATGCCCATCCAAATATCGTGCCCTACCAGACTTTCGAGACGGCGGACGGCCACATCATCATTGCGGTGGGCACCGACCGGCAATTCAAGGAATATTGCGCCATCATCGGCGTGGCGGAACTTGCCAATGACCAACGCTTCACCAGCAACCGCAGCCGCGTGGAGAACCGGAATGATCTGGCCGCCCTCCTCGCCCGCCCGATGAAAACCCGCACGACCATGGCGTGGGTCGCGGCCTTGGAGGCGGCGGCGGTGCCTTGCGGCCCGATCAACACCATCGCCCAGATGTTCAGTGATCCCCAAGTTCTGGCGCGCGGCCTGCAGATCGGCCTCACCCGCGAAGACGGGGTCCAGATTCCGGGGGTTGCCAACCCAATCCTGTTTTCGCAGACCCCGGTTGAATATGAAAAGGCCCCGCCAAAACTGGGCGATGGGACGAACG
>CAVZAJ010000013.1:0-15314 GCA_963773295.1 uncultured Alphaproteobacteria bacterium
AGCCTGCCAATTTCGGCGTGAGCCAGTCGAACAGCTTGTCGAAGCCGCCGAAGGGATAGAGATGCGGGGCCGGATGCCAAGTTCGGGCCGGTCGAAATTCAGCATGGCGAGCTTCTCGACAAAATCATCGGGCGTGTCACCGTCAAGAAGCTTGGTGATGTTCAGGGCCTGCTTCCTGATGAAGCGCGCCGAATTGCCAACGCCGCACATCGCGGCATATTTGACCAGGGTCTTGATCGTCGCCGGTCCCGGCACGCCCACATGGATGGGCAGATCGACGCCGTTGTCGCGCAGCATGCTGGCCCAATAGGCGACGGGCGCCGCTTCGAACAGAAACTGCGTGGCGATGAAGCCTGACATGTTCGGCTCAGATAGGCCTGCTTCTCAGCCAGCGCCTCCAGCAGTGCCGCTTCGCCTTGCCTTGGTGATGTCGGCATTGCCTTCCGGATGTCCGGCCATGCCGATGCGGGTCACGCCGTTGGCCTCGAACACGCCGGTTTCGAGCAACTGGATGGCTGCATCAAATTGCCCACCGGCGTCGGCGCGCCGCCGCCCAGCACCAGCATTTGCGTCACCCCCGCCTCGGCCGCCAAAGCGGCAAGGCGGTCTTCAGATCGCTTGGTCGCGCACGAAGCGGGCCGGCACATGGGGAACAGGTTCAAGGCCGGCCTGCGCAAGGCCGCCGCCGCCGCCAGCTGGGCGGCCACATCGGCCGGATCGATCAACGCGATGAAGACCGGCGTGCCCCTGGGCAGGCGCTCCTGCAAGACCGGCAGTTTTTCAATCTGCTTGGCGTGATTTCGAGCGAAAGGCCTTCAGGAACACGGGACGGATTGGCTTTCATCAGGTGGGATTTTCCAGGGCTAAGAAAATGGGCGCATTCACGAAAGGGCCTCGGGCAAGTCAGCCTGTAAAATGGCGGGAACGCCTGTTATTCGCCCAAGGATTTGCGACAGCAACAATACGAAAGCGACCATTTACCCTGTCATAAGTCGTATTTGGACTGCGACATGACGCTGGTGGACAAAGTTCCGGAGCTGCCGCAAGGAGCGGCCTCGGAGACATCCCATGTTCGGCGAAAAACCCCAGGACCTGCCGCAGCCCTTTGCCCTCATTCTGGTGCCGGAATTCACCATGATGCCGGTGACCTCGGCAATTGAGCCCCTGCAGGCTGGCCAACCGCATGTCGGAAAAGGCGCTTTACCGCTGGACCATGCATTCGGTGGATGGCCAGCCGGTGGCCGCCTCGAACAGCATTCTCACCATGGTCAACGGCGATCTGGAAACGGTTCCGCCGCATGCCACCATCATCGTCTGTGCCGGGCTCAATGTGCAGCACCATTCGGACAAACGGCTGATTTCCTGGCTGCGCAAAACGGCGCGGCGGGGCAATGACATCGGCGCGGTCTGCACCGGGGCGCACCTGCTGGCGGAAGCCGGCATTCTCGACGATTATAAATGCACCATCCATTGGGAAAATCTGCCGGGCTTCTCGGAAGCCTTCCCGGACATCAATGCCACGGGCGGCCTGTTTGAAATCGACCGGGACCGCTTCACCAGCGCCGGCGGCACCACGGCGCTCGACATGATGCTCACCATGATCGCCAGCCAGCATGGGCCGGACCTCGCCTCGGGCGTGGCCGAGGCCGTGCTGCATTCGCCGATCCGCCACCACAGCGAGCACCAGCGCATGTCGCTTCCCGCCCGCATCGGGGCGCGGCACCCAAAGCTCGTGGGCATCATCGAGAAGATGGAAGAAAATCTGGAGGAGCCGCTGTCGCCCAGCCTGCTGGCCAAGCAGGCGGGCCTTTCGACGCGCCAGCTCGAGCGCCTGTTCCGGCGCTATGTCGACCGGTCGCCCAAGCGCTATTACCTGGAACTGCGGTTGAAGAAAGCGCGCTCGCTGCTGTTGCAGACCGACATGTCGGTGATCAACGTGGCGCTGGCCTCCGGCTTCTCAAGCCCATCGCATTTTTCCAAATGCTACCGCGCCTTCTACGGCCGCACCCCCTACCGCGAACGCGGCATCCCGGTGATACAACAGGCCGTGGCCTGATTAAAAAACGGCAGCAAGTTACAGGGTGGCAAAGCTTTTGCACTCAGGCTTTCAATACCGCATTGCTCCGCGACAGTTTTGCAATGTGCTTGCTAAGGCTTGACCAAGGTGCAAATCTGGGATGATTATAAAGTACTAAAAAGAAATCCCGGAACGAGGGTCAATTCAATGCCTTCGAGGGGTCGCAAGGGAGGTCATCTGAATGCCCGCAATTTCCATGAAAGTGAACGGCAAGGCGGTCGGCGGAGAGGTTGAAAACCGCACGCTGCTGGTTGATTTTATCCGGGAGAATCTGGGTCTCACCGGAACCCATGTGGGCTGCGACACCAGCCAGTGCGGGGCCTGCGTCGTCCATATCGATGGCAAGGCGGTGAAATCCTGCACGACGCTTGCGGTGGCCTGCGAAGGCGCTGCCGTCACCACCATCGAAGGCATTGCCAAGAACGGCACGCTGCATCCCATGCAGCAGGCCTTCCATGAGAATCACGGCCTGCAATGCGGTTTCTGCACCCCCGGCATGATCATGGCCTCCATCGACATCGTGAAGCGCAATGGCAAGAAGGTGAGCGAGGAGGTCATCCGCCGCGAGCTTTCGCAGAACATCTGCCGCTGCACGGGCTATCATAACATCGTGGCGGCGGTTCAATCCGCTGCCGAAAAAATGTAACGGAGGCAAGCAACATGTCCGACACAGGAATTGGCGCGCGGGTGCTGCGCAAGGAAGACAAGCGGTTCATCACCGGCAAGGGCCAGTATACCGACGACATCAACCTGAAAGACCAGACCTACGCCTATTTCGTGCGCAGCCCCCATGCCCATGCCACGATCAAATCGATCAACACCGCCAAGGCCAAGAAGATGCCGGGCGTGGTCGATGTGTTCACTTCCAAGGAAGTCGAGGAAGACAAGATCGGCGGGTTGATCTGCGGCTGGCTGATCCATTCCAAGGACGGCTCACCCATGAAGGCAGGCCCCCATCCCATTCTCGCCAGCGGCAAGGTGCGCTTCGTGGGCGACCAGGTGGCCGTCGTCATCGCGGAAACCCGCGAACAGGCCAAGGCTGCCGCTCAGGCGGTTGCCGTGTCCTACGGGGTGCTGCCGCATAATGTGGATGCGGCCCAGGCCATGAAAACCAGGGCCCAGGTCCATGACGTGGCCTCCGACAACCGGGTTTACAACTGGTCGATCGGCGACGAAGCGGCAACGGACGCCGCGTTCAAGTCAGCGGCGCATGTGACCAAGATTGACCTGATCAACAACCGGCTCATTCCAAATGCCATGGAAACCCGCGCCGCCATCGGCTCCTATGATACGGGCTCCGAGCACTACACACTTTATACCACCAGCCAGAATCCGCATGTGGCGCGCCTGGTGATCTCGGCGTTCCATGGCCTGGCGCCGGAACACAAGCTGCGCGTCATCGCTCCCGATGTAGGCGGCGGCTTCGGTTCCAAAATCTTCATCTATGGCGAGGAAGTTACCTGCGTCTGGGCGTCCAAGCGCATCGGCGGGCGCCCGGTCAAGTGGACGGCGGACCGTTCGGAGGCCTTCCTGTCGGATGCCCATGGCCGCGACCATGTTTCGCACGCGGAACTGGCGATGGATGCTTCGGGCAAGATCGTGGGCCTCAAGGTCCACACGATTGCCTCGATGGGGGCCTATCTCTCGACCTTCTCGTCCTGCGTGCCCACCTATCTCTACGCCACCCTGCTCTCAGGCCAGTACAATATTCCGAACATCTATGCAGAGGTTGATGCGGTTTACACCAACACCGCGCCGGTTGACGCCTATCGCGGCGCCGGACGGCCGGAAGCCACCTATCTCCTCGAACGCATCGTGGAAACGGCGGCGCGTGAACTGCGGATCGATCCGGCGGAATTCCGGCGGCGCAATTTCATCACCGAGTTCCCGCACCAGACGCCGGTCATCTTCATGTATGACGCGGGCGATTACGGCGCGGCGCTGGACAAGGCGCTGGAGCTTTCGGATTACAAGAACTTTGCGGCGCGCAAGGCGGCCTCCGCCAAGAACGGCAAGCTCCGGGGGGTGGGTTTCTCGGCCTATATCG
Organism: uncultured Alphaproteobacteria bacterium; assembly: GCA_963773295.1. Lineage (GTDB taxonomy): Bacteria > Pseudomonadota > Alphaproteobacteria > Rhizobiales > Aestuariivirgaceae > Aestuariivirga. The sequence continues at coordinate 4,125 of CAVZAJ010000013.1, forward strand.
AAGCCTGCGGCATTGCCCCTTCGGCGGCCATCGGCTCGCTGGGTGCCGGCGTCGGCTTGTGGGAATCAGCCGAGGTGCGGGTGAATGCGGTTGGAACGGTGGAAGTTCTCACCGGTTCGCACAGCCATGGCCAGGGCCATGAAACGACTTTTGCCCAGCTCGTGTCGGAGCGCCTGGGCGTGGACATCAACAATGTGGCCATCGTCCATGGCGACACCGACAAGGTGCAGATGGGCATGGGCACCTATGGCTCGCGCTCGGGCGCGGTCGGCATGTCGGCGATTTCAAAGGCCTTGGACAAGATCGAAGCCAAGGCGAAAAAAGTTGCCGCGGCCGTCATGGAAGCATCAACCGATGACATCGACTTCAAGGACGGCACCTTCACGGTGAAGGGCACCGACAAGAAGATGGCGTTCGGCGAAGTGGCCCTTGCCTCTTACGTCGGCCACAAATTCAACACTTCGGAAATCGAGGTGGGCCTCAAGGAAACCTCGTTCCACGACCCGTCGAACTTCGTGTTCCCGGCGGGCGTCCACATCTGCGAGGTCGAGGTTGACCAGGATACGGGTCTCACCAAGATCGCGAGCTACACGGCGGTGGATGACTTCGGCACGATCATCAACCCGATGATCGTCGAGGGCCAGGTGCAGGGCGGCGTTGCCCAGGGCATTGGGCAAGCGTTGCTGGAAGGGGCTCACTATGACCGTGAGTCCGGCCAGCTGCTGACCGGTTCCTTCATGGACTACAACATGCCCAAGGCCGGCAACATGCCGCATATCGAAAACTTCAGGCTGGGCTTCACCTTCACCAAGTGCCCGTCCAACCCATTGGGCATGAAAGGCTGCGGCGAGGCTGGAGCGATTGCCGCGCCGCCCGCCGTGATCAACGCCATCACCCATGCCATCGGGGTGCGTGATATTGCCATGCCGGCAACGCCGCTCACCGTGTGGAATGCCATGCAGCCCATGAAACGCGCCGCAGAATAAGGGGACAGGAAATGGAAAACTTCAATTATCACCGCCCCGCAACCGTCAATGCCGCCGCGGCACTGCTCAAGAAATCGAAAAGCGGCAGCTACATGGCGGGCGGGCACACGCTTCTGCCCACCATGAAGCAGGGCCTGGCGTCGCCCAGCGACATCATTGACCTCACGGCCATCAAGGGCTTTTCCGGAATCACCGTCGGCAAATCTGCCGTGGTGATCAAGGCCGGAACCACCCACCAGGACGTGGCGTCATCTGCCGCCGTGAAGAAGGCCATTCCCGCCCTGGCGGAACTGGCGGGAAAGATCGGCGGCGTCCATGTGCGCCACAAGGGCACCATCGGCGGCTCGATTGCCAATAATGATCCGGCGGCGGATTATCCTTCCGCCTGCCTCGGCCTCGGGGCCACCATCGTCACCAGCAAGCGCAAGATCCCGGCGGATGCCTTCTTCACCGGCATGTTCCAGACGGCGCTGAAGGATGGCGAGATCATCACCGAGGTGAGCTTCCCCATCCCGAAGAAATCCAGCCACATGAAGTTCCCCAATCCGGCCTCGCGCTATTCGCTGGTGGGCGTGTTCCTGGCGCAGGGAAGCGACGGGAAAGTGCGCGTGGCGGTGACCGGCGCCGGGCCCAGGGTGTTCCGGGTGACGGAGATGGAAACAGCCCTTTCCAAGAGCTTCGCGGCCTCGGCCCTTGCCGGAATTTCCGCCACGGCCAAGGGCCTGAATTCCGACATGCACGCCACCGCCGAATACCGGGCCCATCTGATCGGCGTCCTGGCGCGCCGGGCGGTTGAAGCGGCGAAGTAATCCAGTGCCGTCATTCCGGCCACGGGCAACGAGGGCTTATGACGGCACTTCCTAAATCCATCGACGAAACGGCGGTTTTGCTGAAGGCCAATGGCTATGTGGCCGGACGGGACCTGGCGACGGTGGTGTTCCTCGCCTTAAAGATGGGGCGGCCCCTGTTCCTTGAAGGCGAGGCAGGCGTGGGCAAAACCGAAATCGCCAAGGTTCTGGCGGAGGGCCTGGGGCGCAAGCTAATCAGGCTGCAATGCTATGAGGGGCTCGACATCAGTTCCGCCGTCTATGAATGGAACTATGCGGCGCAGATGATTGAAATCCGCTTGGCCGAGGCTTCGGGCGAACTGGACCGCAAGCGCATGGGGCAGGATATTTTTGCCGAACGGTTCCTGATCAAGCGCGCCCTGCTCCAGGCCCTTGAGGCAAGTGACGGCGGAGCGCCTGTCCTGCTGATTGACGAGCTTGACCGCACGGACGAAGCCTTCGAGGCTTTTCTGCTGGAAGTTCTGTCGGACTACCAGATCACCATTCCGGAACTCGGCACGATCAAGGCCACGGAACCGCCCATCGTCATCATCACCTCCAACCGCACCCGCGAAGTGCATGACGCCTTGAAGCGGCGCTGCCTTTATCACTGGGTTGGCTATCCGGATGCGGATCGCGAACTGGAAATCGTCAAGACGAAGCGTCCCGAAGCATCGGCCTCCCTCGCCCGTGAAGTCGTGGCCTTTGTGCAGGCCCTGCGCGGCGGCGATCTGTTCAAGTCTCCAGGGGTTGCCGAAACGCTGGATTGGGTGTCGGCGTTGCACGAGCTGGACAGCGTCACGCTTGATCCGCAAACGGTGAACGACACGCTGGGCGTTTTGCTCAAATACCAGGACGACATCGTGCGGATGGAAGGCTCGGAAGCCAAGCGCCTTCTCGACCAGATCAAGGACGAGATCCGCAGCACGGCCGCGGCCCGCGTGCCGTAGTGGACCAGTCGGCATCCGGAAAGCTCGCTGCCAACATCATGCATTTTGCCCGCGTCTTGCGCGGCGCGGGCCTGCCCGTCGGCCCCGCCTCGGTCATCGATGCGCTCGATGCAGCACTCAGCGGATCGCTGCGCAGCCGCGACGAATTCTACTGGACGCTGCACGCCATTCTGGTGAAGCGGCGCGAGCACAGGGAGGTGTTCGACCAGGCGTTCCATGTCTTCTGGAAGAAGCCGAAGATGCTGGAACAATTGATGCAGCTGATGTTTCCCGAAATCGCCCGCGCCGCGGGCGAAAAGCCCAGGGAACCGGGCTTTCGCCGGCTGGCGGAAGCCATGTTCGACCAGAATGAGGCGCAAAGCCGGCGGGAAAAGCCGGAGGTGCTGGAGCTTGACGCGACCTTCACGGCGTCCGCCGATGACATCCTGCGCGCCAAGGATTTCGAGCAGATGACGCTGGCCGAGCAGATGCAGGCCAAGGTGGCCATCGCGCGCTTGCGCCTGCAGCGGCGCGAATTCCTCACGCGGCGCTTCCAGCCGGCTCAGGCGGGCGAACACATCGACATGCGGCGCACCTTGCGGCAATCGCTGCGCGCCGGCGGCCACATGATCGACCTGGCGCGGCGCGACCGCAAAATCCGCCAGCGGCCGCTGGTGGTGCTCTGCGACATTTCCGGTTCGTGCTCGAACTACAGCCGCATGTTCCTGCATTTCCTGCATGGGCTGGTGAATGACCGCGGGGATGTCACGGTTTTCCTCTTCGGCACGCGGCTCACCAATATCACGCGCGAGTTGCAGCATCTCGATGTGGATGAAGCCATCGCCAAGGTTTCGGCGGCGGTGAAGGACTGGTCGGGGGGCACGCGGATCGGGGCCACGCTCAGGGAATTCAACTACAAATGGGCAAGGCGGGTGCTCACGCAAGGCGCGGACGTGCTGCTGATGACCGATGGGCTGGAGCGTGACGACACGGCGCAACTGTCCAAGGAAATGCAGCGCCTGCGCCGCAGCACCAAGAAAATCGTCTGGCTCAATCCGCTGCTGCGCTTTGAGCGGTTCGAGGCGAAGGCCGCCGGCATCCGCGCCATGATGCCCCATGTCAACGAGTTCCGCCCGGTGCATAGCCTCAATTCGCTCAGCGACCTGGCGGACGCACTTGGCAAGCGCGCGGGCCCGGCGCATGATCCGCTGAAATGGTTGAAGGCGGCATAAAGCGATGAGGAATTTGTGATATGAAAATGTCAGGCAGCCAGGTCATCGACGCGCCCCGCGAGGCGGTGTGGAAAGGCCTCAACGACCCGAAGGTGCTGCAGCAATGCATCCCGGGCTGCGAAAGCATTGAGGCGTCCTCGCCGACGCAGATGAAAGCCAAGGTGGTTTTGAAAATCGGCCCGGTGAAGGCCTCATTTACCGGGGCCGTCACGCTTTCCGATATCAAGGCGCCGGAGAGCTACCGCATTTCCGGCAAGGGCGAAGGCGGCTTTGCCGGATTTGCCAGCGGCGGCGCCACGGTGAAGCTGACGGTGAACGGCCCGAGCGAAACCCTGATGGAATATGACGTGGATGCGCAGGTCGGCGGCAAGATCGCGGCGCTGGGCTCGCGCCTCATCGACTCCACCGCGACTTCGCTGGCCGACCAGTTTTTCACGAAGTTCGCCAGCCTGGTCAAGCAAACGCCCACCGCCGCACCCAAAAAACCAAAGGCCAAAACACCAGCAAAAAAGCCCGCGGCAAAAAAAGTTGCGGCCAAGGCACAGAAAAAAACAGCGCGGAAGCGCTAATGCCTCAGGTCACCGCCAGACCTTTGCGGGCCAGTCCTGAAAGATTCATCTGCAACCGCCGTTTCGCAGGCGGCAGCAAATTGATCAGCGATAGCATTGCGTTGCGCAATGTCCGCTTCGGGGCGCTCCGCAATGTTGCCATGCTGGTGAGCAATCCGGCCAACCCCAAAACCTTCGTTGCAGCGGGGCGGCGCATTTCTCCATAGTTGGCGAGGTCCTGTTCGGGCCGCTTGCCCTTGACCACGTCGGCCAAAAGGCGGCCGAGAACCACGGCATCGACGATGCCGGTGTTCATGCCCTGGCCGCCCGCCGGGCTGTGGACGTGGGCTGCGTCGCCCATCAGGATGAATCTGCCATTGCTGTAGGATTTGGCGACACGGTGATGGACGCGGAAGCGCGAACTCCACACCACCTCCTCAATGCGATTCTGGCCGGTTGTCGGCCCTCGCGCATCGAGCAATCCCTGAATATCGGCGATGCCGGGTTGCTCCGGCGCGTTGTCGAGGGTGGCGACAATGCGGAAGGTGCCATCTGGCAGCGGCGCCACCACAACCACGCCAGCCGGCGAGAAGAAAAGCGATACTTCGGAAGTACCGAGCGACCATTGCATGCGCACGTCGGCGAGCACGAATGATTCGCCGTAGGTTCCGCCCTCAAATTCAATTCCCGCAGCACTGCGCACGACGCTGTGCATGCCGTCGCCGCCCACCACATAGCGGGCCTTGACGCTATTTTCACCCTTTGGCGTTTGAAGCGTCACCCGCACGCCCTCGGCGTCCTGTGTGGCCGCCGTTGCGGTGACACCGCGATGGATTGAGCCGCCGACTGCTGCGAGGCGATCAGCAAGGACCTTTTCGGTCTCGTTCTGCGGCAGCATCAGCAAATAGCGGTAAGCGGATGGCAGTTCGTCAAAGCGCAATTGCACGAGGGAGCGGTTGCGGTCGCGGATGACGAAGTTTGCAAGCTTCATGCCGCGTTTGGCCAGTTCATCTGAAACGCCGAGCTGCTCGAGCATTTCAAGGGTGTGGGCGTGGATCACAGCAGCCCGGGAGGTGTTTTGCCCCTGCGCAAGCTTGTCAATGAGCAGATGGCTGATGCCCGCCTGCTGAAGGGCGATGGCGAGGGCCGTGCCTGTCGGCCCTGCCCCTACGATGAGAACGTCTGTGTCGGTTGCAAGCATTATTTAACTCCTTTTGTCAACGGTTGTTGACTAATTAAACAAAGCCATTGCAATTGTCAACACTTGTTGACATTATGCCGCATGGACCAAGAAGCGAAGAAAAAACCAACCAAAGCCGATCGTACCCGGGCGGCCATCTTGGCGCGGCCCGGAAACTGTTTGCCGGACGGGGCTATGAACTCACAACCATCCGCGATATTGCCGCGATGGCGGAAATCGATCCTGCCCTGGTCATCCGCTATTTCGGCAGCAAGGACGAGCTGTTTGCCCGGGCCGCGGTGCTTAACCTCAAGCTGCCTGATCTCAGCAAGACGGACCGTTCTGAAATTGGCGAAACCCTCGTGCGGCATTTTCTCAGCCTGTGGGAAGGTGAAAACGCCATTGGCGGCATGCCGATCATGCTGCGTTCGGCTGCGTCGAATGAAGTCGCTGCAAACAAGCTGCGGGAGGTTTTCATAGGCCAGGTCCTTCCAGCTCTCACCCGTGCCGGGGGCCAGTCAGGCGCGGCAGAAAGGGCGGGTCTTGTGTCAAGCCAGCTTCTGGGACTTGCCCTTTGCCGTTACGTTCTCAAGCTTCCGCCCGTGGTCGGGCTGTCGCGGGATACGATCATCCGCGAGATCGGCCAAACGATCCAGCGCTACGCCACGGGGGAAAAGTGAGCGCGCTTGGCCTCAGGCGACTGCCGGCAGCCTGCAGTTGGACCCTCAATCCGCCGATATCCGCATCTCCCAAAACCAGGTTGCCGCTATACATGCCGGCGGTTTCGGTAACGATGGAGAGGCCAAGGCCGGAGCCAGGCTTGGTTTCATCGAGGCGCTTGCCGCGCTTGACCGCTTCGGCGCGTTTGCCGGCGGGGAGGCCCGGGCCATCGTCGTCCACGGTGATCATCAGCCAATTCCGGGTGCCGTCGATGGGATCGACCAGCGGCTCGGCGCTGATTTTTACCGCCTGTTTTGACCATTTGGCGGCATTGTCGATGAGGTTTCCGGCCATTTCCTCAAGGTCCTGGACCTCGCCGCGGAATTTGAGACCGGAGGCAACCGCCACCTCAATCTTCACGCCCCTATCCTGGTTGATGCGCATGATGGTGCGGCCAAGGGCGGCCAGCACCGGCTCCACATCGGTGGCCGCACCCAGGGTTTGGGCCCGCGCGGCGCGGCGCGCCCGGTCGAGGTAAAGGCTCACATGGTCGCGCATGATCCGAACCTGTTCGGACACCTTGGCGCCAAAATCCGATTTGTTGCCCTGGGCCTCGTTGCTGAGAACGCTCAGGGGGGTTTTCAGGGCATGGGCCAGGTTGCCCACCTGGGTGCGGGCCCGGTCGATAATTTCGGTGCCGGCCAGAATGAGCAGGTTCATCTCCTCGGCCACGGGCTGCATTTCGTCGGGAAACTCCCCTTCCAGGCGCTCGGCCTTGCCGGCGCGGATGTTGCTCAGGGCCAGCTGCATGCGCTGCATCGGCTTCATGGCAACGCGCACCTGGAGGAAAATGGCGAGCAGCAGGCCAAAGCCCAGCAGCGCCAGCACGCCGTAAAGCGCGCGCTGAAACGCCCTGATCTCGTTGCGCAGTTCATCAAAATTCCCGGCCACGAGAAAGGCGAAATCCTCGCCGCCGAAGAGCTTGAATTTCTGTTCGATGGCGCGGAGCTGCTGGCCCTTGCTGTCCTTGATATAAAAGTTGGCCACGCCGCCCGCATCACGGGTTTGCAGATCGGCCGCGGTGGGAACCAGGCGCTTTTCGAGGGATGATTCGGACGCCAAATCGCGCAGGGCCCGGTGCGGGGGCGGCGAAACCTGCCAATACCAGCCGGAGAGCGGGAGGGTGAAGCGCGGATCGGAAATCCGGCCCGACATGACCGGGGAGCCATCGGTTGCGAGCTCCACATTGGCGAGAAGCCCATCGAGAATGGCGCGCAGCCTGGCGTCGAAGTTGCGCTCAAGTGCTGCCTGGAAGAGGTAGGCCAGCAGGAAGGCAGCGCTGACCAGGAGGACGACGGCGACCACCGCTGAGGTAACGATCAGACGGAAGGAAAGTGAATTACTTCGCATTATCCGGCTCGGACACGCAGTATCCCATGCCGCGGATGGTATGCAGCACGTCAACGCCGAGCTTTTTGCGCAAGCGCCCGATGAACACCTCGATGGTGTTTGAATCGCGGTCGAAGTCCTGGTCATAGAGGTGTTCAACCAGTTCGGTGCGCGACACCACCTTGCCGCCGTGGTGCATGAGATAGGACAGCAGGCGGAATTCCAGCGAGGTGAGCTTGATGGCGGTGCCGTTCACCGTGACGCGGGCGCTCTTGGTGTCGAGAACCATGGGGCCGCAGGTGAGTTCGCTGGTGGCGTGCCCGGCACTGCGGCGCAAAAGGGCGCGCATGCGGGCCAGCACTTCCTCCATCTGGAAGGGTTTGACCACATAGTCGTCGGCGCCGGCGTCAAAGCCCGCCACCTTGTCGCTCCAGCGGTCGCGGGCGGTGAGAATCAGCACCGGCATTTTCTTGCCGGCCCGGCGCCATTTTTCCAATACGCTGACGCCATCGAGAACCGGCAGGCCGAGATCGAGGACCACCGCGTCATAGGGTTCGGTTTCGCCGAGGTAATGCCCCTCCTCGCCGTCCATGGCCTTGTCGACCACGTAGCCCGCATCGCCAAGGGCGGCGACGATTTGCCGGTTCAGGTCGGGATCGTCTTCAACGACGAGAATGCGCATTATTCAGCCCTCTAGGTCGTGGCGCTGGCGAAGGTTCAATCGGTCGAGCCGTCCACCCCGTTTACCAAAACTTTCGTCACACTGCCATCGGCAACCAAAGTGACAGCATAGAAGCCGCTAGACAAGAGCTTCACCTTGACTACCTTGGAATAGGGCACCTGGCCCTGGGCAATGGCCGCCGCCTGGGAGGGCCTGATTCTGACTTCCGGCAGCCCGGAAAGATTGGGCTTCACGGTCCCTGGGGCCAGCTTTCTGAGCATCATCGGGGGCCGGTTATTGGTTTGGGATTGGGCAATAGCCGGCTCAACGACAAGCAAGGTCGCCAGCGCAAGTGCCACAAACTTCAAACCTCTCAGCATTAAAAACTGTCGCCTTTCCTCCTCGGTTTAGGGGGCGCAAGCTGAACTGGGGATGAATAGAAATGTCAGGAATGCTGACTTATATTAAACTTCAGTAATAACAAACTGTTAAGAGCAATTTTCCCCGCACTTTAAGGGCTTCGCAGGGGCGAATCGCGCCGCCGTTTTGAGCCTTCGTGCCGCAGCAAGCCAAGATGCAGGATGAACGGCAGATGAATGCGGGCTTCAAGTTCCATACAGGGACGGCGCGGTAATCCTTTGGTCATCACTTCACGCAGGACCGGAGAGACCCAGATGAACGCCCCCGCCACCCAGAACGAAGTCGCCGACATCGGATTTTTCCGCAACATCGGGCTGGCCTTCATCGTCTTGACGGCCATTGCCGGGTCCATGACCGTCGGCCTGATCGTGCAGCAGAGCAACGCCGCGCCAGCCGCCACCATCGCCAGCGCCGAATAGATCCCCGCTCATTTCCGTTTTTTGGGAACTTTTCAGAAAACGCGGCATCAAACCGATTGTCCCCGCGCACAGGAGAATTGGTCATGGAACAGGCTGCTTCGGCTTCAATTACAAGACGAGACGTGATGGCAGGGCTGGCCGCCGTAGCTGTCCCCGCGGTTTTGCTGGCGGGGGCGGACAGCGCCTCGGCACAAGAGAAAACCCTCTACGAGCGGCTGGGCGGGGTCTTCGCCATTGCAGCGGTGGTGGATCATTTCAGCGACGCCGTCGTGAAGAACCCCATTGTGGGCCAGAAGTCCAAGAACCCGCAACTGCGCGAATGGCATACCAGGAACCTCGCAAGGCTGCCTGGCCTGAAGTTCATGCGCACCCTGTGGGTTTGCGAAGTTTCGGGAGGGCCCTTCAAGTTCTCAGCCACCAAGCCCGGCGCTACGCCGCTCGGCCTTGAGGAGGCCCACCGCGATCTCAGGATCGCGCCGGCTGAATTCGACGAGGTCGCAGCGGAACTCGGACGGACGCTGGACTTCTTCAAGGTGCCGGAAAAGGAAAAGGGTGAAGTCCTGGGCGCCTTCGCCGCCCACAAGGATGAGGTCACCGCCGGCCATGCCGCCGCCAACTAGGAGCAATTGGCAATACTCGCGCAGGCCGGAGAATGATCGGAGAGGCACGTCAGGCCTTTTAACCGTTTATTAACCGACTCCGCCCACGTTAACCCATCCTTAACCTTGTTTGGGAGTTGGGCATGAAGAAACCAGCGAAGTTTTTCATCGCGAGTGTTCTGGCCGGGATCACCCTCGTGTGCCTGAGCGCATCCGCAACAGCACAGAAACAGAATGACTTGCCGGCCCCCAATCGAGCGGCATGTGCCAGCCCCGCTGCGGCTGCTTGAAAATGGAAATCGCAGTCCTCTTCCTTGCTCTTGGCGCGGCGGCCTATTATGCTTTCAGGAACAGGGCCAGGCGCGGGCTTGAAATTGTACGCTCGCAGGTTTTCCTCAGCGGGCTGCATTCGGGAAATTCCGTGCCAGACGCCAACTATGCGGCCAGTTTCGAATTCGTGGAACAGCTGCCTGCCGAGGTCATTCAAAGCGCCGCGGCCCTGGCAAAAGCCGAATATGAAGGCAAGAGCTCTCCCATCATTGCAGAGGCCTATCAAAGAGGCATGAAGCCCCGGCTGCCGATCTGGCAAAGGATAATCATTCTGGGCACCTTGCGAAGCCCCCACAAGCATGCTGTGTCAAGGACAGGCGCCACGCCCTCCCGTCACGCGCTTAACCTCTATCGATCTCCGACCTGACGGCCGGACCGCTCCCGCGGTGGCGCGGGTCCTATTTTCCCCGCACCATCCGCTCGATCCTGTTGCCCAAAAACATGTAGCTCAGCACCAGGCTGCTCACTACGGCCTCGGTCTGGGAAAGTTCGGCAATTGCCACAGCAAAATCATCAAGGCCGGTGAGCTTCACCATGAAGCGCGCCGCCCAGTACAGGCAAACGAATAGCATCAGCAGGAATTTCGGCCACCAGAGGAAGGGATGCTCGTATTCCCTGATCTGCAGGTCGCGGATAGCCCGGCGCCGCTCAAGCTCGTAGCCCAGTACCTTCACATCCGCCTCAAGGTTCAGGCGCTCGCGCTCGCTGGCGGAAGCGGCGAGCCCCTGCTTATGCGCCAGCAGCTTCTCGATCAGGTTTTCACCGAGGAATGACTTGATGAGCGGGAAGAGAAGGCCAAGAATTGCGAGCATGGCGTCAGTCCTTCGTGCCAACCGGCCCGGTGGTCATGTGGCGCAGGACAATCGCGGTAAAGCCAAGCGCGCCGACGATGGCCAATACGGCGAGATTTTTCCTGTCGCCGGCCAGCACATACTGCCGCCAGTCAAGCGACTGCAGGTAATCGACCAACTCGCCCGCCAGGGGCAGCAGCGCGCCTCCGCCAATCGTAA
>CAVZAJ010000014.1:0-137150 GCA_963773295.1 uncultured Alphaproteobacteria bacterium
GCCCACTTCGCGTTCAAGAGACATTGGTCACCTTCCGAGACTTGATTATTTCCGGATCATTCCGGCAACCAGACGGTATCAGCCGTTGCCTGGGGACGAGGATTTCAAAACGAGAGCGCTTCCCAGAGAGAGGGCCTCAACAGCAGGCCAAGCAGCACGACGGCAGTTCCGACCGAAGCAATCGTGCTTTCCGGAAAGATGTCGCTTGCTTCCAGTGACAGTCCAGTGGACAGCGCAAGGTTTCCGGAACGATAGCAAATAAGCAGCCCAGCCAGGACGGCCCAACGCTGCCAATGGCGGTCAACAATCAGCGCCATGAATGGAATGCCGAGAGCTACCAGGTCATAACTGTGCAATGATGTGAAGAAGAGCGTGATAACGACAAAAAGCGGGAAACTCCCGATGACATCATCGGCCGATCCGCCAAATCTCCGTTGCATGGCAATCATGGCAATCAATCCGGCGGCTAAAATTGCCGTGGCATGCATGAATGGCAGAAAATGAATCAGCCCGACCAAATTGGCAGGGCCGTTGGCGGTCAAATTTGGATCATAGTATTTTGCAAGGGCTTTCAGAAAACCGGCAATCTGTTCATGGTGCGGTACCAAGACAGCTGATGAAACCAGGCAAAGCGCCCCTGAAAACAGCGTTGCTATCCTGAATTTCGGCATCATCGCCACGGCAAGGAAAGCAAACAGCCCGATATTCGGTTTCAAAGCCAGTACCGTCAGCCCCAATGCCACGAGCGATACCCTGCCGCTGGATATACCATACAGCAGGCACGAGAAGCCGAAGTACACCAAGACGGATGTTTGCCCGATTGAAGCGGTTACCGCGGTCGCCTGCATCGTGCATACAAAGAAAAGCCCGGCGCCAAACACAAGCCAGAATCGCCCTTGATCGTTTCGCGTGCAGCAGCGCGCGATGAGATAGGTGCCGGTAATAAGAAGTGCAATATTAAGGATCCCCCAAAGCCAAAGAGCTGTGCCAAAGGAAAAATGGGCAAAGAAGGTGGAAATTGGAAACCAGTATGGCGGATAGACCCAGAAATGGGTGTTCGGTCCGGCGCCAAACTCAGGCAGATAAGCATTGAGGAATTCCTCCCCATAAGGGTTTTTCCCCTCGCTCCAAAGCTTTCCGGCCAACCATATCAGCTTGAAATCCAGTCCCCCGCCAGGCTGAAAAAACTTTGGAATCACATAGGCCAAGCCGGCCAACGCAGCGGCCATTGCCGCGAGATAGAGGATTTCACGCTCATATCGAAATGCCGGCAGAGATTTTCATTGAATTACGCTGGCCCGATTGCCCGTTCCGGAACCACGCACCAAGCACTTTTCCATTGCCCATACTAGCAAGAACTAGCGCGGCAGTCCAAGCGCGCCGGCGTCAGGCAATAAACCCGCTGAAATGCCCGCCCCCTGCGCCGCCGCCGGCCGCGTTGTCGAAATCATTGAGCAGCAGCTTCATGTTGTAAAGCGTCACGGCGGGGCTTTCCGCTGTAAACGCGCCCGCACCGTTGTTGCGGGTCACTTTCTTGAGAGTGGTTCCGCCCGGCAGGAACTTCCGCAGATTGGTGGCGGGCAGCAGGTCGGCGGATAGCGAAAATTATTGGCGCCCGTTGCCTTCACCACCATGGCGTAATCGGTGTTGCGCGTTAAATCCACCTTGGCCGGGAAGAGAATGTTGACCGCGTTGCCCTGGTTGCTGAGCTGGCCGCCCTCGACCGCGACCGTGGCCAGCAGGCTTGGGGTGCCCAGCGGGTCGGCATAGATCCTGATCTCATAGTCGGCGGTGGAAACGCCGGCGGACTGGCAATAGAGGCGCGCCCCTTCCGCCTTGCAGGTCCAGGGAACCTGGAACAGAAGCCCGCGCTCATCCGGGTTGGTGCTGTCGCTGAAGGCCTCGCTTGTCAGCGTGGCAAAGGGCAGATAATCCGCCGAATAGAAAACCCCGAGGCTCCCGTCGTCAAAGGTAAGGTAGGCCAGCGGAAGATCGGCTTGCGCGCCGGCACCCCAGGCGCCCGCAAGAAACACATTCGAGCCGGGCCTGTTGGCAACGGCTGACAAGGTGGCCCAGAGCACGAGTCCGCCCCGCCCCGCGCCGTCAGGTCCATGACAATGCCGATGAGGTCGCCATGCGACAGGGTCTTGGTGCCCGATGTCATCACGGCGGTTTTCCAGTCGTTGGAGGCGATGGTGTCCACCCCGGAGGTCAGCGTCGCCTTGACGTCGAAGGTGCCGTCAGGCTGCGGCTTGGTGCTGGTGGGCGCCGCGGTCAAATCCTGCAGGCCGATGTCGAGGGTTGAAGCGGAGCCGGTGGCGGCAAAGGTCACTGTCCCGGTTCTAAAAGTGATGGAGCCGCCGCCCGCCGCGCTCAACACCTTGCCGGTGCCGCGCCCCTCGATGAACAGATGCCCCATGACGGCGGCTTTCTCGGACGTGGCATCGAGCGTCTTGGGCGTTCCCGCCGTTGCCAGCAGCAGCGGACCGCTGGGGAAGAGCAGCCCGATCTCGGATGAAACCTGGGTCATTGCCTTACGTCCTCTTGTATTTCAGTGAAAGCGCCACCCGCTGGCACGTTGTCACGCTGTCCACATGGATGCGGAAGTGTCGCCCCGGCGAACGCTTTAGTCCAGCCGGTGAGCAATCGACCGTATCAGCAGCCGCTTTGCCATTGCGGTAAAATAAGTCTAGGGCCGTGATTTAACAAACGTTTTCCTGCCTCATCCACGAAGTGGTTAATCTGTCCCCAATCTCGCCAGATGGCTCAGGCGGCAGGCGCCTTGCGTTTCAGGCGCCGGCCCATGAGGCCCAAAGCCCCGACGCCGGCCGCCAGAAGCGGAAGTGCCGCCGGGAGGGGCACCTGCGGTGTAACCGTGGTTGAAGACAATGTGATTTCATAAGGAGTATCGGACGCCAGGGTGGCTCTTGGGGCCCATCCAGCCCAGGGATTGGCAGCGCCCGGTCCATCCGGAATTGTGTTACTTTCTAGCGCAAGGTCAATCCATAAATTGGCCGCCAGAGAATCCACCGGCGAAACAAAAGACGTAAAACCAAAGATGGCGAGATAGTAATAGCCGCCAGCAAGAGTTTCGGTAACGATCGGAAATACGCCGGTTCCACTGTCATCGTCCCCGCGAAGTCCAATGCCGTTGGCGTCGAAGAGCACCATGATGGCATCTCCGGCTGCTCCCGCGGTTTGTTCTGCGGTGAACAGGCCGGCCGGCAGGAATAGCTTGAATACATCTACATTCAGATAGTGAGCCGTTCCGGTAATCAGGTTGATGCCGCTGCCAACATCGGCTGCGGTGCCGATGAGATCGCCTGCATCTGCAGTTTCATTGAAAGTGGCCGCCGTGGCGCCGCCTGTCTGGGCGGCCGTCAGGGCGACTAGCGCAATTGCCGCAAATGCAGCTTTGACTGACTTGAACATGGAAATCCCCTTCCCCTGATTTTGCCGCCTGCCCTGCCCGTTAACCAATAGGTAAAAATGGAGCGAGTCAATGGTTAGGCCCCATTTGTGTCAGTCTCATCAAACGGGCCGCGCCGCTTCCACCGCCGCGCAATTTGTACAGGAGCGTACAAAACGGCTGCGGGCACTGGCGCTTGTATTCCCCGCTGAAATAACGATACATGGGCTTTCAGCCAGCGGAGCACCATGACGGAGCCTGAATTTCAAAAAGACATCAGACTCCATCGCGAGCATTGCGGCGGTTCCAACAATCCTTGACGTCGTCTGCCGGTCAACCGGAATGGGTTTTGCGGCAGTCGCCCGGGTCACCGACACCCGCTGGATCGCCTGCCAGGTGCTGGACCTCATTGATTTCGGATTGAAGCCGGGCGGCGAACTGCGCGTCGAAACCACCATCTGCCAGGAAGTGAAGGACAGCCGCCAGGCGGTGGTCATCAACCACGTGGCGGAGGACGACGCCTATTGCAATCATCCGACGCCTGCCATGTACGGCTTCCAAAGCTACATATCCATGCCGATCTTCCTTTCCGATGGCCGCTTCTTCGGCACGCTCTGCGCCATCGACCCGCGGCCCGCCCGCCTCAAAAATCCCGAAACCATCGGCATGTTCAAGCTTTTCGCCGAACTCATTGCCTTCCACCTCGAGGCCAACGAAAAGCTTGCCATCTCTGAAAGCAGCCTTCTTGACGCCCGGCGGGCGGCGGAGCTGCGCGAAGAGTTCATCGCCATCCTGGGCCACGACCTGCGCAATCCGCTTGCCGCCGTCCTGGCCGGAACCCGCATGCTGGCGCGCGTTCCGCTGGATGCAAAGTCCGCGCATATCGTCAGCCTCATGCAAAGCAGCGCGCACCGCATGGCGGGTCTCGTCGACAACGTGCTGGACTTCGCCCGCGGCCGATTGGGCGATGGATTATCGTTAGCACCCCAATTGTCCCCCCTCGAACCCGCGCTCATGCAGGTGATCGAGGAAATAAGAGCCACATTTCCCGGCCGGATAATTGAAGCACAATTCAACCTCGGCACGCCCATCAACGCCGACCATCCTCGCCTTGCCCAGCTTATTTCCAATTTATTGGGCAACGCCATCGCCTACGGCAGCGATGCGGCCCCCATCCATGTGCAGGCGAACGTCGATGACGGCGAACTCACTCTGGCCGTCATAAATTCAGGCCCCGGCATTACGCCCGAGGCCATGGCGCACCTGTTCAAGCCGTTCAGCCGCAGCCATTCGTCGCCCGAATCCAAGGGGCTGGGCCTGGGTCTTTATATCGCGTCCGAAATCGCCAAGGCCCATGGGGGTAAGCTTGCGGCTTCTTCAGTTGGAGACGAAACCCGGTTCATCTTCACCATGCCGTTGCCGTCTTGAGCCGGCCGTCAATTGAACGCACTGCTCAGGGACTTTGAAAGCTGCACCAGCCGGGGCATGGACGCCGGTTTCGAAAGGAATGGCGTGTGCTTGAGGTCCTGCGGCAGGCTGTCGCGCTCATTACCTGAAATGAAGATGAAGGGAATGTCGTTCTGCATGAGCTTTCGGGCAACCGGGTAGCTTTTTCCGTCCAGCACCTCGATATCCAGAAGAGCCAGGGCGAAACCGTCGGGAATGTTTTTCATCGCCTCGGACACATGGGAAACCTGCAAGAGTGTCCGCCTCGAGGTCGTGGTGCACGACCTCCGCCAGGTTTTCTGCCAGCAGGAAATTGTCTTCCAGGATGAGGACACGCGGTTTCATATCAATCCAATCCCCCAGGCCGGTGGAGGTTCCAATTTAATTTAAGTGGCCAGTTTGATGATTAACAAGTGGTAACTTGGGCGTCCCATCCTCCGGACGGGACGAGCGCATCAATCATAGTATGCTCAGCCTCGGCTCAGCCCGTCGCCGCAGCATCAGGTCGCTCACCGCCCAGACCAGCGCGTCGAGCCGGTCGGGGCTTTTCTGGCCTTCGCCCAGGCTTGAGCACATCTCATCCTCCAGTTCGGCGAAGCCGCCCACATGGGACACCCTGCCCTGTTCATAGAGTGCCGCGACCGGTTCGGCGCGGGCCTGCTTGCCGCGCGTGGCGTGCACCGCGCGGAACGACAGGTCCGGGTCAATTTCGCGCAGCACCTGTTCCACCATGGCGCCGCCCTGGTTGACTTCGGCCACGACGCGATCAGCGCTCCGCGCGTGATAGAGCGCCACGATCTTCCTTGCCCATTGCGCCGGCCTCAATCCATGGGCCGAGCAATCATCCAAGACATAGCATCTGCCATCAATCCCAAGCCCGGCGCAGACAATGCCGCAGGCGTTGTTGGTCTTGCCGAAGCCCGCCGGCGGATCCACCGCCACGACGACGCGGCGCAGTTCGGGCGCCCCGGAAACCCGCGCGTTCTCTATGTGCTCGCGGTGGAAAATTGCATCGGGATCGTCCTCGATCAGTTCACCGTCCAGTTCCTGCCGCCCGAGCTTGGTTTTGCCGTAGCGTTTCAGCACTTCGTCGAGAAAGGGCCTGGCCAGGTTCCGGCGATTATCGAATGTCGTCGAACGGCTTACCGCCGTGCCGTCGTCGGCGAGCAGCCGTTTCAAAATAGGTATGGGCCGCGGCGTTGTGGTAATTACCGCCCTTGGATCTTCGCCAAGGCGCAAGGAAAATTGCAGCATATTCCAGACGGATTCAGCATGTTTCCATTTCGCCAGTTCATCGCACCAGGCCGCGTCGAATTGCGGCCCCCGCAAGCCGTCGGGCTCCTCGGCGGAAAACACCTGGGCGACGCAGCCATTGGGCCAGGTGAGCAGGCGTTTCG
Organism: uncultured Alphaproteobacteria bacterium; assembly: GCA_963773295.1. Lineage (GTDB taxonomy): Bacteria > Pseudomonadota > Alphaproteobacteria > Rhizobiales > Aestuariivirgaceae > Aestuariivirga. The sequence continues at coordinate 6,253 of CAVZAJ010000014.1, forward strand.
ACGGTTCGAACGCGGGTCGCCAGGTATCGTCGTGAACGGCAAGCAGTCCCGACACGCCCTCGATCATCACCATGCGGGCCTCGTCGAAAGTCGGCGCCACAAGTGCGATGCGCCGCGCCAATGGCCCCATGACAAACCCCTGCCCGGTGGCGCGGGCTCTCACCCATTCAGCGCCGCTGCGGGTTTTGCCAGAGCCACGCCCGCCGAGCATGAGCCAGCTTCGCCAATCGCCCGGCGGCGGTATTTGATCGCCGCGCGCACTCAGCGCGAACCAGTCGTGTTCAAGCTGCCGGTATTCCTCCGCCGTCAGGCTGGCGAGCATCTCGTTTGTGCTTCCAAGCTCTCGCAAGGTCATCAAGGCGCCGTGCAAGTGCCTCGCGGCTGGCGTCGTCGATGATGAGGAAGGCGGTGCTGCGGTCTCCATCTTCGCGCAATTTTTCCCTGTGTTCGATATCAAGAATCTTGACGGTGAGGCTGGCCAGGGTGTGCAGGCCGCGTAGCGTATCGTCGGTGTCGATTTTTTCGCTAAGTTCGCAGCGCGCCTCCAGCGCGGCAAGCGCCTGCGCCACCAATGCGCGCAGCCTTGCCGTGGCGCTCACGCTGACGCCATGCCGCGCCGCAATGTCGCGAACTCCAGTCATCGCCTTCTTCATACTCAATGCGGAGGGAGTGATCCGTCTTTCTCGTGTCAAATGAGTTTTTCCAGCTCGGTTGCCAGGGATTTTTCATCACCCGAAAAACTCGCTATCATTGCCTTCAGAAATTTGGTTGGACGCAGACTTGTCAAATCCATCGGGTGGCCCGCGTGGGTAGCGAGCATGGCGACAAAAGCGAGCTGCGCTCTTCCGTTGCCGTCTCGGAAAGCATGAATGGCATTCAATTCCGCCAGCAAATGCGCCGCATGATCCGCAAAATCCGCCTGAGACAGATTGTTAAGTGAATGTCTCTTCTTAAGATCCGCAAAAAGCCGGTGCAGTTCCTTAGCAATGTTTTCCGGGTAACAGAACACGCTTTCACCCCTTGAAATTCGGACCGTCCGAATTTTGCCAGCCCAGGGATAAACATCCTGAAACAGGTGGCGGTGAATGGCACAATAATGTCTGACACTAAACCGTCCTGACGGTAAAGGTTCATCGAAACGCTGCGTCGTCATCGCCAGCTCGAATTGCCGCAACTCTTTTGGACGTACGATGTCCGCCAAATTTATGAGAACTTTGCTTCCGGGATAACAGTATGGATCGTTTTCGGCATCATACATCGCCGTAATTAACGACCCTTTTTACCGTATTTGTCGGCCAGCGCGGTGCGGCGCGCGGCGGCTGACATGCCCTTCTTCTCAAAATCACTGAAGGCTGCCCGCATGTCTCTGTTCAGTTTCAGACCTTCGACCTTGCTGATACTGGCGGAGGCCTTTGCGCCAACAATGAATTGGCCAGTCTTGGCGTTACGTCCAACGCGAATGTTTTTAGTTGCCATCTTGGAAGTCTATCATAACTTTGGTTTGCAGCAATCCTAGTCGCTTTTTGTTACCCAATTGTGGAGAATAGCCGTTTATAGCCAAACGACCGTACGGTGTCAAGCACTATTTTCCTACTAAAGGAATTTTATTTGAGGCCTATGAATTTGACGGCGGGGTTGAAGGCGGCGTCGCCGGAGCCTGGGATGGCTGGGTCCCGGTCACCACCGGCAGATCCGACGTGGAATGCCAATCCAGGCTGAAGAGGTAAGAGGCCGCGAGCACAAAGGCGATCACCGCCAGAATCACCGTCAGCGGGCGGCTTACATCCTGGCCGGAGCGGTAGGCCAGGTCGCGGTTGCTCGACGTGGGCTTGGCTTTAGGCGTTGATTGGGCCTGGTTCGCCATGGGAAACTCCTGCAGGTTTGAACAGCAGGCCCCTAATGCCCGGACCTGCCAACAGGTTCCCCCTTTTCCAGTGCATTTCAACCATGCGGAATAAGCCGGCGGTATTCCTGTTCCGGCACGCCGTAGGCCCCGCCGGCGAGCTCTTCCAGCAGGGCCCGCTTGACGATGGAGATGTGGGCCCGGGTGGTGCGGACGATGCCCTGACCCTCCATCAGATTGAGCGCCTCGGTCACGCCGGAGCGGCGCACCGCCAGCATGATGGAAATGAAATCATGGGTCATGGTGAAGCCGCTGGAATTGGTGCGGTCCTGGCACATGAGCAGCCAGCGGGCCAGCCGCTGGTTAATCGTGTAGTGGTTGTTGGCAACGGCGGTCTGCGACGTCTGGACACTGAAAATGTGGGTGAAACGCAACAGCATCGAGAGCAGCGCCGGGCTTTTGATCATCGCCGTCTGCAGGTCTTGCCTGGCCATGCGCAGCCCGCGGCCATCGACCTGCACCACCACCTGCGCCGGGGTGCTGCCGGCAAAGAGCACGATGGGAATGCCGATGAAGCCTTCCTTCCCGATAACGCCGGTTTCGCTGCGCACCCCCTCGGCATTCTCGGCAATGACCGAGCAGATGCCGGCAACCGGGAAATAGGCATGCTCCACCATTTCATTGGGCTCGTGGAGGATTTTTTTCGCCGGCAGGTCGAGGAGCTCAAGGCTCGGCGCCAAGAGGTCAAAATCCGCCTTCGGCAGCAGCGCCAGCAACCGATTTTCAACCGATGACTGGGAAATCCTCAACGCCGTCTCCGTCCTGGACAAGGGCGGAACTTTACTTTTTTCAGCCATTTGCGTCCCCCCAGCGCAAACGGTATTCTCCTATTTATCACGCTTTATCGAGCCTGTGTACGCAATCTGACGGAGCGTCTGGGCTGGGAGCACGATTTATGCAGCGGCAGGGAACGTTCGCGGACGTGCAGAGTTTATGATCCAAATGCCCGGTCCAGCCCCGCCCCGCAAAATGGAAACGGACCGGGTGTTGCCGCCACACACAATCCTGTGGCGCTGATTGTAGGTTTTACAGGTCCCCACTTGGCCCGCAATCAAGAACCCCGCCGCTGAAAAGCGGCGGGGTTTCTATTTAAAGCGGGCGGCCAAGGCTAACTCAGGCGTCCTGGTTGCGCATTTCCTCGATGACGGCTTCGGGATTGGACGCATCATTGGCTGATTTGCGGCGCACCCGTTGCGGCGCGCCGCCGGTATTTTCCGGGGTTTCCGCCAAGCCTTCTTCAGCTTTCGAGGGGCCGGATTGGGGAAGTCCCTCGTCCACTTCCAGATCCTCGTTTTCCTCCCGCTCGATGCGGCTCCGGCTGGCAGGATTTCCATCCGTGGCGGGCGGAAGCGGCTTTCTGATCTTGTCGTCCTTTTGTCTGTCCATCATATTCAAAGGCTCCAGCTTGCCTTGCCGAGCCAGGCGCCATCCACCTTCTTCCAGGACACGCCCATGAAGGTGGCCTTGGTCATATAGGCGGACTTGTTTTTCAGGCGCGCCAGGATTTGCGGCAGCTTGCGCTTCACCGGCTTTTGCTTCCGGGCGGCGCGTTCGCGCTTGTGATGCAGCTTGAGAGCGGTCACATATTCCTGCGGCGTGACGTCGGGCCAGCGCGCATAAAGGCCTTTGATCTGTTCGTCGTGGGGCAAGTGCCGCGTTTCGCCGAGATAATCCACCAGGCGGGCCACTTCATCCATCCGGCTTGCGCTGTCCATTTTTTGATCTCCTCTCATCGCCATTTTGAAATGCCACGATCAACGTGAGAAGCGGTATTTCGTTCCCTCACCCCTGGCGATTGAGGAACTCGCGGGAAACCCGGTGCCGCGGCGGAATATTTCCGGCAATGGTTTTCCAGAACTCCAGGCCCTCCTCCACATCGGCCGCTGCCTCGTCAATCATCCGCTGCACAGCCAACCGTCCGGGCTCTTTGCTGAAGAGGCCGCCCGGCGCGCCGCGGGCGGGGGCCTCAGAATGAATCATTTGAAATTTCATCGCCATCCCTTTCACGCAATAACCCAGAGTGCCGGGCCTCCTGGGAGGCCCACTTTGCCTTCAGCCATTAACCATTTCGTGCGGGTTTGGTTCCGTCCGGCAAAAAAGCCCCGTCGGCCAGAAAAGGTGGAACCAATTTTAAGATGATGCATTTCAAATCCGGTATCAAAAACCGAAAGGAAAATTGACCATGGATAACTATGACAAGAAGCCAGATCTGAACGTGAGCAGTTCGAGCGACAGCTCAAGCGCCACGATCGCCATTATCATCGCGGCCCTTGTTCTGGTGGTGGGCGCCTTCATCTTTTTCGGCACTTCGACCACCACAACTGATGGGCCGCAATTGACGCAGAATAACGTCACCCCTGCGCCGATCACCGAGCCGGCGACACCTCTGCCAGCGACGCCTCCGGCGGCTGAACCGGCGACACCGCCGGCGGCTGAGCCTGCTACGCCACCGGCCACACCTCCCGCCGATGCGCCGGCTGCCAACCCCTAGGTTGATGCAACCAGCTGTTATTTAGCGCAGCTTCGGGGAAAGCCTCCATCCATGATGGGGGCTTTTTCGTTGCGGTTATGGAACCTTTTTGCCTGCCGGGCGTTCCTGCAGGTTAGAAGAGGGGTTTTGTTCAAGTTTAACAACTAAATGGAGAGTACTATGAAAGGCTTTTTCCTCGCATCCGCCGTTGCCGCTACCCTGGCTTTGGCCATGCCCGTAACGGCAGACGCCAAGACCAATGTAAAGGTTTACCTCGGTGTGCCGCACTACGGCTACCAGGTTGGCCCTGACTACCGTTTCCGCAACGGCTATGGCTGGTATCAGGATACGCGCTATTACAACAACCGCGGACGCCTGTCGTGCGGTGAAGCCCGGGCCCGGGTCCGCAATAACGGGTTCAGGAATGTCGCAACGATCGAATGCAATGGCCGCACCTACACGTTCGAGGCGACGCGCCGCGGCCGTGATGTCACCGTGTTCGTAGATTCCCGCAACGGACGGATGTGGCGCGGCTAACACAGCCAACCTCGTGCACCCAGCAGGCTCCTTATGAGCCTGCTGGGTTCGCCATGACTAAATTTCCTAAAATTGGACTTGTATAATTTCCTGCGGTGCCTACTCCTTGGCAAAAGGAGCGCGCCATGGATATGCCCTTTACCTTTGAACATGCCGTCGTGCGGCGCCAGGCCGGCTATATCAGCCCGGAACGGCTGACAACGCTCAAGAACATTTTTGACACGGTCTGCGACGAGGCGGCAATTCCGCCTGAGGCCAGCGGCCGCCGCCATAAGCTCGCCACGAAAATCCTGGTCACCAGCGAAACCATCGAGTCGGAGATGATGCTGGTGCTTACGGCCATGCAGACAGCGCTGGATCGCCGCCGCTAGCGTCACGGCTTCCACCCATTACAAAAAAGCCGGCGCCCCTGCGGACGCCGGCATTCATTCACACTTCCGGTCTTAGCCGTAGGGGCTGTTGCACTGGTTGACGTTGCCGCTATAGGACACCCAGGTGTTGTTGCGCGGGTTGTAAGAGCGGTAACGGTCGAGGCACCACTCGACATGGGCATTGCCATAGTCGCCGTCGTCATAGTTGTTGGCGGCAATGCCGCCGCCGATGATCAGCGGCAGGGTCCACCACGGGGTTTCGTAGTAATAGCCCCTGTGAAAATGCCGGCAGTTGCCATTCCGACGGGAGCAGCGGTTGCCGTCGCGATTCCTTTCCCACCGGTCGCGCATGCGGCGTTCACTTTTGTTTTTGTTCTGGGCAAGAATGATCCCGTCGCTGGCCGTCGCGGGCTGGCTGGCGAGCGGTGAAAGCGGCAGCAATGCGGCAGCCGACGCGCCAGCGCCCGTCAGCGCCATTGTGCCGAAGCCCAACACGGCTCCCAGCAGTACCAAACTAGAATTCTTCATATCGTCTCTCCTTCTATTTCCATTGCCACCATGGCAGTTGTCTTCCCGCTGGTGGTTCAATCAAAAGGACGGGCAGAAGTTTCGAGTCCGGCGCTCACTAAATCGTGTTGGACCGCGTGGGAACAAAACCGCATGGCAGGCGTTTTGGCCAGCTGCATTGTCCCATCAATGGCAACTGTTTTAAGAAGGATTATGATGCTATCCTGCGAGTCGGCGGCCGGCGCCGAATAAGGAGCAACAGCCATGTCACTTGGAACCATCCTCATCATCATCCTGATTATTTTCCTGCTCGGCGGCTTCAGCGGCCGGTTCGGCGGCTATGGTTACGGCTATGGCAACAGGGGCGTCGGCGGCATCGGCGCCATCCTGATCATCCTTCTCATCCTTGTGCTGCTGGGCAAGATTTGAACTGAAAGCCGCTCTGGCCAAAGCCCTCCACCGGGCGCAGTATCGTTCTCAACGCAGCAAACCAGGGAGAAGATGAATGGCCAAGGGTCAGCTCAGAAGCAACCGCGAGAAGAAGAAACCGAAACAGGCCAAGGCAAAACCGGCGGGCGCCGTGTCGCAGTTTTCCGCCAGCCAGGCGAAGCCCATGGCCGGTTCCTCATCCGGAAAGAAGCAATAGGGCTTTTCCAGCGGCGTGAACGGCGGTATCAGCAGTCCTCGGCGCTGAAGGTGAAGGCATCCTCCTTGAAGGAATAGCCGAACTCGCAGAGGTAGGTTCCGTCCTCATAGGCATGGCAGAACAGGCCATTGCCGCCGGATTTCTCCATGCTGCCGGTGCATTCTTCCTGCTGGGCTTCGTCGCGCATCCCGTCGAAGAGCAGCTTTGCGGGCTTCCCCGTGAGCCGGAAGGACAGGATGCACGTGTCGGACGTGACGCCGGCGGCGCAATCCTCCTCACCCAGGAATGCCCCGCCCTGCAACGGGACTTCATCCGCGGCCATTGCCGGAGACAGAAAGAGAAAGACGAGCGCCAGGTGGCGGAAGCGGAACATTGCGTCTCCCGAAGTTTGAAAATTTGCGGCAGTGTGCAGCAGCAAAGCGGGAGTGGCAACCGGCCACGTTGGCTCAATAGGTCGCCCGGCCCCCGGTGAGATCGAAGGCAAAGCCGGTGGTGAAGCTGCATTCGGGGCCGGCAATCCAGCTCACCATGTTCGCCACCTCCTCTATCTGCAGCAGGCGGCCCATCGGAATCTTGGCGCTCATGGCCGCAATATGTTCAGGGGTCATTTCGGCAAAGAGATCGGTTTCGACCAGGGCGGGAGCGATGCAGTTCACCAGCACGCCATCCTGCGCCAGTTCCTTGGCCAGCGCCTTGGTGAAGGCAATGACGCCGCCCTTGGCGGCGGAATAGGCCGAGATGCCCGGAACGCCTTCCTTGCCTGCGATCGAGGCAACATTGATGATGCGGCCGGACTTCCTTGCGCGCATGTGGGCAAGGACACTGCGGCTGCAGAAGAAAACGCCGTTGAGGTCAATGGCGATCACTTTCTCCCAATCCTGCACGGGATAATCCCAGGTTGGAAGCACGGGCCCGTTGATGCCGGCGTTGTTGACCAGGATGTCAACGCGGCCAAGCCGGTCTATCGTTTCGCTAAATGCCCTTTCAACCGAGCGGACGTCAGATACATCGGTCTTGACGACAAGTCCGGGCGCGAAACCTTTCGCCGCCTTATCCCCCATCGGAGTTTCGCGGTCCCAGATGGCAGATTTTCGCGCCCCGCTCATGCAATCGCCGGGCGATTCCGAGGCCAATGCCGCGCATGCCGCCAGTGACAACGGCAACCTGCCCTTCCAAATATTTCTCGGTCATCTCAGGTGCCTTGGTAGCCAAACAGGCGCGGCAAGGCAAGAACGAGGTCCGGGAAGACCGCAATGGCAAGCAGGGCCAGGAGCAGCGCAATCAGGAACGGCACGCCTTCGCGCACGATGTCCTTGATCGGGATGCCGGTGGTGCCGTTCACGACGAAGAGCAGCATGCCGTAGGGCGGCGTGATCATCCCGATCATGCAGTTGACCACGGAGATGACGCCAAAATGAATGAGGTCAACGCCAAGGGCGCGGGCGGTGGGCAGGAAGAGCGGGATGATGACAAGGATGATGGTGGTCGCATCGAGCACACAGCCCAGCAAAAGGAAGAGCACCATGGTGAAGACCAGAAATCCGGCCCGCGTCAATTCGAGCCCGACCATGAACTGCGACAGGGTCTGGGGAATATTCTCGATGGCCACGATATAGTTGAAGATCAGGGCCGAGCCGATGACCAGCCCAACGGAGGCCGAAGAGCGGGCCGAGTCAACGAAGACGTCATAGAGAGTGCGCGGGGTCAGTGAGCGATACAGCAGTCCCGCCACCAGGAGCGCGTAGAACGCCGCGACAGCGGCTGCTTCCGTGGGTGTCGTGGCCCCGCCATAGATGCCTGCAAGCAGGATGACCGGCATCAGCAGCGCCGGAAGCGCCCTCAGCGTAACGCCGGGAATTTCGCGCAAGGGAACGGCCTCTTCGGCGGGAATGTTGCGGCGATGGGCAATGATGGTGTTCATGGCCATCAGCAGGGCCGTCATCAGCAGGCCGGGAATGACGCCGCCGAGGAAGAGATAGCCAATCGAGGTATCGGAGATGAGCGCGAAGAGCACCATGGGAATGGAGGGCGGAATGATCGGGCCGATGGTGGCCGAGGCCGCCACAACGGCGCCGGCATAGCCCGGGGTATAGTGGCCGGTCTTGAGCATCATCCGGATCGACACCTTGCCCACGCCCGCGGCATCGGCCACGGCGGAGCCCGACATGCCGGAAAAGATCAGGCTGACCAGAATATCCACCTGCGCCATGCCGCCCTTGAAGCGGCCGACAATGGCCTTGCAGAACTCGAGCAGCCGGTCGCTGATGGAACCGACATTCATGATGTTGGCCGCGGTGATGAACAGCGGCACGGCCAGCAGGACGAAGCTGTCATAGACGCTTTGAATGAACTGCTCCGAGGAGAGCGCCAGGTCCTGGCCCGACAGCAGGAGATAGGTGACGGCGGAGACCACCATGCAGAAGGCGATCGGTGCGCCAATGGCGGCCATGAAGGCCAGAATGAACAGCGCAAGGCCGAAGGAAGAACTCACATGACGCTTCCTTCATCGTGATGAACGTAGGCCGAGATCTTTCCCTCCACCTCCTCCTTGCCGCGCAGGAAGTTGAGCACCACGCCGGAATAGCGCACGATCACCACCACCATGAACAGCAGGTAGATGGAGAACACATAATGCAGGCGAATGCCCAGCGTGTTGCTGCGCTTGATCTTGTAGAAGGCCACATAGTCGACGGTGGGCAGGAAAGCCACGGCGAAGGCGGCGACGATCATCACCGCCGAAATGGCGCCGAAGATGCGCTGCGCCGGGCGGTTGACCGAGAGGTAAAGCACGTCAAAGCGGATGTGGTCGGCGGGGCGGAGGCAGAAGGCCCCGCCCCAGAAGACGATCCACAGCCACAGCGTAAGGCAGACCTCCACGGTCCAGCCCATGGGCACATTGAAGAGATAGCGGGCGGCGATCTGCACCAGAAATACCATGAACAAGGCAAACAGCATGGCCGCCGCCACGCCTTCCGCGGCGTGGCGCAGCCATTGGGTTAAACGCTTCATGGCTGGAACGGCCTGTCTGGGCTACTTCGCCAGGGCATTCACGGCGTCAACAACACCGGCAGGCCAGGTCTTGGAGAAGTCCGAATCCAGATAGGCCTTCTGCACGGTGGTGCGGAATGCCTCGATATCAGGCTCGTAAATCTTGAGGCCTTTTTCCTTGAGGCCTTCAACCAGTTCCGCTTCCTTCTTGAGCTGGTTCTGGCGGCCGAATTCGCAGGCCTCGTCCGCCGCCTTCTGCAGCTTGGCCTGGTTTTCCGGCGAGAGCGAATCCCACGCCTTCTTTGAAACCGTCAGGTAATTGAGGTCGACGAGGTGCGAGGTGAGCACGATCTGCTTGGTCACTTCATAGTATTTGGCGTCCATCACGGTGGGCAGCGGGTTGTCCTGGCCATCCACCGCGCCCGTCTGCAGCGCCGTATAGAGTTCCGGGAACGGCACGGGCACCGGGTTGGCGCCCAGGGCCTTGCCGAGGAACTGCCAGGCATCAGACGGCGGCATGCGCAGCTTGATGCCGGCGAGATCGGCCGGGGTCTTGATTTCCTTGTCGGTGCGCAGGTTGATCTGGCGGCGCCCGAGATACATGACCGAGAGCAGCTTCACGCCCAGTTCCGCTTCAATCTTGTCCTTGAACGGCTGCATCAGGGGCGCATTGAACACGGCCACCTGGTGGGCGGCGTCGCGGTGCAGGTAGCCCGCCGAGAAGACCGAGAATTCCGGAAAGAAGTTGGCGATTTCCTGGGCCGAGGAAATCGACATTTCGATATTGCCGCGCGAAATGGCTTCAAGCTCGGTGCCCTGCTTGAACAGCGTGCCGCCCCAGTAAGGCTCGAAGGTGGCGAAATCGGCAATGGCCGGGCCGAATTTCTCGATCAGCGCCACGGCGCGCTGATCGGTGGCGGAATTGACCGAGGACAGGCGCAGTTTGAGCTTGTCCTGGGCAAGGCCCACGCCCGCGCCAAGGGTCATGCCGGCGGCGATGCTTGCGGCCATCAGGCCACGGCGATTCAGTTTCAGCGTCATTGAATTTTCCTCCCTGGTCAGTTTCGTTTTCCGCCTCTCTCGGGGAGGCGATTCAATCGAGATTTGCAGGTTTTGGGGTTGCTGTCTACGAGGCGGCCTCAGCCGTTCCGTGTTCCTTGCCGGCTTTCCAGCTCTCGGCAAGCGCATCGAGGCGGAGCGCAAGCGCCTCGCGGGTGGCGTCGTTGATGATGAGGCGGCCGGCGGCGGCGCCGTCATCCCGGCGTTTTTCCTTGGCCTCGATGTCGACAACTTTCTCCAGCGCGGTGGCCAGGGTCAGCATGCCCTTGAGGGGATCGGCGGGGTCAATTTTTTCATCAAGCTGCAGGTGCTGTTCGAGGGCCTCAAGCTTCTTGACGAGCAGCGCCTTGAGCCGCACCGCCGCATTCACCTTGCCGCCGGCGCCAAAAGCCTTGGGATAAGCGGGGCGCCGCGGTTCCCAGTTTTCCTCCTGCCGGCGCTGTTGAAGGCCGTATTTGCTGCAGCCATGGCGTTCGCAGATTTCGTCAATGGAGCGTTCGCCGCTTTCATAGTCGCGCTGCACCTGCCAGCCAGTCCTCACGCGGGCATGGCGCGCGGCAGCGCGGCCCTGTCGCGGCGCGAGAGCCAGCCTTCTTTTTTCCGCGGTGCTGGAGGGTGCGTTCATTGACGCCATGCCGCAAGGCAATGGCGGGAAGCGGATCACTGCCCGCCTCATAGGCGCGGCGAACCGCCGCCCAGTCAACCGCCCGCGGCGGTTTCTTGTCCGGTGCTGTCATGTCGTTACCCAATTGTGGAGAATAGCCGTTTATGGCCCAACGACCGCACGCTGTCAAGGGTTATTTTCCTATATTGTGATTTTTAGTAATTTTAACCGCGCAGACCGTCGACGAGCGGTTTCGCGACTTGCCCCTTGGCCGAGCGCCTGATTACTGATGCTGAGAAGGCAAGCTTAGCAACTTGTGCGTGGCCGATGGATGGTAACCGGTAGAAGTGAGCCATCGGCAGCATGTTTCTGCGAGGTGTGATACGGGGGGATAAGTCCCCACTGGAATTTGCCTCGCACCGAAGGGTCCATTTGCTCCCTAAAAAAACTCAGTCTTTGGAGTTGAAAGACAATGCCATGGGCGATCTCGTTTCGACGATCAGAGAAGCCTTCCGCCCTGATAGTCAAAGCATGCAGTTGGCCCTCCAATTCTTGATCCGGGTTTCTGATAAAATAATCCCTTGCAGCCTCAGCAAGAATTTTTGAACGTTCACGGAAAATACGACCCGCTCCATATGCGCGCATCTCTTCATCAGGTTTGCCTACAAAAATGCTGTAGAGGCGACTAAACTGAAATTCGATAGCTTCCCATTGGCTGGTAACACGGCCTACACCGGCATAAGTCGCTTCCTCATCGTCATCACCAATTGTGGGTAGCGGCGGAACGTCCCAAAGATTAGACATGAGCACAGCCTCCCGAATCCTATTCAGTCAATATAATAGCTTTTCCTGGGACGACCATGGCACATCGTTCAAGCAGGTTTGAGCAGGACTCCCCTTGGGGTTGGATTTACGGCAATCTCTCGTAATGGCAGCTCAGGTAATAAGCTGGAAAAGCAAAGTCGTACGTCGGCTTAAGCAGGCATTCCGAATCTTTGCGAACCTCATAGTTGTGGGTTTGGGACTAATCGGCCTTGCTGGGCTGCCAGATGATCTCGCTACGTGGCAGAAGTGGATTGACGGCATTGTGAAGGACCCACAAGTCGTAGAGGTGGCTTCTCGCGCCGTCGAACTTTCAGCTTATGTGAATTTGTGGTGGGTTAGCATGTCCGCCATTTTGTTGCCCATCACCTTGACGTTTCTCTTTGTTGGCGGAGTAGTAATCGCAGATGCGCTTTCAATAATTGAAAGGGAATATTCCTCGCTACTCAACATCGCTCTTTCGGTCATTAGCATTTTTCTAGTTGCGTTCCCAATTTTCTATACTATTTTCATTTTTGTGCCGGTGTCATTTACAAAAAATCTGGGATACATCCGTTGGAATTTTCTCACGACAAAAATTTATCGTGGAAATGTGAAAACCCATCCGCAATTGTCTCGTTGGTTGAAATAACGTCTTGGAAAAAGCACAAACCTATCTAACCAAGGACGGGTAGAATGGTGGCAGTTCTTTTGCCGTGGACATACGGTTGTAGATAAATCTCTCTTGCCGATTATCGCTGCTGTAGACAAATCGTCTGACTTTTGACACCACATCTTCATTCACCAACCGCACCAAATCGTCGGGCATTTGTTTTCGAATACGTTCAAACATGTGCCTATGCGTCACCGCCGTAAACAGCACGGTGGGGCTGATTGGAAGCATGAGCAATATTATCTCGCCATAAAATCTGCGAACAACGGGCCAATCGGACGTAAGCAACTTAAAGCGAGAAGCGCTCAGATCAAGCACGTTCCACAGCATTCGATTTACCCGCGTCCCGGCGGGTTCATTGTCCAAAACTGCTTGAAGCAGGCGGACGATGATACGATCTTCCAAGTTATTGCCTTGGGCGCGGACCCATTCCTCAAAGGTAGGAGGAAAATCTGGCTGACGGAGCAATTCGTATTGCTTTTGTGTTGCAGCATCGCCTCGAAGCCAGTTGAAGTTCACAGATGCCTTGATCTCTGCAAATGGATCAGGGTGGCGTATGCGGAAGTTATTGACAAAACGAGACCAGGCGCTGCGTTCCTCATTAGTCCAAGTGCTATTGTTTCCAGTCAAATGTTTTTCAAGCGCCTTCGCTGCGTCGTTATCCGTCTGCATAAGGAACTCAGCTTCCAGATGATGCGCAATTTCAGGCGGGCAATGAGGAAAGTTATATAGGTCTGTTTGAAAACCTGTTCCTCGTGGCCCGACGGGCTTTACCTGAAATTTGTTTGTATATGGACGCGAGTATTCAAATAGTTTGCCATCTGCACCTACCCATTTTTTCAAATAGAAGACGGGTATGTAGTGATGATCGTGTGGTGTGCTCATCGAGGGAACCTAGGCGATTCCCTCCCAAGGAAAAACCCAATACACTTTCTGACGGAAGACATAATACACCCCGTTGCTGCAAAAAATTCGAAAAACTCTTATAAATAGAGGAAATCAAATGATGGCGCCCTGAAGAGGAGTCAAACCATTCGGAAGTCCGCGGACGTTAGCCAAATCCCCACCCTTTGCCTTCCCCGCCCTTCCCCGCTAGCCTGCCCCCATGGACATCCGTCAAATTCAATATCTCGCGGCGCTTGCCCGCGAGAAGCATTTCACCCGGGCGGCGCAGGCTTGCAATGTCACGCAGCCCACGCTTTCGGGGCGCATCCGGCAGCTTGAGCAGGAGCTGGGGGTTCCCATCGTCGAGCGCGGCCAGCGCTATATCGGGCTCACGCCGGAGGGCGAGCGCGTGCTCAAATGGGCCCATCTCATTCTCGACAACTGGCAGTCGCTGAACCAGGAGCTGGCGCAGATCAAGGGCAAGAAGGGCGAGCTCGTCGGCCGCCTGGTGCTCGGCGTGGTGCCCTCGGCGCTGCCCATGGTTTCGCAGCTCACCAAGGCCATGCAGGCAGCACACCCGTCGGTGGATTTTTCCATCCTGTCGCACACCTCGGAAGACATCATCCGGGGCCTTGCATGATTTTTCCATCGAGGCCGGCATCACCTATCTCGACAACGAGCCGGTGGAGGGCCTGCTGCAGACGGTGCTTTACCGCGAGCGCTACTGCCTGTTCGTGAGCGAGGGCCATGAGATGGCCAAGGCCAAGACCGTCACCTGGTTCGAGGCGGCGCAGATCCCGCTCTGCCTGCTCACGCCCAACATGCAGAACCGGCGGATCATCGACCGGGCCTTCCTCGCGGCCAACGCGCATCCCTCGCCGCGGCTTGAAACCAATTCGATCATGAACCTGTTCTCATCGGTGCGCAGCATGGGGCTTGCCTCGATCATGCCGGAATATTTCCAGAATGCGCTGGGGCCGATGGAAGGGGTGAAGGCGGTGCCGCTGGTCGAGCCCGCGGTGGAACATGCGGTGGGCCTGGTGGCGGTTGCCCGCGAGCCGCTGTCGCCGCTGGTGGCCGCGCTGTTTGCGGCGGCCAAGAAAATGATGGCGGGGTGAGCGAGTTCCGGCCGTCAGTTTGTCTCGGACGACCAAGGGAAATTCACGTACTGGTCGCGGGTGTCATAGCAGATATTGCCATACATTTTGAGGTAGGCGGCCCGGCGCGCCGGATCGGCGTAGACCGCTGCGGGATTGACCAGGTCGGCCTCGTACTGTGCGATGTTATCAATGGTGAGCGCACTCGGGAGAATGTCCATGGCCTGGGGAATGCTCTTGCCTTCGAGCCAATCGGCCGCATGCTGGCCCATGGCATAGCCGAAGACGGGCGAGGCCAGGCTGATGCTTGCCTTGTAAGGTCCGCCGCCTTTCTTGATTTCCGCAACCGCTTCGGGTTCCCCGTCGATGCCGCCGAGAAACTGGTCTGGGGCTATCCTTTCCCGCCGCCCTCAGCGCGGCGAGCGCACCCAGCACGACGGTGTCAGCGCCCAAGACAACATCAATATCCGGATTTGCCAGGAGGATGGTGCTCATGGTGGCGAAACCCCCTTCCTTGTTCACCGTTGCGGGTGAAATGTCGGCAACGACAGAAACGCCGGGGATGCCTTCCAGGGAATCGCGCATCGCGGCGAAGCGTGGCGCCAGAAATTGCAGGGTATCGTGGGTCAGCAGCACGACGTTGGCCTTTCCGCCCAGCTTGTCCTTGATGTAGGCGGCCGCGGCATCGCCCAATGCCTTTCCCGTTAGGTATTGAGGGGCGTTGAGCAATGAGGTGGCGGGCGGCGGCACAACGGTGCCGACATAGCCGCCCGCCCAAATGATTTCCTGGAGACTACGGCTCAGGGACGCCGGATCGACCGGTGCCGCGACCACACCGCCCACTTTGGATGACAGAAAAAGCTGGACCTGTTCGATCATCTTGACAGGATCGTTGTTGGCGAGGGCGGCCTGGAATTCAAGTCCCCGGTCCTTGGCGGCCATGGCCAGGCCACGGCTGACGCCCTGCATGAATTCGCGCTCATTGTCCTGGGCAAAGGCCAGCGCTTTGCGCAGGCCCGGCGGCACGTTGCAAGCGGGAGCGTTGGGGTCAAACGGAGCAAACACCGTGGGTGTCGTGATGCCGGGCGGGCCATCCTGTGCGGCCAGCGCCGATGGAATGCCCGCGAGTAGGCCTGCCGCTATCAGCAACATCTTCCGGCGCAGCCCAACCAGCTGGCGATTCGGAGGACTGCTGAATTTTGAGAGCATGTATACTTTCAACGCGGTTCACAAAGACAACTGTATTACTACCGTATCATACGGGCACGTAAACAAGAAACCGACGAATTGATCCGGAGCTTAGTCCATTTGCATGGGGAAACTCAGGCGCGCGACGGTCCCGGGACGGCGCTCCAGATACTCAATTTCAGCCGCCATGCTGACGGCCATCGCCTTGACGATCCGGGTGCCAAGTCCTGTTCCCCTGGCGGGTGCATCGCCACTTCGACCGACACCATCGTCCTCTACCGCCAACTCCACCCGGCCGCCGGGGAGGCGCTGTAGACGGACGCGGATCTCACCGGTCCCTTCAGGATAAGCATACTTGAAGGCGTTGGTGACCCATTCCGTCACCACAATGCCGAGGTTAACGCTGGCATCGGTGCGTAGCTTGAGCGGTTCCAGAGCGTGGATCAGAGTTGCGCCGTGACCTTTGTTACGCATTGAAGCCTGGAGGTGTTCGAGCAAACCCGACAGATATTCGTCCAGCTCCACAAAACGCACGTCACCCGAACTGTAAAGCCGCTTGTGCACCAAAGAGATCGCGGAAATGCGGGCCTCTGTTTCTCCAAGCGCATCCTTCGCCACTTGGTCGCTCATCGCCTTGGCCTGAAGGCTCACCAGCGAAGCCACAAGGGACAGACTGTTGGCGACGCGGTGGTTCACCTCGGCAAGAAGCACTTCGGCACGGTCGCGCGCAATCCGAACATCGCGCTCGGCGGCTTCCTTCTGCGTTCCTGAGTCGGGCCTTATCGACGGCCTGCTGCAGGGCGGACCCGAGGAGAACCAAAAAATCGTCACCAACGGTCTTCGGCACGAAATCGGCGGCCCCGGCCTTGAGGGCGGCGACCGCCACGTTCATCTCGGATGATCCGGTGACGTAGACCACGGCGGGCGGGTTATCCAAGCCCGCAAGGCGGGCCAGAAAATCAAGCCCGGTGCCGGACGTCAAATAGTGGTCGAGCGCTATGACATCGATGCCACCCATTGCTATGCGGGCCAGCGCCTCTTCGCCGTTCGCCGCATGCGTCACGTCGAACCCGCGGCGGCCAAGCGACTTTTGCACGAGCCGCACCAGGGCGAGGTCGTCGTCGACGTAAAGGACCCGGATCACGGGGTCGAGCGCCACATCAGGCATTTTCCGGCACCTGGATGACGGAAAAGAACAATCCAAGCTGGCGAATGGCGTTGGCAAAGCCTTCGTAGTTCACCGGCTTCGTGATGTAGACGTTGGCGCCGAGATCGTAACAGCGTTGAATCTCGCCGCTGTCATCGGTCGTGGTCAGCACGACGACGGGGGTGCGCTTGAGATGGATATTGCCTTTGATTTTGACCAGGATGTCGATCCCGGTCATGTCCGGCAAATTGAGGTCAAGCAGCACCAGCAATTGACGCCGGGCGCTGGCTTCCCCAGAGCCGTCAGCGCCCAGAAGATAGCTGAGCGCGCTGGACCCGTCGGCAAAAGCGATGATTTCGTTGTTGACGCCGGCCCGGCGGATGTTTTTTTCAATCAGGCGGGCGTGGCCCTCGTCATCTTCGATCATGACGATGGTAACAGGTTTTGCGTCTTGGCTCATGGGGCGGAACTCCCGGTAAGTTGGGCGTGAAGGGGAAGGATTATGCGAAATGTTGTACCCTCGTCAAGGGCAGAGGTCACTGTGATGTCGCCGCCGAGATTGCGGACAACGGTCCGCACCTGAGCGAGGCCGATGCCCTCACCGGGCTGATCCTGTGCCCCCGCCCGCCTGAAAAGCTCGAAAACGCGCTCCAGGTCCTGGCCGTCAATGCCCCTGCCATTGTCCGCGACCTCGATTGCAATGCGGTCACCGGGCTCCGGACGTGCCCGGACGCTGATTCTCAGTGGCCGTTTGGACCGGTACTTCACCGCGTTGTCGAGAAGGTTGCCGAAGATCTGTTCAAGCGACAGCCTGTCGGCTGTGATCGCCGGAACATCCAGATCGAATTCAATCTCTCCCCTTGCTTCCGAAAGCTGGTGCTGAATTGCCGCGGCGCTTGCCTTGATGAGATCTCCCAGCTCGACGGGCTCGGGCCGCAACCGCCGCCGCCCCTCGCGCGACAACTTCAGGATCGCGTTGATCAGATTGTCCATCTTCCGGGTCGAGGAGCGGATGAAGCCGATCGCTTCCGGCAGGTCCACTGTCGCGATGCGGGCTTCCTTGGCAACCGGATCGTCAGGATCGCTGCCGCTGCTCGTCTTGTCGATCAGCGCCTGCAGGCTGTTTACGCTGCCTTCAAGCTCGCTGGTGAACCCCATGATATTGACGAGCGGAGCGCGGAGGTCGTGCGTCACAATATAAGCGAAGCGCTGGATCTCGTCATTGGCCCGGGCGAGATCGGAGGTCCTCTCCTCAACCCGTTTCTCGAGGCCAGTGTTCAGGCTGGCAACCTCGTCGCGCGCTGCGGCGAGTTCGCGGGTGTAACGCAGCACGGCGGCGGCAACGCCGGCGACCACGGCAATGATGATGATAGCGCCGACGATCGAGACCCAGCGGATCCTGGCCGCATTGGCGTTTAATTCGCCAACATTTGCCGTCAACCGGTTTTCCGCAGCACTTATGATGCCGGAGAAAAAGACATTGGCCTCATCGGACAACGCCTTGCCGCGATTGGTCCTGATCACAGCGATGGCCTCGGCGTCCCGGCGGTCGCGCTTCAAGACAATTGTCTGGTCCATCTCCGCGAATTTATCATCGATGAGTTTTGTCAAACGTTGAAGCGCCGCCTCGCTTTGCTTGAAAGGCGCGAGGCTCCGTGTCAAACCTTCCATCTGCCGGTATGCCAGGATTTTCGCGGTACTGTAGGGCGCCAGATAAATTTCGTTTCCGGTTACAAGAAAGCCACGCTGGCTCGATTCAGCCGTTTGCACGGCATTGCGCAAATTGACTGCCGCGGCCCCGGTATTGCGTGCCGCGATAACTTCGTCGAAGTACACTTGGCCGCGTTCGCCCAACCAGATTGTCATTGCTACAATGGCAAATAACGCCAGAAATCCGACGGCAACCAGCGCAATCGTGGATTTTGCGGAAAAACGGATCGTGACTGGCATTGCGCCAGCGTCCATGCCCCATATTGCACAACCATGCAAGAAGAGGGACTGCTCAGGATAATGTAGGCGGCGCGTTGATAGTGAAAGAAAAAAGGCGGGCGGAGAAGAAAAACCGCTTGTACTGTACCGTCCGGATGGTATAGTTCCCGTCAAGGGAGCGATAAACATGGCGGAAACGGCCCTCAAGCTGGAGAAATCCACCCGCGACATTCTGCTTGATGCGGCCGACCACATCGTGGCCACCAAGGGCGTGGCCCGGCTTACCCTGGAAGAAGTGGCGCGCGAAGCGGGCGTCAGCAAGGGCGGCCTGCTCTATCATTTCAAGTCCAAGGACGCGCTGACCGAGGCGATGATCGGCCGCTTCATCGAGCTGTTCGACAGCGCCGTGGCGCAGGCGGCCCAGCATGACGCTGATCCCATCGGGCGGAAAACGCGCTCCTATGTCAACGCCACCATTGGCGGATCGCCGATCACCGGCGAGGATTTCGACCGGGCCAATGGGGCGATCACCGCGGCCCTTGCCAATTTTCCCGAACGGCTGGAGCCGGTGCGCCAGCAGAGCCTGCGCAGCCAGGCGCAGGTGGAAAATGACAATCTCGATCCGGTCTTCGCCACCATCATCCGGCTGGCGATCGACGGCCTGTGGCTCGCAGAAAATTTCAATCTCATGCGCTTTGACCCGGCCTTGAAGCAGGCGGTGGGCGAGCGGTTGACGGCGTGGACCAAACTGCGCGCCCTGCCCGATGCGGAGCGCCGGGGCGCTCCGGTTAAAAATGCAAAAGAAAAACCAGCGAAAAGCAAAGGATAAAACATGAAGAACCTGCTTGTTCCCCAGGGCCCGCGCGGCATCGGCTACCAGAAGCCGACGCATATCAAGGCGGCGGATGCGCCGCGCTTCCTGTGGGGCGATGAAAAGGCGGGCTACGTGTCGGACTGGATTTACGGATCGAGCGCCAAGATCCACATGATGAGTTTCGAGATGTCGGTGGGGGCGCGCTTCGGCAATTCGCCGGATTTCAAGACCTACTATAATTGCGCCGAGACCTATTACTGCCTGAAAGGCGAGTTCACCTTCCACTGCCCGGAGACCGGCGAAGTGCACGTCCTAAAAAAGGGCGACGCGCTGTATTTCCCGCCCGACACCTGGCACTGGGGCTATAATTTCGGCTCCGAGACCAGCCACATTTTGGAATGCCTGACGCCGCGGGTCGAAGAAGCCGTCGAGGCCTATGCCATCAAGCAGCCCTGGCTCACCGACATCCGCTACAGCACGCTGGCCGAGATCAAGTCCTACCAGCCCGGCGGCACGCGCGGCAGCCAGCGCGCCACGGTGGCCCGGGCCAATGATTTGCTTTATGAGATCGTCGGAGAAAACCGCCCGCTGCGTGTCGGCCTCATCTGCTCGACAAGCATGCTTACGGTGGGCGTCATTGATCTGCATGTCGGCCAGGAAAGCGAGCTGATGAGCCATCCGGGAGACAAGGTGCTGTATTGCCTGGAAGGCAGGGCCAATGTTTTCCTCCCCGACGAGTCGCCCAATTGGTGGGAACTTATGCCAGGTGATTCCGCTTTCATACCGGGCGGCAGCAAACATGCCTTCTTCAACACGTCGGACGCAACGGCGAAGGTGACCTTCGGGGTTGCCCCGCAATACCGCTAAAGTTTTTTTAAAGCATGGCGGCGAGCAACCGACCGCCGAATTGAAAACGTAAACCAGGGAGAAAACAATGCGCATTCACAAAGATGATCTTGCCCGCCTTGCCGGCCTCGACCGGCGGCAATTCCTCGATGGCCCTTGCCGCAGCCAGCGGCGGGCTTGCCTTGGGTGCCGCGCCGAGCTTTGCCGATACGACGGTAAACTGGGTGGGCTGGCAGGGCTATGACGAGCCGTTGAAGGTGGGAAGCTTCCTGAAGGACAACCAGATCGCCCTTGCCACGACCTACATCAACTCAAACGAGGAAATCATCACCCGGCTGCAGGCGGGCGGCGCCGGCCAGGTTGATTTCATCACCATCTATTTCGGCCATGTGCCGATCCTGATTGCCGCCGATCTCATCGAGCCCATTGACGAGAGCAAGGTTCCGGGCATCTCCGAGATGTTCGCGGAGTTTCTCAATGTCGATGCGATCCGCAAGGATGGCAAGCTCTATGCCATCCCCTTCACCTGGGGCACGCTGTCGATGGTTTATGATCCCGCCGCCACCGCCAAGCCGGTGTCGTGGAAAGACGCGCTGAAGGATGACGTCAAGGGCAAGGTGGCGATGGTGGACGACATGACGGGGCTGCTCGCCACCTGGGCGCCGATAGCCACCGGGACCAAGACGCCGACCCGCATAACCATGGCGGAGCTGAAAACGACCATCGATTTCCTCATCAACATCAAGAAGAACCACGCCCGCACCTTCTCGGCCTCCTATGGCGAGGCGGTCGACCTGTTCGCGCGCGGCGAAGTGGTGACCTCGGTGATCGGCTGGGACGCGATGGTGGGTTTTGCCGCCGCCAAAAACAAGGTTCTCGATTTCGTCCTGCCGGAGGAAGGCGCCATGACCTTCATGGACACGCTGTGCATTCCCAAGGGTGCCCCCAACCGCGATCTGGCCTACAAGATGCTGGCCCAGAGCATTTCGCCGGAAGGGCAGAAGAACATTGCCGACGCGCTCACCCAGGCGGTGATCACCAAGGCGGCGCTGCCGCTCATCGACGACAAGAACAAACAGATCTATCATTATGACAATCTGCCCGCCCTGTTCGAGCGGGCGCGCTTCTACCAGTTCTGGCCGCTAGAGGCAGAAGGTGAGTTTGTCACCCACGCCCAGGTGCAGGAAGAGTATCAGCGATTCCTCAAGGCGTAGGTTTGCTAAGAAGGGACTGACATGGGGGGTCACCCAACACCGCTTCTCCGGCTTGACCGATTGTCGAAGTCGTTCGGACCGGTTGTTGCGGTGAGCCCCCTTGATCTCGAGGTGAACGCCGGCGACTTCTGTGCCATCCTGGGGCCATCGGGATGCGGCAAGTCCACCCTCCTCCGAATGATCGCGGGTTTCATCGAACCCAGCAGCGGGCGCATCGAGATCGACGGGGCCGATGTCACCAGGCTTGGCCCGGAGAAGCGGCCCACCAACATGGTGTTCCAGAGCTACGGCCTGTTTCCCCACCTGACGGTGGCGGAAAACATCGCCTTCGGACCGTCGCTGGAAAAGCGTCCGCGCAGCGAGATCGATGAACGGGTGGACGCCACGCTCGGTCTTGTCCGTCTCGAAGGTTTTGGGGCGCGGGCCATCGACAAGCTTTCGGGCGGCCAGCAGCAGCGCGTGGCGCTGGCCCGGGCGCTCATCATGCGGCCCAAGGTCTTGCTTCTCGATGAGCCGCTGGCGGCGCTCGATCTCAAGCTCCGCCACCAGATGCAGGAAGAATTGCACCGCATCCACCGCGACATCGGCGGGACCTTCATTTTCGTGACGCATGACCAGGGCGAAGCCTTTGCGCTCGCGAGCCGGGTCGTGGTGATGAACGCGGGCCGCATCGAGCAGGTGGGCAGCCCGGAGAATGTCTATCAGAAACCCGCCACGCTTTTCGTCGCCGACTTTGTCGGTGAAACCACGATCCTCGGCGGCAAAAGGCGGAACGGCCGCATCTTTCTCAACGCCGGACGGGAGTTTGACGATGCGGGGCCCGATGGCCCGGTGCATGTCGTCATCCGCCCCGAGCACATCCAGGTGGACCCACGGGGGCTGCAGGCCCTCATCACCGACCGGTTCTTTCTCGGCGCCTCGCTGAAAATTTCCGCGAAACTGGCGAGCGGCGAAGACATCATCATGCGCCTGGCGGACACCGATGCCGCCGGCGAATTCCTGCCCGGGGCAACGGCAAGGCTGGGCTGGGATCCCTCGTCCCAGCGGATTATCTCCGGAACGCCCCCATGAAACGGGCCGGGCTCATCTTCCTCGCTCCGGCGAGCCTGGTTTTCACCGCGGTGTTTGCGCTTCCCGTCGCCCTGCTGTTCGCGGTGAGTTTCTGGTCGGTCAAAAACTTCCGGCTGCAGCCCGACTTCACCTTCACCGCCTGGCAGCGCTTCCTCACCCAATACTGGGAACTGACGCTCTACACGCTGTTCGTGGGCCTCATGGCCGGCGTCATCTGCACTGTGCTGGGTTTCGTGTTTGCCTATGCGGCGCGTTTCAAGGCGGGGCCGCATGGCGATACGCTGATGCTGGCAACGCTGATCACGCTCTTTGGCGGCTATCTCGTCAAGATCTACGCCTGGAAATCCATCCTCGGGGCGGACGGGCTGCTGAACCAGACGCTGATGGCCACGGGCCTGGCGACGGAGCCGCTGGCCTTCCTCATCTACAGCCGGGGCGCGGTCATCATTGCGTTGGTGCATTTTCTGCTGCCCTTCGCCATCCTGCCGATTTACGCGGCGCTGCGTAACGTGCCGGATGCAACCGTCGAGGCGGCGCGGGACCTGGGCGCCGGTGCCTTCAAAACTCTCACGCGGGTTATCATCCCGCAGGTTCGCCAGGGCCTGTTCTCGGCCTTCGCCATTTGCTTTCTGCTGGCGGCCGGCGACTATGTGACGCCGATGCTGCTGGGCGGCACCTCGGGGGTGATGCTCGGCCAGTTCGTGCTCCTTGAATTCTCGACGAACTTCAACTGGCCGGCCGGATCGGCGCTCTCCTTCGGGCTGCTCTTTGCCTGCCTGCTGCTTCTCGCAGGCATAGGCATCGCCGGGCAAATGACGGCGCGGCGGAAACGATGATCTGGCGCGCCGTCATAATTCTTTTCCTGCTGTTCCTGCTGGGGCCCATCGCATTGGTCGTCCTCTTTTCCTTCGGCTCCAATGCGCTCATCGGCTTTCCCATGGGCGCGCTGACGCTCGATTGGTATGTTGGACTTCTGAATGATACGGGCTTTTACTCGGCCTTCTGGACCAGTGTGCTCGTGGCGCTTGCCACCGCCGTCTTGCCACGGCCACCGGCACGCTTGCGGCGATGGGGCTGCTGCGTCTTGCGCCGCCGGTGGCGCGGGCCGTGCTGGCCACCCTCTCCCTGCCGGTGCTGCTGCCGCCGCTGGTGGTGGCCATCGCCATTGTCGTGCTCTTCGTGCGGGGCATCGGCGTGGGACTGGGTGTCCCGGTTGTCATTCTCGGCCACATCCTTATCACGCAGCCGTTCGTCATCCTGATCGTCATGGCGCGGCTGGCGCGCTTTGACCAGGCGGCGGTCGAAGCGGCGCGCGACCTGGGCGCCAGCCGCTGGCAGGCTTTCCGGCTCGTCACGCTGCCGCAGATTGCCAGCACGCTGGTGGGCGCGGCTCTGGTCAGCGCGGCGATCTCGCTCGACGATTTCATCATCGCCTCGTTCACCATCGGCGGCGGCAACACGCTTTCGACCTTCGTCTGGGGCAAGATGCGGACCACGCTTGATCCCTCAATCAACGCCATCGCCACGACGCTGCTTGTGATGACCGTGGGGCTTTCCGCCCTCGCCCTGCGGCTGAGCCGCTACCGGAGCTGAAGTTTGCCGCCAAGGTTTATGGCGGGTTAAGGAATCCGGCCTTTTTGGGCCGGAATCCCGCAATAACGCAGCAATTAAAACGCTCCGGCGCGTCAAATTGTGCGGGTCGCGTTAATCTCCGTTACGGGAATTCGGGGTAAATTCAAGCTGACAGCTGATTACTCGAAGCTGGCACAAAAAACGGTCCCGGCATTTAACATACAGCACCGCCGGGGCCGTTTTTTAATTCGCAATTCCCCTCAGCCTCACGCCGCCCTGGCGCGCTTCACGGTGGCGCCCGCCAATGCCTGAGCAAGATCAGCGATGATGTCGCTGATGTGCTCGATGCCCACCGACAGCCTGACGTATCCGGGGGTGACGCCGGTTGCCTGCTG
The DNA here is from genome assembly GCA_963773295.1 of uncultured Alphaproteobacteria bacterium. Taxonomy (GTDB): domain Bacteria; phylum Pseudomonadota; class Alphaproteobacteria; order Rhizobiales; family Aestuariivirgaceae; genus Aestuariivirga. Next base: position 30,970 of record CAVZAJ010000014.1, read on the forward strand.
CTCGGTTTCCGAAAGTTGCGAATGGGTGGTTGAGGCCGGATGGATGGCCAGCGAGCGCGCATCGCCGATATTGGCCACATGGTAGAACATCTTCAGGCTGTCGATGAAACGCTTGCCGGCGTCGATGCCGCCTGCCATTTCGAAGCCGACGAGGCCGCCCATGCCGCCTTTGAGGTAAACGCTGGTGCGCCGTTTCATCTCGGCGTCCGTGTGGAAAGCGGGGTGGATCACGCGGGCAACGCTTTCATGCCTGGACAGGTATTCGGCAACGGCCATGGCATTGCGGCTATGCTCGCGCATGCGCAGCGCCAGCGTCTCCAGGCCCTGGATGAACTGGAAGGCGCTGAAGGGCGCCATGGTCATGCCGAGGTCGCGCTGCAGGGTGGCCCGCGCCTTGAGGAGATAGGCGATGGGGCCCAGGGGCTTCACCGCCTCGGTCCACACCACGCCGTGATAGCTGGGATCCGGCTGGTTGAGCATGGGGAAGCGTGCGGCCTGTTTCTCCCAGTCGAAATTTCCGCCGTCGATGATCATGCCGCCGATGGCGGTGCCGTGCCCGCCCACATATTTCGTCGTCGAATGAACGATGACGGCGGCGCCATGGTCGAAGGGCCGGCAGATGACGGGGCTAGCGGTGTTGTCCATGATCAGCGGCACGCCGATTTCGCGGCCGATGCGGGCCACTTCGCCGATGGGGAACATCGTCAGTTTCGGGTTGGGCAGGGATTCGGCAAAATAGGCGCGGGTGCGCGTGTCGGTTGCCTTGCGGAAGGCGTCCGGGTCGGCGGGGTCAACGAAGCGCGCCTCGATGCCCATGGCCCTGAAGGTGTGGGCGAAAAGATTCCAGGTGCCGCCGTAGATATCGGTGGAGACCACGATGTTGTCCCCCGCCTGGCAGATGTTCTGCACCGCAAGCGCCGTTGCGGCCTGCCCGGAACTCACCGCCATCGCCGCCACGCCGCCTTCGAGGGCGGCCATTTTCTGTTCCAGCGCATCCAGGGTCGGGTTGGTTATGCGGCTGTAGATGTGGCCGATTTCCTTCAGCGCGAATAGGCTGGCGGCATGTTCCGTGTCGCGGAACTGGTAGGCGGTTGTCTGGTAAATCGGCACGGCAACGGCGCCCGTCGCCGGATCCATGCGCGGGCCAGCGTGAAGGGCAAGGGTTTCGGCGTTGGCAAAGGTGGTCATTCAGAGTTTCCTTTCAAGAAACAGGCGTGGCCGTCTCGAGTTGATCAAGGGAGATCGCGGGAGCGGCCATTGCGAATGGCGGAGTCGATGCCACCGCGGCTGAGGCCGATGTCCTTGAGCATGAAATCGTCCAGGCGCGAAAGTTGCGCGCGGGTCCGGCGGGTCTTCGCCAGATCGGAAAGCATCTGCCAGGGGGTGAGGGCGAGAGCCAACTGGTTCCAGAAACGCGGCTGTGAATCGCGGCGGGCGGTGGTGTCGTCAAACATGTTTTTTTCCTTGCGGGGTTAACGGGGGAAAGAGTGCGGCCGGGTTCGGCGCCCGGCCGCGTTGAAGCACCGATTATGAAGCGGTGCGCGTTCCGCGGGCTGCGCCGCGGTCCTGCGAGTGCAGGTTCATGCGCTCGAAAGCGGCCGGCTTCTTCTTGCCGGCTTTGACGACGGCGAAAGCTTCGCTGTCCATGGCCTGGCTCTGCATCTTGGGCTTGCCGATTGTAGGCATCGGAGTCACGGAAGGCGTCGCCGCCGGCGGCGAGGGCCGTGCCGGAAACGGCCGCGAGGGCTGCGAGGGATACGATAAGGGTCTTCATTTTAGTGTTTCCTTTCAAGGTTAACGTTGAAACAAACGTCGGCTGCCGCCCGTGACCATCACGGGCGCTTCATCCTGGTTCGCTGGCTCTGTGCGCGCCGGCCGTTATCGGCCTTTGCGCCGGTTCGGCGGGGCTCATCAGCACCGCCAACCAATGGCGCTGATCTAGAGGAAGGCCGTTGCGGCGTGAATGACCGCACCGCCGGATGACTTGACTGATCGTCTGGCTTTGATTTATGGACCCGCGCCATGGATACGCTGTCGGAAATCCTGCGGACGGTCCGGTTGAAGGGGGGCGTGTTCCTCGATGCCCGCTTCACGCCCTCCTGGAGCTTTGCCTCCGCGCTAACCCCAGATGATCTCACGCCCTACATGCCCAGGCCCGAAGTGCTGTGCGCCCTGCATTATGTGATTTCCGGCGAAATGTATGTCGAGGTTGAAGGCGAAGAACCGCTGCATGTCACAAGCGGCGAGCTTGTCCTGCTGCCGCGCAATGCGCCGCATGTGATGTCGAACAGGCCGGGGCAGCGGCCCATCGGGTCCAAGGACTTGATCCAGCCCGGAACTGATGGCGGACTGAACAGCCTCGTTTATGGCGGCGGCAGCGGCCCGATCACCAATCTCATCTGCGGCTATCTCGCCAATGAAGAAATGCGCAATCCGCTGATGGCGACGTTGCCTAAGGTGCTGAAAGTCAATATCAACGAGGGCGCCTCGCGCGACTGGATTGAATCGTCGGTCCGCTATGGTGCCCAGCAGCTCAGCCAGGGAACGCTTGCCTCTTCGTCGATCATCGCGCGGCTGTCGGAGCTGCTCTTCGTCGAAGCGGTCAGGGCCTATTCGGAATCCCAGAAGGTGCACCAACAGCACTGGCTGCACGGGTTGAAGGACCAATATGTGGGGCGCGCCCTTGCCGCCCTGCACGACCGCCTGTCGCATGACTGGTACGTGGCCGACATGGCCGAAGTGGCGGGCCTGTCGCGCAGCGCCTTCGTGGAGCGCTTCACGGCGGCGATGGGCGCACCTCCCATGCAGTATCTCGCCAAGTCGCGAATGCTGCTGGCCAAGGAACTTCTGGTGGAGCGGCAGAAATCGATAAGCCAGGTTGCCGCCGCGGTGGGCTATGAGGCGGAAGCCGCCTTCAACCGCGCCTTCAAGCGCGAGTTCGGCGTGCCCCCTGCCCGCTGGCGCGACCAGCAAGCGGCGGCGTAAAACGCCGCGCAAGACGGCGCGGCGTCAAGGTCTCGCCGCAGCGGCGTGGTTCATTCCGGCATGGGGCCGAGGATCTCGATGCCGTAGCGCGCGGCCGTCGATACGACCCGCTCCAGATCAGGCTCGGAAGGCGGTGGCAAGTCGTTGCCGGCGGCCGGTTCGCTGATCTCACGGACGAATTCGGCGAAATCCCGGTCGCCCGTCATCATCAGCAAGCGCGCCGGGCTGGATCCGGTCACACGGTAGCCATGCGGGACGCCGCGCGGACCGAAGGCGTAGTCGCCGGGCCTTAGCACCACACGCGTGTCGCCGACCTGGGCGGTAACCTCGCCTTCGAGGATGTAAAAATATTCGTCATGGGTATGGTGATTGTGCCAGGGCGTGGCCCAGCCGGCGGGAGCCAGAATCTCGATCAGGCTCTGGGTGCCGGCGGTTGCGGGGCCATCGGCCTTGATCCAGACAAGGGTTGAGAGGAAGGCGCGCGGCGGGACGGCGGCCACGGTGGTTGCGTCAGCGGTTTTAACAGGGGTCATCAACATTTAATTCTCCTTATGGACATTGAATTGGAAACGGTCTATTTTGGCGAGAGGCATATTTCACGAAATTATTCTCTCGTCAATAGGAGAATCGCCATGGCTGGCAGAAATTACCGGATGCAAAAGCGGGCCGAGGGACTTGACTCCACGCGCGAGCGCATCGTCGAGGCCACCGCCGCCCTGCACTACGAGCAGGGCGTGGCCGCCACATCTTATGTTCAGATCGCCGAGCGGGCCGGGGTCGGGCCGGCAACCGTGTATCGCCACTTCCCGACGCTCGGCTCGCTGGTCATGGCCTGCGGCGCGCATGTTGCGGAAATCACACAGCCTCCGCTGCCTGAGAACGCGCCCGCATTGTTCGCAGGTCTCACAGAAAGGGGGCAACGGCTGGAACGGCTCGTCGCCGAGCTCGACGCTTACTACGGCCGCGGTGCTGCCTGGCTTGGGATTGCGGCCCGCGACCGGGACAGCATTCCTGAGCTCGACGAATTCCTGCGTCAGGTCGCGGCCGGGGTGGAGGCGCTGGTCCGCGAGGCGATCGGAACCGGAGCTTCGGACGCGGTGATCCGGCTCGTGACGGCGCTGGCCGATGTTTCCGTATGGCGGTCATTGAAGCGGCTCGACGCACCGCCGGCGGAGTTCCGGCGCACCATGGCCGGTCTGCTGGACTGCGCGATCACCCTCGCCGCACGGGGGCACGAAAGCCCGGCATGGCAGTGACGCAGCCTTCAACGCCTGCACGTTCGAGTCACGCCTCGGTGCCATCCCCATAATCTGGATCGGGAAGGTGCCGGTTAGGTTTGGCGGAATTTTCAGATTCGGCTTCCAGGAATGTTCCCATGGCAGCCTTGTGAGGGATGTCCCAGCCAAAATAGACTTCAACCGATTTAATTTTGCCGTCAGCCACTTCAAAGATTTCGGTGTTGCGAAATGATTTTCCAGAATTCAGCGTGCCGATATAAGTAACAATTACCTGCGGCCCCGAGGCCACCAAATTCACCAGCTTAAAGCCATGGACATTTTTGCTTAAGGGCCAGCATCGGGCCAAATAAGCTTGACGATCAATCTGGTTGTCCAACGGGCTGGTAAACGTAAAATCGTCGCTGAGAATCTCGTCGATAGCCCGGCGGTCCTTGTCCTCGTATGCCAAAAAGCAGGCGCGGACGATTTCTGCGGCACTGGTCATCGGGGCCTCAATCGGATTTGCATTGGCGTTCAACGCTTGCGCGGCTGCGAAGTTCCAATTGCTGCAACCGAGGCCCTTACAAAATTGAAATTAGCCAATCACTTACGCGATTTCCGGGAACCTTTTGCGGAGAATGCTCATTGTTGCAGTGTTGAGCACAGGAGGTTCAGATGCCAAATCATGCCACACCCAGCAAGGACGAGATCGTCGGCCTGGAGACGTCCTACTGGGACGCTATGAAGAAGAAGGACGGCAGGCGCACTGCGCAGCTTTCCGGCAAAACCAGTCTGGTCACCGGCACCCAGGGCGTGATGAGCATCCCAAAAAGCAAGATGGGAAAAATGACCGAAGAGGGAAACTGGACGCTCGAATCCTACGCCTTCGATGACATCGAGGTATCGACGCCGGCCCCCGATGTGGCGATCATCGCCTACACGGTCCGGCAGAAGGTCACGATGGATGGCAAGCTGCAGGAAATGCATGCGGCCGACAGTTCAACCTGGATCCGCGGAACGGATGGCTGGGAATGCCATGCCCACAGCGAAACCATCCTGAAGGACCAGAAGGCCGCGTGAATTTTCCAACCCTCCAGAAAATGCGCTTGGCGCGCGGGATCGATCTGGCATTCCAGACCGCGGGCAACAGCAGCCAACCCGCACTGGTGCTACTGCATGGCCTTCCCAATTCTTCCCGCAATTTCCGTGGCGTGATCGGGCCGCTGGCGCGGTCCGCGTTCGTCGTGGCGCCGGACCTGCCGGGCTTCGGGGCGTCCGATGTTCTGCCAAATGCCACATTCGCGGGTTTCGCCGACTGCATCGAAGAGCTTCTCGCGCGGCTCAAGGTCAAGGAACGCTTCATCTACCTGCATGATTTCGGCGCACCCGTCGGCCTGAAACTGGCGATGCGCGCACCGCAGCTGGTGCGCGGCCTCATCATCCAGAATGCCAACGCGCACCAGTCCGGCCATGGCCCACAATGGGCCGCCACGAAGGCGTTCTGGTCTGCGCCAAACGCCGAGAATGAAAAGGCCGCCACGGCGCATCTCACCCTCGAAGGAACGCGCGACACCTATATTCGCGGCGTGCCGGCGGATATCGCCGCGCGGATCGACCCGCAGCAGTGGGAGGAAGACTGGCGCGTCATGTGTCTGCCAGGGCGGATGGAGACTGAGCGCAGCCTGCTCGTGGACTACGGCCGCTATGTCGCGCAATTCGACGCAATCGCCGCCTATCTGAAGACGCATCAGCCGCCCGCATTGATGGTGTGGGGCAGGCATGACGCGTTCTTCGATATTGCGGAAATCCAGTCATGGCTGGAAGATCTGCCGCGCATGGAAGCGCATATCCTGGATGGGGCGCATTTGCTTCTGGAAACCCATGCGGCAGCGGCGGCGGAGCTGATCGGCAAGTTCCTGGACGGCCAGGCTAAGACTCCACGCGCCTCAGGCCTTCCTTAGTTTCTTGGGCGGCTTCGAGGTGTTCAGCGCCACGGCGGCGCGGATGAGCGCCTTGAAAGCCGTCTTATTGATCTTGCCGCCCTCGGGAAAATCGATGGCGCGGCGGGTGTTGCCTTCAAGGCTGGAGTTGAAGAGCTTTGAAGGGTCGGGCAGCGCCGCGCCTTTGGCGAAGGTGGTCTTCACGGCTGCCTTGTAGGTTTCCCCGGTGCAGATGATTCCGCCGTGCGACCACACGGGAATTCCCCACTTCCACTCCTCGACCACCTCCGGGTCGGCCTCCTTGATGAGCGCCCGGAGGCGGTCGAGCGTTTCACCGCGCCAGCCGCTGAGCTCCTTGATGCGTGTGTCGATAAGTTTGGAGGGAGGGACTTCGCCTTCCACTGACTTTGACATGCTTTTTTCATTCATGCGCCATTACTGCCGCCTATGGTCAATCGTCTGGAAGTTCCATGCCCAGGCATCGGTTCCTCCCGCGCGGGCGCCTTGCGACGTCCACCCTCACAGCTTTTCCCCTGGCAATTTGCTGGCTTGTTTCACCCAGGCGGTGAACCGCGCTTCATCAAGCTTGTCGTCTTCGTGGATGTCAAGGTAGCGCACGTGCTTTTGCCTGGAGGCGCCTGGCGGGACAGGATGCAGCGAAGCGCCGCGGAAGAAAGCTACTTTGACGTACTTGGTGAAGACATGAATGCCGAGGAACCAGCCCTGCCCTTCGATTCCGTAGAGCGGCGAATTGTATTTGACCGCCTTGTAAACGCCGGGAACGGCGCGGGTGATGAGTGCGTCGAGCCTTCGGCCGACTTTGCTTTTCCAGCCCGGCATGGCGCGCGATATAGGCCTTGACGGGCGCGTCGCCATAGGCCTTGGCGATCTGCGGATTGCCGCCTGAAAGAAGTTTCGGCTTTGCCGTCTTCGCTGCCTTTTTCGGCGTCTTTTTGGCAACGGCCATTGGTCCATCCTCCGCTTTTGTCAAAAGTTTCGCACAGCCGTTGGGACCTATCAAATCTTCGCCGCGCTGTCACGTAACTGTCATATAGCATTGCCAAGTGTGCGGTATTGCGCCAATCTCCGGGACAATAAGCGGGCGTCATCGGGATGCCGGTTTGGAATAATCAAGAAAAACCAATCAGGGAAAGTTGAACATCATGAAACTACGCACAGTGTTGCTGAACTCCACCGTTGCTGCGGCCTTTGCGCTGTCCTCGACGGCGGCTTTCGCCGATGCCATGGACGATCTGGTCGCCGCCGCCAAGGCGGAAGGCGAGCTCACCACCATCGCACTGCCGCACGACTGGTGCGGCTATGGCGGCGTCATCGACGGCTTCAAGGCGAAATACGGCCTGAAGATCAACGAGTTGAACCCGGATGCCGGCTCGGGCGACGAGATCGAGGCGATCAAGGCCAACAAGGACAACAAGGGCCCGCAGGCGCCGGACGTGATCGACGTCGGCCTCTCCTTCGGCCCGTCGTCCAAGGCCGAGGGCCTGTTGCAGCCCTACAAGGTTTCGACCTGGGACACGATTCCCGACACCGCCAAGGATGCGGAAGGCTACTGGTACGGCGACTATTATGGCGTGCTGGCCTTCCAGGTGAACAAGGACATCATCAAGACCATCCCGGCCGACTGGGCCGACCTGCAGAAGGATGAGTACAAGAACTCGATCGCTCTCGCCGGTGATCCGCGCACCTCCAACCAGGCAATCCTCGCCGTCCATGCTTCCGGCATTGCCGGCGGCAAGGCCCCGGGCACCGAAGCCGGCAACGCCGGCCTTGAGTTCTTCAAGGAACTGAATGCCAAGGGCAACCTCGTGCCGACGATCGGCAAATCCGCCTCGCTGGCGCAGGGCGCCACGCCGATCATCATCGGCTGGGACTATAACGGCCTTGCCACCCGCGACACGCTTGCCGGCAATCCCGGCGTTGAAGTCGTGGTGCCGAAGTCCGGAGTTGTGGCCGGTGTCTATGTGCAGGCGATCAGCGCCTACGCGCCGCATCCCAACGCCGCCAAGCTGTGGATGGAATACCTCTATTCGGATGAAGGCCAGATCGGCTGGCTGAAAGGCTATTGCCATCCGATCCGCTTCAACGACCTGGTCAAGAACGGCAAGGTTCCGGCCGACATCCTGGCGAAGCTGCCGCCCGCCGAGGCCTATAACGCCGCCGTCTTCCCGTCGCTTGATCAACAGGGCGAGGCCAAGGTCGCCATTACCGAACGTTGGGACACCGTGGTTGGCGCCAACGTCAAGTAACTGAACCGGACGCGCCGCGGGGCAAACCCGCGGCGCGTCATTTCATTCAAGCCACATCATGACAGACCAGGGGACACAGAACCAGGCGCCGGCACCGCAGCGCTTCCGCTTGCCGTGGAGCTGGCTGGGGGTTGCGCCCTTCTTCATTTTCGCGCTGATGTTCTTGATCCTGCCTACCTTCCGGCTCGTCATCGGGGCTTTCCAGACCGCGGACGGAAGCTTCACCCTTGAAAACATCCGGGCGCTGGCCCAGCCCTCCATCGTCTCAGCCTACGTGATTTCACTTAAAGTGAGCATTGCCTCGGCGGTGCTCGGCGCCCTTGCCGGTTTCGCGCTTGCGGTGGCCATCGTGCGCGGCGGCCTGCCGGAATGGGTGCGCGCCTCGACGCTGACATTTTCCGGCGTGGCTTCCAACTTCGCCGGCGTGCCGCTGGCCTTCGCCTTCCTGGCAACGCTCGGGCGGCTTGGCCTGGTGACCGTCATCCTGAACACCTGGTTCGGCCTCAGCATCTACAACGCCGGGTTCAATCTCCTCTCCTTCTGGGGCCTCACGCTCACCTATCTCTATTTCCAGATTCCATTGATGGTTCTCATCATCACCCCTGCCCTCGACGGCCTCAAGCGCGAATGGGGGGAAGCGGCGGCAACGCTCGGCGCCAACAACTGGCAATACTGGCGGATGGTGCTGATCCCCGTGCTGTGGCCAAGTTTCCTCGGCACGGTCATCCTGCTGTTCGCCAATGCCTTCGGCGCCATCGCCACGGCCTATGCGCTTACCGGCTCATCGCTCAACATCGTGCCCATCCTGCTTTATGCGCAAATCCGCGGCGATGTGCTGCACAACCCGAACCTCGGCTACGCGCTGGCCATGGGCATGATCTTCATCACCGGGGCCTCCAACCTCGCCTATCTGTGGTTCCGCACCCGCTCCGAGAGGTGGCTGAAATGAAGGGCAAGCCTTGGGCCTGGATCACCTTTGCGCTGGGCTGCACCTATTTCTTCGTGCCGCTGATCGCCACGATCGAATTTTCCATGCGGATGAAGCGCGGCGAATATTCCTTCGAGGCCTACCGCGTGGTGTTCGGCGATGAACGGTTCCAGGCGACCTTCGGTTACTCCATACTGATCGCGGCGCTGACCATCGTCGTCGGCATTCTCATTGTCGTGCCCACCGCCTACTGGATCCGCCTGCGCCTGCCCAAGCTGCGGCCCGTTGTCGAATTCATCACCTTGCTGCCGCTGATCATTCCGGCCATCGTCATCGTTTTCGGCTATCTCCGCATGTACAACTCCTCGTCATGGCTGCCGTTTACCGCCACGCGGCGCGGCACCGACATTCTGCTGATGTTCGGCTATGTCACGCTGGCGCTGCCCTACATGTACCGGGCGGTGGATACGGGCTTGCGCACCATCGATGTGCAGACGCTCACCGAAGCGGCGCAAATCCTCGGGGCCAAATGGCCGACGATCATCGCCAAGGTCATCCTGCCCAATGTGCTGATCGCGGTGCTCTCCGGCGCCTTCCTGACCTTTGCCATCGTCATCGGCGAATTCACCATGGCCAGCCTGCTCGACCGGCCCGCCTTCGGGCCTTACCTGCAGAACATCGGCGCCAACCGGGCCTATGAACCGGCAGCCTTGCCATCATCGCCTTCTTCATCACCTGGGGCTGCATGGCGGTCATCCAGATCCTGTCACGTTATGCGCCGAAGTCGGCCAGCCGGCCGAATTGAAAAGAGTGGGGACCATGGCCGAAACTTTTCTTACCATCGAGAATGTCACCAAAAGTTTCGGGGCGACCACGGTGGTGCGCCATGTCGACATCGCCATCGACAAGGGCGAATTCGTTTCGTTTCTCGGCCCCTCGGGCTGCGGCAAGACGACGACGCTGCGCATGGTGGCGGGCTTTGAAGGGCCGACCACGGGGCGCATCCTGATTGACGGCAAGGATGTGACCAACCTCAAGCCCAACCAGCGCAATATCGGCATGGTGTTCCAGTCCTACGCGCTGTTTCCCAACATGACGGTGGCGCAGAACATCGCCTTCGGCCTGAAAGTGGCGGGCGCTTCGGGCGAGGCCATCACGGCGCGGGTCAAGGAAATGCTCGGCATCATCAAGCTGCCGGAGCATGGCGGGCGCTATCCGTTCCAGCTTTCCGGCGGCCAGCAGCAGCGCGTGGCGCTGGCCCGGGCGCTGGCGGTGAAACCCAGCGTGCTGCTGCTCGACGAGCCCCTGTCGGCGCTCGACGCCAAGATCCGCATTTCGCTGCGGGCCGAAATCCGCGCCATCCAGCGCGAGCTTGGCATCACGACGATCTATGTGACGCACGACCAGGAAGAAGCGCTCTCCATGTCGGACCGGATCGTGGTGATGAACGAAGGCCGGGTCGAGCAGATCGGCACGCCGCTGGAAATCTACAACAAGCCAAGCAGCCGCTTTGTCGCGTCGTTCGTCGGCACGCTCACGATACTTCCGGCAAAAATCGTGAACGCCACCAAGGGGACACTCACACTTGACGGCCAGCCGATCCATGCCGGAAAGACCTTCTCCGGGGCTGCCGGGAAAACCGTATCGGTGGCGCTCCGCCCGGAAGCCATTGCCATCGGCAAGGGCGGGGCCAATGCCAACCGCCTCGATGCAAAAGTGGCAAGCGTGAATTTCCTCGGCTCCATCGTGCGGGTGAAGGTGCGGACCGGCGCGCAGGACATTTCGCTGGACATGTTCAACCAGTCCACCACCGCGCCCCCCAAAGTCGGCGAGAAGGTCACGGTCAACTTCAACCCCGACGACCTCGTGGTGCTGGACGGCGAAGAATAAAAACTTTCAATCCACCTTCAAAGCCGGATCGTTCTTGGGCAGCACGTCGCAGGACCATTCCATGCGCTTCCAGGCGGGGACGGGCGTGGTGACTTCGGCGCGGGGCACGAAGCTTGAGCGCTCCACGAGCTGCATCTTGTGAATGTAGCGCGGGCAGTTGGGAAAAACCTGCGTGACGTGAACCTTCACCACGAATTGCGCTTCGGGGTATGCGGGCTCAATTGAATCCGCCGGCACAATGCTGGCGGTGCCATTGAGCCGGAAGCGTTTCTGTCTTTCGAAATCAATGAACAGCAGGCCCACCGCCGGATTTTCCAGCGTATTGCCGGTGGAAAGATACATGCCGTTGCCATCGTAATTCGGAAAGGCCAGCGTCTTTGGATCGAGGACGCGGACGAAGCCGGGATCGCCGCCCTTATAGGAACAGTTGGGGCGGCCTTCCTTGTCAGCGGTTGCCAGGAAGAACATGTCCATGCGTTCGATGAAGGCCTGATCGTCGGGCGTGATGTGCTCGTGGAACAGGCGCTCCTCGATCCGGTCGGCGAGGCGCTCGGTGTCAAACTCACGCTGCAGCTTGCGGTGGCTTTCGCCATAGAGCTTCGACATCGCATTTCTCCTTGAGCCGGGTTTCAAGATGATACACTACCACCCGGCGGGCAACGTGGACACATCGCAGGCCTTGGCGCATGATGGCAGGCACGGCCAGGGCCCGGTTTTGCCGGACATTTCAATCCCGGCCTCAACACGCCGCCCAGGGGGTGGATGCCGGTTGATCCGGCACACTTTGACCTACGGCAAAAAGAAAAGAAGGTGGAGGAGGAAGTCGATGCCATTTTACCTGACCCGGTTCAATTACACGCCAGCAACATGGGCGAAGCTCATCAAGAATCCCGAGGACCGCCGCGCGGCAGCCAAGCAGTATGTCGAGGCGGTCGGCGGAAAGCTGCACGGCTTCTGGTATGCCTTCGGCGAGCACGATGGATACTGCCTGTGGGAAGCTCCGGACAACGTTTCGATGGCCGCCACCGCGCTGGCGATCGGCTCCGGCGGGGCGCTGGGCTCGTTCCAGACGACCGCCTTGCTGACCGTCGAGGAAACACTCGCGGCGATGCAAAAGGCCTCGACGATCAAGTACCGGCCACCGGGCGAAAAAGGGTAGGACGGTCCTGGCGCCATGCTTATGGCATTTCACCGAGGTCGTAGGGTTTTGTCGGCAAGCCTGCGGATTTCCAGCCGGTGAAACCGCCCTCCATGTCGGTTGCAAGGATAAGGCCCAATATCTGGAGATTGGCGGCCGCCAGAACGGACTGGTAGCCCTCGTTGCAGAACAGGATGATCTTCTGCCGGTGGTCCGTGATGCGGGGATGGCGCCAGGGCGACTTGGGGTCGCAACGCCACTCCAGCACGTTACGGCGCACGACCAATGTCCGGGGAATAAGGCCGTCGGCACGCTGCTGCTCGTCACCGCGGATGTCAATCACCAATGCTCCGGCTTCAATCTCCGACAGCGTCTCAGCCGGCGTATATCTGCAGGGGAGAAGCGCCCTGGCGTGATTGAGAAGTTGTTCGACCGTCGGCACCAGACTCTCCATTGCCCTGGGAGAAGATGAATTCCGAAACCCCTACTTATCTATCAATAGGTAAGTTGTCAACTAGTAGGTAAAATTCTAGAGTCACCTTGGTCCGCATGGAGCGCAAGTCATGGAAGTTCTCACCGCAATCTGCCAAAGGCCGCCGGTATTGCTCGACAAGAAGGCATCGCTGGCGGCGGCACTGGCCATGGTGGCGGAAGCGGCGGGTAAAGGCGCCCGGCTGATGACATTTCCCGAGGCGTTTCTTCCGGGCTATCCCACCTGGGTGTGGCGCTTGCGCCCGGGCGCCGACATGGCGCTGGGAAATGAAATTCACCGCCAGTTGCAACTCAACGCCATCGACATAGGTTCGGGCGACCTCGATCCACTTCGGGAAGCCGCCGTAAAACACGGCATGGTGATTGTCATGGGCCTGCATGAGCTCGACAGCGCCTTCAGCGGTTCAACGCTGTTCAACACAGTTGTGGTCATCGGCGATGACGGCACCATCCTGAACAAGCACCGCAAGCTGATGCCGACGAATCCGGAGCGCATGGTGTGGGGCATGGGCGATGCCAGCGGCCTGCGCGTTGTTGACACGAAGTTCGGCCGCCTCGGCTGTCTTCTGTGCTGGGAAAATTACATGCCGCTGGCGCGTTACGCGCTTTATGCGCAGCAGATGGACATTCTGGTGGCGATTACCTGGGACTGCGGCGACCTGTGGACCGCCAGCATGCGGCATATCGCGAAAGAAGGCGGCTGCTGGGTTCTGTCTTCGGCGACGGCCCTGCAGGGATCGGATATTCCAGCGGCATTTCCGGGCCGTGGCCAGCTCTTCAAGGACGAGGAATGGATCAATCCGGGCGACGCCATCGCCGTCAAACCGGGCGGCACGCTCGCAGCGGGGCCGCTGCATGAAGAAAAAACGATCCTCTATGTCATGGTCGACGCGGACACGGCGCGCGCCGCGCGAAAATCGCTTGATCCCACTGGGCACTATGCCCGTCCGGACGTGTTCCAATTGAATGTCGACCGGCGGCCAAAGCCGCCGGCCGTGTTCCGCGATTCAGAATAGCGCCGCTGCCTTCTAGAAAATTTTATCTACGGGCATTCCGAGAGCCATCGCACCGGCATACTCCGCTTGCTGGCCGGGCTGCATGGGATGGTAGCGCGCGCCCTGCACATCGCGGAAGCGCCGCTCCAGTCCCTGGGCCCGGTAGAAGCCGGCGCCGCCCGCCGCCTCCATCGCAAGCTCAACGGCGCGGATGGCATGGGCGGCCACCAGCCTGCGTCCCATCATCACCTGATTGATGCTTTCGGCGCCGGGCGTGTTCTGCGCCACCACATCGAGCATGTAGCCATGGGCCACGCGGGCTCCCAAGAGTTCCGAATCCATCTGGCCGACAAGCTGCAGGATGTGGTGGTCGCTGCGGCGTTTCTTCGCCAGCTTCACGGCGATGTCGCGGGCGCTTTCGGCAACGCCGAGATAGACGCTGTAGATCAGCGGAATGGCGAAGGTCCCGATGATCTGGAACAGCGGATGCCATTCGCCGGCCTTGCGCTTGAGGGCGACGGCCGCTTCCGGCACCACATGACCCTCGATGATCACGTCATGGGAGGCGGTGCCGCGCATGCCAAGGGTCTTCCACACCGGATCAATGCGGAGATTCGGCGAATTCATCGGAATGCCGAAATGCAGGACCATGGGCTCCTGCGCCCTGCTTCTTCCAGGACAGCGGTGGTCATGAAGATGCTGCCGGCGGGAGCGCCGGATGAGAAAACCTTGCGTGCGGTGATCTTGTAGCCGCCTTCGACGCGCTCGGCCTTGCCCGCACCTGCCACCCAGTCGGAGCCGCCGCTGGTTGACAGGAAGATCTTCTCCGCCGCAACGCGTTTCAACAGCGGCTCCACCGCCGCCACTTTCTGGTGGCTCCAGCGCCAGGACGGCACGGTGACGAGATGGGTGTGCATGGCGAAGGCCAAGGCAGTTGAACCGCAGTGATGCGCCAGGGTGCGGAGCATTCCGGCCAGTTCATGGATGTTTGCCCCGCCGCCGCCGAGCTCGGCTGGAACGGCTGCTTCAACAAGCCCTGACGCTTTCAGCGCGGCATAGTTGTCGGCGACAAAGCTATCGGATTCATCGGCAAGTTCCGCCCGGGCGGCAAAATCCTTGCCCAGCTTTTCGGCGATAGCGGTAAAATCGGGTTTTTCCGGTTTCAATTTGGCAACGGTATTCATGGTGCTCTCCTTGTGCGTTTTTGATGCCTAATCGTGCCCTTTGGGCGGTTTTGCCTCTAGTCCTGAAACTGTACCAAGATGCCAAATTGTCGATTGGCGGTGACATCGGGTGGTACAGTTTTTGTACTGTTCTCAGGCCGCCCGACGTGATAGAGGTTGCGCTTACAACATCAATAGTGGTACTTGCAACATTTTATTTGTGGAGGAAACGATGTCCGAACATGGAAGTTATGGCCAGTTCTGTCCGGTCGCGATGGCGGCGGAGATTTTCTGTTCGCGCTGGACGCCGCTCATTCTGCGCGAAATGTATTGCGGCACGCGGCGCTTCAATGACCTGCGGCGCGGCGTTCCGCGCATGTCGCCGACGCTGCTTTCGAAGCGGCTGGTTGAGATGCGCGAGGCCGGAATCATCGAAGAGGTGCCGGCCAAGCAGGGCGGCAAGGAATATCAACTGACGGTGGCGGGCGAAGACCTGAAACCCATTGTCATGGCCATGGGCTTTTGGGCCCAGCGCTGGGTCGAGTCCAAGGTGTCGCTCAAAAATCTCGATCCCTCGCTGCTCATGTGGGACATGCGGCGCTGGCTGGATCCCAAGCCGCTGCCGAAAAAGCGCTGCACAATTTCCTATTATTTCCCCGAAGCTGAAAAGGCCCGGCAAAAATTCTGGCTGGTCGTCGATCCCGACGGCAAAGTTGATCTGTGCAGCGCCGATCCAGGCTATGACGTGGACCTTTTTGTCTCGGGATCGCTACGCGCCATGACGGCGATCTGGATGGGAGTGACAACAGTGAAGAAGGAAGTGGATGCGGGTGCGCTCGACATCCAGGGCGACCGGGCCATCGCCAGCGCTATGCAGGACTGGCTCGGCCTCAGCCCCTTCGCCAAGGAGAAAAGCCGCCTGGCGGCGTAATCGGCGGCGGACTTCCTTGTTGCGGACGCAAACCTCAACCGCCAGTCGGTAAAGCCTAATTGGGCAGAGAGAAATTTGCCGAACTGGCGGGTCGGGCGGCGGTTGTGCCTAATATGGTGAAAGAACTAGATCTTTACTTAAAGTTGAACTATATACTCTATTGCAACTTATAGTGATATTGTACGCCTTTCGCAAGGAAGGCTGGCGCACAAGGTCTAGAGGCATGAGTAAAAAACGGCTTTCGTTGAAGCGTCGATTGGCAAAACAGCTTTCGCGCCGCACGCTATACCCGTTTTTAAACAAGCATCTCGATCTGATCGCCCCGGGCAGCCGTGTCGCCCAAATTGGTTCCGGAGGAGTTGTCACCGAAGTCGTCAAGGAAAAGGCGGCTCGCATCGGCTTCCACGTTACCACTTTGGACTATAACCCCGACAAGAAGCCTGACATCGTGTGTGACATCACCAAGCCAATGCTGGATGCCGGAAGTTTCGATGTCATTTTCATCTGTGAAGTGCTTGAGCATGTCCGGTCCCCCTTCGCCGCAGTCGAAGGGCTGAAACATCTTTTACGGCCGTCAGGCAGTTTGATTTTGACCACTCCGTTTATCTTTCCCCTGCATGCCCGGCCCCATGATTATTTTCGATACACGAAGTACGGGCTGCAGATGCTTTTTGAAGAATGGACGGAATGCGAAGTCACCGAAAAATCCGGTTGGGCGGAAACGGGCTGTCTTTTAATTGGGCGTCTGGCATTTGAAAAAGAAGCGAAGGTGAGGTTTATCGGCGTCCCCTTGCTCGTCATCATGTGGCTGATCTCACCCCTGGCGAGGTTAATCGATCGTCTTTTTTCCACAGATTTTGTTTCATCGGGTTACCTGATGACCTGTAAGAGTCCAGGTCCCAAAAAAACGGTTGGCACCAACCCTGTTCGGAGAGCGTTTTCTTGCCTGCTGCCTTTGCCATTTTTTGAGCAACTTTCGCAGTATCCAATGATTATCAACTCTGCCGGATTTGGTCAGTGACAAACTGTAGCTGACCATACGCCCCAGCGTTCAGCAGTAGTGCCGCCGAAGCGGCGCGCCCGACACGACCAGTCCGGCTGCAGCGCGATGAGCAGCTTCTCGCAAGGCGCTTTTGCAGGTTAAATCAACGCTTTAACGTCAAACCTGTGGCTAAAAGGCAACACCTTGATGATAATCATGTTTTCCACAGGCCTAATACTTGACGAATCGCTTGTCCCATCTTGGCACACGTCCCCGAAAGCGCTAACGGATTCATAACAAACGTAAAAAGACGAAAAGTAAGTTGCGTAAACAGAGGGTTAGTAAAATGAAGACGGTGCGTATTGGAGTATTGCTGGGGGCGTCGATGTTGGTATTAGGCGGTGCCGCCCAGGCCGCCGATGTGGTGGCTGAACCAACGGGAATGGACTGGTCCGGTTTCTATCTCGGACTGCATGGAGGATGGGGTTGGGCTGATGCCGACTCCGAATATGGCAACGAAGAAGCCAACGAGGAGTGCGAGCACTCCGGGGATTATGCGGTTGCCAAATTTTATGTTCCGCGGGGCGAACTAGGTTGCGCCGTGGACCTTAAGCCCGACGGCGGGTTTGCCGGTGTGCAGGGCGGTTTCAATCACATGTTCGACAATGGCCTGGTGCTGGGCCTTGAAGGCGACTACGCACTGGCAAGCCTCAATGACAGTGGCGAAGCCGGAACCGGCATTTTCAACACCCATGTGGACCTTGAGATCGAGCAATTGGCGTCGATCCGCGCCAGGCTGGGCATGGCAATGGGACAATTTCTTCCCTTCGTCACAGCCGGCTGGGGCTGGGCCGAAGTCGACCGTTCAACCTTCAACCCATCGCTCGAACGATCCGACAAGCTCAGACAGCAACTGGCACAATGGCTGGACTTTGGGCCTTGGAGCCGAATATGCCATCGACGAGCGCTGGTCGGTCAAGGCGGAATACCGCTACTATGATCTCGGCGAAGAGAACTACGGGGTCAACGCCATGGGTGGCGAGGGAACTGACGTGGATCTGGAGCTCCACACCGTTCTGGTGGGCGTCAACTTCCACTTTTAATTGCCACGCATAGATCGGGGCTCACAGCGATGTGAGCCCTTTTTTTTGTTCCAACAGAAGTACGGCAAGGCGGCGCGAAGGGCCCGTCAAATTCTGGCACCCGAACTCCGAACAGGGTATGATCCGAAGCGGAAATGAACCGCGCCAAGGAATCAGCTGGATGAAATGACTGGCAAGCTCATATTGATGTTGTTCCTGATGTCGCTTCACCTTCCGGCCGTGTCCTGGATAGGCAAGTACGAGGAAGGCCATGTTGCATTTCAGAAAGGCGATTATGCAACTGCCCTGCAGAAATGGAGGCCGCTGGCCGAGGAGGGAAATGCCCGGGCGCAGCTCTCTCTCGGCATGATGTATGACAAGGGCCAAGGCGTGGCGCAGGATTATGCGGAAGCGGTGAAATGGTACCGCAAGGCTGCCGATCAGGGCGAAGCCCAGGCGCAGCACAGCCTCGGAAGAATGCACCAGGCCGGCAAGGGCGTCGCCCAGGATTTTGCCGAAGCGGCAAAGTGGTATCTCAAGGCGGCCGATCAGGGGATGATCGAAGCCCAGCAGAATCTCGCGGCGATGTACGAGAAGGGCCAGGGGGTGCCGCAAGATCCTGGCGAGGCCGTCAAGCTTTACCGCAAGGCCGCGGCGCATGGAAACGCGACGGCGCAATACAATCTCGGCGCCAGTTACGAGAATGGCCAGGGGGTGGCGCAGGACTCCGCCGCAGCGGCGCAATGGTATCGGTTGGCGGCCGAACAGGGACATTCCAAAGCGCAGTACAGCCTCGGCGTCAGCTACGACCTCGGAAAAGGACTGGCCCAGGACGATGCGGAAGCCTTCAAATGGTACCGGGAGTCGGTCAGACAGGGATATGCGCCGGCCCAATATAAATTCGGCGGGTTATATGCCAAGGGAAGAGGCGTGACGCAAAGCCAGGCCCAGGCCCTCAAATGGTACCTCAGGTCCGCCAAACAGGGATATGCGCCGGCCCAGCACGATGTTGCGATGACCTACGCCAGCGGACAGGGCGTGCCAGCGGATCTTGCCGAAGCCGCCAGATGGTATCGCCGGGCTGCCCTGCAGGGGCATGGGCCAGCGCAATTTAATTTGGCCCTCATGTATTATAATGGCCAAGGGGTGCGCCAGGACAAGGTGCAGTCACATTTGTGGTTCAGCCTGAAGGCGGATGACGGAGATGCCGAAGCCATCAGGTATCGTGACATTGTCGCAAAGCTGATGACCGCTGAGGACATAGCCAAGGCGGAACAGCTCGCCAGCAAATGGCGGGCGGCCCATCCAGCGCCGTAAAGGGCTTTGGGAACTTAGCAAAGCATGGGGCGTTTTACCTGTTGTTGAATTTCGTGAAGGAGTGACCATGAAAATCGCCAAGAACACAATTTGCATTTGGTACGACAAGGACGCCGAGGCGGCGGCCCGCTTCTATGCCAAGACCTTCCCTGACAGCGCCGTCGGTGCGGTGCACCGCGCCCCGAGCGATTTTCCGTCGGGCAAGAAGGGCGATGTGCTCGTGGTGGATTTCACCGTGGCGGGCGTGCCCTGCATCGGCCTCAACGGCGGCCCCGCCTTCAAGCAAAGCGAGGCCTTCTCCTTGCAGATCGCGACCGACGACCAGGAAGAAACCGACCGCTACTGGAACGCCATCGT
This sequence comes from uncultured Alphaproteobacteria bacterium, assembly GCA_963773295.1. Taxonomy (GTDB): domain Bacteria; phylum Pseudomonadota; class Alphaproteobacteria; order Rhizobiales; family Aestuariivirgaceae; genus Aestuariivirga. The sequence continues at coordinate 50,654 of CAVZAJ010000014.1, forward strand.
CGCCAACGGCGGGCAGGAAAGCGCGTGCGGCTGGTGCAAGGACAAGTGGGGCGTTTCCTGGCAGATCACGCCACGGGTTCTGACCGAGGCCATGGCGGCAGGCGGAGATGAGGCAAAACGCGCCTTCGATGCGATGATGAACATGAAGAAAATCGACGTCGCGGCAATTGAAGCCGCCCGGCGCGGCGATGGCGGCAAGCGCGGCAGCAAAGCCGCTTGATGGCGCCACAACGCAGCCGCCGGTGAATTGCGGTTGACGCACCCGCTCTCCCTCATCGCGCAGGCGAGAGCGGGTTCAACTTTGCATTTAAACCCGCCTTGTCAGGCCATAGGCGCTGCCGATGATCCCATAGGCTGGCGCAATTGGCTAAACCCGGGGATTCTGCCATAATGGTGCATGCCCGGAAAACACACCCTTATCGACGTTCGCGTCACAAAACCTGATGCGGCCAGTGTCATTGCCGCGCGCTATGACAACAAGCCTGACGCTTTGCTCGAAATCCTCCATGATCTGCAGCATGAGCTGGGCCATGTGCCGGAAGCCTCGCTGCCGGTTCTGGCCAAGGCGCTCAACATTTCCCGGGCGGAAGTCCATGGCGTGGTGAGCTTTTACCATGAATTCCGGCGCCAGCCGGCGGGCCGCCATATCGTGAAGGTTTGCCGGGCGGAAGCCTGCCAATCGATGAAGGGCAATGAGCTGGCAGAGGCCGCCCAGAAAAGCTTGAAAGTGAAATTCGGCGAAACCACATCTGATGGCGCCATCACTTTGGAGGCGGTCTATTGCCTCGGGCTGTGCGCCACCTCCCCTTCCCTGCTGGTGGATGAGCGCCCGATGGGCCGCATGACGCCGCAAAAGTTCGAGGCGCTGGTCAAGGAACTGGCCTCATGATCAAGGTTTATGTGCCGAAGGATTCCGCCGCCCGCGCCGTTGGCGCCGATGCGGTGGCCGACGCCATCATGGCGGAAGCCGCGGCACGGAAAGCCGATATAAAAATTATCCGCAACGGCTCGCGCGGGCTTTTGTGGCTCGAGCCCTTTGTTGAAGTCGAGACGCCGAAGGGCCGGGCAGCCTTCGGCCCGGTTGAAGCGGGCGATGTGAAGTCACTGTTCGATTCCAAATTCCATGAGGGCGGCAAGCACAAGCTGTCTCTCGGCCTCACCGAAGAGCTTCCCTATCTCAAGAACCAGGAACGGCTCACCTTCGCGCGCTGCGGCATCACCGATCCGCTTTCGCTTGACGATTATATTTCGCATGGCGGATTCATCGGCTTGAAGAAAGCTCTCGCCATGAGGGGCGCGGAGATCGTGACCGAAGTCACCACGTCCGGCTTGCGCGGCCGCGGCGGCGCGGGATTCCCCACCGGCATCAAGTGGAAAACCGTGCATGACGCCAAGGCGGAGCAGAAATACGTCTGCTGCAACGCCGACGAAGGCGACAGCGGCACCTTCGCCGACCGCATGGTGATGGAGGGCGATCCCTTCATGCTGATCGAAGGCATGACCATCGCCGGTATCGCCTGTAGCGCCACCAAAGGCTTCGTCTATATCCGTTCGGAATATCCCGATGCGATCCGGGCCATGAAAGACGCCATCCGCATCGCCGCATCCGCCAACTGGCTGGGGCAGAATATTCAGGGTTCAGCGCATTCGTTCTCGCTGGAGGTGCGGCGCGGGGCCGGTGCTTACATCTGCGGTGAAGAGACCGCGATGCTCGACAGCCTGGAAGGCAAGCGCGGCATGGTGCGGCCCAAGCCGCCGATCCCGGCGCTTTATGGCCTGTTCGGCAAGCCTACCGTCATCAACAACGTGCTGAGTTTTGCCGCTGTGCCTTACATTCTGGCGGAAGGCGGCAAGGCTTATGAGAATTACGGCATGGGCCGTTCACGCGGGACGCTTCCCTTCCAGCTTGCCGGCAACATCAAGCAGGGCGGGCTTGTCGAGAAAGCCTTTGGCATCACGCTTGGCCAGCTCATCAATGATTTCGGCGGCGGCACGGCAACGGGCAAGCCCTTGCGCGCCGTGCAGGTCGGCGGGCCGCTGGGGGCTTACCTGCCCGCTTCGCAGCTTAACTTGGAAATGGACTATGAAGCCTTCGCCGCCAACGGCGCCATGGTGGGCCATGGCGGCGTGGTGGTTTTCGATGACAGCGTCGACATGGCGGCCCAGGCGCGCTTTGCCATGGAATTCTGCGCCATTGAATCCTGCGGCAAGTGCACGCCCTGCCGGATCGGCTCCACCACGGGGCGTCGAGGTGATCGACAAGATCGTGGCGGGCATTGAACGCGACGAGAACCTGCTGCTGCTTGACGACCTTTGCCAGACGATGACGGACGGCTCGCTGTGCGCCATGGGCGGCTTGACGCCCATGCCGGTGCAGAGTGCTGTAAAATATTTCCCTGAAGATTTTGACCGCCCTGCTAAAATGCAAGCAGCGGAATGAGGTAACGGCCCATGACCCTGATCAACGAAATCGACTACGGCACGCCGAAATCCAAATCGACCACCATGGTGACGCTGGAGATCGACGGCCAGTCCATCACGGTGCCGGAAAGCACTTCCGTCATGCGGGCCGCCATGGAGCTTGGCACGCAGATTCCGAAACTTTGCGCCACCGACAACATGGCAAGCTTCGGCTCATGCCGCCTGTGCCTGGTTGAAATCGAAGGCCGCAAGGGCACGCCGGCCTCATGCACCACCTGGGTGGCCGAGGGCATGAAGGTCCACACCCAGACGGATAGACTCAGCAAACTGCGCCAGGGTGTCATGGAGCTCTACCTCTCCGACCACCCGCTGACCGGCGACAACGCCATGCAGGACATGGCCGACACGGTGGGCCTTGGCCATGTGCGCTACGGGTTCGAGGGCGACAACCACGTTTCGCCGGTGCGGGCGGACGGCGAAGCGAACCTCCGCTTCAAGGAAAAGGATGAAAGCAACCCCTATTTCACTTTCGATCCGGCGAAATGCATTGTGTGCTCGCGCTGTGTGCGGGCCTGCGAAGAAGTGCAAGGCACCTTTGCGCTGACCATCGACGGTCGCGGCTTTGCCAGCCACGTTTCGGCCGGCATGGATGAAGATTTCCTCAGTTCGGAATGCGTGTCCTGCGGGGCCTGCGTACAGGCCTGCCCGACGGGATCGCTCCTTGAAAAATCGGTGATCAAGCTCGGCAAGCCGGAAACTTCGGTGGTGACGACCTGCGCCTATTGCGGCGTGGGCTGCTCCTTCAAGGCGGAAATGAAGGGCGATGAAGTTGTCCGCATGATGCCCTGGAAGGACGGCGGCGCCAACGAGGGCCATTCCTGCGTGAAGGGCCGCTTTGCCTGGGGCTATGCCAGCCACAAGGACCGGGTGATGAAGCCCATGGTGCGCGACAAAATCACCGATCCGTGGAAGGAAGTGTCGTGGGAAGAAGCCATCGGCTTTGCCGCCCAGCGCTTCATGGACATCCAGAAGAAATATGGCCGCGGCTCGATCGGCGGCATTTCCTCGTCACGCTGCACCAATGAGGAAGTGTTCGTGGTGCAGAAAATGGTGCGCACCGCCTTCCGCAACAACAATGTGGATACCTGCGCCCGCGTCTGCCATTCGCCCACAGGCTATGGCCTGAGCAAAACTTTCGGCACCTCGGCCGGCACCCAGGATTTCAAGTCGGTGGATGAATGCGACGTGATGCTCGTGATCGGGGCCAATCCCACCGATGCCCATCCGGTTTTCGCCTCACGCATGAAGAAGCGCCTGCGCGAAGGCGCCAGGCTCATCATTCTTGATCCCCGCCGCATCGACATGGTGCGTTCGCCGCATGTCGAAGCAGATTTTCATTTGCCGCTGCGGCCCGGCACCAATGTGGCGCTGGTCAACGCCCTGTCGCATGTCATTCTCACGGAAGGACTGGAAGCCAAGGCCTATATCGCCGAGCGCTGCGATCCGAAGGAGTTTGCCCGCTGGAGCGATTTCATCCGCCAGCCGGAGAATTCGCCGGAAGCGCTGGAATCGATCACCGGAGTAACAGCGGCTGACGTGCGCGGTGCTGCCCGGCTCTATGCCACGGGCGGCAATGGCGCCATCTACTACGGGCTTGGGGTTACCGAGCACAGCCAGGGCTCCACCATGGTGATGGCCATGGCCAATCTTGCCATGCTGACCGGAAACGTGGGCCGCAACGGCGTGGGCGTGAATCCGCTGCGCGGCCAGAACAATGTGCAGGGTTCCTGCGACATGGGCTCATTCCCGCATGAATATTCGGGCTACCGCCATGTGGGCGACAACTCGGTGCGCGAGATGTTCGAGCAGGTCTGGCAGACAGCACTCGATTCCGAACCGGGCCTGCGCATTCCCAACATGTTCGACGCGGCCGTCGAAGGCACCTTCAAGGGCCTTTACGTGCAGGGCGAGGACATTGCCCAGTCGGATCCCAATACCAACCATGTGACCCACGCGCTGGAGGCGCTGGAATGCGTCGTGGTGCAGGACCTGTTCCTCAATGAAACGGCGGCCTTTGCCCATGTCTTCTTCCCCGGCACCTCCTTCCTCGAGAAGGACGGCACCTTCACCAACGCGGAGCGCCGCATCAACCGGGTGCGCCAGGTGAAGGCGCCGATGCAGGGCAAGGATGAATGGCAGGTGGTGTGCGAACTCTCCCAGGCCATGGGTTATGACATGCATTACAATTCCTCATCGGAAATCATGGACGAGATCGCGCGGGTGACGCCGACCTTTGCCGGCGTTTCCTTCGACAAGCTCGACCGGCTCGGCTCGGTGCAGTGGCCCTGCAACGACAAGGCGCCGGAAGGCACGCCGATCATGCATGTGGGCGGCTTCGTGCGCGGCCTCGGGCGCTTCATGATCACGGAATTCGTGCCGACGACGGAGCGCACCAACCGCTTCTTCCCGCTCATTCTCACCACGGGCCGCATCCTGTCACAGTATAATGTGGGGGCGCAGACGCGGCGCACCGAGAATGTGGCGTGGCATCCCGAGGATATTCTTGAAATCCATCCGCATGACGCCGAAGTGCGCGGCATCAAGAACGGCCAGATGGTGTCCATCGCCAGCCGCGTGGGGGCCACCACGCTGCGGGCGCTCATTTCCGAGCGCATGGCGCAGGGGGTTGTGTACACGACGTTCCACCATCCGGTTTCGGGGGCCAACGTGATCACCACGGAGAATTCCGACTGGGCGACGAACTGCCCGGAATACAAGGTGACGGCGGTTCAGGTGACGCTGTCCAACCAGCAATCGGACTGGCAGAAGGACTGGGAAATCCGCGAGGATGAAAACAAGCGCATTGAAGTCAAACCATTAGTGGCAGCGGAGTGAATATAGCGAAACCCTCCCCCAAGCATCGTCATTCCGGCGAAAGCCGGAATCCCAATGACGTTGAAAAGCTTCCGGCTTTCGCCGGAATGACGGATGGGGGAATGAGTTCGCTTCCTGCTTCCGGCACGCTATTTGGGTTGACTGGCCCCGTTAAAACCATCTGGCAAGTGCCTGAAGAAGTTCCCATCGCCATCTTGTTCAATTCCGCACCTTATGCGGTGATGATGGCGACGCCCGCCGATCTCGATGATTTCGCCGCGGGCTTTGCGCTGGCCGAAGGAATCATCACCTCGGCTTCCCATATCAAGGGCATTCTCACGCTGCCCTCGGAGGAAGGTCTGGCGGTTGACCTGGCGGTTGACGAACAGCATTTGAACCGCGACCGCATGGTGAAGCGCAGCCTGGAAGGCCGGGTGGGCTGCGGGCTTTGCGGCATCGAGGACATCAGGGACGCTATCCGCATGCCCGACGGCATTGTGGTGAACACGGCGCTTTCGCCGCAGGCGGTGGCGCGGGCCTATGAGGCGCTGCCGCAGCACCAGCCGATGAACGCGGTTAACCGCACGGTGCATGCCGCCGCCTGGTGCTCTCCTGATGGCGTCATCCTGCTGTCGCGGGAGGATGTGGGCCGGCACAACGCCCTGGACAAACTGATCGGGGCGCTGGCAAAATCGAAAATGAATTTGCGTGACGGGTTCGTGCTGATGTCGAGCCGCTGCAGCTTCGAGCTGGTGCAGAAATGCGCGCTTGCCGGCATCGGGGCGCTGGCGACGATTTCGGCGCCAACCGCCCTGGCGCTGCAACTTGCCCGGCAGGCGGGACTGAAACTCGCGGCGCTCTCCAAGGGCGGCGTGATGATCTTCGAGCAGGAGTAGACGATGGAAACCCGCGACATGCTGCGCATGGCCAACCAGATTGCCGATTTTTTCAAGGGCTACCCCCGCGAAGATGCGGTGAAGGAAGCGGCGACGCACCTCAACAATTACTGGGACCCGCGCATGCGCAAGCACTTTTTCGACTATCTGGCCAAGGGCGGCGAAGGGCTTGACCCATTGATCATTGAAGCGGCAGCACAGGTCAGGAAACCGAAGATGGATGCGGCCTAGCCGTGGCCCAGGCCCTCACCGGCAAGGTGGCGGTCATCACCGGCGCCAGTTCCGGCATCGGCCGGGCGCTGGCAAACACGCTTGCGGCTGAAGGCGTAAAGCTGGTGCTGGTCGGCCGTTCGGCGGAGCGCCTGCAGGACGTGGCCACAAAACTCAGCGCGGTTGAAAGCCTGGTGCTTCCGGTTGATCTCGCCAAGCCTGCCGAGGTTGAACGGGTAGCAGCGGAGGGGCTCGCCCGTTTCGGGCGCATCGATATTCTTCTCGCCAATGCCGGGCTTTATAAGCCGGGGAAAGTGGCGGAGGGCAACCCCGACACCTGGGACGAAATGCTGGCGGTCAACGTGAACAGCGTGTTCCGCCTGTGCCGCGCCGTGCTCCCCCACATGATCGAAAATAAGAGCGGCGATATCATTGTCACCAGCTCGATCGCCGGCCATCAGGTCATTGCGGGAGAGGCAGTGTATGCGGCTTCGAAACATGCGGTGCAGGCCTTCGTGCATGACCTGCGGCGGCAAGTGGCACCGAACAATGTAAGGGTGGGCGCGGTGGCGCCTGGCACGGTACTCAATGAATTATGGGGTTATCGCAACCCGGCCGACATCGAAGCCAAGGTCGCCAGCCGTGACGGCCTGCGTTCCGAGGACGTGGCCGAAGCGGTGCTATTCATGCTGACCCGCCCCGCCAACGTCACCATACGCGACCTCGTCATCCTGCCGCAGAACCAGGATATCTGAGAAGTTCCGGTTCGACTTTAATTCTGCCAGAATTCCCTGCCAAAAACCGGAACATTCCCGCTGTGCCGGACGTTGAAGTGGCGCAGCGGTGGGCGTGCCAGCTTTGCCCCACCGGATTGCGTGAATGGAGTAAAGCCATGATCAGGAAAATTTATCCGTTGATGGTTGGGGCGCTGCTACGTTGCATCGCCTGTTTCGTCTGCCCCGCCGGTTGTGCCCGCCGGAGCCACGGCAGACAATCCCAACATCATCGCTGTCGCCAAATGGGACCGTGAGCGCCACGGTAGCCGATGCGAATACCGCCGGGGCGAATGCCGCCACTTCTACCGCGGTTATTATTACGAAACGCCCTGGTGGACCCTGCCCTTTGCGGTTGACGACAGCATCGGGTCACGCCGCTATTACGACGGCGAGGCTGATTATTATGATGATGAGGACGAGGATGGCTGGAGCAGCAGCCATATTGAATGGTGCTTCAACCGCTACCGCTCCTACAACCCGCGCAACAACACGTGGGTGTCCTTCAGCGGACGGGTGCGCGAATGCATCAGCCCGTTCTGACCGGTGATCGCATCAGGATAACGCCTTAGCTTTCCGCCGGTATATTGAGGCCTCGCGCCACGGCGGGGCGCGCCAGAAAAGCGGTGAGCGTGCGGGTGACATGGGGGAAATCGCCGATGCCCACCAGATCGCCCGCTTTATAATAGACGATCAAATTTCGCACCAAGGGGAACACGGAAATATCGACGATTGTGTAGTCGTCGCCCATCATCCAGGGGCGCCCGGCAAGCCTTTCGTCGAGGACGCCGAGCAGGCGCTTCGCCTCGGCCACATAGTGCTCAAGCGGGCGCTTGTCTGCATAGGCCCGGCCTTCGAACTTATGGAAAAAACCCACCTGGCCGAACATCGGGCCGATGAAGCTCATCTGGAACATGAGCCATTGGATGGCCTGGTAGCGGCCCGGCTGATCCGGCGGAATGAACTTGCCGCTTTTTTCGGCGAGATAGAGCAGGATGGCGCCGGATTCGAACAGGGGCAGCGGCGTGTTGCCGGGGCCGTTGGGGTCGATGATGGCGGGAATTTTTTTGTTGGGGTTAAGGGAGGCGAATTCCGGCGATTTCTGGTCATTGGCTTTGAAGCTGACGAGATGCGGCTCGTAGGCGAGCCCGGTCTCCTCAAGCATGATCGAGGCTTTGACGCCATTGGGCGTGTTCAGGGAATAAAGCTGAATGCGGCCGGGAAATCTGGCGGGCCATTTCCGGGTGATGGGAAAGTCGGAAAGATCACTCATGCAGGTCCTTACTTCACCAGGAGCACGAAGGGTTCTTCGGTGGCGCGTTTGAGGAGTGCGGCATAGGTGGCGTGGATGGCGGCGTCGGAATTGAATTTGCCGAACTGAAGCTCGCTCTTGAAATTCTTCACCGGCACAAAGACGATAGGCGTGGACACGGGGATCAGCAGGGTTCCCCTGCCCGACTGCAGGGTGCTGAGCAGGCCGAACATTTCACCGCCGATCATGGGACGCGTGAGAATGATGAGGCGGTATTGGCCCATCTTGTTGGTGACGAGATAGATGTAGCCGGACTGGTGGGGAACGGAAACGGCGCCATCCTGCTTGAAGGCGGCATCGAGCCTGTCCGACTCGCGGAAGACAAGATGGGAGAGCGCCTTGTCCCAGCGGATTTCGGTGCGGTAGGCATAGGCCGACTGGGCGTCGCTGAAGGACGGACGCAGCGTGAGGTAATCGCCTTCCAGCCAGGAGACAGCGGGGTGCGAATAGGACCCTAAGGATTCCGGCGCCAGTTCCATGTCGCCGTTGTGCATGTGGCGGTGCTTGCGGAGCTGCAATTGCAGGGCCTCTTCGATGCGCACCACCGAGGCGAGAGTGAAGGGCCTGGTTCCGGTAAGCGCCTTCTCCAGGGTGGAAAGGCTGATCTTGGCCTTGTCGGCCAGGTGCTGGCGCGAAAGCCTCCGGCGCGCCAGTTCCTCGCGCACCTGGGCGCCGATTACTTTGTTCTCTTCGGGGGAAAGATCGTCGTCATTCATGGTGGCCGTAACATTCCACATATTCCCGCACATTTCCACACCCTATGGCGGACCGCGCCGGAAGAAAGACGTTCTTCACCTTGGCGAAGCAGGGAGAATTGCCTGTATTTAATCCGTCCATGGCTTGGCAGTGGGGCTAGCCCTGGAGGAAAAAGTGAATACCTATTTACGCGCCCGTAATTTCAAATCACGTCTCGACATCATCGTTGGCATTTTTGGACTGGCCTTGGTTCTGGCCTTAACCATCTTCGGGCAGGCGCGGGCGGGCGAGGCAAAACTTGCCCTCATCACCCCCAATGACGTGAAGGCGGGAAGCCTGCTGCTCAAATCAAGGGAAGGCGGCAAGTACCTGGAAGCGCCGCGCCTGGCCACGGACTTCAACGTGACCATCTCGGGGCCGACGGCCCGCACCATTGTGACCCAGCGCTTTGAAAACCCGGCGGACGGGTTTGTGGAAGGCGTCTACGTATTTCCGCTGCCGGAGAATTCGGCGGTTGATACGCTGAAGATCATTTCGGGGAGCCGGGTGATCGTGGGCGAAGTGAAGGAGCGGCAGGAAGCCAAGGTCATTTATGAAACCGCCAAGGCCAGCGGCCAGGCGGCGGCGCTGCTGGAGCAGGAGAGGCCAAACCTTTTCACCAATTCGGTGGCCAATATCGGCCCCCATGAAACAGTGATCGTGCAGATCGAATATCAGGAAACGGTCAAGCAATCGTCGGGCACGTTCTCGCTGCGCCTGCCGCTGGTGGTGGCGCCGCGCTACATGCCGGCACCCATCGTGCAATCGGTTGACTTTTCGAGCGATGGTTATGGTGTGGCGGTGGATGATCCGGTGCCGGATCGCGACCGCATCAGCCCGCCGGTTCTCGATCCCCGGAAACATGCTCCCGTCAATCCAACCACGATTTCGGTGACCTTGAATGCAGGCTTTGGGCTGGGCGAGGTGAAGAGTCTTTACCACCCGATCAAGACTGATCCGGCAAGCCAGGTGATTTCCTTGGCTGACGGCAATGTTCCGGCTGACAAGGATTTTGCGCTGGAGTGGCAGGCCGCCGGCACGGCCCCGCAGGCGGGCCTATTCACCGAAACGGTCAATGGCAGGAACTACCTGCTGGGCTTTGTCACGCCGCCGGTGGCGCCGACGAGTGAAGTTTCCAAGCCGCGCGAGACGATTTTCGTGATCGACAATTCCGGCTCGATGGAAGGGCCTTCCATGGTGCAGGCCAAGGACAGCCTGATCTATGGCCTCTCCCAGATGAAGCCGGGTGACCGGTTCAACGTCATCCGCTTTGACGACACGATGGACCAGTTGTTTGCCGATGCGGTTCCGGCGGACCGGGAAAACATTGAGCGGGCCAAGGCTTTCGTGGGCGGGCTCAATGCCAATGGCGGCACCGAAATGATCCCGCCGATGCGCGCTGCCTTGCTGGATGGCCATGCCTCCGATACGTCGCATCTGCGCCAGGTGGTTTTCCTGACGGATGGCGCCATCGGCAATGAGGAGCAGCTTTTCGCCACGATCAGCAAGGGGCTTGGCCGGAGCCGCGTGTTCATGGTGGGCATTGGTTCGGCGCCTAACTCCTATCTGATGACGCGCGCGGCGGAACTTGGCCGCGGCACCTTCACCCACATCGGTGAAGCGGCGGAAGTCACGGCGCGGATGCAGGAGCTGTTCAGCAAGATCGGCAGCCCGGTGGTAACCGAGCTGAAAGCCGAACTGGTCGGCAACCCCGCCAGGATTACCCCGGACATGCTGCCGGACCTCTATCGCGGCGAGCCCGTGCTGCTCATGGCGGAAGCCAAGGATCTGGGTGGTTCGCTGAAGATCAGCGGCAATATCGGGGCGCAACCCTGGGAAGTGACGCTTCCCATTTCGAAGGCGGCGAACGGCGAGGGCATTTCCAAGCTCTGGGCCCGGCGGCGGATTGCCGACTTTGAGGTAGCTTCCACCCTTGGCACGCTCACTCCCGATGACGCGAACAAGGCCATTCTTGCCATGGCCCTCGATCACCAGATCGTCTCCAGCCAGACCAGTCTTGTGGCGGTCGATAAGACCCCGAAACGCCCCGCCGGCGAGAAGCTGACGCGGGCCGACATTCCGCTCAACCTCCCGGCAGGCTGGGATTATGACTCGGTATTTGGCGAGGAGATGCCTGCAGTGGAGCAGCGCGACGCACAGGCTGACTTCATGCAACTGGCCCTGCTGCAGAAGCCGGCGGCGATTCCTGCACAGCAGCAGGTCATGCTGCCGCAAACCGCCACGCCGGCGGAATTTTTGAGGCTGATCGCCGGAATCCTGCTGGTTTTAAGTCTTGTATTCAGGCTGGCTATCCCCCGCCAGACCCTGCGGCAGATGTGATATGGTCCCCGCAACCCTCACTCTGCCTAAAGTCGGACCGGTGCGCTTGTCGCGCCGGTCCTTCCTCAATTTCCTGAGCGCCCTGTGCCTCGCCCTGTCGCTTTTCCTGTTTGGGCAATCCACATGGATTTTCGCCAAGGCGCAGCTGGCGCAGGTTCTCCTCGAACGGGCCTTCGCCCGGGCGATTGTGACAGGCGAACCGGTCAAGGCCTGGCACTGGGCCGATACCTGGCCGGTGGCGCGCATCGAAATCCAGCGCATTCAGGCCAGCGCCATAGTGCTCCACGGCGGCAGCGGCGAAGCGCTGGCCTTCGGCCCTGCCCTGCTCGCTGAAACCTCACGCATCGGCGAGCCCGGCACGGCAGTTGTTTCGGCGCACCGGGACACGCATTTTGCCTTCCTGAAAGATATTGTGGCCGGTGACCGCATGACGATCACACGCGACGATGGCCTGGTGTTCACCTACCGGGTGACCGGGACCTCAATCGTGGACTGGAACAAATCAGGCATCGACCGGCATGCCAGGGGCTTCAACCTGGTGCTGGCCACCTGCTTTCCCTTCGACGCCATCACGCGGGGGTCACAGCGCTATCTGGTGCATGCGGAACTGGTGAAATAGTTTTCACGAACGTCTTCCCCTGCGAAACGGGTGAGGACAACGCGCACGGGTTAATACTGATCTATACGCCGGGCCCGCTCTTTTTCGCCAGCGAGGCAATCGGTGGGGGGCTCGCTTGCCGCCGGAATGACAGCGCCGTTCCCGGACCCTTTCTCCGACAACAGTTCGCGCAGCAGCTTCATGCGGATCGCTTCGCCCAAATTGTCGACGGAGGTGACGGGCAAGGAAAAGGCGCCTTCGCCGCCGATCACGCAATCGACGAAGTAGCGGTCAAGCGGCGGCACGATTTGCGCCGGGCTGAGCAGCATCGGAAGCCCGTTGATGACAATGCCCTGCGCCACGACCGCATCGCGCGCCACCGTCACCATGCCGCCCGCGTTGTTCGGCCCATCGCCGGAGATATCAATCACCCGGCGGATGCCGGCGCCCTCGAACAGCCCGGCGCTGAAGACGAGGGCTGACGAAATCGATGTGCCGCGCCGGAAGCGGGCGGCGGGTTTCCCGGCCAACTCTGAGGCGAAGGCTTCGGCCGCCCCGGGCCCATCGATCATCCGCCACGGCACGGTAACCTGCTGCGCGGCCTCGCCGGCCCATTCGACATAGGCGAGGCGGATTTTTCCGAGAGATCCAGCGCGCACCGCGGCCGCGAATTCCGGACTGCGGATCGCCGCAAGGTAACCTTCGCGCTGCAAGGCGCTTTCGCGCGCATCGATCGAGCCCGAGACATCCACCGCCAGAACCAGTTCGAGATCGGCCGCGGCGTCAGCGGCCGCGGCCTGCGAAACCGTTGCGGCGGCGAGAAAAATAAAGCACAAGGCGACAAGATGAAGGGCCATGCGATCCTCATAGGCCCGCATCAGGCGCGCCCTGTCGCTGGCAATTCTTTGAGAGCCACCCGCCTCTGTCAAGCCGAACCCTCATGGAGGACAAGCAAATTAAAGTGATTTCCGCTTCGCCTTGGGCAGTTTCCAAATGTGGTCGAGAAGCTGTTCCACGGTAATGCCGTCCTCGGGATAGGCTTCGCCGCTGACTGAAATGCCAGCCTCGGCCACGGTTTCCGGCCGGCCCGACACCAGGGGGTGCCACCAGGGGAGGCTCTTTCCCTCGTCCAGCAGGCGGTAGGCGCAGGTGCGGGGCAGCCAGCCCAACTCGCCGACGTTATCGGCGGTCAAGGTGACACAATCGGGCACCCGGGCGGCCCGGTTCGGATAATCAGTGCATTGGCAGGTTTTAACGTCCAGCAGCTTGCAGGCGGCACGGGTGTAGATGAATTTGCCGGTATCTTCATCTTCCAGCTTGTTCAGGCAGCAGCGGCCGCAGCCATCGCACAGGCTTTCCCACTCGGCCCGGGTCATTTCCCTGAGGGTCTTGGTCTTCCAGAAGGGGAGATCGCCTGTCATGGCCCGTCTTAATCCTTTGCATGCCCCATGGGCAATTGCCATCAGGCGTGATTTTGCCTAAATCGCGCCGTAATCTGTTATATAGACAACAGTCGCAGCTTCCCAATAAGGCTCTCTCGGTCAAGAACGTGGCAAAACTACCAAATCGCAACCCGATTTTCCGGATTTTCTGGGCATTCGATTCGCTGGTGAGCTCCAGCGTTTTTGAAACCTGGGATGCGTGCAAGCGCTGGGGGTCGGCCTATTCCTCGTTTCTCTACCGGTTCAAGGTGACGGGGCCGCGCCGCTTCCTGGTCGATGTTCTCGATGATTTTGCCACCTTCGGGATGGTTTTCGCCTTCTGCCTGCTGGCCTTCGCGCTGCCGCCTTTTTCCGGCCTCGGAGATGTCTGGAACAAGAACCGCGAATTCGCCATCACCTTCACCGATGCCAACGGCGAGATCATCGGCCAGCGCGGCATCAAGCAGGACGACGCCATCCCGCTTGAGGAAATGCCGCCGTCACTGATCAAGGCGGTGCTGGCCACGGAAGACGCCCGCTTCTTCGATCATTTCGGGGTGGACGTCATCGGCACGTTGCGGGCGATCGTCCAGAATGCGCGGGCAAACTCGGTGGTGCAAGGCGGCTCGTCGCTGACCCAGCAGGTCGCCAAGAACCTGTTCCTCAGCCCGGAACGCACGATCCAGCGCAAAGTTCACGAGGCTTTCCTCTCGCTGTGGATCGAGGCGCGCAAGTCAAAGCAGGAAATCCTGAAGCTATATCTCGACCGCTCCTATCTGGGCGGCGGCAACTACGGGGTGGAAGCGGCGGCGCAATTCTATTTCGGCAAATCCATCCGCGACGTCAACCTCTCGGAAGCGGCAATGCTGGCGGGCCTGTTCAAGGCGCCAACGAAATATGCGCCGCACCAGAACATGGAGGTGGCGAAGGCGCGGGCCAATGTGGTGCTCTACCGCATGCTCGACGCGGGCTTCATCACCCAGGGCGAACTGCTGCAGGCAAGGCGCCAGGCGCCGCCGGTGATCGCGCAGAGAAGTCTCGACAGCCCTGACTGGTTCCTCGACTGGGCCTACGAGCAAACCATCGCGCTGCTCGAAGAGCAACGCCTGCTCACGGATTTCGTCATCGAAGTCAAGACCACGGTTGACGTGAAGCTGCAGGCAGCGGCGCAGAAAATTCTTAATGACGTCATCGACACGGAAGGTCCGGGCTACCGCTTCACCCAGGCGGCCTCGGTGACCATGACGCCCGAGGGGGCGGTGAAAGCCATTGTCGGCGGGCGCAATTATGAAAGCAGCCAATTCAACCGGGCCACCAACGCCGAACGGCAAACGGGCTCGGCCTTCAAGCCCTTTGTCTATCTGGCCGCGCTTCTTGCAGGATATACGCCGGACCGCATGGTGGTGGATGCTCCCGTGGCGGTGGGCGGCTGGTCGCCCGGGAACTATTCCGGCAAATATGGCGGGCGCGTCACGATGAGCACGGCCCTGGCCAAATCCTACAACTCGGTTCCGGTGCGGCTGATGATTGACATTGGCCGGCCCGCCATCATCAAGACGGCCCATGACGTGGGCATTCAAGGGGCATTGGAAACCTGGCCCCCCATGGTCCTGGGAACCAGCGCCCTGACCCTGATGGATGTCACCCGCGGCTATGCCACTTTTGCCGGCGGCGGAAAGCTGGCCGAGCCCTATACCATCCTCGAAATCAGACGGCCCAACGGCGACATCATCTATGACCGCGCCAAATTCGCCAAACCGCCCACGCAAGTCGTGCCGGAGGAAAAGATCGCCGAACTGAATTCCATGCTGAAGGAAGTGGTCAAGCACGGAACGGCGCGCAAGGCGGATTTGGGCTTTGCGCCGCAGGGCGGCAAGACCGGAACCAACCAGGCTTACCGCGATGCCTGGTACATCGGCTTTACGGCGCACAACGTGACGGGCGTCTGGGTCGGCAACGACGATTTTTCACCCATGCGGCAGGTGACCGGCGGGCTCGTTCCAGCGCCAGCCTGGAAGCGCATCATGGAAGTGGCGGAAGCGGGAGAAAAGCCAACGAGCCTTGCCGGCATTCCGCTCGACGACACCTATGCCGTTGCCGCGGCGGAACCGTCACCGGACGGGGTGCTTGTCCCGGATGATGAAACGGGCATTGTCACCATCGACACGGGAAACCCGCCCCAGAGCGCCGAGGGCGTTGCCGTGGTGCTCAACGACATGTTCTCGCTCTTCGAGAAGAAGCCCGTCAAGAAAGCGGCGAAGCCCAAGAACACCAAGGTCGCAAAGACGCTGGATGAAACCCTGGTCCTTCCCGGCGCCAACGCAAATGTGGATTCCGAAAGCTCGTTCATGGAGGATCTGTTCGTGCCGGTTGAGCCGCAAAAAAAGAAGAAAAAGAAGAAGAAAAAGTCGCTCCTTAAAAAATTGAACCCTTTCGACTAGCATGACGGGTAATTGATGGCGCGGGTTTCGGTAAAAATCGTCAGTGTTCTGTGCGGCGTCGTGGGGGGCTGGGCCTCTGCCCTGTCGTTCATTGATTCGGTGGGTTCAGTGCCCGCCGGCGCTGCCGGCAACTGGCGCATGTGGGACCTGGCGGCGGGAACCGCATCCAATCCTTACGCACGGGCGCATTTCCTTATTGAAGGGAGAGTGCCTCCGGCCCAATCCCTGTTCCAGGTCTACACCACGTCGCTTGATGATGCGGGCAGCACGCTGAGCTCGGGCTGCGTCTACAAGATCGCCGCCAATGATCTTGAGTCGCGCTGGTGGAGCCTCTCCGTGGGGCCATTGAACAGCCAGGACAGCGACTCGTCCGCCGCGGTGACATCGGATGAGGTGGTGCGCGGCCCCGACAGTTCGCTGAACGTGGCCATGGCGAGATTTCCCGTCGCCGGAAACTGGATAAGGCCGGCGACGGAGGGCACGCTCACCCTCCAGCTTGTGGTCTCCAATGTCGGCGAGCCGCAAGCGGCGGGTGAGCTGAAACTGCCCAGCGTGCAGCGGGTGAGCTGTTGAGCCCGCGCAACCTCTATTGGGTGATCGCCGCGGCGATGCTTGCCATCATTGTGCACATCAGCATGGTGCTGTTCGCGCCGGGATTTTTGTTTGAACGGAACCTCAACCGCCTGGCGAGCGACATTCCCGACAACACCTTCTTCATTCTGCCAAGTGCCGCGCAAAATTCCATCTTCCCGGAATATCCCAGCGGCACGGTCTTTGGATTGTGCCGGTTCAACCTCACATCCGGCCCGGTCTCCCTGGATGCAAACCTGCCCGACGGGATATGGACCCTGACGGTCTATTCCCGATTTGGAAGAACCCTCTATACCGTCACCGACGAGCAGTCCGGCGTCGACAAATTCAGCCTGCAGTTGGCCATGGCGCCCAGCGTCTTCGATGTTTTTTCCCTGAAGGAAGATGAAAACGAAGTGGAGGCTTCGGGCTGGAAAGTGCTGTCATCGGACGAACGGGGATTTGCCGTGTTCTGGGTGCCGGCCATGGACAAGTCGATGCGCGATGGTCTTTCGGAAACCCTTGCCAAGAGCTCCTGCGGCAGGGCTATGAGCTAGGGTAAGGCAAAGGGCAGCCTAAAAACCGCCCTTCTCTCTTCAGATAAGTCCAAAATGCTCCGCCAACAGCGAGATGATCCTGTCCTGAACTGCTTTGCGGTCAGTTCCCGGCGGGTCCGTGCAAACGGGATCATCCTTTTCTTCGCTCAAGAGGGCTTCACCTGCAGGCTTGCAAATGCCTAGCGCCGAGAAATGCATGGCGGGCGCCACATTCTCCACCGTTGCCGCGGGGAACAACGCCTCGAAATTGCTTCCGGTCGCGCTTGTGTCGGTAGCTTCAAGGCGGTCTTCGCCCTGGCCAAGGCCAATGAGCAGGACCGGCACATCAAGCTCCGTCACATCGCTTTCGGTCAGTCCCCAGGTCAGGCCCGGATCGATTGCCGCCGTTGCGGCAATGCGTTTATCTTTATAAGACGCATGCCATTTCACGCTGTCCAATGAAGAGATTACAACGCCTGCCTTTTTCAGCTCGCGGCAAAATTCGGAACCATCACCCGCCGCTTTGCAATACTGATCAAAGCCTTCGGAGCGTCCCTTCAATCCTGCCAGCGAAAGGGCGGTCCAGCCGCCATAGGAGTAGCCCGCAGCATAGATGCGTGCTGGATCGATCGCTGCTGAAAGGGCCGGATCTTTCAGCACATAGTCAAGGGCCATCGACAAATCCTGCGCCCGCGTCCAGTGGTTGAGGGCACTTTGATAAACAAGGTCTCCCGTGGTGCTGTTGGGATGATTGACAGCCACAACGACGGCCCCCTTTGCCGCGAGGCCCGCACCCAGCCAGCCCATTCTGACATAATTGCCGCCCCAGCCGTGGGACAGGAGTATGACCGGGTGTTTGCCCGGCACAGGTTTTGCGTGTTCATTAACGGCTGTACCAAAGAATACCGGGTTTTCACCAAACACAGTTTCAGTGCCACCCTCGCCGGGATACATAACCGCCATTTTGACGTCGCGGCCGTGGTGTGCCGCGGGGATGCTCAATGTGGTCAGGCCCACCGTATCTGCGGCGACGGCGGCGTTAATCGGCATAAAGAGCGCCAGTGCGATAATTAAGTGTTTCATGGAAGTCTCCTGTTGGTGTGTTGCCACACCCTTCAGCCATGGATTTCCCGGCAAAACGTCCTCAAACCGGATTGAGGTCGTGCGAAACCGGTTTTAGGATGTAGGAAGAGCTCCAACCGGAACTGAACATGCCCGTTCTGCCAATACCGATGATTATTGCGCTCTTGCTGTTTGCATTTCTTGCACACCGCCTGTTGACGCGCGAAACGCATGTCACCCTATTGGCCCTTATCGCTGCTTGTGCCATGCAAGGCGCCATCGTGGCGCTTGTGCAATACTATGGCTTTACCGCGATCCGGCCTTTGCAACCATTGTGGGCCACCCTGATCCCGCCCATTGCGTGGCTGGCCTTCAGCCAGGCGGCGCGAGGTGATCCAAAGCCCGGCGACCTGCCACTACATTCAGCGGGCTTCGTATTGGCGCTTCTGTTCCTTCTTTTGCAACCACACCTGCTCGACGTTTGGATTCCACTTCTGTTTGCGGGTTACGGCGTCGCCATGATGTTTCGGCTGGTGCACGGCGAAGACAGCCTGCCGCACAGCCGGCTGGAAAGCGGGTCAATGCCGCTGCTGGCATGGCGCATTATTGCAATCTCGCTTATCGCCTCCGCCGCCTCCGATGTGTTCATCGCTTACAATCTGGCTGCCGGTGAAAAAGGCGTACTGCTGTGGGTGCCCAGTGTTTTTTCATCGCTTCTTTTGCTCAGTCTTGGGGCGGTGAGCCTGTCGCATGCCATCGAGAGCCACCACGATGACGGCGGCGAAGACAGCGGTCTTTCACCGGAGGATATCGAAAAGGATCAATCGATTGTCACAAAGCTCGATGAATATGTTCAAACACGGAAGCCCTTTCTCGACCCAGACCTGACCCTGGCACGCCTCTCCCGGCGGTTGCTGGTTCCGGCAAAGCAGCTTTCAACTGCAATCAACAGGGTAAAAGGTGAAAATCTATCCCGCTACATCAACCGCCATCGCATCGATCATGCCTGCAAGATGATATCAGGTGGGAGGTCGGTTACCGATGCGATGTTGTCGAGCGGTTTTAACACCAAGTCAAACTTCAACCGCGAATTTCTGAGGGTTAAAGGTGAAAGCCCCCGCAAGTGGCTGGAGACCCAGTCCTAACAGTCCACGATTGTGCATTCACGCCCTGGCTTGTTCCGGCCCGTATTTACTTGCGATCACGCCGCCAATCCACCAGCTTGCCAGGGCAATTGCCGCTCCCGCATAGCCATCGATGGCGTAGTGCCAGCCAAGAAAAACGCTTCCGAGGAAAATCAGGGCGAGATAGGCGGCGCTGAGATACTTGAGCCACCAGCCGAGATGGCGGCAGGCCAGAAAAACCAGCATCGCAATGGCCACATGCATGCTCGGAAAAGCCGATATGGAGGAGAAGGAGGGGGTGGCCGCGTAGCCCGCCCAAAGCGCATCCTGCAGGACCAGCGCCTCAAGATGGGCCGATGCGCTGAGGCTGCGAATGAGCTCCATGTGGCCGGCATAAAGATCGGGCGCGGGATTGAGGCGCCCGTAATAGACAGGCCCGGCGGAGGAGAAGAGATTGGCCGTGATAATGCCTCCCAAGGCCCAGGCCAGCGCCAATGCAACCATGAAACGCAGGCGCAGAAAGGTTTGCCGCGGCTGGAATGACATGATGAAGGTGCTGCCAAAAAGCATGGGAAACCACATGAGATAGGCCATATCGATAATTTTTGCGGCAATCGGAAAACCAAACAGCAAAGCCAAGCCATCCTGGGGAAGCAGGCCGCCGTGCAGAAACAGGTCGAACCCGGCAAGCTCCCGGTCCCAGGCGAAATGGCCGAGAACCGCAACCTGGTTCTTCCACATGGTGAAGCCGCTCATCACCATAAAGGTGAAGAGCGAGCCGTGAATGCCGTTGGCAAGGCGCCGGCCATCGGTGAGATTGCTGAAACTCCACTGCGCCAAATGGAACAGCGGTTTTTCCGGCCGTTCGACAAAGACCATGCGCAAGAATTTTATGATCAGCAGAAACAGCAGCACGTAGGTTGCCGCCATGGCCAGGTATTTTGCCGCAAAAGCCTGGAATGACGGTGTTATTTCGGACCCGCCGCCGAAGGCCACGGCCGCCTGGCCAGAGGCGAGAATTGAAACGGCCAAGAGGTAGGGAATGAGGTGGGTGCGGAAGCCGGCAACAAAGGCAGAATAAAAATCCGCAAAGCCTTTCGCGATACCGCGCCGTTCTTCAACCCGTGCTGCCAGACTGACGCCCTGTTGCATATCGGGGCGGCGTTAAGCCATGTCCTCGTCGATCGCGGCCTGCGAAATGCGGCGTTTCCGCCCTGCCGCAGCGGCTTTTGCCAGCTTGAATTTGCCCCGCTCCCTCCTCACACCGGGAAAAATCACAACCTCGGCGGACAAAACAGCAGCGTCGGGGCCGCGCGGCACAACGCGGTTTAACGGAAATTGCAAAACGACATTCATTCTTCCATTCCTCGCAGACGCTGACGTATTCGCGGATTGGCTCCGCTTTTTTGCAGTTAAGGCGAGACTTGGTTAAAAATTGACTAACCGGATTTTATATTTTCGCGGCGGTGAGTCCGGCGGTTCCGTCGCGGTCCTCCACCTCAACAAGCCACAAGTCCGAATCAAATTTTCGCCGGCGCGCCATAAGCGCTGCGACATCGGCTTCGCTTGCCGGAAACGGCAGTTCCTCAATGAAGCGCCGGTCGCCGTGATCGTCAAAGGCGGGGCCCGGAGCCGGACCAAAAAGATGAAAGCGCCCGTCAAGCCGGTTGACGATGATAAAGACTGCTCCTGCCTCGGCGGCACCCCGGCTCGCAACCGTGCAGTATTTTCCTTCCACGCCGCAGCGGCGCATGAAGGCCTGGACCCAGACTTCTGATTTCAGGCGCATGGAAATGGCACGCGCGCTATTCGGCGGCAATCAGGGAATCGCCGCTCATCTTGGAGATCTCCTCAAGCAGCGTGCTGGATACCGTGCCTTTGCGCGGCAGGCCGCGGTCCTTTTCAAACTGGATGATCGCCTGGATGGTGGCGCTGGTGAGATCGCCGGTAATTTCGCCGGGCGCATAGCCAAGCTCGGCCAGCCCGGTCTGAACCTGGCGCAGGGCTGCCGCCTCGCCCGGATTCCGTTCCAGCCGCTCAACGCTGGCGGTGAATTCCGAAGCGGCGGCAACTTTCTCGGTGTAGCGGAGATGTTCGATGAGTTCATTTGAGACTTCGCCGTTGACCCGCAGGCCGGCAGATTTCTGATAGGCGGCAATTGCCATCCGGGTATTCCGGCCGGCAACGCCATCGACCATGCCGCGGTAATTGCCGGTTGCCAGCAGCGCGCGCTGAATCTCTTCAACGCGCGGATCATATTTCAGGACAATGGTGGCGCTCCGGCCTTTGGACGCAACGACATCAACGCGGGTTGAGGCCCCCCCTTCGGTTTCCTGGGAAGCCACGAACCTGGGCCTGCCGGCCCCATCCATCTGCCCGAGGAATGCATTGTAAAGAATTGCGACACTCAGGAGCGCCGTGGCCAGGAGGGCCAGAATAGAGAGCGGGCGCAGCTGCAATCCGCCTTCTTCCAGCACATCTTTCATGAATTATAACCCATACCCAAACAAACAGCCCAATCCGGCCACCTTGCCGCACGCTGGTTAACACCGCCTTTCCATGAAATTCTCCCGCCCTTTCAGTTGCTTAGCAGGGTAAAGAATGGCTTACCGCGAAACCGCCGATTTTGGCAAAATTCGGCTTGATTCCGCCCGTTTTATTTTAACGGTCCGAAACCTGTTTTCCTTACAATTTGCCCCATTAAAGGGTGTGGACATGCGTATTATTCGGACAATCATCGTTTTATCGGGGCTTGCGGCTTTCATGCCGTCGCCTCCTGACGACGTCCAGCAGGCGGCGCCGGACGTGGCCAGCACGGACGTCTCGGATACCGGCTATTTCGAGGTGGCCACCAACACATTTTCAGATCTCACGACCTTTTGCGCGCGCCAGCCAGGCGTTTGCGAAACGGCGGGATTCGTGGCCCACAAACTGGAACTCAAGGCCAAGTATGGGGCGCGCCTGATCTATGACTGGGCAAATGAGGCCAATACGCCTGCCGCCGTTCAGCCCGAGGTCGCCAAGGGCAGCGATCCCATCGAGACGGGTTCAATGAAGCTGGCTTCGGCCAAAAAGCTGCGCCAAAGCTCCCAGTCAACGCTGCGCCTCGATGACCTGATTCCGGTCTGGCGCCGCCCGGCCAGCGCCAAGACCAGTTGAGAATGGCTTAGCTAGCGCCTATCTTCGGAAGGGGCAGTGTCCCTGGAGCCTAGTGTTGAGCACGAACACCATCGAAAACCTGCAGGCCGATTTCGAGCTTCTCGACGATTGGGAAGAACGCTACCGCTATGTCATCGAGCTTGGCCGGCTGTTGCCGCCGCTTGATGAAAAGTTCCGCACCGCGCAATACAAGGTGAGCGGCTGCGCCAGCCAGGTGTGGATTCATGCGGAGCATAATGGCGCGGTGCTGAGCTTTACCGGCGACAGCGACGCCCTCATCGTCAAGGGCCTGATTGCCATAACCTTTATGATTTTTTCGGGAAAGACCCCGGCGCAGATCCTGGCGCTCGATGCGAATGCCATTTTTGCAAAGCTGGGCCTCAAGGATCACCTCACGCCGCAACGCTCGAACGGTCTGGTCTCGATGGTGGCGCGCATCAAGGCTGATGCGCGTCAGGTTCTTGCGGCATAATCCGCGGGCGGAAATCAGCCAGGGCCCAATGGGCGAAATCCGGGCTTGCGGCACTGCGTTCCGCCGGCTTGAGCAGGCGGTAATGGCGGGCAAGTCGGGTCAGGGCAATGGCCAGAACGGCCTTGCCGCTGCGCTGGGGCAAGTGGAGCATCCGTTCGGCCTGCTCCAGCCCGCCCGCCAGGCAGCACATGTAGTAAAGCACGCCGGAAAGCTCCGGTCCCACCGCATCAAAGGCGTTGTGAACCCGTCTTCGGGCATCGATGGCGCTATCGGAAAGGGAGGCAATGCGGTTGTCACTGAGGGTGTGGTAGTTTCGGCCGCCGGTCCGCTCGCCCTCCCAGGACGAGGTGATGCGGGGCTCGAAATGGGCCCGCTCGTAATCCACCCGTAAGCGCTCTCCTGCGGCGAACTGAAATTCGGAGATGATGGCTCTGCCGCTGGAATCCTTGCGGCTGAACAGCCGGTAGAGCGGGCTCTCATTCTCGTTGAAGGTGGGCGGTTGTTCGGAACGGCGGGATTTGGCCATGGCTGCTATTCTCCTGATTGGAGAGAGCTAGCAGATTCCTCTTGAGGAATCAATACCTATTTTGGATTTTAATTCTATCAGCCCAGTGCCGCCATGACCTGCATGTGGGCGTCTTCGGAGGCCGACTGGAAATAGTCGTAGCAGAGCAGCATGCCGACCTCATTGTTGGCGGTGGCCAGCGGCAATTTCAGCCAGTATTGCACCAGATGCTCCTTATGGGTGCGGGGGCCGCGAACCACGCCCTGGGTGGGCTTGCCTTCCTCGATGGTGCGGCGATAGGCGGCAATCCAGTAGTCGTGCTTGTCGCCCCAATCGAGGTCTTCAATAAAGAGCCCGGTGATTTCGCGGTCATAGATTTCACGGAGCCTGGTGCCGGCCAGCCTGATGCGGCATTGCGCCTTGTCGGGACTTACCTCCACCAGGCTGATGCCGGAGAGAACCCGGGGAATATGGGCGGGGTTTATATCGGCGCGGCACGGCATGGCGCGGCTACCGGACTTTTGAGTCCAGTAGTCGAACAGCGTTCGCTGTTCAGGCACAATGAGTTGCGCCCGGAAAACCGTGCTTGCTGATTTCAATTTAACCGCCGCCCCTAACAGCCGAATCGTTGGCCGATTCGGTCATTTCTTTATGAATCGACGCCCGGGGATGCGCAAGAGTCAGGACCGAGAATTATGAAATTGGCTATTTCCGGCTTTTTCGCTGGCCCAGCCCCATGCGTTTGGCAAGGCTGGAGCGCGCCTGGGCATAGTTGGGCGCCACCATGGGATAGTCCGCAGGCAAGCCCCACTTCTCGCGGTACTGCTCGGGCGACAGATTATAGTGGCTGCGCAGGTGGCGCTTCAGGGATTTGAATTTTTTGCCGTCTTCCAGGCAGATGAGATAGTCGGCGGTGAGGGATTTCTTGATCGCTACGGCCGGTTTTGCGTCCGCCTGATCCTCGCGGACTGGGGGCTGGCTGATCGCCCCTGACAGCGCCCGGTGAACCTCGCCGATGAGCTTTGGCAGCTCCGTTTGGGCAACCGTGTTCTTGGCGACATAGGCGGCAACGATTTCCGCCGTAAGATCGACGAGGCTCCTCTTTGCTTCCAAAACGTCGGCCATGGTGATCCCCCTCGCTCCGTAGCCTGAAATACTGCATTTTTGAACTTTACAGTATTCCATATTGCGATTCTTTTCAGTATTTTCCGAATACTTGCTTTCGCGCCCTGTATTACTGAATAGTTCCATGAGATCGGCGGCACTTGCCGCTTGCGCCCGCCCCATGGCAACCTTCGTCGATGATCCTGATTGGCCAGTATGACTCCCCCTTTGTGCGCCGTGTCGGCATTGCCCTGACGCTTTATGGCCTGCCGTTCAGCCACCGGCCCTGGTCGGCGTTCGGCGATGCGGACAAGCTCAGGCCCTATAATCCCCTCACCCGGGTGCCGGCGCTGGTGCTGGACACGGGCGAGACGCTGATCGAAAGCCACAGCATTCTGGATTATCTCGACAGCCTTGTGCCTGCCGAGCGCGCCCTGTTTCCGCAAACGGAGCCTGCCCGGCACCGGGCCCTGAAAGTGGCTGGCCTGGCCACCGGCCTGGCCGACAAGGCGGTGAGCCTGTTTTATGAAAGGCGGCTGCACCAGGAGGTATCCGAGGTCTGGGTCAACCGGTGCCGGGCGCAGATAGCGGCCGTTCTCGCTGTGCTCGAGGCGGACCGGGCCAGCCGGACCACCGACTACTGGTTCGGCGAACGCATCGGCCATGCCGATATTGTGGTGGCTACGGTGCTGGGCTTTGTTGCCGAGGCGCATCCCGGGCTCGTTTCGCTGGGCGATTTTCCCGGGCTCAAGGCCCATGCGGGGCGGCTCGAGGCCCTGCCGGTGTTCCAGGCGATCAAGCAGGTTTTCATTCCGCCCGCCTGAGCCTCAACGAGCCGTGGCCAGGTCAATTTGCCGGGGCGTAGGGGCCGGATTTCATCACCGCCCAGTCCCAATAGGTGAGCAGGACGCGGGCCTTGTTGAACGACATGGAGTCAAAAATGTTCTGCAATTCCACGGTGCTGCGGGCCGAGTCCACGATGCCAAAGTCGGAGGCCTTAAGGATGTCGATGATCTCGCCAAAGCGCACGCGGTTGGTGCCGATCGCCTTGAGGGCAATGGTCAGGGGCTCGCCGTTGGCATCGGCGATGATCCGGGCCGCATTATCGGCATGAATTGCGGCAATCTCGGCCAGCAGGACGGCCGCTTCGGGAAGCTTTCCGGCGTTCAGGAACTCAACCAGGGATTCAATCTGTTCGCGTTCGGGGAACTTGGTTTCGGCGCCCTGCTCGCCGCCGCCCATGGCATGGGTGATTTTCAGGATTTTGGTGAGTGTTTCCGAATCCGTCAGGAAGCGCGAGAGGAGATAGCGGCGGAGTTCGGCCGGCACAAACCAGAACAGTTCAAAGGCTATGGGAGCTGGTAAATCGGGACGGGTGGCAAGCGGGGCGAGAAGGGCGTGATGGCGCTGGGCATGATCGGCGAGACGCGGGAAGGCATGGTGCGAGAGGCTGGCGCCGCTGTTCCTGACCAATGTGAGAACGACCGATGGATCATCAAATTCGATGAGCTGGTCGCTGAGCGTTGCCGAAATACTGCGCCGGCGCGCAATCAAGCGCATCAGGCTCACCTGCCCGGTGGCGATGACCTTGCCCAGAACCTGGTCGCTGATGTGATTGCAGAGCTCCAGCAAGGGGCCGGCAACCTCAATGCGTGGATCGTGGATGAGCTTGGAAACCAGAAGATGGGGCGGCGATTCCATAATGGAGAGGCGGTCGACAACCATGACGAGCGCCTTCAGCGAAATGCGCGGCACAAGCTTCAACAGGGCGTCGGCGGCTAGGGCCCGTTCCTGCGGCTGGCCGGCGTTGGGATTTGACAGCATCATATCGAGCAGCGAGCGGGCCAGTTCACCAGCGTCCTCGTCGGCGTCCTCCTCGGCGGGCTTTTCGGCATGCTCCTCGAGAGCGAGCTTGGCAAAGGGATCATCGACCGGCTTGACGCGCCGTACCTGGGGTTTTGGCTTGGGCGCCGCTTCGGCAATGATCAACGGCAGATCGGTTCTGGTTTTCTCCCAGGCCGCATCGGCGGCGGCCAGGGCGGCAACCTCGGCCAGAAAGGCGGTCCGGTCGGCCGGGGTGGGGGTCATGTAGATGGCCTTGGCAATGTCGCCTATTCCGTGCACCACAATGCCCGAGATTGGCAAAAGATCATCGCCCAATTTGCCATTTGGCACTTGGGTTTTGCGCCGGAGGGAGGGCTTTTCGCCGGCCGGCTTCAGCTTGGCAATTTCCGGCGCGGGGGAAATTGCGGCTGGTTCAGGGGCGGCGACTTCCGGGGCGGAAGCTGCGACCTGCGGTTCGGGGGATGCCGCTGCGGCTTCGGTTACGGCGATTTCCGGTTCGGATGCAGCGCTAACCGTTGCGGCCAATGCGTTCGGGCGGGACCGCTTCGGGTTCAACCGCCGCGGGTTCCGGCTCGTCATCAACGATTGCAGGTTCGGGCGAGACTGCTTCAAGTTCAGCCGCTGCCGGCTCCGGTTCGGCCTCAACGGCTGAAGGCTCGGGGGACGCCATTTCAGGTTCGGCCATTGCCAGTTCTGGCAAAACCGCTACTGGTTCTGCCTCGGGTTGAAGCCATGCCAGTTCCGGTTCCGCAATAACTGCCTCGGGTTCCGGCGAAGTTGTTTCGGGTTCAAGCCATGCCAGTTCCGCTTCCGCTGCAGCTGCCTCGGGTTCCGGCGAAGCTGTTTCGGGTTCAAGCCATGCCAGTTCCGGTTCCGCAATAACGGCCTCGGGTTCCGGCGAAGCTGTTTCGGGTTCAGGCTCGGCGACCGCGGGAGCGGCAAAAAGTTCTTCAAAGGGAATTTGTTGCCATGGCTCGCGTTCGGCGGCAGGCCTTTGATCCTCCGCCTGCACCGGCGTTTCGGTTTCGGGCAACGGATCAAGGATCGGGGTTTCTACGGGATCATCGGGGGTGAGCCAGGCCCAGGGCTTTTTCGCGGCAACCTCAGGGGCGGCAAATTTGATGTCCTCCTCAGCATAATCTTCCGGCTGCGCACGCTCCGGGACAGGCGCCGAAATTGCTGTTTCGTCAAGGATTTCAAGGGGAGGCAAATCTACGGGTTCAGGCAGGATCTCGGTTTGGGCAAGGACATGTGGCCTTTTCTTCAGCCTGGCGGTCAGCAAACGGAAGGAATCCGCCGTTATGCGGCGGTTCGGGACCATGTCCCCACCGGCTTCGTCCAGAACATTCATCTGCCCTGATCCTTGACGGTTCATATGCAACCCGGGTGCGATTCCTTCATCGCTATGCCAGGCGGCTGTTTCACCCATAATGCTTCAATTGCTCCCTGTCCCGTCTTCCAAACAATGACGGAGACGTTTGTAAACTTGCTTAATTGCGGCGGAGTGTGCCAGAGGGCCCGGCGTTTCCATGGCTTTATGGTTAAGGGCGGGTTAAATTACCACGGGGTTGTGACTTCCCTTGACGGGGCCCACGCACCACATAGGTTCCAGATATCGCAAATCCAGAACAGGGATCATCATGGCAGACAAAATCACCAAAACCGATGCCGAGTGGCGGGCGGAACTGACGCCGGAACAATACAGGGTGTTGCGCGAGCATGGCACGGAACGGCCTTTCACCAGCCCGATCAATGACGAAAAGCGGCCGGGCATGTTCACCTGTGCCGGTTGCGGCAAGGAGTTGTTCGCCTCCGCCACCAAATTCGATTCGGGCTGCGGCTGGCCCAGCTTCTACGCACCGGCCTCAAAGGAAGCGGTGGCCGAGAAAGAAGACCGCTCACTTTTCATGCAGCGCACCGAGGTGTTGTGCGACGATTGCGGCGGACATTTGGGCCATGTTTTCAATGACGGGCCAAATCCCACCGGGCTGCGCTACTGCATCAATGGCGCGGCGCTCAAATTCAATCCGAACAAGGCTTAAAGCATGAGCATGGCGAACGTGAAGCCGCCGGTTGCGGAGAAGCGCCCGCGCATTGAAACCTGGCATGGCTTTGAGAAGCGCGATGACTACCATTGGCTGAAGGCCGAAAACTGGCAGGAGGTGATGCATGATCCATCACTGCTGCCGCAGGACATCCGCGCGGTGCTGGAAGGCGAGAATGCCTACCACGAAGCCGTGATGGCCGACACGGCGGGCTTGCAGGAAACCCTGTTTGCCGAAATGAAGGGCCGCATCAAGGAGGATGACTCCTCAGTTCCCGCACCCGACGGAGCCTATGCCTATTATTCGTCATTTGTTACGGGCGGGCAGCAGCCGCGCTTTGCGCGTAAACTCCGGGATATGTCGGGGCCGGAACAGCTCCTGCTGGATGGCAATGAACTGAGCCGGGGAAGCGAATATTTCCGTTTCGGCGGCGTTGCGGTTTCGCCGGACCATTCGCTGGCCGCATGGAGCTTCGACAACAAGGGCTCGGAGTTTTATGAGTTGCGGGTGCGAGACCTGGCAACGGGCACGGATCATTCCGACATCCTGCAGAACACGTCCGGGGAAGCCACCTGGGCCGCCGACGGCAAGAGCTATTTCTACACGGTGCAGGATGAAAATCACCGGCCCCTTAAAACCTATCATCACAGGCTCGGCCAGGCGCAGGCGGAGGACCGCCTGGTTTACGAAGAGAAAGACACCGGGCTCTTTTCCGGCGTCGGGAAAACCAATTCGGAGCGCTTCATCGTGATCAGCAGCCATGACCATGACACCAGCGAAAACTGGGTCATCGATGCGGCGCGGCCGCTTGATGCACCCAGGCTGATCGCGGCGCGCAAGGCGGGGCTGGAGTATGACCTCGAGCACTGGAACGACCTGTTCATCATCAAGACCAATGCGGAAGGCGCCGAGGACTACAAGATCGTGACCGCACCGGTGGCCGATCCCGGCCCGGAAAACTGGACCGATCTCATTCCGCACCGGGAGGGCTGCCTGATCATCGGCAGCATCGTTCTCAAGAACTGGCTCATCCGCATGGAGCGCTGGAACGCGCTGCCGCGCATTGTGGTGCGCGACATGGCATCGGGCGAGGAACACAGCATCGCCTTCGATGAAGAAGCCTATTCGCTGGGCTTTGGCGAAATGCGGGAATACGATACGGATATCCTGCGCTTTTCCTATTCCTCGATGACGACGCCGTCACAGGTTTACGACTACAACATGCGCGACCACTCGCGAGTCTTGCGCAAAACACAGGAAGTGCCGAGCGGGCATGAGCCTTCGAACTATGTGACGCGGCGGGTGCAGGCCCCAGCCCACGATGGCGAGCTCATTCCGGTGACGCTGCTCTACCGGAAATCAACTCCGCTTGACGGCACTGCGCCGCTCTGGCTTTACGGCTATGGCTCTTATGGCATCAGCATTCCGGCGGGCTTCAACACCAACATTCTGTCGCTGGTCGACCGCGGCTTTATCTACGCCATCGCGCATATCCGCGGCGGCGAGGAAAAGGGGCGGCGCTGGTACAAGATGGGCAAGCGGGAACACAAGGAAAATACCTTCCGTGATTTCGTTTCCTGCGCCGAACACCTGATAAACGCGGGCTTCACGCGCAAAGGCAATATCGTGGCGCAGGGCGGAAGTGCGGGCGGCATGCTGATGGGGGCGGTTTCCAACATGGCGCCGGAGCTGTTCAGGGGCATCGTGGCGGAAGTGCCGTTCGTCGATGTGCTCTCCACCATGCTTGACGATACATTGCCGCTCACCCCGCCGGAATGGCCGGAATGGGGAAACCCGATCAGGGACAAATCGGCCTATGAGGCGATTGCCGCCTATTCGCCCTACGACCGGGTGGAAGCCAAGGCCTATCCCAATATTCTGGCGGTGGGCGGCTTGACCGATCCCCGCGTCACCTATTGGGAGCCGGCAAAATGGGTGGCGCGGCTGCGCGAACTCAAGACCGATGACAATCTGCTGCTGTTCAAAACCAACATGGGCGCGGGCCACGGCGGCGCCTCGGGGCGGTTTGACCGGTTGAAAGAGGTGGCGTTTGTCTATGCCTTCGGGATGAAGGTGGCGGGGCTGGTTTGATGCTGATTGATGCCACCAAATCCTCCCTGCTGATCGTCGACGTGCAGGAACGCTTGCTGCCTGTGATGGCGGCGGGGAACAGCGTGATTGAGCGTTTAAAGATCCTGCTGAAAGTGGCGAAGGCGCTGGATGTGCCCATTGCGGTTTCCGAGCAATATCCCAAGGGCTTGGGCCATACGGTTGAGACTTTGAGTCAAGAGATTGGCAATGCCCCGGTTTTTGAGAAATCGTCATTCTCGTGCTGGCGCGACGGGGGCTTGCGCAGGCATTTTACCGCCCACCATGACGGTGGCCGGCCGCAGGTAATCATTGCCGGGATCGAAGCCCATGTCTGCGTGGCGCAGACGGCCATCGACCTGGCCCAGGCCGGGTTTGGGGTGTTTGTGGTGGCGGACGCGGTGTCTTCGCGGGCGGAAACTTCGGTGTCGCTGGCGCTTGCCCGCATGGGGCAATCGGGGATTCAGGTGATCAACACGGAAATGGCGGTGTTCGAGCTGCTGGGCAAGGCGGGAACCCCGGAATTCAAGGCGCTGTCGGGGCTTATTAAGTAGGTATTAATCATTTCCTATAGAAAACTATCATTAATCCTTTTAAATGATACTTATTATGCTATAAAGTATCACTCAGTTGGATAAACGATAGTTTGGTAAGCAACAATGGATATTAAGGCCTTCCAAAAGCCGTCGGGCGAAATCATAACAACTATCGAGGGATACCAAGCTTTTGTGCCCGCCCCCTTACCTCCAAAGCTCGATTTGGTCCGCCTAACAGCACCACTTGTCAGAACAATGCAAAAAGTAGCTGAACTCAAGGGGGCATCCAGTCGCCTGCCAAATCCTCACATTCTCATTCCACCACTTCAAAGACGGGAAGCGCTAACTTCTTCTGCAATGGAGGGAACCTTCACTACGGTAGATGATCTTGTTCTTGAAGAAGCGGGGCTTGCCATGGGTTTAGGCGAGGATACACGTGAAGTATTCAATTACATAGTTGCCCTCCAGACCACTCTACAACGAATGAAAAAAATCCCGATCTCGCATCGCCTCATTAAGGAGGCTCATGCACAATTGCTTCGACGCCTAAGCGATCAACGCGGTGCAAACAAGAGACCCGGGGAATACAAGCAGCTCCAGAACATGATTGGCGGTAAGACTCCACAACTGGCTAGATTCGTTCCTCCCCCACCCGCGCAGGCTCAAACCGCGATGGATTCACTAGAGGCTTACATTAACAGGCCTAATCCTGAACCATCTTCCCAACTCATTGATCTTGCGCTTGTCCACTATCAGTTTGAAACAATCCATCCATTCAGCGATGGAAATGGACGCATCGGGCGCATGCTCACCACTCTAATGGCCGTACAGTTCGATCTTCTCGACCTCCCTGTACTCTACGTAAGTAATGCGCTTGAAAGCAAAAAAGACGAATACATAGATCTATTGTTTGCCGTTTCTGCGCGATCAGAGTGGGAAAGCTGGATTGTCTTTTTTCTCGACGCCATTACCGAAAGCTGTGCCGAAACCATAACAACAATTGATAAGCTCATAGCGTTGCATGCCGATTATCGAAAAAAAGCACCTACAATCGGACGATCTGCAAATCTCGTTGAAGTAATTGATCAACTTTTCAATACTCCCGTGCTGACAATTCCCAAAGTCCAGAAGCAACTGGGCGTCACCCACCGCGCTGCTTTGCTCATGGTGGAAAAACTTTCGGATGCCGGTATCCTTCGAGAAATTCCAGGGCATCACCCAAGGCTTTTTACAGCCCCAGAAATCATCGCCATTTCAAATCGCAAATAAGCCATGCAACGTTTTATCCAATGATTTGACAATTTTGCCTGAAACGGGTTCTTAAGGGGAAGCAACCTGGAGTACCCGGAATAATGCCTGCCGAATTCAACTGGGAAGACCCGCTCGATCTGGAAAGCCAGCTCAGCGAGGACGAGCGCATGATCCGGGATTCAGCGCGGGCCTTTTGCAATGACAAGCTGGCGCCGCGGGTAAAGCAGGCCTTCCGCGATGAGAAATTCGACCGCGCCATCATGAACGAGCTTGGCGAGATGGGCTTTCTCGGGGTGATGACGTCCGATAAATATGGCGGCTCGGGCCTGGGCTATGTGGCTTACGGGCTGGTGGCGCGGGAAGTTGAGCGGGTGGATTCCGGTTACCGTTCGGCCATGAGCGTGCAGAACTCGCTGGTGATGCATCCCATCGAAGCCTATGGCACGGAAGACCAGTGCAAGAAATATTTGCCGAAACTGGCCACGGGTGAAATCGTGGGCTGCTTTGGCTTGACCGAGCCCGATGCAGGCTCCGATCCCGGCGGGATGAAGACACGCGCCAAGCGGGTGCAGGGCGGCTTTTTGCTCAATGGATCCAAGATGTGGATCACCAATTCGCCCATCGCCGATGTGGCGGTGGTGTGGGGCAAGCTCGATGATGAAGGCATTCGCGGCTTTCTGGTTGATAGGGGCACGAAGGGATTCTCAACGCCGATTATTGAAGGCAAGGTATCGCTGCGCGCTTCGGTGACGGGCGAAATCGTTTTGGATAATGTCGAGTTGCCGGAAGATGCGCTGCTGCCCAAAGCTTCGGGATTGGCCGGACCTTTCGGCTGCCTGAACAAGGCGCGTTATGGCATTGCCTGGGGGGTTATGGGAGCGGCGGAGGATTGCTGGCACCGGGCGCGGGCCTATACGCTGGACCGCAAGCAATTCGGCAAGCCTTTGGCCGCCAACCAGTTGATCCAGAAAAAACTGGCCGATATGCAAACGGAAATTGCCCTGGGAACGCACGGCGCCTTGGCCTTGGGGCGCGCTCTGGAACGGGGCGTTGCGGCGCCGCCCGCCATTTCACTGATGAAGCGCAACAATTGCGGCAAGGCGCTCGACATTGCGCGGGCAGCGCGCGACATGCATGGCGGCAACGGCATTTCCGACGAGTATCATGTGATCCGCCACATGGTGAATCTTGAAACGGTGAACACCTATGAGGGCACCCATGACGTGCACGCGCTGATTCTCGGCCGGGCGCAGACAGGGCTGCAGGCGTTTCAGTGATGGTTGAGATCGTCATTCAGAAAGTCGATCCGCGGGTGGGCCCGGTGCGGCAGCTGATTGAGGAACTCGACGCCTACCAGAACTTGCTCTATCCGGCCGAGAGCAATTACCAGCTTGACCTTGAAGAGATGTCGCGGCCGGAGATGCGGTTCTATTCGGTGGCGGTGGACGGGGTGATTTTGGGCTGCGGCGGGTTCTGGCTGCATGAGGATTACGCGGAAGTAAAGCGCGTCTATGTGCATCCGAAATCGCGGGGGCTTGGCCTGGGGCGCAAGGTCATGGCGCATATCGAGGCGGAAATGTTGGCCGAAGGCCGCGGCATTTCACGGCTTGAAACGGGCATCTCGCAGCCGGAGGCGCTGGGGCTTTACCGGGCCCTTGGCTATCAGGATTGCGCCGCCTTTGGCGATTACCCTTCCGATGACCCGTTCAGCATTTTCATGGAGAAGCGGCTGGGGTAACCAAACTCTCCATGGTCGCACTTGATGCGACCACCCAGACTTGATCAACGAAGAGCTGGGTGGTCGGGTCAAGCCCGACCATGGAGAGATTTTAAGTCCCGGTCTTCGGTTGGAAAATGCAGTAAATCTTCCGCAGGTAGCCTTCGGATTTCCAGGAATTTGGCGTGCCGAAGGGCACGAAGAAGGTGTCGCCTGCCTTGAAGGTTTGGCTTTTGCCCTTGTCATCGGTGAAGGTCACCGCGCCTTCCAGCAAATGCATCAGTTCATACCGGTTGAAGTCCAGGAGCTTGCGGTGATAGCCGGTCGTATCCCAGATACCGACAGTGAATTGGCCTGTCGCGTACTCGAAATATTCGTGAGCGTGCTGCGTTGGAACTGCCGAATGCAGAATATCGGCGGAAGGCGGGGTGGAGGGCTGCAGTTCCACCTTCGGGTTTACCTTGATCACCTTCAGCGGATTTGAATTTACTGCCTCCGAGCTATCTTCCAGTATCACAAAGAACTTTTTCACCTTGCCGGGTTGGGTCCAGCGGCAGCGCAGGCCCTTGGGGATTATGAAGCTTTCGCCGGAACCAATCCGGGTTTCGCCCGTTTCCTCGACGATGACCACTTCGCCTTCGAGCACCAGCATGAATTCCGTCATGGGATAATTCATCCAATGGCTGACATTGGCTTCCTGCTCCCAAATCCCGGCACTCAGGCCAATGGCCTTGTCTTCAAACCACATATGGCCGCGCTGGGCCCGGGCGCCGGAGGCGATTTCGCTTTCCGGAAAATTCGGCCATTGCTCCATTTGAGCATTGGCGTCGAAGCTCATGATGGCTGGTTTTGGCATGGGTCACCTCTGGCCGGAGCCTAGCCAGATTCCTTGCCTATTCAAGACTTAACGCCTAGAAAGACCCATCAATGAATGGAGAAAAACATGGCCCTCGAACTCCCTGCCCTGCCTTACGCCTATGATGCCCTCGGCCCTTCGATGTCGAAGGAAACGCTCGAGTTTCACCATGACAAGCACCACCAGGCTTATGTCACCAATGGCAACAATCTGTTGAAGGATTCGCCGCTTGCTTCGCTGTCGATCGAGGAGATCTGCAAGAAGGCCTTCGCCGAAAAGAACGCCGGCCTCGTCAACAATGTGGGCCAGCATTACAACCACATTCATTTCTGGAAATGGATGAAGCCCAACGGCGGCGGCAAGAAGCTTCCGGCAAAGCTTGCCAAGGCGATTGATGCCGATCTGGGCGGCTATGACAAGATGCGGACGGATTTCGTCCAGGCCGGCATGACGCAATTCGGTTCCGGCTGGTGCTGGATTGCGGTGAAGGACGGCAAGCTCGCCATCAGCAAAACTCCCAATGGCGAAAACCCGCTGATGCACGGCGCCAAACCCATTCTGGGTTGCGACGTGTGGGAGCACAGCTATTACATCGACTACCGCAATGCGCGGCAGAAATACCTGGAGGCTTTTGTCGATAATCTGGTGAACTGGGAGCATGTCGAAGAGATGCACGCCAAGGCGTAATCATCTTGAATCCAGTTCCGGTTTTTGATGGCCACAATGACGTGCTGCTCCGTCTTTGGGTGAAGACGGGCGGCGATCCCGTGGCGGATTTCCTGAAAGGCGATGGGCAGGGCCACATGGACATGCCCCGCATGAGGAAGGGTGGCTTTGCCGGCGGCTTCTTTGCCATCTTTGCCCCCACCGATGGCGAAGACCTGCCGGACGACGATGAAGAGGTGAACCCGCCGCTGTCGGGCCAGATTGCCCAGCCCGCCGCCCTGCGCAAGACCCTGGAAATGGCGTCGCTGCTGTTCCGCATTGAGCGGGAATCAAAAGGGAAATTCAAGGTGTGCCGGACGGCCGGGGATATCCGGGACTGCCTGGAGAAAGATGTCACTTCGGCGATCTTTCACATCGAAGGGGCGGAGGCGATTGATGCGGATTTCAAAACGCTCGATGTGCTTTATGAAAGCGGTTTGCGGTCCATCGGCCCGGTATGGAGTCGAAGCAATATATTCGGTCATGGCGTGCCGTTCCGCTTTCCCTCAACGGGTGATACGGGCGACGGGCTGACCGATGCTGGCCAAGGCCTCATCCGTTACTGCAACAACCGGCACGTACTCGTTGATTTATCTCATTTAAATGAGAAAGGCTTTTGGGATGCGGCCAAGCTGAGCAGGGCTCCGCTGGTGGCGACACACTCGAATGCGTATGCTATTTGCCCTTCTTCCCGCAATCTCAGCGATGACCAGCTCAAGGCCATCAAGGACAGCGGCGGCATGGTGGGGCTCAATTTCGCCAGCGGCTTCCTGCGCAAGGACGGGCGCTGGAATACCGATACGCCGCTGGACATCATGGTGCGCCACCTCGATCACCTCCTCAAGGTAGCGGGTGAAAACTGTGTCGCCCTGGGTTCGGATTTCGACGGGGCGCGCATTCCGGAAGCCATCAAGGATGCCGCGGGCCTGCCCAACCTGATCGAGGCGCTGCGCGAACGGCAATACGGCGAAAAGCTGATTGCCAAGGTCGCCCATGAAAACTGGCTGAATGTTCTCGAGCGAACCTGGGGGCAGTAGCGCCGAATTGTACCACCTTTCTGATACCAAACAATTTCCAAAGCATCGCTCATTGTCCCCGCCCGCTTGCGGGAGAGGAAGGGACCCATTGCGAAGCGAGGGGAGGTGAGGGCACTTTGCCGGCAAAGCGCCCTCATCTATCCCATCCCGCTTCGCGGGACGGGCCCCTTTCTTCTCCCGCTTCGCAGGAGAAGACAATTCAAGAAGGCGTTCTAGAGCCTGAAATCAAAGGTTGCCTTGGCCGGTGATGAGGTTTCATCGAGGGCAAGCAACTGGCAGTTTGGCAGGCCTTCGGCGATGTCGTCGTCATCAAAGGTGAGGGTGTCGCCGGGTTTTGCCGGCACGATGAGCTGGGTGGTCAGTTCAGGCCTGTCGCCGCCGCGAATTTTGAAATGCAGGTGGCGGGTGCGGCCGGAGTATTCGCCGGGATAGATGGTGGTGAAACGATACCGCCCTTCGGCATCGGTCAGAACATAGCCGCGCAGGGCAATTTCGTCTGGTTTGTAGTTTGCGGCGGGGCCATTGCCGTTAGGATGATAGCTGCCATTGCTATCCGCATGCCAGATTTCAACGGCGGCCCCTGCCAAAGGCTTGGCGGAATCGGGGCCCTCATAGACATGGCCGGAAATTTCGATCGGCACGCCTGGCAGATTGGTGAAATTCAGGTTGCCATCCTTCAATTCGGGCATCCCGGATACGTGGTAGGGACCTTCCGTGGCTTCGATCGTGATGGAACAGGCCTGTTTTTCCGCTGCCGTAAGCCGGCGCGCCTGGAACGGCTTTGCCAGATAAACCGCGGCACCGCCCAGGGCGGCGATAAAAGCACCGCCCGCCAGAAGGCTGCGTCTTCCAATTTTCATTGCCGGATGTTCCTCGGATATTTTCACATGAGACGCCCAATACAGTCCTTTTCCGTCGGAAAAATGGCTGCTTGTATGATCTTTATTAGCAATGCTAATAATACGGGATGAAACTTTCGGAATGGTTGGCTAATAGCTCCACCTCCCAGTCGGAATTGGCGCGGCAACTGGGAGTTACCCAGGGGCGGATTTCGCAGATTGTGGCGGGAGAACAGCCGTCGCTCGATCTGGCGATGAAGATCGCCGGCCTCACCCACAACCAGGTTCGCCCCCAGGATTTCAAGGACATCGCCATGAGCAAAACACTCGATACGGTGGAAGAAGCTATCAAGGCCATGGCCAGTGGCGAGCTTGTGGTGGTGGTTGACGACGACGACCGGGAAAACGAGGGCGACCTGATCGGCGCCGCCGCCAAGATTTCGCCGGAGCAAATGGCCCTCATGGTGCGCCACACCTCAGGCATCGTCTGCACTCCCATGCCCGCCGAAGAGGCGCGGCGGCTGAAGCTTGATCCCATGGTGGCGCTGAACGATGCGCCGATGGGAACGGCCTTCACCGTGACCATCGATTACAAGGTGGGCCTGACCACGGGCATTTCAGCCAAGGAGCGTTGCGCCACGGTGCATGCGCTGGCCAACAAGAATGTGCAGGCGGAGGATTTCGTGCGGCCCGGGCATATCTTCCCGCTGGTGGCGAAATCCGGCGGGGTTCTGATGCGCTCGGGGCACACGGAAGCCGCCGTTGACCTGGCGCGGCTGGCGGGCTTCACCCCGGCGGTGGGGGTGATCAGCGAGCTGGTGAATGATGACGGCACGGTCAAGCGTGGGCCCCAGGTCCTGGCCTTTGCGCGCGAGCATGGCCTGAAGATCATTTCAGTGGCGGACCTCATCGCCTACCGGCAATTGCGCGAGCGGCTGGTGGAGCAGACCGCGAAATTCGCGGTGGAGACAAAGATCGGCACGGCTCAGGGCTATTCCTATGTGACGCCGTTTGATGCGGTGGAACAGCTGGCGCTGGTTTACGGCGACATTTCCGGCGGGCGGAATATCCCGGTGCGCCTGCACCGGGAAAATGTCCTGGAAGATGTGTTCGGCAACCGTGGCACGCTGGATTCGGTGTTCGATATTTTCAAGCGCGAGGGCAAGGGCGTCCTGGTCTATTTGCAGGAAGGAACAGCCGGCGTTCCGGCTAGCCAGATTTCGGGCGAAAGATCGGCCAGCGCCGAGGCGCGGGCGCAAACCTGGCTGGACATTGGCCTGGGCGCGCAGATCCTGCGCGATCTCAATGTGCGCTCGATCCGGCTCATCTCATCAAGCAACCGGCATTATGTGGGGCTTTCCGGCTTCGGCATCGAGATTGCGGAGACCCTCAAGCTGGGGGAGTAGCGTAGCGAATTTGATTACGCTAACAAACCACCATGCCCACCCTGCGCCCAACGTTTTATCCCCTTCCGCTGATCGGCTGGCGCGAGCGGGTGCATTTGCCGAAACTCGGTTTGGGGCCGATAATCGCCAAGGTTGATACGGGGGCGCGCTCGGCCGCACTGCATGCGGAAGACATTGTCATCAGAGGCAGCCAGGTGCGGTTTGCCATTCCCAACAACGGCCGGAAGCATCACTATGAACTGCCGGTCAAGGGCCAGCGGCGGGTTAAAAGCACCAGCGGGCACAGCGAAATGCGCACCGTGGTGGAAACCGAGATCGCCGTTGGCCTGGTTAAATTCACAGCGGAAATCACCCTCACGGACCGCGCCGACATGGGCGTTCCCATGCTGCTGGGACGGGCCACCATCCGCGGGAAATTCATCGTGCATCCCGGGCGCTCCTTCCTCGTTTCGCGCAGCAGACGGAAATCCAAATGAAAATTGCCCTGCTCACGCGCAACCCGAAACTTTTCTCGCATCAGCGCCTGATGGAAACGGCCATCGCGCGCGGCCATGAAATCGTGCCGGTCGATTACCTGCGCTGCTACATGAACATCACCTCGCGCAAGCCGGAGTTGCGCTATCTCGGCGAAAAGCTCACGGGCTTTGATGCGGTGATCCCGCGGATTGCGGCGTCGCACACCTTCTACGGCCTTGCGGTTCTGCGGCAGTTCGAAATGATGGGGGTATATCCCTTGAATGAATCGGTGGCCATCGGGCGTTCGCGCGACAAACTGCGCTCCTTGCAAATTCTCTCGCGCGAAGGGGTGGGCATGCCGGTAACGGCCTTCGCCAAGGACACCTCGCGCACCCATGACGTGCTGGAAATCGTCGGCGGGGCGCCGGTCGTCATCAAGCTGCTTGAAGGCACCCAGGGCATTGGCGTGGTGCTGGCCGAGACGGCAAAATCGGCGAAGTCGGTGATCGACGCGTTCAACGGCGTTGATGTCGCCATTCTGGTGCAGGAATTCATCAAGGAATCGGAGGGGCGCGACATCAGGGCTTTTGTGGTGGGCCGGCGCGTCGTGGCCACCATGGAGCGTTCCGGGGCAAAGGGCGATTTCCGCTCAAACCTGCACCGCGGCGGCAGCTCGGTGAAAGTGCAGCTGACCCAGCTTGAACGGTCCACGGCGCTGAAGGCGGCCCGCGCCATGGGGCTCAATGTGGCGGGGGTTGATCTGCTGCGGTCGAACCGCGGGCCGGTGGTGATGGAGGTGAATTCATCGCCGGGGCTGGAGGGCATCGAAAAAACCACGGGCGTCGATGTGGCCAAGTCCATCATCGAATTCATGGAAAAGAATGCCAAACCCGGCAAGACGCGGACACGGGGCAAGGGATGACGCCATTCCGGATCGGCGACTTCGAGGTTGCGGCGGGCACGCGGAAAACCGTCGAGCTGCCGATCAGCGTCTTGGCCAACCATACGCCGATCAGCCTGCCCATCCATGTTATCCATGGCGCGAAGGCTGGCCCGACATTCTTCATTTCCGGCGTGGTGCATGGCGATGAAATCCTCGGGGTGGAAATCGTGCGCCGGGTGGCGAGCCATAATGCCTTGAAGGAGCTGGCGGGAACGCTTCTGGCGGTTCCCATCGTCAACACCTTCGGCTTTCTCAACCATTCGCGCTACATGCCCGACCGGCGCGATCTCAACCGTTCATTCCCCGGCTCCGACCACGGCTCGCTGGCCTCGCTTCTGGCCGACCTCTTCATGAAGGAAGTGGTGCTGCGCTCGCAATACGGCATCGACCTGCACACGGCGGCGCTGCACCGAACCAACCTGCCGCAAATCCGCATTGCGCCGGATGAGCCGGAACTTCTGAAGCTGGCCAAGCTGTTTGCGCCG
This sequence comes from uncultured Alphaproteobacteria bacterium, assembly GCA_963773295.1. GTDB lineage: Bacteria > Pseudomonadota > Alphaproteobacteria > Rhizobiales > Aestuariivirgaceae > Aestuariivirga. The sequence goes on from CAVZAJ010000014.1 coordinate 91,416, forward strand.
CCGGTTATCCTGATTTCCAAGCTCAGGGAAGGAACGCTGCGGCAGTGCGCCAGGGACCAGGGCGTCAAGGTTCTGCTTTATGAAGCGGGGGAAGCGCTGCGCTTCGATGAAGAGGCCATCGAGACGGGGGTTCACGGCATCCTGCGGGTGATGACGTCCCTGAAAATGATCGCTCTCGCACCGCATTCCGAAATAAAACACCGGACCGCGATCTCGCTTTCCAGCACCTGGCTGCGGGCCCCGGAAGGCGGCGTTCTGCGCAGTTCGCTGCCGACCGGGGCGCATGTGTCCAGGGGCGAGAAGATCGGCGAAATCTCCAATCCGCTGGGCGATTTGAGCGTCCAGGTGATTGCCGAAGACGACGGCATCATCATCGGGCGCACCAATCTTCCCATCGTCAACCGCGGCGACGCGCTGTTCCATGTGGCGCGGATGAAAAAATCCGACATGGTGCAACAGCCGCTGTTTGACGAGGATGAGATTATCTAGGACGTGGACGCATGAGCGGCACCAAAGCATGGCCAGACGAGATGAAGCCTAAATCCCTGTTGTCAGCATTCGGACTAGCCCTGATCTTGCTTTGCCGGGCCGTCGATGGCCGCATCTTACGAGGACGGTTACGCCGCCAACGGCCGCGGTGACTATGCCACAGCATTTCAGATCTGGAAGAGCCTGGCCGATCAAGGCAGCCAGTCCGCTCAGTTTGGCCTTGGTGAGTTATATTCCCTGGGACATGGCGTATCCCGAGATGATCTGGAGGCGGCAAAATGGTATGGAATGGCTGCCGCGAGTGGCTATGTCACTGCCCAATCCCGGCTTGGTGCCATGTATGACGAAGGCCGGGGCGTCCCGCAGAGCCTGTCGAAAGCGATGAAATGGTACCGGAAGGCGGCCCAGCAGGGAGACCTCCATGCCCAGATTTCGCTTGGACTCATATATGGAAGTGGCCGCGTGGTGCCGCAGAACTACTTTCAGGCGGTAAAATGGTTCGGGCTCGCAGCTGAGCAAGGCGACGCCGTGGCGCAATACAATCTTGGGCTGATCTATGCCAGTGGCTACGATGTTGTGCCGAAAGACGATGTCCAGGCCTTGGTTTGGTTCACCCTCGCTGCGAGAGGAGGCAACGACGACGCGCGCAAGAACCATGACGCCCTTGCCGCGAGAATGAGCCCGGAACAGGTGAAAAAGGCCGGTAAGTTTGCTCAGGACTGGATAACCACCAAGGCGCAGGACAAGGCAGCCAAATGTTCAATGTCCGGGGCGAGCGAATGCAAGTGAACAGCGAAAGCCGGTGAAAGAGCACTTTAGGTGGCCGTCTTATGAAAAAATCCGATAGGGTGCAGGCGCCGCTGTTTGACGAGGATGAGATTATTTAGTGAGCAAGGACTACTCCACCTCCCCCTTGTGGGGAGGTCGAAATCCGCGCGCCCGCGCGGATTGAGGGTGGGAGTCTGGCGGTATCGGAGCGACCCCCACCCCTAACCCCTCCCCGCAAGGGGGAGGGGAAAAGAACTGTTACCTTCTTGTCAGGCCGCCTAAAATCCCGCGCACCAGGGCGTTGCCGATGGAGCGGGCGACACTTGTTCCGAGTTGCCGGCCCACGCTGCTGGCCATGTTCTTCACGAAGCGGTCGGTTGCCGACTGGGGCTGGCGGGCGGAGCTAGTGGTGGTTCTGCGTTCGGTTTTTTCCGCCGCTTCCTGCTGCTCGGCCTCGGCGCGCACCCCGGCTTTCTTCTGTAATTTCTCGTAGGCCGAGTCGCGGTCAACCGTCTCCTCATACTGGCCGAAGACCGGAGAATTGCTGATCAGGGCCTTGCGCTCTTCCGGGGTGATCGGCCCCATGCGGCCCGACGGCGGGCGGATGAGGGTGCGGCCCACCATGGAGGGAACGCCCTTCAGGTCGAGGGTGGACACCAGGGCCTCGCCCTTGCCCATTTCGGTGATGACTTCTTCCGTCTTGAATTTCGGATTGGGGCGGAAGGTGGTGGCGGCGGCTTTCACCGCCTTCTGGTCGCGCGGCGTATAGGCGCGCAGCGCGTGCTGCACCCGGTTGCCCATCTGCTCCAGCACATTGTCAGGCACATCAAGGGGGTTTTGCGTGACAAAATAAACACCGACGCCCTTGGAGCGGATGAGCTTCACCGTCTGCTGGATTTTTTGCAGGAGGCCGGGAGGCGCATCGTCGAAAAGCAAATGGGCTTCGTCGAAAAAGAACACCAGCTTCGGTTTTTCCGGATCGCCCACTTCCGGCATGTCCTCAAAGAGTTCCGAAAGGAGCCAGAGCAGGAAGGTGGCGTAGAGCTGCGGCGAGGACATAAGCCGGTCGGCGGCGAGGATGTTCATGTAGCCCCGGCCGTCGCGCGTGGTGCGCATCAGGTCCTTGATATCGAGGGCGGGCTCGCCAAAGAACTTGTCGCCGCCCTGCTCCTCGATGACCACAAGCCGGCGCTGGATGGAGCCGATCGTGGCGGTTTGCACATTGCCATATTGGGTGGTGATTTCCTTGCCGCGGTCGCCGAGATCAGCAAGAAGTGCGCGCAGATCCTTGAGATCAAGGAGCGCCAGGTTCTCATTGTCGGCGATGCGGAAGGCAATGTTGAGCGCGCCCTCCTGGGCTTCCGAAAGGCCCATCAGGCGCGACAGCATGAGGGGGCCCATTTCGGTGACGGTGGTGCGGATGGGATGGCCCTGTTCGCCGAACAGGTCCCAGAATATCGTCGGCGTGGCCTCCAGGCCGTAATCGTCGAAACCGATTTTCTTGGCGCGCTCCATGAGAACGTCGAGCGGCGTTCCAACCTGCGAAATGCCGGAGAGATCGCCCTTCACGTCGGCGGCAAAAACCGGAACGCCGGCCTTGCAGAAACTCTCGGCCATGATCTGCAGGGTCACGGTCTTGCCCGTTCCCGTAGCGCCGGTCACCAGGCCGTGGCGGTTTGCCAGGGGCAGGAACAGTTCTTCGCGCTTGTCGCTTTGGCCGAGAAAAATTGCGTTGTCGCTCATGGTCGTTGTTATTCCTTCGAATTGGAGCCCTGCTGTCACACGTCATTTAGCCAAAACAGGGGCGGATTGACAGGGCAGATTTGGCCACTAGCATCACAGGAATGAATGATTTTCCGGACGCGACCCTGGACATGTGGCGGACCCGCGTGGCCGCAATCCTGAAAGGCGAAAGCGTTGAAAAGCTGGCAAGCCGGACGGCGGATGGCCTTCGCATCGAACCGCTGTACCAGCAGATCCAGGGGGCGCGGGCGGAGCGGGCCAGTTACGCGCCGTGGACGGTCATGCAGCGGGTGGATCATCCCGACGGAGCGAAGGCCAATGCCCAGGCGCTGGAGGATCTGGAGAATGGGGCGGGCGGGCTTTGCATCGTTAACAACGATGCGGATGTTGCGCAGTTTCTGCAGGGTGTGGCGCTGCACGCCATTCACACGCGGCTTGAAGGCGGCGATGGGCTGGCCAGAGCCTTTGCGGCCTATGTGGAAAAGCAGCCGATTGATCCGGCGCGATTGCGTGTGTCGGTTGGCGCGAGCGATGCAGGGCTTGCGAATGAATTCGCGGCGCGGGGATTCAACGGGCCGTTTTTCGATGCCGATGGCCGGGTGTTTCACGAACAAGGCGCGAGCGAGGCCCAGGAACTGGCGTGCGTGCTGGCGCGGATTGCCGGCGCGTTGCGGAAATTTGATCATTTGTCACCTGAAAGCGTCGTGGGCGCAACGCTTGCCGCCAACCAGGACATGTTCCTGACGCTGGCGAAATTCCGCGCCATCCGCTTGCTGTGGGCGCGGGTTCTGGAGGCGAGCGGGATTGCACATCAGCCCTTGCGCCTGCACGGCGAAACCTCGCGGCGGATGATGGCGCGGCTTGATCCGCACACAAATATCCTGCGGGCCACGGCGGCGGTGTTCGGCGCGGGGCTCGGCGGCACGGATACATTCACGGTTCTGCCGTTTTCCATTGCACAAGGGTTGCCCAATGCCTTTGCGCGGCGCATGGCGCGCAACACGCAGCTCATCCTTCTGGAAGAGTCGCAGCTTTGGCGCGTGGCCGACCCGGCATCGGGTTCGGGTTATGTGGAGTCGCTCACCCATGACTTATGCGAGCGCGCCTGGACAGTTTTTCAAGGCATCGAGAAAACGGGGAAGCTGCCGGAATTTGATTCCAAAAATGCTAGCAGTGATCCGGTTATCGGAACGAAGACCCACCAACTGTCAAAGGAATTCGAAGCGGCGGTGGAGTCGGCCCCATGAGCCGCATTCCAAATTTTTCAAGCACGCCTTGGCTGACGCCGGAAGGCATTTCGGTCAAGCCGTTTTACACGGCGGATGATACGCAAGGTTTCAAGGACTCATATCCCGGCATCGCGCCGTTCCTTCGTGGCCCCTACCCCACCATGTACACCACCCAGCCATGGACCATCCGGCAGTATGCGGGGTTTTCGACGGCGGAGGATTCCAACGCCTTCTACCGCCGCAATCTGCAGGCGGGGCAGATGGGGCTTTCCATTGCTTTCGACCTCGCCACGCACCGGGGCTATGACAGCGACCATCCGCGGGTGGCCGGTGACGTCGGCATGGCGGGGGTGGCAATTGATTCCATCTATGACATGCGCACGCTTTTCGACGGCATTCCGCTGGACAAGATGACCGTATCGATGACGATGAACGGCGCGGTGCTGCCGATCCTGGCGCTATTCATCGTGGCCGGCGAGGAACAGGGCGTGCCGCCGGAAAAGCTTTCCGGCACCATCCAGAATGATATCCTGAAAGAGTTCATGGTGCGCAACACCTATATCTATCCGCCGCTGCATTCCATGCGGATTGTCTCGGACATTTTCAAATATACCTCGGAGCGGATGCCGAAGTTCAATTCGATTTCGATTTCCGGCTATCACATGCAGGAGGCGGGAGCGACCGCCGATCTGGAACTCGCCTATACACTGGCCGACGGTTTTGAATATGCGAAGGCCGGCGTTGATGCCGGCCTCGACATCGACAGGTTTGCGCCGCGGCTCTCCTTCTTCTGGGCCATTGGCATGAATTTCTTCATGGAAGTGGCTAAGATGCGCGCCGCGCGGGTGATCTGGGCCACGCTGATGCAGCGCTTCTCTCCGAAGGACGAGCGCTCGCTCATCCTGCGCACCCATTGCCAGACATCGGGCTGGAGCCTTGCGGCACAGGACGTGTTCAACAATGTGACGCGCACCTGCATTGAAGCGATGGCGGCAACGCAAGGCGGCACGCAATCGCTCCACAGCAATTCGCTTGATGAGGCTTTGGCTTTGCCCACGGATTTTTCAGCGCGGATTGCGCGTAACACACAATTGTTTCTGCAGCAGGAGGCGGGCACCTGCCGGGTCATCGACCCATGGGGCGGAAGCTATTTCGTGGAACGCTTGACCTCCGATCTCGCGGCAAAGGCCTGGGCGCATATTGCCGAAATTGAGAAGTCCGGCGGCATGGCCAAGGCCATCGAGGCCGGCATTCCGAAACTGCGCATTGAGGAAGCGGCGGCCCGCACCCAGGCCCGCATCGATGCGGGCGAGCAGACGGTTGTCGGCGTGAACCGGTACCGCAACTCCGATGAAAGCAAGATCGATATTCTGAAGGTTGACAATTCCGCGGTGCGGGTGAGCCAGATTGAAAAGCTGAGGCGCCTGAAGGCGGAGCGCGACCCGGCAAAATGCCAGGAGATGCTGGACCGCCTGTCAGCCATTGCAAAAACCGGCGACGGCAATTTGCTGGCAGCGGCGGTTGATGCGGCCCGCGCCAAGGCAACGGTTGGTGAAATATCCCTGGCGCTTGAAAAGGTGTGGAAGCGGCATGTGGCGACGACGCGGGTGACGAAGGGAATTTACCTTGCCTCGTCGCGCGACCTGCAGAAAATCGAGATGGCCAGGCGGGCGGTGCTGGCTTTCAAGGAGGCCGATGGCCGCCCGCCCCGCATATTGGTTGCCAAGATGGGCCAGGATGGCCATGACCGCGGGCAGAAGGTGATCGCTTCGGCCTTTGCCGACATGGGCTTCGAGGTGAAAATCGGGGCGCTGTTTTCAACGCCGGAAGAAGTGGCGGCATTTGCCGCGAAGGACGACGTGCACATGGTCGGCATTTCAACGCTGACCGCCGGACATCTCAGCCATATTCCCCTGCTCAAGACGGCGCTGGAAAAAGCCGGGCGGGCCGACATCATGATCGTGGTGGGCGGCGTCATTCCGCCGGAGGATGTTCAGACCCTGAAAGACATGGGGGCTGCGGCGGTGTTTTTGCCCGGTACCGTCATTCCCGATGCGGCGCTGGCGCTGCTTGAACACTTGAACAAGCGGCTTGGATTTGCGCAAAGGTAGCCAGAGTAGCGTTCCACCTGAAAGTCCGCTAAATTACGCCGTATGGGCACCGCTGAAATTATTGCAAAACTCGAATCGCTTCGCGCCAAGCTTGAACAGGAAGGCGTCGAACATCTGGCGATATTTGGTTCGCGCGCCCGGGGCGATTACACTGAATCAAGCGATCTTGATTTGTTGATCGATGCTGCACCATCACGTAGATTTTCAATACTCAACCTGGTTGGCGTGGAACATATTGTTGCAGACTCGACTGGCCTTCCGGCCAACGCGTTCATGCGGCGCAGCTTGGATGCAGCATTCAAGCGTTCAATATCTTCAGAAATTGTTGAGATTTTCTGATGGCCGACAGGACGAATTTCAGATTGAATGATATTATTGACGCCATTGATCAAATTGATGCACTCCTTCAAGGCAGGAGCTACCGGGATTTAACCGCGGACAAGGTTGTCAAGGCGGCGTTCGAGAGATTTTTGGAGATATTGAGCGAGGCATCGCGCCATATACCCGAGAGCTTGAAAGCAACGAGGCCCGACATACCTTGGCGGCGGGTATCGGACATTGGCAATCATTTAAGACACGCATACGACCGCGTCGATAGTCAAATTTTGGGAAGTTTATTCCAATGGAGACTTGACGGATCTGCGGGCGGCTGTTGCCGACTTTCTAAAGAAAAACAATTGAACATGATGGGCATTTGGTTTCGCGTAATGTTCCTTGGCCTTCTGGCTTTCGGGCTGGCGGGCTGCAATCTTGAAACGAAGACGCCGCTGTTCGCCGGTGCGGATGCCAAGCTGCTGCTGGCCGATTATCCAAATCTGGCGCCCTATGAACGCGACGGTGGCGCCTGGAAGAAAAGCACCGATCCCCTGAGCATTCAAGCCGGAAGCCTCCCATTATCTGGTCAAATCAGGCAACTCAGACATGGTGATTTCCTTTGTTCCGCTTGAGGGCCCGTGGTGGATTCTACAGGCGGCCGAAACTACAGGGGCTTCAACCTATGTACTGGTCAAGGCCGAGCCGAAAGAACTTCTCATCTATTCCCTCGAGTGCAAACGGCTTCAGGAATCGGGGAAATTCGGGAGCGAGGTTGAGTTTGCGGGCGCGAGCTGTTTTATCAAAGCCGGGACAGACAAAATGGGCCTGTTCAAGGCCCTGACCGGCAGCGCCAGCGAGCCCTCAACCAAGCTGGTTTCCGAACCTTAGGGCATGGTTCTTGCTCCGCTCCCGGCGGAGTGTGCCAAAATGAACTTCTCGCGCCGATTCCTCTTGTCTGCAGGAGCCGCACTTGCGGCAACCCCTGCGGTGGCAGAAGTCACCGCAAATGGGGCCGACCAGACGCTGGAATTGCAGTCGGCAATGGATGAGGCGGCGGGGAGCGGCGGTTTGTTGCGCTTGGCAGCTGGAAAGTTTCTTGTTTCCGGGCTGAGCCTCAAGACGTCTTTGCAGATTGAAGGTGTTGCCGGACATACAAGGCTCGTAGCGCTTGGGCAATGTTGACATTCTTAGTGTCGAGGGCGCGGAGCGTTTGAACATCAGCGGCGTGGCCTTCGAAGGCGGCGGCAACGGGCTGGTTCTCAAAAATTGCGGCGGACGCATCTCAGGCAATGAGTTTTTGCTGCAGGAGAAAACCGCCCTCTTCGCGCTCGACTCCAGGGGCCTCGAAATTTCCGGCAACCATGTACATGACATCGGCAACAACGGCATTCAGGTCTGGACGTCGGAAAAACGCGAAGACGGAACACTGGTCATCAACAACCGGGTGGAGCACATCGCCGCGAAAGCCGGCGGCTCCGGCCAGAACGGCAACGGCATCAACATCTACAGGGCGGGCCAGGTCCTGGTTGCGAACAACCGCATAACGGACTGCTATTTTTCCGCCATCCGCAACAACGCGGGCTCCAACTGCCAGATCCTGGGCAACAACATTTCCCGCGCCGGCGAGGTGGCGATCTATGTGGAGTTCGCCTTTGAAGGGGCGGTGGTGAGCAACAACATTCTGGACGATGTCGGCTTCGGCATCTCGATCACCAATTTCAATGAGGGCGGGCGGCTTGCGGTGTGCAGCAACAATCTGGTGCGCAATGCAAAAGGCGGGACGACGGGGGGAGTTACATCCGGAAGCGGCATTCACGCGGAGGCCGACACACTGGTGAGCAGCAATATAGTGGAGAACGCCCGGGACGTTGGCATTTCCCTGGGCTGGGGACCTTATGCGCGCAATCTCACAGCGCAGGCAAATCTCGTGCGGAACTGCGGGAAAGGCATTACGGCATCGGTGACCGAGGGTGCCGGCCCGAGTTACTTGGCAAACAATGTGATCAGTGGCTCCAGAATCGCCGCCATCATGGGCATGGACCATCTCGAAATGGTAACCGGGGATTTAGGCCGGGACGGCGCGAAGGTTCCGGATGTGATTCAGTTGAGTGACAATATCATCCGGGCATAGCGGCATGCACATCGCCCACGGCAATCTTGCGCCAGTTCTTGAGACCGGAATGGGCGAAGCCCTGCAGCTTTTCCTTCTCTTCGGGAGTCCAGACATCAAGCGAGGCCAGAACTGAAGCCATGGCGGTTTCGGCGGCGCGGCTGGCGCCGTCGTCGCATTTGAGGGCGACGCCGATGTGAGCGTGGGGAATGCAGCCGCAGTAGACCCCTTCGGCTCCGGTCTTCACAAAAACACGCGGCACCTCCAGCATGACTTTGGTATCGAAGCGCTTGGTGCCCGCCACCATGAAGGGATGCCGGCGCACCGCCTCGATGATGCGTTTGCCTGCCGCCGTCTCGGTCAGCCGGGCAAAGCCCAGGGCCATGTTGCTGAGGGGGAAAGCCCAGGTGGGAACCGAGCAGCCGTCAATGCCCCAGGTCAGCGCCTTCACCTCGACATCGCAGTATCTGGCAATCACTTCGGCGATGGCTTGCTGGACCGGATGATCGATGTTCACGTAGTCCTTGGCGCCGGCGCCGAGCTGGCGCGCCAGGGCCAGCATGCCGGCGTGCTTTCCCGAGCAGTTGTTGTGGACCTGCAGCGCCTTGCCGACTTCCCGCACGGCGTCATGGTGGGCTTCCAGATTGCTCGGCCAGTGGGCGCCGCATTCGTAGAGTTCTTCATTGTTCTGTGCCTTGTGCAGCATGGCGCGGGCGACGCGCACGTGCTCCGGCTCGCCATTGTGGGAGGAGCAGGCCAAAGCGATTTCCTCGTCGGTCAGACCGAAATGATCGGCCGCACCCGACTCAATCAGGGGCACGCACTGGAAGGCCTTGATGGCCGAACGCGGGAAAATGGGAACGGCGAAGTCTCCCGCCGACTTGATCAGCTTGCCGGCGCCATCCACCACGGCGAAGGCCCCGGTATGGCGGCTTTCAACAATGCCACCACGGGTGACTTCGGCAATAATCGGGTTGGTCACGGGGTTTGGTCTTTCAAACTGGCAATGGGGGCGAAGAGATACCAGAACAATGCCAAAAACTCCAAAGCCAAAAGCAGGCCAAAGGCCCAGATATAGGATTGCGGGTCATAACCTCCGGCACTTTGCGGAAACCAGCCGATCACCACGCCGACGAAGGCCTGGGCGGCAAAGGCCACCAGGAACATGGCGAAGTTGATGGTGGCATTGGAGCGTCCGGCCAATCCAGCGCCGAGGCGCTGGGCAAACCACGGATAGGCGAGAATGGCGGCCTGGCCAACGGCCGACAGAACAAGCCAGGCGGGAAAGGCCAGCAGCTTCACCTGCAGGACAATGACGAGCTGGGCGGCAAGGTTGGCGATGACAAAGCCCGTCAGCGCGGTCATCGGGCCGATGCCCCGCCGCTGCAATCGGTCGGCCACCACGCCGACAAGGAAGATGCCGACCATGAAGGCCGCCGCCATCCAGAACAGGCTGCGGGCCACCTCGGCGGGCGCAAGGCCGAGGACGTCGCGGAACCAGGGTCCGGCCCAGAGGGTTTGCAGGGCGATGGGCGTGCCGGCGGTGAGCGCCAGCATCGGCGCGATGCGCAGGAACAGCGGCAGCTTGAGAATTTGCACGAGTTCGCCCACCTGCCGGGCAAGGCTCACGGTGATTTTCGCCCCGGCCTTTTCCGGCACGGCAAGGAAGACAAAGGCGGCGCCGGCCAGAATGATGCCGCCAAAAATCATAAACGTGGCGCGCCAGCCGACGAGCCCCACAAGAAAGGCGGTGGGCTCGGTTGCCATGATGATGCCAAGGGCGCCCGCCGACATGATGCAGGCGTTGGCGAGCGAGCGGCGCTCGATCGGCACCCAGATGGAGGACGCCTTGAAGCTCGCCATCAGTCCGGCGGAAAAGCCAAGGCCGATAATGGCCCGCGAGGCCACCAACGAGAGGAAATCCGGAGCCACGGCAAAGAGAAAACAGCCTGCCGCGGCCACGGCGAGAAGCACGGTTTGCACCCGCCTTGCGCCATAGCGGTCGAGAAACACGCCCAAAGGCAGTTGAAACAGGGAAAACGACAGGAGGTAAGCCGAAGTGAGCACGCCGAGTTCGGCCGGGGAAACGCCAAAATCCCGCACCAGGTCGGGAGCCACCACGGCGTTCACGGCGCGCAGCAGATAGGACAGGAAATAGCCGCAGGCGAAAGGGAACAGGGCAAAAAAAAGGGTCCGGCGCGGAATTGTCACTGGATCGTGCTTTGCTTTTGATTCATTAAATCCTGCGACAAAGAAAACCGTTGCGATTCGCTATCTAAGCCTTATTTACCCTCCCTCTTCAACTGGACATGAGGACCCGGAAAATGATCAGCAAAGCCCTTGTGTTCCAGCATATGGATGACGAGCCTCCGGGGCTGTTCGGCGATTTCCTGCGCCAGCGCGGGGCCGGGCTGGACGTTGTGATGCTGCATAGGGGCGAAGAGATACCGTCTCTTGCCCCTTATGATTTTCTGCTGGTCATGGGCGGCGCCATGGATGTGTGGGAAACCAAAGCGCACCCCTGGCTGGTGGACGAAAAACGCGCCATCAAGGAATGGGCCATCCACCGCAACCGGCCGTTCCTCGGCATTTGCCTGGGGCTTCAGCTTCTGGCGGAGGCGCTCGGCGGCAAGATCGGGGTTGCCGGCAAGCCGGAAGTGGGCATCGGCGAGGTCAAGCTCTCAGGCCTTGGCCGGCGGCATGGCATGACCCGCGGCTTGAAGCCCACCTTGAAAGTCATGCAGTGGCACCATGCCGAGGTGCAGGAATTACCCGATGGCGCCGAAGTGCTGGCGACGTCGCCGGTCAGCAAAGTGCAAATCATGTCAGTGGCCGACACCCTGCTTGCCACCCAGTTCCATGCGGAGCTGACCCCTGCCCTCATCGCGCGCTGGGCCCATATCCCGCAATATATCGACTGGCTGAACGAGGCGCTCGGCCCCGATGCCTACCCCCGCGTCTGCGCCAAGGCGCTGCCCCTGATGCCGCAGCTGGAGCGGATGAGCCGCACGCTGTTTGACAATCTCATCGAAGGCAAAGCGCTGCGCCAGGCGGCGTGATTTCCACACTTAATTCCGTCATTCCGGCGAGAGCCGGAATTCTGCCTGACGTAAATGGGACTCCGGCGTTCGCCGGAGTGACGATACAAAATTATCTGTCATTCCGGCGAAAGCCGGAATCTGTTAGACGATAATGGGATTCCGGCTTTCGCTGGAATGACGGTATGGAAGTGTTTGAGGTCCTCATGTCAAAAGCCGATAAAGTCAGCAAAGCCCTGAAGGATTTAAGCCAGCACCATAAATCGCTGGCACCCTTTGACATGCGCAAGGCTTTTGCGGGGCGGGGTGACCGGTTCGCGGAATTTTCGGCCAGGCAGGATGACCTGCTGCTGGATTTTTCCAAATGTGCGGTGACGGGCAAGACCGTGAAGCTGCTGCTGGCTTTGGCCGGGGCGGCGGACGTCGCCAAGAAGCGCGACGCCATGTTTGCGGGCGCGGTCATCAACACCACCGAGGGCCGTGCGGTGCTGCATACGGCGCTGCGCAACCAGTCGAACTCACCGGTGACGGTGGCGGGCCGCGACGTGATGCCGGAGGTGCGGGGCGTGCTGGCGGCGATGGCGACGTTTGCCGAGGGCGTGCGGGCCAGCGAGATTACCGATGTGGTGAATATCGGCATTGGCGGCTCGGACCTGGGCCCCGCAATGACCACGCTGGCGCTGGCGCCTTACCATGATGGGCCACGCCTGCATTATGTGTCCAATGTGGACGGGGCCCATATGGCCGACACGCTTAAAAATTTGAACCCGGCGACTACGCTGTTCCTCATCGCCTCCAAGACCTTCACCACCATTGAAACCATGACCAATGCCAGGACGGCGCGGGCGTGGATCGTGGCGAAGCTGGGCGAAGCGGCGGTGGCTTCGCATTTCGCGGCCATCTCGACGGCCCTCGACAAGGTGGCGGGTTTCGGCATCAGCCCATGGCGAATTTTCGGATTCTGGGATTGGGTCGGCGGGCGCTATTCCATCTGGTCGGCCATCGGCCTGCCGCTGATGATCGCCATCGGGCCCCATCATTTCAAGCGCTTCCTCGAAGGCGCTTATGCAATGGATGAACATTTCAAATCGGCCGATGCGGCCTCCAATCTGCCCCTGCTCCTGGGGCTCATCGGCATCTGGCACCGCAATATCTGCAAATATCCGGCCCGCGCCATCATTCCCTATGACCAGCGCCTCGCGCGCTTTCCCGCTTATCTGCAGCAGCTCGACATGGAATCGAACGGCAAGCGGGTGACGAAGGCCGGCAGCGCTTCGCGGCATTCGACGGGGCCGCTGGTCTGGGGCGAGCCGGGCACCAACGGCCAGCACGCCTTTTTCCAGCTGCTGCACCAGGGCACCGACATCATTCCTGTGGACTTCCTCATTGCAGCGGAACCGCACGAGAAGGGCATGGCGGAGCATCACACGCTGCTGATGGCCAATTGCCTGGCGCAGTCGCAGGCCCTGATGAAGGGGCGGACACTGGCGGAAGCGGCGGCGCAACTGCTGACGATGGGCAAGAGCAAGGCGGAGGCCAAACGCCTGGCGCCGCACCGGGTGTTCACCGGCAACCGGCCTTCGCTGACTTTGGCTTACAAGAAGCTCGATCCCTTCACGCTGGGCCGCCTCATTGCGCTTTACGAGCACCGCGTCTTCGTCGAAGCGGCAATCTGGGACATCAACGCCTTTGACCAATGGGGCGTGGAACTCGGCAAGGAACTGGCCACGGAGCTTCAGCCCGTGATGGAAGGCAAGGTTTCAAGCCGAAGGCCAGGACAGTTCCACCGCCGGGCTGGTGAATTACCTGAAGGATCTGGGCGCTTAGAGGCTGCGGTTCATAGAGGGATAACCCTCAATAGGAATGATTAACGATATTACCAAAAATCCACGAGCTAAAGGAACAATTTCCTTTGTGTGCCGTTCATTGCTCATGGAAAACTCAATTATTGCCAAATACCGCGATTATGCCTCCCAGTGCCAGATAACCGCGGCCGATACGCCGAACTCCCACACAAAGGCCTATTGGGTCCGCGTGGCCAACGAATGGCAGGTATTGGCAAAGCAAGCCGAAGAGACCGATTCCCAGTGGCGAATTTTGATGCCTCAACTGATGCGCTGAGCCGGCTCCAACGATCCTTCAACAAGCACTTTTGTTCCGTCGGCGCTGGACCGGGTGTTAACTGTTGCCGAAAGCTTTTGCGCCAAGGCGTCAATCAGCTTGCTGCCGAGCCCCGATTTCTTTTGCTTGGCGTCTTTGGCAATTCCAACACCATTATCGGCCACCGAAAGCGACCATTTAGCTCCATTCACGGTATAACTGACCTCAATTTGCCCCGTTGACGTATCGACGGGAAACGCATGCTTGAGCGCATTTATCACAAGCTCGGTGACAACGAGGCCAATGCTTACGGCCTGCTCTGACCCTACATATCCAGGCCCCGCCGATACGGTGAGAGACACCGGGCGGCGCTCGCGGATCATTGAGCCTGACAATGTCTCGCAAAGCTTCGTCAGATACTCCCCTACGTGGATTTCCTCTCCCAGGCCGGTAACCTTGAGCTGCTGCTGGAGGGACGCCACCGACATCACACGGCGATAGGCATCTTCCAGATGACCACGGGTTTCCAGTGAATCGACCGTCCTGGCCCGCAATAACAGTATGCTGGCCACCAGCTGCAGGCTGTTCGCCACACGATGATTCATTTCTGAGAACAGCATGTCCTTCTGCTCGCTTAAAGTCGCAAGCAGGCGTTCGGCGTTTCGCCGGTCGGTAATATCCTCGATCGCCAGCAACAGCGTGGTATTCAAATCGCCTTGATAAAAGACTTTCCGGGCGTTCAAAAGCATGGTGCGCCGGCCAATGCCGGGAAACTCCTGTTCGACCTCAAAATTCTCCATCACGCCCCGCTCGGGGACTATGCGTTCCAGGAGTTCGCGAAGCGGTGCGTTATTCCATTCACCGGAACCCAAATCATAGACTTTTCGTGCAATCGTCTCTTGGGGCGTCGTGTGAAACGTTGAATAAAAGGACCGGCTGGCCGCAACTACTTTCAGGTTTCCGTCAAGAACCAACAAGGACTCGCGAACCGTGTCAACAATGGCCTGTGCCAGAGTGCGCCCGTCGGTAAAGCTATTCATAAAACCCGGCCCATTGTTTTTATATATAACTGGTAATTATGGGCAAGTTCCGCAGCTTACGCAATGCCCGCTAAAAACGCGCTCACGACGGGGTAACCGCGTGGAGCCGTGCACTTGAACTGCGGAAGACCGGCGCTTAGAGGTCGCGGATCATGAAGGCATAGGGTTCACCTTCGGAGACGCCCTGCTCCGCAAGACTCCAGCCGCACTTCACATAAAACTTTTCCGCATCGCCCGTATAGAGATGAAGCCGGGCCACGCCATGCTTGCGGGCCTGATCCTCAATGGCCGCCACAAGCTTGCGCGCCGCGCCGCGCTTGCGATATTCGGGAGCCACATAGAGGCTTGCCAGCCAGGGCGAAACATCATGCAGGGGTTCGAACTCCTGCAGAACCAGCAGGCAAATGCCGGCGAGGCGGCCGTCGACCGAAGCGATCAATGCGGTTTCATATTCATCGGGCTGTGTGGCGAGCTTTGCGAGTTGCGCGGCGCTATCCAGAAGCGAATAGCCATAGGATTTCAGGAATGCCTCGTAGCGCCACGCGGCGCAGATTTCGAGTTCTGGGGAGTTGGGTTTCAGGCGGGCGATTTTGATAGCCATTTGTCTCAACAGTGACCGCGCTCTCGGTTAATGGTTTGTATAATCGCGGCCCGATACACGACGGCAAACCGTCCGCGAGTTTCAACCAAGGAAGATTTTCCTCAATGGCAGCGTGAAGCGTTGGTTCGAATTTTTCCGGTTCGTCCAACGCCGCCACAAACAGGTGCATCACTCCCGACATTTTCTCCGACCGAAACGAAAGGGGTGAGCCGCAGTTTCCGCAAAATGTTCTTTCTACCCCGGGAGATGATTTGTAGACCTTGGGTGCTTCGCTAATCCATCTCCATTGGGTGTCCAACACGCCTATGTATGTCGTCATCGGCGCCGAGCATTGCCGCCGGCAACTTTCGCAATGGCAGTTCACGCATGCTTGGACAGGGGTATCAATTCGGAAACTGATGGATCCACATAAGCAACGACCACGCATCATTGGCCTCCTTGGCAATATCCCCAGCTTCAAGGCGCTGGCGGGGCGGGTCGCGGTCAAATACGTATCAAAAGTGAATACTGCCGACAATTTTGTGCATATACCCCTTGACAAGTATATTCCTATGTACTATGAATTTCTGTCCATCCCGGAAGGGGTCTCGGTCGCGACGGTGATCATAGATGGGGTGGATGTGGCGCCTGCGGGTTTGGTGAAACGTTCATCAGGCACCCGGGAGCCGGAGGGAGGGCCCGTGGATATTACGGTCCAATGCGTCTTAAATGGCTAAACAACCCTAGCGGAAAACCTCAGACACCGTGCGATCTAGGGCTCTGCAAGATCTTCCCCGAGGCAAAAACCGCCGCAAAAGCGTGGGCGCAGGGCTTGCGCCAACCGCCGGACGACACGACCGGCATTTCTGCGAGAGTTTGCGTCCACGCAACCCTTCGCTTCTCTGCCCCGGAAACGGCATAACCGTTTTCACCCAGGGCGAAGCTATGTCCGATGCTCATTGAAACGTGAATCACTCCCAACTCCGTCATTCCGGCGAAAGCCGGAATCCCATGGACGTTGCAAAGATTCCGGCTTCGCCGGACTGACGTTGCCGAGAAGCCTCAGCACTCGACCACATTGACGGCGAGGCCTCCGGTGGAGGTTTCCTTGTAGCGGTCGCTCATGTCGATGCCGGTCTGGCGCATGGTTTCGACGCAGTTGTCGAGCGGCATGAAATGGCTGCCATCGCCGCGCAGCGCCAGCGAGGCGGCGGTCACGGCCTTCACGGCGCCGAAGGCGTTGCGTTCGATGCAGGGCACTTGCACGAGGCCGCCGACGGGATCGCAGGTCATGCCGAGGTGATGTTCAAGCGCAATCTCGGCGGCGTTTTCCACCTGCTCATTGCTGCCTCCGAGCGCTGCGCATAATCCGGCGGCGGCCATGGCGGAAGCCGAGCCCACCTCGCCCTGGCAGCCCACTTCGGCGCCGGAAATCGAAGCATTATGCTTGATGATGCCGCCGATGGCAGAGGAGACGAGAAGCAGGGTGCGAACGCCGGCTGCATCGGCATCGAGGCAATGGTCGAGATAATAGCGGACGATGGCCGGCATGACGCCCGCCGCACCGTTGGTGGGGGCGGTCACCACCTTGCCGCCCGCGGCGTTCTCCTCGTTCACCGCCAGGGCATAGACCGAAAGAAAATCCATGATGCGGTGGGGCTGGACGGAATTGCCGCCCTGCTCGCTTTTGAGCTTGGCGAAAATCTCGCTGGCGCGGCGTTTGACTTTCAGGCCGCCGGGGAGCGTCCCGCCCATGCTGAGGCCGCGGTTCATGCAGGCGTTCATGGCGGCCCAGATGCGGTCGAGCTGGGCGTCCAGTTGGGCCGCCGTCATGGCGCAAGTTTCGTTGGCGCGTTTCATCTCGGCGATGCTGAGGCCGGAGGCCTTGCCCATCTCAAGCATTTCCCTGGCGGTCGAAAATGGATAGGGCACGGCGAGCCTGGGCCTGGCGGCGGCGCGGTCCTGGGAATTTGATTCCAGCCGTTCGGCTTCGGTCTGCACAAAGCCGCCGCCGATGGAATAATAGGTTTCGCTGAAGAGCTTGGCGCCGCTGGCGTCCCACAGCGTGAATATCATGCCATTGGCATGGCCGGGAAGTGCCGGGCCATAGTCGAAGATCACGTCGTTCACGGGATCAA
The DNA here is from genome assembly GCA_963773295.1 of uncultured Alphaproteobacteria bacterium. Lineage (GTDB taxonomy): Bacteria > Pseudomonadota > Alphaproteobacteria > Rhizobiales > Aestuariivirgaceae > Aestuariivirga. Next base: position 109,077 of record CAVZAJ010000014.1, read on the forward strand.
AGGAAACGCGCTGGCCGCTTTTTAAGATTATGTACTTTCGCTCCGTTATTTCCCGGACAACCGCCTCAACCCGGTCCGGCTCGATCGCATCGGGGGCTTCGCCGGCGAGGCCCAGAACACAGGCGCGGTCGGTGCCGTGGCCCTTGCCGGTGAAGGCCAGCGAGCCATGGAGCGATACGGTGACGCGGGCGGCGTTATCCGCCTTGGCGCTCGACAGGAAGCGGCGCGCCGCCACCATGGGCCCAACGGTGTGCGAGCTTGACGGGCCAATGCCAATCTTGAAGAGTTCAAAGACCGAGAGAAACATTCAGCTCACCGTGCGATGATAGCCGCCGCGCCAGAAAACCAGCGGCTTGCCCTTGGGGTCGTGATCGAATTTCAGCACCTCGCCCACGAAGATAGCATGATCGCCGCCGTCATAGGTATAAAGCTTGCGGCATTCAAAAATGGCGAGCGCGCTTGGCAAGATCGGGCAGCCGGTTTCCCAGACTTCATAGTCGATGCTGCGCCACTTGTCGGGGGAGGATTTTGAAAAGCGCGCCGACAGGTCATCCTGGCCTTCGCGCAGCACATTCACGGCGAAATACCGGGCGGCCATGTAGGTTTCAAAACTGTAGGCGTTGCGCGCCAGGCTCCACAGCACCAGCGGCGGATGAAGCGAGACGGAATTGAAGGAACTGGCGGTGTTGCCCACCATTTCGCCGGAGCCTGTCACCGTTGTCATCACGGTGACGCCGGTTGCAAAGGTTCCCAGGGCTGAGCGGAAGGCTTTGGAGTCAAAACTGTCGGACATGGCGCCCATTAAGCCGATTTGAGCCGGTGGCTCAAGGCATGAACTGGCCGCCGTTGACATGGAGGATTTGGCCGGTGACATAGCCTCCCATGGAGGTGGAAGCGAGCAGCAGGATGGGGCCCACGCAATCCTCCGGGGTTCCGGCGCGGCCGAGGGGAACCGATTTTTTCATCGCCTCCATGCGCTCCGGCGGGGTTGCCGCGTGGAAGGCGGTTTCGATCACGCCGGGGGAAATGGCGTTGACCCGGATCTTGCGCGAGGCCAGGTCGCGGGCCATGTGGCGGGTGAGATTATGGATGTAGGCCTTGGCGCAGGCATAGTGGCCGGAGCCCGGGCCGCCGCCATCGGCGCCGGCGATGGAGCCCACATTGATGATGGCGCCGCCGCCCTGCTTTTCCATGTGCGGTACGGCGGCCTGCGAGGCTTCGATGACGGATTTCACATTCAGGTTCATGGCCGCGTCGTAAAGCTCCGAGTCGAGTTCAAGAAAAGGGGCGCGGCGGATCATGGCGCCGGCATTGTTGAGCAGGATGTCGAGGCGGCCGAGTTGCCTTGCGGCCTCCTCGACAACCCGCTTGGCGGTTCCCGGAACGCCGAGGTCGCCGCCGATGGCGACGGCCTTGCTGCCGAGCTTCCGGATGGCGGCGCAGACAGCTTCGGCAGCTTCGGCGTTCTTGTGGTAGTGAACCCCAACATTCGCTCCCAGCCTGCCGAATTCAAGGGCCGCGGCGGCCCCGATGCCGATGCTGGCGCCGGTGATCAGAACGGCTTTTCCGCGCAGGTCTTCAAGCATGAATTTTTCCCGTGAATTTTTCGGAACGGTGGACTTCCCTGCCGCCAAGGAGGGTGAGCAGCACTTCCGTATCACCGATATCATAGACATTACAGGTGAAAATATCGCGGTCCAGAACGATGAGATCGGCGTATTTTCCGACACTTAAAGAACCCGTGTCGTGGCTGCGCCAGGCGGCTTCGGCGGCGAAGGTGGTGTAGCCCTTGACGCATTCCTCCCGCGTCAGGCGCTGTTCGGGCAGGAACACCGGATGGTCGCCATTTTTGATTGGCGGCTGGCGGGTGATCGCCGTTTCGATGATCGGGAAGGGATTGAGGGTGGAAACGCCCCAGTCGCTGGAAATGGCATAGGGGGCGCCCGCATCGATGAGCGAGCGGAAGGCATACATCCATTTTCCCCGCGCCTCGCCCACCATGGGCAAGGCGACGTCGGTGACCGAGGGTTCATAGCGGGCCCACAGGGTCTGGATATTGGCCACAACGCCAATTCGCGGAAGCGCGGAATATCGGCGGGATCAATGCACTGGACATGGGCTAGCTGATGAAGGCTTGGCCACGGGCCATTGGCGGCGCGGGCCGCTTCAAGGGCATCAAGCGCGGCGCGCACCGCGCCATCGCCGATGACATGGACATGAATCTGGAAGCGGGCGGCATCGAAGGCAGTGAAGAGTTCCTTGATCTGGTTATGGCCGAACATCAGTTCGGCGTTGCCGCCCAGCGCATCGGAATAGGGTTCAAGCATGACACCGGTGCGGTTTTCCAGAACGCCATCAAGAAAGAATTTCGCCGAATGAACCTTGAACAGGTCGGAGCTGGCGTTGCGGCGCAGATCCTCAAGGCGGCGGAGCGCGTCTTCGGTTTTTTCGGCGGAGACAACTTTGGCGGTGGCGGCGACGCGCACGGTCAGGGCGCCGGCGCGTTCAAGGCTGCTGTAGACGCGGGCGTGGCGCTCGTTCACCATGGCATCGATCACACCGGTAATGCCGTGGCGGTTGCACAGGGCCTGGCCGTAACGCACGCCATCGGCATAATCCTCGTCGGTCGGCACGGGCATGAAGCTCTCGGCCCAGTTCGTGGCGTTTTCATGCAGCATGCCGGTAGGTTCGCCCGCGGCGTCCACAACGAAGTGGCCGTTGACGGGGTCAGGCGTGCCGCGCACGAGACCCACCGCGGCGCAGGCCACAGAATTCATGCAGGCATTGTGGCCATCGCTGGCCACGATGTAGCAGGGCCGGTCGGGAACGGCGGCATCAAGCACGTAACGGTTGAGATTGTGATCGGTGAAAATACCGGTGTACCAGCCGACGCCATTCACCCAGGGGCCCGTGTGGGTTTTGGCAAAGCCCACCAAGGCCTGTTGCAGTTCAGCGATTGTCGAGACGTTGTGAAGCGCCGCGCTCTTGCTGTGGTCGTAGCCGCTGTCCTGCAAGTGGATGTGGGTGTCCTGAAAGCCCGGCAACACGAGGCGGCCACCGGCATCAATGATGCGGGTGGATTTTCCCGCAAGCGCAGCTATTTCTGCAGCGCCACCCAGGGCCGAGACCCGGCCATCGGTAACGGCGAGTGCGGCAACGCGGGGGCTGAGCGGGTCCATGGTGCGGATATCTGCGTTGCTGACAATGAGTTCAGGTGCAATCAAGATAAATTTTCCATGACAGGAAGACATGGTCTAGGTCTGGAGCAGCCCGCGCTTGGCGAGGTTGCGCATGAGGTCGGCGGTGCCGAAGCTCCACGGGGCGGCCTTGTCGGTTGGCACGACGCGGTTCACCAGCGCGCCGAGTTCCTCCGTGGCGATGGTCACGATGTCGCCGGTCTTGTGGGTGAAGCCGCGGCCCGGCACGTCACGGTCATCGCTGGGCGCGAACATGGTGCCGAGGAACAGCACGAAACCATCGGGATAATGGTGATGGGCGTTCAGCGTCTGGCCGGCGATGTCGGCGGGGTCGCGGCTGATTTGCGAGATGGAGGAACTGCCGGTCATCTTGAAGCCGTCGGTGCCTTCGACGGTGAGAGTGAGATCCATTTTCCGCACCGTGTCGAGATCGAACTTGTCGTCAAACAGGCGGATGAAAGGGCCGATGGCGGTGGCGGCGTTGTTGTCCTTGGCTTTGCCAAGGAGCAAGGCGGAGCGGCCTTCGACGTCCCTGAGGTTGACGTCATTGCCGAGGCTAGCGCCGACGATGGTTCCCTTCGAGGACACCACCAGCACCACTTCGGGCTCCGGGTTGTTCCAGGTGGATTTGGGATGAATGCCCACATCCATCATCGAGCCCACCGCCGACATGGGCTGGCCCTTGGTGAAAATTTCCGCATCGGGGCCGATGCCCACTTCAAGATACTGGCTCCAGGCGCCGGCCTTGATCAGGGTTTCCTTCAGGGCGGCGGCTTCGGGCGAACCGGGCTTCAGTTTGCGCAGGTCATTGCCGACGAGATCGCGGATATGGGAGCGGATGGAAATGGCGGCGTTGGCATCGCCGCGGGCCTTTTCCTCGATCACGCGCTCCAGCATGGAGACAACGAAGGTGACGCCCGCCGCCTTGATGGCCTGCAGATCAATTGGCGTGAGAAGCCATGGCTTGGTCTTGTTGCGGGTGTCGGGGGCGGCATTGGCCAGGATATCGGCCACCGCGCCGAGCGTGCTTCCCTTGGCGGCGCGCACCGCAGCCGCCGGATTCTTCTCTTCGCAGAGATCGCGCATGGTGGGGAAACTGGCGGTGACATCGACAAGGCTTTCGCCGTCGAGGCGGGCAACGCAGGGGCCCATGTCGGGCACCAAGACACGGGCAACCAAACAAGCGTTCTTGGGAATCACGGAAACCTCCTCCTCAGCGCTGCAACCGTTCGCGCCCGTACAACAAGAGCATCATGATGATGACGACGCCATAGACGATCTGGCGGCCGAATTCCGGCATTTGCATTACCGACAGGATGGATTGCAGAAGCGTGATCAGCATGACGCCGGCGACCGTGCCGAGATAGCTGCCGCGGCCGCCGAGAATGGAGGTTCCACCCAATACAACGGCGGCAATGGCGGGAAGAAGATAGGCGTCACCCATGGACTGGGCGGCCTTCGAAGCGTAGCCCGCGAGCAGCACGCCGCCAAATGCGGCAAGGCCTCCCGAGATCGCAAAGACGATCATCACGACGCGCCGCGTGTTGATACCTGAGAGATAGGCGGCGCGCTCGCGGTTGCCGATGCCGTAGATGGAACGGCCAAAGGTGGTGCGGGTCATCAGGAAAACGGCGGCAGCACCCACCGCGAGCCAGCAGAGAACCGAATTCGGAACCGTCGGAATGATAAAACCGGTGGCCAGGTAGCGCGCGGCGGGAGAGGCGGAATCCTGCGGCGAGAAGCCGCCGGTGTAAACCACCATCAGGCCCTGGGCCACGGCATTGGTGGCCAGAGTCATGATCATCGAGGGAATGCGGAGATAGGCCACGCCGACACCGTTCACCAGGCCGATCAAGACGCCGCAGAAAATTCCAAAGGGAATGGCAATGGCGGCGCCCACGTCACCCAGCCCAGCCACGGCGCTGGACATCATGGCGCCGACACTCACCACCCAGGGCAGCGAAAGATCGATCTGGCCCAAGAGGATGACCAGCATCATGCCGGTTGCGATGATGCCGAGGAAGGAGGCCACCTTCAATTGCTGCAGGAGATATTCCGGCGAAAGGAAATTGCTGGAATAAAGACTGCCGAGAAACAGCAGGAGCAGAATGCAGGCAAAGGCCGTGACGACGGCGGGGTCCATCCGGCGCATGAAAGGGGGGAGGCGTTCAGCAAGAGCGTTCATCCAAACCAATCCAATCGATTACGAATGCGGAACAGGCCAAAGGCCCCGATGCTTACAGCGAGGAGCAGAACCACGCCCTGGAACAGGGGCTGCCAGAGGGGGTCAAAGTCGAAAACAAAAAGCAGGTCGCCGATGGTGCGGAAGGCCAGGGCGCCGAAGATCGCGCCGATGGCGCTGCCCTTGCCGCCAAACAGCGAGACGCCGCCCAGCACCACAGCGGCGATTGAAAACAGGGTGTAGGCATTGCCGCTGGCATAGGCGGCCTCGCCCGTATAGGTGAAGAAGGTGAGAAACAGGCCGCCGATGCCGGCCAGCAGGCCCGACAGGGTATAGGCCATAAACTTGGCGCGGCGGATGTTGACGCCCGACATGTAGGCCGCGGCTTCGGAGGAACCCACCGCATAGGCGGCCCGGCCGGTGACCGAACGGCTGAAGGGCACCCAGACAACCAGCACCACAGCCAAAAGCGTCAGCAGGCTGGCGGGCATGAAGCCAAAGAAACGGCCGGTGAAAAAATCGGCCAGGGTCTCATCAACGCTGCCGCCGGGATTGGGGCGGATGGCAAGTGCGATGCCGTAAAATACCGCGCCGGTGGCAATGGTGGTGACGATGGGCTGCAGGCGGCCATAGATGACAATGGCGCCATTGATGGCGCCGCACAGGGCCCCCACCAGAAGCACACCCACTACCCCAAGGGCAACCTGTAGAGGCGTGCCAACGACAATCCACGAGGCCAGGCAGTTGGTCAGGGTGAAGATCATGCCGACGGAGAGATCGATGCCGGCGGTGATCACCACAAGCGCCTGGGCCATGGCGACGAAGGCCAGCAGCACGCCCTTGTTGGAAGCGGTCTGCACGACATTGGCGCTGAAACCGGCGGGGTGGTTCGAGGAATAGATGACAAACATCACAATGAAAATTGCGATCGCCATCAGGGTGCCGCGCTGTTCGGCAAACCAGAACCGCCAATCCCTCATAGATGCAAGGCCTCTCCCATATCGATATTCAGCGCGCTCGCGATGAGCGCCCGCTCGGTAATCTCAGCGCCCACCAGCTCGCGCTTCACCCTGCCATCATAGAGAACAAGAACCCGGTCGCAACAGCCAATCAGTTCGTCGTAGTCAGTGGAATAAAAGAGGATGGCGGCGCCCTGGTCGGCGAGCTTGCGCAGAAGCACATAGAGCTCCTGCTTGGTGCCGACATCGATGCCGCGGGTGGGATCGTTGAGCAGGATGATGCGCGGCTGGTTCATCAGCCACTTCGCAATCACCACCTTCTGCTGGTTGCCGCCGGAGAGCGAGCCTACCGCGATGTCGGTTCCCGCCGTCCTGATGCCAAGGAGGGCAATCATCTCGTCGATGTATTTCTGCTCGGTTGCACGGTTGACGATGCCGTTGTTGGAGATGCGGTGCAGCGATGCGAAGGACAGGTTATCGCGCACCGTCATGGGCAGCATCAGGCCCTCGGTCTTGCGGTCCTCGGGAATGAGGGCCATGCCGATTTTTTCGCTTTTCGCCGCCGTGGGACTGTTGATCTTGACCGGCACGCCATCGATCAGCACCTTGCCGGAGCAGCCGCTCAGCACGCCAAACAGGGCGAGCAGGAGATCGCGCTGCCCCTGCCCGTCTAGGCCGCCGAGGCCGACTATCTCGCCTGCCCTTACGGACAGCGAAATATCCTTGAGGCGGTCGGTCCAGGACAGGTTTTCAGCCTGCAGCACCGGCGTTTTACCGGCGGATTGCAGCGGCGGCTTGGGCGGGAAGACATTCTTGTATTCGCGCCCGATCATCAACTCCACGACTTCGTTGTCGGTCTTGCTGCCCGCCACATAGGTCTCGACCTTCCTGCCGTTGCGGAACACGGAACATTCGTCGGCAAGCTCGGCGATCTCGTGCATGCGGTGGGAAATGTAGAGAAGGGCCAGGCCCTCGCTGCGCAGGCGCTTGAGCACGGCAAAAATCTTGGTCACGTCCGCCGCGGTAAGCGCCGAGGTGGCCTCATCGAGAATCAGGATGCGCGGCTTGCGCGCCAGGGCCTTGGCGATTTCCACCATCTGGCGGCGCGACAGGGGCAGATCTTTCACCAGAGCAAGCGGGTGGATGTCCTCGGCGCCGGCCCGGGCCAGGGCCTCTTCTGCGATCTGGCGCTGCTTGGCGCGGTCAATCATGCCGAAACGCGTCGGCGGATCGCTGATGACGATATTGTCGGCGACCGAAAGATCGGGAATGAGCGAAAGTTCCTGAAATATGCAGACGATGCCCGCCCGGTTGGCGGCGGTTGGCGAGACAAAGGAAATTTCCTTGCCATCGAGGAACATGCGGCCCTCATCGGGCGCCACGACGCCCGCCATGGCTTTTATGAGGGTGGACTTGCCAGCGCCGTTTTCGCCCAGAATGCCGTGGATGCGGCCGGGATAAATATCAAGGTCGGCCTTTTGAAGTGCGCGGACGCCGCCGTAGCTCTTCGATACGCCTTCCAGTCGGAATAATGGTGCTGCTTCGACCAAGGCCCCCTCCACCGTGATCCTGAACCAAAAACGGCGCCGCAGAATTTCTTCCACGACGCCTCTTGGGAGTCTAGATCAAACTACTGGTTCTCTTTCGACTGGCCCATGATTTCCTGAGCCGTGAAATTAATTCCACAGGTCGGGAATGAGTTGCCAACGAAGAAGTTGTCGGACTGATCGGGGAAATAATCCGAGCCTTCCTTGAAGTTCGGGTCTTCAACAATCGCCAGCGGCAGCTTGACTGACTGTGGAACAACCGCACCCTCAAGGGCCGCAATTGCCGTCTTGATGGCAACCGCAACCTGGGCCGGGCCGGTACCTGCCGAAGAGCACTTCAGGCCATCAGCCGAATGCTTTGCGCAGAACTTGCGGAAACCGTTTTCGGTTTCACCGCCGAAGGGCACAAACGCGTGCTTGGCGTCGATCATCGCCTGCACCACGCCGGTGTCGCCACCCTGCGCGGTAATGCCGTCGAACGGACCGTTGGTGGCGATGGCGTCAGCCGTCACCTTCTGGGCGGTCGGGTCATCCCACTTGCCCGCAACTTCGGTCACGTCCCATTTCTTGCCGGAGGCGGCGAAGGTTTCGTGAATGCCGTTGTGGCGGTCGGTGTCCACCGAGGTTCCGGCAACGCCCTTTACTTCCAGGATCTTGCCGCCGTTTGGCAGATGGGCAATCAGCCAGTTGGCCCAGAGAACGCCCAGACCCTTCTGGTCCACGTTCACGTTGATCGCATCCTGGGTGTCGAGAATGTTGTCGAAGGCAACGAGGATGACGCCAGCTTCCTTGGCCCGCTTGATGACGGGGCCAAAAGCTGTCGGGTTCTGCGCGTTCACAACGATCGCGTCATAGCCGGAGTCAATGAAGTTGTTGATGGCGGAGATCTGCGCCGGAACATCTTCGCCGGTGGACACAACCTTGAATTCCTTCAGCTTGGCGGCGACTTCAGGCTGGGCCGCATAGGCTTTCGCGGTCTGAATCATTTGAATGCGCCAGGTGTTGGCGATATAGCCGTTGGCAAGGGCAATGCGGTAGGGGCCATCCTTCTTCGGAAACTTGAAAAACTTGGTGTCGGCAGCCCAGGGCGCGAAACAATCGGCTTCAGCGGCGGGGCCGGCGACCACTTCAGGGCCGGCGGCCTTTGCCACGCCTGAGAAGGCAAGCCCTGCCGCCAATACGGCGCCAATGCTTACAAAACGGCGCAGATGTGATGTTGATTTCATTGAACTTTCTCCCATTGGTTTACACTGTCTCATCTTCAGGACATATGTTCTGCCATCAGCGGACGTGCTATTTTTATGACCACCAAGCATGATTTCGATACTTGATGGCAGGAACTTATTGTACGATGACAGCGCTGTCAATTGTCCGGGACGGCGTTTGACATTAAAAAAGAAACCGCATGCCCCTGCCGAGAAACAAATACCGCCGCATTACCCTTGACGACGTGGCCTCACGGGCCAGGGTGAGCGCGGTTACGGCGTCACGGGTGCTGCGCAAGCCCGAGATGGTGTCCGCCGACCTTCGGGCCCGGGTTGACAGCGCGGTGCGCGAACTCGGCTATGTTCCCAACCAGCTGGCAAGCGCGCTTGCCTCGTCACATACGGGGCGCATCGGGGTGATTGTGCCTTCCCTCACCAACGGGGTCTTCGGCGACTACCTGCGGGCCCTGCATGATGTTTTCGTGCCGGCGGGCTTCCAGGTGCTGGTTCTCAATTCACATTATCTTGCGGGCCGCGAGGAAAAGGCCATTGCCACCATGCTCGGGCAATTTCCGGAGGCGATGATCCTGGCCGGGGTTGACCAAACGGCGCAGGCGCGCAAATCGCTGCAGCAGGCCGGCATCCCCGTGGTTCAAACCATGGAGATGACGGACGATCCCATCGACATCAACATCGGACTGTCACAACGGGAAGCCGGCTATGCGGCGGCGCGGCATCTGTTCGATCTCGGCCACCGGCATGTGGGGCAGATTTCCGCCCCCCATGACGCGCGCTCGCGCCAGCGCCTGCAGGGCTACCTCCAGGCTTGCGCGGAATTTCATGCAACGCCGATGCTGGCTTCAACCGAAGAGCCGTGCACGGTTCCGCTTGGCGGCAGTCTGCTCACGGAACTTCTCAACCGCTGGCCGAAGGTCACGGGGATTTTCTGCGGCAACGACAATTTGGCGTTGGGCGCCCTGTTTGAGTGCCAGCGGCGCGGCATCCGTGTGCCCCAGGACCTGTCGATCATCGGCTTCAACGACCTCGAGGTTTCCGCTTGCGCCTATCCTTCCCTCAGTACCGTTGCCGTGCCGCGCTATGACATGGCGCGCCGTGCGGCCGAGATCATTCTGGAAGTTACCCGCGGCACGGGAAACCGGCCGAAACAGCGCCGGATCGATTTGGGCTTCCGGCTGATTGTTCGCGACAGCACCGGCAGAGCCGGCTGATCAGCGCGGAAGTTTGGCGGAGAACCTGGCGAGAAATGCCTCCACTTTTCCGGCGCTGAAAATATCATCCAGAACAAGATGGGCGGCGCCGATCAGGGCTGAATCGGTTTTTGGCTCGGCCAGCATGATTTGCAGGTCGCCGGTAGCCAGCGGCAGGCAGCGCTGATAGACGAGTTCGCGTATGCCCGAGAGGAGAAAATCCCCGCCGCGCGCCAGCATGCCGCCCACGACTATCAGGCTCGGATTGAGAATGCTCACCACATCGGAGGCCACCTCGCCTATGGTCTGCCCGGCCCGGCGCAACAGCATGATCGCTTCCGGCTTTTGCATCTCGACAAGAGCCACCACATCCCTCGCGGTTTTCGCGGCCAGGCCTTTTTCCGCGAGGTCACGGGCGATGGCCCAGCCGCCGGCGCGGGCCTCAACGCAACCCAGCTTGCCGCAGCGGCAGAGCGGCGCATCCGGGGAATTGAACTGAATGTGGCCAATATCGCCCGCCGCGCCCTGGGCGCCGCGGAAAATTTTTCCGCCGGCGATGATGCCGCTGCCGATGCCGGTTCCCGCCTTGATAAAAATCATGTCTTCGACATGGGAAAAATTATGGCGGTGCTCGTAGATGGTCATCAGGTTCACGTCGTTCTCGACATAGATTGGCGCGTCGTAGTGCCGGCCCAGCGATGAGACGATGTCAAAATCATCCCAGCCGTAAAGAACTGACGGGCCGACGACCCGGCCGCGCTTGAAATCCACCGGGGTTGGCAGGCTGAGGCTGACACCGACAAGAAAAGCATGGGTGGAGCGCACCTGGGCCGCGAGCTTGTCGAATTCATCCTTGATGCGCTGCAAGGTGGCCTGCGGCCCTTCGGCAATGCTAAAGGCAATTGTGTTCTGGGCCAGAATATCGGGTCCGAGATTCATCGCCGCAAGATGGAGGTGGGTTTCGCCAATATCCGCAACCAGCATGAAGCCTGCCGACCCCTTGATGCCGAGAACCCGGGTCGGCCTGCCGCCGCTGGGCAAGGTGCGCAGGGTTTCTTCGACGAGCCCGGCACCCAGCAGCACATTGAGGCGCTGGGTCACGGTCACTCTCGACATGCCAGAGGCCGCCAGCAGGGCGGCGCGGGAATTGGCGGCACCATTTGCAATCAGCGAGAGAATTCCGCTGGCATTCGCGAGGCTGCCCTGCGGTTTTTCTGCGGAATGTTCAATCATGCATCATATATGTCCAAAAATATACATATACATGCTGCGATGTGAAAATGTTAGAAATTTACGCGCGCCGAAACTGGGCGTGACCTGAGGACCCTCTCGACCAACAGGAAGAGATGCAATAACGTCCGGCCAACTTCGCGTTCAAGGGGAATTACCTATGGCATCGGTCGGCGTTGTTGATGTGCGCAAGTCCTACGGCGCACAGGAAATTATCCACGGCGTGTCGATTGATATCCAGGATGGGGAATTCGTCATCCTGGTTGGGCCCTCCGGCTGCGGGAAATCCACGCTTTTGAGGATGATCGCGGGCCTCGAGCCCATCACCTCCGGCGACATCAAAATCGGCGAGCGGGTGGTGAATTTCCTGCCGCCGAAGGACCGCGACATTGCCATGGTGTTCCAGACCTACGCGCTTTATCCGCACAAGACGGTGGCGCAAAACATGGGCTTTGCCCTGATGCTGCGGCGCGCGCCCAAGGCGGAAATCGAGGCGCGGGTGAAGCGGGCCGCGGAAATCCTTGATCTGGTGCCCTATCTCAACCGCTATCCCCGGCAACTGTCGGGCGGCCAGCGGCAGCGCGTGGCCATGGGGCGGGCCATCGTCAGGGATCCCAAGGTTTTCCTGTTTGACGAGCCCCTTTCCAATCTTGACGCCAAGCTCCGCGTGCAGATGCGGGCCGAAATCAAGGAGTTGCACCAGCGGCTGAAAACCACGACGGTGTATGTCACCCATGACCAGGTTGAAGCCATGACCATGGCCGACCGGATCGTTGTCATGCATGACGGGATTGTGGAGCAATCGGGAACGCCGCTTGAGCTTTACGACAAGCCGGCCAACATGTTCGTGGCAAGCTTTATCGGCTCGCCTTCGATGAACCTGATCAAGGGCACCATCCGCGGCAAGGGCAAGCCGGTGTTCGAAACCGAAGACGGAATCAAGCTGCCGCTTGCCACGGCGCCGGCCGCTTCCGATGGCCGGCCCGCCGTCTACGGCATCAGGCCGGAGCATTTCACGCTGGAGAGCGGCGGGGTAAAGGCTACGGTTACGGTGACCGAGCCTACGGGATCCGAGACCCAGGTGTTTGCGAAATTCGGCAAGCAGAAAATCGTCAGCGTGTTCCGCGAGCGGGTTTCGGTGAGGCCGGGCGAAGTCCTGAGCATGATGCCCAATCCGGGCGCGGCTCATCTCTTCGACTGGGAAACTGGCGCGCGGCTCTAGTCACTCCAGATTTGTGTGGCGGGCCCGCATGGTTTCGGGGGTTTCACCCATCCGGTCACGCAGTTTCAATACGACCAATTCAAAGACCAGCATCTGGGCGGCCTCGAAGAGCGAGCCCATGGGCAGGATTGAAAGCTTCCCCGCCTGATCATTGGCCATGGTCTGGGCCGGAATAAGCAACACGCAGTCAGCACGGCGCGCCGCGCCGCCTGCGGCCTGGGCGGTGACCACGGCGGTTCTTGCGCCCGCCGCCTTGGCAATGTTCATCAGCGCTGCGGTGGTCTGGAGATCGCCGGGACCTACCGACACGACCAGGAGGTCGCCTGCGCCCAAAGGCGGTGTGGTCATGTCGCCCACCACATGGGCATCGAGCCCCATATGAAAGAGGCGCATGGCGAGGCCACGCATCTGCAGGCCTTCGCGGCCCAAGCCATGGAGCGCTATGCGCTTGGCGGAGGCGAGTTCCGTAATAAAGCGGTCAACGACTGCGTCCTCGACATTTTCAAGAACGGCGGCGAGATCGGCAAGGGCACGGGCGCCCATTTGGTTAATCCTGTCAGTCATGGGCTACTTGCTCTTCCTTCTGAATTCTTTCATTCTTTCCCGGCGCGTGACAGGAAACAGGAATGACAGCAAAATACAAGAAAGTTTTTGGTGGCCGGAAACCGATCATCGCCATGGTGCATTTCGGCGCCATGCCCGGATCGCCCCTGCATGACGCGAAAGCCGGGCTGAATGGAATCGTTGAAGGGGCGCGGAAGGACTTGCTGGCGCTTCAGGCGGCCGGCGTTGATGCCGTGATGTTCGGCAATGAGAACGACCGGCCTTATGAATTCAAGGTTGATGCGGCGTCCACTGCCACCATGGCCTTTGCCATCGGGGCGCTGCGTTCGGAGATCAAGGTTCCGTTCGGGGTGAATGTGCTGTGGGATCCGATAAGCACCATCGCCCTGGCCGCCGCCACGGGCGCCTCCTTCGTGCGCGAGATCATGACGGGAACCTACGCTTCCGACATGGGGCCATGGACGCCCGATGCGGGAGCGGCGCTGCGCTACCGGGACCGTCTGGGGCGGAGCGACGTGGCCGTGCTTTATAATGTGAGCGCGGAATTTGCCTATTCGCTGGACCGGAGAAGCCTGGCCGACCGGGCCCGCAGCGCCGTGTTCTCCAGCATTCCGGATGCCATTCTTGTTTCCGGCGCCATCACGGGCGAAGCCGCCGCCATGTCCGACCTCGAAGAAGTGAAGCAGGTTTTACCCGACACGCCGGTGCTGGCCAATACGGGCGTCAAGCATGCAACCGTGGCGGAGGTGCTCCAGGTGGCGGACGGGGCGATCGTCGGCTCGTCACTCAAGCGTGACGGCAATACCTGGAACGCGGTCGACCCGGAGCGGGCGGCGGACTTCATGCGCATCGTACGCGCGGCACGGAAGGGCTGAAGTGAGATGAAAGAGCGCCTGCGCAAACTCACGAGCGAATTGATGCTCATTCCGGGTCTCAGCGGCCATGAGGACCGGGTACGCCGGGCTCTTGCCAAGGAACTTGCCACGCTTGGCCTTGCCGCCAAGACCGACCGCCTCGGCAATCTGTTTGCGACGATTACGGGCGATCCGAAGCTGCCGAGCGTGATGCTGTTTGCCCATATGGACCAGCTTGGATTTGTGGTGCGCAAAATTGAGGCCAACGGCCTGATGCGGGTTGAGCGGCTGGGTGGCGTGCCGGAACGGGCGCTGGCCTCGCAAGCAGTGCTGCTCTGCGTAGGCGAAGGGCGCGACGTCGCCGGGATCATCACCAACAAGAGCCATCACGCCACAACACCGGATGAAAAATACAAGGTTTTGCCTTACGCCGAAATCTTCATCGATGCGGGCTTTGCCAACTGCGGAGGCCGTTTTGGCGGCAGGCATCAATATCGGCACGCCGGTGGTTTATGAGCCGAAGGTGCTGGCCCTTGCCGATGGCCGGATTGCCGGCACTTCGGTCGATGACCGGGCGGCCTGCGCCGTGGTGATCGAAGTGGCCCGCGCCCTGCTGCAGGCCAAGAAGAAAGCCGACAACGCATATCCTGTTCTCAGTGCTGGAGGAGTTCAACCTGCAAGGGGCGGTCACGGCGGCGCGCAAGCTGGCACCCGACATCGCCATCCAGCTTGACCTCATTCTGGCAACCGATACGCCGGAGATGGCGGCGCGGGGCGATGTGCGGCTCGGAGGCGGGCCGGCCATGAGCCTGTACAGCTTTCATGGGCGCGGCACGTTGAACGGGACTATTCCCCACCCTGCCCTTGTCGATCTTTTTTCCTCGACGGCGGTTCAGCAGAAACTGAACCTGCAGCGCAGCGCCCATGTGGGCGCGCTCACCGATTCTTCCTATGTGCAACTGCTGCATGAGGGGATCGCCGCCATCGATCTGGGCTTTCCCTGCCGCTACACGCATTCCTCGCTGGAAGTCTGCGATCCCGCCGACTTGGTGGGCCTCACCCAATTGCTGATCGCCGGGATTGGCCGCATCGATGACAAATTCTCCCTCGACCGGGACCGCTACACCTGATGAAATACTACCTCGGCATCGATATTGGAACCTTCGAGTCGAAGGGCGTGCTGAGCGACCCGAAGGGAAATATCGTTGCGCGTGCGGCAAAGCCCCACAAGATGCTGGTGCCGCAGGCGGGCTGGGCGGAACACCGGCCGATCGAAGACTGGTGGGATGACGTCACCTTCATCTCCAAAAAACTTCTCGCCGACAGCAAAATCGATCCTGCCGATATCAAGGCCATAGGCACCAGTGCCATTGGCCCTTGCATGCTGCCGGTGAATGGAGCGGGCGAGCCGCTGATGAACGCGGTGCTTTACGGCGTGGACACGCGGGCCACGGAGGAAATCGATGAACTCACGGCGCGGATCGGGGCTGAGCGCATTCTCGATTACTGCGGCAATGCCCTGACCTCGCAATCGGTCGGGCCAAAAATCCTTTGGCTCAAACGCAACCGGCCGGAGATTTTCGCCAAGACCCACAAGATTCTCACCTCCACCTCCTATCTGGTGTTCCGCCTCACGGGGAAATTCGTGATTGACCACTATACGGCGGCCAACAGCGCGCCGCTCTATTCGGCGGAGCACCGGGCGTGGAGCGATGAACTGGCCTCCGACATCATCCCGCTTGAGCGATTGCCGGATATTGCCTGGACGACGGATATTGTTGGTGCAGTGACGGCGAAAGCCGCGAAGGAGACGGGGCTGGCGGAGGGAACGCCGGTCATCTGCGGCACGGTGGATGCGGCGGCGGAAGCCATCAGCGTCGGCGTGCTGGAGCCGCGCGACATGATGCTCATGTATGGCTCGACCATCTTCATCATCGCCGTGACTTCGGCGCGGGTGAAAGACGGCAGGCTGTGGTATGCGCCGTGGCTGTTTCCGGGCCAGCACGCCTCCATGGCCGGCCTTGCGACAAGCGGCACACTTACCCACTGGTTCCGCGAGACCCTGGGGCGGGAGCTTGATCCTGCGGCAGCCATCAAGGAGCTGGCGGCAGAAGCAGAAGCCTCGCCGCCGGGCGCCAGGGGGCTTGTCATGCTGCCCTATTTCTCCGGCGAGCGCACCCCCATCCACGATACGCACGCCAAGGGTTTGATCTTTGGATTGAATCTTACGCACACCCGCGGCGACCTTTTCCGCGCCGCGCTTGAGGGCATTGCGCTGGCCACAAATCACATCATGGAGACCTTTGACGCTGTGGGCGAGCCGCCGCGGAACATTTTTGCGGTTGGCGGCGGCACGCAAAACAAGGTCTGGGCCCAGGCCACATCGGATGCTTGCGGACGCACGCAAATCCTGCGCGAGAAAGCCATGGGCGCTTCCTACGGCAATGCGTTTCTTGCGGCTCTCGCCGTGGGCGATGCACAGCCCGGGGACATCAAGGTCTGGAACCCGGTTGCTTCGGAATTCGCCGCCAAAGCGGAAAATGCCGAAACCTATCGCAGGCATTACGGAGTTTTCCGCAGCCTCTATGAGCGCAACAAGGATTTGATGAAGACGCCGGGAAGCTAGCGCTCTCAAGCTCCCAAAAACCTGTCGATGTCGCGCCGCGTGATGAGGCCTGCGGCGGAGCCGGGGCGGGACACCGCAAGGGCGCCTGCCG
Source organism: uncultured Alphaproteobacteria bacterium (assembly GCA_963773295.1). Classification (GTDB taxonomy): domain Bacteria; phylum Pseudomonadota; class Alphaproteobacteria; order Rhizobiales; family Aestuariivirgaceae; genus Aestuariivirga. Next base: position 125,962 of record CAVZAJ010000014.1, read on the forward strand.
CGGCAGCACGTTTCAAAGAGTCCTGCATCGCCATCCCCTCGAGCTGGGCAGTTACAAATGTGGCGAGATAGGCGTCTCCGGCCCCCACGCTATCAACAACCTTGGCAAAATAGCTTGGCTGGAAGAAAGCCTCACCGCGCTGGACCGCAGCGCTGCCGGAAGCCCCCGCCGTCACGATGACCTGCGCAACGCCGGATTTTTTTGCCAGTTCCGATGCGGCCGCAGGGCTTTCGGCATGCGAGACGTTGCGTTCAAGCAACCTTCCCGCTTCAAAGGAGTTCACGATGAGGAGCGAAACCGCCTGCAGAAGTTCCTTTGGAACCTGGGAAAGCCCCTCGGGAGCGGGCGACAGATTGAGGACAACGTAGCGGCCCTTGGCCCTGGCAATGCGCGCCGCCGCAATTGAAAGGAGCGCGGGCAGTTCCATTTGCAGCACGAGCGAATCGGCAGCTTCAAGGGCGGCGCGCCTGGATTCGATATCGGCGGCGGTTAGCTTGCCCGCGGCGCCGCTTACGATGATCGAGGAGTAATCACCTTCGGCCACGAAAACCGTGCTGGCCCCTGTCGGTTCTTTCGCATCCACTGAAATGAGGGAGTGATCCACGCCGTGCGATGCCAGATGCTCAAGCAGCTGACGGCCAAAGGCATCATTGCCGAGACGCGTGAGGATGGAAGCATCGGTGCCGCATTTCACAAGCTGACAGGCCTGGTTGCCGGCCTTGCCGCCCGGCGATGTGGTGAAGCCCTGCCCGACAACGGATTCGCCCCGGCCCGGCAGCCGCTGCGCGGTGGCGATGAGGTCCATGTGGACGCTGCCGAGGACAACGGCGGAAGGGGTGCGATCTTCAGTCATTGAAATGGAGGCCTTGCATGATCTGCAGTGCGCTTACGGCATCCTGGCCCGCTTGCGCCAGGCGCAACTCCCGCAGCGGAACACGGTCCAGAAGCCTTAACATGCGCTGCACGGTTTTTACATTGGCGGCGCATTCCCGCGCCGGATCGACCCGGTCCGGAAAGGTGTCGAAATAAATCGTGCCTGAAAAGCCGCCATTGCGAAGTTCCGCCAGCAGCTCCAGCGTGTGCCAGGGGTGAACCGATCCCACCATCAGGCCATCGTCGGCAGGGCCGTTGCCGTCGTTAAGGTGCACCCCAAAGAGCTTTCCGGCGCGCAGGGCGAGAGCGGCGGCGGCGGCGGGCTGCTCCCCGGCCATCAGCGCATGGCAAAAATCGAGGGTAACGCCAAAATTCGGCAGGCCCACCTCATGCACCGCCAACAGGGAGTCGGACATGGACCGGATGAGCGAAGTGCGGCGCGGGTCGTTTGGCTTATACTCAACGCTCACGCGCACATCCGGATTGTGATTGGCAACCTGGCGGAAACCGTCGATTTCCATGTCCCACATGGCGCGATAGTCGGCCTGGAAGGGATAGTCATAACCATCGGGACCCATCCACAGGATGACATGGCCGATATTGTTCTGCGCCGCCAATGCTACGGCCTCGCAAGCCGTGCGGATAGCCTTGGCGCGATTCTCGGGCTTGGGATGGGTAAAGGCGCCGTGGACAAAGTCGGGTCCATCCCAGCGCAGATTGAGTGCGGTCACTGACAGGCCCACATCGGCCGCGGCGGCGAGGACCGAACGGTTGCCGTCGCCGGCGAAGTGCTGCGGATAGTTCAGCTCGACAGCCGAAACACCCGCAACCTCCGCCACGGCCCGTACGGCTTGCTCGGCGGACCGGGTGCCGCCGTCCTTCGCGCGGAAACTATTCAGCCGCGTTGCGAAGCGTTGTTCTGCGTCTGCCATTTTTTTACACATCCATTGTGCGCTGCAACAGCGGCGGCACGGCTTTCTTTCTCAAATATATGCGATCCCCGGCCGCCACATGAATTGACATCGCACAAAGCGGACGCATAGTATCAACTGTCTTTGTCACTTGCCCTATAGCAAACATTTTCAAATGAAAAGATGGGCGAAATAAGTGGTGGCTTTGAAAAAATTAAAATTCACTGGGAGGATCCACGATGAAACTCGAAGTTTATAACCGCATGGTGATGAACCGCCGCACCTGGCTCAAAGGCACAGCCGCCGTTTCAGCCGCAGGTGTTGCCGGTTCGCTGGGCGCCATGACGACAACCGCCAATGCCCAGGACAATTTGCGCGCGCAAATCCTGCAAATTCCGGGCGTCGGCAAGGGCTCGCCCACCGATGCGGACTGGCAAAAGGTCGGTGAAATGTGCCTGGCCGCCACCAAGGCAAACGTCAAGGAAGGCGAATTCAAAGGCGTCGAGCTGACCTTCATGGGCCTCAACAACCAGAACCTGCACAACCTGCTGTTCCGCGGCTTCCTGAAGCCATGGGAGGCCTACACCGGCGCCAAGATCAACTGGATCGATTTGGCCCAGGCCGATTATAACGCCAGGCTGCAGCAATCGATTGCCACGGGAACCGTCGACTTCGACATCATCGAAATGGGCGCGCCCTTCGAAGGCGATGTCTGCGGCAAGGGCCTTGCCTCCGAAATGCCCGACTGGGTGAAGACGCAGATCGAGATGGACGACTATGTGGGCTATCTCAAGGCGCCGGTCGGCACCTGGGGCGGCAAGACCTACCGCATCTCCATCGACGGCGATTGCCACACCTTCAACTACCGCACCGACTATTTTGCCGATGCCGATCTCGCTGCCGCCTGGAAGGCGGAAGGCCATGAGGGCGACTGGGCCGTTCCAAAGACCTGGCAGAAAGTTCAGGAAGTCACCAAGTTCCTCAAGGGCAAAAAAGTCGGCGGCCAGGATGCCTATGGCTACCTCGATCCGATCAAGGGCTGGGGCGGCTTCGGCTTCTACTTCCTTGGCTCGCGCGCCACGGCTTACGCCAAGCATCCCGAGGACAAGGCCTGGCTGTTCGACATCGATACGATGAAGCCACGCGTCAACAATCCGGCCTGGGTGCGCGCCATCCAGGACGTGATCGATGCGCTGCCATCGGAACCTGCCGACCAGCTCAACGCCGATCCCGGCACCACGGGCTTCCAGCAATTCCTGGCAGGCACGGGCTCCATGCTCTCCTGGTGGGGCGACATCGGCTCCAACGCCAAGACAAGCGACAGCTCGGTGGTTGGCGATGTCACGGGCTTCTCGATCCTGCCCGGCTCCGATGATGTCTACAACGCCGGAACCGGGGCGTGGGACAAGCTTTCCGGCGGCCCGAACTATGCGCCCAACATGGCCTATATCGGCTGGGGGGTTTACGTGATGGCGCGGGTTGATGCGGATCCCGTCAAGCAAAAGGCGGCCTGGAGTGCTGCCGCCCATCTCGGCGGAAAAGATATTTCGCTGTGGTGCTCAGCCTATCCATCCGGCTTCCAGCCCTACCGCCAGAGCCATTTTGACATCAAGGAATGGGTCACCGCCGGTTACGACGAGGCATTCATCACCTCCTATCTCAACTCGGAAGCCGATTCCTACAACCATCCCAATGCGGCCATCGAACCGCGCATTCCCGGCATCTTCCAATACTACAGTGCTGCCGAGGATGAACTGTCCAAGATCTGGGCCGGCGGCTCCACTGCCCAGGAAGGGGCGGACAAGATCGCCGCTGCCTGGGAGAAAATTACCGACGGGATCGGCCGCGACAAGCAGATCGAGCTCTACAAGGCCTCGCTCGGCTAAAAGCAGCGCGGCCCAATTGTCGTTACATTCCTGCAACTGGTGGCTAACCTGCCACCAGTTGTCTTTTAATCCGAGCGGCAGATGCAGAACGCCCACACGGTCACCTCCGGACAGCCTATCGAGATTGGCGCACCGCCACCGCTCATTTCGCCGGCGCGGCAACGGGCCGGACGCAGCCTGATCATTGCGGCCACGCTTGGCCTTGCCGCCATCATCCTTGTGCAGAGCCTGTACGCGGCCGGCGCCATCACAACAGGTTTCCAGAACTGGCGGCCGGTGCTTTATGCCTATGTTCTGTGGGCGGTGGCGCTTGGCGCCGGGCAAGTCATGGTTCGCGGCGAAGCCGGCCACCGCGCCTTGTTTCTCCTGCCGGCGCTGCTCTTCACCATCGTGATGGTGATCTTCCCCACCTTCTTCGGCATTTACATCGCCTTCACGGACTGGAATCTTTCGGCCTTCGATCCGCCAAAGCTCAACGGCCTCGACAATCTCCGGACCCTGGTCAATGACACCTATTTCTGGAACGCCCTGCTCAACATGGTGTATTATATCCTGGGCGTATTCGTTCAATACGCGATCGCCTTCGGCCTTGCCCTGCTGCTGAACGCCGACATCCGGGCGCGAAAGTTTTTCCGCGTGGCCTTTCTGCTGCCCTTCATGCTGAGCCCGGTTGCCGTGAGCTGGATGATCGGCAAGTCGCTAATGGAGTTCCGCTTCGGGCCGATTGCAACACTCATGCGTCAGATCGGCTGGGACAGCCCTGCCTTTTTCACCACGCCGTGGATTGCCCGCCTCACCATCATCGCACTTGATGCCTGGGTGTGGATTCCTTTCATCATGATCCTGCTGCTCGCCGGCCTGCAGGCCTTGCCGAAGGAAGTCCAGGAAGCAGCCAAGGTTGACGGCGCAACGCCATGGCAGTCTTTCTGGCAGATTACCTTTCCCCTGATGCTGCCGGTCAGCGTCACCGCCATCATCCTGCGCATCATCTTCCAGCTCAAGCTCGCCGACATCGTGATCAACACCACATCGGGCGGGCCGGGCGGAGCCACCGATACGGTTTCCAGTTTTGTCTACCGGGAATACCGGGAACGCTCCAACGTCGGCTACGGCACGATGATTGCCGAGGTCTACCTCATCCTCATCATCATCTTCATTTCCCTGCTGCTGAGATTTGTCAGCCGCTGGATGCAGCGCGAAGAGAGCACATGACGCAGCCTTCCGACACGTCGCAGCAGTTCAAATATGCGGGAAGCCGCCTGTTGATCTATGGGGCGCTGCTCCTGTGGGCCTTCGTCTGCCTGTTTCCGATCTACTGGACGATCAGCACGTCCTTCAAGACGGCGGTGAACGTGACGCAGGGCGACATCATCCCGTGGGTGGGGCGTTTCCAGCCGGACTGGAAGGGCTGGCGGTCGCTTGGGCTCTCGCCGGATACGATCGGCGAGATTTCAACGGTGCGCGACGAATTCCTGCTGCGGTTCAGGAACAGCGTGCTGGTTTCCGTGGGCGCGGCGCTGCTCGCGGTGATCATCGGTTCGCTGGCGGCCTATGGCCTTAGCCGCTTTCCCTACCGGTTCGGGCCGTGGCGGAACAAGGACATCTCGTTCTTTTTCCTGTCGCAGCTCATCCTGCCGCCGGTCGTCCTGGCCATGCCGTTTCTCGTGCTTTACAAGGAGCTGGCCCTGCTCGACAGCATCATCGGGCTGATCCTCATTTACACCTTGACGGTGCTGCCCATCGTAATCTGGATCATGCGCGACCAGTTCGACACGATTCCGAACGAACTTGAGCAGGCCGCCCTGGTTGACGGCTGCACCGTGTGGGGCGCCTTCTTCCGCATCATCCTGCCCATTGCGCTTCCCGGCATGGTGGCAGCGTTCATCCTTGCGGTGGTGCTGTGCTGGAACGAATATTTCTTTGCAGCCCTCCTCACCAGCACCAATGCCAAGACCATTCCGGTCATGGTGGCCAGCCAGACGGGGTCGCAAGGCATAAGCTGGTGGTCCATGGCCGCCCTCTCCACGGCGGCGGTCATGCCGCTCGTCGTCATCGGCATTTTCCTGGAGCGCTTCATTGTAAAGGGATTGACGGCCGGCGCCGTTAAGTGACCCTTCTTTCCGTCGCGCGGGCCTGTTATGTAAAATAATATACATAAAAACTGGTAGATATGATTGACTATATGCATAATATGCGTTTATTAAACCCTGTCTTTCCCTGCAATCCAAACCCAGCAACCCCGCAACCCACAGGCCCATCATGTTCAGACTTGATCAAAAGCTCTCCCGTATCCGCGCCGGCAAGTACAAGCGCAGCGATTTCATCATTGCCGATGCCAAGGATGGCGACATGGGGCCAAGCATTCCCGGCTGCGGGCCTCTGCGCAACACGGACGGCAGCTCGACGCGCTTTGTTACCCGGCCGGAATTTCTCAACAATATCAGCGCTATCGTCAAACAGAACATCGTCGACATCATGCTGCTCTCGGCCTCCAATCTGGAGGCGCTGAGCGACAAGGGGGTTTTCAAGAAAAGCGCGGTCAAACCTGCCATCCGGGCCAATGATACAACGGATATCTGGGTGGGGCGCGGTGCTGCGTACGCCAAGCAGCCGAGCCGCCCCTTCCGTTCGGCAGCGCTCTCACGGGTGAAGAAGCTCACGGACCTTGGGCTTTACTCCATGACGTTCAACAATGATCTCGAGCGGGACTATGCTTCGCTTGAACACTTCAGCGCCTTCCGCGAGGACGCGGCGCGCAACAAATTCAAATACTTCCTCGAAGTGTTTAATCCGAATGTTGAATGCCGCATCGATCCGGCGCTTGTTCCGCATTACATCAATGACTGCATCGTGCGCTCCCTCGCAGGTGTCACAAAGGCGGACCGGCCGCAATTCCTGAAGATTGCCTATAACGGCCCGAAAGCCCTGGAAGAGCTGGCCTCTTTTGATCCCAGCATTACGGTGGGGGTGCTCGGCGGCGGCGCCGGCACGACGCGCGACTGTTTCGAGCTTTTGAACCAGGCGGAAAAATACGGCGCCCGGGTTGCCCTCTTCGGGCGCAAGATCAATCTGGCGGAAGACCCGCTGGCCATGGTTTCCTTCATGCGGGAAGTGGCGAGCGGCAACATCCAGCCGCTTGAAGCAGTCAAGGCCTATCACGGCGGCCTGAAAAAGAGCGGCCTGACGGCTATCCGCGAGCTGGCCGCCGACAGCGAGATCACTGAAAAAGTCCTGAAGGGCTGATCATGGGGGAAACCCGGCGCCGCGGCTTTCTCACCGGCGGCACATGGTGCGTTGACAACAACCGGGTGGTCACCCATTGGCCCGGCGAAGACGGCATCGCGCAATTCGTCTCGGAAGAACGCCACGGCGGCGGTTCAGGCTGTAATTTTGCGCTCGGCATCAAGCGCCTCGATTCCAGCATGCCGGTGGAAACGGTCAGCATTGTGGGTAACGACGAGGGCGGGCGTTTCCTACGCTCGCTGGCGGAGAAGGCCGGCATTGGCCACAGGCAAATGCACCTCACGGGTGATTTTTCCACGCAATGGACCGATGCGTTCGTCTCCCGGGAATCCGGGCGGCGCACGCATATTTTCAGTCCGGGCTCGGCGGCGGCTTTAACGCCGGATCACTTTGATTTCAGCGCAACCGATGCGCGCTATTTGCATCTTGGCTTGCCCGGAATTCACCGGCAGATGGACGGGCCGTGGCGGGGCGAGGTGAATGGCTGGGTCGCGGTGCTCAAAGCGGCGCGCGGCGCGGGCCTCAAGACGAATATGGAACTGCCCAGCATTGAACCCGAACGGCTGGCGAAACTGGTCCTGCCTTGCCTGGCCCACCTCGACCTGATCATTGTCAACGACAGCGAAATAGGCTCGCTCTCCGGCATCGACACCCTGCCCGGCGGCGTGACCGATGTGGCGGCTTGCCAACGCGCGGCGCGCCAGGTGCTGGAAAACGGCGCCATGGACCTGGTGGTTGTGCATTGCCCGGTCATCGCCATTGCGGTTACCCGCGACGGCAAGGTTTTCACCAAGCCGTCCACGCAGATCCCGCGCGAGCTTGTCGCCGGAGCTAATGGCGCAGGCGATGCATTCGCGGCGGGCATGCTTTATGGCGTGCATGAAGGGTGGAGCGTTGACGAGTCTCTCGCCCTTGCGCATGCCTCGGCGGCGGCTTCCTTGCGCAGCCTTTCGACCACCGGCGCCATCGAGCCATGGCGCACATGCCTGGAGCTTGCGAACCAATGGGGCTGGCGGAAGGCTGGTTAGTGCCAGCGAAGGCCAGAACGGTTTTACCGTCGTTCAACCCCGGGCAGAACGCAGAGCATTTCAAACAGGAGATTGGCGGCGGTGAGCGCGGTGTTGCCGGAGGGATCATAGGGCGGCGAAACTTCAACGAGATCGCAGCCCGCCAAATTCAATCCCCAGCAACCCCGGATGATTTCCAGCGCCTGAACCGTGGTGAGGCCGCCGATTTCCGGGGTGCCGGTTCCGGGCGCGAAGGCGGGGTCGAGGCTGTCGATGTCGAAGCTCAGGTAGACGGGGCCGGAGCCCATCTGCTTGCGCACTTCCTCCATGAGCGGCGTGAGCGATTTGTGCCAGCATTCCTCGGCCTGCACGACGCGGAAGCCCTGGCGGCGCGGCCAATCGAAATCGTCCGCCGCATAGCCCGTGCCGCGCAGGCCGATCTGGATGCAGCGCTTGGTATCGAGCAGCCCGTCTTCAACGGCGCGGCGGAAGGGCGTGCCGTGGGCGATGGGTTCGCCAAACATGGCCTCATTGATATCGGCATGGGCATCGACATGGATGAGGCCCACGGGACCATGCTTTTTCGCCATGGCGCGGAGGATGGGATAGGCGATGGTGTGATCGCCGCCCAGCGTCAAAGGTTTGCAGTCTTCAGCGAGAATTGCGTTGTAGGCGCCGGTGATGATGTCCATGCATTTCGGCAAATTGAATGTGTTGATGGCGACATCGCCGATATCTGCCACCATCAGGCTTTCATAGGGTGCGGCCCGGGTGGCCATGTTATAAGGACGGACGAAACAGGACTCGGCCCTGATCTGGCGCGGACCGAAGCGTGTGCCGGGGCGGTTTGAAGCGCCGATATCGAGCGGGATGCCGACGAAGCAGGCATCGAGCCCTTTGGCCGTGGGTTGGGCCGGCAGGCGCATCATGGTGGCAGGGGCGCCGAAGCGCGGCATTTCATTGCCGCCCAAGGGCTGATTGAATTTCCGGCTTGTCATGAATGTTTTTCCTCGAGCATGGCGATGAATGCCTTGACCTTATCCCATCGTCATATGAAGCACATCACGCAGTTTTCCCATGGCCTTTTTAGTTGTCTTCTCGTCGGCGGCGGCAAAGCCCATCAGGAGCCCGCGTTGAGCCTGGCCGTGACGATACTGGATTGAGAGAGGCGAGACATTCACGCCGTGGGCGCGGGCTGCCGCGGCCACCGCCTTGTCGTCATGGTTCTGGTGAAACAGTCCGACAAGCTGGATGCCAGACTCGGTGCGGCGCAGGCGGAGCCAGGGGCTGAGATAGTCCTCGCAGATTTCCATGAAGTATTGCCGCCGTGCCGCATACAGCCTGCGCATGCGGCGCAAGTGCCGGGCGAAATGGCCTTCGTTGATGAAATCGGCCAGGGCCGCCTGGGTGAGGAGCAGCGGAAACTGGCCGGTTACGCTCAAGGCCGCGACGAGGCCTTCACGGAAGGCTTCCGGGACGACGAGAAAACCCAGGCGCATGGCCGGGAACAGGATCTTGGCGAAGGTTCCCACATAGACAACCCGGTTTGAGGCGCTGATGCCCTGCAGGGCCGGAATGGGCTGGCCCTGGAAGCGGTACTCGCTGTCGTAATCGTCTTCGATGATCCAGGAGTTCCAGCTTTCCGCCATGTGGATGAGATTGAGGCGCTGTTCCATGGGCATGGTGACGCCCAGCGGATGGTGGCAGGAGGGCGTTACGAAGATGAGACGCGGCGGCACGGGCGGCGGCTCAAGGTCCCAGCCATTGTCACTCACCCGGAGCGGCGCGAGGTTGGCCCCTGCCGAAAGGAAGGCGGAACCAGCACCGTAGTATCCAGGCTCTTCAAGCCACACCGTGTCACCGGGATCGATGAGGATCCGCGCCAGCAGATCAAAGGCTGATTGCGCGCCATTGGTGATGACGATCTGCTCCGGCTTGCAGGTCATCCCGCGCGATGCGGTGAGATAGCGGGCGATGGCTTCGCACAGGGGCGGGTAGCCGCCGACATGATAGGTGCCGAACAGGTCGTGGCGGGCTAGCTTTGTCCTCTTGCTGAGCAGCTTCGACCAGGTGGTGAAGGGAAAATTGTCGGAATCCGGCAGGCCGGGATGAAACGCAACAAGGCCCGGGCTGCCGTGGTGATGGGGCTGGGCCAGCATGATTTTACCGCGGGCCGAGATGGTGCTGCCGATTTCGATGGGCGGCTTCTTCGCTGCTTTTGCGGGCGTGGGAAGATCCATTACCAGGGGCGGCGAGCCGCGCCGCATCAGGAGATAGCCTTCAAGGGCCAGTTGTTCGTAGGCGGCGATGACGGTGTTGCGGCCCACCGCTAGGTCCTTGGTGAGAAGGCGGGTCGATGGAAGGGCCGTGCCGCTTGGCAGAACCCGGCGTTCGATGAGGCCGCGAAGCTGGCTGTAGAGTTGGCGATGCAAATTGCTGGCGAGGCTGCGGTCAATCACCAGGCCATCTATGGGGAAAGCTGTCGCCACCATGGTTCCTAAAAATTATCGCGTTCTGGTTCTAACATTAGAACCAATCCAGTTATAGTCTCAAGCCAGATCAAGAGACAAGTTTCATGTCCGAAGGTGGGTGGGGATGCAGCGTTTGAAGGTTGGCGTCATCGGTGCAGGCGGAATTGCCCAGATTGAGCATATTCCGAACCTGATGAAGCTAAAACGCCAGTTTGAGATTTTGGGGGTTTGCGATCCTTCCGCAAAAGCGCGCGCCTTCGTCAGCGAAGAATTTGGGCTTAAGACTTTTGAGAGCATTGAAGACGTTCTGGGCCTGCCGCTTGATGCGGTTGTCATTGCCTCGCCTGACCCACTGCACCATGAACAGATCCTTGCCGCCCTCACGCGCGGTTTCCACGTGTTCTGCGAGAAGCCTCTGTGTTACGCGCCGGGCGATATTGACGACCTGATCGCGGCGCGGGACCGGGCAGGGAAGGTCCTGCAGGTCGGCTACATGAAACGCTTCGATCCGAGTTATGAAGCGGCCCTGGGACGCATGCCGGGCACGGCGAAAACTTTGCGCTATGTGAGTGTTGAAGTGAATGACCCGGATGCCTGGCCCTTCATCAAGCACCACGCGTGGCGCCAAGGCGATGACGTGGCGCCGGACTTGATTGCCTCGGTGAAGGCCAAGCAGCAGGAACAGGTGGCGCGTGCCGTGCCGGCGCCGCTTGATGCGATGAGCTACCGCGGCTTTACGGCGGCCTATTGCTCCTCGCTGGTGCATGATGTGAATGCCGTTCATGGGCTTCTCGATGG